>NZ_CP027232.1:0-612500 GCF_002998835.1 Capnocytophaga sp. oral taxon 864
ATACAAATTGTATAAAGGAGGTGTAGCACAAACAGCTACTGCCACCCAAGAAAATGCTACTGATTGGGCATTTGGAGGTTTGTCTTCTGGTACTTACCAAGTGGAAGTAATTAGTGTAGACTGTGTACAAACTAGTACAGTTATAAATATTGGAGAGGCAGGACCACTTTCAGTAGCTACTGCAAGTACTGATATTAGCTGTAATGGTGAAGCCGATGGTACTATTTCGGTAACCGTAACAGGAGGTACAGGAAGAATCCTCTACGCTATTAGTCCACGATTAGACCGATTTGTAGATAGTGGTTACTTCACTAAATTAGCAAGAGGTAACTATATTGTAAGAGCTCAAGATGAAAATGGTTGCTATACTGATACTACCTTTGAAATTAAAGAACCTACTTTATTAGAGGCTTCAATAGACAAGATAACTGATGAGGTATGTAAAGGTGGTAATGATGGTACAGTATCTATCACTATCAAAGGAGGAACTGCTTCTTACAGTACTTCAATAGATAATGTAACTTGGACAGTAGGCAAGACCCTCTATACGGGATTAGCTTCTGGTACTTACACTATCTACGTGAAAGACGCTCGAAGCTGTACTACCGAAGTATCGGTAACAATCAAGGAAGGGGTAGACTTACAAGCTACTGCTACCGTAGAGTACAGTTGTGGTAATAATACCGTAGTGAATACTATTGTAGCTTCTTCTAATCCAAAATATGCAGGATATGTATCATATAGCATAGATGGAGGAGCACCACAAGCTTCAGGACGCTTTATAGTAACACCAGGTACTCACACTGTTACCATAGCACATAATAACGGTTGTACACGTACTATAACGGTAGATGTAGAAGCTTATACAAATCTTACAGTATCGTCTACTAAGACTGATATGAGTTGTTATGGTGTGAATGATGGTACGATTACTTATGCAACCACAGGTGGTACAGGAAGCTATACATTTACTATCTCACCAGAGGCAGGAACTTTTGATGGAACTAATAAGTTCACTAACTTGCCAAAAGGACAGTATATTGTGAAGGTGAAAGACAATGTGATAGGCTGTGAAGTAGAACGCACCTTTACCATTGTAGAACCTGAACAGTTGATAGCTCACGCAAGCACCGTAACAGAAACTTGCTACGGCACTAATGATGGAGCTCTCAGCTTCCGATTCACAGGTGGACGTGCACCATACAACTATACGTTGAAAGACCCATCAGGTAATGTGATAGGAACTTCAAGCAGTGTAGCAACAGGTACAGTAGTATCTAGAACAGGAATAGCACCAGGTAGATACCAATTAGAATATGGTGACTCTGGTATCTGTTCACAAACCTTAGAAATAACAGTAGCCGCTGCACCAAGTATTAATGCTACTTTTGAAAAAGGCTTTAACTGTTCTACAGTATCTACTACTTGGACGACAGGCTACTTGATGCTAACGTTCAACAATTTGGACGGTGCACTCACACGAAGCAATACAAGCTATGCTATCAATAGTACTGATGCGCGTGATGCGAGACCATTTGAATCGTTTGACGGTAATAGAGCTAAGACAGCACCTATTGAACCAGGAACGAACCAATATATAACTGTATTCTATCGTGGAGCAGGTGTAGCATCTACTTGTCAGGAAACTATTGCACAACGTTTTGATATAGAACGTTACCCAGGATTGGAATTGAAAGACAAGAGCGACCCACGTGAATTGAACCTTATAAAAGTAGAAGCAAGAGGAGGCAATCCTCCATACACTTACTACTTTAACGGAAGTTACGAAAATGGAAGCAATGAGTATACTCTTAAACCTACTGACCCAACCAGCCGTATAGTAAACGGAAGAGTATACAAAGTGGTAACCGCTACTGTACAAGATGCAAATGGTTGTGAAGCCGACTTGCGCATCGAGAAAGAGTTTATGAAGTCAGTACCACCTAACTTCTTTACACCGAATGATGATGGTAGCAACGATGGTTGGGATCCTGATAGATTCCGCAGTTATCCAAACTTGACCGTAGATATCTACGACCGCTACGGACGTTATATCACAACGTTGCGTTCAGGACAAAAATGGGACGGACGTTATGACGGTAAAGAATTACCAGCGGGTGACTACTGGTACATCTTGAAGACTCACGAAGACGGTGAAGATGCACGAGAATATATGGGTCACTTCACATTGTATAGATAGTAAGTAATATCTATAATAAATAAAACCCCTGCGAAGGAAACTTCGCAGGGGTTTTTTATTAAAAGTAATAAATAGTTTAGATTCGTTCAGCAATCCAGCGAGATATGAACGCAGGTTTAGGAGCACCTATTTTTTGTGCATACAGATAAGTTTCTACCAAGTTATGGGCATCGTCGATGTATTTACCTTTGCTTTTAAATCCTTGCATTTCGTCTCCCATAAAAGTTTCGGATAAGAAATTGATATCATATTCTTTAATAACAAACTCGCGATGGTTGCGCTCTGTCATCATATCGAGTGCCCACTGAGTGTATTTTACATTATTTACGTGTGAATTGACATCTAAATCGCTTACACGCACTTTAAAATCGTTTACTTGATACATACCTTCGGGGAGATTGATACGGTCGGTATGGAAAGAGAGTCCGCCTTCGGTACGAGGAGAGAAGATTTCTTGGCGGTCAGTAAGCTCAATGGGGCGACGTGTTTGAATATCTAAGGTAATCCAAGTACTAGCACATTCACCTATTTTTTGGTCGTTGCAAAAAAGTTCGAATTCACGAAAAGCATACACTCCTTTTACAGGGAGAGACCACGTTTTGACGGTGATACGTTCATTCCATTGAGGCCAATAGTACATTTTTAGTTTTTGCTGTATGAGTGCCCAAAAGAATCCTTTTTTTACTAACTCTTCATAACCGAACCCTAAAAGTGAAGCGTGTTCAGCAGCGATATCTTGCAACATACCTAATACGCCATATAACCCAAGTTGATTGTTAAGGTTTACTTGTGTGCTACGCACTTTATAAGTTTCGGTGAAAATTGTTTTATCTTCCATAATATACTTTTAATGATAATTTATTTTTGAATATGCAAAGATATAAAACTATTTTCTATTTACTTACTTTTTATGAGACAGAATAGAGGAAACGCACAAAAATTTCTTTAAAAAAGAAGTGTACCTGACGGTACAGAAATTAAAATAAAATAGGTGTGTGAGCCATACGAGCGGGGAAAAATGGGGAAATGAGGAAATGAGGAAATGAGGAAATGAGGAAATGAGGAAATGAGGAAATGAGGAAATGAGGAAATGAGGAAATGAGGAAATGAGGAAATGAGGAAATACCAATAATGCTAAAAATACTGATAATTAACTTTGCCAAAGGTGCGAGCCACACAGGCAGTCGTAGCACGACGGGCGATTAACTTTGGCAAAGTGTGTGCCGTAAAAGTGATACATTTGAGCTATCGGAAGGAAACGGAGAAGAACGGAAGAGGGTCGAGAGGAAATTTGATGAAAAAAGGCTATGAGAAGGGTGGGGTTAGCTTATAGAGAGCTTATAGGAAGCTTATACGAATCTTGGACGATTGGTATATAAAGGGTATATAAATAGTTGATTCATAATATAATAAAACAGTGCTAAAAATGTTAAAAACAGGGTTTCGAGACGAAAGAAAAGGGAATAGGTGATAGGCCTTAGGCCATAGGCACTAGGAGATAACATTCCCCTTTACACATACCCAGCTGTGGCTGGCTACCTTCAAAGGGGAATATAATGACGTAAAAGTGAGAGGTACACTGGCAGGAGGTTCGTAGGAGTTTTAGGAGAAGGTCAGAGGAGCTAGGTCGTCGTAGTGCGACAGACAATTTAAAAATAATATTATATATTGAGGTAAGAAAAGTGTAGCTTACGTTACAAAAAAAACTACAAATCTTTACAAATCAAAGAGAAAGGCAACAAGTTGCCTGAAAGTCTCGCACAGATTACACGGATTGCACGGATAGCCCAATTGACAATTGATAATTGACAAATGTGATAGGCACGGATTGGCAACTGCGTTGCTGGATTTCACAAATTACAATGTAAATACAGCTGTATATCAGTATTATATATATCGAACTGACATTTACTAATAGATGGTTACTGATGCAATTCTACTGGGGGACGATAATTAATGCCTTTGTGTAGCAAATATTGCAATTGGAGGTCTAACTTTTGGGTGAATTGTTGCCAATCACGCTTAGGCATCTCTGTCCACCCTGCTTCGGATAAGGCTAAAGCGCGAGGATAGGTCATATAAAAAGCGCGGAATACATCTTTCACACTTTCGCCCCACAAAGTAGCTTCAACCCCTAAAATATATTGCTTTTCTTCTTCAGCTGTGAGCGAAAAGGCGGGATTAAATTCATATACGCGTTGTAGGGTGAGGGTAGGCATCCAATCTACATTAGGCAAATCGTTTTTGGCTTGTGGATAATCGAAGTAGGCGTATTCACCGGGGGAACAAATCAGTTTGAAATTATCTTTTTTAGCGCGCTCCAATACTTGCGGAGTAGTACGCATTCGCCATAGATACATCACACTATTTTTGGGATAGGAGGGGACTTCTAACTCTAACCAAATAAGAGGACGCTTGTGGTTTTTCTGTAATGATTGATTTACCCTTTTGAAAAACTCACTCATCAGTTGTTGGTTATTGGTAGTGTGAAGGCTTTGTTTGAGTTTGAGAGTAGGGGAGTGTTCAAGCCACTTGTCCATAGGAGCTTCATCACCCCCAATATGAAAATAAGGACAGGGGAAAATAGCTGATAGTTCGGTAATGACATCATCGATGAATGTAAAGACTTCTTCTTTGCCTACACACAACAAATTCTTAGAAACACCTGCGGTAGTGCGTACCCCAATGAGGGTATCGTTGCAACTGAGGAAAGGATAAGCAGCTATGGCAGCATCGCTATGACCTGGTACATCGAACTCAGGCACTAACTGTACATTGCGCTGAAGAGCGTATAGTACGAGATCTTTTATCTGCTCTTGGGTATAAAAGCCTTCGTTATTGCGTTTAGAACCTTCGAAATCGGAACGTTTGCTCCCTATTTCGGTGAGTTTAGGATATTTCTTGATTTCTATACGCCACCCTTGGTCGTCGGTGAGGTGCAAATGTAAGTAATTGAACTTGTAATGAGCCATTACATCAATGTATTTTTTAATATCGTCTATCTTCCAGTAATGCCGAGCGGGGTCAATCATTAAGGCGCGATAAGCAAAACGAGGTGCATCGGTAATGGTAAGACAAGGCAAAGATTTTTTGTGTGTTACCTCTGCCCCAAAAACAAGTTGGTTGAAGGTCTGTTCGGCATAGAACTTTCCTGCTTCGGTAGCAAACTTGATGATAATTTGGTTAGGTTTGATGATAAGCTGATAGCCTTCGGGATTATTGATGAACTTATCCTGTATATAGCTAATTTTGGTACTTATCGGACAAGTACCCTTATGATAAGTTATCTCATTAGGCTGTGGTACCACATTGATTTGTGCGGAAAGTGGTAAGGCTAAAAATAGTAAGATGTAAAATAGTTTAGACATAATATAAGAAAATGAATGATTATAAAAGTATAAATGCTTCCCTCTCTTCCCTTAAAGAGGGAGAACTGTAGCGACGCAAAAGAGGCTTTGGTAATATTCCATTAGGGTGCATTAATCAATCTTTACATTCTTAGTGCGTTCTAACTTAAAACGTTCTTTATTCCAATGAAAGGGTTTGAACTCTTGATTTTTGATAATTTTATTATTGCGGTAAATGAGATTCTCTACAGATTTGGCATAGAGAATAGGCTCATCAAAAGTTTCAAACACATTGTTTTCAATAGTAATATTAGAATGGAAATACTTTTGTTGTGCTTCTAAGTTGGGGATTTCGGGATAAATGGAAATGATAGCGTTCGTAAATTGATAATTAGCGGTAAGTGCATTGATGAAGTGGTTGTTTTTGATGATTACATTGTGGCAAGCACCTGTTTCATACCAGCCATTACAATCGCCACAGAGTAAGATAGCAGTGCCGTGAGTATGGTCGAAGGTGTTATTGGCACAGACGACCTTTTTAGGAGTGCTAAACAGTGCCCCACGAGCCCGATTGTTACGCACTATATTGTTTTTGAAAATCACCTCAGGTGTCCAAGTAAGGTTTTCTACCCCACAAGGTGTATCGGGATTTACTTCGGCAGGTAGTATTTCATTAAAAGTGATTTTAAATATTTTAGCACCTACTTCGGTAGGTTTATCAACGGCTTTAATAGTTTGAATGCGATAGGTTTTATCACCGATAACGTCCATTGTCTTGGAGGCAATGAACTGCACTTTATCACCTACATTGCCCCAGAGGAATCCCCACGATTGGGGGTGCATATACTGCGCTTTGATAGTGTGATTGTCTTCACGAGCTATTACTTTTAGGTAAGTGCCGTGTACGTTAATAGCATCATCAGCCATACCTTCATAGACTCCGTTTTCAGAGCGTATGAGTCCTTTGCAAGCTGAAAAGTGAGTTGCATCGGCTTGAGTAGTGAAATAGCGTTCGGTGCCTTCTTTTAAAGCTACGCGAAAGCGGTTGAGGGTTATATTTTCGGTGAGTTGTGCTAAGAGTCCCATACCTTGGGTGTTATGCACAGTTATATTTTCTAACTTCACGTTTTTGCTTTCAGTAACGAAAATGGCAGGTGTAGGACGTGTGTAGGTGCGCAATACAAAACGCTCTCCTTTTTCCAAATAAGGTTTAGCACCTATGCCTTCGATGCGGAACTCATTAGGGGCTATTTCGGTAATTTTAGTAGGGTTAAAATTTACGTCAGCTCGCTTATAAGCCAAACGTTTGTCAGCTCTGAATATCATACCTCCAAAGGGAGTTTCTTCATAATCTTCGCCAGTGAAGAAGAGTTTCCCGTCCTTGATTTTATAGTTTCCTTCGGGGTATAGTTGGGCTTTTACGGTGTTATTTTTTGCATCTACTTCGGTAATGTGCAACTGACGCAAATGAGGGGTTGCAAAGTCTATCGAAAAGTTTTTAAGAGTGATATTGGTACAGTTTTTCATTACGATAGGCAAGATAGTGCCGTGAAAGAGCCATTCGCTGTTACTGCCGTCAATCACTACATTGTTTAAGTTTTCGAGATAAAGTCCTACTTTATTGGGATTGGTTTGGTCGTGGTTGGAGATGTAGAGTTCTTTATCGGTAGTTTGGTTGAGATAAAAATGATAGGTATCCTTGTTAAGGACGATATGTTTATGGCTACCTACTTCCATTTGAGCGGGTGTAGCAGGGGTAGTAACGGCTGTTTTGCACGATGCTAAGCATAGCAATGCGGTGCATAGGGCAATGGAAAGAGTTTTCATTGTTTTCAATAGATAATAAGTTAAGAGGCTGTTTAAAAAAGGTTTGTTTTGTAGGGGCGAATTGCAATTCGCCCCTACAAGTTAATAATTAGGATTTTGAACTAAAATACCTCTGTTTTTATCAATTTCTGATTGAGGTAGAGGCCATAGATAGTGTTTGGATTCAAACTTACGTGCTACGATACCGTCAGTAACATTGTTGAGCACTTGAGGGGCAATTTTCCAACGTTTGAGATCGAAATAGCGCTCGCCTTCAAAAGCCAATTCCACCCGACGTTCGTGGCGAATGCGGGTTCTCATATTCTCTTTAGAAAGACCTGCTGGTAGATTAGGCATTCCTGCTCTTGTGCGTACTTGGTTTATATAGTTATACACTTCGGCAGAGGCTCCTGAAAGTTCGTTTTCTACTTCTGCTTTCATTAGGAGTACATCGGCATAACGCATTAGCACCCAGTCTTGTTGGCTTTGGGTAGAGTATTGATAAGGAGCATCTAAGTTAGGAGACAAGAATTTTGCTAAGCCTATATTGGTAGCACGTGCATTGCTGGGAGTTACGTAAACGCCACGGTGCAAAAACTTATCTACAAAGATCGTCTTTGCCATACGTGGGTCGCGAGTTGCCATTGAGGCATTGGTAAAGGCTGTAATATCTACTTTACCGTTAGTTTGTGCTACAGCGGTAGCGGTAGAGCCATCGGCATTTTCAAACTCATTCATAAAGTTAGCCAAAGGCGAAACTACTATCCAGTCGCCATACCACAAATCGGCATAAGTATAGTTATTAGGAGCAAGGTATTTGACTGACATCATTATCTCAGGGCAACTTTCTTGTTTTAAATCGAAAAAGTTATCGGAGAAATCAGGTGCCAATGAATAACCTGAAATAGAGGCTAACACTGTTTTTGCTTCTTGCATTTTGGCAGCAATGGCATTACCACTGTCGTCATAGGCGGTATACAAAATCAATCGCGCTTTGAAGGCTTTAGCAGCGTTGCTCGTCCAACGTCCTTTTTCAACGCTATAAGGTTGAGAAGGCAAGTTAGCAATAGCAAAATCGAGGTCTTGCATTATGAAGTTATACACCTGAGTAGCAGGACTTTTGGCTTTGAACTGGGTATTTAAATCTAATACCTCGTTTATAACAGGTACATCGCCATAACAGCGGTAGAGATAAGAATAGAAGAAAGCGCGTATCATACGAGCTTCGGCTTCATTTCTCTTTTTAGTATTGGCATCGATACCAGAGAAAACTTCTAAGTTTCTCAAGAAGATATTTGCACGCATTACAGCTTTGAGACCATAAGTGTATACATTGCTAACAAAACCTTCGGAATTGGCATAAACATTACCTTGCGATAGCCCAATAGTCATACCGTATTGGCCTTCATTATGTTGCCCGTAAGCATTATCGGTAAGGTTATCCCACGTAGGAAGACCTTGCGCAAAGTGAGGGTGTTGCATAGCACCATAACAAGCGGTAAGTGCCATTTTATAGTCACTTTCAGTTTTCCAAAACGTACCAGAAGAAGGTCTGTCGTTTGGATTAAGATCTAAGAAATCTTTGTTACAAGCCGTTAATAACAACACTGTAACGAAAAGTGTCAGTATTTTTTTCATATCTTTTCAAAATTAAAATTCTACATTTAACCCCATTGAAATGATTTTATTTTGTGGGTATTGGACAAAGAGTCCGTCGCCAGCACGTTCGGGGTCTAATCCTTTATAGTCAGTAAGAGTCCATAGATTATCACCTGCGAAATACACTCTCAGCTTGGTTAGACCTACTTTAGAAATGATATCCTCGGGGAAAGAGAACCCAACGGTGATATTTTTCAAGCGCAAATAAGAGGCATCTTGCAAGTACCAAGTGTTATTGCGACGGTTATGTTCGTCGCCTACTTGATTAAAGTACATACGTGGATAGCTGTTAGAAGTACCTTCGCCACGCCAACGGTTGTTCACATAGTCTAAAGTAGGAGCTGTACCTTGACGAAATGGGTCTAAGCCCCACCCCGTAGTATAGATTTTGCGACCTTCTACCCCTTGAAAGAGGACAGAGAAGTCGATACCTTTATACTCTAAATGTGCATTGAATGAATATTCGTATTTAGGGAAACGACCATCTACTACAGTACGGTCATCGTTATCAATTTTGCCATCGCCATTTACATCGCGATATTTAAAATCACCAGGACGTACGGGGTCGTTGAATTGTTTGGGAGAGTTATCAATTTCGGCTTGGTTTTGGAAAATGCCTATCATCTCGAGCATATAGAAGGAGTTATAAGGCAAACCATCTTCGCGAAGGTTATAACCGTCAATTTCACGCGCTCCAAAATTTACTAACTTGTTACGTGAAATATCAACATAGAAACCAGCTCCATAGCTCAACCCTTCTAAACGACCTTTATTGATAGAATGATTATATTGCACTGACAGTTCGTGTCCATAATTATCCATTTCGCCACTATTAATAGTAGGAGCATTTAATCCTAATGCTCCTGTTACTTGTGCGCTACGGAGTATATCAAAAGTGTGCTTTTTATACCAGTCATACACAATAGAAATACGCTTAAATAGAGTGATATCAACTCCTATATCGGTAACGGAAGTAGACTCCCATTTGATATCGTTATTTGCATAACTTGTTTGTGCTACTCCTGGAGAAAGGGTAGAGTTATCAAACGGATAAGCCCCTGTGTAGTTGAGCAATGATTGATAAGGGTAGTTGCCTATATTTTGGTTGCCCAATAGACCGTAAGAACCGCGTATTTTTAAATTGGTAAGCCATTGCATAGCAGGAGTGTCTTTGATAAAGCTTTCTTCGGAAATGCGCCAGCCTGCTGAGAAAGAAGGGAACCAACCCCAACGGTTAGCTTTAGCAATACGTGAAGTACCATCATAGCGTACATTAGCTTCAAGCAAATAACGTTCTTTATAATTGTAATTAAATCTTCCGAAAAAAGATTGTAAAGCCCATTCTATCGTATTACCATTATTGGTTTGAATGGCGGTAGTACCCGCATCAAGTTCGTGTAAGTTATTAGCTATATAGTCACGTCTATGACCTTGTAAGGTCTGATAATTATTGTACTCTTGGCTATACCCTGCTTGTAAGCCTATGGTATGTTTTTCTGCAAAAGTTTTAGTGTATTTTAGATAGGTAAAGAAGTTGGTATAAAAGTTTTTAGCGTTGTTAGAAATTAAACCTTTACCTCCTACATCGAGGTCGCCTGTTACAGCCCCTGTGTGATAATTGTAAACAGGTACCACAGGGCGCCAGTCTTTATAAGATTCATCGGAATAAGTAACGGCTAATTTGGAATACCAATTCAAGCCTTTTGTCAAAGTAATATCGTCCCACAACTGACCCGATAAGTTGTATTCGGTAGTGTTGCGAAGTGCTCCACTATCGATAATGGCAGGCATATTCTTGTTGGCTTGTTCGAAGTCGTAAGCCTTAGAAACATATTTGCCATCAGGAGTAAAAGGTCTATAAGTAGGAGCTTGTGCTATAGTAGAAAGAAAAGTATCTACGTGACCTTGGCGAGGACGTTCAGTTTTACCTCTATCCAAAGCTACGTTTACACCTACAGTAGCCCACGGTTTAATTTCGGATTTTATATTGCTACGGAAGTTAAGTCGGTCATACTTAAAGCCTCGTAACACCCCTGGCTGGTCTACATAACCTAGAGCAATATTGTAGAGAGTTCCTTTAGCACCCCCACTGAGCGTAAGATTGTGGTTTTGCACAAAAGCAGGGTTGAACATATAGTCTATCCAATCGAAGTTTGGATATTGAATGCGATCGGTAGCATTCTCATAGGCAGCTATCATTTCGGGAGTGTAATGCCCATCAGTAATACCCGAATTGGTTTTAGCTTCGTTGAACAAGCGCATATATTCAGCTGAATTGGTAACCAATTTGAGCATACGTGTAGGGGTATGAATAGCAAAGTTGTTTTGATAAGAGATTTTGAAATGCCCGTCATTGCCTAATTTAGTAGTGACTAAAATTACCCCATTAGCAGCTCTTGCCCCGTAGATAGAAGCTGAAGCAGCATCTTTGAGCACTGAAATGTTTTCGATGTCATTAGGATTGATGTTTGCCAAAGAACCAGGAACTCCATCGATAAGTACCAAGGGGTCGGAGCCAGCGGAGCTATAAGTACCTTGTCCACGCACACGTATTGAAGCCGACTCGGCACCAGGTTGCCCTGAACCTTGTACAATGCGTAACCCAGGTACTTGCCCTTGCAGCATTGTAGCGGTATTAGCTACTGGGCGTTTGGTAAGTGTTTCAGCCGAAACTGCTGCTACAGCTCCCGTAAGGTTTTCTTTCTTTTGGGTACCATAGCCCACTACTACTACTTCACCCAATTCTTGGGTATCTTCTTTCAGTTGTACGTTGATAATCAAGCTATTACCCCCCCCTTACCAACGGTTTTTTCTTGGGAGGCATAGCCCATAGAACTGAACAATAGCACGTTGCCTGGAGAGGCCTCAATGCTATATTTACCATCAAAATCAGTAGCTACTCCACGGGTAGTTGATTTGATTTGCACACTCACTCCGGGAAGAGGAGTGCCTTTCTCATCGGTAACAGTACCGGAAATTTGTTTGTTTTGTGCCCATAGCAGAGAGGTAGTACTCCATAGAGCTATTAGCAATAAGAAGATTTTTCGTTTCATACTTCCAAAACTTTTTATTGGTTATTTAATGGTGCAAATATATTAATAAAAAGGAATATAAAGCAAATATTTTCGTAACTTTTTAATTATTTTTTATTACGATGTAAAATATATAAGGAAAAATAAGAAAATAATAATAATGCCAATAATACCAGAAATGCTAATAATACCAGAAATGAGAAAATGAGAGAATTAGGAAATTAGCAAATGAGTAGTGATAAAAATTGTTTATTGATAGGTGAGACTTGTCGGACAAATCGGATAGGTTAGAGAGGGCGAAAGAAAACGGAGGGGTTCGGAAGAGGAGAGAGAGGGTTTTTGATGAAAAAAGGCTATTAGATGGGTATTGGTTAGCTTATAGAGAGCTTATAGGAAGCTTATACGAATCTTGGAAGATTGGTATAGGAAGGGTGTATAAATGGTTGATTAATAATATGATACAACAAGGATAAAAATGTTAAAAAAGGGGTTTCGAGACGAAAGAAAAAGGAAGAATTGACGAATGGTGAATAACGAATAACAGAAGAGGCTGGCTCTTTAAGAGCCAGCCTCCCCTCAATTAAATTTAATTTAACTTACAATGACAACAAATTAAATTTCTATTCTAATATCACCATAAACTCGGCACCTGTGGCGAAATCTTCGCCATAGAAATCACTTAGGGCGGTGAAACGCACATAGCGTGCTTTTACAACTTTGTCGAGCAACACTTGTTGGGCGCTACTCACATCTTTAAAAGCTCCTACTTTCACGGGGTCGCCCCAGTTCTTACCGTCGTTGCTCAGTTGTATTTGGTAATCTTTTACCTTTCCGCTCCAGCTATCAGTGCGCTGGGTAAAGCTAAAGCCTTTTACATTAACTACCTTGCCCATATCGAAATCTACCCAATGTGGGTGTTTGGCTACAGTAACTGAATAGGCGGAGTGCCAAATGGTATTGGGGTCGCCATCTACTAAATGTTTGGCGTCACCTACGCCTGCTTCTTCACTGCTGGCGAAAATTACTTCCATTGCCGTGCTTTCGGCTTTACCGAAAGTAAGGGTGTACTTTTGAGTTTCATTACCTGCAAACCACGCTTTTACAGTACCTCCGTTAGGCAAATCGAAAGGAAGGGTGTATTTCTGTGCTTTGTTATTATTGATGCTGTAATAGATAGTTGCAAGGGCATTGGCTGTACTGATAGATACTTTCCCTACTTTGCTACGAGTAATAGAAAGAGGTTGCTCACCGCTTGCACTTACATTGGTTATGGTTTGCAAATCTTCTTTGGCTGGACGAATGATGAAACCGAAATTATGAGGGTTTGCTAACAAACGGTCACGCAACAACGGACGAGGACCGCAACTATGTCCGCCCAAACCTGTGTTGCCTATGTTCAGTTGCAAGTACACGCCATCAGATTCTCGTAATTGGTAGGGGTGTCCTGCCAGAGTCATATCGATAGCTTTATAAGGCAAAGCTGCTACCGATAGCGGTTCAGCCCCTACAAACACTGCGCCGGCGCCCTGAGCATTGGTAAGAGCTGCCCAGCGGGTTTCTTGGTGTTGCCCCATATCTTGTGGTTTAGGGAAAGGCACAAATTCATCGGCTACCTTACCGCTGTAGAGACCTATAAAAGCACCTGATTTGCGGTCAGGATAATTATCTTGTTTACCGCGACCGTAATAGGTAAAATTCTCGTATTGCTTAGGCCGTTTGAGTAAATAGCCTAATTGTGGTAATACCAAAGAGGCATCGTTAGACACCACGCTGGCTTGTAGTTCGATAGAGCCGTCGGGATAGACGGTGAAAATTTGGTTGGTAGTGAACTTAAAGTCGTTTGCACCAAATTTCTGGTGGGTAAGTTCCTCTATCTTATTGCGTCCTGAGCTCGCACCACCTGTTATTTTAGCTGCATTAGGCGCTTGTGATTCCACCGTGAAATAGAATGTATAACCACCTTCTTTATTAGGTTTCACTGAGGAAGCAATGGCTTTATGACGCAGGTTATGCAATCCTTTTTCAAACCATTGTTCGTATATCCAGTTGTCGTTATTGGTGAAGGCGCGGAAAGCGTTGAGACTTAGGTTGCTGTTGGCAATAATAGTATGCTCACCATAGCGGAGGGAGCCTATCGTACCTTTATCGAAATCAAAAGTTACTGAAAAGTCTTTTCCGGTAATGGTCTTTTTGTCTTTGCTAAGGGTGAGTTTTTCTCCTTTGGCTACAGAAGAAAGAGAAGGTTTTTGGGTAGCAGGTTGCACTAAGAATTGTTCGCGAGCTTGCACAAATCCTTTTTTAGCCCAAGGGGCATCTGCTTTAAGACGGAATTCTACAATACTGTAATATTCTTCATTGCTATCTAAGGTTACAGGGGTAATGGTCACACTTGATTTTTGCTGTGGCATCACAGAAGGCACTTCAAAAGGACGCTCTTCTACAAGCACACCGTTCTTATAGAGTTTCCATATACCCTCATAGTTTGAAAGATCAGTAAAATAGCCTTTATTGAAAATTTCAAAAGTAAAACTATTGAGTTTTTTCACGCCTATATTCTGATACACTTTCTGGACTTCGTAGTACTGTGGTTTTACTGTTCTATCGGCAAAGATAATACCGTTCATCACAAACTGACCATCGTTAGGGAAATCGCCAAAATCACCTCCATAGGCTTGATAGCGAATGCCGTCTTTGGTATAGTTGTACATCGCTTGGTCTACCCAATCCCAGATAGCACCTCCGCATAGAAAGTTGGAACTTTCGATAGCCTCCCAATAATCGGCGAGATTCCCTACCGCATTACCCATAGAATGCGCGTATTCCGAGATGTGAAACGGATATTTGATGTCGTACTTACCTGTAGCAGCACCCTGTACCCACGCTACGGAAGGGTATTGATTAGAGCCCATATCTACGATGTCGTTATTGCGCTCGTATTGTACAGGGCGAGAAGTATCGAGTGTTTTGAGGTGATTATAAGCCGTTACAAAGTTCTGACCAGGACCTGCTTCATTACCAAGTGACCATATCACAATGGCAGGCGAATTATAGGTAGCCTCTACCATTTCGGTTACGCGGGCTGTGTGAGCCTTTTCCCATTCTTTAGGGTGAGAAAGTGATTCTTTGCCGTAGTAATACTCGTGAGACTCTATATTAGCTTCGTTCTCTAAATAAATGCCATACTTATCGCAGAGGTAAAACCAATAAGGGTCGGGTGGATAGTGAGAGTTGCGCACGTGGTTGATATTGGCTCGCTTCATCATCATCACCTCTTCTTCCATTTGTTGATGTGTGAGCACGTGCCCTTGTGCGGGGTGACTTTCGTGACGGTTTACGCCTTTAAATTTGATAGTCTTACCATTGAGATAATAATATCTTCCTGCCTTTCCGAAAGCATCGTCTTCAGCCTTAGTATCTTTGATTTCAACTTTTCTAAAGCCAAAGTAAGACGATACTGTTTCTACCACCTTCCCTTTTTTATCCAAAAGCTGAGCCACGAGCACATAACGATGAGGCACCTCAGCCGACCATAGTTTAGGATTCTTTACGGTTATTGTACCGCTCACCTTATCGATAGCGTTAGGGGCTACTGTTTTTAGGGGAATGCTTCCTTTGGTAGCAGTGGAGGTAACGTCGTCTTTATACAATGAGACTTCGTATACGTTATAGCGCACTTGATAATCTTTGACTGCTTTTGAGCTGAGGTTGCGCACTTCGGCATTGACTTTTAACTGCCAATCGGTGAGGTTTTGGGTATCTGTAAGAATGTTGAGGTTAAAGATTTGCACCTTAGGAGTACTGCGCAAGGCTACTGTTCTGAATATACCAGGTAGGCGGAACATATCTTGTGATTCGAGAAAAGAACCATCGGAATTGCGGTATACTTCTACGGCTACTTTGTTCTTGCCTTTGTGTAGATATTTGGTAATATCAAAAGAAGCCACATTGCGTGAGTTTTTAGAAAAGCCTACGTATTGCCCATTAATCCAAAGGTAGAAGAAAGAGTCTACTCCATCGAAATCGATGAAGATTTCACGACCGTCCCAATCAGTAGGTATTTCAAAATCGCGAATATAAGAGCCTACCTCATTGCGGTACTCATAGGTTGTCCACGTTTTAGGAGGAGTGCGCATTACTCCTTTACGCCAATCGTCTACCTTGCGCTCGTGATAGAAAATCACAGGTTGGTTTACATAGATAGGCACTCCATATTTGAGCGTACCGTTTTTCTGTATACCGTAGATATTCCAGTTAGAAGGCACAGGAATCGTCTCCCAAGCAGAAGCGTCGAAATCGGGTTTATAGAAATCTTTGGGACGCTCTTCGGGGGTTTTGCACCAGTGAAATAGCCATTGTCCATTGAGAGATTTCCAATAGGGCGAATGTTCAGGCAATACTTGGGTAGCCGTCTTTTCGTCTTTAAACGAGAAGAAATAAGCACGAGGATACTCTTTGTTAAGCGAGAGTTCCTCTACTGACTCCCATTCTTTACCCGTAGGGGCTGAGAGAGTGCCATAAGCAAAACCTCCCAAAGGTTTGTGTTGGGCTAATAAATAAGGAGAGAGTAGTAAACTTAGTAGGGTACTTATTGTTCTAAAATAGTGTTTCATAAATTATTAGTATTAGTTTCGTCTTTTTGAAGATTGGATAATAAGGGTTCTACCTTGGTGTAATCTTTTACAACTTTGATGCATAAAAAAAGGGAAATGATTAACAAAAGAGTACCAATCACATTTATAATTGAGGTTGTATATGACATCTCGATAGTAGGGTCATCAAGCATAGAGGCTCTAAAAACAAAGTAATTTACTACAGAAGAAATAATTGAAAACGTCCACCAAATGGTTACAAAATTAGTAGGTAGTTTGGGTTGTATGTCTCCTCTTTGTATGAAAAGATTGCGAGTACTATCGTATATTTCTTTCATTATGCGGTATGGGAGTACCCAGTTAGCAAAAGGAATGAACCAGCTTCCTACTGCCCAACCATCGGTATATGAGAGGTTATTTTTTAGTTGGTGCAAGTTGTAATAAGCGCGCCTGAACCACATCAAAAAAAGAATACTCATTATAATGAATATCACAAGCCACAAAATACCTACTATACCTGAGAAAGTATCACTCAGTTCAGCTCTTGCAAACAATTCGTCATCTATTTCACCTACAAGGAACTCTCTAATAACATATAGTTCAAAAATATCTGAAATCAGAAATATGAATAAAAAAGCAAAGGATATCCACAACATTATTATGGCATTCTTAGCACGGGTAGTATTATCTCTTAACATTTTTGTTGGTTTTATAAGAAAAGGCGTAACTGGAAGTTGATATTAAAAAGGTTACGCCTTTTCTTGTTGAATATTGAAATCTCTAAATTTATAAATTATTAAACGCCTAACATATTCTTGGGGTCTAAAATCTCATCGAGCTTATCCTTAGAAAGCAAGCCGTGTTCTAATACTAAATTGTACACTGACTTACCTGTTTCAAGGGCTTCTTTGGCTATCTTGGTGCTATTCTTATATCCTATATGTGGGTTGAGCGCTGTAACGATACCGATACTGTGTTTTACCATATTGAGGCATACTTCGCGATTGGCGGTAATACCTTCGATACACTTGGTGCGCAAGGTGTCGATAGCGCGTTCTAAGAATACAATAGACTCGATAATGCACTGGCAGAGTACGGGTTCCATTACGTTGAGTTGCAACTGACCTGCCTCAGCGGCGAAGGTAACGGTAAGGTCATTCCCAATCACTTTGAAGCATACTTGGTTCACTACTTCGGGGATAACAGGGTTTACTTTGCCGGGCATAATAGACGAACCAGGTTGCATTTTAGGCAGGTTGATTTCGTTGAGTCCTGCACGAGGTCCTGAAGAGAGCAAACGCAAGTCGTTACAAATCTTAGAGAGTTTTACAGCCATACGTTTTAACGCAGAGGAATAAATTACATATGAACCGGTATCAGGGGTAGCTTCCACCAAGTTAGAAGCAGTAACGAAGGCTTCGCCTGTGAGCTTAGCTAAGTTTTCGGCACATAGTTTGGCATATCCCTTAGGAGCGTTGAGTCCTGTACCAATGGCGGTACCTCCCATATTGATTTCCAAGAAGAGCTTGGCGTTGCTTTGCAAGCGGGCGATTTCTTCTTCGAGGTTGGCTGCAAAAGCTTCAAATTCTTGACCAAGCGTCATAGGTACGGCATCTTGCAACTGGGTACGCCCCATTTTTATTACATCGGCGAACTCTTTACCTTTCTTCCGAAAAGCCTCAATGAGCAATGATAGGCGCTTGATGAGCGTTTCGTTCATCTTGATAACAGCTAACTTTACAGTAGTAGGGTAAGCGTCGTTTGTAGATTGTGATTGATTCACGTGGTCGTTAGGAGAGCAGTGTTGGTAATCACCGCGAGGATACCCCATAATTTCTAAGGCGCGATTGGCTATTACTTCATTAGCGTTCATATTCACCGAAGTACCAGCCCCTCCTTGAATCATATCTACGAGGAACTGATGGTTAAACTTCCCTTCGATTACTTCTTTGCAAGCCTCAGAAATAGGTTTGAGCAGTTCGTCGGGGAGTAATCCCAAAGCGTGGTTTGTTTGAGCTGCGGCGAGTTTTACATAACCAATAGCTTTTACAAACTCAGGGTAATCACCCATTTTAGTTCCTGTAATGCGGAAGTTTTCGATGGCGCGTTGTGTTTGTACGCCATAGTAAGCATCGGCGGGCACTTGCAAGTCGCCGATAAGGTCGGATTCTGTTCTAAATTTTGTCATAATTTTAAATTTTATATTTTTAGTAACTTTATATATGATACTTACGTTATATAATGAGATTGTATCGGTTTAAAAAATTTCGGTAAAAGTACGGAAGTTTTTTTTAATAGAAAAGAAAAAAGGAAAATATTTTTTAAGACAACGTAACTTCGATTTAAAGAGGTGAGGTTATGCCTTAGAAATTAAACAAAAATTGGTAGATTAGTAAATTTAGAAATTAGCAAATTGGTAAAAGGAAGAGATGAAAATAGTTATTTGGCAGGTCGAACTTGTAGGACAGACCGGACGAGTCAGACATTTGAGAATTGCCGAAGAAACTCCGAAAAACTCTGAGTTTTTGGGAAGGGTTGGAGAGGAAACAGAGATACTAAGGAGGTATCGGAAGAAAATGAAGAAAATCGGAAGAGAGGAGGGAGAGTTTTTGATGAAAAAAGGCTGTAAGGAGGGTGGGGTTAGCTTATAGAGAGCTTATAGGAAGCTTATACGAATCTTGGACGATTGGTATAGAAAGGGTATATAAGAGGTTGATTCATAATACAATATAACAGTGCTAAAAATGTTAAAAACGGGGTTTCGAGACGAAAGAAAAAGAATAGGCACTAGACCTTAGGCGATAGGCAATAGGGGGAAGTACGACGGAAAAGAGAAGGGATAATTAGGGAATTAGCAAATTAGAAAATTAGTAAAATGGGGAGGCGTGGGGTCTTAGGGCATAGGCAATAGGGGTATGACGGAAAGTGGATAGGCGGATTGGGAAATTAGAGAATTAGCAGATTTGGAAATTGGCAAATGAGGACTAGAGGGACGAGATAAGATGGGTGGGATAGAAGAGACGGGAGATTAAATTAGCAAATTAGTTGGAGTTATATTGAGCAAACGTTGATAATCATTTAATTGCTTGGGAGAATTGCTGGACAAAAAAAGGAAGTTAAGCTTATAAACAAAAAATATTAGTTCGTAATTCAAAATTATTTTATATCTTTGCATTCTAAAAAATCAAATAACGCTTAGTTTATGGAATATTTAGATTTTGAACAACCTATTAAAGAGCTTGAAGAACAGATGGAAAAGTGTCAAGTCATCGGTAATGAAAGTGATGTGGATATGACTGATGCTTGCAAGAAGATAGAAAAGAAACTCAACCAAGTAAAGAAGGAAGTTTATGGTAATCTTACGGCGTGGCAACGAGTGCAAATCTCTCGTCACTTGGAGAGACCTTATACTCTTGACTATATCAACTCACTTGCAGGAAACACTTTTTTGGAACTTCACGGCGACCGTACAGTGAAAGACGATAAGGCGATGATAGGAGGTTTTGGAAAGATAGATGACCAGAGTTTTTTGTTTATTGGTCAGCAAAAAGGAGTAAATACTAAGATGCGACAATATCGCAATTTTGGTATGGCAAACCCCGAAGGGTATCGCAAAGCCTTGCGATTGATGAAACAAGCTGAAAAGTTTAACATTCCTATAGTGAGTTTTGTAGACACGCCAGGAGCTTTCCCTGGTATTGAAGCTGAAGAACGCGGACAAGGAGAAGCTATTGCTCGCAATATCTTGGAGATGTCACGTTTAAAAGTGCCTGTAATAGTGTTTATCATAGGCGAAGGAGCTTCGGGAGGAGCATTAGGTATCGGTGTAGGAGATAAAGTGTATATGCTTGAAAATACTTGGTATTCGGTAATATCGCCAGAGTCTTGTTCCTCTATATTATGGCGTAGCTGGGAGTACAAAAAGGAGGCAGCTGAAGCACTAAAACTCACCGCTCCTGATATGAAGAAGTTAAAACTGATAGATGAGATTATTAAAGAACCACTCGGGGGGCACATCGCGATCGCGAAATGATGTTTGCTACTGTTCGCAAAGTGATATTGGACACTTATAAGGATTTGAAGAAGCTTCCCACCGATAAATTGGTTGAAAAACGAATGAACAAGTACCTCGCGATGGGGGTGTTCAGTGAGAAGTAAGAAAATGATAATATCAACAACTTATAAAGGCGCTATTTAAGCGCTTTTTTTATAAAATGAAGATAGTAAACGGTTGCTAAATAGAAGAGTAAAGAAAACTTTTCAGAAGTTATCAACAGACTATTAACAGTGTTTGTGGGTAAAATCATCTACCCCCAATTAAACTATTTCGTATCTTTGCCGTATGAACGAAACAGAAAACACATCAGTACCAGAAATTGTTCCTGCAATACAACCATTCTCGCGAACACAAGTGAGTTTAGAGCGAGGAAAGCTCCCTCCACAAGACCTTAATCTTGAAGAAGCTATCTTGGGAGCTATGCTCATTGACAAGAAAGGCGTTGATGATGTGATAGACATACTCAACCCTGAAGTTTTTTATAAAAAGCAACATCAACTTATCTATCAAGCTATCTTTGAACTTTTCAACGAATCGGAAGCTATCGACCTGCTTACGGTGGCAGAACAACTTCGCAAAAATGGCAATTTGGAGGCGGTGGGAGGAGAGTTTTACCTTATTAATCTCACCCAACGAGTATCATCATCTGCTAACGTGGAATTTCACGCGCGTATTATTTTACAGAAGTTCATCAAGCGCAAGCTCATTGAAATTTCTTCGGAAATTATAGAAGACGCTTACGACGATACTCGCGATGTGTTTGATTCGTTGGACAGTGCTGAGCAGAAACTCTATGAAGTAACACAAGGTAACCTAAAGCGTTCCAGTGAAGCAGCGGGAGATTTGGTGATAAAAGCACTCAAGAAAATACAAGACCTCTCTAATAAAACTGATGGGTTTAGTGGAGTACCTTCGGGCTTTACTAAACTCGACCAACTCACCTCAGGTTGGCAAGCGAGCGACCTTATTATCGTAGCGGCACGCCCAGGTATGGGGAAAACAGCCCTCACGCTCTCTATGGCAAGAAATATAGCAGTAGGGCAGGGGATACCCGTAGCGTTTTTCTCATTGGAAATGTCGTCGGTACAGCTTATTACGCGTTTGATTTCCTCAGAAACAGGTCTGTCGTCAGAGAAATTGCGTACAGGGAAGTTGGAAGAGCACGAGTGGTATGTGCTAAATACTAAGGTGAAAGACCTAGAAAAGGCACCTCTTTTTATAGATGATACGCCTTCTATATCAATTTTTGACCTCCGAGCTAAAGCGCGCCGACTCTCTACACAGCACGGCATTCAGCTAATTATTATTGATTACTTACAGTTGATGACGGCAGGAGGTAGCAAAGGAGTGGGCAACCGCGAGCAAGAAATTTCTACAATTTCTCGTAACTTAAAAGCTCTTGCTAAAGAGTTGAACATACCCGTAATAGCGCTTTCACAGCTTTCGCGTAATGTGGAATCACGTCCTGGACAGCAAAAGCGTCCGCAGTTATCCGACTTACGTGAATCAGGAGCTATTGAGCAAGACGCCGATATTGTATCGTTTATCTACCGTCCTGAATACTATAAAATTACAGAATGGGACGACGAATCAGGAACACCTACCGCTGGACAAGCTGAGTTTATTGTGGCTAAACACCGCAATGGAGGTTTGGATAGTATCCGATTGAAGTTTGAAGGACATTTGGGAAGGTTTGCTAACTTAGAGGAATACGACAGTGGAAGCTATTTACCTATGGGAACACAAGAATTTGTTTCGAAGATGAATGAAAATGTAGCTTTTGAAACTGTACCTACTGCCAATCCGGAGCAGGCTTTTGGCGCACCTTCAACAGCTTCAACCGAAGATGATATACCTTACTAAAAATACTCTTGGAGTGTGTGAATATCCAAGAATCCTTTTTTGCCATTCTTCTCAATAGCATAAAATGATGCGAAGAGAGGAATGGCTTTGTTATAAAATTAATACTCATTGTATTGCAAATTAAAAAAAGTAGTATCTTTGCGGAGTCAAACAGACTTCATTATGATTAAATCATATATATCCAAAATATTTGCCTCTATCGTTAAAAAAAAGATAGACCGCTGGGCTAAAGCTCCAATAGACACACAACAAAAAGTATTCCAGTCGCTTATAGAACAAGCCAAAAATACGGCTTTTGGGTGTGACCATCATTTTGAGGAAATCCAAACGTATGAAGATTTTGTGGCTCGCGTACCTATACGCGATTATGAAGCCTTGCGCCCTTATATCGATAGGGTAGTGGAAGGTGAAAAAGATGTGCTATGGAAAGGCAAACCGCTCTATTTTGCCAAGACTTCAGGGACTACCAGCGGGGCGAAGTATATCCCTATTACCAAAGCCTCAATGCCCTTTCATATTCAGGCAGCACGTGATGCGATTTTATGTTATATACACGAGACTAAAAAAGCCGATTTTGTAGAAGGAAAGATGATTTTCTTGCAAGGGAGTCCTATTTTAGGTAAAAAACACGGCATAAAAACAGGGCGACTTTCGGGCATAGTAGCGCACTATGTGCCTGCTTATTTGCAGCGCAATCGTATGCCTTCGTATAAAACCAACTGTATAGAAGATTGGGAGACCAAAGTAGAAGCGATTGTTACTGAAACTTTTTCTGAAAATATGACCCTCATCAGCGGGATACCTTCGTGGGTGCTGATGTACTTCGAGCGATTGTACACGCGCTCTGGCATTAAAGTAGGAAAACAGTTTCCTAATTTCAACTTGTTTATTTATGGAGGGGTAAATTACGAGCCTTATCGCCAACAATTTGAGCACCTTATCGGGCGCAAAGTGGATAGCATAGAACTCTATCCCGCCAGCGAGGGATTCTTTGCCTATCAAGATAGTCAAACAGAAAAAGGAATGCTCTTATTGCTCAATTCCGGTATTTTCTACGAGTTCGTAGAAGCCGATACTTTCTTCAGCGACGCTCCTAAACGTATGGCTTTGCAGGATGTACAACTGGGGGTGAACTATGCACTCATTATTTCTACCAATGCCGGACTTTGGGGCTATAACATAGGCGACACGGTGCAATTTACCTCATTAGCACCTTACCGCATAGTAGTTACGGGGCGTATCAAACATTTTATTTCGGCTTTTGGCGAACACGTGATTGGCAAAGAAGTGGAAGAGGCAATGCGCGAGGGGTTAGAGGCTACGGGAGCGCGTATCACAGAATTTACGGTCGCTCCTCAGGTAAATCCGGTAGGGGGTGAATTGCCTTATCACGAATGGTTTGTAGAATTTGAGCAAAAACCTACCGATATGAAACGCTTTGCCCAAGTGATAGATGAGGCACTACAAAAACAGAATATGTACTACTACGACCTCATACAAGGTAAAGTACTCCAACCGCTTAAAATTACCGAAGTTCCCGAAGGCGGTTTTGCCTCTTATATGAAGTCGCAAGGCAAACTCGGCGGACAGAATAAAATACAGCGATTGGCGAATGATAGAAGTGTTGTGGAACGATTAGGTAAAAGCTAAGATTAAGACTGATTACTTAAGAAGCGCGGATTGTCCTTGCATATTGAGTTCTTGAAGACTTTGACTCTACAAACATTTGCAAATCATTTTTGCTTAGCAATAATGTAGAATTATTAAATAAAAAAAGCCAATAGTAAAATGCTATTGGCTTTTGTTTTTTAGTTGTTTTGTAATTTGTAGTTGATAGGGTAAGCAAAGGTAACTGGTGTAGGTTTACCACGTTGTTTACCTGGGATAAGTCTAGGAAGTTTCATAATGAGCTTCTTAGCATCATCTTCCAAAATTTTATCGGGACCACGCACTCCTAAAACGGTAATAGTACCATCGGTATTGATGCGGAAGTTTACAAATACTTTTCCTTGAATACCCATTTCGGCGGCAGCTTGTGGATAGCTAAAGTTCTTTACTACGTGTTTGTTCAAGTTTTCTTGAAAACATTTCATTTGTTGATCTTTAGGAACGTTTTTACAAGCTTCGAACATAGGTTTATCTTCGATAATAGTAAAAGGCACATCTACATCAGGAGCTTCTTCTACTACAGTTTGTTTAATTTCTTCTACTTTAGCTATTTGCTCATTTTTAGTAGTTTCAGTAGTACCAATTACTTGTTCTTCGATTTTAGTATCGTTTTCCACTACTTTTACTTCCTCTACCACTGTAGGGGCTGGAGGTGGTGGAGGTGGTGGAGTTTCAGGAGGGGTCTCCATTGTGTAGTTCTCTTGATTTTCGTCAAGAGCCTTATCCACATCTGACGTACGGTTGTCTTGAACGCTTTTGTCATACACTTTTGTTTCGAACCCCCATAAGGTAAGGGCTGATACAAGAGCGAATCCTATGGCAAAGAACAATCCGCTACTTTTTGCCAAATCGGCTTTCGGATTTTTTTTAGGTTGCATAATGATTTTCTTTTAAAAGGTTATTAAATATACTTTTTATCTGAAAAGCTTTTCATACTTTCTCATAAACAGTAGAGCAACAACTGTGCCAAATGTATTGAAGAGCATATCAATATAGTCGGCAGAGCGAGTAGTGGTGAGTAAGCCTTGTAATATTTCCATTGTTGCGCCTAAAAACAAGGCGGTGATTACTGCCCATAATTTACTTCTAAATGCTAATATAAACAGTGCCGTGTAACCGAAATAGAAGCTGAAATGAGCGACTTTGTCTAAATAGGGAATGCGAGGTGCTTTGGGCATTTCGCTGGATGAGATAAGACTTAGAGTGATAATAGCTATCGTCCATATACCCCATAACAAAGTGTATTTGTGTTTTTTAAGCATTTATTAGGGTTTTATACGCTTCGGCTGAGAGTAGATTATCTAACTGGGTAATATCGCTTATTTTCAGTTGTATTATCCACCCTTTGCCATATGGGTCGGTATTTACTTTCTCAGGTTTTTGGTTTAGCGGTTCATTAAACGCAATTACTTCGCCCGTGAGGGGCATAAATAAATCGGATATTGTTTTTACGGCTTCGATACCCCCAAATACTTCATCTTCATTAAGGGTATCGCCTATGGTTTCTACTTCTACATACACAATGTCGCCTAATTGGTGTTGTGCAAAATCGGTAATGCCTGCTGTGGCTATATCACCTTCGATGCGCACCCATATGTGTTCTTTAGTGTATTTTAAATCAGATGGAAAGTTCATTGCCCAATAAATGTCTTAAAAAGCGAGCCAAAGGTACTCTCTTTTTTTGTAACTACCAAATTTTTATTAGAAAAATTTTAACATTTTATTTGAGTTGTGGGATAATGGTCGGTAAATTAGTAGATTAGGTGCGGGCTATACGAGTGATTAATGATTAATGGTTAGTGATTAATGGTGAGATTGGGAGAGGATTATACAAAGCTTATAGGATAATCGAACAATAAGTGGGTCTACAGTGGCTCTACAGTGGGTCTATAGTGGGTCTATAGTGGGTCTATAGTGGGTTTATAGTGGGTTTATAGTGGGTTTATAGCGATAGATGACTAAAAGGAGGAAGGGGATAAAGTGAGGAAAAGCTGAGGGTAAGAAGGTGGGCGCTGGGAATAAAACTGAAAGCAAAATGTTTTTATATATTAAATTATTTGTACCTTTGCCCTCTCAAAAGAAAGAATTTGCAAATGTTGAACTTAAACGATACTCTTAAACAACATATATTACAAGCTGTACAGGAACTGTATGGTGTGAGCTTAGAAAGCGTTGAATTGCAACAGACTAAAAAAGAGTTTGTGGGCGATGTTACTCTTGTGGTGTTTCCGCTATTGCGTCATATCAAAGGTAATCCTGTGCAGATAGGAGAACAAATAGGAGGTTACTTAAAAGAGAAAGCAGGTGATTTGGTAACTGACTTCAATGTGATTAAAGGGTTTTTAAATCTTGTAATTGCTGATAGTTACTACATCGACTTTTTAAAAGAAGTGAAGAATAATCCTCAGTTTGGTTTGGCAACGCCTAATAGCAAAGAGGCTATTTTGGTGGAATACTCATCGCCTAATACTAATA
This sequence comes from Capnocytophaga sp. oral taxon 864, assembly GCF_002998835.1. Taxonomy (NCBI): domain Bacteria; kingdom Pseudomonadati; phylum Bacteroidota; class Flavobacteriia; order Flavobacteriales; family Flavobacteriaceae; genus Capnocytophaga; species Capnocytophaga sp. oral taxon 864. The sequence continues at coordinate 26,697 of NZ_CP027232.1, forward strand.
AACCGTTGCACTTAGGGCATATCCGCAACAACCTCTTAGGGTATTCGGTAGCCGAAATCTTAAAAGCAGCTGGACATAAGGTGTATAAAACCCAAATCATCAACGATAGGGGGATACACATTTGCAAATCGATGGTGGCGTGGCAACGTTTTGGCAATGGTGAGACTCCTGAAAATACAGGGTTGAAGGGTGATAAATTAGTAGGGAATTACTATGTGGCCTTCGATAAGGCGTACAAAGCTGAAATACAGCAATTAGTAGAACAAGGGAAGACCAAAGAAGAAGCGGAAAAACAAGCTCCTATATTTGTAGCAGCCCAAGAGATGCTTCGCCAATGGGAAGCGGGCAACCCCGAAGTAATAAAACTTTGGAAACAGATGAATGGCTGGGTATATGATGGTTTTGCCGTTACTTATAAGAATTTAGGTGTTGATTTCGATTCGTATTACTACGAGAGCAATACCTATTTATTAGGAAAAGACATTGTGGAACGCGGTTTGGAGCAAGGTGTGTTCTTCAAGAAAGATGATGGTTCCGTTTGGTGCGACCTTACCGCCGATGGCTTAGATGAGAAGTTGGTGCTTCGTGCTGATGGTACGTCGGTTTATATGACGCAAGATATGGGGACTGCTACCCAGCGTGTGAAGGACTATCCTGACGTAAAAGGAATGGTGTACACGGTAGGTAACGAGCAAGATTATCACTTCAAAGTGCTTTTTCTTATTCTGAAAAAGTTGGGTTACGATTGGGCATCACACTTGTATCACCTGAGCTATGGTATGGTAGATTTGCCCAGTGGCAAGATGAAAAGTCGCGAGGGCACCGTAGTAGATGCTGATGACCTTATTGCTGAAATGGAGCAAACTGCCAAAGAGATTTCACAAGAACTCGGCAAACTCGACGGTTATACCGAAGCGCAGAAAGAAGCCTTGTATCACACCATAGGTTTGGGAGCCTTAAAATACTATATATTAAAAGTAGACCCCAAGAAGCGTATTTTGTTTGACCCTAAAGAGTCTATCGATTTTCAAGGGAATACAGGTCCGTTTATACAATACACTTACGCTCGTATCCAGTCGATTATGCGCAAGTATGCTGAAATGGGAGGTAAGAATGTAGCAGCGGTAGAAAAAGTTAATGGTTTACACGAAAAAGAGAAGGCTTTGCTAAAGAGCATCACCTTATTTCCATCGGTTGTACAAGATGCTGCTGATAGTTATAGTCCTGCTATTATTGCCAATTATGTGTATGATTTGGTTAAAGACTTTAATTCGTTTTACCAAAATGTATCGATTTTGGGAGAGGAAGAGGAGAGCAAGCGTGATTTCAGGGTAATGTTGAGCAAGAAAATAGGAGAAATTATAGCAGAGTCGTTTAAAATGCTAGGCATACAAGTTCCTGAGAGAATGTAGGTTATAATAGTAGTATAAAAAAGTTATAAAAAAAGTATTCAAAAAATTTGCAGGAATGAATAATTGTTGTACCTTTGCAACCGCAAATAAAGGAAAAGCCAGTTGCGAATTTATTGGAAAAGAAATAAGCGAAAATAGCTCAGTTGGTAGAGCGCAACCTTGCCAAGGTTGAGGTCGCGGGTTCGAACCCCGTTTTTCGCTCTTTTTTTATGTTTATCATAGAAGGCTCGGATGGTGGAATCGGTAGACACGCTGGACTTAAAATCCAGTGGGCAGTAATGCCTGTGCGGGTTCAAGTCCCGCTCCGAGTACAATCTTCAATCACTACTTACGAAGAGAGGTAGTGATTTTTTGCTTTTATGTAACCCTTAAAAATATTTTGACTATGGAAACAGCTGTAACCTTTGCTACCTCTGATGTAGATAAATTAAATTCAATAAAAGATTTTATAAAGTCTTTAAATGTCTCTATCATTCAAGAAGAGGATATTCCTCAGCCTATTGAAATGACGCCAAGATTAATGAAATACTTGGAAGAGTTGGAAGCTGATAACACTCCTTTTGACCAATGTGAAGATTCGTATGTAATGGTTAATAGACTTGCATCTAAATATGGACTTACTTTACAAAATTAGTAATACAGTACGAGCTGAGTCTGAGCTTGAGAGTGCAATCAACTATTACCAAGAAGTTGCTAATGATAGAGTAGCTGAGAACTTTATCAATGAGTTTGTAAAAATCTTGGATTTTATAAAGCACTTCCCTTTTCAGCGAATATACAAAGATAATTTAAGAGGTGTTTCTATGAAGAAATACCCTTACATTGTATTCTATGTAGTAGATGATATAGAAAAAGAAATTATCATTAAAGGGGTGTTTAATACATACCAAGATGTTAGCAAATACCCTGAATAAGAAATAAGAAAGACTATCTAATTTTTGTTTAGGTAGTCTTAGTTATGAGTGCAATCTTCAATCACTACTTACGAAGAGAGGTAGTGATTTTTTTGTTATTACATACTTCTTAAATATTAATTTAATGAAGTAATTATCCTTCACTTTTATTGTTTTTATCATTAAAAAGCGTACCTTTGCCTGCACAATAAAATAACAAGATGATGAATACAGGTTTTTTCAAGGGGTATCAAGAGGCAGAGTTATACTTCTACGAATGGAATTACAAGCCTCAACAAAAAACACTTATTGTAATACATCGCGGTCACGAGTACGGTGAGCGCTTACAGGAATTTGCTACGCACCCGCTGTTTGCGTCTTATAATATTTTTGCTTTTGATATGAGAGGACACGGGCATACTAAAGCTTCAGTATCGCCTGCTTTTATGGATTCAGTACGAGATTTAGATGCTTTTGCTAAGTTTTTGCAACAAGAATACGACGTGCAAGAAGAGGATATTTTTGTAGTAGCCAACAGCATAGGAGGGGTGATTGTATCGGCTTGGGTACACGATTTTGCTCCACGTATTGCTGGAATGGCACTTTTAGCACCTGCTTTTGAAATCAATTTAATAGTTCCCTTAGCCAAGCAAGCTATAGAATTAGCACTAAAAGTGAAACCTAATCTTGTTGTGAAGAGTTATGTTAAGTCTAAAATGCTCACTCGTGACCCTGAACAGCAACGCGCCTATGATACCGATAGGTTTATTACGCGGTCTATCAATGGGAAACTGCTTATAGATTTAGCTAATGCAGGTAAGCGATTGGTGGAAGATGCCGCTGCTATTACTATTCCCACACTACTGCTTTCAGCTGAAAAAGACTTTGTAGTGATTAACAAGCAACAGAAGCAATTCTATGTAAACTTATCTTCTGAAATAAAAGAATTTATTACCTTAGAAGGATTCCATCACGGCATTTTGTTTGAGCAAGGCAGAGAAGAGGTATATAAGTTACTTGAACAGTTTATTAGTAGAGCTTTTGAAACTCCTCTTGTATCACTTTCTTTGAAACCCGATACTTTTACTCAAAAAGAGTACGAAATAATGCAATACGAGCTCATACCCAATAGAGAAAAGTACTATTACCGATTTCAGAAATGGGCATTGAGTAAGTTAGGACACCTCAGTGGCGGAATGGCGATAGGACTGGAATATGGATTTGATTCAGGAGCTTCAATGGATTACGTTTACAAGAATATTCCTCAGGGAAAATGGGGTATAGGTAAACTGATGGACAAAAGTTATCTCAATGCCATTGGGTGGCGAGGCGTACGTATACGCAAAGCACACTTATTGGAGCAAGTAGATAAAGCGATACAAGCTTTGCAAGCCGAAGGGAAGAAAGTAAAGATACTTGATATTGCTGGAGGAGTAGGTAATTATTTGTTTGACATCAAAGAAAAGCACCCAGAGGTAGAAATTGTCATCAATGAGTTTTTACCAGCTAATATAGAAAAAGGGGAGCAAACCGTCAGAGAAAGAGGCTTTCAAGATATACGATTCACTAACTACAATTGTTTTAAAGCCGATAACTACACAAGTTTAGACTATAATCCTAATATCACTATCATATCTGGTATTTTTGAACTTTTTGGTGATAATAAATTAGCTAATGAGGCGGTAAAGGGAGTTGTGTCGATTTCAGAAAACGGTTTTTTGATTTATACAGGACAGCCGTGGCACCCACAACTCAAAACGATAGCCTTTGTACTAAAAAGTCATCAAGAGAAAGATTGGGTAATGCGTCGCCGTAGTCAGCGAGAGTTAGACGGGATATTTTCTCTTAATGGAGTGCAAAAGCAGGATATGCTGATAGATGATTTTGGAATCTTTACAGTTTCATTAGGGAAGATAGAAAAATAGGACTTTTCAGTATATCAAATAAATAGCCCTTGTCGTAAAATATTTTATTCTATTTATTTGGTAGTTTCTGTAAAAGGTAGTAGTTTTGCGCTCTAAAATTAAAAATCGGGATGTGGCGCAGTTGGTAGCGTACACGTATGGGGTGCGTGTGGTCGCTGGTTCGAGTCCAGTCATCCCGACTTTTTCTTTAATAGCTATTTGAAATGAATAAGGTATATCTTCCTTTGTTATTATATCTCTATTTTACCCTTCTTTAGCGTCTATTTCTTGAATGTATATCTACGGATATTTATGGTGGAGAACAATATGGATTGTTTTAAATTCAGCATAAAAGTTAGGATACCATTTATAAACTGATGATTATTATATAGAAAATATATGAAACTTTCAAACTTTAATTTTGAACTTCCTAAAGAGCTATTAGCTGAGTATCCCAGTGAGAACCGCGACGAAGCACGCTTAATGGTAATACATCGTAAAACAGGAGAAATTGAACACCGACTATTTAAAGATGTAATCGACTATTTTGACGATGGAGATGTGTTTGTACTGAACAATACTAAAGTATTTCCTGCTCGCTTGTATGGGAATAAAGAAAAAACAAAGGCAAAGATAGAAGTATTTTTGTTGCGTGAGCTCAGTGCTGAACAACGTTTGTGGGACGTACTTGTAGACCCTGCTCGCAAGATACGGATAGGCAATAAACTCTATTTTGGCAAAAATGCCGAATTGGTAGCCGAGGTAATAGACAATACTACCTCTCGCGGTCGCACTCTTCGTTTTTTGTATGATGGTACTTATGAAGAGTTCCGTCAGCATCTCACTGAACTTGGACAAACACCTCTGCCTAAATACATCTCTCGTCCGGTAGAACCTGAAGATGAAGAACGCTACCAAACTATTTATGCTAAATACGAAGGCGCCGTTGCTGCACCTACTGCGGGGTTGCACTTTTCCAAACACTTGATGAAGCGTTTGGAAATAAAAGGTATTACCTTTTCCGAAGTAACTTTGCACGTGGGATTAGGAACTTTCAATCCTGTAGAGGTAGAAGACCTTTCTAAGCACAAAATGGATAGTGAAGAGATACACATTCCTGAAAGTCAAACAAAAATCATTAATGCAGCTAAGGTGAATAAAAAACGTGTATGTGCGGTAGGAACTACCGTAATGCGCGTGTTGGAAAGCTCAGTTTCATCTGATGGTTTTCTAAATCCATTTGACGGTTGGACAAATAAGTTTATTTTTCCTCCATATGATTTTAGTATAGCCAATGCAATGATTACCAACTTTCACACTCCTAAATCTACCTTGTTAATGATGGTCTCGGCTTTTGCGGGGCACGACCTCATTATGCGTGCTTATAAAGAAGCCGTAGAGCAGAAATATAAATTCTATTCTTACGGTGATGCGATGCTTATTTTATAAGAAGAGTTATATATAAAGAAAATGACGGTAGAGAGAACTCCTTGCCGTCATTTTTTATTTCTGAATAGTTATAGAGAGGAATTTTATTTTGTTCATAGTTAATCGGTAAGATTTTGTAACGCTTACTTATTTCCTAATTTAAAGAGCCAGTGTGGCTCGCACTATTTTCCTGCAAACGCTTTTACATCATATTCTGAGATTTCTTTGCCTCCTAAGATAATGAGTCGCTCTACTACATTACGCAGTTCGCGAATATTACCCGTCCAATCTTGTTTTTGAAGAAGCTCTATTGCTTTTTTGCTAAATTTCTTCGGACTAATACCTTGTTCCTCGGCTATTTTTGCTGAAAAATAATCAATAAGTAGTGGGATATCGTCTCTGCGTTCGTTAAGTGACGGTACTCTGATGAGAATTACTGCCAAACGGTGGTATAAATCCTCACGGAAACGACCTTCGGCTATCTCTTTTTTTAAATCTTTATTGGTTGCCGCTATTACACGTACATCTACATTGATGTCCTTATCACTTCCCACGCGGGTAATCTTGTTCTCCTGCAACGCACGCAACACTTTGGCTTGGGCAGAGAGACTCATATCGCCTATCTCATCCAAGAAAATAGTACCATTGTTAGCAGCTTCAAACTTACCTGCACGGTCTTTTACCGCCGAAGTAAACGCCCCTTTGATATGTCCGAAGAGTTCACTTTCTATCAGTTCGGAAGGAATAGCGGCACAGTTTACCTCTACCATCGGAGCTTCTCTGCGCTCGCTTTGGTAATGAATAGCGTGAGCTACCAACTCTTTACCTGTACCATTAGAGCCCGTGATAAGCACACGCGCTTCGGTAGGCGCTACTTTTTCTATCATCTGACGGATTTGTTGCAAAGGTACACTTTCTCCTATCATCTCATAGCTCTTGCTCACCTTCTTTTTGAGGTGTTTATTCTCTACCACTAATTTCTTCTTGTCGAGAGCATTGCGCACAGTGTTGAGCAAGCGGTTTAAATCAGGTGGTTTTGAGATATAGTCGTAAGCCCCTAAGCGCATTGCGTTTACTGCTGTCTCGAGGTCGCCGTGACCTGATATCATCACAAAGGGGATTTCGGGTTTGAGTTTCTTGACCTCAGCGAGTACTTCCATACCGTCCATCTTAGGCATTTTGATGTCGCATAGCACTAAGTCGTAGTCCTCTTTTTTGAGTTTCTCAACGCCTTCTACACCATCAGCTGCTTCTTCTACTTCGTACTCTTTGCTTTCTTCTACCAATATTTTGGTAAGTACACGGCGAATTGCCGATTCGTCTTCTATGATGAGTATTTTTGCCATAAATTCAATCTTTCCATTTGCCAATTTGAATAATCTGCTAATTACTCCGCAAAGGTAGTAAAAAAATAAAAAACTCTTGACATTCTGCCAAGAGTTTTTGACGTGTGTTTATGAAAAAGTGTATTTATTAGTTTTTAAATGTAGGTTTGAACTTCGATTGATATACTTGAAACTCTTGTTGAGTAGTGATTTTTTTGTAATCATTGTTGTTAAACATCTTCAAGTAGAGTTCTAATTGAGTAGGCGACATATAGCCGGTGATACCTGTTATCAAATCGTTATTTTCGTCTAAGAACACCATTGTTGGGTAAGCCTGTACTTGCATATAGCCGGTAAGTGGGTGTGTGGCGTTACGGCGTTCAGCCAATGCGGGGTCATAGCCTTTGTTCTCAAACTTTTGTCCTTTGTAGTTCGCTACTTCGTTACCTTCACCATTGAACTTTACAGCGTAGTAATTATCGTTCACATACTTTACTAAGTCTTTGTTCTTAAAAGTGTTGTTCGCTAACATTTTGCAAGGTCCACACCAATTAGTGTATACGTCAATAAATATTTTTTTAGGTTTTTTCTTCTGAGCAGCAATAGCTTGGTCAAAAGTCATCCATTTAATTTCCTGAGCTTCAAGAGTAGCAGTAGCTACCAAAACAAAAGCTACAATAGCGATGAGTTTTCTTGTCATACTGATAAAAGTTTGTAATTTTTTCGTGTTTATAGATTTTCAAAAACCGTGCCAAATGTATGTTCATCAGTGGGGGTGAGGAATTGCATTGCGATAGGCAGGTAGTACAAGTCTTGCAAATGAGGTTGCAGGCGCACGTAGTCTTTCTCAGTGGTCAGGATTCGCTTGCCTTGCAATTGCTGTATTTCTCTTTTGGTAAAATGATGATGGTCAGCAAAAGCTAAATGCTGAAAATCTGCTCCTTGTTCTTTCAAGAATGTGAGTAGCGGATTCGGATTGGCAATGCCTGTTACCAAAGTAAAAGGTTCTTGAATGAAAGTCGTCAAATATATGTTTTCCATCTCTGAAAATACTTGCTTATCATAGGCAATGGTTGCAAAGACGATAGGACAAAGGCAATGCTTCTGTAAACGCGCTATGAGTTGAGTACGTTCTTTTTCTGACAATGAGGAAGGACATTTAGTTACAACCACTATATCGGCTTGTTGCACTCGGCTTACTACATCGCGGAGTCGCCCCATTGGCAGTAGCCAGTCGTCAGTAAACAGATGTCCGTAAGCGGTGAGCACTATGTTGATTTTTGCTTTTACGGGGCGATGTTGGAAAGCGTCGTCTAATATAATGAGTTCAGGAGGCATAGGCAAGGCGAGCATTCGTTCTACACCTTCTACTCGGTTGGCACAAACAGCTAAGATAATATCCTTAAATTTCCACCAAAATTGGAAAGGTTCATCACCTAAATCTAATACCGTAGAAGTCTTGGTAGCTAATATAAAGCCCCTTGTCTTGCGTTTATAACCACGACTGAGCACGCCCACTCTACGCTGTTTATGCCATCGTCTGATGAGGTATTCCACCATTGGGCTCTTACCTGTCCCTCCTACTGCTACATTGCCAACACAAATAGTAGGTACGGCAAAAGTATGTTCTTTAAAGATACCCACGTTGTAGCACCAATGGCGCAGACGAACTATTGCACCATACAAACACGCCAAAGGGGAAAGAAGTATTTTAAAAAGATATTTTAACCATTTTCTCATAGTGGATATTTTGCACAAATCTCTTGGATTACTTCATCGATATCACTGTATTGAAAATTGATAAACTCTTTTATTTTATTGCCATTATAAGTCCTTATTAAGCCGAGAGCATCGGCTGTTTGGAGAGTGAGGGTTCGTTTTTTGATACCCAAGAAACTCAAAAAGCCGTCTAAACGTGCCAAACGACGCAATACTTTATGAGAAATCTTTTTAGTAGGAGCTTTCACTCCTAATCCTTTGGCTATCTTCTCAAAAAGTGATTGATAAGTAAGATTAGCCGTATTCAGCACAAAGCGTTCTCCCGTAACTTCGGAGAATTGTAAGGCAATCATTGCACGCACTACATCGTCTACCGCGACAAAACCTGTACCTCCTGTGGGGTAATATTTCTGTCCATCAGCTACTTTTTTAAACCACAAGGCAGAGCCTTGTTCAGAGAAATCAGCACCCAACACCACTGAAGGATTTACAATAACCACTGGCAATCCTTCTTGCGAGCCACGCCATACCTCCATTTCGCCACCGTTCTTACTGATAGCGTAATCAGTGTTATTGTCCTCACTATTCCAGTCGTTTTTCTCATCAATAGGTGTGTGAGGCAAAGCCGAAAGGGTAGCTACAGAGCTCACATAACAGAGTTTTTTTACCTTAAAGTCAATACACAAGTTTACGATATTAGCAGTTCCTTCCACATTCACTTTGATGAGCTGAGCAAAATCTTTAGGTTGGTAAGAGATAAAGCCTGCACAGTGAAAAACAAAAGAAACATTCGCAAACGCTTGTTCGAGTGCGGGAATGTTACTTATATCGGCTTCTACCCACTCAATAGAGCGGAATTGTTCCGCTCCATTGGAGGATTGTTGTATAAAAAGTTGTTCGATTTTTTCTAATGAATGGGCATTGCGATAGATAGCCCTTACTTTATGCGCCTTGTTTTGGGTAAGGTGAAAAAGTAAACGACTGCCAATCTGCCCTGTTCCGCCAGTTACTAAAATCATTATTTTTCGTCTAAAAGAATGTGTTTATCAATAAGTTTAAGAGCTATAGGCGAATCTTTTTCGTCGTAGAACTCGAAGGGGTCAAGAATAGAACATACCAATTCTTTACTCACTTGGTTGTTCAGTAGTTCAATAATTTCAGTGGGCAAACTGGTTTGCGTTCTGCCATACTTGTGTTTTATCATTCTTGAACCTTGTTTTTTTAGTTTCTTAGTCGGGGCAAAGATAATAATTATTTGCCAAATATGCCATTTGATGCATAAAAATAACTGAAAAGCATTTAATTAGCAGTGGGGTAGGGGTATCCTTTATATACTATTACTTTTGCAGTATGAGTTTTGCTAAAGTTTCAAACTTTGCTAAAGTTGAAAACACCCAATTGTCTCTCTTCTTACCTCCGTCTTATTTTTATTTTGTGTTCGTTTATTCTTCATCTGCTCGTCCTACTCGCACCGTCATTTGTATGAACATTGCCAAAATTTCAAACTTTGGCAATGTTGAAATCTATTAATAACTCTCTTTTTATGTCTATCTTAGCTTTAACTTACCTTCTACTTAGGTTCGTTCATTGTTCGTTCATTGTTCGTCTTTTGTTTATCTGCCCGTGCGGTTCGCACCGTCTTTTGTTCGTCTCACTTTTCCGTTACTACACTCCCTCTCCTTGGGAGAGGGCTGGGGAGAGGATATTTTGTTTGTCTTTTGTTTGGTTACTCTTTGTTTAGTTGCCTGTCCTGCTACGACTTCGCATCATTATCGATTTAGTATTATTGGCATTTTTGATATTATTGCTTTTTCATTTTTTGCTTTTCACTACTTTACTGAAAATCCCTTTCCATCGGTATTGTCTTACCCATTTACCTTCTTCAGGAGTGAGTAAGTAAGGTTGTTTTTCTTGTTTAGCTTTATAAAATCCTTTGCAATAATCTAAGAAGAGTTTACCATTGCGTTTTCTTATGGCTAATTTTATGGCAGCGAGTAAAGTGAGGAAGAAACCGTATCGCAGACGGTAGAAAACGCTTCCTTGCAGGTAACGGGCATTGCTTTTATAGCCAGCACCTGTCGGGCGTAGGTGTTTTACGTGAAGAGTATCGTCAGTTTGTACTGTCCAACCGTGGTAGCGCGCCAATAGCTCATCGGCGGTGTCCCAGCCCATAGCTATTTTAAGTCCACCTATAGCTTCAAAACACGCCTTCCGATAAGATTTTACAGCACCTCTTAGGTGGTCTTTATTAGTGAGATTCTCAAGTACCCAAGAGCCATTTCTCTCAATATAACAAAAGCCCCCAAACATTCCCAACTGTGGATTTTCATTGTATTGCTGGCACATTGTTTCGAGATAGTTGTTAGGGAAGATGAGGTCGGCATCAAACTTGCAAATCACCTCTACGTCTTCTTTTAGGTAAGGAAGCCCATAGATAAAAGTCTGCACTATTTTAGCCCCTGGTAGATGTTCCCCCTTCTCACTGCGTTGCACCAATTGTACTACGGGATATTGGGTAGCAATTTGGTTCACTACCTCAGCAGTGGTATCGTTAGAACCGTCGTCTACTACTATAATTTGATAGGGAAGATAGGTCTGATTTAGCAGAGATTGCAAGGTAATACCAATGCTTTCAGCTTCGTTATAAGCAGGGATAATAATTCCGATATTCATTTACTTAGCGCTATCAGTTTCTATAAGTCCGTCTTTTAAGCGGACAATCCGTTTGGCATACCGAGCAATGTCTTCTTCGTGGGTTACCAAGATAACGGTATTCCCTTTTTGGTAGATTTCGTCAAAAAGGTTCATTATTTCATAAGAAGTTTTAGAGTCAAGGTTCCCAGTAGGCTCATCGGCTAAGATAATTGAAGGGTGGTTTACCAAAGCTCTCGCTATAGCTACTCTTTGGCGTTGCCCTCCTGATAGTTCATTGGGTTTGTGAAGCATACGGTCTTCTAATCCCACTAATTTCAGTACTTCTTTAGCGCGCTCGTGTCGTTTTTCTTTCTTAACGCCTGCGTATACCATAGGTAAAGCTACATTGTCTAAAGCCGTAGTACGTGGCATTAGGTTGAAGGTTTGAAATACGAAGCCTATCTCTTTATTGCGAATGTCGGCTAATTCCGAGTCGCTCATCTTGCTTACATCTTTACCGTTCAGAATATACTCGCCTGAGGTAGGCGTATCTAAGCACCCTAAGATGTTCATCAAAGTAGATTTACCAGAGCCCGATGGTCCCATAAGGGCAAGGTATTCTCCCTTCTCTATAGATAGGTTGATGCCTTTCAGTACGTGCAGTATTTCAGACCCTAATCTAAAATCTCGTTTGATATTTTTAATCTCTAATAAACTCATTTTTCTTACTGAATATTTTGGTTTAAGAAATGTAATAGCTTTCCAAAGGCTTTCCCACGGTGGCTGATACGGTTCTTTTCTTCTTGGGTCAGCTCGGCAAAAGTTTGGTCAGAACCCTCAGGAATAAATATAGGGTCATACCCAAAACCGTTAGTGCCTACAGGAGTAGTGCCTATATGTCCCTTTGCGATACCTTCAAAAGTATATATAGAGCCATCTAAACATAAAGCAATAATCGTTTTAAACTGAGCCTCTCTGTGTGAGATTCCTTCCATATTCTTTAGTAGCAAATACATATTTTCTGCATCGCTTTTGTGCTCACCTGCATACCGTGCCGAATATACCCCAGGAGCATTGTTTAATGCCTGTACTTCTAAGCCTGTATCATCGGCAAAAACGTTGCAATGATAATGCTCTTTGATGTATTGAGCTTTCAGCAAAGCGTTGCCCTCAATAGTAGTAGCAGTCTCGGCTATATCGTCATTGCAACCTATGTCGCTCAAACTTAGTAGTTCGATATTTTTAGGTAAAAGGGCTTGTATTTCCTTTAATTTATGCTGATTATGGGTAGCAAACACTAATTTCATACAGATATAAAACTCGAAAAGAGGTTACTTAGCAAGCATAACCTCTTCTCTAAATATGAAAACAATAAAATTATTCCTTTTCTTCTATTTTTTCTTCAGAGGCTTCAGCTAATTGTGTTTTTTGCAAATGCTTTAGCTCACGAAGTTTATTTTCCCACGTTTTAAGAGCTTCTTTTTGGTTGTTGATGTTCTTAATCACATCGCGTACTAATGGGTTCTTCTCGTCGATATTACCAAAGAAAGCTAAGTTGTTTTCTAACTGTAGTATCTCCGATTTGAGTTCATCGATACGACGTCTTACAAAAATCACCTCATTGTTAAGGGAGTTCTCGTTATCATCGTTGATAAGTCGTTCTAACTTGTTGTTATACTTGATAAGCTCAATTTCTTGCTTATCAAAATTGAGTTTCTTGTACAGTGCATCGATAATCTTATGGAATTTGATGTCGATGGTTCTCTTAGAATGATGAGTGTTTCCTATAGCATTCCATTCATTCACAAAGTTTTGTAAGGTTGCTATCTCTTTATCTCTATCGGTACCTAATTGATATTCTTTCAGCTTATCCAAAAAGGCTTTCTTTTGTTCAAGCGCATCAGACTCTTTATTTTTAGAATGCTGAATAGTCTCAGCAAATCTACTGAAATACGTATCACAAGCTCTCTTGAATTCCTTCCAAATTTTTTCGGTATTTCTAAGAGGAACGCTTCCTATTTCTTTCCACTCTCTCTGAATGTTCTTCATCAGTTCAGTAGTGGTTTCCCAATCGGTGCTATTTTGGTTAGCTTTTGCTATTTCTAATAAGGCTAATTTCTTAGTGAGGTTCTCTTGTTGCTCTTTTTTGAGTGTTTTGTAAAATTGGTTCTTCTTCTTGTTAAAAGCACGTAAAGCTATATTGAAAGATTTCCATACCTCATCAGCTTGTTGTAAAGGTACTTTTCCTACATTTAGGAACGACTGACGTAAATCTTCTACTTGCTTAGAAAGCTGTTTCCAAGCGCTGTGAGTAGTAGGCTCTTTCTCACCGAGTTTCTTAATCCGCTCAATGATGCCTTGCTTCTTCACTGCATTTTCTTCGTATATCTTATCTAAGTTTTTGAGGTAATATTGGCGTTTGTCGTGTATTTTCTTGGTAAGTTCACTGAAACGTTGCCATATGCTTTCGCGGTGTTCTTTATCTACAGGGCCTATTTCCTCTTTCCAAACACGGTGTAACACTTGTAGCTCACGAGAGGCAATGAGAGCATCTACGTCGTCTTGGGCAAGTGCTTCGGCACGCTCAATAATTTTTAGTTTTTCTTCTAAATTGCGCTTAAAGTCGATGTCACGTAAGTCTTTGCTGAGGTGGATAAAGTCATAGAAATTCTCTACGTGGTGGTGATAAGTATTCCACAAATCCTCATAATCGGCATTAGAGACGGCTCCTGCTTTGCGCCAACGCTCTTGCAATTGTTGAAACTGCTTGAAGGTAGTACCCAAATGTTCTTCCGCATTGAGAAGGCTTTTGAGTTCTTCGATGATTTCTCGGCGTTTAGCAAGGTTTTCTTTATGGGTTTTCTCAATCTCTTTATAGTATTGATTGCGCTTTTCGCGATAATCGTTGAAAGCGGTGTAGAATTCTCTATAAACAGGAATTTCGTAAGAAAAATTATATAATTCTCCTCCGTCGGCTATGAACTCTTCTTTTTTCTCTTCTACAAGAGCGTCGTATTTTTTGTCGAACTCATAACGAATAGCGTCCACTTGCTTTTTGATAGCTTGGGTTTTCTCAGTTTGGAGTAGTTCTTTTAGTTCTTTGGTTAATTCACTAAGAGACATTGCCTCATAGTTTACTAATGACGCATCTTCTAAACGGTTGTCCTCGCGGTTATCCTCTATGGCTAATGTGTTTTTTTCCTCTGACATATCTAAGATTTAAATGCAACTATTGTTTAAAAACGCTACTAAATTACAACAATATTTTGAATTACCTACTATTTTTCTGTAAATATTTTTCTGCTTAAAGTGTAATAGAAATGTAAGTAGTTTATTATCAGTAATTATTATGGGGAATTTCTTTAAGGCTTTCGATAAGAAAATCGACGTCTTTTACTGTGTTAAAGATGGAAAAAGAGCATCTGAGTGAGGGATATTGTAGAGCTTCCTCAGGTAAAAAAGCCGATAGTACGTGAGAGGTTTGCACGCTTCCACTCTGGCAAGCACTCCCTTTGGAACAAGCTATGCCTTTTAAGTCTAACTGAAAAAGCAGGGTGCTATTTTGGTTTTTCAATAAGGGAAAACCTATGTTCACAATGGTGTAACTGCTTTCGTCTAAAGTATCCGACATTCCGTTAAATACCGCCTCTGGGAAATGATGTTTGAGTTGTTTGATAAAATAACGCTTCAGGTCTTTGAGCTTTTCAGTGTTTCTATCTAAATTAGTGTATGATAGACTAAAAGCAACTTCCATTCCTACTATATTATGAACAGCTTCGGTACCTGCACGCAAGCCTTTTTCTTGTTCGCCCCCTGTGATACTGCTGTGTAGCGCAATACCTTTTCTAATAAAAGCAAATCCTACTCCTTTAGGTCCGTGAAACTTATGAGCTGAAGCCGTAATAAAGTCGGCAGGGATTTCCTCCAAATCGATAGGGTAATGCCCCACAGACTGTACGGTATCTGAATGGAAATAAGCATTGTATTGTTTACAGAGTACAGTTACTTCTTTTAAAGGTAGAATGTTCCCTATTTCGTTGTTTATGTGCATTAGGCTCACCAATACCTTTTTTTCAGTATATTGCTGGAGCAAGTATTCTAAATGAGAGAGGTCTACGACCCCTTTGTTAGTAAGGTTTACGTAAACTATTTTTATAGGATATTCTTTGGCTAATACCTCTAAGGTATGCAAAACAGCGTGATGCTCTATTGGGGAAGAAATGACAACTTGTACACCTAAATCGTGCACACAACTGCGCAAGATAAGGTTATTAGCTTCAGTACCCCCTGAAGTGAAAATAATTTCAGAGGGTGAAGCTTTCAGTTGTTTAGCTATTTGCTTGCGACTATATTCAATAAGCGACTTGGCTTTACGCCCAAAGGCGTGTGTAGAAGAGGGGTTGCCATAAGTATCCCTCAGTACTTCCGTCATCTTCTGTATTACCTCTGGATAGACGGGGGTAGTAGCCGCATTATCGAAATAGACTTTCATAGTTTTGAGAGGAAGAAATAGTTATGCTCTGTTAGAAGTTGTATTATTTCTGCTATTATTGTTCTTGCGATAGTTTTTGTTGCGGTTGTTATTGTTGTTTTTATTCACCGCTCCTTTTTTCTGTTTAGAGAGGAAAAGCCCTACTATAAGAGCTAAAATAGCTACAGTAAAAGCGCACCAATAAGCATCGTTGCACGCGAAAGTTGAGTTGAATAGTGGAGCGATTAATAAGCCCGCAAATACGTATTTAGAAACGTCTAACAAAAAATCTGAAATTCTTTTTTTCATTCTTTACTTTTAAAAATTTCGGCAAAGATACAACTTTTTATTGAAATGGGAATAATAATGGCAATACGAATACCATTACAATCCCCATAATGATTTGCAGAGGTAAGCCCACTTTCACGTAATCCATAAAAGTGTAACGCCCAGCCGACATTACTAATGCATTGGGCGGAGTGGAGAAAGGAGAAGCAAAACACATACTCGCACCTACGGCTACTGCAAACATAAAAGCGTGGGGTTGTAAGCCTAACGATAAGGCGGTTTTAATAGCAATGGGAGCCAAGAGTACGGCTGTAGCGGTATTGCTGATGAACATCGTCATAAGCGAAGTAGTAAAATACACGCCTGCCAAGAGTATGTACGGACTCTTATCGCCTAAACTCCCTACTAATGCATTCGATACTAAGGCTGATACTCCTGTTTTTTCCAAGGCTAATGCCATAGGTAACATACCTGCAATGAGTACAATACTCTCCCAGTTAATCGTCTTATAAGCAGCTTCAATATTGCGCAAAGCTCCTGAAATAACCATCAATAAAGAGGCGATAAGCACAGCAGTAACGGGTGCTATGGGGATAAAATCAAACATCATTGCGACTACCATTCCTACCATTATCAGCGCAGCAATAGGAGCTTTGTGGGTGAGGGTTACCTTAGAAGCCTCGGCAAGAGGTTGCCCTAATACTACCAACTGACTGCGTTCAGCGTCCATTTTAGCAATGTGCTCCCAAGTTCCTTGCACCAATAGTATGTCGCCAGCGTGCATCTTTTCGTCTTTTAAGTTTTGCAAAATATAGTTATCCTTGCGCTGAATACCTAAGATATTGAGCCCAAAGTGTTCGCGCAGTTTGCTATCACTGATGCGAGTGTTTACCAATTTCGAAGCGGGCATTATCAGTACTTCGGCTATGCCTATATCGTGGAAGTGCAACTCGTTAGGCAAGCGTTGTTCGGGATGGTGTGTGTCGAGAAAATTTAAGTGATTTTCGGCGTTCATTTGTTCAATCGACTCAAAGCTACCGCGTAAATAAAGAATATCTCCTTCATAAATTACGGTATCAGCATTTACTACCTCTTGGTTGCCTGTTTTGAAAAAAGGATTGTTAGAAGTAGGTTTGCGCCTGATTTCTAATACCGAAATGTGATAACGTTGCGAAAGGTTGATTTCTTTGAGCGTTTTACCTATAAATAAAGTGTTTCCTTCTACTAATACGCGGTATAAGTTGTTAGAGAGTTGATATTCACGTACCAAATCAGTAAGTGATTTGCCATTTCGGTTCCCTTCTTGCTTAGAATCACCTTTTTTAGAGAGAAAAAACTTACTGGTGGGAATTAAAACTAACAGTCCTATTGCCAAACACACCAATCCCACTGGAGTAAAGGAAAAGAAAGTGAGTTTATCGTAGCCGTTTTTCACTAACTCTCCATCGATTACCAAGTTAGGAGGCGTACCGATGAGCGTCATCATACCGCCCATACTACTGGCAAAAGCCATAGGCATCAGCAGGCGACTACTGTTGATGTTACCACTCATTGCCATACTCACCACTATGGGCATCATCAAGGCTACCGTACCTGTATTGCTTACAAAAGCCCCGATAAAAGCCGTAACGAGCATTACCAAGATAAGGAGTTTTACCTCGCTATCGCCTGCCAAGCGTAAGATTTTACTGCTCATCATCTTTGCTAATCCCGTTTGGAAAATAGCGCCTCCTACCACAAAGAGCCCTATCATCATCACTACTACCTTGTCCGAAAAGCCCGATAAAGCTTGCTCAGGGGTTAATATGCCAAAGAGCACCAAGAGCACTAAGGCACACATAGCTACCAAATCGGAGCGCACCTTCCCGCTCATAAAAAACAAAGCCGATATAAAAAGAATGATAAGAGTGGTATACATAACAAATTAGTTAATTAGCAAATGAACAGATTAGCTTATTAATTTGATAAATCAACACTATACTTACTTGTGTCGAATGTTACCGAAACGTGTTCTTGCAGTGAAGTAGATAGTGATATGCCTTTAAAATCGGCTTTTACAGGATAGTCCTTGTGATTACGATTAACTAATACAGCGGTAGTAAGTCGCTTTAAGGGGACTTCCAAGAAGTGTTTTACCCCATAGATGAGCGTACGTCCTGAATTGAGCACATCGTCTACCACTATCACTGCTTTATTGGTGTATTGTTCCGCAGGAATAGAAGTAGCAGTGCCTGCCAATGGGTTGTTCTTATCCATTATAATTTGGCATAAAACTACTTTCAGAGGGGCTATACTTGCAAGTGCTACTGCAAGTTTCTCAGCAAACACATAGCCATTGCCATTAATGCCTGCCAGCACAATCTCCTCTTCATTGAGGTGTGTTTCGTAAATCTGATAAGCAATCCGTCTTATCTTGTGTTCAATATCAGTGTGGTTTAATATCTGTGTCATTGTATGCTTTTTTATATAATGTACCAAAGATACAAATTGTATTGCTAAAAAGCAAGAAAAAATAGGTTATCTATCAAATAACTTATTTAATAGCTTGTATTTTATCGGCAAATTTGTTCCAACCATCAGCCTTTTTATAAGTCTCTACACTATTAGCAGGCACATAAATAGCATTAAGCGGAGTATCGCTAAAAGTACCAGGCCAACTGTCGATATTTATGGTGGGAGGTGTACCTCCTTTTAAAGTAACCGACTTTAATCCAGGACATTCAGCAAAAGCATTATTTCCTATACTTTTTACGGTATTAGGAATAGTAATAGAAGTTAAACCGGCAGCCAAAAAAGTTTTTTCCTCAATGCTAGTAATACTATTATTATCGGGGAAGGTGAACGATTTCAATGCAGAACACAAACTAAAAGCACTTTCTCCTATATTTGTTACAGTATTAGGAATGGCAATAGAAGGTAAGGACTTACAAGAACTGAAGGCACCACTACCTATGCTTGTTACGGTATTAGGGATAGTAACCGAGGTCAAAACTTCACAATTCATAAAAGTAGAATCTTCAATTTTTGTTATTCCCTTAGGAATTACTATAGAGGTTATAGTCTTACAGTTTGCAAAAGCACCCTCTCCTATGCTTCTTACAGTAGTAGGAATAACTAACGAAGTAAGCTTTTGACAATCAAAAAAAGCCCATTTCTCTATACTTGTTACCGTAGTAGGGATAGTAAACGATTTTAAGGCAGGGCACGAAAAAGCGCGCTCTCCTATGGTTACTAAACCTTTGTCAGGAATAGTAATTTTGGCTAAATTGGTACATTGGGAAAAAGCCGCATATCCTACGCTTGTAACACTGCCCGGGATAGTAACCGAAGTTAAGGCTCCACACCACGCAAAAGTACCCTCTTCTATGCTTGTTATCCCCTCAGGAATAACAATGGAAGTTAATTTTGAACAGCTCTTAAAAGCACATTTCCCCATTTTCTTTAAGCCTTTGGGCAAAGTCACTGAGGTTATTTCTCGGTGTTCTGCAAAAGCATAATCTGAGATAGCAGTTACTTTGCTCAGCATCTCGTCTGCTGCCATATCAATGGTAGTTTCTTCATCAGTAAGCCATTTCACTAATGTTGAGCCATCTTCAGTAATTTCAAAATTCTCGTAAATCTTAGTTTTTGGCTCCTTAGGAGCATCATCGCCCCCTTTCCCACAATTGCTAACAGTCAGTGCTACTAGCACTGCTACTGCTATAAGAATAACTTTTCTCATTTGTTTTTAATTATTAATCTTCTTTCCTACTCTGTTAAAGGCTTTTGGGATATTCTCCACAACTTATAAAGTACTCCATCCCCCTTATGTTAAGGGCTCGGAGTACCTTATAATTATTTTTTAATCCTTCGGTTATCTCTTCTGTTGTGCCTTGCGTTGGGCTTCGGCTTGCTCCATCATCTCACGCATCTTAGCTTGGAATTTACTTTCCTTCTTAGGTTTTTTCTTGTTTTCTTGTATCTGTGCGTGAATCTTCTGCTCGTCTATAATCCAATACTTGATAGCCAACATAATGCCTATGGTCAATAGGTTAGATATAAAGTAGTACAAACTCAGTCCGCTGGCGTAGTTGTTAAAGAAGAACAACATCATCACTGGTGATAAGTAGATGAGGAACTTCATATTAGGCATTCCAGGTTGCTGAGGTTGTGCAGTCTGTGCCATTGTCATCATTGAGTAGATGAAAATAGCGATAGAAGCCAACAATGGAAACAGACTCACGTGACTTCCGTAGAACGGTATAGAGAAAGGAAGTTCAAAAATAGCATCGTATGACGATAGGTCGTGAGCCCATAAAAAACTCTTTTGTCTCAATCCAAATTCGGTAGGGAAGAAGTTAAAGAGTGCCAAGAACACAGGCAACTGTAACAGAGCAGGAATACAACCGCTGAGCGGGTTCACACCTGCTTTGTTGTAGAGCGCCATAGTTTCTTGTTGGCGTTTCATAGGTTCTTCATATTTCTTGTTGATTTCCTCAATCTCAGGGCGCAATACCTTCATCTTAGCCTGTGATACGTACGATTTGTAAACGATAGGCGACAATAATAAACGCACGATAATGGTCATCAAAATAATCACCAATCCTACCGAGAAATAATCAGTGAGGAAGTTGTAAAGCGGAATGAACAACCATTTGTTGAGCCAACCAAAAATACCCCAGCCTAACGGAATGAGCTCAGTAAGTTCATACTTGTCGTTGTACTGTTTGAGCACGTTGTAATCGCTAGGTCCAAAATAGAAGTGCAACGACTCGCTTAGCTCTCCGCTTTTCGCTTGTATAGGCAAAGAAGTGAGGAAGTTCTTGGTGTATTTTACATCTTTCCCTTCGCTCATAGCGATATTGTGAGAAACGAAATCGCCTTTGGCAAACGGGTTGTCAGAAATGAGCACCGATGTAAACAAGTGCTGTTTGTAAGCCACCCAGTTCACTTTCTCTTCTTTTTGCTCGTCATTACCTCCTTGACTCAAGCGGCTAATGCGGTCGCCGTCGTACTGCACCGTCGCTTGCGTATAACGGTTTTCATAGGTGACGCTCTTCTCCATACGGCGTGCCTGTAACTTCCAGTCGATGTTCATAGGCTTAGAAGTATTCACAACACCCGATAAACCTTGTGAGCGCACTGCCACGTCCAACATATAACCCTCTTTTGGTAGAGTGTACACATATTCTAAATAAGCGTTTTCTGAAGTTTTGAGCTTCATCGAAAGCACTTTGTTGCCGTTGTTTTCGCTTAGCGTAGGCTCAAAGTACAAGTCTTTAGAACTTAGGGTTTGGTTCTGAGCAGTAGTAAAACTGAGGTTAAAAGTAGCATTCCAATCTTTAATTAAGTAAACAGGTAAAGAATCATAAGTTTTAAATTCTTTGAGCAAAACCTCCTTGGGTTGTCCGCCTCGGTTGCTGATAGAGAGCTTGATGTCTTTGTTTTCCAATACAGTTACCCCGTCTTTTGCCGACGGTAGAGTAGCCGAATAGGCAAAAGCTCCTAAGCTGGCTTTGTACTTTTCTAAGGCTACCGAATCAGTAGGGATACCTTGGAAGGTAGCGGTATGGGTGTCTTTTTGGGTGTTAGTAGCTTGGTTTGCTTGTTGTTCTTGTTGAGCTTTGCGTTTAGCTAATTCTTCTTCACTTGGTTTATTGTTATTCATAAACCACATCAAAAGTATAAAAATCAAGGTAAAACCTATAATACTCTTTAAATCGAATTTTTTTTCTTCCATATAAGTGTTTTTATCCGTGTTTTAGTTCTTTTTTAGTTTATTGTTTAAGGCTGCCTTCACAAAAGCTACAAATAGCGGATGCGGATTGGCAACGGTGCTCTTGTATTCGGGGTGATACTGTACGCCCACAAACCAAGGGTGATTTGGCAATTCTATCACTTCCACCAAACCCGTATCGGGGTTGATACCAGTGCACTGCAAGCCTGCCTTTTCGAGCTGTTCTTTGTAGTCGTTGTTAAACTCATAGCGGTGGCGGTGTCGTTCCGAAATCTCTTTTTTGCCATAGGCTTCGTATATCTTACTGCCTTTGCTAAGTTCACAAGCCCAAGCCCCAAGGCGCATAGTGCCTCCTTTGTGAGTAATTTCCTTCTGACTTTCCATCAAGCTGATTACCGGATAAGGCGTTTGCTCGTTCATTTCGGTAGAATTAGCGCCTTTAAGTCCAGCTATGTGTCGGGCAAATTCAATGACTGCCATTTGCATTCCAAGACAAATTCCCAAAAACGGAATGCGGTGTTCACGCACGTATTCAATAGCTTTTATCTTGCCTTCAATACCGCGACCGCCAAAACCTGGGGCTACGAGCACAGCGTCCAGATGACCTAATTTGGCTTCTATATTTTCTTCATTGAGGTGTTCTGAGTGAATACTCTCCACATCCACGCGCACTTCGTTCGCCGCTCCAGCGTGTATAAAGGCTTCTAAAATCGACTTATACGCATCTTGTAACTCTACGTATTTGCCTACTAACCCTACTTTTATGCGGTGTTTGGGGTTCTTGTAGCGTTGCAAAAAAGTGTTCCATTGGGTGAGGTCGGGCTCGTTTTTACAAGGGAGGTTCAACTTCTTGAGTGTCACTTTGTCCAACCCTTCTAAAAGCATCATATTAGGTACATCGTAAATAGTAGGCACATCAATAGATTGGATTACTGCCTCTCGCTTCACATTGCAGAAAAGCGCCAGCTTGTATCGAAGCTCGTCCGAAAGTTCGTGTTCGGTACGGCAAACCAGTATATCGGCTTGAATACCGCTTTCCATCAGGGTTTTTACGCTGTGTTGCGTAGGTTTGGTTTTCAGTTCACCTGCCGCAGCAAGGTAAGGTACTAAGGTAAGATGTATCACGATGCCATTGTGCTCTCCTAAGTCCCACAGAAGCTGTCTTACTGATTCTATATAAGGCAACGATTCGATGTCGCCCACCGTACCACCTATTTCGGTAATCACAATGTCGTATTCGCCTGTTTTGCCAAGTATCTGAATGCGTTCCTTAATTTCGTTGGTAATGTGAGGTATTACTTGCACCGTTTTGCCCAAGAACTCACCACGGCGTTCTTTCTCGATAACGCTTTGGTAAACGCGTCCTGTGGTTACATTATTAGCTTGTGAAGTGTGTACGTTTAGGAAGCGTTCATAATGTCCCAAGTCGAGGTCAGTCTCAGCACCGTCTTCGGTCACGAAACATTCGCCGTGTTCATAAGGATTAAGCGTACCAGGGTCTACATTGATGTAAGGGTCAAATTTTTGTATTGTCACCCTATAGCCACGAGCCTGCAAGAGCTTGGCAAGCGAAGCCGCAATGATGCCCTTCCCCAAAGAAGAAGTTACGCCCCCAGTTACAAATATATATTTGGTATTTGCCATTTCTATTTAATTTGGTGCAAAGGTAGTGAATAATTACCAACTAACAATATTTAAAGCCTAAAATGTTAGTTTAAAGGCATAAAAAAAAGAAGAAACTTGCCTTACACGTTCAAGTATTCTTCTACTTAGTACTAACTTAGCTACACTCTTCCTTCGTCTTTTGTTCGTTCTTTGTTCGTTCTTTGTTCGTCTTTTGTTCGTCTTTTGTTCGTTGTAGACCCACTGTAGAGCCACTGTAGACCCACTGTAGAGCCACTGTAGAGCCACTCTTTGTTCGTTTATCCTATAAGCTTCCTATAAGCTAACTGTATCACAATCCCTTCTCCGGTACTTTTCATCTTTTGGAAGAAAATACGGCGTTTTATTCCTTTTAGCAACTCTTTTATTTTCTTCTTCCGATATTTTCCGAACTCCTCCAAGTCACCCAAACTCTTCAAGCCTGTTCACTCACACTTTATTATTAATCATTAATCACTAACCATTAATCATTAATCATTTCAATCTTCAATGATTCCCAATTTCTTCATCAAGAAGGTAGCATTTTTGTTTTGGCAAACGCCCTCTCTTAACTTATAGTCGAAAGTGAGTTCTCCATTGGTGATGTCAGACTCAAAGCATTTATTTTGAAGTTGATGAGGATATTGTTCAGTAAGTTTACACACTTCTATATCGTGAGTAGCCAGCACGCCCAAAGCTTGTAAGGAAAGCAATCGTTCGATAATCTTAATAGTGCCGTACTGTTTGTCTTCTGAATTAGTTCCCCGTAGTACTTCGTCCAAGAGCACAAAGCAACGTTCGTCCTCTAAGGTCTCCATTATCTGCTGTATACGATTGATTTCAGCAAAGAAATACGATTTGCCGTCGTTAAGCGAATCAGCAAGACGCATAGAGACGCGTAAACGCAAAGGGTGTACATTGGCTTTGCGCGCACAAACAGGTAACCCAACAAGGGTAAGCAACATATTAACTCCCAAAGTGCGCAAGAAAGTACTCTTACCCGACATATTAGAGCCCGTAAGCAATACAAAAGCGTGCTTGTCCAACGTAATATCATTGGTAATCCGATGTTCAGAAGGGATAAGCGGGTGTCCTACGGCTTCAAAAGCTATTTCATAATCATTATTGAGGGTAGGATAAACAAATTCAGGGTTGTTATAACTAAAATTAGCAAAACTGCACAACACTTCCGTTTCCCCCACCGACTCTAACCATTCTTCAATACAGCTTGCATATTGCGACTTCCATTGCAAAAGTTGCTGATAACGATGTACGTGATAAAAAGAGAAAAGGTTTAGGGGTATAGAGACTAATATATTACTCACGTTATCCAAATCGTCTAACAATCGGGAAAGTTGAGCTATTTTAGCGCTTGCTTGTTTGTTTTTCTCAGGAAAACGCGCTTCTACTTGTGCAATACACTCCTTAAAAGCATATAACATCGTATAAGTACGCTCAAAACCGAGTTTTTCTTTCGTCATTTTACCAATAAAAGAGAAAAACAGTAGCAAGTTTACAGTGATTAAGAGCTTTCCAACGCTTTTTAGTAGTTCGTTGTCGTTTCCATATCCTATCAAAAGACTTATGATGAGGAATATAGGTAGAACAATGAGAGTATATTGCATTGTTTTGCTCAATAGTTTTGCAGTACTGCTTGCCCAAGTGCGTAGTTTAATGTAAAAATCTTTGCTGTCATCTATTTGTTGAGCATAAGCAGTAAAGGTTTGTCGCCAGCTTAGATCGGGAGTAAGTGCTTTTATCTGTTCTTGTGTGTTGATAATGTCCTCAGAAGAAGGAGAGAGAAGTCGCTTGGCTAAAAGTTTTTTGCCTAAGAAAGTATGCGTACGGTTAAGATAATGATAAAGTGAATGTTCACCTAAAATATCCAAATCGTAAGCATAAGGGTGGTTTTCTTCTTGAAAATCTTTGCCGTTATCGGTGAAGAAAGTATGTTGTTCTAAAAATGCAATTTCCTGCTCATTGAGGCGTATTTTAGTTTGAGCGATACTGCGCAACGCACTTATTTTCTTGTGTTTTACTATCAAAAGAAGAAAAACCACAATAGCAAGCATACAAAATAGCCCCATTACTACTGATGGAGCTTTTATAAGTTTGTATACTGACCAAATAATAAGTAGCATTTCAGCTAATCGGAGGAAGCTAATTTGGTTGTATTGTTTAGTAAGTTTTAGGTATTGTTGGGTTGCCTCTGAAAGTTTTTCTTTATATGAATTTGTTGTCATTCGTAATTTGTCATTCGTCATTATTATCGAATCCAATCGTTCAGTCTGTTAGCATCTAATCGTAAGAAGATAAAAAGCAGAATAGTAAACGCCCAAAGCCCAGAACCTCCATAGCTGAAGAAAGGCAACGGAATCCCAATGGTAGGAATTAAGCTAATCACCATACCGATATTGATACAGAAATGCACAAACAGTATTGATACCACACAATACCCATACACCCTGTTAAACTTAGATTTCTGTCGCTCGGCAAGTACTATAAGTCGCAATAGTAAAAATGAGAAGAGTATGACCACTAAGGCAGTACCCATAAAGCCCCATTCTTCACCTACGGTTGTGAAGATATAGTCGGTATGTTGTTCAGGGATAAAGCTACCTTTGGTACGAGTACCTTCCAAGAAACCTTTCCCAAAAGTACCTCCTGAGGTTATCGCCGATTCAGCCATATTAGTATTATAGGCAAAGTCGCGCTTCATTGCAGCTATCTTCTGAGGGTCAGTTTCAAGACGTAGCCATAAGTTCAAACGATTGCGGTGGTGTTGTTTGAGTACGTTATCGTATACTGGGTGCGTAACAAACGCCGTAAGCAAGCATATAACCGATAAGATAAATATATTTTGAAACGGAATGCGTTTTGTTTTTCTCTTATGCCAAAAGCCGTAAAATCCAATACAAGCTGCACAAGCAAACAGAGTGAAAGTTGTTCCAAACTTTAGTGAGGAAACAAATACTACTCCTGAAAGAAATAGATAGAAGAGTAGGGCAGAGGGCATACCTTCGCGGAAAAGTACAAAAGCTAATGAAAAGAACACTAATAAGCTTCCTACGTCGGGTTGTAATAAGATGAGTACGGCAGGAATACAAATAATTGCAATAGCCCGTAAGAGGTCAGGAGTACGGCGAATATCGGTGTGGATATCGCTCACATAACGCGAAAAGGCAAGAGCCGTAGCTACTTTAGCAAACTCACTGGGTTGTACTGTAACTGAGCCAAAGGCATACCAAGCTTTAGCTCCATTTGTCTCTTTACCAAAAATAAACAGTCCAGCTAATAGTATAATCGAGATGATGTAGAATATTACTGAAAAGTTGATATAAAACCTGCTATCTATGGCTAAGATAAAGATAATAAGCAAGAAACTAAGCCCAATAAAAAGCAACTGCTTTCCATAAAACTGATTGAGGTCGAAGATAGAAGTAACGTTTAAGTCGCTGTAAGTAGTGGAAAAGATAGCTATCCAACCACACATTACCAATAGTAAGTATAGTATTACTGAAGTCCAATCGAGGTTCTTTACAAGGCTATGTCTCATTGTAAGTTATAAGTGGGTTATTTGCGTTTTCTTCTGAAAAGGAAAAACATAGCGTATTCAATAGCTAAGTTTAGCCATCTTCTTTCGTTAAACAAAAAAGAAAGCCACGTGTGAGCAAGTAAGTTTTTAGGAGTTAAACTCTCTGCCACTGCCGATACTTGATTGGTAAGAGATAGTCGGTCTATTTCCTTTTCTAAACGCAGTATTTTAAGGTCGTTATCAATTTCTTCAAAAGAGCTATAGATTTTATTCTTCGTCATCGGGTTCAGCTTTAAAATAGATTTCAGAGAGTTTTTCTAATAGAGGCTTCTCAATAAGTTTTTTGCGGAAAGCCAATATTATTACCGCAATCAACACATAGAAAGCTCCTACAATAGCAAAACCTAAGGCATTGCTACCAAGTGCTTCACCAATAGCATACGCTCCGGCGAAAGACAAAAAGAACAATACCAACAAACTCGCAAAGGATACTATAAAAAAGGTTATAAGTCCGTAAGACGATTTACCTATAAACCTAAAAAGGAATAGTTTATAGTAAGCTATCTGCGAATTGAGAGCGGTACTTGCTTTTGTAGGAACTTCCTCAAAAGTTTCTTTGATAGAGTGGATAGACATATGTGCTTATTTCTGCAATTTAGCGTTAGCTGCTTTTAAGGCGGCTAATTTCTTTTCTAAGAAAGTAATCACGTCTTCGGCTTTATAGCTTGATTTGGAAAGTAGGGTGTCTACTTTTTCTTCCAAAGAACCTTTTAGTTCCGCTGATTTTTCTTTTACATTTTCAGTTAAACGGTCAAGTTGTTCTTTTAGCTTTTCAGCCTTGTCACTTACGGTATCTTTAATCTTTTCGCGGGTGACTTTACCCTTATCAGGAGCAAAGAGAATACCTAAGCCCACTCCAATAGCAACACCTGTTGCCAATCCTAATAATATGTTTCCTGTTTTTGCCATAATATAATAAATTTTAGTTTTACTTATGATTGAAGTTATTAGTAGTTATACTCTAATAAACGCACAAATATACAAAGTATTTTTGAAAGGTGCAAATTTAAAGAAAAAAATAATTACAAATCAAATACAGAGGTGCGTTTAGCAAAGAACAAATCTTTAATTTTCAAAAGTGATGCTAAAAGCAAATATACACCAAACCAAGCTCCTAAGGTGGCAAAGGTACCGTAAATAAAAACAATACGAACGTCTTTAGCACGCATTCCTAACTTCTCGGCTAAACGCGATGATACTGCAAAGCCGTATTTCTCAAGGAAAAACCTAAATTCAGAAAATATCTTCATAATTATTCATTAGCTACACGACTTACTTTTCGCACTTTAAAAAGCAGTAACATTCCTAAAACAAAAAAAACTATTAGTGAAATAGTAGCATTGCGCATATTATTGGTAAATTGGTCTATCATACCATAAACCCCCATTCCTATTACAATACCCAATTTCTCAGTTACATCGTAAAAACTGAAAAAGGAAGTAGTATCTTTAGTTTCGGGTAAGTAAGCAGAATAGGTGGAACGTGATAGCGTTTGTATGCCCCCCATTACAAGCCCTACTAAAATAGCTATTGCATAAAACTCAGTAGGTTTATATACGCAATATGAAAGCAAACAGATGCCTACCCATATAACATTAAGCCCAATGAGCACTGCAATATTACCCCATTTGCGCACTGTTAAAACCGTAAGGTGTGCTCCTAAAATAGCTACTAATTGAATAATGAGTACACTTATAATGAGCCCCATAGTGCTTTCTTCGGAGTTTGCCCATTGTATTTCTTGCTCTCCAAAATAAGTGGCTATCAGCATAACGGTTTGTACACCCATACTGTACACAAAGAAAGCAATAAGATACCACTTCAAACGAGGAGAAGCTGAGAGAAATTGCCATACTTTGCGCAGTTCTTTAAAACCGTTGAAAAGAATGCTTTTGCTGAACTCCCCTCTGCCTTTTTTATAAGAAGGAAGATAATAGAAGGGGATACTACTAAAACCTATCCACCATATTCCTACTGTAATAAACGAGATGCGCATAGTGGTGAGAGTAGTTTCAGCATCAGCAGTAGCAAAGCCTACCCATTGTGGTTTCATTACCATTATGAGGTTAAAAATAAGTAGTAATACACTACCTGTATACCCTAAGCTGTATCCTTTCGCACTTACAGCGTCGTACTGTTCAGGGAGAGCGATATCGGGTAAATAAGAATTATAGAATACGATACTCCCCCAAAAGCCTACTACGCCACAAAAATAGCACAAGAGTCCGAAGTAAATATGTTCTAAGGAAAACCAATATAACCCTACACAAGAGATAGCTCCTAAATAGCAGAAAAAGCGCATAAAGCTCTTTTTATTTCCTAAGTAATCGGCGATACCACTGAGGATAGGGGAGAGTACTACCACTACTGCAAAAGCTAAAGCGGTTACAAAAGCAATCACAGAAGTGCTTTTAATCACCATTCCAAAGAGCTCAATATGGGTGAGCTTTGCAATACGAAATAACAATCCGTAGAAAATAGGGAAGATAGTAGAGACAATGGTGAGAGAATAGACAGAGTTAGCCCAATCGTAAAAAGCCCACGCATTGAGTAGTTTTTTATGTCCTCGTTCTAATGGTTTCATATTAATTTTGAGTGCGTTTTGCGCCTAACTTTTCAATAGAGTAAATCACACAGAAACCTATAATAGCCAATAAGATAGCGGTTAGGATTTGCGGATTGGTATTGGTGATTGTTTTGAAAGCCCAAGGCGATATGCTTTTTTCCCATATCACACTGCCATTAGTAGGGTCTGTTTCGAGAGTTTCTTTCCAAGGCCATACTTTGTTTAGTGACCCAATAATAAAGCCTGTGAGTCCTGCAAAGGTAAGGTTTCGGAATTTAGCAAATAACCATTTTAAGGCTTTTGAAAAGCTAAGAATACCTGTGATAGCCCCAATAGCAAAAACGCCAATCACTTTAAAATTCCAAGAACTAAGCGCATCTAAAACAGTGTGATAAGCCCCCAGAAGTACCAATACAAAAGCTCCTGATATACCTGGGAGTATCATAGCGCAAATGGCTAAGGCACCACAGAAAAAGATAAAGATAATACTTTGGTTACTGCCATTTACCAAAGGAGGAATAACAGTGATAATATAAGCAACAATCCCTCCAACTATCATAGTTAAGACAGCGGCGAGATTCCAACGTTTTATTTCTTTTGTTAGGAAAAAGACACTTGCAATCATTAGTCCGAAGAAGAAAGACCATACCATTATGGGGTGATTTTCTAACAGCCATTTCATACCTTTGGCAAGTGAGAGGATACTGATACCTATCCCTACAAAGAGAGCTACAAAAAAGTTCCCATTGATGTGTTTCCAGAAAGCAACTAACCCTTTTGTAAAAAGGAGTTTGAAGGCTTGTAAGTTTACTTTGCTGATAGAATCGACTAACTCTTCATAAATACCCGAAATGAAGGCAATAGTTCCCCCTGAGACTCCTGGTACTACATCGGCAGCACCCATAGCGAGCCCTTTGAGGGTGATAAAAAAGTAATCTAAAAATGTACGTTTCATAAAGAACGGTTTCTGTTTCAATATTGAACTTAACGGGTGCAAAAGTAAT
The DNA here is from genome assembly GCF_002998835.1 of Capnocytophaga sp. oral taxon 864. Lineage (NCBI taxonomy): Bacteria > Pseudomonadati > Bacteroidota > Flavobacteriia > Flavobacteriales > Flavobacteriaceae > Capnocytophaga > Capnocytophaga sp. oral taxon 864. The sequence continues at coordinate 57,293 of NZ_CP027232.1, forward strand.
AAAATAATATTCATTGACCAAAAAGATAGATGTTTAAAAATCTTTGTTATCCACTTTGGAAGCAAGGTTAATGGTTAATGATTAATGGTTAGTGGTTAATGGTTAATGGAGAAATTGGGAGAGGATTATATAAAGCTTATAAGATAAACGAACGATGAGTGGCTCTACAGTGGCTCTACAGTGGGTCTACAGTGGGTCTACAGTGGGTCTACAACGAACAAAAGACGAACAATGAACGAACAAAAGACGAACAAAAGACGAACAAAAGACGAACAAAAGACGAACAAATGACGAACAAATGACGAACAAATGACGAACAAATGACAAATTTAAATTAAGGATATAATGGAGGTAAGAAAGAGACTATTGGGAGCTTTCAGCTTTGGTAAAGTCTGAAATTTTGGTAAAGTCCATACTGTGAAAAGAGAGTGTAGCGACGCAAAAACAAAGGTAAGACAGTGTGAGCACACAGGTAGGTGCGAGCCACACGGGCAGTCGTAGCACGACAGGCATATAATGAAAAGACGAACAATGTACGGACAGAGAGACAAAAGATGAACCTTATGGGATAGTATGCAAAAGGTGTATTAAGAAGATGCTGGTAATCAATAGGTATTTGGGTGAATAGAAATACGGGAAATATACTTATTTTGCTGTTTTGCTTTTTGCTTTTCAGTTTTTTTTAGTAATTTTGCACCCAAAATAACAATGAATGAAAGAAACGGATATCATCATTATAGGGGCGGGACCTACGGGATTGTTTGCTGTGTTTGAGGCAGGATTGCTTAGGTTAAAATGTCATTTGATAGATACGCTCCCTCAGGTGGGCGGTCAGCTTACTGAGTTGTACCCCAAGAAGCCTATTTTTGATATACCAGGATACCCGAGTGTAGGGGCTTCGGAATTAGTGGATAATTTAATGGAGCAAATTAAGCAGTTTCAGCCTGAATTTACGCTTGGTGAAACAGCGATGACTCTTACTAAAAATGATGATGATACTTTTGTGGTTACTACTGATAAAGGCACCCAAATTAAAGGGAAAGCTGTAGCTATTGCAGGAGGATTAGGTACTTTTGAACCTCGCAAGCCTGAACTGCCGAACCTTGAACAATACGAAGATAGGGGAGTGGCTTACTTTGTGAAACACCCCGAGAGTTACGCAGGCAAACACGTGGTGATAGCCGGAGGAGGCGATTCTGCACTCGATTGGAGTATTTACTTAGCCGAGAAAGTAGCAACGGCTTCGGTTACCTTAGTGCACCGACGTAATGAGTTTCGCGGGGCATTGGATTCGGTTGAGAAAGTGAGAGCCCTCAAAGAGGCGGGGAAAATCAACTTAAAAACGCCTTATGAGGTAGTGGGACTAGGTGGAGAAAAGCATTTGGAATCGGTAGTATTGGAGCAGGAAGGAGGCGAAAGAGAAACTCTTGTAGCTGATGCTTTTATACCTTTGTTTGGACTTACTCCTAAATTAGGACCTATTGCTACGTGGGGCGTGGAGATTGAAAGAAATGCTGTGAAGGTGAACAATGCCTTAGACTATCAAACTTGTATAGAGGGAGTATACGCTATAGGCGACGTGAATACTTACCCAGGAAAACTGAAACTAATACTTTGTGGCTTTCACGAAGCGACCTTAATGTGCCAAAGTGTGTACAACCGCATTTACCCTAATAAAAAATACGTGTTAAAATACACTACGGTAGTGGGAATAGACGGTTTTGACGGGTCTCGCAAAGAGGCTGAAAAGGCGGTGGTGAAAGCGATTTAGATGAGGTAAGAGATAAGAGGTAAAAGGTAAAAGAAATAAAAAAACTAATGATTAAATAAAAGGATATGCCCATAACACTAACTATTAATGAGACGAGTGCTTCAGCATTGGCTTTTGTGGAATATGCTAAAAAACTTAGTTTTGTACAGTATACAGAAACAAATGATGATGATGCGTTGCCTAAAACTAAACGTTCGCTTACACCTAAAGAACAAAAATTCAAGAAGATGCTTTTGCAAGGAATGAAAGAAGTGAAAGCGGTAAGAGAAGGGAAAATGAAAGCGCGTGATTTAGATGAAGTCCTCAATGAATTGTAAATTTTTATCAGTTGCTACTTTTGATAGAGAACTTAAAAGGTTGAGCAAAAAGTATAAGAGTCTGAAGAAAGATATAGAAAATCTTAAAGCAGAGATAGAGATAAATCCTCTTTTAGGAACAGATTTAGGAGAAGGATATAAGAAGATACGCCTTGAAATAGCTTCCAAAAATAAGGGGAAAAGAGGAGGAGGGCGTGTTATCACCCACGAAGTTCTCGTGAATGTAAACGAGGAAGATGAAACAAGAAATATTCTTTTTGCTGTTATTTATGACAAAAGTGAATATGATACAGTGGATATGGATATCGTAAAGGAAATTGTTCAAGAATACTATTCGGAATAATTGCTTCTAAAATACTAATAACTAAATATAAAATGAAGAGCATAAACGTACTATTAACAAGTGTCTTATTGGCAGGTGGTGTTTCGCTACACGCCCAGATAGATACTTTGGGTAGTAAATCCCTACAACTGAAAGGGAAAGTAAAGAAAGTAGAGGATTATTCATTTCTTCTGGAAGCGAGTCCGAAAGGTACTAAAATCTTTGATGGAAATACTTATAATGTTTTTTCTTATTCCGAAGAATGGAAGGTGGAAAAAGACGAAAACAAGTATTCTAAAACTAATATATCTTATCTGTTTGACAACGGAGGGCGCAATCTTGAAATTAAAACCTATAATGCTGAAAATCGACCTTTTGGAGGAATGCGCTTCTTCTATGACAGGAAGGGAAAAATCAATAAAAGTCAGTCGGTGTTTACCTTGGGAGACGGAGAACTGACGGTGAACCGACAGTATTTTTACAATGAGAAGAATCAGTTGGTAAAGATTGATGAGAATGATGGGATGACCAATGAGTGGCTTATCACTATCACGTATAAATACGACGATTTAGGTAACTGCATTGAGAAGAATAAGGTAGCTAGTGTATCGGCATTGGAGAAAGATATTCAGCGATATGAGCAGAAGAACCTTGTATTGGAACAGAAAATACGTCCGGAGTACACCAAAGAGAAGTCGTATAAATACAACAATATGAACAAGGTGAGCGAGACAGAGGAAAAAGTGCTCAACAAGAATGTGTTTTTAAAAACAGAGAACCAATACGACAAGGATAAGAATTTAACCAAAGCGACGTATATTAACCAAGCAGGACAAGAGACCGTATGCCAGCACAAATACAACAAAGCAGGGCAACTCATACAGACCATTTGTACGGCTAATGATGACCCTAACTTTTACGTAGAGACGAATTATATGTTTAACAAATTTGGAGAGACGCAGATTATTAAAACACGGAAAGGGGTAGCCTCGACCAAAGTGTATGATGAGCACAATTTGCTTACTGCTTATACTACTCCTGATTTCAATTATAGATACCGTTATACTTTTGATAAAATGGGTAACTGGACACAGATTATAATGTTTGAGAACGACAAGCCCGTTTGCGCTCGCGTTCGCAGAATAGAGTACTTCCCCGCAAAATAAATGAACGAGATACATCTTAAAATAACCGATCGCGAGGGGCTTCTATACGAAATAGAAGCCCCTACTGATATGAATATGAACCTTATGGAGGTAATGCGTGCTTATGAAATTGCCCAAAATGGCGAGATAGGCATCTGTGGTGGTATGGCAATGTGCGCCTCTTGCCAGTGTTATATTCAGAATGCAGAAGAGGTGTCGCTTCCTGAGATGTCAGCAGAAGAAGAAGCAATGCTTTCGGAGGCTTTTTACGTGAAACCTAATAGTAGATTAGGTTGCCAAATTCCGATTACACCTGAAATAGATGGTTTGGAAGTGGTATTAGCACCATTTGCATAAGAAAGATAAAAAATATCGAGAAGTATTTTGTAGTTGAACATTAAATTACTACTTTTGCACAGTTTAAATATTAATTCGCCAAATATGTTAAAAAGGAATCTATTCTTATGGCTCTTTACAGTAGCTATAACATTCGGTGCTTCCGCTCAAAACTATGAGTGGAAAGAAGCTCAAGGAGGTGGTTACACTTATAAATATGTAACACACGACCCCACCAATGCAAGGTTTTATACCTTGAAAAACGGACTTACAGTTATTTTGAGTCCTATGAATAAAGAACCTCGCATTCAGTGCTATGTAGCTGTGAAAGCAGGTAGTAAAACCGACCCTGCAACGAATACAGGGCTTGCACATTATTTAGAGCATTTGCTCTTTAAGGGAACTGATAAATACGGTTCACTTGATTGGGCTAAGGAAAAAGTAGAACTCGACAAAATCGACGCCCTCTACGAAGAGTACAATCACACCAAAGACCCTGCTAAACGCAAAGCTATCTATAAACTGATAGATTCGGTTTCAGGAGTAGCTAGTAAGTATGCTATCGCCAATGAGTACGATAAGATGATGACTGCTATGGGTGCACAAGGTACCAATGCTTTTACTTCGTTTGAAAAAACAGTGTATACTGACGATGTACCTGCTAATGCTATCAATAAGTACATTACTGTACAAGCTGAACGCTTCCGCAACCCTGTATTGCGTATCTTTCATACTGAATTGGAAGCTGTATACGAAGAGAAAAACCGCTCTTTGGATAGCGATAATAGCGAGGTGTTTGAAACTCTCTTCTCTGAGCTATTCAAAAAGCACAATTATGGCTTGCAAACCACTATCGGTACAGTAGAGCATTTGAAAAATCCTTCACTGAAAGAAATTCGCAAATACTTCCATACCTATTACGTGCCCAACAATATGGCAGTAATATTGGCAGGAGATTTTAATCCTGATACTGTTATCGCTCAAATTGATAAGGCATTTAGCTATATGCAACCCAAAGCAGTGCCTCAATATACTTTTGAGAAAGAAGCTCCTATTACAGCACCTATCATTAAGAAGGTAGTAGGACCCGATGCCGAAAGCGTTTCGATGGCATTCCGCTTGCCTGGTAACCAAGATAAAGATGCTCTCTTAGCCGATTTAGTAGGGGAAATTCTTACTAATGGTAAAGCAGGTCTTATTGACTTGAACCTTGTAAAAAAACAAAAACTCCTTGGGGCAAGTGCCTTTGCTTATACGCTTATAGACTATGGCGTATTATACCTCTCTGGAAGACCTCTACAAGGACAGTCGTTAGAACAAGTAAAAGACCTTATGTTGGGGGAAATAGAAAACCTCAAAAAAGGTAACTTTGATGATGATCTTATTCCTTCTATCATCAACAACTTGAAAAAGCAAACCATTCAAGCGACTGAGTCTTATGGCAACCGCGCTAATATGCTAATGTCAGCTTTTACTGATAACTTAGACTGGAAAGACCAAGTAGCGTATGTGAACAACCTTTCTAAACTCACCAAAGCTGATATCGTAGCTTTTGCCAATAAATACCTCGTCAATAACTACGTAGCTGTGTATAAAGAGAAAGGAACTCGCCCTAATGTAGAGAAGATTGAAAAACCGGCTATTACTCCCGTTGAAACCAATGCTGATAAACAATCAGCTTTTGTGAAAATGGTGAACGAGATGCCAAGTACTCCTGTAAAGCCTGTTTTCTTAGATTATAATAAAGACCTACAAAAAGGAAAATTAGGCAAAGCAGAAATACTTTACGTGCAAAACAAAGACAATGAATTGTATCGTCTTACTTTCCGTTATAAAGTAGGTACTCTTAATGATTTGAAATTGGCAATGGCTGCTAATTATAGTCAGTTTTTGGGTACTGATAAAAAATCAGCTGAACAGCTTACCAAAGAATTCTATAAAATAGCTTCAAGCTTTAGAATCTCAAACAGTGACGAGTACACTACTGTAAATATAGAAGGTTTACAAGAAAACTTTGAAGCAGCTGTGAAACTTTACGAAGACTTTATTGCCAATATTAAAGTAGATGAAGAAGCGCTTAAAGCCTTGAAAGCGCGTGTAGTTAAATCGCGTATAGATGCCAAAGCTAATAGAAATGCTATTATGCAAGCTTTAACAAACTATGCAATGTATGGGGCTAAAAACAAATATAACTACACCTTCTCTGATGCCGAAATTGAGGCTATTACAGGGAAAGAGTTGGTAGATAAACTCAAAAACCTAAACAATGTAGAGCAAACTGTTATTTATTATGGACCTACTACCCTTTCAGAACTTACTAATAAACTAAAAACTTTGCATAAAGTGCCTGCTAAGTTTGCTAAGGTAGCTCCTAAAAAAGAGTTTAAACAAGAAGAGCAAACTAAAAACCAAGTACTCTTTGCCGATTATGAAATGGTACAAGCTGAAACCCGTTGGATACGCAATACCGTTCCTTTCAATCCAGCTGAAAGTACTGTAATTAGTGCGTTCAACAACTACTTCGGTGGCGGTATGGGCTCTTTGGTATTCCAAACCATTCGCGAAAGTAAAGCTTTGGCATATAGCACTTATGGTTTCTACGCTTCCCCAAGAAAAAAAGCTGATAAATACTATATGCTTGCCTATGTAGGTTCACAAGCTGATAAGTTTAAAGAAGCCGTTGAAGCAATGAATGAACTGCTCAATACAATGCCTGAATTGCCTGTTAATCTCCAATTAGCTAAACTACAAATCAAGCAAGAAATAGAAACCGAGCGCATTACACAAGACGGTATTATTTATAGCTATTTAGCCGCACAAGAATTGGGTCTTAAAGACGATATACGCAAGCAAGTATATCAAAATGTAGATGGTATTACAATGAAAGATATCAAAGCTTTCCACGACAAATACCTCTCTAAAAAACCTTATACTTATGTGATTTTAGCTTCAGAAAAGAAACTCTCAAAAGATGACCTCCAAAAAATAGGAGACTTTAAGAAGCTTTCATTAGAGGAGCTCTTCGGATATTAGAATAAGAAATTATTTTTTATTTCTCATAATCAGTGTTAAAGTCGTACGACTTTAACACTGATTATTTATATATAATACACTCATTTACAATACTCATCTAAAATATTTTAAAGATTTGTGATAAAAATATTTGGTAGTTATTATTATTATCCGTTACTTTGCGCCACAAAGTGCTTCATTATGGAAGAGAATAAATACTTAAACGACCTACACGAGATACGCCAGATGATGCGTAAGTCTACCCTTTTTCTTTCGCTTAGCGGACTTTCGGGGGTATTGGCAGGTGTGTATGCCCTGATAGGTGCGGCAGGGGTATATATGTTGTTGGAACATCATTACATCTATTATCCTTATGTGCTTATAGAAAGTCGTACCTTTAAGGCTATTATGGCAATTGCATTAGCGGTGCTTGTAGCCTCATTGGTGACGGCTTACTTGTTTTCGGCACGTAAGGCGAAGCGCAATGGAGAAAGCCTTGTGAATGCTACCGGCAAAAGGGCTTTGTATAACTTTGCTATTCCGCTACTTACGGGTGGGCTACTCAGTGTATTGCTCATCAAAAATGGGTACTACGGACTGCTTGCGCCAATGACGCTTATTTTCTACGGTTTGGCGTGTGTGAATGTGAGTAAATACACCTTTGGAGATGTACATTATTTGGGAATTACCGAGATTGTGTTAGGCTTATTAGCGGTATATTTTCCTGGTTACGGACTCTTGTTTTGGACATTGGGCTTTGGAGTATGCCATATTCTCTATGGTGGCGTAATGCACTTTAAATACGAACGCAATAAAGGAAAAGACCAACAGTGACATAAGTCGGGACGGATAAAGAAAATTGAAGACTTTTTTAGCACATATCAATAAGGCTTTTGACCACCGCATTCGCTTAGCCATAATGTCGGTGTTGATGGTGAATGACAGTGCCGACTTTAATACCCTAAAGGAACTCTTAGGGGTAACCGATGGCAATCTGGCAAGCCATACCCGTGCCTTGGAAGCTGAAGAGTATATCACTATTGAAAAATCGTTTGTGGGACGTAAGACCAATACGAGTTATAAGGTAACTAAAAAGGGAAAAGAGGCGTTTCAAGAACATTTGAATGCACTCGAGAAGATTATTGGGAAATTAGGAAATTAGCAGATTTGTCGATTTGCCCCCGAACCCGCGAAGGAGGACAATCCGTAAAGGAGAAACATTAACTCCTTTCTTTTTTATAGAGATACTTTGAAACGCAAAGTGCTTTAGTGTGAATTATTAATTGTAAATTTAAATATTATGTATCCAGAAAAACCATCAACAACATCTAATGTATGGCAATCAAACACTTTTCGTTTGGTGCTTATTGGGGCACTTACTTTGGTATTGCTCATTCCGCTCTTATTAGTACAAAACTTAGTGAGAGAGCGCAAAGAACGTCAGCAGGAGGTTATCAATGAGATTGATAGCAAGTGGGGGCGCGAGGTCTTTTTCTATGGACCTATCCTCAAAATTCCTTACAAAGTGTACAGCGACAAGAACAAAAACGCTTTTGAGACACAGTACGCTTATTTCTTCCCCGAGGAACTAAAAAATACTTCGAATGTAAAGACTGAGGTGAAGAAGCGCAACAACTACGAATCAGTAGTATTTAATGCGTCTATGGACTTTACGGGTAGTTATGTGGCGCCTAATTTTATAGCCAAAGGAATTCCTAACGAAGATATCAGTTGGGATAAGGCTACGATTCTCATTCGCACTACTAACCTCGCGAGTATTAAGAATGGAGTAAGCATTCAATTAGGTGGCAAGGATTACGCTTTTGAACCTATCTATGAGCAAAAAGACGACGAGGATTATTACTATGAGAATGATAGTAAGGCTAATGAGGTGGCATCGCTCGAAACAGGCTTTATCAACTATCAGGAGTTTTTGGCTAACCCTTCGTTTAGTTTTACGGTGCAGTACGACGGTAGTAAGAAAATAGCTATTGTGCCCATAGGGAAGACTACCGAGAGTACCCTTACCTCTAACTGGGCTAACCCTAGCTTTACAGGTAGCTTTTTGCCTTACACCAAACAGATAAACGGCAATGGGTTTAACGCTTCGTGGAAGGTATTGCACATCAACCGTCCGTTTGCACAACAATCGTTTGGGAGTTTACCGAACATTTCGCAATACACTTACGATGTAGATTTTATCATTCCTGTAGACCAATATCAGCAGAATGAACGCGCTACTAAATACGGTTATTTGGTGATATTCCTCACTTTCTTGATATTCTTCTTGATACAAAGCATTAGCAAGATAAAGATTCACATCTTCCAATACTCAATGATAGGGTTGGCATTGGTGTTGTTCTATACTTTGCTCATATCGATTACAGAACACAGTAGCTTCTCGTTTGCTTACTTTATATCATCGGTAATGACGGTAGGACTTATCAGTTTGTATTCGGTTTCTATACTGAAAAACAAGAAGTTCCCTACTTTTATAGGACTTTCATTAGCAGCACTCTACGGTTTTATTTACGTGATTATTCAGCTGGAAAGTTATGCTTTATTAGTGGGAAGTATAGGTTTATTTACCATTTTGGCTATTGTGATGTACGTGTCGCGGAAAGTGGAATGGTCGGATTCAGGTAAATAGGTAAAAGATAAAAGGTAAAAGATAAAAGATAAAAGATAAAAGGTAAAAGATAAAAGGTAAAAGATAAAAGGTAAAAGATAAAAGGTAAAAGGTAAAAAGGTAAAAGGTAAAAAGGTAAAAGGTAAAAAGGTAAAAAGGACTGTTAGAGAATATCTGGCAGTCTTTTTTTATACCATAATGCCAAAAATGCCAATAATACCAAGTTAATGACGGTGTGAGTCACACAAGCAGGTGTGAGCCACACGGGCAGGTGCGAGCCACACGGGCAGGTGCGAGCCGCACAGGCAGTCGTAGCACGACAGGCAGATAGAGAAAAGACGGTGCGAGCCACACAGGCAGTCGTAGCACGACAAGCAGATAAAGAAAAGACAGTGCGAGCCACACAGGCATATAAACAAAGAACAAACAAAGAACGAACAAAGAACGAACAAAGAACGAACAAAGAACGAACAAAGAACGAACAATGAACGAACAATGAACGAACAATGAACGAACAATGAACGAACAATGAACGAACAATGAACGAACAAAAGACGAACAAAAGACGAACAATGAACGAACAATGAACGAACAATGAACGAACAATGAACGAACAATGAACGAACAATGAACGAACAATGAACGAACAAAGAACGAACAAAGAACGAACAATGAACGAACAATGAACGAACAATGAACGAACAATGAACGAACAATGAACGAAGGAAAGGTGGAGAAATGATGAAGGATAAGACTTGCAAAATAGTAGAAAAAGTGGAGTTTGTAGAAGGTGATTATGGGTAGTTGTTGAATAATAGAAATAAAAGTATTATCTTTGCACCCTTTTTAACTGATAATTCATAACTAAAAACATAAAACTCAAGTGGCTATAATAATAACTGACGATTGTATCAATTGCGGGGCTTGCGAACCCGAATGTCCTAACAATGCTATTTATGAAGGTGCTGACGATTGGCGTTATAGCGATGGTACGACCTTAAAGGGACGTGTGGTATTACCGAGCGGATTGGAAGTAGACGCGGACGAGCCCCAGAAAGCTATCAGTGATGATATTTACTTTATCGTGGCGGACAAGTGTACTGAATGCATTGGTTTTCACGATGAACCCCAATGTGCTGCTGTATGTCCTGTGGATTGTTGTGTGCCCGATGATGCCTACCAAGAAACAGAAGAAGAACTTTTGGCTAAAAAACGCTTTATTCACGACGAAGAAGCATAGTTTTACAAAAAAAGTAGTATATTTGTCCCCATACTTTTAAAAAAGAGTATCTATGAAAAAAGAAGTAACAGATGTTGACGGCTAAATTAGTAAAATGCGAACTTGCGGGGGAAAAAGTAGATTGACAAAAGAAATATGCCGATTATATACATAAGTTTTTTTGGTTAAATGGTAAAAAAGTAGTACTTTTGCAACCACTTAAAAACTTTTATAACTCTTAATTTTAAACTCTAAACTAAAAAAGTGCAAACAGAAGAAAAAGAATTGTACCGTTTTGTAGAAGCGGGAGATTGGGCAAATTCCCTTTCAGATAGTGAAATGGAAAAACTTTTAGTAGAGACTGACTTCTCTCGTGAACAAACCGACGAGGGGCGTGACTACTGCTATTTCTTACATAAATACAGCAAAATAGACGATAATAGTACTTCTGACTATACGTTGATGGCTTATACCCTTACCCAACCCGAAAACTTGGAACGCGCTTCGATGTATGATATGATACTCGAAGAAAATGAGTATTTCAGTATACACCGCATCAGTGTGTATCGCAACGGTCAGCTAATTGACAAAACAGCTGATACTACTATAAAAGTATTGGACAACGAAGGACAAAGCGGTCGTGGTATTATCAGCAGTTCTAAAAAACTGAACTTCTCAATCAAAGACCTTCACTTAGACGATATTCTCATTTTGGAAGATACCAAAGAAAAGGTATTTACTGAGAAAGAGTTCTTGCGTCGGGACTTTATGAAATACGTATATGTAACCCCTGATACTTACTGGGCGTACGGTAAATATCACTTCAAGCTCATCAACAATCGCGACAAACGCGTGGCTTATAAAGATGTGTTTTTCCGCGACGAGCAGGGTAACGTAATCCCAAGTCAGGTGAAATACTTAGCACAAGGAGAAGCATTTGAGATAGTACAAGAAAACTACATCAACCCAGTAGACCCTAACCGCGAAATCTTCCCTTTTATAGACTTCGCTACTGATAGTACTTGGAAAGAACTTTCTAACTATATCTATCCGCTTTACGAAGAGGTGTTCAAAGCACAACCCGCTGATTTTGCCCCCGATTTGGTGGAGAAACTCAACGGTATGGCTACCCTCGACGAGAAATTGCAATACGCTATAGAGTTCGTGCAAAACAACATCTACTACGTGTACAACGCCGATGAGATGAACGGACACAAACCGCAAGCACCTGCACTTACTTACCAAAATAAGCAAGGTGATTGTAAAGCGAAATGCGTATTGTTGAAATCTATCCTCAACTATCTCGGTGTAGAGGCTTCAGTGATATTGGTGAACTACAATTCTGATTATTACTTGCAATTCTATCTCCCTTCGTTGCTTTCGTTCAATCACGTAGTGGTGAAAATCAATTACGAAGGTAAAGAGTACTTTGTAGATGCAACTGCTCGTAATGAGTTTGGTAAATTGGAGAAACGCGCAGTGATTTCTTTTTGTCACTTTATGGAGATATTGCCTAACCAAGAGTTACAAGTGCGCAAACCTACCTATTTCGACAATTTTTGTATAGATGAGCACATCACCTTAGAAGCCAAAGGCAATACGGGCAAAATACAACTGCTTACTACTTATCGTTACAATCGTGCAAACTCTATGCGAGCTTACTTCAAGTCGAGCAACAAAAACGAACGTTTGGACAGCTGGAACAACTCCTTGTTCTATGCGCTCAACTATGTGAACGACCGCAAAGGCAAAGATTTCCGCGAGATTTTCAAAGATGCTACCTTGCAAATAGTGAAGGACGATAAGGTGGAAAATGAATTTGTAGTGAAGTACGAAGCAACTATTGAACAGCCTTATTTTATAGACAATGAAGGTCGTCGTTTCTTGATGTACTACGATGGTAGTGTGTTGAAAAACAGCATTCGTGAACACCAGCACAGCGATGCAAGCTTTTGGCATAACTTCGATAGCGAGCGTTACGAAATAGAACTCAAAACCGATGAGAATATCGATACTAAGGAAAAATACACCGTACAAGAGTGCGATATCAAAAACGAGTATTTCACCCATAAAACCCAAAAGTTTATCACTAAAAACTCTGGTAAGGTGATTGTGGAGTACAATCCGCTCACGAATATTGAATTGCCATTAGATAAATTGGAACCTATTCGCGAAGATTACCACACTATGGCTGATAGCAACTTCGGTATCGGTATCGATGTAGTAGAAAAAGGATTCTTAAATTCCTTAAAACGACTTTTTAAATAAGGAAATTTACATACAACTTTGCCAAAGGTGTGAGTCGCACGGGCATTAGAACCTTTGGTAAAGTTTTATTAACAAAAATAATGAGTGCACTTATTCCAACCATAGAAACCCAATCGGAAGCCGAGATTATCGCTTTTCAAGAAGAAAAACTGCGAGAGCTATTGCAATATCTCAATGAAAAATCGGTTTTTTATCAAAATCTCTTCCGCAAGCACCATATCCGTATAGAGGATATCCGCACCCTTGCCGATTTACAAAAAATACCCACAACCCATAAAGACGATTTGCAACGCGAGAATGATGCTTTTCTCTGCGTACCTAAAACTGCTATTGTAGACTATGCTTCAACCTCAGGTACTATGGGAACGCCTGTTACTTTCGGTCTCACCGATAAGGATTTAGACCGTTTGGCGTACAACGAAGCTATCTCATTGGCTTGTGCAGGTATTCAAAAAGGCGATGTAGTCCAACTGATGACCACTATCGACCGCCGTTTTATGGCAGGATTGGCTTATTTCTTAGGCATACGCAAAATGGGGGCAAGCATCATTAGGGTAGGGGCAGGAATACCCGAATTGCAATGGGATTCTATCCGATTGTACGAACCTAAATACCTTATTGCGGTTCCTTCCTTTGTGCTGAAAATGATAGAATATGCCGAAAAGAATGGTATCGACTATCGCGCTTCTTCCGTAAAAGGAGTGGTGTGTATAGGTGAGGCATTGCGCAATCAGGATTTTAGCCCTACACTCTTAGCGAAAAAGATTACCGAAAAATGGCAGGGATTGCAACTCTACTCCACTTATGCTTCTACCGAAATGAGCACTACTTTCACCGAGTGTGAACACCAACACGGAGGGCATCACCACCCTGAGCTCATCATCACCGAGGTATTAGACGACGAAGGACGCCCCGTACCCGATGGTGAGAGTGGAGAGCTCACGATCACTACTTTGGGAGTGGAAGGTATGCCATTGTTGCGTTTTCGAACAGGCGATATAGTAGCGATGCACAGTACCCCTTGTAAGTGCGGGCGACATACGGCACGAGTGAGTCCTGTATTGGGTCGCAAACAGCAGATGATTAAATACAAAGGAACGACTCTCTACCCACCAGCCCTAATGGATTTGCTTACGGGGTTTGAAGCCATAGAGAATTACATTATAGAAATCAATACCAATGATATCCTCACCGATGAAATTCTCATCAAAATAGGGACAAAAAAACCTACCGAAGCTCTTCGCGAGCAAATAAGTCATCACTTCCGTGCTAAACTTAGGGTAGTTCCTAAGATTGAGTTCTGCGATATAGCCCTCATTGAGCAGCAGCTCTATCCGTTGGGCAGTCGCAAACCGATGAAATTTGTAGACAAACGCAAACCATTAAATTAATTATATATGAAGACAAAAAATCTATTAGCTGTCTTATTTTTGTGCGTTACCTTAGCTGTAACAGCGCAAGATTTTCAAGAAGAAAGAGGTAATTTATCTTTTCTAAAAGATCAAAAAGTCGTGAATGTAGAGTTCAAATACGATAATTTGCGACTAATGAAAGACAATGTTACCGAAAAAGAATACGTAGATGAACGTCGTGAATTTCTTAACAACAGGAATAAAGGTGAGGGAGATAATTGGCTGAAGAAATGGGAAGGAGCGAGAGAAACCTTTTGGGAGCCTAAATTTTTAGATTTGATGAGACGTACAGTTACTGAATCTAAAGGAATTGCATTTCAAAAAGATGCTCCTCAAGCAGCCTATACCCTTATTGTAGATGCCCAATGGATATATCCAGGATGGGATGCTTGGGTAATGAAACAAAAAGCCAAAGTAACTACTGTACTCAGTTTTGTAGAAACAAATAACAGAGAAAATGTACTATACCAAATACGCTCTATCGAAGCCCCAGGCGACCAAATAGGACATAATTACAGTAATGAGTTGCGTATAGGAGAAGGCTTTGAGAAAACCGCTAAATCCTTTGGAAAGCTCATCATCAAACGCCTTAAAAAAAAATAATAATAATTACAACACTTTTAACCTCAATACACTTTGTCAAAGTCTCTAAGACTTTGACAAAGTTTTTTTTGTTTTAGCTTTTATTTTTCGATACTTCTCTCTCTTTTCAGCTATAGCATCTTCTAAACTTATCATTTTTGAATCTAAATAGATTCGGTTGAAAGCGAAAAGTCCTTTTTCTATTTCTCGAGCTGTTTTGCCATATTGCTTAGCAAGGTTTCTAATTTTAGTTAAATATCTTTCCCAATTTTCAATGGTAATGTCTACCCAATCAATTTCACCAAGGTCTTCTAAAGCACATACACAACGAACATCAATAATAGGATAGTTATTATCTCTATCTGTTACACTTAAAATTGCAGAAGCGACCGGAATTCTTACACCTTTGAGTTCTGTAAGCTTCTCTATTTTTTTCTTTTCGTCACTTTCTGCAAAGGCTTCTCGGGTGATTTTCTTTACAAGAGTTGCATCGTTGGAATCATATCTTTTTTTAGCACGGCGTGATTTCCACAAGCAAATTTGCATAAATTGTTCTTTTTTGAGATAGCCTTTTTTACGCCATTTTTTTCCACGTTTGTAAAGTTCTTTTTCTACATCGTAAGACTTTATGTAGAAGTCTAATTTTTCAATAAATTCATTCATTTTAATTCTTTTAGTACTTTATTTTTTAAAAGTGAAAATTTCTCATAAGAATTGTAAGGAGTTTCTTCTTTAACTCTTTCACTATATGCATCGAATAATTTTTTTAGTTCTTCATTAGATATGTCTGCCATTTTGCCTACAAAGTAGAAAAAAAGACATTGGTCATAAAGGTAAGGTTTAGTCTCTATATTTTCTTGAACTACCCAATTGTATACTTTTTTGATGTCATAACATTCATTGAGAAAAGGTATCATAATAGTTTTATAATATTCTTCCCATTCTTCAAAAAGTTCCTCGGGCTCTTTATAACGTATCATAGTGTGTTTTCTAAGTTCCTCAGGTGTCAAACGTCTACCAAAAGAATATTTGTCTGGGATCTCAGAAAAAGTACACCCTATTAATTCACTGTGAAAAGGGCTAATACCCAATGCTTTCAACTGCTCTAAAACTAAGAGATTCCGATAGTTTACGTAGGTTGTGAACCTATTTCTCATAAAGCGGAGTGCAATTTCAAATTGGTGATTTTCCTCTGTTCTAGTAAAATATATAAAAGAAGGTCTATCATCTTTATCTGCCTCATATCCTTCGTCAGTTAATTTTGTATAAACCTTTTTTACAAATCCTTCCAAATATATAACCGTTCTCATTGTAGAATGATTTTTCGCCAAAAGTAAGAAAAATAACCTTCAAAAACAAGAAAAAGCTATTTTTTTTGATAATTATCAATCGTCACTTATCACTTTTTTCTCCCATTCTTCAAAAAACTTAGGTTTGTACAGTGATAAGCTATTATCTTTTAATGAAGTAAATACCTGTACAGTTTCTCCCGTACAAACCAATTCATTGGCTTCGTTGTAGATAAAATACTGAAAGATGAGTTTCGCTACATTAGAGGGAATATAGTGAGTTTCAATGCGTAAGCGTTCGCCATAGCGCACCATTTTCTTGTGTTCACATACGCTCTTCACAATAGGTGTTGCATAGCCTTTGCGCTCTACATCAAGGTAAGAAATGCCGTACTTTCTCCCAAACGCCTCACGTCCGTCTTCAAAGTATTTGATGTAGTTGCCGTGCCATACAATACCAAGTGGGTCGGTTTCGCTAAAGCGTACCGTAATAATAAGACTCTCTGATAAATTCGCGGGTTTATACGTTTCTTTTGGCTTTGTCATAATAAATAGAGATAAGTATACAACTGATGAAAAAGAGCAGTAAAGCTCCTATTTTAGGTAACAAACTACTCGCAGAACCTCCTCTTAGTAATACATCGTAGAAGGCTTGTAATCCCCAGTTCATAGGGGAAATATTAGAAAGTAATTGCATAATGTGGGGCATTGCAAAGGTAGGTATCCACACCCCACCAATGGCTGCAAAAAGTACCGTGAGGGTAGCTCCCAAGGGCGCTGATTGTTCTTGTGTTTTTGCCAAAGTTCCTAAGAGTACCCCCAATCCTATTGCCGAAAGCCCTGACACTATAGCGACTAACAACAATGGTAATAGTTTGCAGTTCACTTCTAACATTGGTAAGCCTAAGTAAGGAAATACAAACACGCCCATTACTACCATCAAAGCGAATTGCAATAGGCTAATCATCAGAAAAACAATGATTTTAGCGGTGAGCAATACCCAGTAGGGTAGGGGACTTGTGAAGAGTCGGAGTCCTGTGCCTTGTGTTTTTTCCTTTACAATGCTCGCCGATAGCGGTATGGTAATAAAGAAGATAGCAAAGAGAGCCCACGCGGGTACATTGTGCTGGGTAGTGTTGGGGATAGCAGCAGTAGCTGTATTAGGATTGATTTCTCTAAAACTCACTAATGCTTCAGTTTTAGGTAAACTTACCCCTTCCTCTAACTGACTCTCGAAAGCTTTATAAATAAACTGATTTTCTATTTGGTATAGCAATTTATCGATACCACTCTTCACACTTTCTTTAAACGAAGTCTGTAAAGTAGGATCAAAATAGAGGCGTATTTCTTTGGTAGTATAAGCCGTTTCAGTAGGTGTTATGGTCTCGCCTGCAAAAGTGTTGATAATCGTCTCAACGTTCTGTTGCACTTTAGTTTGCAAGCTGGAGGAGAGTTCAGCAGGAATTACAATAGCCAGTAGGTAGTTGCCTTTCAGCACCTGCTCACGCGCCATAGCTTCGCCAATAGGTTTTCCGTCCAGCGTTTTCACCATTTCGAAAGCACTTCCTTTTAAACTCTTACTGATATTTTTGGCAATTTCACCACCATCGTTATCCACTAACAGAACGGCTGTTTTCTGCTCACTGATATTCTTAAAAGCCCCGTCCTGCAAAAGCGTAATGGTTACCACCAATAGCAATGGCATTGCAAAGAGAATGATAAGTGCCCCCACATCGCGCAACAGTAATAAGGCTTCTTTTTTTATAGATTGAAACATAATGGTTTGAATAGGGGGCAAAGATAGTAAATAAATACCAAATGATTCCAATAATATTAGAAAAGGCAATAACTGTCAATTTACGAATTTGCTAAATTGCTAATTACTTCGTACTTTTGCACCCTCAATTTTTTTTAAACACAAATTATATCTATGACCGCTATTAGAAATATAGCTATTATTGCCCACGTAGACCACGGCAAAACTACCTTAGTAGACAAGATTTTACACCACTGCGCTCTCTTCCGCGAAAATCAAGATTCAGGCGAACTGATATTAGATAATAACGACCTCGAACGCGAACGAGGAATTACCATCCTCTCTAAAAACGTTTCAGTAGTCTATAAAGACATCAAAATAAACATTATCGATACACCTGGACACGCCGATTTTGGTGGGGAGGTTGAGCGTGTACTCAATATGGCTGATGGCGTGCTCTTGCTTGTTGATGCTTTTGAAGGTCCTATGCCTCAAACGCGCTTTGTACTCCAAAAGGCTATAGAGATGAAGTTGAAACCCATTGTGGTAATCAACAAAGTTGATAAAGAAAACTGTACTCCTGATGAGGTACACGAAGCTGTATTCGATCTTATGTTTGAACTCGGTGCTGAAGATTGGCAGTTAGATTTTCCTACGGTATATGGTTCAGCTAAACAAAATTGGATGTCAGAAGATTGGCATAAGAGAACTGATAGTATTGCACCCCTACTCGATATGGTGGTAAAGTATATTCCAGCTCCTCAAATAGAAGAAGGTAGCTTGCAAATGCTTATTACTTCATTGGATTATTCTAGTTTTACTGGACGTATTGCTATTGGTCGTTTGCACCGTGGTACCCTAAAATCGGGTATGAATATTTCATTAGTAAAACGCGACGGAACTATTGTAAAATCTAAAATTAAAGAGCTACACCTCTTTGATGGTTTAGGACGTAAGAAAGTAGAAGAAGTACAAGCAGGCGACATTTGTGCGATTGCAGGCTTAGAAGGCTTTGAAATTGGTGATACTATCGCCGATTACGAAAAACCCGAAGCACTTCCTACTATTGCTATCGATGAACCTACTATGAGTATGCTCTTCACTATCAACGATTCTCCTTTCTTTGGTAAAGACGGGAAGTTTGTAACCTCTCGCCATATCAAAGAACGATTAGAGCGTGAATTAGAAAAAAACCTTGCTTTACGCGTAGAACCTACTGATAGTGCCGATAAGTTTATTGTTTATGGTCGTGGGGTATTGCACCTCTCTGTACTCATTGAAACAATGCGTCGTGAAGGTTATGAATTGCAAATTGGTCAGCCACAAGTTATCATCAAAGAGATTGATGGAGTGAAATGCGAACCTATAGAAGAACTTACTATTGATTTGCCTGAGAATGTAAGTGGTAAAGCAGTAGATTTAGTCACCCTTCGCAAAGGCGAAATGCTAAGTATGGAACCTAAAGGTGAACGTATGATTATTAAGTTTATCATTCCTTCTCGCGGTATCATTGGTTTGCGTAACCAATTACTCACAGCTACTGCTGGTGAAGCTATTATTCACCACCGTTTTTTGGAGTTCCAACCTTTCAAAGGTGAAATAGCAGGGCGTATTAATGGTTCGCTTATTTCTATGGAACAAGGCACTGCTATTCCTTATTCTCTCGACAAATTGCAAGACCGAGGCAAATTCTTCATCTTTCCTGGTGAAGATATTTATACAGGACAAGTAATCGGTGAAAACTCTCGTAGTGGAGATATAGTAGTAAATGTAACGAAGACTAAAAAACTTACTAACGTACGTGCTGCGGGCTCTGATGAAAAAGTAAAATTAGCACCGCCTATTAAGTTTTCTTTAGAAGAAGCCTTGGAATATATCCAAAAAGATGAGTATGTAGAAGTAACTCCTAAAAATATGCGCTTACGTAAAATCTACTTAGATGAGAATGAACGCAAACGCCACGAAAAGGAGTTTAAATAATCTCCAATATTTAATAAAAGAAAGCCTCAGTGTATAAAAACACTGAGGCTTTCTTTTATGAATAATAGATATATGATAAATAATAAAAAAAGTCGTCACTTCCCAGCAACGACTTTTCCTCATTAAAACAAAAAATTATGAAAAAAACTAAATTACTTCTCTTTTTCCATCTTGTCTTTCAACTCTTGTAATGCTTCAAGATCACCAAGTGTTGATTTTTCGACTGTAGATGAGCTGGTATTTACAGCAGCTTCTTTGGCTATTTTCTCTTCTTCTTCTTTGAAGATAGCAGTGTGAGAAGCTACTACACGTTTAAATTCTTTGTTAAATTCAATCACTTTGAAATCAGCAGTGTCTCCTTTGCCCAATTTCTTTCCGTCTTCTTTTTCTAAGTGACGTGAAGGAACAAACGCTAAGATATCGTCGTTGAAAGGAACAGTAGCACCTTTGTCTACCATTTTAGAAATAGTACCTTTGTGAACTGTACCTACCGCAAATTCAGTTTCGTATTTGTCCCAAGGGTTAGGAGTGGTTTGCTTGTGTCCTAATGACAATTTGTGTCCTTCGGCATCTAATTCAAGTACTACTACTTCAATCTTATCACCAGAGTTTACAAATTCTGATGGGTGTTTAATTTTCTTAGTCCAAGAAAGGTCGGTGATGTGAATAAGACCGTCGATACCTTCTTCGAGTTCTACGAATACACCGAAATTAGTGAAATTGCGAACAGTACCTGTATGTTTAGAACCTACTGGATATTTTTCAGTGATGTTAATCCAAGGGTCTGGGGTAAGTTGTTTAATACCCAAAGACATTTTGCGCTCGTTGCGGTCGAGAGTCAAGATAACAGCTTCTACTTCGTCGCCGAGTTTTACGAAATCTTGAGCAGAACGCAAGTGAGTACTCCAAGACATTTCAGAAACGTGGATAAGACCTTCTACACCATCAGCGATTTCTACGAAAGCACCATAGTCGGCAATTACCACTACTTTACCTTTTACTTTATCGCCTACTTTAAGGTCATCAGCAAGAGCGTCCCAAGGGTGTTTGCTAAGCTGTTTTAAACCTAATTGAATACGTGATTTGTTGTCGTCGAAATCGAGGATAACTACGTTCAATTTTTGGTCTACCGATACCACTTCGCTTGGGTGATTGATACGAGCCCAAGAAAGGTCGGTGATGTGAATCAATCCGTCTACGCCACCAAGGTCTACAAATACACCGTAAGAAGTGATATTTTTCACAACTCCTTCGAGTACTTGTCCTTTTTCGAGCTGACTGATGATTTCTTTCTTCTGTTCTTCGATATCTGCTTCGATGAGCGCTTTGTGAGAAACCACTACGTTTTTGAACTCGTGATTTACTTTCACAATCTTGAATTCCATTGTTTTGTTTACGAATTGTTCGTAATCGCGGATAGGTTTCACATCAATTTGAGAACCAGGTAAGAATGCTTCGATGCCAAATACATCTACTATCATACCGCCTTTGGTACGGCTTTTTACAAAACCGTTTACGATTTCGCCGTTTTCGTGTGCCAAGTTAATTCTATCCCAAGCTTTAAGCGTACGTGCTTTGCGGTGTGAAAGTACTAACTGACCGTTTTTATCCTCACGGATATCGATAAGCACTTCTACTTTGTCACCTACTTTGAGGTTCGGATTGTAGCGGAACTCGTTAAGAGAGATAACGCCTTCTGATTTAGCGTTGATGTCGATAATCGCTTCTCTGTCAGTGATGCGAGTTACTACTCCTTCTACTACTTCATTGTCTTGAGTGTCAACGAAATTGTTTTTAACCAATTCTTCGAAGTTTTTTAATTGGTCTTCTTGTACGCTGTCAATACCTTCTTGGTACTTGTCCCAATCAAAGTTCTGTAAGAACTCTTCTGGATTTTGAGTGTTTTCAGCCATTTGCTGATAATAAAATTTGTATTTCCTAATTAGGAACGAGAGTATTTTAGTAGGGTTATTTCTAATAGGAAAGAATGAAACAATAATGATAAATTAATACTCTATGCCCTTAAAAAATTATGGCAAAATTACAAATAATCTTTGAATTAGCCAAATAATTTTATGATTTTTGAAGATGTTTTTTTATTTGTAACTGTGTATCTATTTGTTTATTAGATAATTATATGGATATTGTGTTAAGTGGAAATATTACTAAGAAACAATCGATTCTACTGAAAAGTTTTTGTAATTACATCATTTGTATTTCTTTAAAGAACTGAGTAAATTCTTCTTCATATAATTTTTCATCTCTTTTTAAATCTTCTATGGCATATTGCATTTTCGAAACGAAGCCTGTACGCCTATCCATTCGGTATAATATGGAAGAGATGCCTTCAAAGGTTTGATAGCTTTCTAACCAACGTTCGGCAATGATGTATTTACTCAAAGTTTGAGCTTTATTGTTGAGCAAGTGTTGATGGCGTTCTAAGGCATCGTAAAAGTGCTGAACATATTGTTCTAAGGATTTATCGGAATATTCTTTCCAATGTTTAGCAAGACAATAATCGTAAAAAATATCTACCAGCACCCCTGCATAATGGTTGTAAGTAGGTACCAATCGGTGTTTACTTTTCCGGAAAATGGCGTGTGCATCAGTGAAAGTATCTATTCTCCGATGTAATAAAATACCCCGTTGCATTGCTTCGGGGTATTGTAAGTATTCTTTGCCTCGTACGGTATCGGCGATAAAGTTGCCAATAGTGAGCAGTTCATCGCCTTCGCCTGAAAGGTAAATATGAGCCAAAAAATTCATTATAAATAATCTTTTACCTTAGAAAGTGCTTCGGTAATACCACTGGGGTTTTTACCTCCTGCGGTTGCAAAGAATGGCTGTCCGCCACCTCCTCCGTGAATGTATTTGCCCAGTTCTCGTACTATCTTACCAGCATCTAATCCTTTGGCTTGTGCCAATTCTTTATTGATATAGCATAACAAGAGTGCTTTGCCTTCTTCGTGAGCTGATGCAAAGAATATAAAAGCATTTTTTACCTCATTACCTAACTCGAAAGCAAGGTCTTTGAGAGTTGCCACTTCTGCATCTACTTGTTTTACGAGACACTGAACACCATTTACTTCTGTAAATTCAGCTTTGATGCTTGTTTTAAGTTGCTTAGCTTGCTCTTTTCTCAACTGTTCAAGTTCCTTGTGTAAAGCTGCATTTTCTTCTTGCAAGTGCCTAATCGCTTTTACAGGGTCTTGCGCGTTTTTCAGTGTTTCTTTTATTTGTTCTACCAGCTGTTCTTGTTCTGTAAAATACATCATAGCTCCTCCACGGGTAATCGCTTCAATACGGCGAATACCTGCTGCTACTG
Source organism: Capnocytophaga sp. oral taxon 864 (assembly GCF_002998835.1). Taxonomy (NCBI): domain Bacteria; kingdom Pseudomonadati; phylum Bacteroidota; class Flavobacteriia; order Flavobacteriales; family Flavobacteriaceae; genus Capnocytophaga; species Capnocytophaga sp. oral taxon 864. Next base: position 80,656 of record NZ_CP027232.1, read on the forward strand.
CACCTTCTGAGATGATTTTGAAATACCAAATATCGCCTGTGTTCTTTACGTGAGTTCCCCCACAAAGCTCTTTGCTATCACCAAACTGAATCATACGCACACGGTCGCCGTACTTTTCACCAAAGAGTGCCATAGCTCCTGATTCCACTGCTTGTTGCATAGAAATATTACGATGCTCTTGCAAAGGAATTTTCTCAAAAATACGTCTGTTTACCAATTGCTCTACCTTTTTGAGCTCTTCCTCAGTAAGTTTAGCAAAGTGTGAGAAGTCGAAGCGCAAAGTTTCAGGAGCTACACGAGAGCCCTTCTGTTCAACGTGTGTACCCAACACTTCGCGTAGAGCTTGGTGTAATAGGTGGGTAGCACTGTGGTTAGCTTCTGCCATTTCACGTGATATTGAATGTACTTCTGCTTTGAAAGGGTCGTTTAAATTAGTAGGCAGGTGTTCTGAAATGTGAATGATAAGGTTATTTTCTTTTTTGGTATCTAAAATATAGATAAGCTCACCGTTAGCACTTTGTAGAGTACCTTTATCACCCACTTGTCCACCCCCTTCCGGATAGAAAGGAGTAGTGTTGAATACCAGCTGAAAATGAGTACCGTCTTTCTGACTTTCCACTCTGCGGTATTTCACCAATCGCACCACAGCCTCTAAGGTATCATAACCTATAAACTCCTCTTCATCGTCGTCGCGGAGTATTACCCAGTCGTCAGCTTTTATTTGAGCTGCTGCACGTGAACGCTCTTTTTGTTTTTGTAATTGTTCTTCAAAACTGGCTTCGTCCATAGTGAGCCCTTTCTCCGAAAGAATGAGCGCTGTCAAATCTTTGGGGAAGCCGTAAGTGTCGTATAATTCAAAGGCTTTACCGCCCGATAGTTGCTTGCCAGGACTGTTTTGTATCATTACATCAAGCATCAATAAACCTTGTTCAAGCGTGCGCAAGAAAGAGGCTTCTTCTTCTTTTATGACGCTCATAATCAGGAATTGCTGTTTCTCCAATTCGGGGAAAGTACCTCCCATTTGGTTAGAGAGTGTCTCTACTAATTTGTAGATAAACGGCTCTTTTTGGTTTAAGAAAGTAAAACCATAGCGAATAGCACGGCGCAAAATACGGCGTATCACATAACCAGCACCATTGTTAGAGGGCAACTGACCGTCGCTAATAGCAAAAGCCACAGCCCTAATATGGTCTGAAATCACACGAATCGCAATATTTACTTGTTCTTGTTCAGGAGTTACACGGTCGCCTGAGGTATATCTACTTTGGGTAATCTCTTCCACTTTGTGAATGAGTGGGGTAAACACATCGGTATCGTAATTTGATTGTTTCTTCTGCAATACCATACAGAGGCGTTCAAAACCCATACCTGTATCCACGTTGCGAGAAGGTAGTTTTTCGAGACTACCGTCGGCTTTGCGGTTGAACTCCATAAACACATTATTCCAAATCTCAATTACCTGAGGGTGGTCGTTATTCACAAGGTCGCGACCTGGCACTTTCGCTTTCTCTTCTTCCGAACGAATGTCCACGTGAATTTCGGTACAAGGACCACAAGGACCTTGGTCACCCATTTCCCAAAAGTTATCTTTTTTATTTCCGAGAAGTATATGGTTTTCAGCAATCCGTTCTTTCCATATATCATAGGCTTCTTGGTCAAAAGGCACGCCGTCTTCTTCACTGCCTTCAAAAACGGTTACATAGAGGTTTTCTTTAGGAATTTTGTATATTTCGGTGAGCAATTCCCACGCCCAGCTAATGGCTTCTTTTTTGAAGTAATCGCCAAACGACCAGTTGCCAAGCATCTCAAACATCGTGTGGTGATACGTGTCGCGACCTACCTCTTCCAAATCGTTGTGCTTCCCCGATACGCGCAAACACTTTTGAGTATCGGCTACGCGTTTGTATTTAGGTTTAGCATTACCAAGGAAGAACTCTTTAAATTGGTTCATACCAGCGTTGGTAAACATCAGGGTAGGGTCGTTTTTAACCACCATAGGAGCCGAGGGGACAATAGTGTGCCCTTTGCTTTCAAAGAATTTTAGGAATTGTTCTCTTATTTCTTGCGAAGTCATATATTTTTAACTAACGATTGACAGTTAATAATTAACATTTTCAGGGCGCAAAGGTACGAACTAATTAGCAAATTCACAAATTTGCTAATCTGCTAATTTTCCCCTCAGCTTTAACTGAGCAATCCCCAGAATAATGATGTTTTACAAAAGAATTATCTTTGCTAAATCTGTGTAATCCGTGAAGTCTTTGCAAGACTTTCGGGTAGCTTACTGACTATTTGTTTTATTTGTAAAAATTTGTAAGATTTCTGTAGCGTAAGCTACACTCTTCTCACATCAATTAATTGAACCCTTGATTGATATTAGTAACATTCTAAATTCAATTGTTATTCAGTTAGTATTCAATTAATCTTTGGTCAGTCTTCATTGTAGAGCCACTGTAGAGCCACTGTAGAGCCACTGTAGAGCCACTGTAGAGCCACTGTAGAGCCACTGTAGAGCTACTGTAGAGCTACTGTAGAGCTACTGAAAAGCCACTCATTCTTTAATTATTCTATAAGCTTTGTATAATCCTCTCCCAATTTCACTATTCATCATTAACCATTAATTATTAACCATTAACTACGCTTCTCATTTGCTAATTCTCTAATTTTCTAATTCTCTAATTTGCTAATTCTCTAATTTTTCACCTACCCATAGGTTTTTATTTATATATGTAAATATATGACTTTTAGATTGTTACTACTACCTACGTACTATGTAAATTAAATTTTTGTTCTAACCATTTGGTTAATTCAAAAACTCGTTGTACCTTTGCCCCCGAAAATCAGAAGTAACGATGAAGAAGACAAAAGATATAAGCACCGAAGAACGCATCAAAGCCGCTGCCCGCAAAGTCTTTCATCAGAAAGGTTTTGCAGGTACACGTACTCGCGACATCGCCGAAGAAGCGGGTATCAACCACGCAATGCTCAACTATTATTTTCGTAGTAAAGAAAAGCTCTTTGAAATGGTAATGATGGAAACAATGGCGCAATTCTTTAAAGGAGTAAACCTTATGCTGAACGACGAAAGTACCTCTCTCGATGAGAAAATAGACCTCATCGTCTCTAACTACGTCGATTTACTCCTCAAAGAACCCGAATTACCTACCTTTATACTCAATGAGGTACGTCCTAACCCGCAAGTATTTGTAGAGCAAAACCCTATTAAAGAGGCACTTACTCACTCTGTGCTCACCCGTCAATATGCCGAAGCCGTAGCCCGTGGCGAAATCACAGAGCCTAACCTAATGCAAGCTATCCTAAATGTTATCGGGTTGGTGATATTTCCTTTCATTGCAAAACCTATCCTAACTTCAATTATCAACATACCCGAAGAACAGTACAAAGCCCTAATGCTCCAGCGTAAAACCCTTATCCCCCAATGGATTAAAGCGATGCTATGGAAATAATAATACGATTTCTCTTAAACAATTATCTTTGCGGATTGTCTCCCTTCGGGGGAACGGAGGCTAAATAACATTTTTTTTTATCTATACCCTAACCAAATGGTTAAACTAATTTATTAACACTATAATACCCCTAAAAGCCTTAATTCATCAGTCTTTTACTCTGTTTTATGGCTTGCCCCTCTCTTTCGGAGAGGGGGAACGGGGGTGAGGATTGCCACTATGAAACACCTTATCCTAACACTCACCGCATCTATAGCCCTCACTCTCACCGCGCAAGCGCAGGCTATCCTTTCTTTGGAGGACTGCTATCGTCTTACTCGTGAGAACTACCCCACCGTCAAAAAGCTCGATTTGGTAGCCAAAACCGAAGACTATACTCTTGCCAATGCCAATCGTGCTTACCTCCCACAGGTCTCTATCCTAGGGCAAGCCACTTACCAGTCGGAAGTAACCGACCTCTCTAAAACCATTGTAGGAGCACTCCCACTGCCTCCTAACGTCTCTTTGCCTACTATCGACAAGGAGCAATACAAGGTGGTGGGCGAAGTGAGCCAACTCCTATACGGGGGTGGTGCGATTCACAGTCAGAAGGCTATCGCCAAAGCTCAAAGTGCCGTGCAAGCACAAGCCGTCGAAGCCCAATTATACACCCTAAAACAACGCGTGAGCAACCTATATTTTGGGGTGCTCCTCATCGATGCCCAGTTATCGCAAAACCGCCTCAATATCGAAACGCTTGAGTCGCAACTTAAGAAGGCGGAAGTAGCCCTAAAAAACGGTACAACCCTCCCCAGCAATGTAGACGAGCTTAAAGCCGAAATCCTCCGCGTGACAATGCAAACCACCGAGTACGAAGCTACCCAAGTTACCTACTTGCAAATGCTGTCTACTTTCATAGGCAAAGAGCTCACCAGCGCTTCCCAGCTCGCACAGCCTGCGCCTCAATCCCAGTCTCAAACCCTAAGTACCGAGATTTTTCGTCCTGAACTCAAAGGGTTTCAGCTACAGGAATCGTTGCTTAAAGCGCAAGAAAAACAGCTCAGTAGCGAATATATACCTAAGCTCAGTGCGTTTTTTCAAGGTGGTTACGGGCGTCCCACACTCAATATGCTCAGCAACCAAGCTGATTTCTATTACATCACGGGGCTCCGTTTGCAGTGGAATCTAAGTCCGCTATACAACCTGTCGAGCAAGAGACATATTTTGCACCTGAACCGCGAAAGCCTCATAGCCGACCGCCAAGCCTTCTTGCTCAACACAAAACTCGAACTCACTCAGCAGTCCGAGCAACTCAAAAAGCTACAAAAGCTCATAGAACAAGATGAAGCATCAGTAACTCTGCGCCACTCTGTCGCCAAAGCAGCCGAAGTACAATTAGATAACGGGGTTATCACCACTCACGAATACTTGCAGAAAGTCAATGCTTGGCATCTTGCCCAGCAAACCCTTATCCTGCACCAAATACAACTCCTCCAAGCTCAAGAGAATCATCAATTAATTATAGGAAAATGAAAAAGATAGCACTTATTACCACATTGATAGCTTTAATAGCTTGCAATAATAAGAACAAATTCGACGCTTCTGGCAACTTCGAAGCCGACGAAGTCATTGTTTCTGCCCAACAGACGGGGCAACTCATCGACTACGAGGTAGAAGAAGGCAAAACTCTTACCGAAGGTCAAAAGGTCGGTCAGATAAACGTCGCTCTCCTCAAGATACAGAAAGAGCAGGTGGAAGCCACTATTGCCTCACTCAAAGAGAAAACCCAAAACCCTGCCGACCAGGTGGCACTCATTCGTAGCCAACTCGAAGTACAGCGCGCACAACTCGCCCAACAGGAACGTGAGCTTACACGTACACAAAACTTAGTACGTGGAGGGGCTGCTACACAAAAGCAATTGGACGACCTCTCCGCCCTCATCGACCAGCTTCGCAAGCAGATAGCCGTAACCGAAAACCAACTCAAGGTCAGTCTCACCAACATCAACACCCAGAACCGCAATGTATTAAGCCAAGAAGCCCCTCTGCAAAAGAATGCTCAGGCTGTTCAAGAGCAAATCAATCAGGGTGAAATCATCAACCCTATTGCGGGCACTGTGCTTACTAACTACGCCCTAAAAGGAGAAATGCAGACGTTCGGAAAGCCTCTCTATAAGATTGCTAATACTGATGTACTAACTCTCAAAGCCTATATTACGGGTGATCAACTATCTCAAATCAAATTAGGACAGCAAGTTACCGTGCGCACCGATGCCGGAAAAGGCGCATACCGCACCTATCAAGGCGAAATTATCTGGATATCCCAAGAGAGCGAGTTCACCCCAAAAACGATTCAAACCAAATCTGAACGCGCCAACCTCGTCTATGCTATCAAAGTAAAGGTTAAAAACGACGGCTTTTTAAAGATAGGAATGTACGGAGAAGTGCTATTCAAATAACCTCGCTCTACACCCCCCGCTGGCGCGAGCCTATGGCTCGTGTCTATCAAGAATAGAGCTTGTAGCTCACATTCTTAGCACATTTTTTGTAGCTTACTAACAAATACAACCCTATGTTAAAGAAATACGACAAAGTAATAGCAACGGTTTTCGCCCTGCTTACCATAGTTTTTATAGTAGTCTTTCTCACTAATGACTCCTTTTTTGAGTGGACTTTTGCGCGACATCACAATATATTGAGCTGGTATGTCCGTCCACTCTTTATCGTGCCTATGGTGTATTTTGCTTTGAGGAAATCGTATGCAGGAGTGTCATTGAGTATCTTTTGCCTATTTACCAGTATGTTTTGGTTCCCCACCCCACAACAAACCGACCCTAAGGTGCTCGGCTTCTTAGCCTACGAAATGGACTATCTCAAAGGCACGTGGGACACAAAAAAGATACTTTTCTCACTAAGTGTACCGCTTTTTTTCTATCTGTTGATAGTCTCAGCGTGGAAGAGAAAATGGCGCTTATTGCTCTACACCGTAGTGTTAGCTGCGTTTTTAAAACTGTTATGGAGTGTGGTGAGCAGTGGTGCAAGCGGTTGGTCAATAGCCAAACCCGCTCTTGTAGGACTGGTAATTTGTGTAGTATTTATTTTGATAACAAGAAGAAAAGATAAAAAATAAAGGGAAAATCAGTGCCCATTTGCCTTTGAAAAGAGGTTAATCACCACCACCCCAGCGATGATAAGCAGGGAACCCAATACAAAAGGCAAGTCTATTTTATTCTTAAAAACAAGAATACTCACAATGGCTGTCAGTACAATCCCTACCCCTGACCAGATAGCATAGGCTACCCCCAGTGAAATATTCTTGAGGGCTAAGGATAAAAAATAAAAACAAACACCATAAGACAACAGCGAGCCTACGGCAAATAACCTCTTGGTAAACTCTTCCGATTTACCTAAAAGAGCAGTGGCTAAGACTTCTAAAACAATCGCTAAAGTGAGGTATAGGTAATGCATATAAGTATAGTATCTAAATTCTTGGCAAAAGTACAACCTTTTTTAACAATAGAAAACAAAACAGCCTGTGTGGCTCACACCTAATTAATAAAATGACAAGCATAAGTATATATAATCTCAGCAAGTCCTACGGCAGTACCCACGCCGTCCAACACCTTTCCTTAGAAGTTAAAAAGGGCGAACTCTTTGGGCTCATAGGTCCCGATGGGGCGGGCAAAACCACCGTCTTTCGTATGCTCACTACCCTCCTCTTGCCTGATGAGGGCACAGCAAGCATCAAGGGTTGGGATATCATCAAGGATTATAAAGAAATCCGAAAGCACGTGGGCTATATGCCTGGGCGCTTCTCTCTCTACCAAGATCTCACTGTTGAGGAGAACCTCTCCTTCTTCGCTACCGTTTTTGGTACGACTATCGCCGAGAATTACGACCTTATTAAGGATATTTACGAGCAGATAAAGCCGTTTAGCAACCGTCGTGCGGGCAAGCTCTCAGGGGGTATGAAGCAGAAGTTAGCCCTATGTTGCGCGCTCATTCACAAGCCCAAAGTCCTTTTGTTAGACGAGCCCACCACGGGGGTAGATGTGGTTTCGCGCAAAGAGTTCTGGGAGATGCTGAAGAAACTAAAGGAGCAAGGCATCAGCATACTCGTTTCCACCCCTTATATGGACGAAGCCAGCCTATGCGACCGCATAGCCTTAATACAATCAGGCAAGGTACTATCCACCAGCACCCCCGAACAAATCATCGCTCAGTACCCCACCGCACTCTATGCTATCAAGGCTCCCGACCTGTACGCACTGCTTCAGCACCTGCGCGAGCACCCCAACATTGATAGCTGTTACCCCTTTGGCGAGTACCTACACGTTACTCTCAAGGAAAATACCAACATTCCCATATTCGAGCAACAGCTGAAAACCACCTTTCCCCACCTCGAATGGAAAGCCATTACCCCCACCATCGAGGACAGTTTTATAAGATTAATGGAAGAAAATTAAAGCAATATTTATCACCTTTCCGGCTTGTCCCCCTTTGGGGAAGTCTGCGACAGCAGAGTATGTGTGGGGGGTAATTTGCTAATTTTCACATTTGCTAATTTGCTAATTTAATAAGATGTACGCAATACACTGTCATAATCTAACAAAGCAATTCGGCGATTTCAAAGCCGTAAACAACATTTCCCTTACTGTTGAAAAAGGCGAAATCTTCGGCTTCCTCGGTGCCAATGGTGCGGGGAAAACCACCGCTATACGCATCTTCTGCGGACTCTCCTACCCTACCTCAGGCGAGGCTACCGTAGCAGGCTTTGATGTCTATCGAGAGCAAGAGCAGATAAAAAAGCACATCGGCTATATGAGTCAGAAGTTTTCGTTGTATGACAACCTCACCGTGCAGGAAAACATCACCTTCTACGGAGGCGTCTATGGCTTGAGTCGCAAGGAAATCAAAACCCGCAGTACCGACCTTATCACCAAGCTCGGTTTGGAGGCTGAAGCCAACAAACTCGTAGGGTCGCTACCTCTGGGCTGGAAACAGAAGCTCGCCTTCTCGGTGGCTATCTTTCATCGTCCCGAAATCGTGTTCTTAGACGAGCCTACCGGTGGCGTAGACCCGATAACGCGCCGACAGTTTTGGGATATGATATACGAAGCCTCGGCGCAGGGGATCACTGTATTCGTTACCACTCACTATATGGACGAAGCCGAATATTGTCACCGCATCAGCATAATGGTAGACGGCAAAGTGGAAGCAATGGATACGCCCACTCGCCTTAAATCACAGTTTAACACTCATTCAATGGACGAGGTGTTCTACCAACTCGCCCGTAAAGCAAAACGTAATGAATAACCCCGTAGGGGCGAATGGCAATTCGCTCACCTATTAATATGAAACAGCTCATCGCCTTTATACGCAAGGAATTCTATCACGTATTCCGCGACCGTCGCACGCTACTGATACTCTTTGGTATCCCTATAGCGCAGATTATCCTTTTCGGTCAAGCCCTCAGCAGCGAGGTCAAGAACATTGGTATCGCTGTATTAGATGAGGCAAACAACACTTATAGCCAAGAAATCACACACCGCTTGCAGTCAAGTCCGTATTTTAAGCTGAAAGACCCTCTGCTTCGTTACGATCAAGTAGAAGACCAATTCAAGCGTGGCACAATAAAAGCCGCGCTCATCTTCCCTCCCGATTTCGGCAAAGACCTCTACACACCCAGTGGCACCTTGCTACAACTCATCACCGATGGGAGCGACCCCAACACGGCTAAAACGGTGCAAAACTACTTCTCAACTATGGTAGCGAGCTATCAGCAAGAGCTGAACCCTGCTGTGCAACTACCCTACCAGATAACCATAGAAAACCGAATGCTGTACAACGAGGAGCAAAATGGCTCTATGAACTTCGTTCCTGGGGTAATCGCACTCGTCTTTATGATAGTGAGCACTGCCCTCACCTCGGTAGCGGTAGTGCGCGAAAAAGAGTTAGGCACTATGGAAATCCTTTTGGTATCGCCTTTCAAACCTATAATGATACTCATTGCCAAAGCTGTGCCTTACCTTATTCTCTCGCTCATCAACTTCACCGTGATACTCCTGCTATCGGTCTATATGCTCGATGTCCCGATACGTGGCAATCTGCTGTTGTTGTACGCCGAAAGCACCTTGTTTATCATCATCTGTTTGTCGTTGGGGCTACTCATATCCACCGTTACCGCTTCACAGCAGACGGCTATGCTCATCGCTATGATGGGAATGATGCTCCCTACGGCTTTCTTTACCGGCTTTATGTTCCCCATAGAGAATATGCCTCTTATCTTTCAGGGGATATCTAAAGTCTTCCCCTCAAGTTATTACTACAGTATCGTGAAGAAAGTAATGCTCAAAGGATTGGATTTTACTTATGTATGGAAAGAAACGCTGATATTAATAGCAATGGCAGTAGTTTTCTTAAGCCTTGCAATGAAGAAGTTTAAAATACGATTACAATAAAGAAGAAATGAAAGTATTAAGCTTTATACTCCAAAAAGAATTTAAGCAGATATTCCGAGATAAGACGATCTTGGCAATGATGTTTGTGGCACCTATCTTCCAACTGATTATATTGCCCTTAGTTGCCAATTTCGATGTGAAGAACATCAACCTCGTGTATATCGACCACGACCAAAGTACCTATTCTCACCAACTGATACAGAAGATTACTGCGTCAGGGTACTTTAAACTCGTAGAGGCTCCTTTCTCCTATAAGGAAGGTATCGCCCTGATAGAAGACGGCAAAGCTGATGTAGTTTTGGAAGTCCCCGAAGGTTTTGAGCGCAACCTCGTACGCGAAGGAAAGCAACCTCTCGGTGTCTCTATCGATGCGATTAACGGGAGTAAGTCGTCGTTAGGAGGGGCGTATTTGCTTTCGGTAATACGCGACTTCAACACCCAACTCGATGTAAATGTAAAAGCCCCTCAGCGCATAGGTAATGTAGCCAAAATCGGGGTGGAGAGTACCCATTGGTACAACCCCTATATGCAATATACACGCTACATTGTTCCAGGTATTTTAGCTATATTACTCACCATTATTGGGGGATTTCTTTCAGCACTCAATGTAGTCAAAGAAAAGGAGATAGGCACTATCGAGCAGATAAATGTAACGCCTATCAAGAAGTGGCAGTTTATATTAGGAAAGCTCATACCCTTTTTGGTAGTAGGGTTAATCCTCTTCACCTTGGGGCTTGTGGTGATGTATGTAGTCTATGGTATCTTCCCCGCAGGAAATCTACTCACTTTATACGCCTTTGCGATAATGTACCTCATCGCAATTCTCGGCTTCGGACTTCTGGTCTCCACCTATGCCGATTCACAGTTGCAAGCTATGTTTATCGCCTATTTCTTTATAATGATATTCCTTTTGATGAGCGGTTTCCTCACCAGTGTAGACAGTATGCCCGCTTGGAGTCAACAGGTGAGTAATGCTATTCCGGTAACCCATTTTGTGAATGCTGTCCGCTTAATTGTGCTCAAAGGCAGTAGTTTTGCACAATTACACATAGAGTTTTTGTATCTTGTAGGATTCGCTGTGCTGCTTAATAGTTGGGCTATTTGGAATTATAAGAAGACAAGCTAACATACTTCCTCATATAACCTCATATAATACAAGAGTTCCATCAAAAGTACTAATCTCATTGTACTCAATGATGGAACTTATCATTTTAATATTTTAGGAGAACAGATTAGTCTCTTCTCGACATAAGTATTCTCAATATATACCAGAAAAGTAGCATAATAGAAGAGAACAACTGCAAAGCAGCCCCTACGTATTGGTCTGTGCTGTATACATTTTTGATGTTGTAAGTTTCATATAGTATACCACCTGCTGCCAAAGCAACCATTGCTACTGAGAACCAAAGTCCTAAATCGAAACCAAAGATAGCTCCTGCCACAATAAGTCCTAAGGCTACAAAACCTCCTATTACCAATATGCTACGCAAGAACGAAAAGTCTACACGGGTGAGGAATACCACCGCTGTAAGTCCGCCAAACAAAGCAAGTGTAATAATACCAGCTTGCGAAAGGATAGCCGTACCATCAGTAAAGTACATCGCCAAAAAGATTATTGGCATAAAGATAACAGCTTCAAGTAACACATAAAGTCCTAAGCCCATATATTGGGTATTCTTATCTTGTGCTTGCGTCCATTTGCTGGCAAGGATTGAGCCTAACCAAAAGCCTCCCAAAATCAATAGCCATACCCATTTGCCACTTACCATAGAGATGATAAGGCTTTCTGGTACTACATTTAGCAAAATAGCTTCTACAGCTATAAAAGCCAAAAGTGCCATTGCTACGTGTGAGTAAGTTTTGCGGTAAAAGGTAGCTTGTGCCTCATTAGTAGCATAGCTTACTATTTGAGGTGTTTGATAGTTAGTGTTGTAGCTGTCGTAATTTGAATTATATCCCATATGTTTAATTAAAAATGTTTGTGTTCATATATCAAAAACTTTGCCAAAAAGTCTATTGGCAGAGGTTGCTGTAGCTTCTTGGCAAAGTTATCAGGTGGGGAAATACTACTATAAAGTATTTACGTTGTTAAGGTCTTCAAACGCTTTTTTCAAACGAGTAACAAATGTCTTTTCGCCTTCACGAAGCCATACACGTGGGTCGTAGTATTTCTTGTTAGGCGCTTCGGGACCTTCTGGGTTACCTATTTGTCCTTGCAAGTAAGCCGATTTAGCTTTCATATAGTCGCGAACACCTTCAGTGAAAGCGTATTGCAAGTCGGTATCAATATTCATTTTGATTACACCATAAGAAATAGCCTCGCGGATTTCTTCGAGGGTAGAGCCTGAACCTCCGTGGAATACGAGGTCGAGTGCGTTGTGAGGCAAATTGTATTTCTTTGAAACGTAGTCTTGTGAATTTCTTAAAATTTTTGGTGTCAATTTCACATTGCCAGGTTTGTACACCCCGTGAACGTTACCAAAAGCAGCTGCAATGGTGAATTGTGAGCTAATTTTAGAAAGTTCTTCGTAGGCGTAAGCTACGTCTTCTGGCTGTGTGAAGAGCCTGCTACTATCTACGTGTGAGTTGTCTACCCCGTCTTCTTCACCACCGGTCATACCGAGTTCTATTTCCAAAGTCATATCCATTTTGCTCATACGTTCAAGATAACGTTTGCAAGTTTCAATATTTTCTTTGATAGGTTCTTCCGATAGGTCAATCATATGTGAGCTGAACAATGGTTTACCTGTTTCTTTGAAGTGTTTTTCTGATGCTTCAAGCATACCATCAAGCCAAGGAAGTAATTTTTTAGCGCAGTGGTCAGTGTGCAAAATGATAGATGCTCCGTAGGCTTCTGCCAATTGGTGAACGTGTTTAGCACCTGCTACCGCTCCGAGAACTGAAGCGCGTTGGTTGTCGTTATTCAATCCTTTACCAGCCATAAACTGAGCACCACCGTTAGAAAATTGGATAATCATTGGGGCATTTACAGCTACTGAAGTTTCTAATGCAGCGTTGATAGAGTTTGAACTGATAACGTTGGCTGCAGGAAGAGCAAAGCCTTTTTCTTTAGCGTATTTGAATACTTCTTGTACTTCTTTTCCAAGAATTACGCCTTTTTTAATGTTATGTGCCATTCTTTAATATAATTAATTTTAGTTTTCAGAATTACTCATTATGTCATAATTGACGGCAAAGATACGATTTTCTCATATATCTTCAAAATAAATCTTATATTTTTTAGTTCAAATAACCAAAATTACTTCGTGTTTTTCACCACTTATCTTCAACTTATATTTGGTTTAAATGTTCCCTTTCTTCGTTCATTGTTCGTCTTTTGTTCGTCATTCGTTCGTCATTCGTTCGTCTTTTGTTCGTTCATTGTTCGTCTTTTGTTCGTCATTCGTTCGTCTTTTCTCTATCTGCCTGTGCGGCTCGCACCGTCATTTGTTCGTCATTTGTTCGTTCTTTGTTCGTCTTTTCTCTATCTGCCCGTGCGGCTCGCACTATCTGCCTGTGCGGCTCGCACCGTCTTTTGTTCGTCTTTTGTTCGTCTTTTCTCTATCTGCCTGTGCGGATCGCACTATCTGTCCGTGCGGCTCGCACTATCTGCCTGTGCGGCTCGCACCGTGCTACGACTGCCTGTGCGACTCGTACCTTTAACGCTTCATTTTTCACTAAATTGCTTCCCCATACTTATCAAAATACTTCACAGAGATTTTTTTCCCGTCAAAGCTAATATTTTCAAGCTCTCTTGCTATCTCACTGCCTTTGCCTACAATGATGATTCTGAAGTTTTCTAATAGGAAATAGCTATTAGCAACTCGCTGTACATCTTCTTTGGTTACTGCATTGATGTTCGCAATATAGTTCTTGTAAAAATCTTCGGGTAGGTTGCGCACTTTTATATTGATAGCGTAATTGGCAATCGTCTGTGGACGCTCGGTAGCCAGTACAAACTGACCCAAGTACTGTGCTTTGGCTTGTGCCAACTTTTCTTCACTCACTACACTAGTTTGTATGCGCTTCACTTCTTTGAGTATCTCCCTAATAGCAGGTGCTGTTACGGCATTCCCTACTTTGGTCTTGATGCTGAAGTTGCCTTTTGTCCATTTATCCGTTTTGAAAGTAGAAAAAGCTCCATAAGTATAGCCGTGTTCTTCCCGCAAATTCATATTGATATAACTGCCAAAATCTCCACCTAAAATACTGTTGGCTACCAATAGAGGAAAGTAATCAGGGTGCGACATTTTTAGGTCGATGAGGTTCGTAACCCTTATTTCCGATTGTACCGCGCTGGGTAAGTCTATAAAGTTGATTTGTGTTTCATTTACATTTTCAGGGATATATAAGGCAGGAGCTTCTTCTGAAAAAGGTTGCCAATCAGCGAAATGTTCGTTTACCAAAGTAATTACCTCTTCGGGGTTTACATCACCTGTAACAACCAAATAGGCGTTGTTAGGCACAAAACGTTTACGGTAATAGTTAGTTACATCGTCTAAGGTGAGGGCAGCGATGTGAGCTTCGGTAATGTATTCACCGTAAGGGTGAGCCGTACTGTAGCGCAAGGTTTGCTGTACGCGCTTCATAATCACTTCGGCATTACTCTCATTGGCACGAATACTTTGGATAATGCGTGCTTTTTCTTTTTCCATATCCTCTCCGGTGAAGTTAGGGTGCAGGGCAGCATCAGCAATGAGAGCCAACACACGCGGGAAGTATTTAGAGAGTACTTCGGCATAAACGCTATTAGAAGCGATAGAGAGAGTCGCTGCGAGATAGTCTATTTCCTCATTAAAATCGTCTTTACTGATAGAGGTAGAGCCATTGCCCGCCATTAGCGAAATAAGGTCAGAAATCCCTTTCTTTTCTTTTTCTAATTCCGGACATTCGTCTAACGAAAGGCGAATTCCCACTTGAGGAAGTTTATGGTTCTCCACAATAAGGAGAGTGAGTCCGTTCGGAAGGGTATGAGTAACAGGTGTCCCTAAATTAATGATAGGAGCAGCTCCTGGGGTGGGTTGTATAGAGCGGTCTATATGTGTCATTTTAGTTTACTTATAGATTTGAAGGTAAATAATTGAGGTCTAAACGTTGGTTTTTGTCCAAATACTTGCGTGCAGCCTCTCTGATATCCTCTCGGGTAATAGCGCGGTAGTGGTCTATAGCCTTGTTAATAAGGTTAGTGTCTTTGTAGAAAGTATAGTTATCTGCCAAAGAAAGGGCAATTCCTTCCATATGGCTGTTTTGAACCACAAAGTTAGCCTCTATCTGGTTTTGTAACTTTTCATATTCTCGCTCACTGATGAGTTCGGTTTGTAGTCTTGTAATTTCTTCGTCCATTTCTTGTGCCAAAGTTTCCAAACTCACACCGTCCATAGGGAGTGCTCCCATTATATATACGCCATAATCTTCTTGAGCGTCCGAAAAAGCCAATACCTGCAAAGCTGTTTGATGCTCGTCTATCATCTTTTTGTAGAGGCGAGCGCTCTTTCCGTCAGTGAGAATGTTAGAAAGCAAGTCGATAGTAAACGAATTTTTGTCCGTCATTGCAGGAGTGCGATAGGCATATAGTTTCAGTGGGATTTGTATATTAGGGTCGTATTCGGTTACCTCAATAGTTTCAGTGATAGGAGCTTCTTCTATTTTGTTGCGTTGTATAGCATTACCCGTATTAGGAATGGTCGCAAAGTATTGTTCTATCCATTCTTTGGTCGGTATCGTATCGAAATTGCCTGCCACCACCAGTACAGCGTTGTTAGGGTTGTAGAACTTCTTCTTAAATGCGATAAACTCTTCTAAGCTCGCAGCGTCTAAATGTTCCACTTTTCCAATTACTGTTCCCGAATAAGGGTGTTTTTTAAAAAGGTACGGATTGATAGCCGAGCGGTACATTATCCTACCGTAAGGTGTATTGTCTATACGTTGGTTTTTCTCTTCTTTTACCACTGAATTTTGAGTGCTTACTCCAATCTCATTGATAACAGGGTGCAACATACGTTCAGCTTCCATCCACAAGCCTAATTGCAAATTGTTAGACGGGAAGACTTCATAATAATAAGTTTTGTCCTGCGTAGTAAAAGCATTGTTATGTCCGCCATTTGCCGATACAATATCAAACCATTTGCCACGTGCTATATGCTGAGTGCCTTCAAAAAGGAGATGCTCAAAGAAGTGGGCGAAGCCAGTGCGGGTAGGGTCTTCGTCTTTGGCGCCTACGTGATACATTACTCCTATGGTAACCACAGGAGCTGAGTTATCTCGGTGAAGAATCACGTGTAGTCCATTAGAGAGGTCGTATTCTTCAAAAATGAGAGATTGAGCCATAGTTAATTAGTCGATTTGTCAATGAGATAATTAGCAAAAAAACTTTGCTAAAGTCTGTATGGCTTTAGCAAAGTTGTTCAATATGAAAAAAGTATTTGTTATAAATTCGCGTTGATAAGTTCTTTTACCTTAGCATCTGATGGTCTAGGTGCACTAATGCTAATGATTTTACCATTCTTCACTAACATAAAACGAGGAATACCGCTTAGGTCGTAGTTATCTATGAAATCGCGGTTCATACTTAGGTTAGTATATAGTTGGATACCACTCAGCTTCTCACGTTGTACGGCAACTTTCCAAGCCTCTTTGTCTTGGTCTACTGAAATACTTACAAAAGTAACGGGTTTGCCTTTGTATGCTTCTTGCAAAGCCTTCATACTTGGTATTTCTTTTATACAAGGTTTACACCAAGTTGCCCAAACGTCGATGTAAAGCAATTTGTCTTTAAGACTTTCATAAGATACTGGTTTACCATTCAAATCTTCAGCTGTAAAAGGAGGAAAATCTTTGCCAGGTTTTAGTCTTTCAAGTACCGCTATACGTCTGTCTAACTCTTTTAAGGCAGCAGTGTCTTTCACGTTTTCTTTGAT
The DNA here is from genome assembly GCF_002998835.1 of Capnocytophaga sp. oral taxon 864. NCBI lineage: Bacteria > Pseudomonadati > Bacteroidota > Flavobacteriia > Flavobacteriales > Flavobacteriaceae > Capnocytophaga > Capnocytophaga sp. oral taxon 864. The sequence continues at coordinate 97,480 of NZ_CP027232.1, forward strand.
ACTTTTGATGAGTTCAGCATTTTCTTCAGGAGTGTTAGCTACTGAAACTCCACTGATAAAATAACGAGTAAGGTCTGCTTTAATATTTTTAGATTTCAGACCTTTTACGTGTGCGATAAGTTTACCCCAAGGGTTTTCGTCGTTTTCGTTATCTTGAAACTTATCGAATAGTTTATTAGTAACCAATTCTTTGTAAGCTCTGTAGGTATTATAATCTTCAGCGATATCATAATCTATCTTAGCGAGCTCATCAGCAAACTCTTTAGGAAGAGCTACCTCTTCTTGAGTGAGTTTTTGGTGTGCATTTTGGTAAATAGATTTTAGGTAAAGCATTTCGTAGTTAATAGCCTTTTCCTCTTTTTTAACGAAGTCTTTAGAGAGGTTCTTGGTGTTTTTCAAAAGGTCAGTATACTTTTTGCTATACTCATTTACGGCTGTTTTAAATTCTGTAGGTGCTTTAACTAAAAGTTGTTGCATACCACCACTTTTCTGAATTTCCATTGTAAGGTCAGCTTTTTTGTGCAAATAAGCATTTGCAAGCGTATCTTTGCCCGAGAATTTTATTTCTAAAGGCATCTTAGTGAGGTCGATATTAACCCCAAGTTCGTCACCTTGCTCTAAATACAACGGAATTTCTATTCCCTGAGGATTGAAAATAGTATAGTAATTAGAAGGTACGCGAAGCGTGTCTTGAAAAGTACCATCGGGTTTGATATGCAATGGCTGGTCTACTTCACCACCTATTATCTTCAGCTCCAAAGGAATCCCATTAGTGCCTTCTACTTTTCCTGAAAGCACTATATAATCAGCTCGTTTACTACAAGCTACAAAGCCTATTGCGGCTAACGACAAAATAAATAGTCTTTTCATCATCATTTGAAAAATATAATTAGGTGGCAAAGATAAGAATATTTTTTAGTAAACAAGCACTTTCTTCCTATTTTTTTCTATTGTAATTTATGCAAAATAAATCTTTCTAACTAAAAACTGAGAATGATAATCTCATTTATATAAAATTACTATTCTTTAAGATGTTGAATATTAAACTTATAAATACTCTTTGTATAACAATCGTCCAAGGTTTGTATAAGCTAAAGATAGGGCAGAGGTAAGCATAATTTTTTTCTTTCTTACACTGTTTTCAATTTTTTAACGTACATTTGCGCCGTTTTTTAAAACAATACAAATATAAATATGCAAATAGAAGTATTAAAATCTAAAATTCACCGCGTTAAGGTTACAGGAGCCGATTTAGATTATATCGGTAGCATTACCATTGACGAAGATTTGTTGGAGGCAGCTCAAATGATTGAGGGAGAAAAGGTGTCGATTGTAGATGTTAATAATGGCGAACGCTTCGAAACTTATATTATTAAAGGAAAGAGAAAATCAGGTGCTATTGTACTGAATGGTCCTGCTGCTCGTAAAGTGCAAAAAGGTGATATCATCATCATCATATCCTACGCTTTAATGGATTTTGAAGAAGCTAAAACTTTTAAGCCTTCTATTATCTTCCCTAATGAAACAACCAACCTAATCGAATGAAAAAGTTCTTAAAGATAGCCCTTCCGATATTTGTAGGCGTTTTCTTGTGTTGGTATGCTTATCGCCAATTTAACGAAGAACAGTTTGTCCAAATAAAACTCACTTTTCTAAACGCTGATTACTTCTATATCATTTTGGCTGTATTTTTAGGATTTTTAAGCGATCTTTCTCGAGCCATACGTTGGCATTTGTTGCTAAAACCTTTGGGGTACCGCACAGCTTTCTTACATAGAGCAATGGCTGTGTTCATTGGTTATTTGGTGAATGTAACCATACCGCGTTCAGGCGAGGTCTCTCGTGCGTTAGTAGTAAGCAATTACGACGGAGTCCCTTTCGAGAAATCATTAGGCACTATCATCTCCGAACGAATTATCGACCTACTTTTGCTTTTTCTATTCACTATGCTCGCTTTCATTCTCCAATTCGAGGTTATAAGCAACTTTCTTCTCTCCAAAATCCCTTTTCAAAAACTAATGTGGTTAATGGGTATAGGAGGTTTTTCGTTTATAGTTTTTTTGTATTTCATTTACACTTCCGATAAATCTTTTTTTATCAAGGTAAAAGTCTTTTTAAACGGAATAAAGGAAGGAATCCTATCAGTCGTAAAAATAAAACATAGAACGCTATTTCTTTTTCATACTCTTTTTATTTGGACAATGTACTTTTTGATGTTCTATATTCCATTTTTTGCCCTACCCGAAACCGCACATATCAGTTTGCCCAATGTGCTTACAGCTTTTGTGGTGGGTAGTTTTGCAATGACCTTCACCAATGCAGGCTTTGGTTCTTATCCTTTTTTTATTGCAGAAGTACTATTTTTGTTTGGAGTAGCTACTCCTGTGGGTACAGCCTTTGGTTGGATTGTATGGACATCACAATTTGCTATGACACTCTTATTGGGTAGCCTTTCATTCTTTTTTCTTCCCTTGTTGAAGAAGCATAATCCGTAGATTTTTCTTATTAAGGCAAATATAAAAAGGTTATCAAAACAGCTTTTGATAACCTTGTTTTATATTTTATGTTTGTTCTTAATTTTCTAAATACAAATCAATAAGCCCTTCTGGGGTTTTTACAATAATTTTCTTGTGGGCTCTATCTATCTTCTCAATAAACTCATCAGCCATAGGAATAAGTATCTCATTTCCGTTCTCATTCTCAATTTCAAATAACGCTTGGGTAGTACTGTCGTTTATTCCAACTATTTTCCCTACTACTCCGTAGTGCACATCTTCTACCTGAAACCCTATCACTTCGTGGTAATAAAACTTATTCCCCGATAGTTTAGGCAATACCGCAAGAGGTAAATATACTTTGTGTCTCAATAGAGCTTCTGCATCAGCCTCAGTTTCTATCTCTTCAAACTTCACGCGCAATAAATCCGACTTGTGTAAAGTGCTCTTTTCAATAAAAAAAGGAACCAGATTATTGCCTAAGGCAATAAATACTGATTCCATTTCTTCATACATTTCAGGGTCGTCGGAATCTAACTTGATTAGCACCTCGCCCTTAAAACTAAACTTCGACACAATTGTTCCTATATAAAAACAATCTTTTAAAGTCATAGGGTTATGCCTCAGTTTCGTTATTTTCTTCCGCAGGAGCTTCAGCTTCGGTAGCTTCGGTAGCTTCTGTAACCTCTTCGGTTGCTTCAACCGTTGCTTCGGTAGCTTTAGCTACAGCGGCGTTCTTGCGTTTCTCATTAGCTTCTTTTTCAGCGTCCAAAGCCTTTGCTTTTGCTTCTGCTTTCTCTTTAGCTAATTTTTGCTCTTTTGTAGATACTTTGTTAGCTTTCTCTTCTACCCAAGCATTGAACTTAGCCTCTGCTTGTTCTTCGGTCAAAGCCCCTTTGGCAACTCCTCCAAGCAAGTGGTATTTAAGCAATACCCCTTTGTAAGAAAGAATACGACGTGCTGTGTCACTAGGTTGTGCTCCGTTTTTTAACCATTTTACAGCTGCATCTACATCTATTTCAATCTGAGCAGGATTGCTAACAGGATTGTAAGTTCCTAACTTTTCAAGGAATTTACCATCTCTTTTTGCACGTGAATTAGCAGCTACAATCCAATAGAAAGGCTTGCCTTTTTTTCCGTGACGTTGTAATCTAATTTTTACTGGCATAAAAAATTTAATTAGTGAGGTTCACGACCTCGTTATTAATTCGGGCGCAAAAGTAATAAATTTTTTCATATTCACAACGTTCTTACATAAAAAAGTTTTACTTTTGCATTCTGAATTTGTAATAGCAGCTTTCTATTACCTTTGAACAAACTATGAAAATATCATTTAAAAACGACTATTCTGAAGGGGCTCACCCTTCTATTTTAAACCGAATGTTAGAAAGCAACCTCGAACAACAACAAGGATATGGTTGCGATACTTATACTAATAAAGCAAAAGCTCTTATTGCCGAAAAACTAAATAATCCTCAAAGTAAAGTATATTTCGTAAGCGGAGGTACACAAGCCAATCTCTTAGCATTAGGAGCAATGTTACGTCCTTATGAAAGCGTTATTACCTGCGAAACCTCTCATATTTGCGATAGCGAAACGGGAGCTATCGAAGCTACCGGACATAAAATACACCTAACCCCTGCAATAAATGGCAAAATACAACTTGATGATATTCGTGAAGTAGCAACTTGTTACACCAATTTTCCTCATCAAGTAGTGCCCCGATTAGTATACATTTCCAATGCTACTGAATTAGGCTCTATCTATACGCTTCAAGAATTAAAAGATTTGTACCACCTGTGTCAAGAACTGAATCTCTTACTCTATATCGATGGAGCGCGTTTAGCTCACGCTCTCAATGCTTCTGGCAATGATATTACTTGGGAAGATTTAGCTCGTTATACCGATGCTTTCTATATAGGAGCTACTAAAAATGGGGCAATAATGGGAGAAGCAATTGTTTTAAACAATCCTGAACTTCAATTGGGCTTTGAGTACCATATCAAACAAAAAGGGGCTTTACTTGCCAAAGGAAGGTTTCTCGGCATACAGTTCTTGGAGCTTTTCCAAAATAATTTATTTAATGAATTAGCTCTTCACGCAAATGCTCAAGCTAAACGTATTCAAGACGCTTTTATAGAAAAAGGAGTACACTTCTTGTCGCATACTCCTACTAATCAGGTGTTCCCTATTCTCACTAATGAGCAAGTAGCTCTTCTCCAAAAGCAATTCGATTTTTATATATGGAAGAAAGTCGATGAAACCCACACTGCCATACGTCTTATCACTTCTTGGGCTACTAAACCAGAAGATGTAGATACTCTCATTAACGCTATTAAAAAACTATAGCTTTTTATAAGCGATAAGATTTTACTGCCTCTACAAAAGCAATAGCGTTTTCTACGGGTACATTAGGTAAGATACCGTGTCCTAAGTTGGCAATATAATGGTCTTTTCCAAAAGCATCTATCATCTCTTTCACCTTCTGTTTAATTTCGGCAGGAGGTGCTAAGAGTCGTGAGGGGTCGAAGTTACCTTGTAATACTTTTTTACCTTTTGTAAGTTCGCGCGCTATCTCAGGGGCGCACGTCCAGTCTACGCCCAAAGCAGCTGCGTTAGAAGTTGCCATTTCAGGCAAAGCATACCAACAGCCTTTCGCGAAGACAATCACTTTGGTAAAAGGAGCAAGAGCTTCTACTATTTGGTTGAGGTATTGCCACGAGAATGTGCGATAGTCGTCAGGAGCTAACACTCCTCCCCAGCTATCAAAAAGCTGTACGGCATCTACCCCTGCTTTTACTTTTTCTTTCAGGTAAAGAATCGTTGTGTCAGTAATCTTTTGCAATAAGCTGTGTGCTACCGAAGGCTGCGTAAAACAAAGCTCCTTAGCCGTTGAAAAATCACGTGAACCTGAGCCTTCCACCGCATAACAGAAAATCGTCCAAGGCGAACCCGCAAAGCCAATTAAGGGCACACGATTGTTTAGCATTTGCTTAGTGATCTTTACTGCCTCCATTACGTAGCCCAAACGCTCTTCAATATTAGGCACAATTACTTGTTCCACATCTTTAGCTGTACGGATAGGCTTAGGCAACCACGGTCCCACGCTTTTTTTCATTTCTACTTCTATATTCATAGCCTGAGGCACTACCAATATGTCCGAAAATAATATTGCAGCATCTACCCCTACTATATCTACCGGTTGTACGGTGATTTCCGCAGCCAGCTCCGGTGTCTGACAGCGCGTAAAAAAGTCGTATTTATCGCGTAAAGCTCTAAATTCGGGCAAATAGCGTCCTGCTTGACGCATCATCCACACAGGCGGTCGTTCAGTAACCTCACCGCTGAGTACTCTCAAGAATAAGTCGTTTTGTATCATATTTTAATTTACATAAAGAAGACTGCCCAAGAACAAAGTTCATTGGACAGTCGTTATAAAAGGAATAATAACTTTTAAATGCTTTTGATAATAGTAACAAAATCATCAGCTTTAAGGGCAGCCCCACCTATGAGTCCGCCATCTACATCTTCTTTTGCAAAGATTTCTTTTGCATTATCCGGTTTTACACTACCTCCATACAAGATGGATACTTTATCAGCAACCCCTTTGCCGTATTTGTCAGCAATAGTTTTACGAATAAAGTGGTGAATTTCTTGTGCTTGGTCAGGAGTTGCGGTTTCGCCTGTACCAATAGCCCATACAGGTTCGTAAGCCAATACAATATGTTGCCAAGCCTCAGCAGGCAAGTGGAACAAACCATTTTTGATTTGGCTACCTACCACATCAAAGTGCTTATTAGCTTTGCGGTCAGCTAACTCTTCACCAATACAGAACACTACACGCATATTGTGTTTAAGGGCTGTGTTCACTTTTTTAGCTAAACTCTCATCAGTTTCGTTAAAGTAAGCACGGCGCTCAGAGTGTCCTAAAATAGTAGTTTTTACCCCAATACTGCCTAACATTTCAGCCGAAATCTCCCCCGTGTAAGCACCGTTTTCAGCAAAGTGCATATTTTGCGCAATTACTTCGATGTGGCTACCTTTTACTGCTTCTACAGCTGGAATAAGGTTTACAAAGGTAGGGGCAATCATTACCTCAGCATTTGTTTGAGGTACTTTTTTTAATAGGTCGGAAATAAGTGCTAACGACTTGTTAAGGTCGTTGTTCATTTTCCAGTTCCCTGCTACAATTTTTTTTCTCATATAATGAACTTTTTATTTTCTAACATCTCGGCAAAGATATAAATAATTTACCAATTAGCAAAATTACTGATGAACACTACTAACGAATTACCTAATTAGCTAATTTATATTGTTTCTAATAGAATATTGCCATATCTTTGCCTCGTCTTTTAAAAGCGATTGCTTTTCAAGCACAAAGTTGAACCATAAAGATTATTTAATTTAGAATTATTTTTGTCGGTAAGCGATGGGAATCTGCTTACCGGCTTTTTTATACGTTAAAGCGGAAGTGCATAATATCGCCGTCTTTCACGATATATTCTTTACCTTCCACGCGCATTTTACCAGCTTCTTTTACTTTAGCCTCACTGCCATAAGTAATAAAATCATTATAAGCGATTACCTCAGCACGAATAAATCCTTTCTCAAAATCGGTGTGAATTACCCCTGCGGCTTGAGGGGCAGTGTCTCCTTGATGAATCGTCCACGCACGCACTTCTTTTACTCCTGCGGTGAAATAAGTTTGTAGGTTCAGCAGGTGATAAGCTGCACGAATGAGTTTAGAGGCTCCTGGTTCTTCTAAACCTATATCCTCCAAGAACATTTGGCGTTCTTCGTAACTTTCCAATTCGGTGATGTCAGCTTCAGTGGCTACTGCCAATACAATCACTTCGGCATCTTCACCTTTTACGGCATCTTTCACTTGTTCCACATAAGCGTTCCCATTTTTAGCCGATTTTTCATCTACATTGCACACATATAGCACAGGCTTGGTAGTGAGCAGTTGGAAGCTGTCCAGCAATTCTTTTTCTTCATCGCTTATTTGCACGGCACGAGCCGAAACACCCGTGAGCAAAGCCTCTTTTACACGGTTGAGCAAATCCATTTCTTTCGCCGCTTTCTTATCGCCTGCTTTCGCTGCACGCGTTACTTTATCCAAGCGTTTTTCAACCGTTTCAAGGTCTTTTAACTGCAATTCTATATCAATAGTTTCTTTATCGCGTATAGGGTCTACACTTCCATCAACGTGTACGATGTTGTCATTCTCAAAACAACGCAATACGTGAATAATCGCATTACACTCACGTATATTTCCCAAAAATTGGTTACCCAAACCTTCGCCTTTACTGGCGCCTTTCACCAGTCCAGCTATGTCTACAATCTCTACCGTTGCAGGCATTACACGCTCAGGTTTTACAAGGCTTTCGAGTTTCTCTAAACGGGGGTCAGGTACGTTTACAACACCCAAGTTGGGCTCTATAGTACAAAAAGGGAAGTTAGCACTCTGTGCTTTAGCATTTGATAAACAATTAAATAAAGTAGACTTCCCCACGTTGGGCAGTCCTACAATTCCTGCTTTCATATATATTTATTGTATAATTTTAGGGTGCAAAAGTACGGTAAATAACAATAATGACAAATATTCTAATAATACTATTTTATCAATGAGGTAATTTCTTAATACTTCTCCTGTATTCCATCACCATCTCATCAATAACCTCTTTTACGCTTTGCACTTGGGTAATGAGACTCACTACTTGCCCTATTTCTAACTCGCCTTGTTCTACGTCTCCTTCAAACATTCCTTGTTTGGTACGGCGATTACCTACTAAGGCTTTAAGGTTTTCGACAGTAGCTTGCTGAGTGTTGTAGAGCTCTTTTACTTCCTTATAGAAGCCGTTTTTAAGCAAACGTACAGGGGCTAATTCCTTTAACGTAAGTTCTGTATCACCTTCGCCAGCGGCTACTACTCTTTCTTTAAAATTAGGATGTACAGAAGCCTCGGTAGTAGCTACGAACCTGCTGCCTATCTGTACCCCTTCGGCACCTAAGGCAAGAGCAGCAAGCATTCCGCTACCTGTAGCAATTCCCCCTGCAGCAATGAGAGGAATATCTAATACTTTGCGTACAGCAGGAATGAGCACCATTGTGCTAGTTTCTTCACGTCCGTTGTGACCGCCCGCTTCAAAGCCCTCAGCTACCACAGCATCTACGCCAGCAACTTGGGCTTTAAGGGCAAACTTACTACTACTCACTACGTGAGCTACTTTTATGCCTTCTTTTTGCAATAAAGAGGTATAGGTAGCCGGATTTCCTGCCGAAGTAAATACAATCTTTACCCCTTCGCGCAAAATCACTTCAATAGCTTTATCCATTTCGGGGTACATAATAGGAATATTCACCCCAAAAGGTTTATCGGTAGCCGCTTTACACTTACGTATGTGTTCTGTAAGGGTTTCGGGGTGCATAGAGCCTGCGCCCAATAGTCCTAAACCGCCTGCATTGCTCACTGCTGAAGCCAATCGCCAACCACTTGCCCATATCATTCCTCCTTGAATAATAGGATATTGAATATTAAAAAGTTCTGTAATACGTGTTTTCATTGTCTACAATTTAAGATTGTTATTCTCGTCGAACTCCCAAAAAGGATTATAAGCGACTTCAAACACATAACCGTCTAAATCTTTAAAGTAACCGCTATAGCCACCCCAAAATACTTTTTGAGCAGGTTTTATTATAGTTGCTCCTAATTCTTTAACTTTGGCTAATACAGCGTCTACTTCCGCTTCCGAGGTAGCATTGTAGCTGATAGTCATTCCTGCAAACGAACTTGGCTCATAAGGCAAAGTAGTATCTTCTGAAAGTTCTTCTAAGGGGTAAAGCCCCAATACGATGCCTCCCAAAGGAAAAAGAGCATAGTCGTTCATACTTTTATCTGATTTTTGCCAACCTAAGCCTTCGTAGAAACTAAGGGCTTTTTGAAAATCGCGAACGCCCAAAGTAATCAAAGTAAATTTTTGTCTCATACTATTGATTTGTTATAAGTTCTTTCTCTTTTTTAGGTACTTTGGCGAGTACTTCTTCGTAAGAATGTTGTACCATTTCTTCAATAAGAGTGGGAGGGAGGCTCTCTACCAAAACTGTATTCCAAAGTTTTTTGTTTAAGTGATAGCCTGCTACAATCTTTTCAGGGTATTGCTCACGAAGCTCCAAAGCACGCTCAGGGTTGCATTTGAGACTTGCCCTCAAAGGGACGCTTTCTAAATTCGTAAGCACGAATATCCTTCCACAAATGCGAAAAGCCAATATGTCCTCGCCGAAAGGCATATCTTCAGTAGTATGTGGTAAGGACAAACAAAGGTCTCTGAAAGTTTCTAAGTTCATTGTTTTAGGTAAGAGATAAGATAAAAGGGTTGCCTATTATTCAAGACAACCCTTTATTTTATACATTCATTTGCTAATTTACAAATATACTAATCAATTAAGCTTTTGAGGTAAGTGATTTGAAGAATACAAATCCAAAACCTAGGGTAAGCATACAGTGGAATGGGAACATACCAAAGTCGTTAAGACGAACGGCACTGTATAATCCAAAGAGGAAATACAACATTAGTAAGAATTCTACTATCATATTAGGCGATAGTTTGGTATTGATGTATTTGTTGTTTTTCCAGCTATCGGAGAGTGCATTGATATTGAATTTAGGGGTACGCACAAACTCACTGCGTTTACCTGTGTGTCCTTCGAGTACTGCAACAGTGTTATGGAAAGAGAAACCTAAGGCTACTGAGAAGAACGTTACAAACAGTTTGATGTAGTTTAAAAAGTCGTCGAAGGTCTTTCCTTGCAGGTTCTTATAAGTAAACCAATAGCAAATAAACAAGATAACAGTACTGATGATAAAGAAACTAGTAATGTGGAATATCCACGCCAAATGTCCGTATTGGTTTTTGATGTACAACATAGGGATACTAAGGACTGATACCACAAATACCCATAAGAACATAGAGCTATTGAGGAGGTGCATTACCCCGTGAAATTTGGTTTTCCAACCTATGTTTTTAGCTGCTAATACACGGCTTACTGTTTTACGGAAGTTCTCAGCTCCTCCTTTGTTCCAACGGAACTGTTGAGAGCGTGCTGCTGAAATAACTACTGGAAGCTCGGCAGGTGTTTCTACATCTTCCAAATATTTGAATTTCCAATTCTTTAATTGAGCGCGATAACTGAGGTCGAGGTCTTCGGTAAGGGTGTCGCCTTCCCAGTTACCTGCATCGTAAATGCACGCTTTACGCCAAATACCTGCTGTACCGTTGAAGTTGATAAAATATCCTTTAGAATTACGCCCTACTTGTTCAAGAGTGAAATGGACATCAAGAGCGAGAGCTTGTATTTTAGTAAGGATAGAATAATTCCGGTTGATGTGCCCCCAGCGAGTTTGTACTACGCCTATTTCAGGGTCTTTGAAGTATACTACCGTACGTTTGAGCCAATCGGGTTGAGGCATAAAGTCGGCATCGAAGATGGCAACAAAATCACCTTTGGCAATAGCTAATCCTTCTTTAAGAGCACCTGCCTTAAAGCCTTCGCGATTGGTGCGACGAATGTGCTTAATATCCAAGCCTGTAGCTTGTAGTTCTTTAATGATTTCAGCGGTTTCAGTTACTGATTCGTCGGTAGAGTCATCGAGCACTTGAATTTCGAGTTTGGTACGAGGGTACTCCAATTTTGCGATATTTTCGAGCAAACGACGTACTACATACTTTTCGTTGTAAAGTGGTAGCTGGATGGTTACGTACGGAATCTCCTTAGGGTCAAGCAAGTTAAACTTAGGAGCCTCGTCGTTTTGTTTGCGATGTTTGAGATAGTTCAGTAGCAAACTAAGCATTGAAAGGCTATATAAGAAAATGCCTACTAATGCTGTACAATAGATAATAATAATCGCGTAATTGATAATTGTTGCCATAAATTATTGTTTTATGTTCTTTCTTTTAGATTTTGCAAATGTACGTGTTTTTTTGAAAACACCAAGCAAAAAAGAAATTATTTTTTAAGAAATCTCTCTTTTTTCTAAACTAATAAACTGTATATCAATAATTAGCTTTGAAGTTGTTTTATGACTGTACGCACTGATATAAAACCAATTTCTTCTTCTTGAATATCTTTAAGAGCAATCCACCGGAGTTCTTTAATTTCATCGGGGGCTACAATATGTACTTCTTCGGCTTTGAGTTCGCATTCAAAAAAGATATCCATAGTGCGGTAGGGTACATTTTTGTACAGATAATTATTGGGGTAGGTGGTGATGAAGCGCAGTTGCTCAGGTTTGATGATGAGTCCCATTTCTTCTTTTACTTCGCGACAAGCTGCTTCTTGAGCCGTTTCGTTGGGGTCGATAAAACCACCTGGAAGGTCGAGTTTTCCTTTGTCGGGGTTCATATTGCGGACTGTAAATAGTATTTTATCTTTATGCTTGAACACTACTGCTACCGCGGCGGCAATATTGTGGAAATAGGTAAAACCACAATCGTGGCACAAAAAGCGCACGTTATTAGGAAATTCGATGTTTGTAGAAGTACAATTTGGGCAATGTTTAAATATGCTTTCCATAGTTTTTGGGTATTTTCTAAAATTAGGTGAATGTTGAGATAACAGATTTTTAAGGTTAGAAAAATATTCTGTATACCTATCTTGGACAAACCTTATACGAATCTTGGACGAATCTTGGACGATAGCTATACCTGTGGTATCACTGTGTAAAGGCTGTTTTGTAGAAAAATTTTCTACATCTTATAGGGATTCGCTTATAAAAATAACTTTTTGTACTTGTTGTCTTTTTTTATTAGGCGACAAATGTACTAAATTTTCTTATCTGAAAAAAATAATTTGTAAAAATAGTTTTTAATTGTTTTTTTAGTTGTACCTTTGCAGAGAAATTAAAAGCGTAATTCTATGGATATATTACTCAAGTCGGCAAAAATTATTGATGAAGAGAGTGCCTATCACGGTGCTGTAAAAGATATTTTAATTTCAGATGGGGTTATTAAGCAGATATCCAATCATATTGCTGCCGAAGGGGTAGATAAGGTCCTGGAAAACACTTGTATATCACAAGGTTGGACGGATAGCAGTGTTTGCTTTGGCGAACCAGGCTTTGAAGAGCGGGAGACCTTAGGGAATGGAATGCTTACGGCACAGAGAAGTGGTTTTACACACGTGCTCGTTAATCCGCTTACTCACCCCGTAGCCGACAACAAGCAAGCTGTAATGTATATCAAAGAAAAAACAAAGCATTTTGCTACTACCGCTCACCCTATTGGGGCACTAACAGTAGAGAGTAAGGGGGAATTTCTTGCCGAGCTTTACGATATGCAAAATGGAGGTGCTGTGGCTTTTGGCGATTATAAGAAGCCTATACACAACAGCAACCTGCTGAAAATAGCCTTGCAATATACACAGCCTTTCGGTGGTATTGTTATTTCTTTTCCTAACGATGCTAAAATTATGGGTAAAGGTGTGGTGAATGAGCATATAGAAGGTACACGATTAGGACTAAAAGGCATTCCTGCTTTGGCTGAAGAACTGTGTGTAGCGCGTGATTTGGCTATATTAGAATACGCAGGGGGGAAGTTACATATTCCTACTATATCCACAGCAAAATCGGTAGCGCTTATTGAGGAGGCAAAAAACAAAGGATTGGACGTGACTTGTAGCGTAGCTATCCATAATATTCAGTTTACTGACGAGGTTTTAGAAGGGTTTGATACTAATTACAAGGTGTTGCCCCCTTTGCGCGATACTGAAAATGTAAAGGAACTAAGAAACGCCTTACAAAGAGGAGCGATAGACTTTGTTACCTCTGACCATAATCCGTTGGACATAGAACTCAAATTTAAAGAGTTTGACCTTGCCTCGTTTGGAACTATTGGGCTGGAGAATGTGTGGGGTGTGCTGAGTCAGTATACAACTGTTGAAAGAGCGGTAACACTGCTTACCTCGGCGCGCAAACGTTTCGGGATACCTACTGCACCCATAGCTGAAAATACAGAAGCTGATGTTACTATCTTTACTCCCGAAGGAGAGACTGTTTTTACAAAAGAGATGATATTATCGGCTTCGAAGAATAGTGCTTTTATAGGTGCGACAATGAAAGGAAAAGTATTGGGGATTATTGCCCACAGACAAGCAATATTGAACGATGGAGTTTAAGAAATGTCTTACCTTTGTTATAGGGAGCTTGATTTTATTATTTACAAACTGTTACTTTAAAACAAAGAAAAAAACAATGGAAACACATAAAAAACTACCTTTAGAATACGTAATTCGCGAACCACAGGTAAGGACTAAACGTTCGCCTGTAATATTTATGTTGCACGGTTATGGGAGCAATGAGGAAGACCTTTTCTCCTTTGCCGATGAATTACCCAAAGAATACACGATTATATCATTGCGTGCGCCTTATAATTTAACCTCATTTGGTTATGCGTGGTATATGATTAACTTTGATGAAGACCAAGCCTATTGGAGCGATAATGAGCAGGCTATTGAATCGCGTGAATTAATAATGAAATGTATTGATGAGGCTTGTAAGGTATATGATTTGGATACGAGAAACATAAACCTCTTAGGATTCAGTCAGGGAAGTATATTGAGTATGGCTATTGCGATATCTTATCCTAAGAAAATACGCAGAGTAATAGCACTGAGTGGTTACTTAAATGAGGATATCTTGAAAGACGGATATAAGAAAGAGAACCATTCGGCTACGCACTTTTACGTATCGCACGGCACCAGTGACCAAGTAATACCTGTGGAATGGGACAGAAAAACACCTGAGTTTTTAAAATCAATAGGGGCTAAATGTACTTATGAAGAGTTTCCGATAGGGCACGGTGTATCACCACAAAACTTTTATTCATTCCGTGAATGGCTTAGTAAATATTGATTTATGGACAAAGCAGCACTTAAATCAAAATATAATATATTCAAGCAAAAGGCTTATATTATTATCTATGGGACGAATACACGCTTAGGTAAACTATTTGACCTTGTGCTGTTGTCGCTCATTACTATCAGTGTGATAATGGTAATGCTTGAAACCGTAAAGGGTGTTGACCACTATTTGCACGGTTTGTTGGTGTTTATGGAGTGGGTGATAACCGTTTTCTTCTCACTTGAATATATCTTGCGTATTATTACCAATAAAAAGCCTTATAAATATATTTTTAGTATGTATGGCATTATAGACCTCATTGCTATTTTGCCGATGTACATATCGTTCTTCGCTCCTGGTGCAAAGGCGATATCAGTAGTGAGGGCTCTGCGCTTATTGCGAATTTTCCGTATCTTGGATTTAGTGAGTTTTATGAATCAAGGGGAGGAACTGAAAATGGCTTTGCGCACTAGCCGAGACAAAATTCTTATCTTCATTTATTTCATATCGGTGATTTGTATACTCTTAGGGTCAGTAATGTATGTGGTAGAAGGACACCAGAACGGGTTTAGCAGTATCCCACGCAGTGTTTACTGGTGTATTGTAACAATGACTACCGTAGGCTATGGAGATATAGCTCCGCAAACTACATTGGGACAGCTGATAGCTTCATTTGTAATGATATTGGGTTATGGTGTTATTGCGGTACCTACGGGTATTGTTACTGCTGAATATACCCATATGAAAAAGAAACAATCTTTTGAGGAGAACAAAAAGCAACACAAAGAGAATGAGGTTGCTGGAAAATTGGTTTGCAAACAATGTTCTTTTGACAAACATTTGCAGGGGGCTAAATATTGTAGCCAATGTGGTAGTGAGTTAATACTCCAAAAGAGCAATCACGATGAAGCATAAAAAAATACTTTTGAGTGTGGTAGGACCTACTGCTATTGGAAAAACGCGAATGGCTATAGCCTTAGCACAACACTTCGGTACTGAAATCATCTCTTGCGACTCACGTCAGTTTTTTAAGGAGCTTTCTATAGGCACAGCTGTTCCTTCGTCCTATGAATTAGCTCAGGCAAAGCACCATTTCATTCAGCATAAATCTATTTTTGAGCCTTATTCGGTAGGTGATTTTGAGCGCGATGCTATTAGCTTGCTCAACACACTTTTTAGAACTCACGATGTGGTAGTAATGGTAGGAGGAAGTGGGCTTTATGCTAATGCAGTGCTCAGTGGGTTAGATGATTTTCCTGAAACCGATGAACAGATAAGGAAAGAGCTGAATGCGCAGTATAAAGCAGAAGGTATTGTTTTTTTGCAACAAAAGTTAAAAACTTTAGACCCTGTGCAATACGAGAAAATAGATACAAATAATCCGCAACGAATGATACGCGCCTTAGAAGTGTGTATGGTAGCAGGGAAGCCTTATTCGTCTTTTTTAAACAGAAAAGAAACGGTGAGAGACTTTGAGAGCATACAAGTAGGACTTACGGCAGAGCGAGAGGTGCTTTACAATCGCATTGATGAGCGAGTAGAGCAAATGCTTGAAGGTGGGTTGCTTATAGAAGCACAAGATATGTTTCGGTACAAGGAACTCAATGCCTTGCAGACAGTAGGCTACAAGGAGTTATTTGCTTTTTTTGAAGGGAAGACCTCTTTTGGCTTTGCGATAGAGGAAATTAAGAAGAACACTCGTCGATTTGCTAAGCGACAATTTACGTGGTTTCACAAAGATAGTTCTATACATTGGTTTGATTACAGGACAACGGTGGAGGAAGTTCTTCAGAAAACCACAATGTAGAAATACCAATAATACCAGAAATGCCAATAATACCAAATTAATGACAGTGCGAGGTCGTAGCACGATAGTCAGGTGCGAGGTCGTAGCACGACAGGCAGATAGAGAAAGAACGAACAAAGAACGAACAAAGAACGAACAAAGAACGAACAAAGAACGAACAAAGAACGAACAAAGAACGAAGGGAAGGCGGAGTTAAAACAAACCTAAGAAGGAGGATAGAGGAAGATATTTTGAAGTAAAAAAGGTACGTTTGATTTGAGGAATGATAGAAGTATTGTAAAAAATATTATCTTTGCACCAAAATTTGTGATTGATAACTAATGAAAAAACTGATTTTATTAGCTTTTACGCTACTGGCATTGCAATCTTGTAGTGTAACAAATACCTTTACATTTCATAAAGATGCTACCATTTCCACCGATATGGCAGTAGATATGAGTGAAATGCTCGCTATGCAAGCAAAAGCAAAACAAGGAGAAAACAGTTTGAAAAACGTGAATATGCCCGAATTTCCAAAAGAATGGCAATCGGTTTACGACTTTCAAAAAACAGTAGAAAAGGATAGCATTCCTGCTGATAAAGCTGAATTGCTGAAACGTGCAGCTATTAAAGGACTTTTTAAAGACAATAAGGAAGTAGGTTTTCAGGTTAGGTTCGACCATTTTGCGCCTGAAGAATACGCTTCTATCACCGCTGCTATTGATAGAGGGACACGCAATAACAACCCTCTGAGTATTTCGGCTTTTAAATGGGACGGCAAGGAGTTGCGCATCAATATCGCTGCTTTGGAACAAAATACAGATGATGAAGAGCAAGCAGAGCGCGTAGCACAGATGAAGAAGATGTTTAATATTGATATCAATAATACGCTTGTATTCGAGGGCAAAATAAAGAAGATAAAAGGCAAACATCCTTATATTGAGAAAATAGATGCTCATACCGTGAAAATTGATTTAAAAGCCACTGATGGCAAAAAGAAAAAGAGACGCGATAAAGAGATTGTAATCGTTATCAAATAGTTCTTATCTCTTACCACTTAACTATTACTTAAAATGTTATATTATTTATTAGAATATCTTGAAAAATATTACGACTTTCCAGGGTCGGGGCTTTATAAATACTTATCGTTTCGCGCAGGTTTAGCTTTAATGCTTTCCTTGCTTATTTCTACCATCTATGGGAAGCGTATTATTCGCCTCCTACAACGCAAACAGATAGGCGAAACGGTACGAGACTTAGGGCTTACGGGACAGAATGAGAAAGCAGGCACTCCTACTATGGGGGGGATTATCATTATTCTTGCCACGCTTATACCTGTACTGCTGTTGGCTAAGTTAGATAACGTATATACCCTATTGCTACTCATCACTACTGTGTGGATGGGAGCCATTGGCTTTATCGACGATTATATCAAGACTTTCCGCAAGAATAAAGACGGACTGAAAGGACGTTTTAAAATATTAGGACAAATAGGCTTAGGAATTATCGTAGGGGCGACGCTCTATTTTAATGATAATGTAACTATTAAGAGTGAGAAAACAGGTATTGGACGAACACGTACTGAAGTAGTAGCAGAAACAGCCACAGAGAATTTTGTTCCAGAAGTGAAATCGACGAAAACTACTATTCCGTTTGTGAAGAATAACGAGTTTGACTATGCTGACCTCATTGCGTGGGCAGGAGATAATTATCATCATTATGTGTGGCTGGTATTTATTCCTATTGTGATTCTTATTGTTACAGCAGTTTCTAACGGAGCGAACCTTACTGATGGTATAGACGGATTGGCAGCGGGAAGCTCGGCTATTATAGTCCTGACATTAGGGCTATTTGCGTGGATTTCGGGTAACATTATCTTCTCGGAATACTTAAATATTATGTATATCCCAAGAGTAGGGGAGATGACGGTATTCATAGCCGCTTTTGCAGGAGCTTTGGTGGGCTTTTTGTGGTATAATACCTATCCTGCCCAAGTGTTTATGGGCGATACAGGAAGTTTGACCATAGGCGGGATTATAGCTGTGATAGCCATAGCAGTACGCAAAGAACTCTTGTTACCTGTGCTCTGTGGTATCTTCCTCATTGAAAACTTATCGGTGATATTGCAAGTGGTTTACTTTAAATATACGAAGAAAAAATATGGTGAAGGTAGACGTATCTTCTTGATGTCGCCTTTACACCACCATTACCAAAAGAAGGGGTATCACGAGAGTAAAATAGTGATGCGCTTTCTTATTGTAGGGATTTTCTTAGCGGTGATTAGCATTGTAACGCTGAAATTGAGATAAGAGCTCAATTAAAAGCTCGGATATATTGGAGAAAAGAAATGTGAAAAGCGCCTAAATAATCTGATTATTTAGGCGCTTGACTTTTATATTGAAGTTATTGCGTCTTTGAGTTGAGCTAAGGCTTGCCTTACCACACTACGCGGACAAGCTAAATTGATGCGCATATAGCCATTGCCTTCTTCACCATAAATGCTACCATCATTTAAGGCTAAATGCGCCCTATTGGTACATAGAGCGACTATATCTTTTTGGTTGAGCTGTAACGCACTGAAATCAATAAACACTAAATAAGAGGCTTGAGGTATGATAACTTTTAGTTGAGGTATGTTTTCCTTGATATAACTTACCACTTCATCAATATTACCTTGAACGTAGGTGAGCAT
Organism: Capnocytophaga sp. oral taxon 864; assembly: GCF_002998835.1. NCBI lineage: Bacteria > Pseudomonadati > Bacteroidota > Flavobacteriia > Flavobacteriales > Flavobacteriaceae > Capnocytophaga > Capnocytophaga sp. oral taxon 864. The sequence goes on from NZ_CP027232.1 coordinate 116,349, forward strand.
TTGTTGTAACCATTCTTCGCCTTTGTTATAGGCTGCTACAACGGTATTAAAAGCAAAGACATTGCCGGCAGCCAATTCGTTCCCTTCTACATAGCTCTCGAAGCGACGGCGCAGGGTAGGATTAGCAATTACCGCATAAGAGGTAGCTAAGCCTGCCATATTAAAAGCCTTACTGGGAGATGCAAATACAACGGAGTTCTGTTTAGCTTCTTCGCTTACTGAGGCAAACGGAATGTGCTCGTAGGGAAGTAAGGTAAGGTCGGCGTGGATTTCGTCAGCTACTATTATTACGTTGTTCTGAGCACAGATAGTTGCTACTTTTTCGAGTTCTTCGCGCGTCCATACACGTCCGCCAGGGTTATGAGGGTGACAGAAGAGAAAGAGCTTACAGCCTTTTATCTTTTTTTCGAAGAGTTTAAAATTGATATAATATTGCCCATCTTTCAGCTCCAATGGACAGTTTACTAATTCGCGATGGTTATTGCGGATTACCTGAGTGAAAGGATTATATACAGGTTGCTGAATCATCACCTTTTCACCACGCTGAGTAAATGCCTGTACTGCCATTGCCAAAGCAGGTACTACGCCAGGTACGAATGAAATCATTTCTTTGGTAATCGTCCACTTATGACGGCGCTTTTGCCAACTGATAATGGCTTCATACCAACTTTCGGGTTTCGCTGTGTAGCCAAACACTTCACATTCCATACGTTTTTTCATCACTTCCACTATGAAAGGAGGTGTTTTAAAATCCATATCGGCTACCCACATAGGAAGCAAATCGGTGCGTCCCCAGCGGGGGGCTAATGCCTCTAACTTGAGAGCATCGGTGTGTTTTCTGCAAACTACTTCGTCAAAATTATAATTCACTTTTTAATGATTAATGTTTAATGGTTAATGATTAATATGTTACGTGTTATCGGATATCTATTAGGAAACTCTTACTATTTGGGCACCGAGAGCTTTGAGGCGTCCGTCGATGTTTTCGTAACCACGGTCTATTTGTTCTATATTGTAAATGGTAGAGGTGCCTTTGGCTGAAAGAGCTGCAATAAGCAAGGCTATACCGGCACGAATATCAGGCGAGGTCATTAGGGTTGCGCGCAAAGGTGAACGGAAATCATTACCGATAACGGTAGCACGGTGAGGGTCGCATAGTATAATTTTAGCGCCCATATCTATGAGTTTATCGATAAAGAATAGCCTACTTTCAAACATCTTTTGGTGAATAAGCACTTCCCCACGTGCTTGAGTAGCGACTACCAGCACGATACTGAGTAGGTCGGGGGTAAAACCAGGCCAAGGGGCATCGGCTACGGTTAGGATAGAGCCATCGATATAATTTTGGATTTCATAGCCGTTAGTATGAGCGGGGATATGAATATCGTCGTTTTTCTTTTCGAAGGTAATACCTAATTTCTGGAAGATAGTAGGCATAATACCCAAATGCTCCCAGCCTACATTCTTAATGGTAATTTCACTGCGGGTCATAGCAGCTAAACCTATCCAACTACCTATTTCAATCATATCGGGGAGGATAGTGTGTGTACAACCCTCTAAGCGTTCTACCCCATTGATAGTAACGAGGTTGGAACCGATACCTTGTATATCGGCTCCCATAGCGTTGAGCATATGGCAGAGTTGTTGTACATAGGGCTCGCAAGCTGCGTTATAAATAGTTGTAGTGCCTTCGGCTAATACGGAAGCCATAATAATATTGGCAGTACCTGTAATAGAGGCTTCTTCTAAAAGCATATAGCTTCCTTTTAGTTTCTTGGCTACTACGCTATAAGTAAAATTATTCTCATCATACTCGAAGTGGGCACCTAATTTGATAAACCCATCGAAGTGGGTGTCGAGGCGACGGCGACCTATTTTATCACCTCCCGGTTTAGGAATATAGCCTACTCCAAAACGCGTGAGCAGAGGACCTACTATCATAATAGAACCTCGCAGGGCTTGCCCTTCGGTATGAAAAGACTCAGACTTTAAATAGTCTATATTGATATCGTCGGCTTGAAAGCTATAAGTACCTTTCCCGAGCTTTTGGATTTTGACTCCTAAATTCTCGAGCAAAGAAATCAGTTTATTCACATCTTGAATATCGGGAATGTTGTGAATGGTAACTTTTTGGTCGGTGAGTAAAACTGCACAAAGCACTTGTAGTGCTTCGTTTTTAGCTCCTTGTGGTGTGATACTTCCTTTGAGGGTATGTCCACCTTCTATTTTAAAAACGCCCATTGTTATTTTTTTTATTTGTTGAGAATATTCTTTTAGCTTGCTGAGGTTGCGGTTGAGGAGTGCGTTTAGTTAGATTTTGCTTCGTGCGGATAAGGTCACGACTATTAGTAAGGTCTTCGTTAGCCTTTCTCAAATCAATTTGCCCGTTACTCAGTTCGTATAGATGTTCAAAAACCACGCTATCGTCTACGCTTTCCTTATTCCAAGTGAGGAAGCATTTCTTCATATGGTTAGCGATAGAATACTCTAAAGCTTCACGTAGGTCGCCTTTTTCCCAATTTACGCAAGTGTTTATCATACGAATAATTACGTTGCCGTAGAAGCGGTAGCGGGGATGTGCTTGAGGGTATCTAAGTCTTTCGGGATGTTTATGAAGTGTGGAAGGCGTGGGTTTTTCATAAGGAGAATCGACGTCTAACTGAAAATCGGACATTATAAAGAGCTGGTCCCAAAGTTTATGTTGAAAATCAGGGACGTCGCGCAAGTGAGGGAATAAGTTTCCCATTACGGCGACGATACTTCGAGCCGTTTTATTACGTGTATCGCGGTCTTTAAGGAGTACCGCTTTTTCTATCATTTTTTGAATGTGTCGCCCGTATTCAGGGATGATTAAGTGAGGGCGTTCGGTGTTATATTCTAAGGTCGTCATAATGATAATATTCCTTTTACTTTACCTGCTTCTTTGTAATAGGCAATTACCTCATCGGGGTTTTTAACGGTAAGGCTTACCGAAACACCTGTGTACTTATCGTTAGACGATGGGCGTGTGGTGATTTCGGCATTGGTATTTTTAAATACCTCTTTGAGCTGATTGAGTTTGGCTTCATCAGTAGGTATTACGAATTTATAGAGATAACGAGTGGGGAAGAGCGAAGTCTCGATGAGTTCATTCTTTAAGCGCTCGTAAAATTCGGTTAATTCTTGTTCTGTTTTCATTGAGTTTCTTTACTTTGACTATATAGTTTAGAGAACAGTTTTCAGATTGAGTGCAAAGGTACGAAAAAAGTTGGAAAGAAAAAAGGAAAAGGTAAAAAAGTGTATTTAATGCCAATAATACTAAAAATGCCAGAAATACCGATAATTAACTTTGCCAGTGGAAATTAGAAAATGAGGGAATTAGGAAATGAGGGAATTAGGAAATGAGGGAATTAGGAAATGAGGGAATTAGGAAATGAGGGAATTAGGAAATGAGGGAATTAGGAAATGAGGGAATTAGGAAATGAGGGAATTAGGAAATGAGAAAATATTATCAGTTTATTCAACTTTGCCAAAGGTGCGAGCCGCACAGGCAAAAACTTTGGCAAAGTGTGTACCCCTAAAAGTGATACAGCTGAGCTTTCGGAAGATATCGGAGGAGTTCGGAAGAGGAAAGAGAGAGTTTTTGATGAAAAAAGGGTGTAAGGAGGGTGGTGTTAGCTTATAGAGAGCTTATAGGAAGCTTATACGAATCTTGGACGATTGGTATAGAAAGGGTATATAAATAATTGATTAATAGTGTAATACAATAAGGCTAAAAATGTTAAAAACGGGGTTTCGAGGCGAAAGAAAAGAGAAGAGGCACTAGGCCTTAGGCCATAGGCACTAGGAGATAACATCCCCCTAACCCCCTTCAAAGGGGAAGTGTGGTGACGCAAAAGTGGAAGAAAACTCCCCCTTCTCACATACTCCACTCTCGCGGTGCACATACCCAGCTATTGCTGGCTACCTCAGAGAGGGGGAATGTGGCGAGGGAAAAGTAAAGGTAGAATAAAAGAGGAAGGGATACAAGCTATTTGATTTTTTATTATCTTTGCGTGTTATAACTAAATAAAACAGTGATGAAAAGAATATTATTAGCGAGTACTTCTACTGTATATGGGGGTACTTATCTTTCTTATTTACAAGATGAATTGATTGATTTCTTTACAGGAATTGACGAAATATTGTTTGTGCCTTATGCACGCCCCAGTGGTATTACGCACGATGAATATACTCAGATTGCGCAACAGTTTTTCAATAGGGTAGGGAAGAGGATAGTGGGCTTACACACATTCGCTGACCCTAAAAAGGCTATTAGGCAGGCAAAAGCGATTTTTACAGGCGGAGGTAATACCTTCGTGCTGGTGAATCAGTTGTACGGATTGGAAGTGATGGACGTATTGCGTGAAGCAGTAGAAAATGGGACGCTTTATATGGGAACAAGCGCAGGGAGTAATATCGCTGGACAGACAATGCAGACTACTAATGATATGCCTATTGTTTACCCGCCTTCGTTTAAAACCTTAGGGCTTGTTCCTTTTAATATCAACCCTCATTACCTTGACCCAGACCCCCAAAGTAAACACAAGGGAGAAACTCGCGAAACGCGAATTAAGGAATTCCACGTTTTTAACGATACTCCTGTGATAGGTTTGCGCGAAGGTAGTTGGCTACGTGTGGAAGATGAGAAGGTTAGCCTTAAAGGCGATTTGACGGCTAGAATCTTCCTAAAAGGGCAAGAACCTTACGAAAGTACGGAAATTTTGTTGTAGGCAAAGGAAGGAATGTATTACGCTTATAATCAGATTGTTATATAAGAGGTTTAACAAAAAAGAAGATTAGAAGGGAATATTTTTACGAAGAAAAAGTGTTATTTATTTTTGTAAATCAATTTTTTGTAATACTTTTGAGCCGTAAAAACACTTATTAAACATTTAATTATGAAATTTTACTTTTGTTTTTTAGCCTTATCATTGGCACTTGTAGCGTGTAACGACAATGGTAACCAACTCACTCCTGAGCAGAAAGAAGCAAAATTGCAACATAAGTTGGACTCGATAGCTGAAATAAAATTCTCGGAAATAGTGAAGGAAGACGTAGACTCTTATCCTATTTTTAGAGGGGTATGTGATACAGCAACGACGAAGATAGGACAGAAAGAATGTTTTGAGAGGACTTTTACAACCCTTTTTCAAGAGCGTTTGAAAAAAGCCCCTTATGAAGTAACAGAGCCTGTTACCGACCGTGTATTACTGAATATAAAAGTGGATAATACAGGTAAAATAGTGCTTATAGGTATAGAAGCCAATGATAAGACAAAAGAATTACTAAGTACTGATAGTGAAACCTTTGAAGACTCATTACGCGCTAATTTATCGGCGCTCTCAGAGCAAGATGCTATCGTACCAGCTACCAAGAACGGACTGAACGTGAGTACGCAATTTAATTTGCCTATTGAAATTAACGTTAAATAATTAGTCGTAGCTTTTGGAACGCATTATTTTAGGTATCGACCCAGGCACTACTATTATGGGGTTTGGGCTTATTCAGGTGGAAAGAGATACTATGAAGCTCTTACAGCTGAATGAGCTTCAACTTAGTAAATACAGCAATCACTACTTAAAACTAAGTGTGATTTTTAATCGCACTTTGGAGCTGATAGATACCTATAAGCCTGATGAATTGGCTATTGAGGCGCCTTTCTTTGGCAAGAATGTACAATCGATGTTGAAACTCGGAAGAGCGCAGGGAGTGGCGATGGCAGCGGGGCTATCGCGTGAAATTCCTATTACTGAATACGAACCTAAAAAGGTGAAAATGGCTATTACGGGTAATGGTAGTGCCTCCAAGGAACAAGTAGCCAAAATGCTTCAACAACTTCTGAATATAAAAGAACTCCCCAAACACTTTGACGCAACCGACGGTCTGGCGGTGGCTGTTTGTCACTTTTTTAACGGTGGCAAGTCGCAAAAACAACAAAGTTATAGTGGTTGGGACGCTTTTGTAAAACAAAATCAAGACCGTATAGGTTAAAAAATACTTCATTTTGTATAGCTTATACATTCATATTCCCTTTTGTAGGCGTGCTTGTTATTATTGTGATTTCCATTTTTCGACTACTCTGAAAAGAAAAGGAGAAATGGTAAATGCCCTTTGTGAGGAACTCATTTTGCGCAAAGGGGAAGCCGTAGGTAGTGAGTTACAGACTATCTACTTAGGAGGAGGGACGCCCAGTATCCTTTCGTATGACGAATTACAACAACTTTTTCGCACTATCTTCACACATTACAAGGTAAATACCACAGCTGAAATTACCTTAGAAGCTAATCCTGATGACTTTTTTAGAGCTACTTCTCCCGAGCAATTTTTGGAACAATTATGCTCTTTGGGTATCAATAGGCTCAGTTTAGGAGTGCAGTCGTTTTTTGAAGAGGACTTGCGATTGATGAACAGAGTGCATACGGTAAGCCAAGTAGAGACTTTATTACAGATAGCTCCACAGTATTTTAATAATATCACGATTGATTTGATTTACGGCATTCCCCAAATGAGTGAGGAACGCTGGCAGGAGAATATTGATAAGGCACTGTCTTTCGATATTCCGCATATCTCAGCCTATGCGCTTACGGTAGAAGAAAAAACAGCTTTGCACAAGTTTATTGCTACGGGTAAAATAGCGCCAATAAGCGATGAGCAGGCTTACACTCACTTTCAAATGTTGATAGATACTCTGGAAGCAGAGGGTTTTATACAATACGAGTTTTCAAACTTTGGCAAAGAAGGGTATTTTAGCAGAAATAACACTGCTTATTGGTTTGGCAAGCCCTATATGGGAATAGGTCCTTCAGCCCACAGTTTTAACGGGAAGGAGCGTAGTTGGAATATCGCTCATAACATTAAGTATATACAACAAATACAGCAGGGGATTTTGCCACAGGAAAAAGAAGAACTTACCCTTAATAACCGATATAACGAACTCATCATCACGCGTATACGCACGATGGTAGGGATTGATTTGGAAGAAGTGAGAACAGTATTTGGGGAAGGTTACCGCCAATATTTGTTACAACAAGCACAGAAGTACCTTGCCGATGAGCTTTTAGTTATAGAAGAAAACCATCTGAAAGTAACGCGCAAAGGCAGATTCCTCTCAGATGGTATAGCTTCGGATTTATTTAGGGTGGATGACCTCACCTAGTGGTTTGAAGGTGGGGTTTAGATTCCCGTCGATATGGTATTCCAAAAGTAGGTCACCCCACAATTCACCATCAGTAAATTCACAAATCACCCATTTTTCATTCAGTATTCGTATTTTATTAAACAAGAACTTCCCATTGCTTTTAGATTTGATGTAAGGGTTTTTAGTATCCTTTACGTTCATCTCCATTAAAGCATTGACAACAATTTGTGAAGGATTGTCAATTTTCAAATCTTCGAAATACTGTTGTGCTAATTCGTTTGTTTCGAGACTGAAGTTAAGTGCTTCGACGCGTTGTTCATCGAGTTTCTTGATAGAATCGGTGAGTTTTGAAATCTTCTCAGCTTCTTCTTTCATCGCTGTAACATTTGCATTGCTATCTGTTTGGTTGCAACCAGCTAAAAGGGCAAAGGCTCCTAAAAGCGTAATAAAAATTCGTTTATTCATTATGATAAGGTTTTTGTTCGCTTAGATTTAGCACTTTTACTTTTGGTTTTCGTCGCAAGTAAGCGTGCAAAAGGTGACGGTTTGTTAATGAATTGGGTAAAGGAGTGATGAGGTTTTGTAACATCTCTAATTGAGTAAGCTGGAAATTCAGATTAAAGAAGGCATAGCCTTGAATATTGCCATCGACTACTAAAATAATGCTTTTCTCGCCTATTACTCTACCTTTATCTACAATAGCTACGTTTCGGTGCACAAGTCCATATTTTGAAAGCACCTCAGAGGCGCGCGAGTTATACTCCTCAACGGTTTCGTTATTGAAATCTACTTCGTTTAAATGGTACTCTTCAGTGATTTGATTTAAAAAGTGCTGGGCTTGTTCTTTGGTTTCAAAAGTAGTGATAATTTCGTTTTGAGTGGATAATAATTCTATTGAAAAACAAAGATATCCCTTAGTATTAAAGTGAGAAGTGAGTGCATAAGTGATATTTATTTCTTTTTCAGGATTTCGCCTATTACATTTTGGGAGGTTGAGGTGTATTTCTTCTAACCTTTTTAAAGCAGCAATGAGTTCATTGCCTGTTTCTTGATAAGTAACTCGATAAGTATGACGTTGCAAGTATCTATCGCGTTTGGACGGAGAAGTGAAGAGCCTGTTTACTTGTTGTTTGATATTTTTGTGTTTCCCGATGTAAATGACCTTACCTTCTTCGTTATGCATATAAAAAATCCCTAATGTTTCAGGGAGAGTGTCGAGTATTTTCAGATGACGAGAAGCCATTTCTAAACGAATATCTTGCTTGACAGAGGTAGTAATGATATCCTTTTTGGTGTCCTTTTCGAGTAGGTATTTAAAGAGTTTTAGGGTAGCCAAGGCATCACCAGAGGCGCGATGCCGGTCGCTTACAGGAATACCTAAGGAGCGCACTAACTTACCTAAACTATATGATTCTTTATTGGGAATGAGTTGCTCGGAGAGTTCTACGGTGCAGAGCGTTGTACGGACAAAGTCGTATCCTAAGCGGCGAAATTCAGTTTGCAAGATGCGATAATCGAAGGCGGCATTATGACCTACGATAATGCAATCGGTGGTAATTTCGACAATGCGTTTGGCAACCTCATAGAATTTAGGAGCATTGCGCAACATTTTGTTGTTGATGCCTGTAAGTTTCGTAACGAACTCTTGAATGGGGCGTTCGGGGTTTATCAATGATATGAACTGGTCGGTTATTTCGTGCCCGTTGAACTGATAGATGGCGATATCGGTAATGCCCTCTTCGTTGTATTTACCTCCTGTGGTTTCTATGTCGAGTATTGCGTACAAATGTTTAGGTGTTAGTTATGGATTAGGTATTAGAAAAGAAAAAAGCAAAGAGGAAGGAAGGTCTTACTCTTTGCTTTTATAAGTTTGTTTAACTGATTAGCGAACTTCTTTAATACGGGCTTTTTTACCAGTAAGTCCTCTAAAATAGTAAATGCGAGCACGTCTTACTTTACCTTTTTTGTTTACTTCAATTTTTTGAAGGGCAGGCATATTGATAGGGAAGATACGTTCTACACCTACGGTTCCTGACATTTTACGAATAGTAAAAGTAGCGGTTACGCCGTGACCTTTGCGTTGAATAACAACGCCTTTAAAAAACTGAGTACGTTTTTTATCACCCTCTTTAATCTCGTAATACACAGTGATAGTATCACCAGCAGAGAAATCGGGGAAGTCTTTTTTTTCGATAAAGTTGTCTTGTACGTACTTTAATAATGGTTCCATAAAAAATATAAATAATTATGTTATCAATGGGCAACATTCACGACTCTCGCCAGAGGTTACTCCAAATCGGGGGCAAAGGTAGTACTTTTTTTTGAATTAGCAAGATACCTGTAAAAGAAAAATTTTGTAATATGCTAATGAGATGTGATAAGTTACTTAAAAAAGCAAATGTACTACTGGGGGTGCTAATACAGCGGTAAAGATGCCGTTAAAAATCATTCCTAAACTAGCATATACCGCATATTTTTCACTTAGGTTGAACGCCGCCATAATACCCAAAGCGTGAGAAGCAGTACCTAATGAAATACCTTTAGCCATAGGGCTTTTGATGCGAAACCAATTCAGGAAGGTAATACCAAAAAGATTCCCTAAGAAACCAGTGGTCATTACCGCCATTACTGTAATAGGTTCAATGCCATTGAGCATACGCGATACTTCCAACGCAATGGGGGTAGTAACCGATTTAGGGGCTAATGAAATGGCGATATCGTCTTCGAGCCCTAACCATTTGGCTACCAAACAAACTGTAAGTACCCCTACTAAACTACCTACAAACTGAGAGAGCACTAAGGGTATCAGCTGTTTTCTTATCTTAGAGAGCTGTAAATAGAGAGGTACCCCCAAGGCTACAATAGAGGGTTTGAGCCAAAAATCGATATACTTACCGGCTTCTTCATATTTTTGAGGAGAAATACCAAAGATTATTAGATAAGAAATAAGCACTAAAACAGTGATTAATACGGGATTTAAAAAAACCGAATTATATTTGCGTTGAAAAAGTAACACCCCGTAATAGAGGATAAAAGTAATAGCCAAAAGGAAGGCTTCGTTTTCTACAAAAGGTTTCATTATTTTAAATTTTTACGGAAGAATTGATATACGTGACCAGTTATAACAATCACTACTACGGTACTGATGATAATAGAAAGGAAGATAGCTAAGAAGTTTTCACCTATCTGTTTAAAGTATGCCATAATGCCAATACTTGGGGGTACGAAAAACAATCCTAAATTAGAAATTAATAAATCTGAAAGAGCTTTTATAGACTGTAATTTCACCCAACCAAGCTCTAAAAATAGGGTGAGAAAGAGCATTCCTATGATACTTGAAGGAAAAGGAATGTGTGTGAGAGCAACGATGAGTTCTCCTAAGCCTAAACAGCCGAAAACGATTGCAAAATAACGTATTAACATAATAATTTTGTACTTAAAAAACGGTTGCAAAAGTACTATTTCTTTTTTTAATAGTGTTAAAAAAAATATAAAAATTTGCTTGTTATATATTTTTTTACCTACATTTGCGGAGTAAAAATCATAAGTTATGAGTAATAATTACGACAAACCTATTTTTATGGACTCAGCGTCCAATGGAACAGATGGAGGGCAATCGTATCCTTCATACCCCAATGATGATGACAGACCGAGAGGTGGTGTTTTATCGAAAATTTTAATTGCTATTTTGGCTTTGGTAGCAGGAGGTTTAGGTTATTATACCTATTCTCTTAACAAAAACAAAGAGGCAACGGAAGCAGATCTTAACTCTCAGAAAGAGCAAGTGCTTAAAGATTTGAACGCTTTGAAAGGAAGCTACGACAAAGTAGTGGACGATAACAAAAACGTGAATCAGGATTTGCTTGATGCGCGTGACAAGATTGGCAAGTACATCGACTCATTGCAGAATATGAAACTTAATGTTTCGGCATTGGCTCGTTTTAAAAACCAAGCGTTTGCTCTTGCCAAAGAGCGCGATTTCTTAATCAGAAAGAACGACTCATTGGCACGTGCCAACACTGCTATCAGAAAGGATTTAGACAGTGTGTCAGTAAAATTAGACGACACAAGTGCTAAAGCCGATTCACTTGCTCGCCAAGCCAATAGCTTAAAGAAAGTGGTAGAAGCCGGTTCTGCACTTCAAATTAGCAAACTTACAATAGAAGCTGTAAAAGGCACTAAGAACAAAATTACCGAAAGAGGTCGTGCAGCTGAGAAATTAAGAGTTTGCTTTACTGTAGGAGCTAACAGAATAGCAAAATCAGGCTCAAGATACTTCTATGTGAAAGTAGTTTCACCATCGGGAGTTACCTTAGGAGCTAACGACTCTACCTCAGAAGGAGAAAACACAGTGAATTATAGTACAGCTACTCACTTCATCTACGACAATAAGAATGTGGATGTGTGTGATTTTATCAGCAGAACAGGAAAAGAGTTTGATAAAGGCACTTATAAAGTAACTGTTTATGATGACCGCCTCAACGAAGTAGGTTCAGCAAATTTATTATTGAAATAGCAGTTTCTTAATATAAAAAATAAAAACAGTTCCATAAATAGTATGGAGCTGTTTTTTTTTTGAATAATATTTGGAAGTACACTACTTGTTTTGTACTTTTGCGACATCTTAATAAAAAATATACCAATCTTATGAGAACCAACTTATTAATTATGTTATTATTTTTAGGAACGCTACTCAAAGCACAACCTCAAGATGTATCAGTAGTGTTTCACAAACCAGCAAATCATTTTACTGAAAGTATCCCTATTGGAAATGGGCGTTTAGGAGCAATGCTCTTTGGAAAGACTGATGTAGATAGAATTGTACTCAATGAAATCTCGTTGTGGTCAGGAGGGACACAAGAAGCTGATGACACTAATGCACACAACTATCTGAAAGAAATTCAGAAATTACTTTTACAAGGGAAAAACTTAGAAGCACAAGCACTCTTACAACAGCATTTTGTAGCCAAAGGGAAAGGCTCTTGTTTGGGACAAGGTGCTAACTGTAGCTATGGTTGTTATCAAGTATTGGCAGAACTGCTTTTAGATTGGAAAACCACGTCACCGATTCAAGATTACAAGCGAGTATTACGCCTTGATGAAGCTACAGCTGTTACTTCGTTTAAACGAGATAATAACTCAATAGAACAAACAGCTTTTGCTGATTTTAAAAACGATGTGATATGGGTGAAAATAAAAGCTACCTCACCGCTTAATTTAGATATTTCACTCTTCCGCAAAGAGAATGCTACGATTACCTATCAGAATAATAAAATCAGTCTTAATGGTGTGTTACCCAACGGTGGTAAAGAAGGAATGCGCTTTGCATCGGTAGTTGATGTACAAACTGATGGAAAGATAGAGAGTACTCATAAAGCTATAGCTATACGGTCGGCAAAAGAAATTACTTTGAGGATAAGTGCTGTAACTAATTATAACTTTAATAAGGGAGGGCTTTTGGATATTTCAGTAACTAAAAAAGCTAATGAGTACTTGCAAAAAGCCCCTATGAGTTTTGATAAAGCGAAAGCTGAGAGTAGTATTGTTTTTCAGGGATTGTTTAACCGCAATCGCTGGTATGGAAAAGCGAATGCCAATACGGAAGGTCTTACTACTTTTGAGCGATTGGAACGCTTTTATAAAGGTGAGCAAGATGCTTTATTACCTATTTTGTATTATAACTTTGGACGCTATTTGCTTATTTCCTCTTCACGTGAAGGGCTTTTGCCTGCCAATTTGCAAGGTTTATGGGCTGAAGAGTATCAAACACCTTGGAATGGCGATTACCATTTAAACATCAATATACAGATGAATTATTGGCTTGCTGAGCCTACCAATTTGTCGCAGCTTACCGAACCTTTACAAAGGTTTACTAAAAACTTAGTACCCAATGGAAGCAAAACAGCGAAAGCCTATTACAATGCTAATGGATGGGTGGCTCACGTTATTAGCAATCCTTGGTTTTATACTTCGCCAGGTGAATCGGCGACGTGGGGTTCTACTCTTACGGGAGGCGCTTGGTTATGCGAACATATTTGGCAACATTATCTCTTCACTAAAGATATTAACTTCCTAAGAGAATATTACCCTGTGCTTAAAGAAGCTACAACCTTCTTTGAGAGTCTGCTTATTAAAGACCCCAAAACGGGTTATTGGGTAACAGCCCCTTCAAACTCTCCTGAAAATGCTTATGTATTACCAGAACTGAAAGACGGTAAAAAACAAATAGGAACTACTTGTGTGGCTCCTACTATGGATATGCAAATAGTGCGAGAACTATTTACTAATACAAGTGATGCTGCTAAGATATTAGGTTTAGACAGTAAGAAACGCACAGAGTGGGAACGTATCAGCAGAAATACAGTTCCTAATCGCATAGGTAAAAAAGGAGACCTTAACGAATGGCTTGACGATTGGGAAGATGCTGAACCACAACATAGGCACGTTTCTCATCTTTACGGCTTATACCCATATGATGAGATTACTCCTTGGGATACACCAGATTTAGCCAAAGCCGCTAAAAAGACATTAGAAATACGCGGTGATGCAGGCACGGGGTGGTCACGTGCGTGGAAGATAAACTTTTGGGCACGACTACAAGACGGCAATCACGCATTACTTTTGTTGCGCCAATTATTACACCCTGTAAACCCTAATATAACTGACGGACAAGGAGGAGGCACTTATCCTAATTTGTTTTGTGCACACCCTCCGTTTCAAATAGATGGGAACTTTGGAGGTACAGCGGGCATAGCTGAAATGCTCTTACAGAGTCACGGGAAGGGTAATGTTATTCGCTTTTTACCTGCTCTTCCTTCTCACCCCGATTGGGAAAACGGCGTTATGAAAGGTATGAGAGCTCGCAATGGTTTTGAAGTAAATTTTGAATGGCAACAATTCAAATTGGAGAAAGCTGAAATTACTTCATTAAATGGAGGAGAATGCAGTGTGTTATTACCTGCCAATAAGAATGTTTATAGTAAAGGAAAGGTGATTGTAAAAGGAAGTAATAAAGATAAAGTGATAACGTTCAGAACAGAGAAGAACAAAACATATAATATTTATTAAAAGAGCTCAATAAAAGGAAAAGAAGCCTGTACAAAAAGTTTTGTTTTGTGAGGACGATTTGCCAATCGCCCCTACAATATAACTAAAAGAAATTGATTATTGAGGTAATCAACTTTGCCAAAGGTGCGAGCCACACAGGCAAAAACTTTGGCAAAGTGTAGCGACGCATAAAAGAAAAATACGCACTAAGATTTTCTTAGTGCGTATTTTTTATTTGTATATCTATATCACGAGGTGAGCGTTGAGAGGGTGTTTTATGGCTTCCTCTTTATTTTGTGTAAAAGTCTACTATTTTGCGAATAGCACGTTCACACACGGGGCAGAAGCCTTTTGGTTCGTTAGATTTCATACGGCAGTCTTGTGCAGGACTGTAAATGCCTTTACTGGTGTAACCTCCTCCTTCGAAAGCACCTACAACATCTTTATATTTAGGAGTGCGAGGAGTAGGGATAGGAGTCTTCTTTTTTACCATATCCTTCCATTTGCTCTCAAAATTCACCAATGAGGTAATGTTTTCTTCCCAAGGTTCAATTTTAGTATTGTACATCTCTTGAAAAGTGGGATCCCAATCGTAGTAATATTCATCGGCGAGACCTACAAAACCGTGTCCGAACTCGTGTATGTATACCTTTTCAGAAAGGTTGTTATCAGCAGTGCCTAAATTTAGGTGATTGTAGAAACCACCGCCACCATAAGTTTCAGTATTTACTAAGATATAGAGTTGGTCGTAAGGGACTACTGAGGCAGCATCGGCTATTTCACAAATACTGTTGGTGGTGAGGTAGCGTTCTTGATTGAAAGTGTAGAAGGAAGAGTTAAATGCAGTGTTTTTAAAAATGTTCTTTCCAGGTACATCGGTGCCACTTTCTTGAGAAGGTACGGCTATGGCATATACATTGAAATTGTTTTTGAGCTTATCGAAAGGGGAAATGGTGAACATATAATCGGTCATACGTTGCGCATCGGCATAGAATTTCTCGGTTTCGGCTTGGGTGTATCCTTCTGCTAAGATGGCTATATCTACTTTTTTGAAAGCCTCACCATTATACAGTATTTTCTTCACAGGGAAGGCAACGTTTTTTTCTTCTTTTATAAAATAGTCGTTAGGGTCAATCTCACGAGAAGCAATCGTTTCGAAAACACCTTCACGGTTTCGTTTATCGATGTGCAGAGACAGTTTCTTTTTAGGAAAAGGAATTTGCATAGCGTGATAAAAGAGTCGTTTTTCAGTCTTGGCTTCTTCGATTTCCATCCACTCATCGGCGAGTGAGTTGAAGCCTTTTGAGAAGACAAGAGTTTCGCCGTCGAACAGTTGAAGGCGCAGGTTTCCTAAGTTCGGAAAAACAAGGTGAGTGTGCGAGCCTCCCCAATGAGGTTCACTTTTGAGCTGTTGAAAAATTACCTCTATACGCTGGGCATTGGCTAATAGATTAAAGTCGATTCTAAGGCTTCTGGAGCAATCGAAAGCGGTATTATTTTGAGCGAAAGCGGACTGTACAATAAAAAAAACTAAAAATAAGTGTCTCATATTATAAATTTTTACTACATTTGCATATCCATTAACAATTTTCAATCTCAATTATAAGGCAAGAGTGAAGGGGAATACTATACAGAAAAATATACTATCTTATAGGTACCTTATACAAACCTTATACGAACCTTGGAAGATAGACGAAGGCATAATGAACCAATTTCGAACCTTACCTATCTATAAATCGAAGATAAGATAGAATAATATTCTGTTTTCACTAAATGAATTAGCAAAAACAACTTTATCAAAGGTATCCTTTCTATTGAGAAGCCAAAGGTACTAATAAAACTTTAAATACCAAAACAAAATGGAACATTTAGCTATTTTTAGAATGTCGGCGATGGGAGATGTAGCCATCAGTGTGCCGGTTGTAACAGCTTTTTCGGAGCAATATCCCGATGTAAAAATCACTTATCTCACGCGACCGTTATTTGCACCGATGTTTTCACATATTCCTAACTTGGAGGTATTCACTCCTGAAATTAATGGAAAACACAGTGGTTTATCGGGGCTGTACAAACTGTATAAGGAATTGATGGCGAAGGGAATTGACGGTGTGGCAGACATTCACAATGTGTTGCGCACTAATGTACTGAAATTCTATTTTAAGGGTAGCAAAATACCTTTCAAGCAAATAGACAAAGGGCGTAGAGAAAAGAGAGCACTTACCAGCTATAAGTGTAAAGTTTTTGAGCCTTTAAAGCCTTCGTATGAGCGGTATGCTGATGTGTTTGCTTCTTTGGGTTTCCCGATTGACCTAAGTGAACCATATATTTTACCGCCAGAAGAACCGAGTGAAACGGTACAGAAATTGCTGTGTGAAGGAGTGCGTATAGGGGTTGCTCCGTTTGCGTCGTACATAGGTAAACAGTATCCATTTGAAAAGATGTGCGAGGTGATAACGGCACTTTCTCAACGGTATGACAGTGGCAAGATTTACATCTTTGGAGGAGGAAAAGAAGAGGAAGAGCAGGTGAGCAAAATAAACTTACCTAATGCTGAAAATATGGTAGGGAAGCTCTCGTTTAAACAAGAGTTGGAGCTCATTTCGCACTTAGATATAATGATAGCAATGGACAGTGGGAATGCGCACCTATCGGCGATGTATGGAGTTCCGACGCTTACTTTATGGGGAGTGACGCACCCTTATGCGGGGTTTTATCCTTATTTACAGCCTAAGGAGAATGCTCTTTTGGCAGATAGAGAGCGGTATCCACTCATTCCTACTTCGGTATATGGGAAGAAATACCCAAAAGGTTATGAGAAAGCCATAGAGACTATTACGATTGAAGAGATTATAGCGAAAACAGAAGCTATACTAAGTGACTTAACAGAAGAGAAATAATTAAAACAGATGAAATATATGAAAAGATTTATTACATTTATCCTTGTAACATTAGTTGTAGGCATAGGATACAGCCAAAAGAAGACAGAAAAAGACAAAGAAGTTATCACCGAAAACAGAAAAGTAGCGAATTATGACGCTATAGAAGTTTCGGGAGCTTATAACCTTGTGCTTACAGAAGGAGAGGTAGGCAAAATAAAAGTGAAAGGACAGAAAGAGGTACTTTCGTATTTAGAGACCAAAGTCTCCAACAATGTGCTTTATATAAGCATTGATAGGAAATACTCACTCAAAACCTCTATTACTGTGTACGTACCTATCGACACACGTTTAAAGAGAGTAGTAGGGAAAGGAGCTGTGGATATATCTACAGAAAAGAAGTTGCAAGTGGGTTCTTTGTTAGTAAAATTAGAGGGTAGTGGAGACCTTGAAGCATCGGTAACGGCTACTTCACTTGATTTACAAGTGGCTGGAGCAGGAGGTATAGACATTGCAGGAGAAACCAAAACCCTAAGTATATACGTGAAAGGAGCTGGCGATGTAGATGCTGATGAGCTTAAAGCTGAAAAAGCTACTTTGCGCATAGCGGGAGCAGGAGGTATATCGGCTTATGTAACACAAGAGGTAGATGCTTCTATCGCAGGAGCAGGAGGCATTACTGTGAAAGGAAATCCGCCTGTATTTAAGAAAAGTGTGAAAGGGATAGGGCGTATTAAAATAGAAGAATAACGTAGATATGAAGAAAATCATCATTATCAATGGACCGAACTTGAACCTGTTGGGCATTCGAGAGCCTTCGGTTTATGGCAATCAGACCTTTGAGGATTACCTGAAAGAACTGCATAGGAAATATACAGATATTGAATTGTATTATTTCCAGAGTAATTACGAGGGAGCACTGATCGACAAGTTACATCATATAGGTTTTGAGTATGATGGCATTATACTGAATGCAGGAGCCTATACACATACTTCCATAGCCCTTGCCGATGCGGTGGCAGCCATTACAACGCCCGTAGTAGAAGTGCACATTTCTAATACTTTTACGCGTGAAACGTTTAGGCATCAGTCGTTTTTATCGCCGGTGGTGAAGGGTGTAATAGGAGGTTTTGGCTTGAAGAGCTATGAATTGGCACTACAGAGTTTTATAGATTAAACGGATTAGGCTTTTATTGTTTTGATGAAGAAGTATATCCTCAAAAGCTTAAAGATATTGGGAGTGCTGATAGCATTGCTATTGGCATTCATTATCATTTTTCCAATGGTGTACCCTGAGTACGTAACTGAGAAAGTTAAGAAGCTTGCTAATGATAATCTGAACGGAGAAATCAACTTTTCTAAAGCTAAGTTATCTTTCTTTACCCATTTCCCATCGCTTACGCTTAACCTTGATAACTTCTTGATGAAGGGCTCTAAACCCTATGAGAATGATACGCTTGTGGCAGTAAAGCAAATTTCTTTGGGGATAGATGTAAAGGATTTGTTGTTCTCTAAGAAGATAGACATAGAGGAGATATACCTTAAAAATGCTTTTGTGCATATAAAAGTAAACAAACAAGGCGAGGCTAATTACAACGTTTACAAATCATCGGGAGAAGAAAGCACCTCGGAGAGTGATGATACACGGGTGAATTTACAGCGTATTGAGCTGAGAAATACCCGACTGATATACGATGATAAATCGACAGAGATTTACCTTCAAGCCAATGGTTTTAATTACTTAGGAAAAGGAGGCTTAGAGGCTTCTATCTTCGATTTGCGTACCAAAGCAGAAATACAATCATTGGATTTTCTTTTTGCAGGGGAAACCTACTTTAAGAACAAACACGTAAACGCAGAGCTAATTACCCAGATTAATACTAATTCACTAGCTTTTATCTTTCAGCAAAACAACTTAAAGATAAACCGATTGCCTGTGGATTTTAAAGGGAAGTTGGATTTTTTGAGCAATGGATATGACATTGACTTGGAAATAGAATCTAAGGATAGCAATCTTGACGACTTCTTTACTGCCTTGCCTCCCCAATTTACACAATGGCATAAGAAAGCCACTCTTAAAGGAAAGACCGATGTGTTCTTTTCGATGAAAGGGCAATATATAGCCTCACAGAATTTAAGTCCCGATATTTATTTAAAAATGAAGGTAAGAGATGGTTATGTAGGCTATAAGGGAGTACCAGCTCCGGCTGAGAATGTGTACTTGAACATAGAAACGAGATTGCCTTCGCTGAACGTAGATAAAGTGGCAGTAAAGCTCGATTCGGTTTACTTTGATATAGGTAAGGAGTACTTCTCGGGCATTGTAAGTCTTGATGGGATAAAGCCTCCTGTAATTGATGCTAAAGTGAGAGCAAACATCAATGTGGAGAATGTGATGCACTTGATGGATATGAAGGACTTCCAACTGAAAGGAATGCTCTTGGCAAACGTGAAGAGTAAGGGTACTTATGCTCCTGAACAACGATTGTTCCCTATCACGAAAGGGCTTTTGGAGTTCTCCGATGGTTATGTAAAGACGCCCTACTACCCCAATCCGGTTACTGATATTCACTTCAAAGGGAATATTGAGAACACTGATGGCTCGATGAAAACTTTGGCAGTAAATCTGTCTCCTGCGACGTTCTTGTTTGAAGGAAAGCCTTTTACGGTGAATTTATCGATGGAGAATTTCGACGATATCCGATATGATATACAAGCCAAAGGAGAGTTAGACATAGCTAAAATTTATAAAGTATTCTCACAAAAAGGCTTGGAATTAGAAGGTTATGCCAAAGCCGACCTTACCTTACAAGGCACTCAGAGCGATGCTACTAACGGGCGTTATCATCTTTTGCACAATAAGGGAGTGATAGAACTGCGTAATATCAAAACCACTACAGAATACTTACCTAAACCGTTTATCATTCAGCAAGGGGTCTTTCACTTCAATCAAGACAATATGCACTTTACCGACTTCCGTGCTACCTATGGGAAATCGGACTTTTTGATGAACGGACGGATGAGCAACGCTATTAACTTCTTCCTATCAAACAACCAAGTGCTGAAAGGAAACTTTACGGTAAGCTCTAATTATCTTGATGTAGATGAGTTTATGTATACTTTTGCCCCTGCTCAAGAAACAAAAGAAGCGAAGGAAGCAACGGTTACTAATGATACTCCAGCTGAAAAGGGGGTGGTGATTGTACCTAAACTCTTTAACTTTAATTTAAATGCCAATCTTAAAAATGTAGCTTTACAAGGGCTTACTATTCATAATTTGAGAGGTAATACTCAGCTTAATAGAGGAACCTTAGCTCTGCAAAACGTCAGTTTTAATATTATAGGAGTTTCTACACAAATAGATGCTAAATACGCAGATGAAACGCCTAAACGCGCTAATTTTAGTTTTAAGATTAAAGCTAAAGACTTTGACGTGCAAAGAGCCTACAAAGAAGTGAAGATGTTCAGAGAAATGGTGGCAATGGCAAAAGATGCCAAAGGTATTATTTCGTTGGATTACGCCGTAGAAGGGAAGCTAGATGATGAGATGTCACCTATTTATCCTTCAATAAAAGGAGGAGGAGTGCTATCGGTGAAGAACGTTCAACTAAAAGGGTTTAAGCTTTTTAATGTTATCAGTGATAGAACAGGTACAGACGGACTGAGAGATGCTAATCTTTCCACTATTGACATCAAGAGTAGTATAAAGAATAATCTTATCACGGTAGAGCGGTTTAAGTTTAAGGTTTCAGGCTTTAGACCACGTATAGAAGGGCAGAGTAGCTTTGATGGTAGATTGAACTTTAAGATGCGTTTGGGCTTGCCACCCTTGGGGATTATTGGAATTCCTATAAAAGTAACGGGAACACAAGAAAACCCTAAAATAGGTTTAGGCAAAAAGTCTAAAGATTTAGAAGAAACGGAATACGACCCTAATAACACAGAAGCTATCAATGAAGAAGAACAAAATGGTGAAACTATACAAAAAGAGAATTAACACCCCCATAGGTGAGATGCTTGCCATAGCTACTGATGAGGCAATTTGTATGCTTGACTTTGTTGATAGTAAAAACTGGCTTAAAGACCAAGAAATACTCGTAAAGCATTACGGGGCAACACAAGTAGCTGAGGATAGTTTGTTGTTATCGGAGTTGGAGAAACAATTGAGAGAGTACTTTGCCAAAGAGCGTAAAGAGTTTAGTCTGCCGCTGGCTTTGGTGGGGACTTCTTTTCAAGAGGAAGTATGGAAAGTGTTACAAACTATTCCGTATGGGGAAGTGCGATCGTATAAAGAACAGGCTACGGCTGTGGGGAATCCCAAAGGCGTGAGAGCTGTTGCTAATGCCAATGGGAAAAACCGTATTTCAATCGTTATTCCTTGTCATCGTGTTATAGGTTCAGACGGGACACTTACAGGCTATGCTAGTGGAATTGAGAGGAAGCAATTTCTGTTGGATTTAGAAAGGAGTAACGTTTAATTATTTTATCGTTATGGAATTTAGAACTATTGTACCTATACACGAGGCTACTAAAAGGATTACTTATCACTCGCAGATACTGAGTATAGGTTCTTGCTTTGCTGTGAATATGGCACAAAAGTTTAGTTATTATAAAATTCCTGTTACGGTAAACCCTTTTGGGATACTCTTTCACCCCTTAGCTATTGAAAATGTGCTTAACAGAGCAATAGAACACACTCCTTATGAGGCTGAAGATTTCTTTTTGCACAATGAACTTTGGCACAGTTTCGACTTTCATTCGGATATGAGCAAACCGAATTTAGAGGAAGCTGTTCATCTTGCCAATATACAACAAACAGCACTTTATAACACACTACAAAAAGCCGATTTCTGTTTTATCACTCTTGGTACAGCTTGGGTATACATCTATAACAGTACTGATAAGATAGTGGCAAATTGTCATAAAGTACCTCAACAACACTTCTCAAAACGACTATTATCAGTAGAAGAGATAGGGGAGAGCCTTACCCATATTATAGCACTGTTAAAGAAGGTGAATAAGGACTTGCAATGTGTTTTCACTATTTCGCCTGTACGACACTTGAAAGATGGTTTTTTAGAAAACCAAGTGAGCAAAGCACATTTGTTGGTAGCACTTTATTCGGTACTTTCATCGGGGGTGTGCACTTATTTTCCAGCCTATGAGTTGCTTTTAGATGAACTTCGCGATTACCGCTTTTATGCTAATGATATGGTACACCCATCGGAAATGGCTATAGACTATATTTGGGAACGCTTAGTAGAAACCTATATAGATAAGACTACTCAGGCAGATATGAAACAAGTAGATGCCATACAAAAAGGGTTGCAACATCGTCCGTTTAACCCTAAAACAGAGAGTTATCAGCAGTTTCAAATACAATTACGACAGAAAATAGAGGTTTTTAAGAAGAAATACCCGCATATTGAGATATAAAAAAGCTATCTAATAAGAACTATTAGATAGCTTTTTGTTTATTGTTATGTAAGCCTATTACAATACTTGAATTTCATCGATGAAGAGGAAGCCAGGTTTACCAGCTGCTCCTTGATGGAAAGAAGGAATTTTGTTTACTCCATTTATCTTCACTTTTAGATAGGTTACTTCTTTTTCAGGGAAAGAAAGAGAGTAAGTTTTTATTTCTTTGAGAGGTTCCTTAGGAAGCGCATAGTTTTCTTTAGCGAGTAAATCATAACTTTTACCGTCCTTAGACCCCGATACTTCAAAGCTGGTTGGAGGGTAAATCCAATCACCTGTTTCAATAAGAGCATTGAAGCGCACTTCTTTTACAGGAGTATTTTCTTTTAGGGTAATCACCACTTCACAAGGTGCTTCACTAAAACCTAACCATTCTCCAGAGCGTGAATTAGTACCCCCTTTTCTACCATCAACTAAGGTAATAGCGCCCCCAAAAGTATAGTTGTAACTAGGTTTACTGAGGAATTCAATAGGACGTACGGTTGCTTTGTTGAAAAGGAACTGTTGTTCGAAGCTACTTTCGGTTTCTTGACCGAATACTTTAGCTTTTAGATGGGTATCTTGGGTGAGCTTTAAAGGTTCTTTATACACGTTAGAACTTTTAGTAGGTTCACTCCCATCGGTAGTGTAATAGATAGGTGTATCTTGTAAACAAGAGAGTGTTACTTGTATATCACCTACCTCAGGTTTTACTTCGGCACGAAGGTCGAATATGTGTTTAGCATAGTTATAACCTTCTAACTGGTAGATAGGAAGTAAGCGCATTAAGCGTTGTAAAAACTGATTGTAGTCTTTAGGTTTTGCAGGGTCTTCCCATTGTACTTCGGCTAAGGCTGCAAAACGAGGCAATACCATATATTGTACGTGTTTGAAAGTCTTGATATACTCTGTCCAAACATTGGCTTGTACTCCTAAGATGTGTTTTTGTTGCTCTTTATTAAGTGCATCGGGGTAAGGATTGAAAGAGTAAACACGTTCTACCGGTACATAACCACCAATAGCAAGAGGTTCTTTATCGGTTTTATCTGTTTGATAATAATCGAAGTAGCAATAAGAAACAGGGGTCATAATAGCATCGTGGTTAGACTTGGCTGCTTCTATAGCGCCCCCGATACCTCTCCAAGACATTACAGTAGCATTAGGAGCTAAACCTCCTTCAAGGATTTCGTCCCAACCAATGATTTTGCGACCTTTTTTAGCTAATACATCTTCAGCGAATGTAATTATGTGACTTTGTAAGTATTCTTCGGCTGTGTGTTTAGCATCACCTTTAATACCTAACTCTTTTATCTTAGCTTGGCATTTAGGACATTTCTTCCAGCTATCTTTAGGACATTCGTCACCTCCTATATGGATATATTCTGAAGGGAATACTTCAGTTACTTCTTCTAATATATTTTTAATGAAATCATAAGTTTCGGGGTTGCCAGCACAAAGTACATCTTCGGCTACTCCCCAAGTTTCTCTTACTTTATAAGGGCCTCCTGTACAGCCTAATTGTGGATAAGTAGCCAAAGCAGCGACCATATGACCTGGGAGGTCTATCTCAGGAATAACGGTAATGTTGCGGTCGGCGGCATATTTTACAATGTCTTTCATTTCTTGCTGAGTATAGAAGCCTCCGTGAGGTTTACCATCGAAGGTGTCCCACTGTTTGTTTACCATAGTTTGGCTACGAGTGCTTCCTACCACAGTAAGTTCGGGGTATTTTTTAGATTCAAAACGCCAACCTTGATCATCGGTGAGATGCCAGTGGAATTTATTGATATTGTGGAGTGCTAACATATCGATATAAATGCGCACAGAGTCGGCAGTAAAAAAGTGACGGGCACTATCTAAATGTGCACCACGATATGCGAAATAGGGTTTATCGGTTATTTCTTTGGCAGGGAAGATGACTTTGCCTACTTTTTGTACCGGAATGGATTTTCTCAAGAGTTGTACTCCATAGAAAGTACCCGCTTTAGAAGCTCCATTTACAGTAATATTCTTTGCATTCACCACTACTTGGTAAGCCTCTTTGTTGTTGTTTTGGTAATTTTGCAACAAGGCAATAGTATTGGTCTCATTGTTTTGGTTAGGAGCAATATTCACTTCAATTCCTGCTTGTTTTTTGATATACTCTTGCAAGAATCCAGCGTACTGCTGTAAAGAAGCATCACCTTCTGGATAGGTGATTTTGGTATCAGCCGTAAGTACGAAAGGTTTATCGGCATCAGCTTGGGGAGTGGTAATCATTTCGGGTAGTGGAATTACCTCATAATTAGCAGTACTCTCTCCTTGATTGTTTGTAGTTGATTTGCACGAAATAATCGTTATCAATAACAAAAGTGCGGAAGTTAATTTTATCTTCATTACATTTAAAATTTGAATTAATGGGACAAAGGTATAAAATTTTTTTTGAATATTTTTTGGTTAGGTCATATTTTTTTTGCACCTTTGCAAATATTTTTAGAAAGTGATTTAAAACTGCTCAGAAAGCTAAGAGGTAAAAGCTGAAAAGTTAAATACCATAATGTCAAAAATGCCAATAATACCAAGTTAATAACGGTGCGAGCCACACGGGCAGATAGTGCGAGCCACACGGGCAGATAGTGCGAGCCGCACAGGCAGATAGTGCGAGCCGCACAAGCAGATAAAGGAAAGACGAACAAAAGACGAACAAAAGACGAACAAAAGACGAACAAAAGACGAACAAAAGACGAACAAAAGACGAACAAAAGACGAACAAAAGACGGTGCGAGCCGCACGGGCAGATAAAGGAAAGACGAAGGAAGAGTCAATTTAAGAGAGACTCATAGCGGAACATAATAGAAAATATACTATTGTAAGAATACTAATAGACTTTTATATACATCAAAAACCAATGAAAAAATTTGATAAAGAAGTGTACCTAAAATGGTACGAGGATATGCTTTTTTGGAGGAAATTTGAAGATAAACTCGCTGCAGTTTATATTCAACAAAAAGTAAGGGGGTTCTTGCACCTATACAACGGTCAAGAAGCGGTAGCTGCAGGTTGTTTGCACGCTATTGACCCTACCAAAGACAAAATGATTACTTCTTACCGTTGCCACGTACACCCTATAGGTTTGGGCGTAGACCCTAAACGTATTATGGCTGAATTGTACGGTAAAGGTACAGGTACTTCTCACGGTTTAGGAGGCTCTATGCACATCTTTTCGAAAGAACATCACTTCTATGGTGGTCACGGTATCGTAGGAGGACAGATTGCATTGGGTGCTGGTTTGGCTTTTGCCGATAAGTACTTCAATAGAGAGGCGGTTACACTTACCTTTATGGGTGATGGTGCGGTGCGCCAAGGAGCTTTTCACGAAACAATGAATATGGCTATGTTGTGGAAATTGCCAGTGGTTTTTATTGTAGAAAACAATCACTACGCAATGGGTACATCGGTGGAAAGAACTGCTAACCACGTGGATATTTGGAAACTCGGGTTGGGTTACCAAATGCCTTGCCAACCGGTAGATGGTATGCACCCTGAGACAGTAGCCGAAGCGGTGTATGAAGCAGTAGAACGCGCTCGCCGTGGAGAAGGACCCACTTTGCTTGACATTCGTACTTATCGTTATCGTGGACACTCAATGTCGGATGCGCAACATTACCGTACTAAAGAAGAGGTGGAAGAGTACAAAAAACAAGACCCAATCACCAATGTACTTGCGGTTATCAAAGAGAAGAAATATGCTACCGATGCTGAGTTAGAAGCTATCGACGAACGTGTGAAAGAACGTGTGGCTGAGTGTGAGAAATTTGCAGAAGAATCACCTTATCCAGAAACACATATTATGTATGATGTGGTTTACGACCAAGAAAATTACCCTTTCTTGCCCAGTAGATTATAATAAAAAAGGAAACACTAATTAAATATAACAACATAAATGGCAGAAATTATTACTATGCCACGCTTGAGCGACACTATGGAAGAGGGTGTTGTAGCAAAGTGGCTTAAAAAAGTAGGCGATAAAGTAAATGAAGGCGATATCTTAGCAGAAATCGAGACGGATAAAGCTACGATGGAATTTGAATCATTCCATACAGGAACCTTATTGTATATAGGTTTAAAAGAAGGAGAAAGTGCTAAAGTAGATACCTTATTGGCTATCATAGGTAAAGAGGGTGAAGATATTTCGGCACTTATAGCTGGAGGAGCTCAAGCATCGGCTCCTAAAGCTGAAGAAGCAAAACCTGTTGCTGAGGTAACTACGGCTCCTGTTGCTGGTGCTACTATACCAGCAGGAGTAGAAGTGGTAACAATGCCTCGACTCAGTGATACAATGACGGAAGGTACTGTGGCTTCTTGGCTCAAAAAGGTAGGTGATACTGTAAAAGAAGGTGATATCTTAGCTGAAATTGAAACCGATAAGGCTACAATGGAGTTTGAATCATTTTATTCAGGTACTTTATTGTATATAGGTTTAAAAGAAGGAGAAAGCGCAGCAGTAGATTCATTATTGGCGATTATAGGCCCTGCGGGTACTGATGTAAACGCAGTTTTGGCAGCCGTGAAAGCTGGCGGAGCTTCAACTTCGGCTCCTGCAACTCCTAAGGCTGAAAGCAAACCGGCTGAAACAGCCACATCAGCTACTACTTCGGTAGCTAATGCAAACGACCGCGTATTTGCTTCTCCTTTGGCTAAGAAAATAGCACAAGATAAAGGTATTAACCTTACTGAGGTGAAAGGAACAGGTGAAAACGGACGTATTGTGAAGAAAGACGTAGAAAACTTTACACCAAGTGCTAAGGTTGCTACGGCTACTACGGCTACACCTGCAACCGCTGCCGCAGCAATCCCAACTGTAATTCCTGTGGGAGTGGAAGTAACTGAAGAGGTGAAAAACTCACAAATGCGCAAAACGATTGCGAAACGTTTGGCAGAGTCTAAATTTACTGCACCTCACTACTATTTGGCAATAGAAATTGATATGGATAACGCGATGGAATCTCGCGCTCAAATCAACAATTTGCCAGATACCAAAATATCTTTCAACGATATGGTAGTGAAAGCCTGCGCAATGGCACTTAAAAAACACCCTCAAGTAAATACTTCTTGGAAAGGCGATACAACCCTTTACAACAAGCACGTGAATGTAGGGGTGGCTGTGGCTATTGAAGATGGCTTGGTAGTACCTGTTATCAAGTTTACGGATACTTTAACGCTTACTCAAATAGGCGCCTTGGTAAAAGACTTGGCTGGTAAGGCACGCAACAAGAAACTTACTCCTGCCGAAATGGAAGGAAGCACTTTCACCGTGTCTAACTTGGGTATGTTTGGGGTAGATGTATTTACTTCTATCATCAATCAGCCTAACTCTGCTATTCTTTCAGTAGGAGCTATTGTTGAGAAACCTGTAGTGAAAAACGGACAAATAGTAGTAGGTCACACTATGCAAGTAACTCTTGCTTGCGACCACCGTACTATCGACGGGGCTACTGGAGCTCAATTCTTACAAACACTCAAAGCTTATATTGAGAATCCTGTAACAATGCTCGCATAACGAGTGTTGAGGACAGCATATTACAAAAGGGTTGCCTATGTGGGTAGCCCTTTTTTGTTATGAGAATAGATGAAAAAAGTAATAATGCAATAGATTGATAATTAATGTAATAAAAAGAAGAAGGTAAAATAATAATCGATTTCTTTACGAAAGATTTTGAAAGTATAGAAATTTTATTTATCTTTGCTATAAGAAAACAAAAAAAATAATTGCAATGAGTGTATTAGTTAATAAGAATTCAAAAGTAATAGTACAAGGTTTCACAGGAAGCGAAGGTACTTTTCACGCTGAACAAATGATTGCATATGGCACTAATGTGGTAGGAGGAATTACCCCTAATAAAGGAGGTCAAACACATTTAGGAAAGCCAGTGTTTAACACGGTAGCTGATGCTGTGAAGGCAACAGGAGCTGATGTATCTATTATTTTCGTGCCACCCGCTTTTGCAGCTGATGCTATTATGGAAGCTGCTGATGCAGGGATAAAAGTAATTATTACTATTACAGAAGGGATTCCGGTAGCTGATATGGTGAAAGTAGCAGCCTACATAAAGAATAGAGATTGCCGCTTGGTAGGGCCTAACTGTCCGGGAGTGATTACGCCTGAAGAAGCAAAAGTAGGCATTATGCCAGGTTTTATCTTTAAGAAAGGACACGTGGGGATAGTTTCGAAATCAGGGACACTTACCTATGAGGCAGCTGACCAAATTGTAAGACAAGGTTTAGGGATTACCACAGCTATTGGTATTGGAGGAGACCCTATTATTGGTACTACTACTAAGGAGGCTGTAGAATTATTGATGAATGACCCAGAAACTCATTGTATTGTGATGATAGGTGAAATAGGTGGACAGTTAGAGCCAGAAGCAGCCCGATGGATAAAAGCCAATGGCAATAAAAAGCCTGTAGTTAGTTTTATAGCAGGTGAAACAGCTCCTAAAGGAAGAACAATGGGACACGCCGGGGCTATAGTAGGAGGTGCTGATGATACTGCTGAAGCTAAAAAACGTATTTTACGCGAATGTGGTGTTCACGTAGTAGATTCGCCTGCTAAAATAGGGGAGAAGGTAGCTGAAATAATGAAAAAATAGCATTTGTTAATAATTTATGAAAAAACTAATACTTATTGTTTTGTTTAGCACTATTATTTCATTTTTTAATTCATTATTTGCACAAAAGAAGCTTCAAGATGTAGATGTATTTAAAAGAAATCCTTCTGAAGTAATCTCGTTTGACGATGCACGTACTGAAGCTGAGAAAATATTACAATACCTAATACAAGAACAAATTATACCAGGAGCCTCTGTAACTGTAGCCAAACAAGGAAAAATAATATGGCAAAGAGGTTATGGATATGCTGATATTACCAAAAAGACAACTATTGACCCTAAGAATACGCTGTTTAGGGTAGCGAGTATGTCGAAAGCTATTACAGGAATGGTATTGGCTAGACTGCAAGAGCAAAAGAAGTTTGACTGGAATACTTCAATTTATGAATATATACCTGATTACCCGCAAAAGCCTTTTGATTTTACCGTGAAACAACTTGCAGGACACTTAGCAGGCATACGCACTTATAGGGCTAATGAATATACTTTAAATAAAGCTTACAGTATTGAACAGGGAGTGAATTTATTTAAAGATGACATATTACAGTCGGCACCAGGAACAAAGTTTTTGTATAGTAGCTACGGTATAAATTTGATTTCATTGGCTATAGAAAAGTGTTTGAATGAGAAGTTTGAGAATGTGGCTAAAGAGGAAGTGTTTAAGCCTTTGAATATGTGGCGCACTTTCCCTGATAGAGGAAAAATAATTAAAGATGAGGCCACACCTTATTCAAGGTCTAAAAAAGGAGGACTCACCAAAGCTCCTGATGTGAATAACTACTTTAAGCTGGCAGGAGGAGGCTTTCTTTCTACTTCTAACGATATTGCTAAAATGGGAATTGCTATAGAGCGCCATAATTTTCTTTCTCAGCCTATAGAAAACGAGATGCTAAAAAAGCAATGTACTTTTGATGATACTGAAGTGAGTTATGGTATATGTTGGCAAAACCAGCGAGACTGGAACGGACGTGATTATTTTGGGCACACAGGAATGGGAGTGGGAGGTTACGGTTGGCTATCAGTATACCCAAATGAGCAACTGGTAATTGTATTGCTGTTTAATGTAACTGACCCGCAAATTAATATCTACTTACAACGCTTAACCGACTTTATTATTGAAGGGGCAGAGCGTATTCCTAATCAGTATTAAAAAATCCTTTTGTGATACCAAAGATATCACAAAAGGATTTTTTGGAAATGAAAATTGATTAACAAAATTCATTATAGGCTTGTTGGAGATTTTCGGCGATAGCTTCAGCCATTCTACCTTCGATGTGGTGGCGTTCCAACATATGCACTAATTCACCATCTTTAAACAGAGCTATACTAGGAGAGGAGGGAGGAAAAGGAAGCATAAAGTTACGAGCTTCTTCAGTAGCCTCTCTATCGACCCCAGCAAAAACAGTGGTAAGATGGTCGGGTTTCTTAGCATTTTGCAAGCTGTAGATTACTGCAGGGCGCGCATTACGGGCAGCACAACCGCATACAGAGTTTACTACCACGAGGGTAGTACCTGCTCTTTTCAATGCTTCTCTTACAGCCTCAGCTGTTTTTAATTCTTCAAAACCAACAGCTGTTAGTTCTTCTATCATTGGTTTTACCAATTCAGGTGGATACATAATACTTCGTTTTTAAAATTGGGGACAAAGGTACTAAAAAAAATTATATTACTAATTATTTTGCCAATTGGATTTAATGTAGTACTTTTGAGCCATTAACTAATATTATTTTAAATGGCAAAAATTACGACTGCTCAAGAAGCCTTAAAGGTTGTAAAGAGTGGTGACTTTGTTTATATTCACGGAGGTGCTGCTGTACCTGAAATACTTGTAGATGCTCTTGTAGAGCGTGCATCAGAACTACGCAATGTAAGTATAGGGCACATTCACATTGAGGGAGACGCCCCTTATGCTGACCCTAAATACAAGGATAGTTTTTATGTAAATTCTTTTTTTCTGTCGAGGAATGTGCGAGATATTATGAAAAATGGGAATGGTTCCTATACTCCTATTTTTTTAAGTGATATGCCTTTATTATTTGATAGGAAGCACGTTAAAGTGGATGTAGTGCTTATACAAGTATCGCCTCCTGATAAGTTTGGTTTTTGTTCTATGGGCGTGAGTGTAGAGGCTTGTAAATCGGCGATACGCAATGCAAAATATGTGATTGCAAAAGTAAACAAGCAAATGCCTCGTACTTACGGTGACGCCCTTCTACATATTGATGAAATAGACTTCTTAGTGGAACACGATGCTCCTATCTTCTCATTGCATCTTACAGAACCTGATACTATTGAAAAACAAATAGCCCGACATATTGTGCCTCTTATTGAGGACGGTAGTACATTGCAATTGGGTATTGGTAACATTCCTAATGCTACTTTGGGAGAGATGGGACACCTAAAAAACTTAGGTATTCATACAGAACTGCTCACAGAAGGAGTGCTTGATTTGGTGAAAAAGGGCGTGATTAATGGTTATGAAAAGAAGATAGACAAAGGCAAGATTATAGCTTCGTTTGTGATGGGTACACAAGAGTTATATGATTTTATTGACAAAAATCCATCAGTGGAAATAGCTGAAGCTTCGTACACTAATGAGGTGTCGGTGATACGTCAGAACCCGAAAATGATATCTATCAATTCAGCAATAGAGGTGGATCTTACAGGGCAGGTGTGTGCTGATTCTATTGGAACGGCTATTTATTCAGGATTTGGCGGACAGATAGACTTTGTAAGAGGTGCAATGCTTAGTGAAGGAGGTAAATCAATCATTGCGTTTCCTTCGACCACAAACAAAGGAGAGAGCAAGATTGTGCCTTTCCTTAAACAAGGGGCAGGTGTGGTAACCACTCGTGCTCACGTGCAGTATATCGTTACTGAATATGGTGTGGCTGAGCTTTTTGGCAAGAATTTATGTGAAAGGGCTAAGGCATTGATTGCAATAGCGCACCCTAACCATCGTGAAAACTTAGAGAGGGGTTTTATGATGAAGTAGGGTAGTGAGAGCCGCAATTAGCAAATGAGGTGCGAGCCGCACGGGCTATTAACTTTGGCAAAGTTTGAGATGAAAAAGCGATGTGTTGGGGCGGTTAGGAGGAGACGGAAGATATCGGAGGAGAACGGAAGAGAGCTGAGAGGAATTTTGAAGGAAAAAGAGTATTAGGAGGGTGGGGTTAGCTTATAGAGAGCTTATAGGAAGCTTATACGAATCTTGGACGATTGGTATAGAAAGAGTGTATAAGTAATTGACTCATAATATAATACAACAAGGCTAAAAATGGCAAAAACGGGGTTTCGAGGCGAAAGAAAGAGGAAGAGGCACTAGGACTTAGACCATAGGCAATAGGGGGAGTGTGGTGGTAAAGACGGAGTAAAGAAGAAAGTAAGAAGAAAGTAATTTTTATGGCACACCTATTGTAATACATAGGAAGCAATGTACATTTTGTAGTATATAAGAAATTGATTTTAAACTGTATAGATATAATGAGAATATTTATATAGACAAGTGATTACTGACAAAATGGCATATAGTAACGATCTAAATATGAATATAGGAAATTTTGACAGCCTTTTGGCTGAACATATAGACGAAGATACAGAGTTCATTCCGCTTCTTACTTTGGAAGATGAAGAAGAGATAGAACGTGAACGCATACCACACGTGTTACCTATTCTTCCCCTGAAAAACACTGTGCTATTTCCAGGAGTAGTAGTGCCTATCAGTGCGGGGAGAGATGCGTCTATTCACCTTATCAACGAGGCATATGCTACTACTAAGACTATTGGTGTTGTAGCTCAATTAGACGAGAAGACCGAAATACCCGAGGGCAAAGACCTTTTCCGTTTTGGTACGGTAGCCCGTATTCTCAGAGTTTTGAAAATGCCTGACGGCAATGTAACTATTATCATTCAGGGTAAAAAGCGCTTCGAGATAGAGAGTATTGTAGAAGAAAAGCCGTACATCAAAGCGATGATAAAAGAAATGCCGGATGTGAAACCCGATGCGAACGATAAGGAGTTTGAAGCGACTATTGAAGCTGTTAAAGACCTCTCTATCAAGATTGTACAAGAAAATCCGAATATCCCTTCGGAAGCGGCTTTTGCTATTAGGAATATAGAGAGCACATCGTTCCTGATTAACTTTATATCGTCCAATATGAATGCTACCGTTTTGGAAAAGCAAGGCGTATTGGAGATTGATGAGCTGAAAGAGCGTGCTACGGCTATCTTAAAATATTTGAATATCGACTTGCAACGCCTTACCCTGCGCAACGAAGTACAGTCGAAAACGCGTATTGATATCGACCAGCAACAGCGTGAATACTTCTTGCACCAGCAGATGCGTACTATTCAGGAAGAATTAGGAGGCGTGTCGTACGAGCAAGAGATGGAAGAGCTGAAAAAGAAAGCTAAAACCAAGAAGTGGGACGACAAGATAAAAGAGCTCTTTGAAAAGGAACTGAGCAAATTGCAACGTACCAATCCTAATAGTCCAGATTATGGCATTCAGCGTAATTACTTAGAAGTATTATTGGAATTGCCTTGGAATGAGTATTCTAAAGACAACTTTGACCTAAAACGCGCTCAGAAAATTCTCGATAAGGAACACTACGGATTAGAAGAGGTGAAACGCCGTATCATAGAGTATTTGGCGGTGCTTAAACTCCGTAATGATATGAAATCACCTATCTTGTGCTTTTATGGACCTCCTGGAGTAGGAAAGACCTCCTTAGGACGCTCTATTGCCAAAGCGTTGAGTCGTGAGTACGTGCGTATGTCGTTAGGAGGTTTACACGATGAGGCTGAGATACGCGGTCACCGTAAAACCTATATCGGGGCAATGCCGGGGCGTATTTTGCAACAGCTTAAAAAAGCTAAGACTTCTAACCCTGTATTTGTATTAGATGAGATAGATAAATTAGGAAACAATAGTTACCAAGGCGATCCTTCTTCGGCTATGCTAGAAGTGCTCGACCCTGAGCAAAACAAGGAGTTTTACGACAACTTCCTCGAGATGGGTTACGACCTTTCTAAGGTGATGTTCATCGCTACTGCGAACGACCTTTCGACCATACAGCCTGCTTTGCTAGACCGTATGGAACTCATCAACGTAACAGGTTATACCATAGAGGAAAAGACCGAGATAGCTAAACGCCACTTATTACCTAAGCAACTCAAAGAACACGGTATGAAAACTACCGACTTGCAATTAGGCAAAAAGGAAATAGAACGTATTGTGGAAGGTTATACTCGCGAATCGGGGGTACGCGCTTTGGAAAAAGAAATAGCGAAAGTAGTGCGCTACGGAGCTAAAAACTTAGCAATGGAAGAAGCCTACGATCCTAAACTTACCATAGAGACCATAGAAAAAATATTAGGACCTGCCCGCTTAGAACGCGATAAATACGAAGATAACGAGGTAGCTGGCGTAGTTACTGGATTGGCGTGGACGAGTGTAGGAGGAGATATTCTGTTTATAGAATCTGCCTTATCGAAAGGTAAGGGGGTGCTTAATATCACGGGTAATTTAGGTCAGGTGATGAAAGAATCGGCTACTATTGCTTTGGAATACCTAAAAGCCAATGCTGAACACTATAACCTCAATGTGAAACTCTTTGATAGTTACGATGTGCATATACACGTACCTGAAGGGGCAACCCCTAAAGATGGTCCGAGTGCGGGTATTGCGATGCTTACCTCACTAATGTCGCTCTTTACTCAAAAGAGAGTGAAAAAACACTTGGCAATGACCGGAGAGATTACTTTGCGTGGAAAGGTACTACCGGTGGGTGGACTCAAAGAGAAGATTTTGGCAGGGAAACGCGCAGGTATTAAAGAATATATTTTGTGCAAAGACAACGAGAAAGACATCTTGGAAATCAAGCAAGAATACCTTAAAGGACTTACTTTTCATTATGTAACGGATATGGAAGAAGTGATACGTTTGGCAATTACCAACCAAGATGTAAAACACAAAAAAGTTTTAAGCTTTGAGTAATAATTAGTACTTTTGCACTTTCATAAGATAAAGAACAATGAATAAAAATCAAGAAGAAGATATATTAGGAGATAACCATATAGCAACTTCGGCAGTTACACCACTTAGAGCAGATGCTTTTCAGATGAGTGAAACCGAAAAGATAGCCGAAATAGAAACTCACGTACGTGCTATTTTGCATACTTTGGGAATGGATTTAACCGATGATAGTTTGAAAGGCACTCCCAGGCGTGTAGCTAAGATGTTTGTAAAAGAGATTTTTGGAGGCTTATTACCAGAGCGCAAACCTTCGATGTCTACTTTCGAGAACTCTTACCATTATGGTGAGATGTTGGTAGAGAAGAATATTGTAGTGTATTCCACTTGTGAACACCACTTGTTACCTATTGTGGGGCGTGCTCACGTGGGCTATATTTCTAACGGTAAAGTGTTAGGGCTTTCGAAGATGAATCGTATTGTAGAGTACTATGCGAAACGTCCGCAAGTGCAGGAACGCCTTACGATGCAAATAGTACAAGAGATGCAACGCGCTCTCGGTACCGAAGATGTGGCTTGTATTATAGATGCCAAACACCTATGTGTGAACTCTCGCGGTATAGAAGATATTGATAGCAGTACGGTTACTGCTGAGTTTGGTGGTAAATTCAAAGACCCTGAGGTAAGAAAGGAGTTCTTAGAATATATCAAATTAGACACCAGATTCCATTAAACTAATGTAAGTTTGATGTAAGGAGATGATGTTGTGCCTCAGAACGCTGTAGCACGGCAGGTAATAGAAAATAATATTTGTTATATTGAGCAGATGTTAATTAAAAGAATAAAATACCCCTAAAAGTTTAGATACTTTTAGGGGTATTTTTTATGAATAAAGATTTTAGGAAAGAGTAAAGGTAAAGAGTAGTAGTTTAAATATTGAATTTTAAAAGTTTATAGATGAAATAGGGGGCTATTTTTTAGCTGTGAAATAGGAAGATATTATACGTAAATTTGATATATTGAGCTAAAAAAAAGGAGTAGATTATTTTAAATCAAAAATAAATTTGTATATTTGCACCTAATTTAATAAAACTAACTAATATTATTTATATGTCAAACGACATCCGCATTCGAAAAGGGTTAGACATACACTTGGAAGGCGAAGCTGATAAAACTACACAACAGCTTCCGCTTGCCTCTTTGTATGGTATTAAACCCAATGATTTTCACGGTGTTATTCCTAAGCTTTTATTGCGTGAGGGTAATGAAGTGAAAGCAGGTGAAGCACTATTCTTTTCAAAGAGTGATGAGCGTGTATTGTTCCCTTCTCCGGTAAGTGGTACCATCAAGGAGATTGTACGAGGTGAGCGTCGTAAAGTGTTGGAAATACACATTGCGCCCAGTCAAGAACAAACTTTCAAAGACTATGGAAAGAAAGACGTAGAAGAGATGCAGGGCGAAGACATCAAGGCACACCTCCTTTCATCAGGTTGCTGGCCTTTTATCAAACAACGCCCTTATGACGTGATTGCCAACCCCGACGGGAAGCCTAAGGCTATCTTTGTATCGGCTTGCAAGACCAATCCGCTCGCTCCTGATTACGACTATGTGCTCAAAGGAAAAGAGCAAGCACTACAAACCGCTCTTACCGCCTTAGCTAAACTCACCACAGGGAAAATACACGTGTCTGTTTTCAAAGACAGTTCGTTGTCGCCTTTCCGCAACCTTAAGGGCATAGTGGTGCACAATGTGTCAGGACCTCACCCAGCAGGGAACGTCAGTACACAAATAGCCCAAATCAGTCCGATAAACAAAGGTGAAGTGGTATGGGTAGTAACACCTCAAGATTTGGTGGTGATAGGAGAACTCTTCTTAACAGGTAAAGTGAACCTCACTCGTACAGTAGCTCTTACAGGTTCGCGCATTGAGAAACCTCACTATGTTACAGCCCTTGCTGGAGCTCAAATCAGTAGCGTCGTAGGTAGCCAAGTAAAAGACGTGGTTGCAACCCGTATTATTAGCGGTGATGTGCTTACTGGTACTAAGGTGAGTGAAACAGGCTTCTTAGGTTTTTACGACGACCAAATTACAGCAATTCCCGAAGGAAATGATTATGATTTGTTCGGTTGGGCAAAACCAGTAGCCAACAAGATTTCGCTTACACGTTCGCTTACTTTCTCGTGGTTGAACCCTAAGAAAAAGTACGACCTCAATACCAATACCAATGGTGAACAACGCGCTTTTGTGGTAACAGGTATGTACGAAGAGGTTTTCCCGTTGGATATTTATCCGATGCAACTCCTCAAAGCCTGCTTGTATAAGGATTTGGACGAGTTGGAAAACTTAGGAGCTTACGAAGTAGCACCAGAAGATTTTGCACTTACTGAATTTGTATGTGTATCTAAACAACCACATCAGCAAATTATCAGAGATGGACTTGATTTAATGATGGCGGAATTAGGTTAATTCATATAAAAGTAAGTAAACAGTTTTAAATAATTGAAATATGTCTAATTATTACAAACCTTCAGGGAAGTTTTCACCTATATCATTTGTGTATTTCATATTAGTATGTACAGTAGCATTGCCTATATTAGCAACCATCTATGCGTACTTAATATGGTATATCCCAATTATATATCTCAACTTCTTAGTAACATTTGGTTTTGGTTTTGCTATAGCCATTACTGTTGGTTATTTAGTAGTTAGATTGGGTAAAGTACGTAATTATGGCTTAGCTATTTTGTTTGCTCTCATAGCATCACTTGTTGCTTATTATCTTCAATGGGTAGTATGGGCTGATTTGGCTATTAATACGAGTGAAGTGTATGGTAATAAGCAAATAGGTGTAGCCGTAAGTAATGTGCAAATTGAACAATTGCTGTACTTATTAGGGCATCCATCAGACCTTTTTGGATTGATAGGACTTATCAATGAAGAAGGGACGTGGGCTATAAAAGGGAATACTGTGAGTGGAGTTTTCCTTACTATTATTTGGATAATTGAATTCTTAGTAATTGTGATTATGGGAATAGTTGCCTCTGTAGGTAGAGCTAAAGAGCCTTTTAACGAGCTTGCAGATGAGTGGTTTAAAGAAGAAGAATTACCTACTTTTTCTTATATAGAAAATGTAAGTGACTTTAAACAACAAGCAGAACAAGGTAATTGGGAACAACTTTCTACAGTTATTCAAAGAGGTGATAAAGGAACTAACCATAGTGTTTTTACTTTGTATACCTCGGCTAATGAGTATTATCTTTCAGTTTCTAACGCTACAGCAAAAAAGAATAAGAAAGATAAGATAGAGTTTGATACCGAAGATTTTATAAAATATCTCAGTATTGATAAAACTGTTTATGACTTATTGAAAAGTAAAATCTAAACATTATGGCACGTCCGCAATCTAAATTAGGGCTTGTAGTATCAGCAGAAAGAAATTACAATGAATTGATTTCTTTGATTGATACTATTCCCGAAGACAAACGAGAAAAGGAGTTTCCTAAGGGAACAATGAATCGAAATCTCCGAGATGTACTCGGGCATTTATATCATTGGCATTTGCTTTTTTTATCTTGGTATGAGGAAGGAATGAAAGGAGGTAAACCTAAAATACCCAAAGAGGGTTATACTATGAAAGACACTCCTAAATTAAATCGAGAGATATGGAAGAGTTGCCAAAAGGTACCGTTTTCTAAAATGTTTTCTCTGTTTAAAGATTCACATAGTAAGGTTTTTCATATTATAGAAAGTCATACTGATGAGGAACTTTTTACAAAGAAAAGATATCCTTGGACGAAGACGACTTCGTTAGGTTCTTATTTAGTTTCGGCAACATCAAGTCATTACGATTGGGCTTTAAAACTAATTCGTAAATCAATAAAAAAGAATAATTACTTATCATCAAGAAAATGAGTTTAAAAAGTAAATTAAATACATTAAAAGAAAAGTATAAAGGAACGAAGATGGAGACGACTTTCAACGCGCTCCACACATTCCTCTATACGCCTAATGAGGTAACCCACGGAGGTACCCACATTAAGGCTGCTGACGACCTAAAACGAACAATGAATATGGTGGTTTTGGCACTAATTCCTTGTTTGATTTTTGGTATTTTCAATATAGGTTACCAGCACGAAGTGGCTTTCGGTCACTTAACACACCCCGCTGAAGGCTTAGCTTTTTGTAGTGGAGATTTTTGGAATTGGACAAACTTTAGTATTGGTTTTATAAAAGTACTTCCTCTTGTAGTAGTGTCGTACGTAGTAGGGTTGGGCATTGAGTTTATCTTTGCTACCATTCGTGGTCACGAAGTAGAGGAAGGATACTTGGTAACCGGTATGTTGGTGCCACTTATCGTTCCAGTAGATATTCCACTTTGGATGCTTGCTGTAGCAGTAGCCTTTGGAGTAATCATTGGTAAAGAGGTATTCGGGGGTACAGGTATGAATATCTTAAACCCTGCGCTTACCATTCGCGCCTTCTTATTCTTTGCTTATCCTACTTCAATGACAGGGGATAAAGTATGGGTAACAGGTGTATTAGATCGTTCTAAAGAAATTGCTTCTGGAGCAAACTTAGATGCGGTTTCAGGCGAAACCATCTTGGGTAACTTGGCACAAGGACACCCTATTCACTACACCGATTCTGACCTTCTTTTCGGGTTTATCCCAGGTTCAGTAGGTGAAACTTCTACTATCATTATCCTCTTAGCAGGTTTATTCCTCATCTATACCAAAATCGCTTCTTGGCGTGTGATGGTTAGTATGTTTATAG
Organism: Capnocytophaga sp. oral taxon 864; assembly: GCF_002998835.1. Classification (NCBI taxonomy): domain Bacteria; kingdom Pseudomonadati; phylum Bacteroidota; class Flavobacteriia; order Flavobacteriales; family Flavobacteriaceae; genus Capnocytophaga; species Capnocytophaga sp. oral taxon 864. The sequence continues at coordinate 156,283 of NZ_CP027232.1, forward strand.
GAGCTTGGGTAATGGGTGCTATTTTCAACGCTTTAGCACCAAGTATGGTAGGTACTCAGTTCTACGCTATTTGGAGTGTACCAGCTTATCAACACTTGCTCATTGGAGGTTTGGCTTTCGGAGCTGTATTTATGGCTACCGACCCAGTTACAGCAGCACAAACGAATACTGGTAAGTATATCTATGGCTTCTTAGCTGGTTTCATTGCTATTGCTATCCGTTGCTTCAACCCTGCTTATCCTGAAGGGGTAATGCTCGCTATCCTATTAATGAACGTATTGGCTCCTACTATCGACCACTTCGTAGTACAAGCTAATGTATCTCGTCGTAAAAAACGTTTAAAAACAGTTACTAAAACCGCATAAATTATGGCAGTAAAAACAGAAAGTAATTCGTATACAGTGATTTTCGCCATTATAATGGTGGTAATCGTAGGAGCTTTGCTCGCTGGTATTTCGTCAGCATTGAGCAGCGATATCAGTAACAATAAAAAGTTAGAAAAGAAACAAAACATTCTCTACGCTATGGGTGTAAATCACAACCAAGGTGAGCTCGGAGGTGGTAAAGTAGAGTTTCTTTCTACAACTGATGCTGAAAAAGAGTTCCCTAACTATGTGAAAGAACAATACCTTATCAAAGGGAATACCGCTGAAAAAGTAGAAGGTGCTAACGACCTTATTAACTTTAACGGTCATCGTGAAGGTTTGCCTCTTTATGTAGGTGAAAAAGATGGAACTACCCTCTACATCATTCCCGTAAACGGACGTGGTTTGTGGGATGCTATTTGGGGATATATAGCCGTAGATAAAGACCTTATCGTACGTGGCGTTTTCTTTGACCACAAAGGAGAAACTGCTGGTTTGGGAGCTAATATCAAAGAACGTTTCTTTATGGACGACTTTATCGGGGAACACCTCTTAGATGCTGCTGGTAATTTCCAAAGCATTCAAATATCAAAAAGCAATGGTGACCCTGAAAACAAACGTAAAGAAGATGGGAAAATAGATGCTATTGCAGGAGCTACTCTTACTGGTAATGGAGTGCAAGCAATGATACGCGATGGCATAGAGCCTTATATATCCTATATTAAAAGTTTAAACAAATAAGAGACTATGGGACTATCAAAAAAAGATACAAAATTAGTAACCGACCCTCTATGGGATAACAACCCTGTAACGGTACAAGTGTTGGGTATCTGTTCTGCTTTGGCAATTACAGCCCAATTGAGAGCCGCTATTGTAATGAGCCTTTCCTTTACCTTTGTACTTGTAATGGGTAACGTAACCATTTCTTTACTTAGAAATGTAATACCACCTAAAATCCGTATCATCGCCCAGCTAATTGTAGCAGCTGCTTTGGTAATCGTGGTGGACTTTGTGCTGAAAGCCTATGTGTACGACCTTAGCAAACAGCTATCGGTATATGTAGGGCTTATCATCACTAACTGTATTTTGATGGGACGCTTTGAGGCGTTTGCCTTAGGAAATCCTCCAGGAAAATCGTTCTTAGATGCTATTGGTAATGCAGGTGGTTATTCTATCGCTTTGCTTATCGTCGCCTTCTTCCGTGAACTATTAGGTTCAGGCACTTTGCTCGGTTTCCAAGTATTAGGAGACCCTATTAAGAAAACAGGTGTATATGCTTGGGGCTATGAAAACAACGGTTTTATGTTGTTAGCGCCTATGGCATTAGTAACTTACGGTATAGTAGTGTGGGTACAACGTTCACGTAATAAAGCTTTGATAGAAGACAGTCATTAATCATTTAAAAAGAAAAGAAAATGTTAGAATATTTAACACTGATTTTTAAATCGGTATTCGTAGAGAATATGATTTTCGCTACCTTCTTAGGTATGTGTTCGTACTTGGCTGTATCTAAAAAAGTATCTACTGCCATAGGCTTAGGAGCTGCTGTTATTTTTGTACAGACTCTTACCGTACCTATGAACTACTTGTTGAACCAGTATATCCTCAAAGAAGGTGCTTTAGCTTGGTTAGGTCCAGAGTATGCTAATTATGATTTGAGCTTCCTTACCTATATCTTATTCATTGCCACTGTAGCTACGATGGTGCAGTTGGTAGAGATTATTGTAGAGAAGTTTTCTCCATCGTTATATAACTCGTTGGGTATTTTCTTGCCTTTGATAGCCGTAAACTGTGCTATCTTGGGAGGGTCACTCTTTATGCAATCACGTGAGGAAACTATTCACTCTTTTGGTCTTTCAGTAGCCTACGGGTTCAGTTCAGGATTGGGATGGGCTATCGCTATCTTAGCGTTGGCAGCTATCCGTGAGAAAATACGTTATTCACACGTACCTGCACCCTTGCGTGGCTTGGGTATCACCTTTATCACTACAGGGCTTATGGCTATCGGCTTTATGAGTTTTGGTGGTATGCTTACAGGTGGTAGCAGCAAAAAGGAAGCTAAAGAAGCTCCTAAACAAGAGACTACTATCCAACAAGAAGTTAAAACTGATAAATTAGCTCATAACACAAAAGATTTAAGCAATGATATTAGCAAGTGAAATATTAACAACTATTACGGTAACGGTAATAGGATTATTGGTAATAATCCTGCTGTTAGTAGCTATTTTGCTTTACGTAAAACAGAAACTAACCCCATCGGGACCTGTGAAAATTACAATTAATAAAGACAAAGTAATTGAAGTGCCTATAGGCGGTTCATTGCTTTCTACTTTGGGTAACGAGAAGATTTTCTTGCCATCAGCTTGTGGTGGTAAGGGTTCTTGTTTACAATGTAAATGCCACGTGTATGAGGGAGGAGGAGAGGCTCTTCCTACAGAAACGCCTCACTTTACAAAGAAGGAACTCAAAGAAGGTATGCGTTTAGCTTGCCAAGTGAAAGTAAAACAAGATATGCAAATAGGCGTACCAGAGCAAGTGTTTGGTATCAAGAAATGGGAAGCTACTGTAGTGAGCAACTATAATGTGGCTTCGTTTATTAAAGAGTTTGTGGTAGAACTCCCAGAGGATATGGACTACAAACCAGGAGGATACATTCAGATTGAAATTCCTGCTTGTGAAGTGAAATATTCCGATATTGACATCACTGCACACCCTAAAGAACACCCAGGAGAGCCTGATAAGTTCAGAATGGAGTGGGATAAGTTTAAGTTATGGCCTCTTGTAATGAAGAATCCAGAACCGGCAGAGCGTGCTTACTCTATGGCTTCCTATCCAGCAGAGGGACGCCGTATAATGTTGAATGTGCGTATCGCTACGCCTCCTTTTGATAGAGCTAAAGGAGGATGGATGGACGTAAATCCTGGGGTAGCTTCTTCTTATATCTTCTCACGTAAACCAGGTGACAAGGTAACCATCTCAGGACCTTATGGCGAGTTCTTCATCAATGATTCTAACGCTGAGATGTTATATGTAGGAGGGGGAGCTGGTATGGCGCCTATGCGTTCGCACTTGTATCACCTTTTTAAAACCTTAAAAACTAATAGGAAAGTTACTTATTGGTACGGAGGTCGTTCAAAACGCGAGTTGTTCTATGTAGAACATTTCCGTGAATTAGAGCGCGAATTCCCTAACTTTAGATTCTTTATTGTACTTTCTGAACCACTACCTGAAGATAATTGGAAAGTGAAGAAAGATATTAATGATCCTGAAGGCGATGGTTTCTTAGGATTTGTTCACAACGCTGTAATTGAACAGTATTTGAGCAAACACGAAGCCCCAGAAGATATAGAATTGTACTTCTGCGGTCCTCCAATGATGAACAAAGCTGTTCAGAAAATGGGACAAGACTTTGGTATGCCCGATGAAAACATTCGTTTCGACGACTTTGGTGGTTAATAACTACCTGCATTATACAAAAATCCGACTTAGTAATAGGTCGGATTTTTTTATTGATAATGGAATGAGAGAAAAAACTAATAACGTCGATAATGTCAATAATGCCAGAATAAGGTATGCTTAGCTTATAGAAAACTTATAGGAAAGACGAACAATGAACGAACAAAAGACGAACAAAAGACGAACAAAAGACGGTGCGAGCCGCACGGGCAAATGAACAAAGAACGAAGGAATGACGAAGGATAAACGGTGTAAGCTGCTCAGGCAAATGAACAAAGAACGAAGGAATGACGAAGGATAAACGGTGTAAGCTGCTCAGGCAAATGAACAAAGAACGAAGGAATGGCGAAAGATAAACAGTGTGATCTTCGCAGACAGAAGAAGAATAAACAAAGAAAAGATGATTAAAAGTAGAACTTTTAATCATCTTTTTTGCTTGTGGAGAAGATGGGGCTCGAACCCACGACCTTTTGGCTGCCAGCCAAACGCTCTAGCCAACTGAGCTACATCCCCGTTTGCAAGCGCAAAGGTAAAATATTTTTTCTAATTACCAAACCTATTTGCGAAAAAAGTTATACTTTTGCCATAAATTTATAATAACAATGACTGATAGATTGCAAGGTTCGTTGTATACGAAAATAGATAAAAAACTGGCTGTTACTACTTTTGGACATCCTAATGCGAATTCCTTTCCTTTGGAGTTGCTAAACAGACTTACCAAAGAAATTGATGCGCTTTCTGAAAATGAAGAAGTAAGCATTATACTTCTCAAGAGTGAAGGAGATAGAGCCTTTTGTGCAGGAGCTTCTTTTGACGAGCTCTTAGCTGTTAGTAACGAAGAAGAAGGCAAACGTTTCTTTGAGGGCTTTGCGCATCTTTTTTTGGCGATGCGTCGCTGTAAAAAACTTATTATTGGGCGCGCTCAAGGCAAGGCTGTTGGCGGAGGAGTGGGCTTACTCGCTACCTTAGACTATGTTTTTGCTACCGAAGCAGCGAGTATCAAACTATCGGAACTTTCACTGGGCATAGGTCCTTTTGTGATTGCTCCTGCAATCTTACGTAAAGCCGGACAAGCAACGCTCAACGAACTTTTTATGGCTCCTGACCAATGGAAAAGTGCTTATTGGGCTCAACAAAAAGGGTTGATTGCTCGCGTGTTCGAAAATACAAAAGATATGGATGAAGCGATAGACCATTTTATAGATACGCTTCTGAAATCCAATCCAGTAGCTTTGTCGGAAATGAAACGCATCACTTGGCAACACACTGAGCATTGGGAACAAGAACTCATAAATAACGCAGCTATTTCAGGAAAATTAGTACTTTCAGAGCAAACAAGATTAATGTTAGAAAAATTGAAGAATAAATGAAAACAGAAGAAACCGTTTTAGAAATCAACCTTACCGACTTAGAAAAAAACGTTCTTTACTTAAAAAGCCGACTCAAACCTACAACTTTGTTTTTGGGAGTGGTAAAAGCTTTCTCTTATGGGAATAATTCGGTGCCTATAGCTTTACATTTGCAAAAGAAAGGATTAGCGAATTACTTTGCAGTTGCCTACACTTCCGAAGGTAAAGCTTTGAGAGAAGCAGGTATTACACTTCCTATATTGGTGTTACACCCACAACCTATTAATTTTGATGATATTGTAAAATATCAATTAGAACCGACATTATATTCACAACGTATTACAAAGCTATTCTTGGGGTATGCTGAGAAACACCATTTGGTAAAATATCCTGTACACCTTAAATGTAACACAGGGCTTAATCGCTTGGGGTTTGATTTAAATGAAATAGATGGAGTGCTCGCTTTGTTAAAAAATAATACTACGGTGACAGTGAAAACGGCTTATTCTCATTTAGCGGCTTCAGAGGATATGAATGAGAAAGAGTTTACTGAAAATCAGATTAAGACTTTTATTGCTTTTCAAGAAAAGATAAATAAAACCTTTTCTCATAAAGTAATTTACCACCAGTGTAATACTTCAGGTATACTGAATTATGCCCACGCTCAGTTTGATATGGTGCGTTGTGGTATAGGAATGTACGGCTTTGCCAATGACGCTCAGCTACAACAATATCTTACGCCTATTATGACTCTTAAAAGCGTTATCTCACAAATACACACTTTGCAAGTAGGTGATAGTTTAGGCTATAATCGAGGTTACATTGCTGACCATATTACTAAAACAGCCACTATACCAGTAGGTCACGCTGATGGAATCAACCGTATTTACGGTAAGGGGAAAGGCTTTGTATTTATCAATGGGAAGAAAGCGCCTATTATAGGTAATGTGTGTATGGATATGATATTGGTAGACGTTACTAATATTCCTTGTGAAGAGGGAGGAGAGGTAATTGTATTTGATAAAGACCATACAGCTGAGACATTAGCGGAATCGGCAGGTACAATTTCGTATGAACTTATTACCTCTATGGCGCACAGAATCAAGAGAGTATATATAGAAGAGTGAAAAGTGTAAAAAATAATACCTAAAAAATTTTGGTATATAAAAAAAAAGGTTGTACTTTTGCACCCAGAAATCGCGGGATAGAGCAGTAGGTAGCTCGTCGGGCTCATAACCCGAAGGTCACTGGTTCGAGTCCAGTTCCCGCTACAAAATAGGCGTAATTAGTCTGGTTTAAAGACTGATTACGCCTAACTTCTTAAAATAAGTGCATCGGATTTGTAGCTATTTTCCTGCACGAGGAAGGTAGCCGTAAATAGAAAACATCTCTTCACTTTTTATATAAAGTAATTTAGCAATATTTAATTTAACGCTATAGATATTTTTAATGTGTCTTATATTATTTGTTAGATAAAATATTATTGAAATCGTATTTTATTTCTGCAAAAAGAAAAGTTTTTACAACTTAAAAAACATCTAAAATGCATTTGGGTAAAACTTTAACAAGACTTTAACATAGTGTAAAATATTGGAAATGAAAAACCTATATTTTTTTTGATTTAAAAACGTAAAAATATATACTTTAATGATGTGTAATTAAAAAAAAAAGATTACTTTTGTCGCACTAACTCTGTATACATAATATACATATTAGTTTTAAGAATAGCAGTTTTATATACCATAGTTTAATAACTAATGATAATGAAAAAGTTTTTATCAGCAATTTTGTTTTTGATGTTCGCAGGAGTTGCGTCAGCTCAATGTATAGACATAAAAGTAACGCCTACGGCGGGTACTTGTTACTCCGATGCACAGCTAAAGGTAGAGGCAAAGCCAGTATCACCTCTTCCTTCGGGTTGTCCTGCGCCTGGTAGTGAAGGTTATTTTGTACGCTTAGAGGGTTACGGAACTGATTCAGGTTTGGAGAGAATGGCAGGAGGTACCTCAGGGCAATATACTTTTACTAGTTTAAATCCTGGTAACTATACGGTAACAGTATATGATGCGAAAAATGGGAACTCTGAAGCTAAAAGCGTAAAGGTTATTTCTAGCTATAAGATAATGAATATCCAGAGTCTACAAGCCATTGCTCCTGCCTGTAATAAGAACAATGGTGGTGTGAAATTTAAAATACCTAATGGAGGTATAGGTCCTTTTGAGGTAACCCTACTTGATATGAGTGACCAAGTGCTGGTGCCTGCACAAACCTTTACTCGTCCTACAGGTAACAATTATATAGAAGTAAGAGGAAATAATTCTCATAAGGTACTTCCAAATACTTTTATAAAGGTGAAAATAAAAGATATTACAAATGTACATAACAACTGTGGTGAGGAACGCATACTTCCAAAAGTACAAATTCCAGCTTTACAAAATGACTTTAGTTGTATTGACATAAGAATTAGCAATCGTTATTTAACGAGAAGTAGAACTGATTGTAATAAATATGAAGTTGAATTAAGAATAAAAGAAGTAGGACAGGATCGTTGGCTAACTCAGAATCCGAATATAACATATTCAGAGATAAAAAGTTTCTTTACTCAACCTGGTAGAGCCGTGGTGCGCTTTTTAAACAGTTCTAAACCACAAGTAGATATTTCTAGTACTTTTGATGGTTATGGTTTTAAATTGAAATTCCCCTCTTTTATTGAAAAAGGTGATGAAGTAGAGATTATTATAAAGGGACCTAATAATACGATTACTGAGCGAGTACGTTTTAATGAACAAATCGTAACTCCTTTGTGTCCTAGAGGTGACACATTTAGAACTTATAATAATTCTTATAAAAAAAATAAGCCAGGTTCTTGTGGAGCTTTTGAACAAAGTTTATCTCTTTATCACTATTTAAGAGCGGGGGATTGGAGAACTTTGCCTAATTTGGATGGAGGTACTTATCCATATGATGTCACCTGGCCAGTAGCTCCTGTTGACATAAGTCAATATAAGTTAGAAAAAAGTACAACGGGTAATTCTGCAGGACCTTGGGTAGAAATACCAATGGTGTCAGGAACCCCTGGAGCAGGACAAGCAAGATGGACAAGTAATATTATTTATTTAGATAAGGTAGGAGAAGGACTTTATAGGCTTACCTATAAAGACCCTATGGGATGTAGAGGAACTTGTGTTAGAGAAGAATATATAAAATATATAGATAAAACTACCTCTAATCCGATTGAGAAAATATGGAACTATTTAAAAATAGGCTATGGTAGTTATGAAGGGACAGGAGCTTTTCGTTTTGAAGAAATAGGTGATAATAAATTTTATTATCCATTGAAATTTAAGATAGAACCTGTAGATGGTACTAAATCGGTTACTTATCAAGGAAAGTTGGCTTTAGGAAGCTCTGTTACTCGTACTATTACATATCCAATAAATTATACGAATAAAGGTGATATTAGAAATTTTGGTTATACCAATTTGCCTTCTACCAATTATAGAATAATAGTAACGGATGCTTGTAGTAATACTACTACACGAGATTACGTGCTTCCAGCAATGCGATATAATCCAATCTTGAAATATGAAAGAGATTGTGAAGTAGGAAAGATTATTTTTGACATAGGACGATTAGTGAATAATACTGGATCCGATTCAGAAAAAGTATATATAGAACGAGATGTAGTAGACGCTTATGGCAATCACTCTTGGCAACCTGTGAAAGTAAATGGTAATGATAGTTATATAAAGAATAGTAAAGGAGAATTTATTAATTTATTGACTGGGAAATATAGGATATTTTCCGACTGGGATAATAAGTATGGTTTTATTCCTTCTTCTACTTTTGGAATTTATAGAGTTCATAGTTTAACAGATCCTACTATGCCTCCTATAAATAGGAAAAATTACCAAGAGATCTCTATTCCAGAGATGGAGAAATTAAACCCTGTTTTAAACCCTGCAGTATGTAATAGTGGTAGCAACACTGGTATGATTTCAGTAGATTTAACAGGACAGCAAGTGGCTTTCCCTGTTACCTATGAATTATACTCTAAACCGAGTGCTACTTCTACTCAAACTACTTTTGTAAAAAAAGCAACTTACCAGCAGTCACAAAACCAATATTATCATATTTTCTCTAATTTACCTATGGGGCATTATATGGTGAGGACTATTCACCGTTGCCAAACAGTAAATAAAGATATAGAGATAAATAGTACTGGTGATTTTGATCCTTATTTATTAGTAGATAAATCAGGATTATGCGAAACTAATACAGTTAAAGTATTTCTTGGAGTATCAGGACATCTTTTTGATATCCGATGGTTTAAGCTTGATGCTAATGGACAAAAAACTACTTCGTCTCCACTTCAATCAGGTCCTTCATTCTCTGAGGATATTACGACCACTACTCACTATTTGGCTGAATATAACTTGAAGCCAGGTATAGGTTGTGGTAATGCTAAAGTATATACTAAATCTACTACTGTACAGGTGGCTTCAGGAAGTGATGCCATTAAGTTTAGAACACCTTGTCCTAATGATATTACAGTTTTTGCTGATCAGGGAGCCTGTGGTAAATCAGTAAATTGGCAAGAGCCTTCGGCTTATAACACTTGTAGTGGTACTATCACTACTACAAAGAGCCATACACCTCCATATTATTTCAATATAGGAGTTCATACCGTTACCTATGCGTTTTCTGATGTAAAAGGAAATACTATTAGTTGTTCTTTCACTGTAACAGTGAAATCTAACGCTACTAAACTAAAATCGAACCATCGTTATACTGATACTTCGGGGAATACTATCACTCAGTTGACCCCTAATCAGGAGTTCTTCTATGTACTTACTTATCAGAACGACGGTTCAGAAAATATCAATAAAGCAACTATAAATGTAAAACTTCCCGCTAATACTACCGTAGTTACTAATGGTAACCCTGACCTTAATGGGGCAGGTGATGGCACAGTGAATAATCCTCTTCCTCAAAGTAGCTATAACAATGCTACTAAGAGCTATCAGTTTGTGATAGGAGGTAAAGCAGGAGGCGTACAGTTGCAGTCTACGCTTAAAGCTGGAGATCCTGTTCGTACAATACGTATTCCTCTTAAACTTGTAGGCGATTGTAATGACTTTTTAAAACCTTGTGAGAACTTCTTGAAAACGTCTATGAATATAGACTACGAAGGAGGGGCTGCGGGTTGTACAGGAAATCAACAAACGGAAGCAGGTACTAAAACAATCACCATAAATACTACGGATTGCAATCGTCAGGAAGTGTTCTGTGGTACTGGAGCGATGACTTTTGAAGCTGTAGGAGGCTTTACAAGTTATCAATGGTATAAGAATGGAAGCCTCATACCAGGAGAAACAAAACAATCAATCGTTGCTAATTCACCAGGTGTTTATAAAGTAGAGAAAACGAATTTTTGTGAAGGAGTTTCAGTAGTAACAGTAGAAACAATCAATTATCAAGGTATTTCACCTACTACTGACCCTATTCGCGCACAAGCTCAGAATATAGGGGTAACTTGTCCTGGTGATGGTAGTTGGACAAGCCACTTCTACTTCTGTCAAGGAGGAAGTAAGGATATTACGGTAAGCTATAAAAACACTGCTTTTGAATGGCAACAATGGAGTGGAGGTTGTACAGAAACTTCTCCTGATTGTCGTAATACCGATGATAATTGCTGGAATCCGGTACATTCTAACGCTACTTTTACAGCTAATAGTGCCGGTAAATATCGTTTACACTTGAAAGATTGTAATGAAAACTTCTATTTTGAAGTATTTACAGCAGGATTAAGTGGTAACCTTACTGATAAGATTGATGAAACAAACTATTCACAAGGTTCAGTGAGATTAACTCTTAGCACCAGTGGTGTAAACTATAAAGTAGAAATCTACAAAGGAGGAGTACTTCTAAGAACTGACAATATCAATACAAATGATTACCGCATTCCTAACTTGCCACAAGGTACTTATGATATTAAAGTTACCTCAGTGCAAATACCAGGTTGTGAGTATAATGGTAATGTAATGATAAATAAGCTCACTGAAATGACAATGACTGCTGCCTTCAAAGGTTGGAAAGATTGTAATACTGCTAAGTTACAACTTAAAGCAGAAGGAGGTAAACCTACTTATCGTTTCTATATTTGGAGTATCAATGGAGTACAACAATTTGCTGACGAACAAACGGCAATTGCTTCTGCTTCACCTATTGCATTACAGTTAGGACACCAAACAAGCGTAGATGTAGATGTGCCAAATATTACCCAAGTAGGAGAATATGTATTTATAGTAGGTGATATGGATAATGGTAAGTTTGCTTTGTCTAACAAGGTAACGATTACACCACCAGATCCACATAGCTATACCTTGTCGGTAACTCAAGAAATTGAGTGCGAAAGCAATCCTAATAGTGGACACATCAATATGATATTCCCAGCAGGTAGCCAACACCAAAATCGTACTATTAACTTGTATAAGTTAGATAGTAATGGTAATCGCATCACACCTGCTTTCAAAACAAGTTCAGGAGGATTATTTACTGGTTTGCCCGCAGGAAGCTATGAAATAGAAATGAAATCGAATGTAGGGGGTAATATATGTACTTACAGTCAGAAACCTATTGTAATTGCTCCTACTAAAGATCCTCTTAGAGCTTTTGCAGGAGTAGTAGCCGATAAAGATTGCGATGCAAGTAATCAATATAAAATAGCGGTAAACAATGTTGCAGGAGGCACACCTCCTTACCGTTATAGTTTTGATGGAGAAACTACTTATGGTACCAACAACGTTGGCTTTATGGGAGCTTCTGGTAATGTGTATGTAAAAGATAGCAAGGATTGTCGTATTGTTATCCCTGTGAATATTGTTGCGCAAACCATACCGACTCTTACCGTTGCCAACCCTATTACCTATCGTTGTGATAATGGTTATGGAATGGTAACTGTAACGATTGCTTCAACTACTAGTCAAACTTATGAATACAGTATAGATGGTAGTGGTAAAACAGCTATCGCAGGTAATACTTTCAGTAGATGGTTAGCGCCAGGTACGCACTCTATTACTGTGTACTATAAGACTTTGAATACAGCTACTACGCCTAATGTACTATACGTAGAAGATTTTGGTAAAGGTGCTAATGAGTGCTTATCAGGAGCCACTACAGGTTTAGTGTGTAAGACTGATGGTAACTTAGCAGATGGTAATTATGTAGTTACTAAACAAGTAGGTACTAATGCTTCTTGGGTACCATCACCTACTGACCCTTCGGGAGGACGTTATTTGGCTATTGCAGGAAATGGTAGTAGCGAATTAGTGTATGAAAAACGCATTACAGGAGCAACTGCTCTTACTCCTATAACTGTAAGTTTTGATGCCTTGAATCTCATTTCAAGTGCCTCAGGAGTAGCACCTCGTTTCAGTGTAGAATTACACAAGAGCGATGGAGCACTGCTTCGTGGCAAGAATGTAGGCACTGTGAATGCTACGAGCTGGAAGAATGTAAGTGTTACCTTTACCGAAGCTGAATTAACAGGTCTTACCGATGGTACTCTTATCGTTAAGATTGTAAATACAGCGGCTGCAAGTTATGGTAACTTAGGCAATGATTATGCTGTGGATAATATTAAAGTAGCGCAAGCTACACAATATTGTGCTTCACAAGTTTCTCAATTAGTGAATATTGAGAAATTCAAGCAAATGCGTATTGAGAAATATGGTGCTGAGAAGAATGTAAGCTGTAAAGGAGCTAGTGACGGACAAGTGCGTATTAGAGTAATAAATCCAGCTTCTAATACTGTTAAATATTCTATTGATCCTTATCAAGCGGTTTGGACTACGACTACCCTTGATGCACAAGGAGTCTTTACTATTACAGGATTAAGTGCTACTCAAAACGGTGTAGTAGCTGTACAAGATGCTAATAATCCAAACTGTATTACTACCTTACAAACGGGTTACAAGATAGGAGAACCTACTTCTATTGTACCTACTGCTGTAGTAATGGAGAAAATAACTTGTTACAATGGAGGAAAGGCTAAAGTAAAAGTATCGGCTACGGGAGGTACACCAGGTTATCAGTATCAAGTGGGATTGGTAACAGGTACTTTAAGTGCTCCACAGCCAGCTGCTAAAACGCCTAACCCTTATGAGTTTAATAACCTTGTAGCAGGAACCTATAGTTTAGTAGTAACTGATGCTAATGGATGTAAAACAGAAACTACTTTTGAGATTGAAGATAAAGCTACTATTTCAGCGACTGCCGAACCTCAATCTTACTGTTATAGAACAGGTGATGAGAAGAAAGTAGTTATTACAATTCTCAGTGGTAATGGCAATTATAAAGTACAACGTGTGGGAGGAGCTATCTATTCATTCAACACTAATAGCTATGTATATCCTGATGCTTTGCCAGCAGGAAACCATACCTTTGTTATAACTGATGGATTTGGTTGTAGTACTACTGTTACTACCCAAGTATACGACCCATTGACATTACAGGTATCGCCTACTACCCAACAGTATGCTGATTGTAAGGGAGGTAGTGTAACCTACACCCTTACAGCACAAGGCGGTATCCCAACAGCAATGAAAGAATTTAAATACAGTGTAGATAATGGTATAACTTATACTACCATAGCTACGGCTCCTTCACAAGCTACTGTAGCAGTGAGTGTAGCCACTACTACTGTTATTAGATTCCAAGTAACCTATAAACCTGACGGTAGCGAATGTACTGCTGAACGTTACATCACTTTATTAAGCGATTCACCTCGCTTCTTGAAACCGTTCACTACTACCAAAGCTACTTGTGGAAAAGCGAATGGTTCAGTAACAATTACACCAAATGATTACTATGTAGGTACTGCTTCATATACCTTAGTGATTAAAGATACTGGAGGAACTGTACAATCAGCTACTGCTTTAGCACAAGGTAACTATGTAGCTGAATTAACCGATAATCGTGGTTGTGTGGCTTCCCAAACCTTTACTGTAGGAGCAGTACCACAGCTTACTGCTACTGCTACGGTTACTAAACAAATGGGCTGTACATCAGCAGCAGCTGATTTAGCGGCTATCACTGTAACTCTTGTTAATGGAGGAGGTACTCCACCTTTTGCAGTACATTTGAGAAATAACTTGAACGGTTATGAAAGTACACATACTTTAACCGCTTCTAATAATATGCCAACAGAGTTCACTGGTTTGGATTATGGTAATTATGATATTACCATTACTGATGCTAACAGTTGTGAAACTAAACTTAGCACTGTAATTAATCCTAATTCTAATGTAATGTCTATCACTGCTGAAACGCCTACAAGTTGTACAACTACAAGTAGTATGGTTATTAAGGCAAGTAATGGCACTACATTCAGTGCAACTACCAATGCTTACTTTGCTGTATATCGTCCAGGAATTGTAAATCCACCAAATACAGCAACAGCAGCACAATTAACTACCAATAACCTCAATGGAGGTACTGATACTTGGTATAAAGGAACTGCTTCTGGTACAGGAGTAGCTGTGAAAATACCAAACTTAACACCTGGTGTTCAATATACCTTTGTGATGTACAACATCACAACAGGTTGTAGATATACTCAACAAGCTACTATGCCAGTGCCTACGTATTCTACATTGGGTGCTACTTTACAAGTAGCCAATGTGAAATGTGCAGGAGGTAATGACGGTACAGTAAGCTATACCTTAACAGGTTTCCAAGGTAGCACAACAGCTATTACTTGGAAGATATTCAGAGAAGATAATCACCAACAAGTAGGTGCAGGAGGAAGTGTAACAGCTCCGTTCCATATCACACAAAACACCAATAGTAATTTGCCAGCAGGTAAATACTATATTGAGTTTACTGAAAATACAGGTTGCGTGAAAGCCTTCCCATTTGAAGTAAAACGCTCAGCGGTGCCATTACAAGTATCTACTATGGCTACTCAGAAAGCCTCTTGTAGTACACTTGGTCAAGCGTGGTTGAATATCAAAGGAGGTACTGCAAGCTATACTTATGGTTATGTAACCGCAGGAGGAGCTTATAACCCAGCGGTAATGACAGGCACTACACAAGCTTCTACTTACATCAAGTTGCCAGCAGGTAACTGGGATGTATATGTAAGCGATGCTTATGGCTGTATACAGCACGCTACTGTAACCATAGGAATGTTTGATGTACCAAGTATATCGGATGTTACAGCTTTGAATTGCCAAGCCTACAACAATATAACAGGTAAGATACCAGTGAGAGTGACCCTCAACCAGATAGGTCAAGGTAACCACTATTACACCTTAGATGGTAGTGCTGATCAGCCTGTGGTTTGGACAATAGCTAATCAAGCCTTTGAGGTAGAAGTAAGCCCATTAGTAAATCACACTATCGTTGTGAAAGATGTGAATGGTTGTGCTACTAGTACAACATTCAGTACTACGGCTATCATCACTGCTACAGCTACTGTGAGCAAAGTAAAAACGTGCGCTACACCTACGGCTGAAATAACCGTAGTAGCCACTGGAGGTACAGGTGTATACAGCTATACCTTAGAGCGTTTAGATAACGGTTCGTTAGCAGGTGAAATTATTAGAGAGAATGTAGCCTTGCCAGCAGGTGGTGTGGTAACTATTACCAACCCAACTGAAGCTGCTACCTACCGCATCAGTATATTTGATGCAGAAACACGCGATTGTCCTATTGTGAAAGAAGTTCAAGTGGTAGACCCAACACCTATCGATCCATCGACCATAGTAGCTCAAGCTTATAACGAAAAATGTAACTTAGGTCTCACAGCTACCCCAACAGGAAGCATAGACGTAGCTATCCCTACCGACCCTGATACCTATACATTTAGAATTACAAGTGCTATAGACTTAACCGATGGTAGCAACGTAACAGTAACTACTACGCCTTCAACCGCAGGAACTCATAATGCTACCTTTACACAGCTACGAGGTACTACGCAAGGGGTAAGATACCAAATAACCGTTACTAATAGTACGGGTTGTACTGCGATGGTAGAAACAATACTTACTTCACCAGAGCCTTTGAGCTTTGATGCAGATGTTCTTTCAGCTACTCAATATGTATGTGAGGGAGGTGCGGGAATGACTACACCAAAAGTAAGCGTAGATGTAAGTAAGATACGAGGAGGTATACCACCTTATACTACTGAGTTCTTTGACGGAACAGGTAATAGTTTAGGTACAGGTACTGAGTACACCTTAACAAACCTCAATGGAGGTAGCTTCTACGTAAGCATAAAAGACGCTTCAGGCACTTGTAGTACTAATACTGCTAGCGTAACAGTAGCTCCTGCCTTTGCTCTTACCTCAATGAGTATCACCACAACTACCTCAGTAACTTGTGTGGTAGATGAAGTGATAAATATTAGCTTAACGGTAACTCCTACTTATATAGCAGGCACTCCATTGCGCTATACTATCCGAGGTACTGATAATGGATTTGTGGCTATTACTTCTACTACTGCTACTACCCTTAGTGTACCACTTACAGGTTCAAGTGGCTTTGGTAATAGCAATTATACAATAGAAGTAATTAATGAACGTACTGGTTGTAGCATTACAGGCGTACACAGTATCAGACAGCCTAATACTTTTGCGATAGAATCAACTAATCCAGTGAGAGCGGTTTGCCATAACGATAATGGTTCTATCACACTCGGATTAGTGGATACAGACCTTTCTAACGGCGATCAATCAACAAATGGATATACTTATACCATTACCTCAGTGGGAGCTACAGTAGCTACTTCTACTTCGGCAACGATACCAGCAGGTACACGTAGCTTTACTGTGAACTTGAAAGGTGGTTCATATGATATTGAAGTAACAGTGAATGGAGTAGGATGTAAAGTACCGAAAACACGCTTTACTATTCCTTCTAACCCTGCTGAGATAGAAGTGAGAGATGCTCGACAAAAAGTATCTGTCGATTGTGCTAATAAGAACGGGGTAGCAGCCTTAACAGTAGTAGGAGGTCAAGAAACCTTTACTGTAACACTTACTCCTGTAGGAGGTGGTACTCCACACGTACAAACTAATGTGAGAGCAGGTGCTCCAGGAATTGAGTTTGGTGGCTTAGACGCAGGTAGCTATATTATATCAGTAACCGATGCCTTAGGCTGTGCGACCGCTACAGGTACTTTGAGTGTGACTATTGACCCATATAGTGGTATCAATACCTCTACTATTTCAGTGACCACAACCCCAATCACTTGTATTGATGCTGATGACGGTACTCTTAAAGTAACAGGTGTAACAGGAGGAGCACGTCCTTATCACTATATTTTAGTGAGAACATCGGCAACGGGCAGTGATTTACCTGAAATAGCTACTAATGAAGGTGAAGCAACCTTTACAGGTATTAAACCAGGTACTTACCGTGTGGATATAGTAGATGCTAAGAACTGTTCAGTAACCATAGCAGGAAGCTATACCTTTACGAATCCGCAACCTATTACTGCTGATATTGATGTGACTAACTCAACCTTCTTTACTTGCTATGGTGAGAATGGAGGAAGTGTAACAGTTCACAATATCGCAGGCGGTACAGGTTCTTATACAGTGAATATCGTGAGAGCTGATAATAACCAAAAGATAGACGGACGCTCAGGAGTAACAGCAGGTTCATCAGAAACGTTCTCAGGATTAGCTCCATCACCTAAGAACACTTATTATCAAGTAGTGATACAAGATACTAATAAGTGTACGATGACTAAGACACTTAGCTTTACTGTAGAAGAGTTCCCTGATATAGCTATAAGCTATGTAGAACAAGAAGGTACTTGTGAAATGAATACGAATAACTATGTAGACCATTTGATAGTACGTTTCAGAAATACAGAAGTAGATTACTCTAAGATAACTTATAGTCTTAACGGTACGGCAAGTCGTACAGCCTTTACTCGTACGGTAGGTAATATAGCTTATATTGATAACTTTGATAGAACAACCCGCACTCAAACTATTCATATACATTACACTGCGGTAGCTCCTATCACAGGATATTGTACAACAAGCAAGACCTTTACGGTAGACCAAATCACTCCGCTTGTATTGAGTCAGGTAACCAACACTACCCTCAATACGATAGAAGTGATAGCTACAGGAGGGGTAACTAGCACAGTGAAGGGCTATACTTACTACTTCAACGGAGTAGATAGTGGCGATAACCGTGTATACAAAATCAAGCATAATGACCCTGAACGAATAGATAATGGCAGACGCATTAAAATCATAGAAGTGAAGGTGGAAGATGCACAAGGTTGTGTACGTACAATGACGATAGAAAAAGAATATCTTGACATTGAAGTACCGAACTTCTTCACCCCAGATGGCGATGGAATTAACGATGTTTGGAAACCTAAAAACTTAGACAACAACGTGAATGCTCGCTTCTACATCTTCGACCGCTATGGTAGACGTGTAGCACTACTCAGATCAGGAGAGGGTTGGGATGGTAATTACGACGGTCGTAGCTTACCAGCTGGTGACTACTGGTATATCATTGAGGTGAACGATGAATTATACGACAAACGTGAGTTCTATGGCAACTTTACATTATATCGATAATCGTTAATAGTTTTCATAACTAAAAAGAGCTGTTCAGCAATGAACAGCTCTTTTTTTAATTTATTATGGGAGTTCAACATAAAAAGAGTAAGGCTAAAGCCTTAAAAAAAATCAAACAAGTAGAGGCTTAGCTTTTTAAGACAAATTGATTAAAAAGGCTTGATTACTTGGTGACCTTTGAGAGGGATGGAGAGTATTGGAGAACAGCAGACAAGTGTTTTGTGGATTGCTCAGCTTTGTCACTGGATTTTAAGAACAATAAAAATACAGCTGTAAATCATAAAATAGATAACCCAACAAAGATTTCTGTAAAATACAATATATTATAACAAATTTTTTCGTAACTTTGTAGCATAAAACTTTAAAAGCAATATAACTATGAAAATCAAAACATTTTTAGCACTACTGCTATTGGTGATAGTGGGGTGCGGTTGCTCAAAAGCAGACAAGGATACTTCTCCTGAGGCTGTGATTGTAAGAGAAATTCCTCAAGAGCAACTCTTGGGAATTAATCTTGAGAAAGATACTCTAAAAGTAATCCAGAGTAGGAAAGAATTACAAGATTTGTTTCCTAATCAGAATCTAGGAGAAAGAACTATTTTTAAAGAAATAGATTTTTCTACACAGACTGTTTTATTAGGAAGTAAGTTTTTTGTTCATACTTATGGGGTGAAATCTTACGATTTTAGAAAAAAAGGGAATAATGAGTATACTCTCGAAGTTGGTCTTTCGGATACATTTTTTACTCAACCAAGAGTACTTTATTATGGTATTATAGTGAAGAAACTACCTAACAATGCCAATATAAAGGTTAATTTTCCAGAAAAATAATAAAGATGAAAAGATATATATTACTATTAAGTTTCTTTTTGCCGATATTTTTAATTGGGCAAACTGTTAATGAGTATTTTTATTACTATAAAGGTAAAAAAATAGCTCTTGAGTTAAATAAGGACTACCTTCTTATTTCGTCAAAAGAAATGAGTGTGTCTAAATTACCTAATAATGTTTCTATACAAGGAAGGCCTGCCCTTAGTGAAGGAATATATTTAGGAGAAGTCAAAATAGGTGATGATGTTTCAATGCAAACCTATCAGGATAGAGTAAATGTATTAAAATCAAATCCTGATATTTTATCTGTTTCTCCTCTCTTTAAAACAAAAGGTAACGACAAAATAGGTCTTTCAAACTACTTTTATGTAAAACTCAGAAGGGCATCTGATATTTCAATACTTTATGAGTATGCCGAAAAGTATAAATGTAGAGTGGTAATGCAAGATAAATATATGCCTCTTTGGTATACTTTATCGAGAACAAAAGAAAATATCTACAATACCTTAGAATTAGCAAATATATTTTACGAATCTAAATATTTTGAAACTGCTGAACCTGATTTCATTGGAGGCAATAGACTTTTAGATACCAATAAATTTACAGATAAACAATGGGGGTTGAATAATACAGGACAGTATGGAGGGAGAAAAGAGATCGATATTAAGGCATTACAAGCTTGGAGAATTTCAAAAGGGAAAGGTGTAAAAGTAGCTGTAGTTGATCACGGTATAGAATTGAATCACCCCGATTTAAAAGATAATATCTTCTCTCTAAGTTATGATACGGAAAAAGGAAGTTCTCCAAGTACTGTTTGGGGACCCCACGGAACTGCTTGTGCTGGAATTATAGGGGCTGTAGATAATGAAGTTGGAATAACAGGAGTTGCTCCTGAATCTACATTAATGTCTATTAGTTATCCTTTAGGTGTTTATGGAATAATTAACGGAAATATGAAAATATCAGAAGGGATTAATTGGGCTTGGCAAAATGGAGCTGATATTATTAGTAATTCTTGGGGAGGTCTCCCTAATAGTTATGTTGATAATGCTATCACAAATGCTTTAACAAAAGGGCGTAATGGGAAAGGTTGTGTAGTAGTTTTCGCAACAGGGAATAGTAATAATGAAGTGCAATATCCAGCCAATAGTAATCCTGATATTATAGCAGTAGGAGCTATGAGTCCTTGTGGGGAAAGAAAGAATCCTTCTTCTTGTGATACAGAACAATGGGGGAGTTGTTATGGAAAAGAATTAGATGTGATGGCACCAGGAGTTCTTATTGCTACTACAGATTTGCAAGGAGATAATGGATATAATCCTAAAGTATTTATACATAGAGAGGCAGGAGGTACTAAACTAACTTCAGATTTTTCAGATAAAGATTATACTAATTGCTTTAATGGTACCTCTTCAGCTTGTCCTCACGTAGCAGGAGTAGCTGCCTTAATACTCTCAGTAAATCCTGATTTAACAGTTAAACAAGTAGCTGATATCATAGAACAAACCGCACAAAAAGTAGGAGGTTATAACTACCAAAACACTTATACTCGTCCTAATGGCACTTGGAACAATGAGATGGGTTATGGGTTGGTAGATGCTTATAAGGCTTTGCAGAAAGCCACTATTGCAGGCCCTGATGAATTTTGCTTGAGAACAGATGCTACTTTTGAGTTAATAGCTCCTATCCCTAATGATGCTACTATTAAATGGGAAGATCCTGAATATAGATTGGAAATTGTTTCAGGACAAGGTACTAAAAGTTGTGTGTTTAGAGGTACCTATTGGGATGGAAATAGAACTATTAAAGCTGTTGTAACTTATAAAGATGGCACTGTAAAATCTTTTGAAAAAGAGGTTTACGTGAGATACCAAGGAAATTGGGCTAACGCTCAATATACTATCAAAAATCACCCACAATCACCTTATGGTACTCCGTGTTGTGATGGTTCCCCAAAAATAATAAAACACGTAATATTGGATGATTATATGGGAGGAGCGTCAATAAAAGTAGAGTGGAAAAATACTATTGTTTACAAAGACCCCAAGGACAATTTTGAATTTAGAGGTACAAATAGGGAAGAGGAATTTGTAGCTAAACGATATACTGCTGATCCTCTTGTTGTGGAAACGAAAATGAGATATATATCAGACTGTGGTACCCCTACAAAATGGTCTAATACTATAGCCCGCTATTACGGAGCAATACACCAAACTTCATTTAGGTCGGCTTCTGCTTATAATAGTCCCGTTAAAAGCACAAATGAAGATATTCCTGTATATGAATTTTTCACGAATAGGACTTCGACTTTGCGTGTTCAAACAGAGGATTTACAGCAATGGTTGGACGCTAAATATTCAGGAAAAGAGTTAAACGATAAAGAGCTCCAAAAAGTATTATACTACTTAAATAATCGCGATAATTTAGATAAAATTGGAGTTAAAGTATTTGACTTTTCGGGTAAGAGAATTTTACAAGGAGATTTAGATTTCGGCAAAAGCTTAGATTTTAATATGTCGAGATACGCAAAAGGATTCTATATTATCATTTATGAGTTTGGGTCTATTTCTAATGGTAAAGTTATTTATAAGCCTTAAGGTAAGTAAGTATAAGGTTTAATGAAATTTTGTTCTAAAAGAAGTGTCGCAAACGACAGATTTGAAATAAAAATTAGTTACAAATTAAAAGAAAATAGAGCTTCATTTTTTTTAAAGTCTCACACAGAGCGGATAAAAAGAGCTGTTCATTGTTGAACAGCTCTTTTTTATTAAACTCATCGTAATTGAGTTATGAATACAATAACTTGCCTATTTATTTGTTTAGTAAAATTGCTATGCAAAGTAGTGCTGAGAATATCGCTACTAAAAGGGTAGTGGAAGCAGGTACTTTTATTGCTAAAAATACTGTAAAAAGTACTAATAGCACGTTTATAGCAAGTACATAACGAAAAGTAATAGGCAGTTGTAACTGATAGTGTAAGCCATTGGCTAAACCGGCAAAGATAAGGGCTAACCCTGCACTGAAAAACCAAAAGGCTTCTGCCGAAAGTTGGTCGTATTTCTTGAAACTAAGTGCTGAATGGGCTATGCCCAATAGCATAATTCCAATAATAGCAAACGCATAGAATATTTTCATTGGTACAAAAGTTTATAATTACTTTGCAAAGATACGAATTGAAACTGAATTAATACCATAATACCAAAAATGTTAATAATACTGATTAATATCAAAAATGCCAGAAATACCAATAATACCCAATCAATGACGGTGTGAGGTGCGAGCCGCACGGGCAGGTGCAAGCCACACAAGCGGATAAAATTAGTAAATGGGTTAATTAGCAAATTAGCAAATGGGGGAGGGGAAATAAAATAATGTAGATTTAGAGAGCTTATAGGAAGCCTTATTTAATGATTAATGGTTAATGATTAATGGTTAATTTGGGAGAAGCTTATAGAAAGCTTATAGGAAAGACGGTGTGAGCCGCACGGGCAGATAAACAAAAGACGGTGCGAGCCGCACGGGCAGATAGAGAAAAGACGAACAAAAGACGAACAAAGAACGAACAAAGAACGAACAAAGAACGAACAAAGAACGAACAAAGAACGAACAAAGAACGAACAATGAACAGTGCGAGCCACAAGGGCAGATAGAGAAAAGACGAATAAAAGACGGTGCGATTCGAATGGGCAGATGAGAAAAAGACGAAGGAAGAGCGTTGCTAAAGCGAAGGTAAGTTGAAGTTGAGGTAAAGATAAAAAGATGGTTATTGAAGGTTTTTAACTTTGATAGAGTTTCAAACTTCTGCAAAGTTTATACATAAACGAATGATGAACAAATGAAACCTGAGTAGCAGGGTGGAGATAGGGTGTTTTATAATAGTTTAAAAGCTGATTTTATTAGGGATTTATTTATTTGTAAAAATTTTGCATCATTAAAAATAAGCTTTTAAAAGGATATTCAATAAAAAAACTCTTTGCATATTGGTGCTAAATCAAAAATATTATGTACTTTTGCCCCAAATTTACATAGTGGGCTTTGTGAAAAAACTACTTATTGGAGTTAATAATCACTATGTGAGTTATATAAAAATTAATTTAGAGAATTACGATGGAGAAAATAACCGCTGCCATTACGGCTATCGGAGGCTATGTACCTGAAGATGTTCTAACCAATGAAATGTTAGAAAAAATGGTAGATACTAACGATGAGTGGATTTACACCCGTACAGGTATCAAAGAAAGACGCATACTTAAAGACCCTAATAAAGGTTCATCATTTTTAGGAATTGAAGCCGCTAAAGACCTTATTCGCAAAACAGGTCTCGACCCCAAAGAAATAGACTTAGTTATTTTGGCTACGGCTACCCCTGATATGCCTGTAGCCCTTACAGGTCCTTATGTAGCGTCGCAAATAGGCGCTGTGAATGCTTTTTCATTCGATTTGCAAGCTGCGTGTTCGAGCTTCCTATTTGGGGTTTCGGTAGCTGCTAAATACATAGAATCAGGGCGTTATAAAAAAGTACTCTTGGTGGGGGCAGATAAGATGTCGTCTATCATAGACTATACCGATAGAGCTACTTGCATTATCTTCGGCGATGGGGGAGGGGCTGCACTCTTTGAACCTAACTATGAAGGTTTAGGTGTACAGGACGAACTCTTAAGAAGTGATGGTATAGGACGTAACTATTTGTACATCAAAGCAGGAGGTTCTCTCTGTCCGACTACGGCTGAAACAGTGGCTAACAAAGACCATTTTGTATTCCAAGACGGTAAAACGGTGTTTAAATATGCGGTTACAGGAATGGCAGACATAGCAGAGGAGCTTATCAAACGCAACGGTTTGACCTCAAACGAAGTGCAATGGCTTACGCCTCACCAAGCTAATAAACGTATTATTGATGCTACTGCCGAGCGTATGGGATTACCTGCTGAAAAAGTGATGCTCAACATTCACAAGTACGGCAATACAACTTCGGCAACCATCATCTTAGCTCTTAACGACTATGAAAACCAACTCAAAAAAGGGGACAATATAGTATTGGCAGCCTTTGGGGGAGGTTTCACTTGGGGAGCTATTTACTTAAAATGGGCATACGACGGAGCCCTTTATCACAAATAAGGAACAACCATTGAGAAAAATACAATACACGTATGGATTTAAGAGACATTCAAAATTTAATTAAGTTTGTTGCCAAGTCGGGGGCAAGCGAAGTGAAATTGGAAATGGAAGATGTAAAAATCACCATTAAAACGAACCCTGATGAAAGTGGCAAAGAGCAAGTGTTTGTACAACAATTGCCCGTAGCACAACAGCTACCGCAATTGCCTTTGCAACAGCAAGTGCCTGTACAACAACTTCCTACAGCTGAACCTGCTGACAGCAAACCAGCAACACCTGCCGATGATGATAGCAAATACATTACTATTAAATCGCCGATGATTGGTACTTTTTATCGTCGTCCTGGTCCAGACAAACCGCTATTTGTGGAAGTAGGTTCTACCATAGCCAAAGGTAGTGTGATTTGCATTATTGAGGCGATGAAACTCTTCAACGAAATAGAATCAGAAGTTTCTGGTAAGATAGTTAAAATATTGGTTGATGATTCTTCACCTGTAGAATTTGACCAGCCATTGTATTTAGTGGATCCTTCATAAACCAAACAATTATGTTTAAAAAAATATTGATAGCCAACCGTGGAGAAATTGCCTTACGCGTGATACGTACGTGTCGCGAAATGGGTATCAAATCGGTAGCCGTATATTCTACTGCCGATGCTGACAGCTTGCACGTGCGCTTTGCCGATGAAGCTGTGTGTATAGGTCCTCCACCCAGCAAAGATTCATACTTAAAAATACCTAATATTATAGCCGCTGCCGAAATTACCAATGCCGATGCCATACACCCAGGCTACGGATTTCTTTCGGAAAATGCGAAATTCTCGAAGATTTGTGCAGAACACGGCATTAAGTTTATAGGCGCATCGCCTGAAATGATTGAAAAAATGGGTGATAAGGCATCAGCTAAAGCCACTATGAAAGCCGCAGGAGTGCCTACCGTACCAGGTTCTGACGGGCTCGTAGAATCGTTGGAGCACGCTAAAAAGATAGCTGCTGAAATAGGCTACCCTGTGATGCTGAAAGCTACTGCCGGTGGGGGAGGTCGCGGTATGCGCGATGTATGGAAAGAGGAAGACCTCGAGAAAGCCCTCAACAGCGCGATGCAGGAAGCAGGAGCTGCCTTTGGTAACGATGCGATGTATATGGAAAAGCTGATTGTAGACCCTCGTCACATTGAGATACAAATCGTAGGCGACCAATACGGCAAGGCTTGTCACCTTTCAGAACGCGATTGCTCGATACAGCGTCGCCACCAGAAACTTACCGAAGAAACGCCGTCGCCTTTTATGACGGACGACCTTCGCAAGCGTATGGGAGAAGCTGCAGTGAAAGCTGCTGAGTTTATTAAATATGAAGGGGCAGGAACGGTAGAGTTCTTGGTAGACAAAGACCGCAATTTCTACTTTATGGAGATGAATACTCGTATACAAGTAGAGCACCCTATCACTGAACAAGTGATAGACTATGACCTTATTCGCGAGCAGATATTGGTAGCTGCCGGAGTGCCTATCTCAGGTAAGAACTACACACCTAAACTGCACGCCATAGAGTGTCGTATCAATGCGGAAGACCCCTATAACGACTTCCGTCCGTCGCCAGGTAAGATTACCACCTTGCACGCCCCAGGAGGTCACGGAGTGCGCCTCGATACTCACGTGTACAGTGGTTATGTAATTCCGCCTAACTACGACTCGATGATTGCGAAACTCATCACTACAGCGCAAACCCGTGAGGAAGCAATTGCCAAGATGAAACGCGCCTTAGACGAGTTTGTAGTAGAAGGAGTGAAAACCACGATTCCGTTCCACTTGCAACTAATGGACGACCCCGATTACTTAGCAGGCAATTACACTACTAAGTTTATGGAGGATTTCCAGATGAAACCCCAAGTGGCAGAATAATGAAGTAGAAATGATTATATAAAGAAAGGGACTGTCTAACTCAAGAGAAAGATAGTCCCTTTTATATCGTTACAATACTATGATATATCTTATTGTATATTTTATTTGTTGGATATTAGCTGTTGTACTGTATGCTTTTTCTTTCGATGAAAGCTTTGTATATACCGCATTATACACTCATTTGGTTTATGGGGTAGGCTTTTTTGGGTTGTTTAACTTTGTAGGGCACTCGGTACTCAGTGAGAAAGTAGCTAAAACCATAGGATGGGTATCTAATGGTTTTCAAAAAGAATTGGGGTTTGTGTCGTTGGGGATTGGTATTTGTGGTATATTGTGCCATTGGTTTCGCGATGGATTCTGGTTGGCAACGGCTATTCCGTTTAGTGTATTCTTGATAGGAGCAGCCTTGTTACACATCGCTGAGATGAAGCGAAAACACAATTTCAACAAAGGGAACGTATGGATTATACTTCCTGATTTGCTAATGCCCTTGACGTTATTAATATTGTTTATACTGAATTAGAGATGAAACTCATAGCAATGATACCTGCCCGCTACGGAGCGACACGCTTCCCTGCAAAGCTGATGCAAGACCTTTGTGGCAAGCCTGTAATTGTACATACTTATGAACGTGTAGCTGATACCCGCTTGTTTGACGAAGTGTATGTGGTAACTGATGACGACCGTATAGAAGAGGCGATACGAGAGGTAGGAGGCAAAGTAATTCGCAGTAAAAAAGAACACAATAGTGGCAGTGACCGTTTGGCAGAAGCTTCAAGAGATTTAGACGTAGATATTATTGTAAATGTACAAGGAGATGAGCCTTTTACAGATAAAGAGAACTTACAAAAAGTAATTGATATTTTTGCTAAAGACCTTACTAAAAGCATAGCAGTAGCAAGCCTAATGGAGCGTATTACCGACCCAGATGATATTGCAAACCCGAACAATGTGAAGGTAGTAGTGAACAAATTTGGAGAGGCGCTCTATTTTTCGAGGAATATCATTCCCTTTCCTCGCGACCCTAACACCAAGGTGTCTTATTACAAGCACATAGGTATTTACGCCTATCGCAAAGAAGCATTACAACAGTTCACCGAGTTACCTCCTTCCTTATTAGAAGAAACGGAAAAATTAGAACAACTTCGCTACTTAGAAAATGGGTTTAAAATACGTTTAGCGCTAACCGATATTCCTACTATAGGGATTGATACCCCCGAAGATTTGGAGAGGGCACGTAAGCGATTGATTACACAAAAGTGATAAAAATAGAGATAAAAAGACTAAAATTGAGGGAAATAAAGCAGAAATTTAGCAAATTATTAACATTGATTATCAGCTGTTTATAAAAATGTTGATAACTTATTAATAAAAAAATGCTGTAAAGTTTCTTTTTTTCTATATCTTTGCTACGTCTAAAGAAGTGTAAAGACACGAATAGAGCGACCTAATTAATAACGAATTAAACAAAAAATTATCGGCTATACATCTAGATATAGTTGTTTAAGTGAAAAATGAAATATAACAAGTATTACGTAGGGTTAGATATCGGGACTACCAAGATTGTAACTATGGTAGGGGCAAAGAACGAATACGGGAAGATTCAGATTTTAGGTTATGGGCAATCTAAAAGTGAAGGCATCAATAAAGGAGTAGTAACTAACATTGCTAAAACTACTCAATCTATTATGGATGCTATTCAAGATGCCAAAGAAAAGACAGGCTTAGAAATTGAGAACGTAGAAGCAGGTATCGCAGGACAAAATATCATAAGTCGTTCACATAGCGATTATATTACCCGTACAGACCCTGAACAACTTATAGACTTTGACGATTTGGAACGCCTGAAAGAACAGGTGTTCTCTATAGCACTTTCACCAGGACAAAAGATAATTCACGCACTCCCTCAGGACTATAAAGTAGATAATGTGGGAGATATTAAAGAACCTATCGGTATGATGGGGACGCGTTTAGATGCTACCTTTCACTTAGTTATCGGGCAAGTAAGCGCTATCAAAGGGATTACTCGTTGTGTGGAAATGGCACATCTAAAGCCCATAGGTCTTACTTTGGAACCTATTGCTTCTGCTAAAGCTGTATTAAGTGAAGAGGAAAAAGATGCAGGAGTGGTGTTAGTGGATATAGGAGGTGGTACCACCGATGTAGCTATCTTTAAAGATGGTATTATTCGCCATACAGCCGTAGTGCCTTTAGGAGGTAATATTATTACTGATGATATAAAAGAAGGTTGTGGAATACTCACCCGTCAAGCCGAGATGCTGAAAGTAGAATTTGGGTCAGCTTGGCCAGGAGAGAACCGAGATAATGAGATAGTATCTATTCCTGGTATTAAAGGGAAGGAACCTAAAGAAATAACACTTAAAAACCTTTCTAAAATTATTCACGCAAGAGTAAGTGAGATTATCAATTTAGTATTTAACGTGATTAAAAATTACGGTCACGAAGAAACTAAAAAGAAACTGTTTGCGGGAGTAGTACTCACAGGAGGTGGAAGCCAACTGAAGCATATTGTTCAGTTAGTAGAATATATTACGGGAATGGATGCTCGCATAGGTTATCCTAATGAGCACTTAGCAGGTAACTCTGACCCTAAACTTACTTCGCCTATTTACTCTACGGCTATAGGTCTTGTAATGAGTGCTATTGAAAATGAAGCAGAAGAGCAATTTAAAAAACGCTTCCAGGAAGTAAAAGCTCAAGAAACAATAGAGAACGGAAAGGGAATGGCAGTAGAGCCTTTATCAGCAGATTTGCAGGATTCATCACTTGAAAAACAACCTATCACAATAGTAGATTCACCAAAAATAAATGTTTTTCAAGATAAAGATGAAGATGATGAATTAGAGATACATAAAACTAGTAGAGGTTGGTGGAGTAAATTAAATGAAAAACTAAAGGACTTCTTAGATAGTGAAGATTAAGTAGAAACAAATAATTATGATTTTTTTGATATGAATTCGGACATTCAATTTGATTTGCCAAAGAATATTAGTAACTATATCAAAGTTATTGGCGTAGGAGGCGGAGGGTGCAACGCCGTGAATTTCATGCACAACGAAGGTATTAAAGGGGTAGATTATGTGGTCTGTAATACAGATGCACAAGCTTTGGAAAACAGCCCTATCCCTAATAAAATTCAATTAGGAGTTACCCTTACTGAAGGATTAGGAGCAGGAGCCAATCCTGATATTGGTGAAAAAGCGGCTCTTGAAAGTATTGAGGATATCCAACGTACTTTGGAAGGGAATACCCAAATGGTGTTTATCACAGCTGGTATGGGTGGTGGAACAGGAACTGGAGCAGTGCCCGTAATAGCTAAGCAAGCTAAGGATATGGGTATTCTTACTGTTGCTATTGTAACTACTCCATTTAATTATGAAGGCTTAAAACGTAGTCGACAAGCACAAGCGGGTATTAAGAAACTACGTGAATGTGTAGATTCTCTTATTGTTATTAATAATAATAAAATCAACGAAATATACGGTGATTTGAGTATTAAAGAGAGTTATGGAAAGGCGAATGAGATATTATTAAAAGGAGCTAAAGGTATGGCTGAGGTAATCAGTAAGCATTACCTTGTAAATATCGACTTACGTGATGCACGTACTGTACTTGAAAACGGGGGTACGGCTATTATGGGCTCAGCCTCAGCTGAAGGTGATAATAGAGCTTATGAAGCCGTAGCAGCTGCTTTAAACTCTCCTTTACTAAATGATAATAAGATAGCAGGTGCTAAAAATGCTCTTCTTTTGATTACTTATGGTAAAAAAGAAGCAACTCAACGTGAAGTTACTGAAATAAGTAGTTTTATTCAAGAGCAAGCAGGTGATAATATGGCTGACCTTATCTATGGGATAGGTGAAGATGAATCATTAGGAGAAGCTATTTCTGTGATAGTGATTGCCACAGGCTTTGATGCTGACCAACAACAAGAAATAGTGAACGCTGAAACCAAAAAGGTAATTCATATTCTTGAGGAAAATCAAACAGCTACTCGTGATTTAACAGAGCCCAAAGGAACTGTGGTTAATGCTATAAGTAGCAGTTATCCTATTTCCTCAATTTCTGAAATAAAAAAAGAGTCTTCGCTATCAGATTTATTTAATATTTGGGTGGATTATGAAATAGTTACTGCTGTAAATGATGAGTTTGTAATAGTAGATAAGTCCATTCCTAAAAAGAATAGTTTTCAGACTGTTGAAAAAAAAGCTGAAGTGCAAATCCAGCAATCAACATCAGTAAAACACGAAGAGCCCCAAAAAGAAGCTCCAATTATTCACCAATTGAGTGAGGATATTCATAAAGAAGCTCCTCAAGTAGAACGCCGGAAGAATCCTCCTGTTGTAAATCAAGAGGGAGAAATTCGTTATACTTTAGAAGACTATACAGAGCTTGAAAGAACTTTTATAGAAGCAAAGCCAACCTCTTTTACAGAAGATAAAAACTCAAACGAGTTTATTCTTTATAAGAAAGAAGAGGATTCTAAGTCCAAAACTTCTCCTTCTTCAGGTCAATTAGATATGTTTGCAGAAGAAGAGGATATAGAGTCTTCTTTGAACCCTATTGACAGTAGAATCTCTGATGTAATGAAACGCTCTCGTTCCAATCGTTTGCAAGATTATAACTACAAGTTTGGAAGTAATAATCAATCACGTACCTCTATGGGGAAAGATAGCGCAGGAGAGATGCAAATAAGAAAAAACAATTCTTATTTACACGACAATGTAGATTAGTTTTAAAGGACTCATCTATGAGAAAAACCATATTCTAATAAAAACGGGAAGTTTTAATTAAACTTCCCGTTTTTCTATATAATCACATTATTAAAATTATTTTATAGTACTCTATTCATATCCCACTCTTCAAGATATTTAGCTACACGCTGTACAAACATTCCTCCTAAGGCTCCATTTACAACACGATGGTCATAACTGTGAGAAAGTATTAGTTTATAACGAATCCCTATTGTGTCTCCTTCTGGAGTTTCAATTACAGCAGGAACTTTTTGGATAGCTCCTATTGCTAAGATACCTACTTGTGGCTGATTAATAATAGGAGTGCCAAACAAAGTGCCAAATGAACCTATATTGGTTACTGTATATGTACCATCTTTCACTTCATCGGGCTTGAGTGCATTAGCACGAGCTCTATTAGCAAGGTCATTTACTACTTTTGCCATACCTCTTAAACTGAGCTCATCAGCGTTTTTTATAACGGGAACAATTAGGTTACCGTCTGATAGCGCAGTAGCCATACCTATATTAATATTTCTCTTCTTGATAATGCTATCTCCTTCTACTGAGACATTCATCATAGGAAAATCAACAAGTGCTTTGGCAACCACTTCCATAAAGATAGGTGTAAAAGTGAATTTCTCACCTTCGCGCTCTTCAAATGCATTTTTTACTTTATTGCGCCATTTCCATATACGGGTTACATCTACCTCAATAAAACTTTGTACGTGTGCTGAAGTAAGTTTGCTTTTTAGCATATGTTCTGCAATGAGTTTACCCATACGGCTCATCTCAATTCGTTCTTCACCGCGTTTGGTATAAACTCTCTTATCGGCAGGAGTAGCATCGAAAGTAGCTGAAGGCTTTGCTTTTCCTTGTGTCCTATGCGATAGATAGTCAAGAATATCACTCTTGGTTACGCGGTCGTTTAACCCCGTTCCTTTGATGCTGTCTAACTCACTTAAACTGATACCTTCTTTCTTAGCGATATTCTTTACCAAAGGTGAATAGAAACGCTCTGTTTTGCTGAAGTCTATTTGTGGCTGAGCTGAGGTACTTTGTTGTATGTTAGCAATGTTCTTTTCTAAACTTGCAACCGATTGTTGTACAACATCAAGCGCCTCTCCAGAAGTGCTAATCTCTTCTTGTGTCTCAATAATAGCTATTACTTCACCTACTTTCACGACGTCATTCACTTGAAACTTGATTTCAGCCAATATACCCGACACATCAGTAGGTACTTCAGTATCTACTTTATCTGTGGATACTTCCACAATACTTTCTTCGGCTTCTACAGGATCGCCTACTTTTTTTAGCCAGTTGGTAACAACAGCCTCTGTTACACTTTCTCCTAATGAAGGGAAAATTAATTCATATCTTGCCATTTTCCTGCTACTTTATTTCTTTAACCTCTTGTGGGAGGTTCATATTTTTGGTTAATACGCTTATTTTATTAAGGTCTATATCGCCTGTGAGCGATAATACTATAGTTTGTTTTGAAGTCTCGGTCGGTTCTACAAGCATTAGCAGTTCCGATACGTGGGTAGCATCTTTCCCTTCTTTGGTGTAGAATTTCACATTTTGAGCTTTGTCTTTTACTCGCATTAATTCTGATAGCCCTGCTGTTTTAAGGTACTGTTGTGCTTCTGTTTTCATTAGCCCAGCAGCCGTTTTATTTTCAGTCGTGAATATCTTCATTCCTTTGAGCTTATTAGCAACTTCCATAAACTCTTTAGCTTCCGCATCTTTACTGTCAATTTTTGATAGCATCTGAAACATCTTCTGCGATACTACCACAGTGCTAATATCTTTACTGGTTTCTAACTTTTCAAAGGCTGTTTGTCCGTTAACAGCTATAGTCACCCAAAAAGCAGATAGCATTAATATTTTCTTTATTTTCATAGTAACAATATGTTGTTAATGTTCTTTAACAATTTTGTTTTTAGTTTCTTCATATTCTTTGAGGTATTGCACTTTCTCAGCGCCTTTATTATATTCCTCTGAGAGTATTAAAAGCCCTTTTCTTATTACTTGGTAGTTGTACTCTGCTTCTTTGTATTCGCGTTGCTGTTTCACCCAATAAAAAGAGCCTAATCCTATCGCCACCGCTATGAGTACACAAATTGCAATAGTTTTTTTCATATTTTCTTGTAACTTTGTTAATGTCTTCTGAATATTGATAAATCAAAGTCAAGGAAGTAAAGAGTTATCAATATTAATACTAATAACACTATCCAAAAAGTTTTGTTTACCCCTGCGTTTTTTCGGTTGCGACTCTCACTGCGGATAGAACGCCATTCTTCCGTGAAGTGGTTCGTCACAGTTTCGCGGTCTTTGCGAATGCGTGAGCCTATCTCAAAAGGGTTGCCTTCTTCCTTCCCTTCGTAGTAACGAGGAGTATAGTTAAAGCGCTTGTTCTTTGGTAATTTAAATAATCTAATCTTCATAATAATGCAAAGGTAAAAAATAATTGATAATTAACAATAAAATATTGCACAAAAATTATTCCAATAAGCTATCAATTTGTTCCATTACTTCCTTAATGATGTGATTTTCATCGATAATGTTTTCGGAAAGTTCTGTTTTACTTTTCTGTAATTTGATGATTTTTTCCTCAATGGTATCCTTGCTCACAAAGCGTATTACGTTCACTTTATTTTGTTGCCCTATACGGTGAGCCCTCCCAATAGCTTGCTTTTCAGAAAACGGATTCCACCACGGGTCTAATAACAAAACATAAGATGCCTGCGTGAGATTTAACCCTACCTCACCTGCTTTAAGCGAAATGAAAAAGAACGATATAGTAGGATTGTTCTGAAACATCTCTACTTGGTTCTTGCGCTCAAACGAAGGTGTTTCGCCTGTTAGTTTAGCATATTTTATCCCTTTTTTGTTACACCATTCTTCATAAAGTGCTAAATGACTCACAAAACTGCTAAAAATAAGTGCTTTTCGAGATGATTGTAGCAATTCCTCCATATAATTTATCACTTCTTCGTACTTTCCTGATGCAATTTTACTCTCTTTGTCTACTAATTTAGGGTGTAAGCTTATTTTTCTAAGCCTCATTAGCATATTTAGAGTATTAAATTCAGAGATTGGCTCATTAATTTGTAAAAGCTGGTTACGCACTTTCGATTTTTCTGTTTCATACCATTTGTGTTGGGCTTCACTCATAGGACAGTAGATAATTTGCTCTTCCATTTCTGGCAAATCGTCAAGCACTTGCTCCTTTGTCCGCCTTAGTAAAAACGGACTGATAATAGTCTTTAACTCCTCTAAGGCTTGTGTGTTTTTCTTTCTGCTGATTTCCACTTCATAGTTCTTGTAAAACGAAGCATAACTTTTCAGTATATTCGGATTGATAAATTGCATCTGCGACCATAAGTCACTGAGTGAGTTCTCAATAGGTGTCCCACTCAGCGCAATGCGATGAGTCGCTTTTAAGGTGTGTATTGCTTTGAATGTCTTTGAGTTCTTGTTTTTAATACGCTGGCTTTCATCTAAAATGATATACCTAAATTCGTACTTTTGGAAGAGTTCCACATCGCGTTCTACTATCGGATAACTGGTAAAAACCACATCGTAATTGCCTAAGCGTTTGGCTTTTACTTTTCGGTCAGTCCCCACGTATTGTGTGCATTTAAAATGTGGGGCAAACCTTTTAGTCTCGTCATACCAATTAAAAATAAGCGATGAAGGCAGAATAACCAATACTTTTAGAGCCTCTTTACTCTTTTCTATCCCTGAAAAAAGGTCGGCAGTTTCAGTCGCTTTTTCGGGTAAAGCATCGTGTATAGCCACCAATAAGGCAATGGTTTGTAGTGTTTTCCCAAGTCCCATATCATCAGCAAGGCACGCCCCAACACCATTGTAATAGTGTTGTAAAAGCCACTCCACACCCTCTATTTGATACGGACGTAAGGTAGCTCGTAGGTTAGGCGAGGGGGTATAACTCACTTTTTCTACTAAGTTCTGAGGTTTTATCTCGGGTACAGCTTCCAAGAGTGCATAGTTACTCTTGCTAATTTGCAGTTTTTCCTGCCTAATTTGTGCATATTTGGCAATACTACCAAACTTACTAAACCATTCTTGAGGAATAATGAAGGCTTTCCCATCAGGAAGTAAGTAAATAGGGTTATTTTCTTTTAAATTCTTGATTAAATCTTTAAAATGAAAGCTATTTTCTCCTTGTTTAACTCTTATATTGAGGTCAAACCAATCGTTTTCGGTACTTGTTTCTGCAAAAATGAGCTCAGGCAGATGTTCACTGATCTCTTTTCCACTTTCTATGCTAAAAGTATGAAAGCCAAAACCTGCTTCTTCCAAATCTTTTTTGCAGTGCAACAGATGAAAATACGAAGCAAAAGGGTCTTTACTTTCAACTGAAAAAGTACCTCCGTCGTTCACAAAACCTAACTGTTCCAAAAGGCGATACTTTCTTGTTTCTTCTTCTTTATTTCGTTGGTAATTATATATTTTTATATCGTTATTGGGGCTTATTTCTAAGTTCGACTGATTGTTTTTCGCTTGATTACTGTTAAAAGTATAACCATTGTAATCAAAGTGTATGTATATTTTGTAATGATTGGCAAAGAAATCGTATAAAATATCCAATTCACTACCTTTTAATTCATTCTGAGTAATAATTTTAAAGCCTTTTGCTTCTACCTGTGCATCTCTAAGTACTTTTTTAAGGAATTTCTCAAAGTATTCGGGGAAAGTTTTTTCGGGAATAAAGGTACTTTCTTTATTCAAAAAAGGTTTAAGGTGCGAAGCTTTAATATGTGCTACTCGCACTACTTGCCCTTTGAGTACAATCCAAGCATATGAGTTGTTCAGCAGTTCGATACGGCTTTCACAAGGCAATAATTTTTCATCGTCTTTCTGTAACAACAACCGGTAACTAATACCTTTTTCAATTTTTGTAAATTCCAATAAAGGTTCAATTATATTCGTGCTTATGGGTAGTATTTTCTTGCTGATATCGTCTTTGTGATTGTGGTTAGTAGTGATAAACAAACTATTTTCTACAATAATAGAAAGTAATTCAGCCGTTTTTTCTTCTATTTGTTGCTGAATATGCTTTTTTATTAGGGCATTTTTGTATATTTCCTCAAAACTATCCCCTTTTTTGATGTATTTTTGATGTAGAATATTAGGTTGTAGACTATTTACGATACTTAAAGCTCTTTCTTCACTTTCTGATAGTTCAAAGTTAGTCAAACTATGTAATACTTCTGTGGTAGCTTTCTTGTAAAACGAGGCGTATCCGTTTTGTTTTTCGGCTAAATAAGCATTAGGCAAAGCTAGTTCTATGGTAGGGTGAAAGCTAAAATCAAAAAATAAAAACATAACTCAATAATGTAACTGCTGTAAGGTTTTGTATTCAGCGGACAAAGGTACAGTATTTTTACAGGAATAAAAAAACTAAGAGCCCTCTTTTTATCAACATCGATAGGAAAAAACCTTTATTGAACAATACTTTGCAAGATATTTGTCCTCACTTTGCGAAAATTTCAAACTTTGGCAAAGTTAAAACTTGATATATTATATCTTCACCTTACCTTTATTTTATCACCATTTATTCTTCGTTCATTGTTCGTCTTTTGTTCGTTCATTGTTCGTTCATTGTTCGTCTTTACGTCGCTGTAATTCCCCTTTTGGAGGGGGGTAGGGGGAGGTTTTCTTCGTCTTTTCTCTATCTGCCCGTGCGGCTCGCACCTGCCATTTTGTCACCTTCCCCTACTTTGGTACTCTTTTCGCTATATTCCCCCTAGTAAATAACAAATTAAGAGAAACGAGTCCTACCTCTTATCTCTTACTTCTTAACTAAATAAAAATGAAAGGAAATATAAACGTCTCTGTGGAAAACATCTTTCCACTTATTAAAAAATTCTTGTACAGCGATCACGAGATATTCTTACGCGAACTCATCTCCAACGCTACCGATGCAACCCTTAAACTGAAACACCTCACTACTATAGGCGAGGCAAAAGTGGAATATGGGAACCCTATCATCGAAGTGAAGGTCGATAAGGACAATAAAACCCTCCATATAATCGATCAAGGTATCGGTATGACCGCTGAAGAGGTCGAAAAGTACATCAACCAAATTGCCTTTTCAGGAGCTGAGGAGTTTTTGGAAAAATATAAAGATACTGCCAAAGACGCCGGAGTGATAGGTCATTTTGGATTGGGCTTCTACTCTGCTTTTATGGTAGCCAAACAAGTGGAAATCATCACCAAATCCTATACCGATGCTCCAGCCGTGCGTTGGGTATGCGACGGTAGTCCTGAATTTACCTTAGAGGAAACCGACCTGCGCACCGAACGCGGTACTGAAATTATCTTGCACATCGCCGATGACTCTACTGAGTTTTTGGAAGACTTCCGTATCGAAGAGTTATTGCGCAAGTACAACCGCTTTATGCCTATCCCAATTAAATTTGGCACAAAACAAGAGCCGTTACCTCGTCCTGAAAATGCCTCTGACGACTATAAAACGGAATATGTAACGGTTGATAATATCATCAATAACCCTAATCCTGCTTGGACGAAACAGCCAGCCGATTTGAAAGATGAGGATTATAAGGCGTTCTATCACGAACTCTATCCAATGCAGTTCGATGAACCTCTTTTCTACATTCATCTGAACGTAGATTATCCGTTCCATCTTACCGGTATTCTCTATTTTCCTAAGCTCACTAACGATATGCAGTTACAGAAAGACCGCATACAGTTGTATCAAAACCAAGTATTTGTTACCGATAACGTCGAAGGTATAGTGCCCGAGTTCTTAACAATGCTCAAAGGGGTGATAGATTCGCCAGATATTCCGCTAAACGTATCGCGTTCTTACCTCCAATCCGATGGTAATGTAAAGAAGATTGCCAATTACATCACTCGTAAGGTAGCTGATAAGCTGAAATCACTCTTTACTAATAATCGCGACGACTTCCAAAACAAGTGGAATGACATTAAGATAGTGCTCGAATATGGAATGCTTACCGATGATAAATTCTACGAAAAAGCAGCCGATTTTATGTTGTACCCCACTACCGATGGCAAGTATTACACTTTGGCAGAACTAAAAGAAGCAATAAAAGCTGAACAAACCGACAAAAATGGTACTTTGGTAGTGTTATACGCTCAAAATAAAGAACAACAATACACAGCTATTGAGCAAGCCAAAGAAAAAGGCTACGAAGTGTTGTTGTTGGATAGTCCTATCGTATCGCACTTGATACAGAAGTTAGAAAGTGATAATGAGAAACTTACTTTCACCCGTGTAGATGCTGCTCCTGTAGCTAAGCTGATACAAAAAGAAGAACCTATCATTGCTAAACTTTCCGACGAAGAGAAAAACACGCTGAAAGCTGAAATCGAGAAGGTAATTCCTAAAGAAGGCTATATGGTGCAGTTAGAAGACTTAGACAGCGATGATACGCCATTCGTTATCAATCAACCCGAGTTTATGCGCCGTATGAAGGAAATGAGTGCTACCGGAGGAGGTGGTATGTTCGCTATGGGAGGTTTCCCCGAAGTGTATCACGTAGTAGTAAATAGCAATTCTCCTTTAGCCGATGCTATCCTCCACTCTAAAGATGAAGTTCAAAAAGAAAGCCTTATCAAGCAAGCCTTTGATTTAGCACGACTTTCACAAGGTCTCCTCAAAGGTAAAGAACTTGCCGACTTTGTAAAGAGAAATTGGGAAATTAACAAATTAGCAAATTAGTAAATGAACACCATTACACTTTGCCAAAGGTTTTAGTAGCTTGTCGTGCTACGACTTTTGGCAAAGTTTTTTGTCGCTACACTTTGCTAAAGTTTTAGACTTTGGCAAAGTTGAATATAATGATAGTTAGGTATTTTTACAATATATTTTATAGAAACGTTTTGTAAAATTCCTTACAATTTTTTAGACAATCTTTTAATTATTCTGATAACTTATATTGATATGTTTAAGATTATAATGTTTGTGCGCAAGAAACAGCATCTTAGCACAGAAGAATTTATAAAACTATGGGAAGCACATTCTCAAAAAGTAATAAACTATAAAGAAGCCCTATTGATAAAGGATTATGCTAAAACATTTCCTTTTCAACCTACTGATGAAAAATCGTCTACACAGCGAGAAACCCTCCCTTTTACCTTTGATGCTATGGGTGAGTTGTGGTATGAAAGTAAAGACGATTTTCTCAGAGCCCGCAACACTCCTGAGGGGCAAAAAGCCTTAGCCGACCTCCGTGCCGATGAACTCAAATTTGTAGATATGGCAAACTCCGTAATGTGGCTCGGTACTGAGAAAAAAATATTTGATAAATTACCTTTTGAAGCTAAGAGTTGGACAGTTCTCGATGAGTATTTCTATTTGTCAGATTATGCAGGAAATAGTGTAACAGACTTTGATAAGTTAATAGCTTTGTTTTCTGAAGATATTACAATGTTAAGTGCCGATGGTTCACAAATGAAAGGGAAAACTGCAGTAATCTCTTTTTTTAAACAATTCTTTGAAAGGAATAAAACTACAAAACACCTTTGGGAAACCATTAAAGTTACTGAAAATACTCTTGAGACTCATTGGGCTGTCTCAGGAAAACGAAAAGATGGTACTTTCTTTGCCTTTAAAGGTAAAGATACAGCAAAACTAAATTCAGAAGGTAAAATCAATTATTTAAAAGTAGAGTTTTTATAATAAAAATCATCACACGCCGGCACGAGCTACAAGCTCGTGCCTCTTTTTTTTGTAGTTCAGAGAAAACTCCCTATATTTGCACATTAATTAATCGAAAATCTACAAATTAAATTAAGATGTTACAAGAACTAAAATCTCGTAGTGGTAATTGTTGTGATCTCTGTGGAGCTACTGAAAACCTAAGTGTATATACAGTGCCTCCTGCTAGAAACGAAAGTACAGATGATAGCCTTTTAGTATGTGGTACTTGCCTTAGTCAAATACAAAATCCCGAAACGATGGATAGCAACCATTGGCGTTGCCTCAACGATAGTATGTGGAGCGAACACCGCCCTGTAAAGATAATGGCGTGGCGTCTTCTCAACCGACTCAAAAACGAAGGCTGGTCGCTCGACCTTCTAAATATGATGTATTTAGATGAGGAAGAATTGGCTTTTGCCCAAGCCTCCGACGACCATTTGGAAGAGAGCGAAAAGGTAATTCACAAAGATAGCAATGGGGCAGTACTCGCTAATGGTGATAACGTTGTGCTTATCAAAGACCTGAAAGTAAAAGGCACTAGTATGACAGCTAAACAAGGTACTGTTGTGCGCAAAATCACTCTCGACCCCGAAAATGCTGAATATATAGAAGGCAAAGTTGATGGACAACAAATCGTTATCCTCACTCAATACGTGAAAAAGGCATAATATTGTATGAGTTTACATCACAACTTTGTCAAAGTCTATAATATTAATAATCAATCTCTAAATCAACAAATTAACAAATGAAACAACTATTTACCATTATTGCATTATGCTTCCTTAGCTTTGGTTATGCCCAAAAAGGAATGACTTTTTCCCAAACACAAATGCCTTTGGCTACTGATAAAGATAATCCTATTACCTCATTTGTACTGCCTGTAAAGCAAGGGACAGAGATAAAAGAAATTTCTTTGCAGTTTAAAAGTAAAAAGCTCAATCTATCTGAACTCTCTGTTTATGTAGGTGCTAACGCTAAAAGAGAACAAGCAACACTTTTTGCTAAAACTTCAAATCTCGGTTGTAATACCAAACTACAAGGAAATTTCAAAGCTACTAATGATACCCTTTTTGTTTGGTTTTCTGCCCGTACTACTCAAAAACCAGACCTCTTACAAAAACTGTACTTATCAAAGATAAAACTCATCACTAATGACGCAAAAATCACGCTCAACAATGCTAAAAAAGAAGGACAGCGCTTTGCTATTGCCCTTCGTCAGCGTAAGCAAGACGGCATAGAATGCTACCGTATACCAGGGCTTGTAACCACTAATAAAGGTACACTGATAGCCGTTTACGACAATCGTTACAACAACTGCAAGGATTTGCAAGAAGATATCGATGTAGGAATGAGTCGCAGTACTGATGGCGGACAGACGTGGGAGCCAATGAAAAAAGTGATTGATATGGGCGAATGGGGAGGAAAACCTAACCGTCTTAATGGAGTAGGAGATCCCGCAGTTTTGGTAGATGAGCAAACTAATACTATTTGGGTGATGGGCTTGTGGCAGCACGGCTTAGATCCTCAAACAATGAGTTGGTGGGGCTCTAAAAGTGGAATGACTCCTGAGGAAACAGGACAAATAGTAGTAGTAAAAAGTGAAGACGATGGCAAAACGTGGAGTGAACCTATCAATATCACCTCTCAAATCAAAAATCCTGAATGGAGGCTCTTTTTCCAAGGACCTGGAAGAGGTATCTCAATGAGTAATGGTACCTTGGTGTTTGCAGGGCAGTTTAAAGATAAAGACCAAGTGCCTCATTCTACCATTATTTACAGCAAAGACCACGGCAAGACGTGGCACGTAGGAACAGGAGCCAAATCACACACTACCGAGTCGCAAGTGGTAGAACTCTCCGATGGTTCACTAATGCTCAATATGCGTGACGACCGCAATCGCTCTAATTATGAACTTTCTGATAATTATCACGGGCGTTCAGTGGCTGTTACTGCCGATATGGGCAAAACGTGGATAGAGCACAACACTTCCCGCACTGCCCTCACCGAGCCCAATTGTATGGCAAGTATTATCTCATATAAGGACAAAAAGGGAAAACAGTATTTATTCTTCTCTAATCCTAATGATGCAAAGAATAGAGTAAATATGACTATCAAAACAAGTAACGACGAAGGTAATACTTGGGATAAACTACCTTCAATATTGTTGTATGAACAAGCAGCTATGGGCTATTCTTGTCTTACGGTAATAGATAATAAATACATAGGTATTCTTTACGAAGGTGATGGAGATTTGTATTTTCAAAAAGTGCCTATCAGAGAGTTTATCAAGTAAAGCAAAAGAATTTATAACCTTAATAGAGACGATACTCTTTATATCGTCTCTATTTGTTTGATTTAAAATACTCGAAAAATTTGCTTCGTATATAAAAAAGAAGTACATTTGCACGCAACTAAATTCTCTTTTTTAAAATGAATTTCCAAGATAAAATTATTAATGAAGGATTTACCTATGATGATGTCCTTCTTATCCCTAATTATTCTGAGATATTACCTCGTGAAGTATCGATAACCTCACGTTTTACCCGTAACATCACCCTGAATGTACCCATTATCTCAGCGGCTATGGACACTGTAACCGAAGCTGCTATGGCTATAGCTATGGCACGTGAAGGAGGCATAGGAGTGCTCCATAAAAATATGACTATTGAGGAGCAAGCCAAACAAATACGCAAAGTAAAACGTGCCGAAAGCGGTATGATTATCGACCCTGTTACGCTTCCTTTAAACAGCAAAGTGAGTGATGCAAAACGTTGTATGAAAGAAAACAATATTGGCGGTATCCCCATTGTTGATGCCGGCGGAATCTTAAAAGGCATTGTAACTAACCGCGATTTACGCTTTGAACACGATAATAATCGCCCGATAACTGAAGTAATGACCTCTAAAAACCTCGTGATTGCCAACGAAGGCACTTCTATGAAGGAAGCTGAGGGTATTTTACAACGCAGTAAGGTAGAAAAACTTCCCGTAGTAGATAAAAACTACAAATTAGTAGGTCTTATTACTTTCCGAGACATTGCCAACTTGCAAGAAAAATCTATTTCTAACAAAGATAACTTAGGGCGCTTGCGCGTAGCAGCAGCCTT
Organism: Capnocytophaga sp. oral taxon 864; assembly: GCF_002998835.1. Classification (NCBI taxonomy): domain Bacteria; kingdom Pseudomonadati; phylum Bacteroidota; class Flavobacteriia; order Flavobacteriales; family Flavobacteriaceae; genus Capnocytophaga; species Capnocytophaga sp. oral taxon 864. Next base: position 199,495 of record NZ_CP027232.1, read on the forward strand.
AGGTGTTACTGCCGATGTGGTAGACCGCGCCGAAGCCCTTGTACAAGCAGGAGTTGATGCCGTAGTTATCGATACAGCTCACGGACATACGAAAGGCGTAGTGAATGCTCTTAATGCCGTAAAAAGCAAGTTTACCGACTTAGAAATAGTGGTAGGAAACATTGCCACTGCCGAGGCTGCCCTTTATTTAGCCGAAAATGGCGCTGATGCAGTGAAAGTAGGCATAGGTCCAGGCTCTATATGTACTACCAGAGTGGTGGCAGGCGTGGGTTATCCTCAATTATCAGCGGTGATGAACGTTGCAAACGCTCTTAAAGGCAAAGGAATCCCTGTGATTGCCGACGGAGGCATTCGCTACACCGGAGATATTGTAAAAGCTATTGCCGCAGGTGCCAATAGTGTGATGCTTGGCTCTCTGCTTGCTGGCACTAAGGAATCACCGGGGGAAACTATCATTTTTGAAGGCAGAAAATACAAATCTTATCGTGGTATGGGCTCGGTAGAAGCGATGAACCAAGGTAGTAAAGACCGCTATTTCCAAGATGTTGAAGACGATATCAAAAAACTTGTACCCGAAGGTATTGTAGGGCGCGTGGCATACAAAGGCGAACTACAAGAAAGTATGCATCAATTCATCGGAGGCTTGCGCGCAGGTATGGGATACTGTGGTGCCAAGGATATCGAAACGTTGCAAGCCGTGAGTCGCTTTGTGCGCATCACTGCAAGCGGAATTACCGAAAGCCACCCCCATAATATTACCATCACCAAAGAAGCTCCTAATTATTCACGTTAATAAACGAATATAACTTCCATAAATGAGGCTGTCTGCAAAGATTAGACAGCCTCATTTATGTAATAAATAACAAAAAAGTGCCTATCAATAATATATTTTATACTTTTGCAATCTGATATAACAAACTTTTCAGATGGATAAACAATAAAAATTGACCCCAATGTTAAAAAGAATATCCCCTTATAACCTTATAATGCTTTCGTTTATTGGCTTAATAGTCGTAGGTGCTTTGCTTTTGATGATGCCTTTTGCACATACGCCTCAGAAAGATATTTCTTTCCTCGAAGCACTTTTTACAGCTACTTCGGCGGTTACCGTTACGGGGCTTTCGGTGGTAGATATAGGAGCGACCTTTACTATTTACGGCAAACTTATTTTACTAGTGCTTATCCAGTTTGGCGGATTGGGAGTGCTTACTATTTCCTCTGTTTTGGTATTGCTCATTTCTAAACGCATTGGTTTTTATACTAAACGATTGGTTGCCGAAGGGCTTAATCACAACAAAAGTTACGATATTTATGCCGTAGCAAAGCGTGTGGTGTATATTACTTTGATTTTTGAAGCTACGGGAGCAATATGTTTGTTTGTTTCTTTCGTTCAAGATTACCCTTTGGGCCAATCGATATTTTTTTCGGTGTTTCACTCAGTATCCGCTTTTTGTAATGCAGGTGTTTCTTTGTTTCCTCATAGCTTCGAAGGCTATACTTACAATGTTTTTGTGAATATTATCATCGCTTTTTTGATTATTTTTGGTGGTTTGGGATTTACAACCATTATTCAAGCCTATGAATACTTGCGAAAAAAGAGACAAAGACTCGATATTAACTCACAATTTTCAATTTTGATGACAATAATATTGCTCGTTGCGGGTACGTTTCTGTTTTTTACCTTAGAATATAAAAACTATCACACGCTTTACGGAAAAACTTTCTTTGGTCAGATGCTTATTAGCTTTTTTCACTCTGTAAGTTTGCGTACAGCAGGTTTCGATACGATTCCGTTGGAGCATTTAAGCAGTGCTACCATTCTTTTTTGCGTAACGTTTATGTTTATAGGGGCATCGCCAAACTCCACAGGTTCTGGCGTAAAAACTACTACTATTGGCATCTTATTTCTCGGTATTAAAACAGCATTACTCAATAAGAACTACATCGAATTTTCTAAGAGGCGCATCTCTTGGAAACTCTTTAATAAAGCCTCGGCACTCGTGTTTATTGCGATGATGTATGTGATTATAATGATTGTAATCCTCACAGCCTTAGAACCCGATTTTGAATTTACCAAAATAGCTTTTGAACTCATTTCGGCATTCAGCACTTGCGGACTTTCAACCGGAATTACTCCACAATTAGGCGTTTGTTCGAAATTTATTTTGATATTTACAATGTTTTTAGGTAGGGTAGGACCGCTTACCATTGCGCTTGCCTTGTCGAGACCACGTGCCGAAGGAAATTACAAATACCCAAAAGAAAATATTTTAATAGGATAGATTATGAAGAATTTTTTAGTCATAGGATTAGGAGAATTTGGCAAATCGGTAGCCAAAACACTCTATAAGAACAAAGCCACTGTGCTAGCAATAGATTCGCGTGAGGGCGTTATCAAGCAAGCTCTCAATGAAAATATCATCGAAGAGGCAGTGATTTTGGACGCTACCGATGAAATTGCCCTCAAAAACGTAGTGAAAGACGATTTCGACACTGCTTTTGTGAGCGTAGGCGATAATATTCAGGCGAGTATCCTTATTACTTTGCAGTTAAAGGAATTGGGGTTGAAAAATATCATTTGCAAAGCCGTAAACCACACACAAGAAAAGGTTTTATACAAAATAGGCGCTACACAAGTAGTATTTCCAGAGGAATTAATGGGCGAAAAAGTAGCCTATTCCGTTTTGCGACCCACTATTATAGAATATTTTAAGTTTGCCGAAGATTATTTTATCTATGAAGTAAAAGTACCCAAGAGTTATATAGGAAAATCGTTGATGGAACTCAATTTGCGACACAAGTATGAGATAAATATTTTGGCAATAAAGCATTCTGATGGCAAAATGAACGTAACGCCCGACCCAAATGCCAAACTTAGCAAAGACGACCTTTTGGTAATACTCTCCAATACCAATGTAATTGATAGAATTGTGTAAAAAAATGCTTTTTTATGCTAAAAAATAGCTTACAGAAGCAATATTTTAGCTTCTGTTGCTATCTCGATAGCTTCCATAATCAAACTGAATGCTTCCATAATCAATATTTTAGATTATGGAAGCAATATTTTTGCTCCTGTTGACAATATTTTAGATTGCAGAAGCAATCTATATTGCTTACAGAAACAATATTTTTGATTATATAAGCAATATTTATGATTATAGAAGATAATTAAATGATTTATAATTTAAATTAAAATATATGAATTCAAATAACAATAAATGTATCATATGTGATAAAAAAGCAGATGCTAAAGGGTCTCATATTGTACCTGCTAACTTATTAAAAAGTAGTATAGGAGAAAGATATAGAGAAGAATCTTATGAGATTAATGCAACTAAAGCAACAGTTGAATCATATTTTGGAAGAGAAAACCCTAAAAACACGTCTACTGAAATAAAAAGAAATCCTTATGTAAGAGATTATATTTTATGTCAAAAATGTGAAAAAGAACTTTCTAAATTAGAAAGTGATTTTTCACAGGAATTTTTGAATAAATTTAGAGATGAAAATATAGACAAAACTTTAAAATAGAAGTATATGATGATAATATCAAAGTATTTACCCCTAAAAGAATTGATAAAAATAAAATATATGCTTTTTTATACTCTGTTATATATAGATATTGTATGGATTCGGGTATTTATGAAAACGATTATTGTATAAAAAATGATGAATTAGAGAAAATAAAATCATATTTAAAAGAATATATATATGGAGATTCTGAAATAGCAAATAAATATATTGAAGAATTTGGTTTAGTAATTTTATTTAATGAAGAAATACGAAATGATAATTTTGTTGGTGAAAAAATAGAAAATAATAAGCCATATTTATTTCTTTTTAATGAAGTTATATTGATGTTGTTAAATAATGACGTTGATAAAAAAGGAAAATTTTTATTTGATAAAGTTGAAAATAGTATAATTAGTGAGAATGAAATTAAAATTATTGTTGATAATAAATGTTTTAATGTTTTTCTAAAACTACATAAGGATTATGTTTCAAAGAATTATGTTTTTAATGAAATTAATAAGTTATGTTTATTAAATGGTAAAAGTTTTCAAGAAAATAATCTTGAATTGATAGAAGAAATAAATAAGGTGGACGATTCTGAAGAGCTTGCTTTTAGAAAGGCGTGTAAGATTTTAGAAAATAAATATTCAAAATAATGACATTGTTATATCTATCAAGATATTCAAAATAATGGAAATACTTAAATATGTTAAACTTTTGTTAAAACATTTGTTTTTCCAAACAAAAATTCGTTCCTTTGTGGCGTTATTAACCCATTAAATATTTTTGCTATGGGAAATTTGATAAATGCAACCTTATCAGAAACTGATAAAGAAAGTGTAAAAACAAAACTTTCAGAAGTGCAACAGCTCTTGAACTTTTTAATAGCGTTGCCAGCAGATCAAAAAAGAGGCGGTGCCTCTATGGGACAAAAAAGTGTGGAATTTGTAAACCTCGCTTTGCGTGGCGCCAATCATTTTCCGCAATATTTGTTGCAATCGTTTAACAAAGCTGAGTTTGAAAACGATGTGCATTTAATAGACCAGTTGTGGGATATCCGCGTATTGGTAGCTTCCTTGCTCGAAAAGCTCGACGATACCATTTATGCTGCTTCTTCCGATGCTATGCAAACAGCTAACGAGGTATATACCTATTTGAAAACATCAGCTAAGAAAGACGCTTCGGTAAAAGCATTGGTAGACGAAATGGGAAAACGTTACGGCAAGAAAAAAGCTAAAAACGGACTTACCGATAAGTAATGCTATGGTAAAAAAAGGACAAAACGCCAAAAGAAGGCACTTTCTTTTGGCGTTTTTGTGCTTATAACCTTTGCTAAAATCCCATTATATTCGGTTAAGCATTTGCACAATTCATTTATTTACCATACTTTTGTATCATCATAAAAACAATTTATGCTACGAAATAATTATCAAGAAGAAACTTTTGACGAAGGTGATATAACGGAATTTTTGGAAGGCGAATGTCATCTCATTTTATACAATGATAATGTCAATACCTTCGACCACGTTATTGATACCTTAGTAAAGGTTTGTCATCACACCTTTGAACAAGCCGAGCAATGCGCTATTATTGTGCATTTCAAAGGAAAATGCGATGTAAAATCAGGAAGTTATAGCTTCCTTAAACCGCTCTGCACCGCGCTTCTTAATGCGGGACTCTCAGCCGAAATAGAAGAAGTATAATTTTTTTATCTTAAACTATTTGTTCTTAACTTTTAACTATTCATTAAAATCGTGGAACTAAAATTATCAAAACCTATTTGTTTTTTTGACCTTGAAACTACGGGCATCGATATTACCAAAGACCGAATTGTTGAAATATCTATCTTGAAAGTCTACCCCAATGGCAATAAGGAAAGCAAAACGTGGTTGGTAAACCCTACTATTCCTATCCCCAAAGCTGCCTCAGATGTGCACGGCATTACCGATGAGCGCGTTGCGGGTGAGCCTACTTTTAAAGAGCTTGCCAAGCAAATTCATAATATGATAAAAGATTCCGACCTTGCTGGCTACAATTCCGACCGCTTTGATATTCCTTTGCTTGCCGAAGAAATGTTGCGTGCCGAAGTAGATTTTGATTTGGGAAACCGCGTATCGGTAGATGTACAAACTATTTTTCACAAAATGGAACAGCGCACCCTCTCGGCAGCCTATAAATTCTATTGTGGTAAAGACCTTATTGATGCGCATACGGCTTCGGCAGATACCAATGCCACTTATGAAATCCTCAAAGCCCAGCTCGACCGTTATGACAACTTAGAGAACAACATCAAAAAGCTCAGCGAGTTTACTTATCGCAAACAAATAGCCGACTTTGCTGGTTTTATTGGTTATAATGACAAAGACGAAGAAATCTTTACCTTTGGGAAACACAAAGGTAAACGTGTAGAAGATATTTTTGACGAAGAACCAGGATATTTTGGTTGGCTTCTCGGTGCCGACTTCCCGTTGTATACCAAAAAAATCCTTACGGCTATCAAACTCCGCAAATTATCGGCTACTATTAAATAGATTTTTGAAAATCCTCTTTTGTTCTTTGCTATGGAAACAAACATCGACTTAGAAGAAGAAAACAAAGCCATTGCGCGCGAGTATAAAGAACTCTTGCGTATCAGCTATCAAACCCTGAGTGATGAAGATAAAAAGCTCATTCGCTTGGCGTTTGACACCGCTGTTGATGCGCACAAAAACCAACGCCGAAAAAGTGGGGAACCTTACATTTTTCACCCTATTGCCGTAGCTAAAATTGTCGCTTCACAAATAGGATTAGACGCCGTAGCCATTGCGTCGGCTTTGCTACACGATGTAGTAGAAGATACTGACTATACGATTGAAGATATGGAACGGCTTTTTGGTAACACTGTAGCACATATTGTGGAAGGACTTACCAAAATTTCGAGTATGAGCCGTGAAAATGATATCTCTTTACAAGCCGAGAACTTCCGAAAGCTCCTCCTCACGATGAACGACGATGTGCGTGTGATTCTCATCAAAATTGCTGACAGACTCCACAATATGCAAACGATGGATTCGATGGCAGAATACAAACAAGCCAAAATAGCTTCGGAAACACTCTATATTTATGCACCTATTGCTCACCGCATTGGCTTGTATAACATCAAAACAGAATTAGAAGACCTTGCCCTTAAATACACTGACCCCGAGCGCTACAATAGTATCCTAAACAAAATGGAGGAATCCAAAGAAGAACAACAGGAATACATTGAGGCGTTTACCAAAATCGTTGAAACCTCTTTGACACAACAAAAAATTGATTATTCCATCAAAGGGCGACCCAAATCAATCTATTCTATTTACAGAAAAATGGAATCGCAAGGTGTGAGTTTTGAAGAAGTTTACGATAAATTTGCGATTCGCATCATCTATAAAAGTGAACCAGCCGAAGAAAAGTTTTTGGCTTGGAAAATATACTCTATTGTTACCGACCACTTCCGTCCCAATCCCACCCGATTGCGCGATTGGATTTCCTCACCCAAATCTACAGGTTACGAAGCCTTACACATTACCGTAATGGGTCCAAAAGGCAAATGGGTAGAGGTGCAAATACGCAGCGAACGTATGCACGAAATCGCTGAAAAAGGTTATGCAGCCCATTTTAAGTATAAACACGGTGACCAAAAAGAAGAAGGCATCGAAATGTGGCTTAATAGGTTGCAAGAAATCTTTGAAAACAGCGAGGCAAATGCGGTGGACTTTGTAGAAGACTTTAAACTCAACTTGTATTCCAAAGAGATTTTTGTCTTTACCCCTAATGGCGAGATAAAATCCCTCCCGAAAGGCGCAACACCCTTAGATTTTGCTTTTTATATCCATACAGGAGTGGGCTTAAAAACGCGGGGAGCTAAAGTAAACAATAAATTAGTGCCCTTAAACTATGTGTTAAAGAGTGGCGAAACGGTGGAAATCATCACTGCCGAAAATGTAAAACCTACTAAAAACTGGCTCAACTATGCCACCACAGCGAAAGCTCGTAGTAAGATAAAAAATGCTTTAAAAGAAGAGACAAAAACCGTTGCCGCCGAAGGGAAAGAGATTTTAGTACGAAAATTAAAACAATTGAAGATTACTCTCAACGAAGAAGTGATGAATGAGATGGTGAGTTACTTCAAAACAAAAACGAGCTTAGATATTTACTATCAAGCAGGCACGGGAGAAATCAGCAACCAAATGCTGAAAGACTTTGTATCGCATCGCACATCTTTCTTTGGCTTATTCAAAAATAAAGCAGTAAAAAAACCTACTGACGAACCCATTTATTCGCCCAACGTTCACTATGATAGCATTGTGTTTGGCAAAGAAGAAGAATCGTTAGACTATACTTTTTCAAAATGTTGCAATCCTATCCCTGGTGATCCCATTTTTGGATTCGTTACTATCAACGAAGGGGTGAAGGTACACAAAAAAACTTGTCCGAATGCTATTTCGATGCAATCGAATTACGCTTATCGTATCATTCAAGCCAAATGGGTAAAATCTGATGAAAGAGATTTCAAAGTGAGTCTTAAAATTAGTGGTATTGACCGCGATGGACTCATCAGCGATATCTCAAAAGTGATTTTGGACAGCAAATTTGTAAAGCTTACCAACATTAATATTGATACCGAAGGCAATGTATTCAGCGGGAAAGTCTCTATTTCTATCAACAATAATGCTACTTTAAAGAAATTGATGCAAGATATTAAGAACATTAAAGGAGTAGATAAAGTAAACAGACTCTAATATGCGAAAATTAGCAAATAGTGAGCTCAATAGGTTGGATATTGAGCAATTTAAGAAGGCAGAAAAGACACCTTTAATAGTAATTTTGGATAATGTGAGAAGTTTGAACAATATAGGTTCTGTTTTTCGCACTTGCGATGCTTTTTTAATTGAAAAGATATACCTCTGTGGGATTACCGCCACTCCCCCAAACAAGGAGATTCACAAAACAGCTTTGGGTGCGACTGATAGTGTAGCGTGGGAATATGTAGAAAACACACTTTCGGCAGTAGAAAAGCTAAAAGAGCAAGGTGTTTATATTATTAGCATTGAGCAAGCTGAAAATTCCACAATGCTGAATGATTTTCAGCCTAACGGAAAGCAAAAATATGCTATTATCTTTGGCAACGAGGTAAAAGGAGTGGAACAAGAAGTGGTTTCAGCTTCTGATGAGGTGATAGAAATTCCACAGTATGGTACTAAACATTCTCTGAATATTTCGGTAAGTGCAGGAATTGCTATTTGGGAGTTAGCAATGAAGCTCAGGAAGCATACAATGTTATAAAAATAGAAATGATAAACAAAAAGCCTGATAACATATTGTTATCAGGCTTTTTTTGTAGAGCGGGAGACGAGGTTCGAACTCGCGACATTCAGCTTGGAAGGCTGACGCTCTACCAACTGAGCTACTCCCGCAATTACAATGATATAAATGATTTTTCGAGTGCAAATATACGGGCATTTGCTATTATATTCCAAATTTTTTAAAACTTTTTTATTGTATTTTCTGTAAATAAAAAAGTAAAGACTTATAAATCAGTGATTATTTTTCTCATTACTTTTCTTCTGATAAAGATAAAGACAAACGAATGAAGATAAAATTTTACGTAAGGTTTTTAAATGTATATTTATACTGATTTTTATCTTTATTTATAAGTAGCTAAACTTTCTAAAAGTAGCGAAACAAGTTCTTTATGACTGATTTTCATTGTGGAACTTGTAATACTGATAGGAGCTCCATACATTTTCTGACTCCGTTGCATCATCTTTTTTACAAAAAAGTTTTTTTCATTAGCAATAAGAGTTTCAGGATTTCTCACTTGTATCAAAATACTCTTGTTCCCTTTGATTTCTAATTCTTGAAAGCCTATTATTTCTTCCCAAGGAATAAGATAATACTTTTGTATTCTTATGTATAGGGCTTTTTCATCTATGGCAAGTACCCATTGATTGTTTAGCAAGTTTTTTATGATAAAAAATAGAGCTGTTAAAGCAAAAACTACAACGATAATACCTATAGCCTCTATAAAAACAATGTTTCTTTTGCCGTCTTTAGATAATCCATTGGCATTTAGAAAACAGAATAAGCCTATTGCTAAGAAAATAATGGTTAAGAATAGTAGAAAAATGTTTTTCTTTTTGCTGGTAAAGATTTCTATGGCTGCCATTTTATTTCTCAATGGTTTTCTTGTTTAAATATTTTTCTTTTATATATTTGCTGACTTTGTGATAATAGAATGAAAGAATTAAAATACCTATCACAAAGGCAATAGCACCTATCACAGCTTGGGTAGGGTTTAAGCTTTTATGAAGATAATAATCTAAGTTGAAATATGGAATAAAGTGATAGAGTGCAATGCTGTGAATGATGTAAATAGAAAGGGTGTTTTGCCCTATACGTTGTAAAAAATGGGCAGTAAGTACATTTCGTAAGATTACAAACACAGCAAATGTCCAAAGAGTATCACCCATTCTCAGAAAAAGAAAGCCATTGTGTGCTGAACTTTCAAAGTGTCCCCACCCTGTAATGTTATATAAGAAGTGAAATGTGTGATATTGGAAGTGAAAAATGGCTCCGATGCCAATAAGTAGTAGTGTATATACTGTATATAAGTGTTTGGCGTTTCTGTAATAGTAAAATAGCGATCCCATAAAGCCTCCTAAGGTTACAAAGCCTAACCACGGAAAAATGGTAAAGAAAGTACCGTATTTCGGAGTAAAGTAATTGGCTACTACTTGAGGTAACCAAGAGTATTCATATTGGTTATAGGTCTCGTTGAAGGTGAAAAGTAGTAAAGTAATGCCGATGAGCATTGTAGGAAGGAAATGCCTCACGTGATTTCTAGCTAATAAGTAGAGTCCCACCATTATGATGAGGGCTAACCCTATACAATGCAAAATATCTACGAAATAGATGCTTTTCCGCAAAATACACGCCACAGCTATAAGCATTAATCCGCGTTTTGCTCCTTTCTTCACGCGTGGGTTTTTGAGTCCTACACCACTGCGCTCGCCTTCTCGAATGAGCAAATAGGTAAAGATAAAGCCTGAAATGGTAAGGAATACAGGTGCGGTAATACCTGTGAAATAATGCCAAATATGATAGTAAGGGTTACTTTCGTCACAGTATGGTTCAGCAAGTAAAGCGGTGATAAAATGCCCTTGTAACATCATACAGATGGCATAAGCACGTATTACATCGATAAATATCAGTCGTTGCTTCATTATATTATCTAAGGTCTATTTTTTTTCTTGTAGTGGTAATGGTTCTTATTTCTATATATAATACTAAGTATCTTAAAACGCATTTCTATTTAGGTAACAGACAAAATGTAGTGCAAAGGTATAACAAATTTCCCATATACCCAAAATAAAAACATTGGCAAAGCTCCTCGCTCTGCCAATGTTTTTATAATGTATTACTTATTGTCTTATTTGTTCAAATCTTCCAATACTTTCACAGCTTCATCTATATACACATCTTTTTCAAGACTTTCGTGCCAACGATCACGACGTAATTTCAAGTCTTCACTGTTTTTTATTTTAGCCTCATCAGAAGATACTGAAGTGAATTTCAAGTTAGATTTGTAATCGTTAATTGCTTTAAACTTTTTAGATTGCTCTTCGTTTTTCTCAATTACTTTTTTGTAAGCCTCGTAGTTGAGAGGGAAAACATTGTCTTTCTGTTGCTGTTTTATCCATCGAGCGTTTTCGTCAATCAGCTTTAAGTATTGATTTTCACTGATGCGTTTTTTGCTGTTTTCTATTGCCTTATCAAAGTTAGCATTGTTAGTCCAAGGAGTGTACTTAGCAGGCTCTATTTTATCCCAAGGCATAGCGTTGGGCATATCGCGTTCGCCTATGTCAATATATTTGTATTTATCAGGCACTACGATATCGCTTTCTACACCTTTTAGCTGGGTAGACCCTCCGTTGATACGATAGAACTTCTGAATAGTAATTTTTATAGCACCAAGGTCGCCGTAATTGTTTTGGCGCAAGAAACTATTAAGGTCTACAAAACTTTGTACAGTACCTTTACCAAAGGTTTGTTTACCGCCTATGATGATAGCGCGTTTGTAGTCTTGCATAGCCGCTGCCAAAATCTCTGAGGCTGATGCCGAAAGCTCATTGGTAAGGATTACCAGCGAACCGTCCCATTGTGTTTTAGGGTCGTTGTCAGAGAGTACATCACGACTTCCGCGTGACGATTTTACCTGTACAATAGGCCCCTTAGGAATAAATAAACCTCCTATATCCACTACTGTTTTTAAGGAGCCTCCTCCATTGGTACGTAAATCTACAATAAGCCCGTCTATATTTTCTTTTTTGAGCTTTTCTATTTCAAGAGCCACGTCGGTTGCAGCATTGCGTTGGTTTACATCTTCAAAATCGATATAGAATTTAGGTAAGTTGATAAGTCCATAGCGTTTACCATTAGCAGTTATCACTGCCGATTTGGCATAAGTTTCTTCAATCTCTACCACATCGCGAATGATAGACACTACTTCTATTGTGCCGTCTACGCGTTTTACGGTAAGGCGTACTTCAGTGCCCTTAGGCCCTTTAATAAGTTTTACCGCATCGTCTAAACGCATTCCTACTACATCTACGGGCTCACCAGCTCCTTGTGCTACTTTTAAGATTTGGTCGCCTACTTCAAGGAGTTTACCTTTCCATACTGGCCCTCCCAAAATCACATTGGTAATAGCAATTCCATCAGTCTTCTTTTGTAATTGTGCCCCTATACCTTCAAACTTACCCGACATATCTCGGTCGAAACCTTCTTTGATGTCTGGTGCCATATAGTTGGAGTGGGGGTCGAAAGTCTCAGTAATAGCGTTCACAAACATACTGAACCACTCTTCACGAGTGATGTCGTTGTACATACTGAACATATCAGCCAATGTCTTTTGAGTAGCTTCTATCGATTCTTTTTTGAGCACCTCATTGGTTTTAGGCTGATATTTAGCGTCCTTTTCTTTCTTGCTCGCTTCTTCCTTTTGTTTAGTGATATAAGTGGAAAGCGTAGTGAAAATAATCACTTGTTTCCAGCGGTTTTGTAACTCAGCTTTGTTCTTTACAAAAGGCAACTTCTCATAGTCGGTATTAATTGTTTCATTGGTATTTAGGTTGATAGGTTTAGCAAAGATAGCTTTGGTAATTGCTTCTGCTTCTTTCATACGTTGTTTGAGGCGTTCGTAAGAAAGGTTGAAGAATGCAATTTCTCCGTTTTTCAAATCGTCGTCCAAACGGTTTTCGTACTTTTTAAACTCGTTGATATCCGATTGTAGAAAATAACGCTTCTGCCCATCAATATTATTCAAATAACTGTCAAATACTTTCTTAGAGAAAGCATCGTCCATTTTTATCGGACTAAAATGCGCGTTTTCCAGTACGTGTTGTACAATGTCCAAAAGTACTCTATCCTTGTCTTTATCTGGATTGTCAAATTTCTTACTTGTAAAACTACAAGACGCAAATGAAATAAATAATAAAAATAATACTGCTGAAATATTTTTCATTCTAAAATTGTTTTTTAATAATTTAGCTAACTTTCAATTCTTAGCTCTTAGCTTTATCAAATTCTGTGCCTTTCTCTTGTTGGGCTGATAATTTTTACATTTTGGAAAACAATAGCCCCTCGTATAACCCCTGCAATAGTGTCGTGTAAAGCTTTGATGATTTGCATTTTTAGTTCGTTTTTGTGATATACCAAGCTGATTTCGCGTGCAGGGTAAGGCTCAGCGAAATAGTGAATGCGTTTCTTTTCTTCCTCTTTCAGTTCCAAAGAGTGTAAATATGGTAACAAAGTCATTCCTAAGCCTTCGTTAGCCAAGCGTACCAAAGTTTCAAAACTACCGCTTTTTAGTTGGAAGTGCTCTTTTGAGTCTATCACATCTTGGTTGCAGATATTCAGTACACTGTCCTTAAAACAATGCCCGTCTTCAAGCATCAATATATCGTTGATATCCAAATCTTCAGAATAAATAGTCTTAGAGTTTTGCAAACGGTGATTTTGTGGAATATAAGCCACAAAAGGCTCATAGTATAATGGTCTTTCTACTATCGACGGATTGTGTAGAGGGGTTGCCAAAATCCCTGCATCATAACTCCCGTCCTCTATCTTTTTCAAGATGTTTTCAGTAGTTTGCTCCTCAATTTTTAGGCATACCTTAGGGTATTTATTGATGAAATTAGCGAGAAACATAGGTAGTAGAGTAGGGGAGACGGTAGGGATAATCCCCACGCGAAACTCACCTCCTATATACCCCTTTTGTTGCGCTACTATATCGTTCATTCTCCCTGCTTCATTTACGATTACTTGGGCTTGCTTAACGATTTGTTCTCCTATTTCAGTAACCTGTAAAGGCTTTTTGCTCCTGTCAAAAATAGTAACCCCCAACTCTTCCTCCAATTTCTGCACTTGCATACTCAAGGTAGGCTGGGTAACAAAACTGTGTTCAGCAGCGGTAGTAAAGTTCTTGTACTTCGCTACAGCCAACACATATTGGTATTGAGTAATGGTCATAATTATGGTATTATGGGTTTAATTTTCTGTAAATATTCTCTTGGTTAGCAAATTTCTTTATCTATCCCATTGCCATTTAAAGGTTGTTTTCTTAGTATTATCATAATCCATATAGTTTTCAGTACTTTCCTTCCTAAAAATATGTTCCTTATTAGGGTGCTCTTTCTCTTCAAAAGTATGTTCTAATCCTAATGCGTACATCAGTTCGTGGGGTATTTCCATAAATTACCCCCTTTCTACTTTTAAAATTCTACCATTATTTTTGTCTATATATAATGAGCGCCATTTATAACGCTTATTTTTATAGCTAATTTTCCATACTTCTTTTCCTTTATACTTATCTTTACATAATTGAAAAATAGGGTCTTTTTTATAATAATTATTCCCTGCATACTTTTTAGCAATAGCAAATACCTGAAAAGCACATATTTTCCACCCCTCATCGTGATTGATAACCTCTTTTATATTCCCTTGTTCATCAAAAATAAATTCTCTGCCTATAAACTCATTAGGAACACTAAAAAGAGATTGCTTAATATTCCCTTCAAGGTCATAATAAATCATCTTCTGCTCGTTTGTTTTTAAGTATTCAATATATTTTAAGTACATATTTCTTGGTTTCCTCTCTACATAAATATCCAAACTGTCGTTTAAAATTCTCTCGGGGGGGGGATAGGAAGTTTTTTATCTTCTTGAGTTATACTATCATTACAAACACAAGAAATAGCTTGTAATTCTTTATGACTGATTGTCCTACAAGACGTAAATAAAAGAGTGAAAGCAAGTATTAATAATTTAACATAAGGTGATTTCCTTAAAATATCCCATTGCCATTTAAAGGTTGTTTCCTTAGTATTATCATAGTCCATATAGTTTTGAGTACTTCCCTTCCTAAAAATATGTTCCTTATTAGGGTGTTCTTTCTCTTCAAAAGTATGTTCTAACCCTAAGGCGTGCATTAGTTCGTGGGGGATTTCAACACGGGGTTGTATCTTAGAGGGGTCATTCGCCAAGAACATCATACAAAATTCCTCGTCCTGCGGGTAGCTATGGTCTATATTATTTGGCGATTTAGACAATGAACGAGCAACAGACACGTCAATAAAATTATTAAGAGCATTCCTATCTTCCTTTTGTATAACTGTGCTGTGCAGGGTAATCCCATTGTTATAGTTTATCAAATCGCCTGCTTCTTTTTCCTTTTTAAGGAAAGTAGTAAAAAGGCTAATTTGGTATGGAGTTCTCGGCACAGCATAACACAACAAAGAACCAAATAAATAACTGTTTTGTACCTTGTTCTCTGCCTTATTCACAAAGGTAGATATTACATTCGAGAGATCTATTTCAGTTGTAATTTCATTAATATCTACCTCAATCAAAGCAGGTGTAAAAGCCTTTTTACAATATGCTTCTATTTTTTGCTTACTAACAAGTTTACTAATGATACCTAAATCAGTTGGATTAACAACTACGTTATACCAGTTTATAGGCAATTTCAGCTTCTTTACACTGTTTTCCACAAACATTAGTCCGCCCGCTACTTTGCCATCGGCTAATACTTCTACCTTATACTCTTTTTCTGTAAATGTAGCATTACACGTTATTTTCACTTGTTTGGTTTCGGGCGTAATGGTAGCAGGTTCAAAGGTAAAATAGCTCTTAGGTTCTTTAAATGTAATTTCTTTAAATTTCCCCTTAACCGCTACTTTTAATATAGCATATCGGTATTGGGCAAGGCTCACCCACGGCATTAGGTATTCCTCTCTAAAAGGCTCTAACTTCTTATAGGCACTTTTTAGTTTTTCTTTATCCTTACACCCTTTCTTAGAAACTTCATAAGAGTCAAATCCAAAGTTGTTGTTTTCGTTTTTACCCAACTTAAAAGTAACGGTGCAATCAGCAGAAGGTTGTGCTTCCTCTTGCTTGTTGTTTCCTTCTTCTTCACTCAAAACACTTTGCTCATATGCTTGGTCAATAGTATCTTCATAGCTGAAGTTTTGCCCTGCGTTAAGAAATTGCAAATTATAAGTTTCAGGAGGATTATTGCCCGGCATCTTACCCGTAATCTGTATAGTAGAGCGGAACAAGAGAGGGTATTCATCATTAAAGGTAGTAGTAGAGGCAATGCGTTGCCAACTGCCTATCGAAAGTATCTGAAAGCCATCGGTAAACTCAAAGTTTTCCGGCAATACATCACTTTGTCTCGCTACGCCTTTATCATTAATAGTTTGCCATTTATAGTTGGTACGAAAGGTACCCTTGTGAGCTCCACACATAAACTGAGCTCCATCGGTCACTAGTAGTTGGCTTTGCTTGCGTACGAACTCTCTTTTAGCTAGCTCATATTTCTGCTCATCGTCAGTATTTCCGTTGAGCAAAGTATAATAAGTGTCAAAAGAAAGCAAATTATGTATTTCTAATACATTTTTTATGTCGTTTTCATTAAGGGTTTTCATAAGGTACTATTTTATTTCAAGTGTGGCAATACTTCTTTTCCTATTTCTTCAAGCACTTCACTTGCAGGGCGAGAGCAGTATTTTAGTACGAGCATAATATGGTTAACCCCTATTTTTCCGAGTTCTAAGAACATATCCAATAAATAGTTACGTCCTAAACGGAAACCTAAGTCCATTTTCTCTGGTTCAAAATCAGGGTCATCTTTTAGGTCAATATACACAGGTTGAATATAAGGTTTAGAGGGTTCTCCTTCTTGTTTAAGAGCTTTGTGCCAGTCTTGTATTACCTTCTTTGTGAAAGCAAAATCTCTGGGGTAGTAAATCCACCCGTCCGAATTTTTCGCAATCCATTCCAAATTCACTCCTCCTATGTGCCCTGTAGCATACATTGGTATATTTTTATTCAAAGGCTTAGGCACTACATCACCCATTTTTTCCATTAGGGTACCATACTCATTGTTGTAGGTAGGGAACTCTTTGCTCCACAAGTCGCGTAACATAGCCATATGCTCCAATACACGAGTACTCCGTGATTCATAAAGTTCATTAAAAGCAGGATATTCTACAGGTCGGTCACCAGAAGCAACTCCCATCATAAAACGCTTCGGAAATAGCACGTCAAGACTCGCCGAAGCCTTCGCTACGTGTAAAGGGTGACGCAGTGGTAGTATTACACTCGCAAAGCCAAACTTAATACTTTGGGTAAGAGTAGCAATGTGTGCCAAATATATCCACGGGTCAAACATTTGTCCTACTTCGTTAAAATCAGGAGTGTATAGAGGAATGTCACGCACCCACACAGCATTAAAGCCTAACATTTCAGCTCGCTGAATGAGTTGTACTTGGTTTTCCATCTTAGGGATAGCCCCTTCGTATGCTTCAATAGGTAGTAGTAAACCAATAGATAATTTGTGTGCGTCTATCATAATGATGAGTTTGTTTAGAACGGCAAAAATAAGAAAAAATAATGTATAAATTCACTAATATCGAAAATCTTTTTTACTCATATATAATATCTATTGATTTTCAGTAATATATATCCTTTTTTACAATTCTCTAATCACCCTTTCTTTATTCTTTCAAAACCAACTTTCCTACCTTCATTCTTTATTTGCCCGTACGGTTTAGCCCCTCTTTCCAAAACGAACTCTGCCAAAGTTTCAAATTTTGCCAAAGTTGAAATCTACTAATCACCCTCTTTTTATCTCTATCTTAGCTTTAACTTACCCGCACTTTTCCTTCGTTCTTTGTTCGTCTTTTGTTCGTCTTTTGTTCGTTCTTTGTTCGTCTTTTCTTCGTTCATTGTTCGTTCATTGTTCGTCTTTTCTTCGTTCATTGTTCGTTCTTTGTTCGTTAATTATTTATCCGCCCGTGTGGCTCACACTATCTGCCTGTCGTGCTACGACTGCCCGTGTGGCTCACACCTGCCCGTGCGGCTCGCACCGTCTTTCCTATAAGCTCTCTATATCTACATTATTTTATTCTTCCGTCCCCATTTGCTAATTTTCAAATTTGTTAATTTACTAATTATACTCACTATTTTATTCTTCCGTCCCCATTTGCTAATTCTCAAATTTGCTAATTTACTAATTATACCCGTTTGTGCGACTCACACCAATTTTGATATACCAAAAATTTGCCATACCTTTGCACTATTAATTCCAAAAAACAATTTGTATTATGGCAAGAAGTCGAAATGTTATTTTAAACGGACTCTCTGGTATGATTGGTAAAACGTTCGTTTTCCGAAAAGTTAAAGGACAAACAGTAGTCTGTAAAGCCCCTTCTAAGTCCCGCGTACCAGCTTCCGAAGCTCAATTAGGCTGTCGCACTAAGTTCCAAGAAGCCGTGCGTTATGCCCAGCTCGTCCTTAAAGACCCACAGCTCAGGGCTTCCTATGAAGTATTACCTAAGGTCAAAAAAGGCACCTCATCAGTTTACCACGCTGCTATCACAGCGTATCTAAACAATACCGCTATTAAAAACTAATAATGTATTAAACTTTCAAACTGCAGAAAAATGAAGTATTATATTATAGCAGGCGAGGCTTCTGGTGATTTGCACGGTGCTAACCTAATGAAAGCCCTATTAGAAAAAGACCCAAAAGCCGAATTCCGCTTTTGGGGGGGCGACCAAATGCAACAGGTGGCAGGTACACAAGTAAAGCATTACCGAGACCTGGCTTTTATGGGCTTCTGGGAAGTGATTACGAACCTGCGCACTATCTTGCGCAATATCGATTTCTGTAAGAAAGATATCACCCAGTTCAACCCCGATGTTCTTATTTTTATAGACTATCCCGGTTTTAATATGCGCATTGCCCAATGGGCTAAACAACAACATATTCCTACTCATTACTACATCTCACCACAAATATGGGCTTGGAAAGAGAACCGTATAAAAGCAATCAAACGCGATGTAGATTTTATGTACGTCATACTCCCGTTTGAAAAAGATTTCTACGAAAGAGAACACCAATACCGCGTGCACTTTGTTGGTCATCCTTTGCTCGATGCTATTGCACAGCGTAAAGAAGTAGATGAGCAGACTTTTAAAAAGGAAAATAACTTAGATGTGCGCCCTATTATAGCACTCTTACCAGGTAGTAGAAAGCAGGAAATAGCCAAGATGCTAAAAATAATGCTCTCTATAGTCGATGATTTTCATCAGTATCAGTTCGTAATAGCAGGAGCCCCCTCAATTGATTATCACTTCTATAAACGTTTTATCAAAGAAGAAAACGTGCATTTTGTAAGCGGTAAAACTTATGATTTGCTCTCGGTGTCTTATGCAGCACTTGTAACCAGTGGTACGGCAACCTTAGAAACTGCCTTGCTCAACGTCCCCGAAGTGGTGTGCTACAAAGGCAATTGGATTTCCTATCATATAGCCAAACGCATTATCAAGCTCAAGTACATTTCATTAGTAAACCTCATTATGGATAAGCCTGTGGTTACTGAGCTTATTCAAGGTGACCTTACTAAAAAGAATTTAGAAGCTGAGCTTAACAAGCTCACTACTTATAGGCACCGTTACGAAGTGTTTAAAGATTATGTTTTGTTGAGAGAAAGGTTAGGCGGAGAAGGTGCAAGCGAAAAAACAGCCTCATTAATATTACGTCAATGTCAGGAAAATTAAACACAGCTAATAGCGTAATTGTGGTTTGTACATTGCTATTGGGTATAAGCAAACTTGTAGTGTATACTAACAAAGTAACACAAGAGCAGCTTAATCAGTGGCTATGTATGCCTCAATCGTTACCTCTGTTTTTAAAACAACCTTGGACGCTCATTTCTTATGCTTTCTATCACGTAAGCATTCAACACCTATTTTGGAATATGCTCCTATTATTTTTCACAGGGCATATTTTCTTCAATCTCTTTAACGGAAAACAATTTGTAAAAGCGTATAGCTTTGGGATTATAGGTGGCGGAATCACTTTTCTAACCATAGGTTACTTCTTCCCCTCCTTCACTGATAATACGATGCTCTTAGGAGCTTCAGCTGCTGTTATGGGAGCCTTAGCCTTTGTGGTAACCCTGTTCCCCTCTTATAATGTGTATATTTTTACTTTTAAAATAAAATTGCTGTACGTTATATTGGCTTTTATACTTTTCGATATACTGAATATATCAGTAAACACAGGAGGTAAGATAGCCCACTTCGGAGGTATTTTAGGAGGGATATTCGCAGGACTTACTTCAAAGTACAGTTTTCGTATTCCTAAAAGAGCAAAAACGCCCCAAGAAGAGTCTCCTAAAAAAGAGAAGAAAGTCGTTTCAGAAGAACAACAGATACGAGCACATCAGGTCAATCAACTGTTAGAGAAAATCAGTGCCAGTGGTTATGCAAGTTTAACCGACCAAGAAAAGAAATTCCTCTTTGAAGTGAGCAAGGAGAAAGAAAGCTAATTTGCTATCAATGAGAGGCTAATTCAAACAGCGAATTACTAATAAATGTTAATATTTAGTAGTGGGTATATTTTTAACATATTCTTAACTCACCGTATTTAGATAATGTTATATTTTTGCCCCCAAATAGTTGAATGCTTATTGGTGATGAAGATGAATCGGCTAATATTATGGGTGCTTTTAAGCACTTTAATCGCTTGCAAGGGTAAGCGTAATGAGCCTACTATAATAAGTGGCTTTTTCCCTAATGCAAAGGACTCTTTTGTTGTTCTATACAGCAATGATACTCCTATAGATACTGCTTATTTAGATAAGAATAAAACTTTCCTGTTTAACCTAAATATAACCGAAGGAGAGTTGTTTAACTTTGAAACAGATGGTAAGTATCAATATGTGTATGTAGAACCTAAGGACAGTGTGGTAGTGTATGCCAATGCACTAAGTTTTGAAGAAAGTATCTCATTTTCGGGTAAAGGTTCTGCTATTAATAACTTCTTACTCTCACAATCTAAGATGTCAGATGCGCAAGAAGAAGTTTTTAGAAAGTTTCATTCTTTGCCACCTATGCAGTACAAAAACAAAAGTGATTCCTTATATCAAGAAAGAAAACGGGAGTATGATGATTTTCTCAAACTAAATCCTCAGCTTACCGAGAAAGCAAAAGATTTAGCCTTAGTAAGCGCTACTTTTCCTATCTATAAGGAAATGGAGATATATCCTTTTGTTTATCAAAATAAGAACAACATTTCAATCGTAGATTTACTACCCTATAACTTTTATGACTATCGTAAACAAATTAATTATAACGATAGCTTTTTAGAGTATTTCCGACCCTATTATAGGTATATGGTAATGTATGTCAATAATCTGGCTTTTACTCAATACACCTATGATACTCACACTTTGGTAGATGTAAGTAGGGAATTAGGTTTCCATTTGCAAAAGATTAAAATCATCGATAGTCTTTTTACCAAGGGAAGTTTGAGAGATAACCTATACCGAAATGCAGCTTATGCCTATATTTTTAATATCCAAGAGCACACCGAGTATAAAGATTACTTCGATAAATTTGCTAAGTATAACAAAGATAACAAGTATAAAGCCGAATTAGATAAGGTATTTAGAAACGTAATAGCACTACAAGCGGGAAGAATTCCTCCCGATTTTGATTTGATTAATGCAAACGGTGAACCTACTAAGTTTTCGGAAATACAACAACCGGAGGTAACTATTTATTACTTTTGGTCGGTCAATCAGAAAGAGCTTTCTAAACTTATCTTCGGAAGAGTGAGTCAGTTAAAGAAGCTATTCCCCAATGTAAAGTTTGTAGGTATTGATATAGGGCAGGATAAAACTCAATGGCGCAAACAAATCTCAAATACCGATTGGACTGACCAATATCACTCTATCAATTTCATAGATTTGTCGCAAAAGTTTTTAATCAATAATATCAACAAATCAGTAATTATAGATAAAAACGGACGTATCATATCGGCTTTTGAAGATATTTTCAGTCCTAACTTAGAAAAAATATTATTATCAAAAGAATCTTAATTATTTATGTCTGACCAGATTATTACCTTTATTATGTATTGCGTTCCGGCTCTTATTGTAGGAGCGGTAGCCTTTTATTTTTTTAGAATACATATTGAAAATGAAGATAAAAAGCGATTGTTTCTTCTTCATAAAGAAAATCAAAAATACACAATGCCTATCCGCTTACAAGCATACGAGCGAATGACACTTTTCTTAGAGCGAATGTCTCCTCAACAACTATTTCTGCGCATTCCTCCTCATAACTTTTCTAAGAAAGAGTATGAAACATTGCTTGTAAACTCTATTGATGAAGAATTTGAACATAACTTAGCACAGCAAATATACCTCAGTGAAAAGCTATGGAATATTATTCGTACTGCTAAAATGGCTACTATCCAAATAATCCGTAAAGTAGCCCTAACCGAAGACGTAAAAGACTCACAAGCTATGGTAGAAGCTATATTTAAAGAGTTTGTAGAGAAAGCCACTCCTTCGGCTAATGCACTAAGCCATTTGAAAGAAGAAGTACGTCAATTTTTAAAATAGGAATATTTCTATAAGTATAAAAAAATAGGGGATTGAATTATGTAATTCAATCCCCTATTTGTTATATGTGTACTTTTCCTATGTTTCAGAGATAGAGGCTAAGAATGCTTTTATAATAGTTGCAGACAGTTTGCCTGCCTCTACTACAAAAGTCTCATATGATACCGCATTCCCTTCGCCTGCCTTATCAGAAATAGCGCGAAGCATTACAAATGGAATGTTTAATAAGTAGCAGGTTTGAGCAATAGCTGCTGCTTCCATCTCTACGGCTTTTGCTTTAGGGAAGGTATTAGCAATTTCTTGTAGTCGGGTGGGCGAGGAAATAAAAGAGTCTCCACTTACTACTTGTCCGTAGTGAAGTGTATGGCTGTATCGTTCGGCTACTTGTTTTAGTTTCTCTGTCCATTGTGTGTTAGCAATAAAGGCAGGAGGCATTTGTGCTTGCTGACCTATTTCATACCCAAAAGCCGTAACGTCTACATCGTGGTGGCGTACTTCAGTAGCTAAGATTATATCGTGTACCGAAGTATCACCTAAGCCTCCGGCAGTACCTGTATTAATAATAAGCGATGGATTGTATCTTTCTATAAGTAAAGTGGTCGCAACCGAAGCGCTTACTTTACCTATACCTGAAAGTAATAATACTACTTCTATCCCATTAAGAGAACCCTCATAAAAAACAAAACGCCCTATTTTAGTTTCTTTGCAAGACTGAATAGAAGTTCTTAAACTATCTATCTCAAGCTCCATTGCACCTATAATTCCTATTTTCATAGATAAAAAATCTTTACTGAATTATTAATTTTTCAAAAGCCTTCGTCTTAAAGGTAAGTTCTTCGTTTCGTTTGTTGCTATACACTAAAAGTACAGCCATATTGGGGTGTTTTTCTAAGAAAGCTTTGCTCTTTTCCAATCCCATTACCATAAACATAGTAGCATATCCATCAGCAAACATAGTGGAAGGAGCAACTACTGTAGCACTGAGAACATCGCTTTGGGTAGCGCGTCCGGTAATAGGGTTAATAGAATGTACGTATTTGCGCCCATTACTATCTGTCCATACTTTGCGATAGTTACCAGATGTTGCCAATCCTTGATTGGTAAATTGTATAGTAGCTACCAATTCGCGGTCGTCCAAAGGTTTGATAGGGTTTTCTACGCCTATCGTCCACGCTTTGTTCTCTATGATGTTCCTTCCTTTCAGATACATCTCACCTGCTATCTCTACTATATAATTCTTAATACCTTTTGAGCTGAGGAAAGCCGCAACTACATCGGAGGTATAGCCTTGTGCTATGGCATTAAAGTCAAACAGTATTTCAGGAGACTCTTTTTCAATATGGTTATCGGCTGTGAGATGTACTTTATTAAAGCCTACATATTTCTTCAGTTCTGCTATTTTTTCATCTGTGGGGAGTTTATCCTCAGTTATCTTTTGTTTACCGAACCCCCAAGCATTTACTAATACACCTACCGTAGGGTCAAATAAACCTTCACTTTCTTGCCATATTTGCTGAGAGGCTTCAAAAACCTTCCTAAAATGTTCGTCTACCACTACATTTTTATCTCCTGCATTGATTTTAGAAATGTCAGAATCTGGTTTATAGGTAGACATAGACTTATCTATCACTTGTAAAATAGAGTCTATGGCAGGTTTTAAGTCTTCTTTAGTTTTGCTAATGTACTTAATGTGATAAGTACTACCTTGTGCTTCTCCACTTATAAGATGAATTTCATCTTTTACAGAAGGCTGGCAAGCTACTAAACCTATTGCGATACTTAAAAATAAATATTTCATTATTTAATTATTAAAATTTTACTTCTTCTTGCATAAAGGAATGATTTCTTCAGCAACAATACGATACCGTTCTATTTCTTCAGCTGTGAAATGGGAAGCGTATTGCAGTTCCTCTACTTCAAAGCCTATACTGCGCAATTTATCAAAATAATCTAAACCGTAGACTCTTACGTGGTCATACTGACCAAAAATACGAGTGCGTTCTTTCGGGTCAGTAATGGTGTTATCTTCAAACGTAATGGCTCTGTGGTAGTCCTGTGGTACTTGAAAAATACCCCAACCACCCTTTTTCATCACACGATAAAGCTCTTTCATAGCTTGGGTATCATCTTGGATATGCTCCAATACGTGGTTGCAAAATATCACATCAAAACATTCGTCTTCAAAAGGCAAAGCACACAAATCGGCTTTTACATCTGCCAAAGGAGAATATAGGTCGGTGGTGAGGTAATTGAGATTAGGTTGTTTTTTAAAGCGTTTATAGAAGGCTTGTTCAGGAGCAACGTGTAACACTTTTAGCTCACGTGTAAAGAAATCGGTTTCACGAGTAAGATAGAGCCAAAGCAATCGGTGGCGTTCAAGTGATAAGGTAGAGGGCGAGAGTACATTGGGGCGAGCTTTGCCGTAGCCATATGGTAAGAATTTCCTAAAAGTCTTGCCATCAATAGGGTCTTGGTACTTCTTTCCTCGCAAGTAGAAAGCTAAAAATGGACGCACCCAATAGCTCATCTTTATAAGCCAAGGGCGTGGAACTTTGTTTAATATAGTGGTAATAATAGCCATTAGAAGGTGTTTTTAGCGAAATAAGGTGAGCCCTACTCCTTTCATTTCTTCGGAATAAACGGGGTAAACAGCTATTTGTACTGAAGATTTTTCTTTGCGTGTAAGCCATTTGGAAGTATATGGCAAGAGCCAATAAGCTGTTTTGGCACTAAGGATACCTATACCTGCCCCTACAAGCACATCGCCTATCCAATGGCGATTATTGTACAAACGCATTGCACCTACGGTGGTAGCTATAGCATAGCTACTGATACCTAACCATATATTCTCATCTTTGTACTCTTGCCAAAGGATTTCCATTCCTGTGAAAGCAGTAGCGGTATGTCCTGAAGGGAAAGAATTGTAAGCGCTTTCATCGGGGCGACGTATTCTGACACTATATTTTATTCCGTTTACTAAAGCCCCCATAATGGCATAAGCCGTAGCACCTACTATGAGTCGTTCCTTTACACTATGCTTGGCGTTTAAGCCTAAATTGCTATAAGCAAAGACGCTGGCAATAGGTAGATACTGCAAATAATCATCGAAACGCAACTTCTGTCCGCCGGAATATCTATAAGCGTGTCGTTGTACATAACGATTGATATAAGTAGCGTTGGAGATAACTCCTAAGGTAATCAGAGAAGCAGGAAGTAATACCTGTTTGAGTTTAGGTTTTTCAGTAGCTACTTGCAAAGTATCGGCTGTGAGTACCGACTCGTAGAGTACTGATAAGCTATCGGTTTGAGCTTTTATAGATTGAATGAGAATAAAACAGAAAGCTACAATTAAAAGTAATATTTTCATTTTGGAAAAAAAGGTAAAAAGTAAAAGGTAAGGGTAGGAGGGAAAGATAATTAATTGTTAATTGAGAAATAAATTAGTAATACTGCTCCAATAACAATTCGGTAAATGCCCCATACTTTAAAACCAAATTTGGTGAGAATATGTATAAAGAATTTCACGGCTATCATTGCTACCACAAAAGCTATTACATTGCCTATGATAAACAACCAAAAACTCTCATCAGTTTTCATTATCAGCTCGTAGCCTTTCTCCTGGGCAGTACCCCATTTCTTCAAGAAAATAGAATACACGGTTACAGCCAGCATTGTAGGAACGGCTAAGAAGAAAGAGAACTCAGCGGCAGCTTTGCGAGTGAGCCCTTGCGTCATTCCACCAATAATAGAAGCAGCAGAGCGCGAAGTGCCTGGCATCATTGCTAAACACTGCCAAAAACCAATAGTAACGGCTTTCTTTATTGTGATGTCTTTCTCGTTGTGAATCGTAGGATGTTTGAACCAATTGTCTACAAAAATAAGGATAATACCGCCTACAATCAGGGTAATAGCAATCGCTTTTTGGTTGCCCAAAACTGCTTCAATCTTATCATCGAAAAGCTTACCTAATATAAGAGCAGGGATAACGGCACACGCTAATTTGAAATAAAAGTTCCAATTAGAAAAGTCGAAGAACTTGCGCCAATATAGTACTACTATCGAGAGGATAGCACCAAACTGTATGGAGACTTGAAACATTTTCAAATACTCATCGTCGGGCATTCCCATAAGGGCAGCGGTAAAACCCATATGTGCGGTTGATGAGATAGGAAGGTACTCGGTAAGTCCTTCGATAATAGCAATAATAATAGCTTGCAGTGTACTCATTCTTATTTTTCTTCTTGTTTTTTATCAGTTTTAGGATTTACTAGAATGGCGTAAATTTCAATGGCAAAACCTAAAAGTACCAAAGCAGGAGCTAAGTGAATACGTCGGAAATTGAAAATAGAGGGGTCGAACACAGCGGGATTATCGCTACCACCACCGCTCATTGTTATAAAACCAAGGGCTATTACTATTAAGCCAATAGCCATAATAAGATAGTTTTTCTTTTCAAAAATGAAAGTTGAATGATGTTTCATCAGTGATTAATTATTAATGATTAATGGTTAATAATAAAGGTCGTTGGTATTGAGGTTTAGGAAACGTTGTGTAGCAAAATAGGTGCTTAGCCAACTGATGAGTATCCCAATGGTTATAATGCTTATAAAAACAATGCTTAAAGTACCTGTATCCATTAAGATATTAAACTCAGGATATGACTTTACAATAGCTAATAACGATAGATAAAAAAGCACTATGGCTATTAGAGCGCTGAGAATGCCCAAGCGTACATTTGTCCATAAAAACGGACGGCGTATGAAACTGCGCGTAGCCCCTACTAATTGCATTGTTTTGATGATAAAACGTTTGGAATAAATGGAGAGGCGAATAGAGGCATTGATAAGCAAGATAGATACAAAAGTGAATAGGGCGCTGAAAATTAATGTAACAATACCTATTCTGTTTACATTTTCGTGGATAAGAGCTACCAAAGATTGGTCGTATACTACTTCGGTAACAAAAGAGTTTTGCTCTAACTCACGTTTGATTTCGCGCATCTTATCGGGCTCGGCATATTCGGCTTTTAGGCTTAAATCGATGGTGTTTTGCAGAGGGTTAGTACCGATGAAGGTAACAAAATCTTCGCCGATATCCTTACTGAACTTTTCGGCAGCAACTTCTTTTGATACAAAACGCACTGACTTTACAAAACTCGCTACCGAAAGAGTTTTCTGTAACTGTTCGATGTCGGCATTTTTAGCGTCGTCCTTTATCAAGACGGTAACGGTTACTTGCTCTTTGAAGTAATTGGCTAATTTATTAGCACTTAATACTAAAAAACTAAAAAAGCCCATAAGAAAGAGCACTAAGGTAATGCTCACTATTACCGAAAAATAGGAGGTAATTAATCTTCGTTTGTTAAATGAATCGATGGAACGTGCCATTCTTATATTTTTTGTTTTAAGATAGAAAATCACGCAAAAGTACAACTTTTTTTTGAATTAGCAACTAATTTAATACCAATAATGCCAATAATGCCAAAAATACCAAATCAATGACGAGTGATAAGTGACGGTGTGACGAAAGCCCCCGAACCCCCGAAGGGGGACAAGCTTTAAAAGGAAACCGATGCGAGGTCGTAGCACGATAGGCAGTGCGAGCCACACGGGCAGGTGCGAACCACACGGGCAGTCGTAGCACGACAGGCAGATAAAGAAATGACGAACAAAAGACGAACAAAAGACGAACAAAAGACGAACAATGAACGAAGAAAAGACGAACAATGAACGAAGAAAGAACGAACAAAAGACGGTGCGAGCCGCACAGGCAGATAAAGAAATGACGAACAAAAAACGAACAATGAGGGAAGGTAAGAGGGTAGTAATTGGGAATAAAAATAACTCTCGTTTTTGCGAGAAGTGCAAAAACGAGAGTTACAACGAATAATAAAAACTTATTTTTACTGGTTAGCAGTTTCTTTTCGGCGCTTTTTCTCTGCTTTTAGCAAAGTGAGTTCACGTCCTGTTTGCCCTGCTACTGAGGTATTTTCTTCGGCTCGGCGGATAAGGTAAGGCATCACTTCGCGCACGGGACCAAAAGGCAAATACTTGGCTACGTTATAGCCTTCCTTAGAGGCATTGAAGCTGATATGGTCGCTCATACCGTAGAGTTGTGCTATCCACACGCGTTTGTCATTAGGTTGCAAGCCTTTTTTGTGCATCAAATCCATTACCAGGGCAGCACTTTCTTCGTTGTGAGTACCTGCAAAGAGCGCAATCCTATCGATATGGTCAATAATATAGCGCACAACAGCATTATAATTATCGTCGGTTGCTTGCTTGCTGGGGCAAATGGGAGTGGGATAGCCTAGCTCGGCAGCGCGTTCGTTTTCTTTTTCCATATAGGCACCTCGTACGATTTTTACGCCTATGTAGAAGCCTTTATCTACGGCACGTTCATAAAGTTCTTTTAGGTAAGGCAAACGGTCGTGGCGGTACATTTGCAAGGTATTGTATACGATAGGTTCTTCTTTGTTGTACTTCTGCATCATCTCTTCTACGAGGTCATCGGCAGCAGTTTGCATCCAGCTTTCTTCGGCGTCTACCAAAATAGGAATTTTATACTCGTAGGCGCGCTTGCAGGCTGCGTCGAAACGAGATTTGATGCGCTCCCATTCTTTTTCTTCTTCGGGGGTAAGGGCTTTTTTCTCGGTGAGTTTTTGGAAGATGGCAAAACGCCCAAATCCCGTAGGTTTAAATACCACAATAGGAATACCTTCGTCGCGATGGAGATTACCAAAATCGATGGTTTCCATTGTTTTTTCGAAAGTAGCTTCGATAGAGGATTCGTCTTCTTTACCTTCTACGGAATAGTCGAGCACAGAGCCTACTCCTTTTTGATGCATCTTTTGGATTACGGGAAGGCAGTCTTGTTCGGAGATACCTCCGCAGAACTGCTTAAAGACGGTGCGCTTGATGAGTCCTTCGACGGGCAGGCGTAGTTTTAAGGAGAAGTTGGTAAGGGCAGTGCC
The DNA here is from genome assembly GCF_002998835.1 of Capnocytophaga sp. oral taxon 864. NCBI lineage: Bacteria > Pseudomonadati > Bacteroidota > Flavobacteriia > Flavobacteriales > Flavobacteriaceae > Capnocytophaga > Capnocytophaga sp. oral taxon 864. Next base: position 228,981 of record NZ_CP027232.1, read on the forward strand.
CACACGAGTAAGGGTATTACTGCCAATAAGTTTAAAAAGGCGGTAAGCCCAGTTGAGTTCGGATTGGCTTTTGAGGGCAAAAGCGGTTTGGGTATCGGAAAATCTACTCATAATATTTTAATGATTAAAGGTTAGTTGAGGCAAAGTTACTATTTATTTTGAAAGAAACAAACTTTTTCTTAATTATTTTTATCACTGTATTTACCACTAATCATTAACCATTAATCATTAGCCACAAATCATTATCGTTTAAGTCTGTTTTTCTCGTCTTCTGCTCCTGTGTTTCTTATATTGTCATTCACTTTTTTACCTTTGGCAAAATCATAATTGATACCAATATAAAAACTACGGGTGTTAAATTTATAATAAGATGTATTATAAACGCCGTTAAAATCGTATTCGCTTTTAGAACGAGAGGTGTTAAATATATCATCTAATGAAGCGTTTAACTGGAAAGAATCAGAAAGAGGAATCATTAGGTTAAAGTTGAGCTGATGATTGTAATAGTTTTTGATATACAAACTCTTATTGGTTGAGGTATATTGGTAAGTGAGAGAGGCTTCGATATCTTTGGGAAGGTAAAATCGCTGTGAGGTGTAAAACTCGGCATATAAGGAGTTGAAAGCATTCCCTAAATACTTGAAGTTAAAATATCCCCCTGTGAATTTTGCATTGCATTCCCACCAATCGGTAAACTTAGTAAAACGGGATAGGAACAAAAATACATCGTTTTTATAACCTACATTCTCGGGGCGAGTAGTTATTACGCCAGCAATAGCGGTAGGAATGTTAAGCACATTTTTTTCGGAATAACGGTAAGCCACAGCCATATCTACTTTTTTACACCTATAACCCGATTGCAACGTATATCCTTCTATCGGACTTAAATCTTTATTACCTGTATAGGCATCGGTAGGAGAACTTTTGATATAGGTAGGGTTGAACAGACTGTAATTCACCCTGCTGAACCATCGGCGAGCAGAAAAGAAGAAGGTTTCTTTGCCGAGCTTGGTAGTATATAGAGCATAGAGTGACCATTGTGTGTTGTCGTTATGGAAATTATCTAAGTGATTGCTAAACGTATTGTAATTATATTCAGAACGTAAGCCCACTGAGAACTTTGATTTTTGAGTAAGAGGAAAGACGTAATTGGCAAAAGTGGCGAAGATGTGTTCTTTGAAGTAGAAATCCTTAGAAAAGTTAGTGTTTTTTAACTTCTGGGTAGGCAAAATATCAAAATAAGCAAACTCATCTTGATTGTCTACCAATGAATAACGCAATCCAAGCACTAAGTTCTGCTTTTCTGAAGGGTATTTAGAGGTAAAAAACTTACTCCAAGTAGTTTTGAAGGCGTAAACATCGCTGTAAGAATATGAGTCTCGCTCGCTATTTTCTTCGGTAGTTACTGTGCGGTAATAAATATCTTTTTCAGTAAGAGGACTTTCATACTTTTTCTTAACCAAGTCTAAGGCTATTTTGATATTTGAACCTAAGGAGTCAGTAGTGCGGTCGAAGTTCAGTGAGAAAGAGTGGTCATTAGATATGGCGTCCCATTTTCTGTTCGTAGTAAAATGATGGTTGAGCACATTGTTGTTATACACATTAGTTAAAGCATTGTATTCTTTGTCGGCATCAGCATCATAATTATAGATATACAGAAAGCTAAGAGTAGATTTTTTATTGAAATAGTAATCTGATCCTAGTGTTATTCCGTTTTCTTTTCGCTTTAACTGTAGTTCTGAGGTATTTTGATAAAGAGTATTGTTATTTCTCAAAAGAGATTGTTCCTTATCATCGCTAAAAGAGTGATGTCGGCTGTGGTATAGGTTAGTAAAAAGACGATATTTATCAGTAGAATAAAACAGTGTTGCATCGTCTGTATAACCTAATTTTGGGTCGTAAATAAAATTGTGACTTAACGAGCCTACCCAGCCGTATTTTGCAATAGTCGTTATTTTTATGACGCCTGCTTTTGAGCTATCGACACTGGCATCAATCTTATCAACCACTTCAATACTTTTGATACTCTTGACGGGTATCTTATTTAAGAAAAACGCTATTTTGTCTTTATCGAGGTGTAATTCTTTACCGTCGAGCATAATTAATATATCGTCATTGCCATAGATTTTCAAGCCATTAGTAGTGGAGATGCTGGGAGCATACTCTAAAATATCGGTCACCGAAGAACGATAGGCGAGCCGTGTCCCTGTTACTTCAATAAGTGAGCCCGTTTCAGTAGGGATGACAGGATTTTTCCGACCAGTAACGGTTACTTCTTTAAGGTTTTCTACTTTCTCGGTAATCACAATATTGCCTAATGCGATATTCTTATCTACCATTAGCTCTTGCTGAAAAGGCTCATAGAAAATAGAAACCACATTTAGCTGGTATTGCCCTGCTGAAAGGTTTTCAAAAGAAAAAGTGCCCTTTTCATTTGAAGCGGTAGTATGCACAACTTTGCCCTGCGAGAGGAGTTTAACGACACAGTTGTTCACAGGTTGTTCTTTACTGATTAGTTTTCCTGTAATGCTATATTGCGAAAAAGCGCACAAAGGGAGGCAGAATAGGCAAAATAAGATGGTTGATTTCATATAGCATTAATTATTAATCATTAACTATGGATAGCGCGGTTTTCGGTGGTAGCAAGGGCGGCTTCCTTTATTGCTTCGGTAAAGGTAGGGTGAGCGTGGCAGATGCGAGCGATATCTTCAGCACTGGCACGGAACTCCATTGCTGTAACGGCTTCTGCTATCATATCGGCAGCACGAGCTCCAATGATGTGTACGCCAAGTACTTCATCGGTTTGGGTGTCAGCTAAAATCTTTACAAAGCCGTCGGTATCCATACTGGCACGGGCGCGCCCTAAGGCACGAAAAGCAAATTGCCCTACTTTATAGGCTATGCCGTCAGCTTTTAGTTGCTCTTCACTTTTGCCTACTGAAGCTACTTCAGGCCAGGTGTAAACAACACCAGGGATAAGATTATAGTCGATATGTGGTTTTTGTCCAGCGAGTTGTTCTACTACCAATACGCCTTCTTCTTCGGCTTTATGGGCGAGCATAGCTCCGCGTACTACATCACCTATGGCATAGATGTTAGGCACATTGGTTTGCAGGTGGTCGTTTACTATTACCCTACCGCGCTCGTCTTTCTGTACACCTGCTACTTCGAGGTTAAGACCCTCGGTATAAGGGCGACGACCTACGGCTACTAAGCAGTAATCACCTTTAAGGATAAGCTCTTCGCCTTTGGAGGTAGTAGCTTTTACAGTTACCGTTTTGCCCTTGCGAGTTACTTCTTTCACCTGATGACCTGTATAGAAAGCAAAGCCTTGTTTTTTGAGTACTTTGGTGAGTTCGCGCCCTAAGCCTCTATCCATCGTAGGGATAATGCTATCGGTGTATTCTACTACCGACACTTTAGCTCCTAAGCGACTGTATACTTGCCCCAATTCTAAGCCTATTACGCCCCCACCAATCACGATGAGGTGTTCTGGTACTTCTTTTAGCTGGAGGGCTTCAGTAGAAGTAATAATACGTTCTTTATCGACTGTAATAAAAGGTAAGGAGGCAGGTTTAGAGCCGGTAGCAATAATGGTGTGCTTGGCTTCTATGGTCTCTGCTTTGCCTTTATTAGGAGTAATCTTAATTTGTGTGGGTGATACAAAGCTCCCTACCCCGGTAAAAACGTCTACTTTGTTTTTCTCCATTAGGAATTTTACCCCTGCGCAAGTTTGCTCTACCACAGATGCTTTACGAGCAATCATTTTCTCTAAGCTAAACTTTACTTTGCCTGTGATTTCAATACCGTGGGCTTCGAGGTGTTTGGAGGCGTTTTCGTAGTGGTGAGAAGAGTCGAGTAAGGCTTTAGAAGGGATACAACCTACATTAAGGCAAGTGCCTCCTAAGGTATTATATTTTTCAATAAGGGCAGTTCTAAAGCCCAATTGACCTGCACGAATAGCGGCTACATAACCGCCAGGACCTGAACCGATGATAACAATGTCGTATGTTTTCATATTACTTAGTTTTTTGAAAGGCAAAGTTAGGGTTTATAATTGATATTTGCAAGTAGTTTTTCACTTTTTTCTACCCGTATAGAAAAAGGGACTATCCTTTTTAGGACAGTCCCTTTTATATATTCAGTAATTAGATATTACTTCTTAGATTGTTCTTTAGTATGGTCAGCTTCGTCCTTTACAGTGTCGTAAATGAGAGGAGCTGCCACGAAGACAGAAGAGTAAGTACCGATGAAAACCCCGATAATCATTGCAAACATAAAGCCACGCAAGGTTTCACCACCAAAGATAAAGATAGTAACGAGTACTGCCAAAGTAGTGAATGAGGTGTTCAAGGTACGGCTAAGGGTAGCGTTGAGTGCGTGATTAATTTTCTCCCTTGACCAATGAGGCTCGCGCATTACTTCCCTGATACGGTCGTAGATAATCACCGTGTCGTTTAGTGAGTAACCTACTACTGTAAGGATAGCCGCGATAAAAGCTTGGTCGATTTCCATATTGAAAGGCATAATGCTATAAGTGAGCGAGTAGATACCAAGTACCATTAGCACGTCGTGTGCTGAAGATACAATTGCACCCATAGAGAACTGCCATCTTCGGAAACGGAATAAGATATATAGACCGATTACAATAAGCGAACCGATAACAGACCAGAACGCACTGCTTTTAATATCTTCAGCGATAGTAGGTCCTACTTTCATAGATTGCATAATACCAATCTTATCAGTAGAAGTAGCTTTAGCAAAACTATCGAATGAAGTACCTTCAGGTAAGAATTTCTGTAAGCCTTTGTACAAGAGCTCTTGTAATTCATTATCTACTTCAGTACTTTCTTCTTGTACTTTGTATTTGGTAGAAATTTTAACTTGGTTAGGAGCACCAAAAGTCTTCACTTCCACATTTCCTAAAGTAAGTTTGAGTGCGTCGGCTACTTGGGTAGGGTTTACTTCTTTTTCAAAACGAATTTGGTAAGTTCTACCACCTACGAAATCGATACCTTGGTCGAGACCACGAGTAGAGAGAGAAATGATACCTATTATTGATAGGATAATAGAAAAAGCATATCCTATTTTGCGCTTGCCGATAAAGTTGAGATTTACATTTTTGAACCAGTTCTTAGTAATAGGAGTGGTGAAAGTAAGCGTGTGTTTTTTCTCAACGCTATAGTCGATAAACAAGCGAGTGATAAAGATAGCGGAGAACAAAGTAGTTGCAATACCAATGAGCAAGGTAGTTGCAAAACCTTGGATAGGACCACTACCAAAGAACAACAAGATAAGAGCAGTAAGTGCTGTAGTAATGTTAGAGTCTAAGATAGATGATAGGGCGTGTTTGAAACCATCAACCACTGCTTGATTGATGTTTTTACCTTTGCGCAGTTCTTCTTTCGACCGCTCGAATATCAGCACATTCGAGTCGACTGCCATACCAATGGTAAGCACGATACCCGCAATACCAGGGAGCGTAAGTACAGCTTCTATACTTGCTAACACTCCAAATATAAGGAGTATATTGAATACCAAAGCGAGGTCGGCATAAATACCCGCACGACCGTAGTAGAATATCATCCACGCAAAGATGAAGATAGTAGCGATAAGGAAAGAGTTCATACCGCTATCAATAGCTTCTTGTCCCAAAGAAGGTCCTACGATTTCAGATTGTACAATATCAGCGCTTGCAGGTAATTTACCAGCACGGAGCACGTTAGCAAGGTCGACAGCTTCATTTAAAGTAAAATGCCCTGTAATTTCAGAGCGACCCCCTGAAATAGCACCTGTAGTTACTCCTGGTGCTGAATATACGATGTTATCGAGTACGATAGCAATATTGGTGTTTTGAGTAAAAGCTTTACCTGTAAGCGCTTCCCAAATGCGTGCTCCTTTACCGTCCATTTGCATAGATACGGCAGGCTGGTTGCGAACATCATAGGTTTGTTCGGCTTGGGTTACTACGTTACCTGTAAGAGGAGGGGTGTTATCGCGGTTACCTTTTAGGGCATAAAGTTCGATAAGGGAGGTCTTTTTATCAGGTTTACCCCAAGCGAATTTTACATACTGCAATGAAGCAGGAATCAAATGTTTTGCTTCAGGAGAATTGATATAGCTATTTACTTGAGCAGTATCTTTTAACCTTACTGTAAAAAGTACAGGAGAACCTTCATAAGAATTAGCTTTGATAAGGTCAAACAAAGGATTGCCTTTTCCTTGTTGAGTAGGAACAGAATCCTTCTTTACATCAGTAAGTAGAGAGTCGATAGCACTACTACCTGATTGAGTAGCGGCTGTGAGCGTATCTTTTACTTTATCTGTAGTTTTAGCAGTAGATTTAAGTTGCTCGTTGAGGGCTTGTAAATAAGGGAAAACATCAGTATTTTTATAAGTTTCCCAGAACTCAAGCTGAGCGGTACTTTGCAAGAGAGATTGCACACGAGTGATATCTTTAGCACCTGGAAGTTCTACAAGGATACGACCTGAGTTACCAAGACGCTGGATATTAGGTTGAGAAACGCCAAATTTATCGATACGTTTGCGCAATACCTCGAAAGCAGATACGATAGACTCGTCTACGCGCTTTCTGATGATAGGGCGCACCTCGCTATCACTCATTTGGAAGTTGATTTGATCGCTGAGGGTTTTATTAGCGAACACATCGGGGGAGGCTAATTTACCTCCGTTCTTAGCGTAAGCCTCGAAGAACAAATCCAAGTAGGTTTTGTCGGTTTTGCGGAGCTGTTCATCGGCTTCGGCTAATGATTTGTTAAAGATAGGGTCTTTGGAGTTGTCGGCAAGACCTCTCAAGATGTCTTTTACGGAAATTTGCAGAATCACGTTGATACCGCCTTTAAGGTCAAGACCGCGGTTCAATTCTTTAGCTTTTACTTCACCATAAGTGAATTTTGTAAAACCGAGGTTATAGACATCTTGCCCCATTTTATCGTCCAAATACTTAGCTTCTATAGCTTCGCGTTTAGCGATATAGTCAGCTTGAGTATTAGGCACTTTTGCCTCAGCGAATGCTTTGGCTTCATCTTCTACTCTACCTGCCACGTAGGTGAATGAAAGCTGATAAATACATATTAGCCCAAACAATATGGCAAATAGTTTCACAAGTCCTTTGTTTTGCATTTTTTTAATTAAATAATTTACTTATTTTATCTCTTCAAACGGCAAAGATATATATTTTACTGAACATAGAAAAATAAAGTCCTAAAAAATTATATTTTATTTATATTTGAAAGGCTGGTATAAGGGGTGAATATTCTTATATATTTATTGATTATCAAATGGATAAATGAGTTTAATACCACAATGCCAAAAATGCTAATAATACCGATTGTTTAATGATTAATGTTTAATGATTAATGGTTAATTTGGGAGAAGCTTATAGGAAAGACGAACAAAAGACGAACAAAAGACGAACAAAAGACGAACAAAAGACGAACAAAAGACGAACAAAAGACGAACAAAAGACGAACAAAAGACGAACAAAAGACGAACAAAGAACGAACAAAGAACGAACAAAGAACGAACAAAGAACGAACAAAGAACGAACAAAGAACGAACAAAGAACGAACAAAGAACGAACAAAGAACGAACAAAAGACGGTGCGAGCCGCACGGGCAGATGGAGAAAGAACGAACAAATGACGGTGCGAACTGCACGGGCAGATAATGAATAAACGAAGGAAGGGTGGGGGTACGTTGAGGTTAAGAGGAGGATTAAATTAAGGTAAAGTGAATTTTTTACTTATTTATGTCTCTTTTTGGAGTTTATTCACTACTTTTGCACCCGATTTTAAAACAAAACATTAGTAAGAATGAAAAAAATGTTATTAATATTCAGTGTGATAGCACTGTTTCTTACGGCTTGTAATCGTTCGTATATAGGTACTTATGAAGGTGTGCTTCCTTGCGCTGATTGTAGTGGTAACCACATCACTTTAGTTATTGATAAAGATAGCTATACTTCTAAAGAAAGCTCGGAAAAGGGTAGCTTTGAGGACAAAGGTACGGTGGATTACAATGCTGAAAATCAAGTACTCACACTTATCAGCAGTACTTACAAGGACAGTAAATCTTTCTATCGCGTGAAAGACAACAGCCTTATAATGCTTGATCAAGAAGGCAACGACATCACTAACACTGAACTTACCGCTGATTATACTCTCAAAAAAGCTAATTAACGAATTAGCAAATTAACAGATTGGAAAATTAGCAGATTAGCAAATTAACTTTATGTCTTTACAACAAGAAATACAAAAACGCCGTACCTTCGGCATCATCTCTCACCCCGACGCGGGAAAGACAACCCTTACCGAAAAACTTTTACTCTTCGGGGGGGCTATCCAAGAAGCTGGTGCGGTGAAATCGAATAAAATAAAGAAAGGAGCTACCTCCGACTTTATGGAGATTGAACGCCAACGCGGGATTTCCGTAGCTACTTCGGTGCTGGCTTTTAACTACAAAGAGCATAAAATAAACATCTTAGATACCCCCGGGCACAAGGATTTCGCCGAGGATACCTTCCGCACTCTCACGGCTGTGGACAGTGTAATCGTGGTTATTGACGTTGCCAAAGGGGTGGAAGAGCAAACCGAAAAACTCGTTGAGGTGTGCCGTATGCGTAATATTCCTATGATTGTGTTCATTAATAAGTTAGACCGTGAGGGGAAAGACGCCTTCGACCTGTTGGACGAAGTAGAACAGAAGTTGGGCTTAAAGGTTACTCCGCTGAGTTTCCCCATAGGGATGGGGTATGATTTCAAAGGGATTTACAACATCTGGGAGAAGAATATCAACCTTTTTTCAGGCGACAGCCGTAAGAATATAGAGGAGACTATTGCCTTCAACGATATTAACAGTCCTGAATTAGAGAAGATTATATCCGAACAATCTGCCGAGAACCTCCGTTCCGATTTGGAGTTAGTGTATGAAGTATATCCTAAATTCGATAGAGAAGCCTACCTCAAAGGAGATCAACAACCTGTATTTTTTGGCTCGGCATTGAACAATTTTGGGGTAAGAGAACTCTTGGATTGTTTTGTGGAAATTGCTCCTTCGCCACGCCCGAAAGCCAGTGAAGAGCGCATCGTAAACCCTGAAGAACCTACTTTTACGGGCTTCGTTTTCAAGATTCACGCAAATATGGACCCTAACCACCGCGACCGTTTGGCGTTTGTGAAAATTGTTTCGGGCACTTTCGAGCGTAACAAACCTTATTTACATACGCGTTTGGGTAAGAAGTTGAAGTTCTCCAGTCCGAATGCTTTCTTTGCCGAAAAGAAAGAAGTAGTGGATATCTCGTATGCGGGGGATATTGTAGGATTGCACGATACGGGGAACTTTAAGATAGGCGATACACTCACCGAAGGTGAAGTATTACATTTTAAGGGGATACCGAGCTTCTCTCCTGAGCACTTCCGCTACATTAACAATGCTGACCCACTGAAATCTAAACAATTAGAAAAAGGTATCGACCAGCTAATGGACGAAGGGGTGGCACAGCTCTTTAAGTTAGACTTCAACGGTCGCAAAGTAATTGGGACGGTAGGAGCACTCCAATACGAGGTAATTCAGTATCGATTAGAACACGAGTATGGGGCAAAGTGTAGTTATGAAAACTTCCCTATTTATAAAGCTTGTTGGGTAGAGACGCCTGAAAACCCCAAAGATGCTGAGTATCTTGATTTCTTACGTGTAAAACAGAAGTTCTTAGCACGCGATAAGCAGAATCAATTAGTCTTCTTAGCCGACTCAGCTTTCTCTATTGAGATGGTAAAACAAAAATATCCGAACTTAAAGTTGCACTTTACATCGGAGTTTGAGTAAGAAGAAGTATTGATATACATAAAGTATCAGAAAAGAAAAAGTTTCCTCATATTAAAATGTAGGAAACTTTTTTTGTTTATAAAGTTTATTTGCTGTACTTTTGCACCCGCAAAAAACAAAATGATGAAATACACTTTATTTATAATGCTCTTGGCTATTGCAACACCTATTTTTCCTCAGGAGGTGGAGAATGACACATTGCAGGAACTTCCTAAGACAGGAATAAAAGCCGATAGAAGAGCTCAGTTAGAGAGGGCTATTTCTAAGCTATGGGAGCTTGACCGAGAAGACCAGAGAGGTACTTTTAAATTTGTGGATTACTTACCTATGTACGTAATGCCTTTCCGTTTTACGGATAAACCTACCGAACAACCTATAAGTTTGAACCCCGACCGCCCTATACCTGAATGGCGCGACTACCAGCACGTGGAGGTAAAATTTCAAGTGAGCTTAAAAGCTAAGATTATGCAAGATGCTTTTGGGAAGGGTGATGTGTGGGTAGCTTTCACTCAGCAATCGTATTGGCAGATGTACAACGGTGAGCTTTCACGTCCGTTTAGGGAACTAAATTACGAACCTGAATTGATATTTACTTATCCGCTGAACCTCTCGGTGGGGAATTTTAAAATGAAAATGGCAGGACTATCCGTAAACCACCAATCTAATGGTAAAGAAGCGGCACATTCCCGCAGTTGGAACAGAATTATTTTATCAGGTATTTTTCAATGGAATGACTTAATGGTTAATAGCCGTTTCTGGTGGCGTTTCTCAGAAAAGGCAAAAGAAGATGACAATCCCGATATTGAGAATTATATAGGACGTTGTGAATTGGGCATTGCTTACCTCTTCCGTAAAAATGTTTTTAATTTGCGAGTGAGGAATAATTTAAATTTTAATCATAATCGCGGACACGTGGAGCTGAATTGGGTATATCCGCTGAGTCGCGACCTGCGTATTTTGTTGCAAGCCTCTCACGGTTATGGTGATTCTCTTATCGATTACAATTACAAACAAACTATTGTGGGAGTAGGCTTTACTTTCTTGAGTCTTTAAACAGATAAGAAGTAAGAGGTAAGAGGTAATAATGGAAACTTTTTTTGTTTATTAAGTTTTTTTGTTATACCTTTGCCCCCGAATTTAAAGATAAGAGAGATGAAAGAAGATATTGTAAAACGTGCCTTAAACGACTTTATGCAGTATGGGTTTAAAACCTTTACTATGGATGATTTGGCTAACAAAATGGGGATGTCTAAAAAGACGCTTTATGAGTATTTTCCCTCTAAACAAGATTTAGTAGATGCTTGTTTAGATTATGCCTTAGAAATGAGTTGTACAAATGTAACTACTTTTGTACAAGGAGAAGGATCTGTGATAGAAAATGTATACCGCAACCAGAAAAAAGTTCAAGAAGTTTTTAATATCAACAGCGACCGTCCTATTTGGGAGTTACAAAAATACTATCCTAAAACATACGAACGTATGGAAAGTGAGTTTGCTAAAACTGATGCACTTTTTATAGATAAACTCTTAGAAAAAGGTTGGCAAGAAGGTCTTTTTAGAAAAGATATCAATGTGAACTTCTATAAGGTTTTCTATACTAGTGTACAACGTCTCCGTTCTATAACTCATACTTTCCCTGAAAGAGAATTTCCCTTCTGGGAAACTATCTATACTATTTTAGAGTACTTTTTTAGAATACTTGTCAATGAAAAAGGACTTAAAGAATTAGAACGAGTGCTTAAGGAGGTAAAAGATAAAAGGTAAAAGGTTAATTTAATACTATAATACTAAAAATGCCAATAATACCAATCATCAGAGGTGAAAAAGTAAAGTCAGCGAGAGAAGGGTATCTGAATAAATAAAGTAAAAAGAAGTTATAACAGAATTAAAAGAACAATATAAATAAGCCTATTAATAGGCAATAGAATTATTATGAAAAAAATCATTACGAGTGCTTTGTTGTGCCTTAGTTTTATGAGCTTTGCACAACAAAAAGAATTGACTTTAAAAGACGCTATTCGTTATGCTTTAGAGAATAAAGCGGACGCTGAGAAAGCGCGATTGGAAGTAACCAAAAGCGAATACAAAATACAAGAAGTACGCGCTAACGCACTGCCTAGTATTTCGGCTTCGGGCGGTATGGTGTACAATCCTAAGTTACAAGCTACTTATATTGATGGTAGCACATTTGCTTTCCCGGGTATGCCCGCAAGTAATGAGCCTATAAAGATGGAAATGGGGCAAAAATGGTCGGCTAATGCTGAAGCAAAACTTACCCAAGTGTTGTTTAATCAAACCGTGTTTATGGGCTTGAAAGCGGCTCGTACGACACGTGAGTTTTATATGCTTAACCAACAGCTTACCGAGAATGAAATCATTGAGAAAGTAGCACAAGCCTACTATCAAGTATACCAAACCCGACAAACATTAGAAAATATAGAAAGCAATTTGGCTCTTACCGAGAAAACGGCTAATGTTGTAAAAGGGTTAAACCAATCGGGGTTATCAAAGAAAATAGACGTTGACCGCACTACTGTGGCTGTAAATAATCTCAAATCGGCACGCCAACAAGCCCTTAATGGAGTACAACTCTCGGAGAACGCGCTTAAATATATGATAGGTATGCCGATGAGTGAAGGAATTACTTTGCCTAAAGAGGGATTTGAAGCTAATTACGATTTGGCTTTTGAGAAAGGTAATAGCAATACTCGTATAGAGTTACAAGTACTCGAAAAGCAAAAGCAACTCCTTGACCTCAATACCAAAGTACAACGTGCAGCACTTTATCCATCATTAGCGTTGCAGGCTACTTATGGTTATTTGAGTATGGGACCTAAAACACCGATTATTTACGGCAAGAAAGATAAAGTGTACGGAGCTGACTATTCGGCTATTACATTGGGAGTGAATATACCTATATTTTCGGGTTTCGGTACACGTGCTAAGATATACCAAGCACAGATAGAAAGTCAGGCACTTGAAGCGACCCTTAAAGACACTCGTTTGGCAATGGATTTGGCTTATGAGAATGCCCATAGTCAGCTTACTAATAACCTTCTTACTATAGATTCGCAAAAGGAGAATGTAAAGCTTGCAGAAGAAGTATTGCTAAATACCCAAAACAACTACCAACAAGGTTTGGCTTCCCTTACAGATTTATTGGAAGCAGAACGCTCTTTATCGGATGCTAAGAACAATTATACCAGTGCTTTGTTGGACTACAAATTAGCAGAAATACAGTTGCTAAAATCACAAGGGAAGTTAGAGACAATGAAGTAAGAAATCCCATAATATCTATATAAGAAAGAGACAGTACAATATTAAAAGTACTGTCTCTTTTATTTTGTTATTTGTATGTTACTTTTTCAAGTGCTCAGCTATAAGCTCTAATTCTTGGTACCACTCTTCTCCAAACTTTCTAATAAGAGCCTCTTTTACGAATTTGTAGATAGGCACTTGTAACTTTTTACCCAAGACACAAGCATCATCGCATATAGGACTCCAACGATGGTAATTGACTGCTGTGAAGGAGCTGTACTCTTGTAATCGTATAGGATATAGGTGACACGATATAGGTTTCTTCCAGTCTATTTTTTTATCGTTATATGCTTGTTCGATAGCACAAAGAGCCCAACCTTTTTCATTGCGTACTACATAAGCACATTCGCCTCCATTGATGAGAGGAGTTTCCCATTCGCCGTCTTCTCCTTTGATGTATACTCCTTGCTCCTCGATAGCTGTACGACCTTCCTCGGTAAGGTAAGGAGCTACTTCGGGATAAATGTGCTTCATCACTTTTAGTTCGCTTTCTTCTACGGGTGCTCCTGCATCACCTTCTATACAGCAAGCACCTTTACAAGCATTAAGGTTGCAAACAAAATCGCAATCTATAATATCTTCCGAAATAATGGTATTGGCTACTTGTATCATATTTTAAACGGCTTTAATAGCTTTTTCAAAAGGAATGCGCTGAGTAATACTTCTGCCCAAAGTTACCTCATCAGTGTATTCGAGTTCGCCTCCTACGGCTATGCCTCGGGCAATGGTAGAAATGGTGATATGGTAGGGCTCTACTTGTTTGTAAATATAGAAATTGGTAGTATCGCCCTCCATTGTATTGCTCAGAGCGAGAATTAACTCAGTTACTTTACCTGTCTTTACTTTTTCTATCAGTGAGGCAATATGTAGATTGGAAGGAGCGATACCATCGATAGGGGATATTTTGCCTCCTAAAACGTGATACTGACCAAAGAATTGTCCTGTGTTTTCTATTGCCATTACATCTCTAAAATCTTCTACAACACAAACGACTCCCGTATCACGCATAGGGTTAGCACATATCTCACATAAATCTACATCGGAGATGTTGTGGCAGTTTTTACAATACTGTATATGGGTGCGTAAAGCCACAATAGCTTGTGCCAATTGTAGTGATTGCTCTTCGGGTTGTTTGAGCAGGTGCAAGGCTAAACGCAAAGCCGTACGTTTGCCTATACTAGGCAATTGTGCTATTTCGTAGACGGCGTTTTCTAAGAGTTTAGATGAGAAGTCCATTTTAGGAGATAATAGTAGTTAGGGATTAGGAGATAGTTTGTGAGCAACTTTGGTGCAAGCCTGGTCAATGAGCTGATAGACGTTTTCGAAATCAGCTTCTGTGCCGTAATAAGGGTCGGGGATTTCGTGTTGTGTCATTCCACCCAAAGCATCAGCTAAGAAATGTACTTTAGCACGCTCTTTTTCGTTCTTAGCAAGCCGGATAACGTTTTGGTAATTGCTTTTATCCATTACGAAAATATAATCGAAATGGGCAAAATCTTTGGCTGAGAACTGACGACCTCTAAGCATAGAGATATCTACTCCGTGTTTTTTGCCAGAGGCGATAGAACGAGTGTCAGGAGCATCGCCTACGTGATAGTTGGCGGTCCCAGCTGAATCTACTTCAAAGTTATCGGAAGGGAGTTTGCTCCTCATCACGCCTTCGGCTAAAGGAGAACGGCAAATATTGCCTAAGCAAACCATTAGTATTTTCGTTTTTTTCATATATTAAAAAAGAGATAAGGCTTACGCCTTAGAAATTAAACAAAGAGATTATTGGTTTTAACTTAGCCAAAGTGTGAAACTTTGGCTAAGTGTGTGACGCAAAAATGTTACTTGTTACTTGTCAATTGTTAATTAAAATAGAGTCCTAATTTATCAATATATTGCCATACTTTTTCGGGGAGGAGTGGGCGTATATTGCGTCCAGCTTTGATTTCTTCACGGATAAAGGTGGCTGAGAGTTCGATGATAGGGGCGGGTACACGGGTGATATGCGGGTGCTCAGTTAAAGATTCGGGCACTGTACCTTCTGAAATACGAGGATAGACATAAATAGGGTAATTTGCTAAAATATGCTCGTAGTTCTTCCATTTGTGAAAGCTTTTTAGGTTGTCTTCCCCCATAATTAGGGCAAAGTTAGTATTAGGGTGTTTTTCCTCTAAATAGGCTAAGGTATTAACTGTGTAATTAGGTTGTGGCAAGTGAAACTCGATGTTTGAGGCGCGTAACTTGGGATAGCTCTCTATTGCCAAATTGACCATTTCCAATCGCAAGTGGTTGTCTAATAAGGATTGTTTTTCTTTAAACGGATTTTGAGGTGTTACCACAAACCACAGTTCGTTCATTGCACTGTGCTCTACCAAATGATTGGCGATAATGAGATGCCCTATATGAATAGGGTTAAACGAGCCAAAGAATAAGCCTATTTGTTTTTTCATCGGTTGATAAAATCGGTTACTATGCGCTCAGCCTCTTGTAGGGCTTGTTGTAGATTATCGTTTTTGATAATCACATCAAACTGGTGAGCAGTTGCCATTTCTTGTTCGGCTTTGTTGAGACGCATTTGTATTTTCTCCTCTGTTTCAGTCTTACGGTTGCGCAAGCGTTCTTCTAAGGCAATAAGGCTTGGCGGTTCAACAAATACTGCTAAGGTTTGTTCTGGATATTGTTGTTTGAGACGGAGACCTCCTGCGACATCAATATCGAATATCACATTCTTCCCCATTGCCCATAGGCGTTCTACTTCTGATTTTAATGTGCCGTAATAACAACCTGTGTATACCTCTTCCCATTCCATAAATTCATTGTGCTGAACACGTTTTTTGAATTCATCAGCAGAAAGGAAATAGTATTCTTTGCCGTGTTGTTCTTCTCCACGAGGGGCACGAGAAGTAGCCGAAATAGAAAAGGCTAAGTTTAGTTTTTTGAGCGAGAGTAAATGCCTCACTATGGTAGTTTTGCCACTCCCAGAAGGAGCTGAGAAAATAATTAGTTTGTTCATTTTTTAATTATCAAATTGGTAAATTAGCAGATTATAATACATTTAATACTTGTTCTTTAATCTTTTCGAGTTCGTCTTTCATTTGGACTACTAACTGTTGCATAGGGGCGAAGTTAGCTTTTGAACCTAAGGTATTGATTTCCCTGCCTATTTCTTGTGCAATAAAACTTAATTTACGTCCGTTAGAATCTTCGCTGTGAAGGGTTTCGAGAAAATAGTCTAAGTGTTTTTTGAGTCGGATTTTTTCTTCTGTGATGTCCAATTTTTCTAAGTAGAAAATGAGTTCTTGCTCAAAGCGGTTGGCGTCTACACTCTGGATATCAGCTACCGCTTTTTCCAAGCGTTCGCGAATGAGCGCTAAGCGTTCACTATCAAGAGCTTGTACCTCTTGCAGTAAGCTATTGATGTTACTAATACGCAAAACGAAGTCTTTTTCTAAGACTTTACCTTCTTGAATGCGGAAGGTTTGCAAATCGGTAATGGCAAGGCTGATATGTTCGAAAATAGCTGAAAGTTCTTCTTCGGAAACGCTTTCGGTAGTGGTTTGTAAGGCATCGGGCATACGTACTGCCATTTTTAGCAGTTCGGTAAGGTCACCATCAACAATAGTACGCATTTGCTCGATATAGGATTTTACGATATTAGGATTGATTTTAGAGGGTGTTTGTGTGCCTGTATTTTCTACAAAGATACTAAAATCTACTTTCCCGCGTAAGAGTTGCTCGGCAATGAGTTTACGGAAATCGAGTTCTTTTTCGCGATACGCTTGTGGAATACGTGTATTGATATCAATACTCTTACTGTTTAGGGATTTGATTTCTATACTAATATGTTTATCGGTGAGAGATAGTACACTCTTGCCAAAGCCTGTCATTGACTGTATCATAATATCGTTTTTGAAAATAAGTGCAAAGGTATAAAATAATTAGTAATTGACAATATTTGTGAGGTGAGTATGTTTATAAATTTTCATCAAGACTTTTATTTCATCAATACGTTTGGTTTGTATCGGTGAATTAAGAATTGCAAATAACAAATAACGGAAATAATGCTAATGTTGGTTAGAATTAGCAATTAGCTGTTTATTAATGCGTTTTATAAGACCTGCTCCTTCGTAAATGAAACCTGTATAGAGCTGGATAAGTGAGGCTCCTGCTTCTAACTTTTCGAGGGCATCGGTTTCACTAAATATTCCTCCAACGCCAATGATGGGAAATGCGTGGTTGCTCTTTTCACTTAGAAAACGTATTACCTCAGTGGAGCGATTTTTAAGAGGTTTCCCACTAAGTCCGCCGGTTTCTTTTTGATTATCGGATACTAACCCTTCTCTACCAATCGTGGTGTTGGTAGCTATTACGCCTGCAATATGAGTTTCTTGTACGATTTCAATAATATCTAACAGTTGTTCGTCGGTAAGGTCAGGGGCGATTTTTAAGAGGATAGGCTTAGGTTTTTTATGGGTTAGGTTTGTATTTTGCAAAGTGCTTAAAAGCTGTTTTAGAGGTTCTTTTTCTTGTAATGTACGCAAATTTGGAGTATTGGGTGAACTTACATTTACTACAAAATAATCGACATAATTAAAGAGTTGTTCAAAACAAATCAGGTAGTCGTTTACCGCTTCTTCATTTGGGGTGGTTTTATTTTTACCAATATTTCCTCCTATCAGTACATTGGTATTCTTTTTAAGGCGCTTTACAGCAGCTTCAACTCCTTCGTTGTTAAAGCCCATACGGTTTATAATTCCTTGGTCTTCTATGAGTCTGAACAATCGCTTTTTGGGGTTCCCCAGTTGTGGTTTAGGGGTAATGGTTCCGATTTCGATAAAACCAAAACCTAAATTGGCTAACTCTTTGTACAATTTAGCATCTTTATCTAAACCTGCGGCTAACCCTATGGGATTTTTGAAGTGTAGCCCAAAGACTTCGCGATGTAGAGAAGGGTGTTCCACATTGTATATTTTGCGAATGAGCAAAGGCACTAAGGGGATTTTGTGAATAAACTTTAAGTATTTAAATGTAAAGTGATGAGCTTTCTCGGGGTCGAGACTGAAAAGGAATGGGCGAATGAATAGCTTATACATATCTTGGAATTTGAGAAAAAGGGTTAGATTAGGGTTGTGCCATAAAATTGCGCAAGGCTTCTATGGTTTCAGCTTCGTTCTCAATATATACTAAATGTCCGCCTGAAAGCAAGGTATAGCTTGCACCTGCTTTTTGGGCTAATGCTATCAAACTATCGGAAGGGATAAGAGCGTCTTTTTTACCCATAATGATATGCTTTTTAGCGGTTAGATGTTCGAATAGTTCAGTGCGGTCGGGGCGTTGTTTCATTCCTAAGGAAGCTGCTTTGATACCTTCGTTAGGGGTGTGCATTGCTATATCGATTAGTTTGTTGAGCGCCGGTTTCATCAGCGTTTTGTTTTCATCGCTAAATAGGTTTGTAACGGCAGTGCGCACGAAGAGTTCTTTCTCTTTATCGATTACTTTCAGCACTCGGTCTCTATTCACTTTTTTCTCTGGCGAATCGGGTAGGGTAGTGGAGTTTAACAATACTATTCCTTCTACTTTTTTGGGGAATAATTCGGCAAAAGCTAAGGCTACATACCCACCCATTGAGTGCCCCACGATGGTGCAATGTTCTATTTCTTCTTTTAGTAAGATATCGTTTACTTGGTTTGCCATCATTTCCATTGTGTGTACTGGGGCGATAGTGGGGCTCTGCCCGTGCCCTAAAAGGTCGATGGATAGTGTGAAATATTCGGTAGAGAGAGCTTTAGTAATAGGTTGCCATATAGTATGGTCTTCTAAAAAGCCGTGAAGGAAGACAACTGTCTTATTCTTTCTTTTTCCTTCTTTTTGATAAAAAGACTGTTTCATTGTGATAATTAGTTTGTTAGGTGCTTTTTTGGGTTTGTTTTGCTGTTGTTGTAAGAGCTTGATAGTTAAGAGATAGATATAGAAAGCTTATAGGAAGCTTATACGAATCTTGGACGATAGATATAGAAAAGCTATACGAATGATATAAGGTGGTAATCCCTATTCTAATTTCGTTTTATATAAGATATATTTCGTTTTGAGAGATAAAGTGCTTTTTAGAGCTGTTTAATAGGAGGTTATTCTCTTGGAAAAGAGGTGTTTAGTAATCGTTCTTTACTCAGTACGACGCCTCCTTCGTCAGCTCCTTGTCCGCCTGCGTAGTTTACCCAATTAACGGTTTTCCAATGAGGGGCAACTGTAACGATGCGGGTAGAGCCAAAAGCCATATAGTAAGTAGTTTTAATGCCTTCGTGGCGGACGTCCATACCAGCTTGTATGCCTACTTTGGCGTTGGGGGTACTTGGGTCGAGACGTACCTCTACTTGCATATACACGCCTTCGACTTTGCTAGGGGTGAACTCTCCCACAGGTTTCATAAGTTTAGAACCAAAGTGGTTTACTAATATTTTGGCATCATACCATTTGCCGTCGTATTTTCCTGATTTGGCAATAGGGATAGTGGAATAGTTTTTTTCTTGTATTACTTTAATCTTCCCATTGCCTGCTTCTGTTACGATATCTTTATAATATGTAGCCGCCCACGTGATAGGGGCTTGGTCGGTAATATCAGTTTCAGGAAAATGAACTCTCCGCCATACGTTTTCACCTTTGTAAAGCACGTAGAAGCGGAAGTTTTTTACATTTATCAAAGCGTTAGGGTTCTGATTGTTTTTTTCAGAAAATAGCACCCCCCAAAGGTTGTACAATTCAAAATATCGGTTTTCGTTGGGGTACTTGCAGTAGCCTTCTTTGCCATAAAGCCCCCAATAACAACTTTTATAAATGATTTTGTCGTGATTAATAGACGCAAAATTTAAGGCAGCCCCGATGGATATGTTACCTCCTTTTTCGAACAATCTGTTGGAAGTATTACTATAACCATTGAAAATGAAGGGAGTGTTGTCACTAAAATTTGTGTCGTGCCCTGCTTCGGTATTGCGCATAGCTTGTTGTAGCATTTGTTGGGAATGCTCAGAAAGGTTATTGCTGTTGCTGTCTTTATTACAGCTTATCAGTGTAATAACCGAGAAAATGATACTATAAGAGAGAATGTTTTTCATTTGTTGTGATTATAGATTGTTGAGATATACGCGACAAAGGTACAAATAATTAATCATTTAATACTATAAGTATGATGAAAAAAATATACCTTTGCAATCTGTTAGTAATGTTGATACAAACAACGATGGGAAATATTTATTTAATACCGAACTTATTAGGGGGTGTAGCTCTTGATGTATTGCCAGCACAGGTGACAAATGTAGTGCAATCACTTACTTATTTTGTAGTAGAAAACGAAAAGTCGGCAAGGAAGTTTATCAAGCTCGTTACTCCGGACAAGGTGCAAGCAGATTTAAAAATAGTTGTGATAGATAAGCACCATCAGGATACTGACTATCAGAGTTTCCTAAGCCCTTGTATGGAAGGACACTCAATAGGGATTATCTCGGAGGCAGGTTGTCCAGGGATAGCCGACCCAGGAGCTGATATTGTGCGGGTGGCTCACCAAAAAGGACTGAACGTGATTCCGCTGGTAGGACCTTCTTCGCTGTTATTGGCAATGATGGCGAGTGGACTTAATGGGCAGAATTTTGCTTTTAACGGATATCTCCCTATTGATAAACAAGAGCGAAAGAAGGCACTTAAAACCTTAGAGCGCAAAGCACGAGAAGGACAGTCGCAACTATTTATAGAAACGCCTTACCGCAATAAGCAGATGCTTACTGACTTGATAGAGACATTACAAGCTAATACTCTTTTGTGCGTGGCTTGCGATATTACGCTTGCTACAGAAGAAATTAAGACACTCCCTGTGCATCGTTGGAAGAAAACGAATATTGATGTGCAGAAGAGACCTACTATTTTTATTATAGGGAGCTAAAATGATATGTAACTTTATAGAAAAAGGCTATCTGAGATTCTTCTCAGATAGCCTTTTTTGTAAATTCTTATTGTACTGGCATTGAAGAAACAGCTGCCGCTGTTGCAAAAACAGTAGCTAAAAGAATAAGGATAACAAGCCCAATTAAAGAGAGCACAAGCCCTGCAATGGCTAATCCTTTAGGAGTTTTAGTAACACCTATACCTGAAAGGACAAGTCCTAAAAGCCAGATAATCCACCCTAAAACGGGAACCCAACCTAAGAATACAGCTATTAAAGCTAATACGAAACCAGCGGTGCCTATTCCGTTGCTCTTAGAGGAGTTTTGGATAATGATGGTTGGGTTGTTTTCTTTAGCAGTTTGCTGTTCTTGAGAAACAGATTGCTCTTGTGTTGAAGTTGTATTTTCTTCCATAAAAAACTGAAAATTAAAATTACTCCCTACTCTGTTAAAGGCTTTTCGGGGTGTCGCCTTTTGCTATTTAAAATCGGTTGCAAAGATATGAAATATTATGATATGAAGGAAATTATTTTAACAAAAAATTAAGTTTTCTTTTATAACAAGTGTTTTTTCCACTCTTTCCAATGGTATTTCTTGGCGTAGATATACAATAAAAGAGGAAAGCAGAACAATAGAGGAGCCCATACACTGAAGCCTAAAGAGGGTTCTGAGACATCACGCAAGACGGAAGGAACTTGGAAAACTGTCCAGTCGGAAGTTACTAAAAGAGCTGTAAAAAGGTTGTTGGCGGTGTGAAACCCTAAGGCTAATTCTAAGCCATCGTCCATTAAGGTAGTGATACCTAAGAACAAGCCTGTACCTATGTAATAGATAAGCAAGCTGTATCCTAATTTTTCTACCTCGGGGTTGGCAATGTGCATTAGTCCGAAGGTGATAGAGGTAAAAAGCAAAGGAAACCACGCATTACGCATTACGAGTCCTAAGCCTTGCATTAGGTAGCCACGAAAGAATATTTCTTCAAAAGCGGTTTGCAGAGGAATGAACAGCACTACTATTACGAGTAGTTTTAAGAAAGGTATCCACTGAAAATTCCAAATATAATCATCGGGGTTAAAAAATAAGTAGTCGATACAAGTCATTGCTATGGTTACGCTTCCCCACAGCCAAAAAGCAAACCAAAAACGCTTCCAACTGATACGGGGTCGCGCCGTAATAAGTGCTACCAAAGGCTGGCGATGTATGAACTTCACCCATAGTAACAATAACCCTAAGAAGATAGCAAAGACAACTAAGTTCTCAAATAAGAATTGTAATTCTCCTTTTTGGGCAATTTCCGACTGTATAAGTGTAGTAGTATCAAAAAATTGTGCTACTAAAAAGTTCAACCCTGTAAAGGCAAAGAACAGGGTTGGAACTATAACATAAAGCCACTTAGGGCTCTGTGACAATCTTCCGTTTTTAAGATACATAGCTTTATTGTGTAATGATTCCTATTTCGGCATATGATACTCTATTGGTATCATCTACAGTTTTGGTAGCGGTAAGCTTGATATAACGGGCTTTCTCGACAGGGAAGGTAATGCGTTGTTCAATAGGATTGTTCTTGATATTGCCAAATTCTCCCTCACTTAGCTTCTTCCAATGAACATTATCAGCGCTCACTTCAAAAATGTAATGACTGATAGTTCCTTCAACCCAGCGGTCCTGTGAAGGTAAATAGGTAAATCCTTTTAGGTTTAACAGCTCTCCCAAATCAATAGTAATGGCAGTGGGTGTATTGCCCTTTTCTTGAGCAAACCACGTATTAGGTTTTTCATCAATTACTTTCTGGATATCAGAGGAAGCAGAAGATAACACTTTCCACTTTGCTTTGGGGATATCCAATGCGTAAGAAGCTACTTCACTGTACAATTGCTGCTTGCCGTCATAGGCTACAAATTTTAAAGAAGTAGGCTGAGTAACAGGGAAAGGAGTTGTATAGCGCAACGACTGTTTAGTAGGCTGACTGCCGTCTAAGGTATAATAAATTTCAGTTTCAGTATCAGCGGGAGTGAGGGTTACTTGACCATTCTTATCACGAGAAAGCTGAGGAGTTACCAATAAAACAGGTGCATTGTATAACCCTATATTGCTAATCAATGGCGAACCTTTAGCTTCTAAAACTGTGAAACGAACCTTAGTAGCTGTTACTGATGGGAAGCGTAGTAATCGTTTGTAGCCAATAGTTGTTTGTTCATCTATAGTTTCCCATTTGCCATCTTTTTGGTATTCTAATTTAAACTTCTTTACACGTTGCCCCAATGGGATATACTCTTGTGCCATAAAGCGGTTGAAGGTAGTAGGCTTAGTAAAGTTCAGTTCTATAGAAGCTTCTGTTACTCCTTCGTCGGTTGTCCAATAGGTGTTTTTATCACTATCGGTAGTTTTTTCAGGTTTAAATTGCTTGTTATTTTTACGAATATTAGAAGCCGTTACAGAGGCTTCAGTTACGAGGTTACGTGCAAAATCTGCTTCTATAACTTTTTTGAGTTCCATAAGTCTCTTGATGTCATTTTCGTGTACTAAGCCACGTCTATCTACGGGAAGATTTAGTAATAAGTTGTAACCGCGACCTACTGAAGCGTAGTATATATTTACCATTTTTTCTAATGGACGCACTTGGTGGTCTTCTCGTGCGTGGTAATACCAACCTGGGCGAATAGATACATCAGCTTCGGCAGGAATCCAATTTACGCCATTTTCATCGCCTTCACCCAAATGATGTAAGTGGTCTTTTCCTTGTAAAGAAGGGTTAGAGGTAAAAGGATTCCAGTTAGTAGGAGTACCGAAGCCTTTTTCATTACCTATCCAGCGAATATCCGGGCCTTCATCACCAAAGATAGTAGCATTAGGCTGCAATTCGCGTACTATGGCGAATGTTTTATCCCACTGATAATAAGTATGAGCATCAATAGTACGAGTTTCGTTAGCTCCACCGTAATAACCTGAACCACCGTTGGCACCGTCAAACCATACTTCAAATATTTCACCGTAATTGGTAAGCAATTCTCGTAGTTGGTTATGGAAATAGGTAACGTAGGCTTCTCTGCCATACTCAGCGTGGTTTCTATCCCAAGGTGATAAATATACTCCAAATTTAAGTCCTGCTTTGTGGCAGGCTTCTGAAAGCTCTTTTATAACATCGCCTTTACCGTTTTTCCAAGGTGAGTTTTTTACAGAGTGCTCAGTGTACTCTGATGGCCATAAGCAGAAACCATCGTGGTGCTTAGCCGTGATGATAACGCCTTTCATACCAGCGTCTTTAATCACTTTCACCCACTGATTTACATCTAATTCAGTAGGGTTGAATAAAACAGGGTCTTCACCACCTGTGCCCCATTCCATATCGGTAAAGGTGTTCATATTAAAGTGGATAAAAGCATAATATTCCATCTCGTGCCACGGCAACTGACGTGCGGAAGGAATAGCTCCCACTGACTTGGGTGCTTCAATACTTTTGCAAGCCACCATACATAAAGCGGTGGCTAATAAGACTAATTTTTTCATTGTATACAGTATTTAAACTTCTTTGTTATAAAGTTTTCATAAGTGGTGCAAAGATATAGAATATTTTTTTACTATCAAAATAAAATTCTAAAGATTGCATCTCGTACTAATATCTCAATAAAATTATTTTAACTTTTCTCTTGTGTTACTAAATAAAAAAGAGACTATTCTCTTATGAAAATAGTCTCTTAAATGTGTTTTTCTTTCCTCTTACTGATTAGAGAACTTCTGTATCGCTTCTTCTAAAACATCGTACACTCGGTCTAATTGAGCATCTGTGATGATGTAAGGGGGCAAAATGTAGATAATATTTCCCACCGGACGCAGTATTACGCCTTCTGAGATAAAGAAGTTGTACAGTTTATCCCTGAATGAGCCGTAGTAGTCAGTATTTTGAGAGGTTTTGAGGTCGAATGCCAAAATAACACCTAAGGTACGTGCATTCTCTACCGATGGATATTTTGCAATACGGGCTAAAAACTCCTGATGACGGCGTGCAATGCGTTTTAAATTGGCTTGCATTTCGTCACTTTCCAATATGCGAATAGCTTCTAAGGCAATCGCACAGCCCGTGGGGTTTGCCGTAAAGGTATGTCCGTGGAAAAGAGCTTTGTTCACGTCTTCACTGTAAAAACCGTCGAATATCTCTTGGGTAGCAGTAGTTACTGCAAGCGGAATTGTTCCTCCTGTAAGAGCTTTCGATAAGCACATAATATCGGGTTTATGAGTGAGATAGTCCGAAGCAAAAGTGCGCCCAGTACGCCCGAAGCCTGTCATTACCTCGTCAGCAATGGTAATCACACCATTTTCTTGTGCGATATGAATCAGCTTGTCTAAGGCTTCTGGTTCATAGATTTGCATTCCTGAGGCTCCTTGTACTAAGGCTTCAAATATAAAGGCGGCAGGGTGATGTTCAGCAATCACTTCTTTTAGTTTTTTAGCAGCTGCATCGCTTCCTTTTTTGGGTAACGGTATGCGCACTACTTTCAACAAATGTTCTTTAAAAGCATCAGTAAAGAATGAAATACCCGAAGCTGCCATAGCGGCAAAGGTATCTCCGTGAAATGCATCTTCAAAAGCAACTACCGTAAAGCGTTTCTCTCCTTTATTGAAAAAGTACTGTAACGCCATTTTGATACCTACTTCCACTGCCGTCGAACCGTTGTCCGAGAAGAATACTTTCTGTTGGTTTTTAGGCAGAATACTGATGAGCTTTTCGGCAAGCTCTACGGCAGGTCGGTGTGTAAAGCCACCAAAGAGTACGTGCTCCAATTGGGTGAGTTGTTTGTAGGCAGCTTGGGCTAATCGCTCGTTGCTATGCCCATAGGGGTTCACCCACCAACTGGCAATGGCATCTATGTATTCTTTGCCGTCCTCGTCCCAAAGGAGAGCATCTTTTCCTTTCACAATTCCGATAGGTTTGGCAGCCGTTTGATGTTGGGTATACGGGTGCCACAAATGTTTTTCGTCTCGCTGTTGTAAATTCATTTTTTCGATTGTATAATGGTTTTGGTTATAATATCTTTTTCCATATTCCAGCCTCTCGCCGGACTGTATTCGCGCCCGTACAAGATGATTTGCACGTGCAGTTTGTTCCATTTTTCTTTGGGGAAGAGTCGTTTGGCATCTTTCTCCGTTTGCACTACCGAACTACCGTCGGAAAGCTTCCAGCGGTGCATCAGTCGGTGTATATGGGTATCAACGGGGAAGGTCGGAATGCCAAAGGCTTGTGCAAGAACAACGCTGGCAGTTTTATGTCCTACTGAGGGGAGAGCCTCTAAAGCCTCAAAGGTTTGAGGAACTTCGCCGTTGTATTTGTCTATGAGTATTTGGGAAAGCCCGTGAATACCTTTAGATTTCATAGGGGCAAGCCCTAAGGGTTTGATAATCTCCTGTATTTCGTCTACCGAAAGTAGTACCATATCATACGGATTGTCCGCTTTGCTAAATAGAATAGGCGTGATTTGGTTCACCCGTGCATCGGTAGTTTGTGCCGATAAGAGTACAGCTATCAGTAGCGTATAAGGGTCTTTGTGTTGCAGGGGTATAGTAATTTCAGGATAGATACTTTCTAGTGTATCGATGATAAAGTTTACTTTTTCAGCTTTTTTCATTTCTCTTTTCTAATAAAACAACATTCTCTACGTGGTAGGTTTGTGGAAACATATCCACAGGCTGAACTTTGGTTACTTTATAAGTTACATCAAGCAAGGAAAGGTCTCGCGCTTGCGTTGCACTATTGCAACTTACATATACTATCTTTTTGGGGGCTATTTGAAGAATTTTAGCTACTACATCTTTGTGCATACCGTCGCGAGGAGGGTCGGTGATAATCACATCAGGGGTGCCGTTTTCTTCTATAAAAGTGTCGTTGAAAATGTTTTTCATATCTCCCACGTAAAAAGTAACATTCTCAATACCATTCGCAAAAGCATTGTCTTTGGCATCTGCTATAGCTTCTGGTACAGCTTCTACCCCTATCACTTTTTTCGCTTTTTTGGCTACAAATTGCGCAATAGTGCCCGTTCCCGTATAAAGGTCGTACACTAATTCATCGCCCTTTAAATCGGCAAAGTTACGAGCTACTTGGTACAGCTTGTACGCTTGTGCCGAGTTAGTTTGGTAAAACGACTTGGCATTGATTTTAAATCGCAACCCTTCCATTTCCTCATAAATACAGTCAGTACCTTTATAGCAAATAAGTTCTTGGTCATAAATAGCATCGTTGCCTTTGCTATTGATACAGTATTGCAAAGAGGTAATCATCGGGAATGTCTCTGCAATATGGTCGAGGAGCAGTGTAATTTTAGGGTCGTTGCGGAAGAACTGTATCACTACCATTATTTGCCCAATGGAGCTAATGCGTATCATCATAGTACGCAATAAGCCTGTTTGTTGCCTCGGACTGTAAAAAGGCATTTCGTTCGCCAAGGCAAAACGCTTTATCTCCAAGCGTATCGTGTTAGAAGGGTCGGCTTGCAAGTAACATTTGTCTATGTCCAAAATCTTGTCCCAAGCTCCTGCTATGTGAAAACCTAAGGCATTCCGATTGTCTATTTCGTCGGCTTTCTTAATTTCATCGGGAGTAAGCCAGCGCATATCCGAAAAAGAAAACTCCATTTTGTTGCGGTAGTAATAAGTCTCGTCAGAGCCTATGATAGGCATTACAGCAGGAATTTCTATCCTACCCAATCGTACTAAGTTGTTTTCTACTTCTTTCTGCTTGTAAAATAGCTGACTTTGGTAGTTCATATCTTGCCATTTGCAACCACCACAATAGCCAAAGTGAGAACATACGGGCGTTACTCGTTGCTCTGATAGTTGGTGATATTTAGTTACAAAACCTTCATAATAAGCCGATTTCTTCTTGGTGGTCTGCACATCTACTACATCACCAGGAATAGCGTTACTTATAAATATCACACGTCCGTCAGGGGCTTTAGCAATGCTTTTGCCTTTGGCTCCTGCATCAATCACGGTTACATTTTCAATGGTTATATGCTTATTTTTGCTCATTATGGGTGCAAAGGTACAAAATAATTGCGAATTACAAATGCTCTCATTATATTCAAACTCCCTCCAAGATTCTCCAATATTCCCACTAACCTACTAATTTCCTAATGATTCCTTCTTCTTTCCGTCATATTTCCCCCTATTGCCTATGGCCTAAGGCCTAGTGCCTTTTCTCTTTCTTTCGCCTCGAAACCCCGTTTTTGGCATTTTTGATGTTGTTGTATTATGATGTGAATCAATCACTTATATACCCTTTCTATACCAATCGTCCAAGATTCGTATAAGCTTCCTATAAGCTCTCTATAAGCTAACCCCACCCTCCTTACACCCTTTTTTCACCAAAAATCCTTCCAACTCACTTTTTATATTTTTCGTTTTCCTCCGATAACTCAGACCAGTCCAATTTGTCCGACAAGTCAGACCCGTCAAAAAACCTTTTTTATCACTACCCATTTGCCAATTTCCTAATTCTCTAATTTTCTATTGCCCGTCCTGCTACGACCTTTGCCAAAGTTAATGTTCCAAAAAGTTACTTCACAAGGCACAGCCTCATTCTTCTAACTCAAGCTCGTACCCCATTTACTAATTCTCTAATTTTCTCATTTTCTCATTTTCTCATTTTCTCATTGGTATTATTGGCATTATCTGGTATTATTGGCGTTATCTTTCATTTATATCATCAATTACGTCCTATTGAAGTCTTTTTTGTATTTTTGCAACGCTATTTATAGAAGAAATATGTACGATAAAGTCCGAGCCATAGTTATTTCAAGTCTCAAATACAGCGATAACAGTCTTATAGTGAAGTGCTTCACTCAAACGATGGGTACTCGTAGTTATTTGTTACAAGGCGTTTTAGCACAGAAGAAAGGGAACTTAAAAACAGCCCTTTTTCAGCCTTTTATGCTGTTAGAACTGGTGGCTACTCATAAAAATAACGGTACGTTAGGACGTGTAAAGGAAGCTAAGATAGCCGTCCCTTATTACTCGTTACATACTGATATGTACAAGAGTGCTGTAAGTATGTTTCTTTCCGAAGTATGTGCTTTTGTTTGCACATCTGAAGCTCCCGATGAAGAAATGTTTTTGTTTTTAGAACAGAAGCTCCTTTTTTTTGATAGAAACGACTTCTCTGCCAATTTTCACTTAAAGTTTCTACTTGATATCACTCGCTATCTCGGCTTTTACCCCGATACCACTCACGAGCATTTGCCCTCCTTTTCGTTGGAAGACGGCATTTTCAGTACTACCGATGAAAGCAAATACACCATTACAGGCGCTACCTTGTTGCTATTCAAAAACCTCCTACACACCGATTATCCTCAGTTATCAACCGTTAAAAGCAATAAGAACGAGCGCAATGCATTGCTTTTTCAACTGCTTAAATACTACGAATGGCACTTCCCTAATTTTAGACAAATAAAATCATTAGAGGTGCTACAAACGCTCTTTTAGCACTATTTTAACATAATACAATACTGTTTTTTGCTTCCACACTTAGCTAAAGTTTTAAACTTAGCCAAAGTTAATTGTAACTAACAGTCTGTTAGGTTTCTTATCTCAAACTTACACTAATAAAAAAACTCCAAGTAAAATCTTTTTTACTTGGAGTTTCTTGCGTTTATGAATTTATTGGAACAAAAATATTAAATGTCGATAGCTTCACCATAAGCAGCTGCTACTGCTTCTTTTACACCTTCGCTCATTGTAGGGTGTGGGTGTACCGCTTTGATGATTTCGTGTCCTGTAGTTTCCAATTTACGAGCTACTACCGCTTCAGCAATCATATCAGTAACGCCGGCGCCAATCATATGGCAACCTAACCATTCGCCATATTTAGCATCAAAGATTACTTTTATGAAGCCTTCAGTAGTACCCGCTGCATTTGCTTTTCCTGAGGCAGTGAATGGGAACTTACCTACTTTTATTTCATAGCCTTTTTCTTTAGCTTGTTTTTCGGTCAGACCTACTGAAGCAATTTCAGGAGTGCAGTAAGTACAACCAGGAATATTACCATAGTTAAGTGGTTCTACGTGCATTCCTTTAATCTTTTCAACGCAAATAATACCTTCTGCTGAAGCTACGTGTGCTAAGGCTTGACCAGGAACTACGTCACCAATAGCGTAATAACCAGGAACATTAGTTTGGTAGAACTCGTTTACTTGAATTTTATCGCGTTCAGTTTTGATACCTACCGCTTCCAAACCGATATTTTCAATATTTGTTTTGATACCTACGGCTGAAAGCAAGATATCAGATTCTAAAACTTCTTCGCCTTTGGCTGTTTTCACAAATGCTTTTACACCTTTTCCAGAAGTATCTACTTTGGTTACCTCAGCCGAAGTCATAATATTGATACCTGATTTTGTAAGGCTCTTTTCTAATTGTTTAGAGATATCCTCATCTTCCACAGGAACAATGTTAGGCATAAACTCTACGATGGTTACTTCAGTACCCATAGCGTTATAGAAGTAAGCAAACTCAATACCGATAGCCCCACTACCTACCACAATCATTTTCTTAGGTTGCTCAGGGAGCGTAAGTGCTTGGCGGTAACCGATAATTTTCTTGCCATCTTGAGGTAAAGCAGGCAACTCGCGTGAACGTGCTCCAGTAGCAATAATAATGTGGTCAGCACTGTATTCAGTTACTTTGCCATCTTTATCTTTTACGTCTACTTTCTTGCCAGCTTTTAGGGTACCATAGCCCATTATCACATCTATTTTGTTCTTTTTCATCAAGAACTGCACCCCTTTGCTCATTGTAGCAGCTACCTCGCGACTACGTTTGATAACCGCATAAAAATCTTTGTCAAAAGACTCTTTTTTTACGGTGATACCATAGTTCTCAGCGTGCTTTAGGTATTCAAACACTTGCGCTGATTTTAACAAAGCTTTCGTAGGAATACAACCCCAGTTCAAACAAATACCTCCGAGGTTTTCTTTTTCAATAACAGCGGTTTTAAACCCTAATTGAGAAGCGCGAATGGCAGTAACATACCCACCAGGACCACTTCCTAATACAATAACGTCGTATTTACTCATTTCTTTTAAAATTTATCAAGTTTGATATTAGGCTACAAAGTTACGAATAATATTTTGAATAAAAACTATTTTAATTACTTTTTTATTTATATGTAATTTTATATGTTTGAATAATAGCTATTTAAATCCTGATTGTCCGAAGTAAATCTCATTTACTTTATTGAAGTCTAAAAATCATAAAAACTCTAAAATCATTGCGTTTTTTTCAAAGTTTTATTACCTTAAAAAAGCAATTAATATTCAGTTTTCTAAGATTATAGCTTTGTCTTAGCTTCAGTTTAGCTTCGTTCATTGTTCGTCTTTTGTTCGTTCATTGTTCGTTCATTCATTCATTATTTGTCTTTTCATTATCTGCCTGTCGTGCTACGACTGCCCGTGCGGCTCGCACCGTCTTTTGTTCGTTCATTCATTATTTGTCTTTTGATTATCTGCCTGTCGTGCTACGACTGCCTGTGTGACTCACACCGTCATTTGTTTGTTCATTCTTTTCCTAAAAATTGGAGTTTTTCACCATTTGTCTAATTCAAAACGAAGAGAGCAAGAGGGTTCATAGCTATATGTTTTTAGTGAGAAGTTCTACAATCTTGTTGTTCGGGAAAAACTCTTTTAATACTACTTTCAGTACCGTATAGGCGGGAATAGCCACGACCATTCCTGTTATCCCGAAAAGCGTACCACTGATAAGGGTAATGAGGAAAATCTCTAAGGCAGTAGATTTTACTGAATTAGAGAAAATAAGCGGTTGAGAAAAGAAATTATCAATAAACTGACCTATTATAAACCCTATCAACACATAGATAGTAGTAGGCAGACTTACCGTCATAAAATCGTTTTGTAGGTTGCTACTCATTGTAAGCAAAGCCATTAGTATAAAACCTATCATCGGACCTATATAAGGAATAAGGTTCAGTAAAGCACATAAAAGGGCTATGATAAAGGCATTTTCTACTCCGAAAATAAGCAATACTATGGTGTAAATTATAAAAAGAATAGTAAGCTGTAGCATTAATCCTACAAAATAACGCGACAATAGGTTGTTTATTTTGAAAATAGAGGTTTTAAGTTTGCGTTTACGTTTGGGAGAGAAAATAGAAAGTAATGCGATAAGTATTCTGTCACCGTCTTTCATAAAGAAGAAGGTAATAAAAAGCACTGAGAAGAATCCTACTCCAAAACTACTGATAAACGAGATAAAAGAGTTTAGGAAGTTAGGAATATCGATAAAGTTCAACATCTCTTGTACTCCAAAAGAGTAATCTTCTCTCTGAAGTCCGACCTTGCTAAGAGTTTGGTGGAGGAGAGCGTCGAGGTTGTCCTTCAGCAAGTCTATATTAAGGCTTGAGAGGTTCTTGCCTTGCGAAATAAGCAAAGGGATAAACAAACTGAATACCCCAAGGCTCAATACCACGAACAATAACATTGTAAGAACCACACATAAGGTTCGGTTTTTTATCTTCAGCTTTTTGTAAAAAAACTGTATAAGAGGTTTGCCCATCAATGTCAGTACCAGCGATACAATGAGGTAAATGATAATAGATTGCAGTAAGTAAAGGGTGTAGAGCCCTAAGGCTACCAATACAATAATCCCTACGGCACGCAATATACCATTTGCTATTTCTTTTGAGTTCATAAACGGTTTTTATATTTTACAAATATCTCTTTCTTTTCTATTTCTAATTTTCTAAGTCTACTCAGTTCTAAAAAGTCTTTTTCTCTATCAATACCTACGAACTTTCGTCCTTGTAAATTAGCTGCAATACCTGTGGTTGAGCTACCTGTAAAAGGATCTAATATCCAAGCGTCAGGTTTGGTAGAAGCTAAAATAAGCCTTGTAAGTACTGACAAGGGTTTTTGAGTAGGGTGTTTGCCACACGACTTTTCCCAAGGAGCAATAGCGGGGAAACGCCATACATCTTTCATTTGCTTGTTGCCATTCAGTTCTTTCATTAGTTCGTAATTGAAGTAATGAGGCGTTTTTTCTTCTTTTCTTGCCCAAATGATTTGCTCTGTAGAATGAGTAAAGTATCTACAAGAGAAGTTAGGAGGAGGATTAGTTTTCTCCCAAGTAATAATATTAAGTATTTTAAAGCCTAATTCAGTAAGTATTTGTCCTATTGAAAAGATGTTATGCATTGTACCACTAATCCAAATAGTAGCATCTTCTTTCATCACTTCGCGTACTAAAGTAAGCCATTGTCTATTAAAATCATTTATAAAAGCTATTCCTTTTGGTTTATCCCAATCTCCTTTATTAACACTTACAATCTCACCATTATTTACAGTAAGCCCTCCGTTTGATAAAAAGTAAGGAGGGTCAGCAAAGACCATATCAAACTTACGATGAAACTGTGGTAACAGCTCCATCGTATCTCCGTGAAGGAGGTAGAAGGATTTGTCTTGAGATTTGAAATAGGGGTTAAGCATTATTCAGGAACAGGTAAGCCTAATTTTATTAATGGAATATACTCAAAGAAATAATAACAATGTACACTATGAATATAATCTAAAACATCTTTGTATTCAGACTTTCTAAACCAATCACTTAATAGATAAATATATTCTACTTCTATATTTGCTTTTGATAAAAGTTTTTGGTATTGTTTTCTTTTAAAATCACAAGTTTGCAATTTTTCATCTACTGACCCTGCTACTTGTTGAAATTTGCATTCAATTATGAATAATGTATTTGCTATGATTACAAATATACTATCATCAGGTAACAACCTCTTAGATATTAATTGTTTCCAATCAATATCTAACTCTTCAAGAAATTTATAAAAACCGTATTTTTTAAAAATTCTTCCAACAAGTTCTCCTTTGTAAAAAACATTATTTTCTTTTACTTCATAGTCATTTTGGGAGTTTAAAAATTCTGCTAAATCAGTTTTACCTTCAAAAACTAAACCTGTTTTTGTATTTCCTCCTCCTTTTCCTCCGTAAATCATATATTTAAAAAATTATTAGTATAGTTGTTAATTAATAATTCATTTAGTATCCCTCGTTTTTTAGGATTGGCATTGATATTTCTTTTGGCTAATACGCGCTTTATTGTAAAGTCTACATATAGATCATCAAAGAAATGGTTGTTTTCGTCTTTTCCCTTTACATCTGAATTGCTCAGTATCCAATAGTGATTCAAGTTATTGAGTTTATGGCAAAAATCTCTTAAGCGAATTTGTTCGTTATCGTCAAAACTATCTTTTACATAAGCATTGAAGTTTGAGGTTCCGCTCAAAGGTTTATAGGGAGGGTCGAAATAAAATAAAGTATTGCCTTTGGTATAATGAATAGTCTGCTCAAAGTCCCCACAAATAATTTCTACCTTTTGCAAAGCCTTGCTTACTGCTAAAATATTCTCTTTATCACAAATCATAGGACGCTTATAACTACCAATGGGTACATTGAACTCATTTTTGTTATTCACACGATATAAACCATTAAAACAAGTACGATTTAAGAATATAAATAATGCTGATTGCATTACTTTTTCCTCACTTCGGCTATTGAATAGGGCTCTTTTTTGGTAATAGTATGCCTTTTTAGCCTCTTGTTGCTCTTCTAGAGCGTGATATTCTATTTGCAGACTATTAAGAATAGCAATTAGCTGTTCAGGATTTTCAGCAATGGTTCTATAAGTATCTATCAATTCTTTGTTAATATCATTGATAACTGCTTTTTTCATATTAGGAAACTCACTGAGCAACCAAAATAACACAGCACCACTCCCTACAAAAGGTTCTATGTAGGTGAATTTCTCTTTAAAAACAATTTTGGGTAAGTTGTTTTTAATCTGTTCTATGAGTTGTGTTTTGCCTCCTGCCCATTTCAAAAAAGGCTTGGCAATATAATTTATATTTTCTCTCATTCCTAATATATTTAGTCATTAGTTTTTTTGACGACTAATCAACCAAAAATCTAATAATACGATTGCGGTCATAGCCTCGACGATAGGTACTGCACGAGGTACTACACAAGGGTCATGTCTGCCTTTACCTTGCATTGTTACGATGTTGCCGTGTGTGTCGAGTGCGGGTTGCTCTTGCATAAGGGTAGCTACGGGCTTAAAAGCTATTCTAAAATAAATATCCATACCGTTGCTGATACCGCCTTGTATCCCACCTGAATAGTTGGTTTGGGTAGTGCCATCAGGGTTAAAAAGGTCGTTGTGCTGGCTACCGCGCATTGCAGTACCTGCAAAACCACTGCCGTATTCAAACCCTTTTACAGCATTGATAGAGAGCATCGCTTTGCCAAGCTGTGCGTGGAGCTTATCGAATACAGGTTCACCTAAACCTACGGGTACTCCTTTTACTACACAACTTACTACCCCGCCTATGGTGTCACCCTCCTTACGAATGACTTTGATGTAGGCTTCCATTTGTTCCGCTAAGGTAGGGTCGGGACAGCGTACAGCATTAGTTTCGGCTATTGCCAAATTGAGTTCGGTATAGGGTTTAGTAAGGGTAAGCTCACCTACACTTGATACATAAGCGGTAATTTGTACACCTTTCAGTACCTGTTTTGCAATAGCTCCTGCTACTACCCGACAAGCAGTTTCACGCGCTGACGAGCGACCGCCTCCACGATAGTCACGTATACCGTATTTCTGTTGATATACATAATCGGCGTGGCTGGGGCGGTATACCTCGGCTATATGGGTATAGTCAGCCGAATGCTGGTTTTCGTTCTCAATGATAAAACCA
This sequence comes from Capnocytophaga sp. oral taxon 864, assembly GCF_002998835.1. Taxonomy (NCBI): domain Bacteria; kingdom Pseudomonadati; phylum Bacteroidota; class Flavobacteriia; order Flavobacteriales; family Flavobacteriaceae; genus Capnocytophaga; species Capnocytophaga sp. oral taxon 864. The sequence goes on from NZ_CP027232.1 coordinate 264,830, forward strand.
ATAGGTGTACCAGTGGTTTTGTCGTTTAAAATACCCGAAAGAAAGCGTACCTTGTCGCCCTCTTTGCGTTGCGTAACAATCGCTGATTGCCCTGGTTTTCGACGGTCAAGTTCGTGCTGTATGGCTCTAAAGTCTAAGGTTATATTAGGTGGACAGCCGTCTATAATTCCTCCTAAGGCTTCGCCGTGCGATTCGCCAAAGGTGGTGAGCCTAAAGAGTGTACCTATACTATTCCCAGCCATTATAATTCTTTCATTTTGGTTACTAAGGTCTCCATAAACTTGCTGATAGGTGTCTTTACCATCATTGCCATTACGGGGTTGAAGTTACCCTCGAAGAGAAGTTGTACCTCACTCTCATTGTTCGATACTTCGGTAATATTGGCAGTAAGCTGAAAAGGAATCTTACCTTTTGCTTCACCTAATACCAACTGACTGCTGGGGGTACTACTTTTCTTTTCTAAAGAAATTTCAGGCATTCCTTTTAGAGCAAACACAAAGGACTGCTCGCTGAGCATTTGGAACTTACTAATATTATCAGGCATCAGTCGTTCAAAATTAGCTACATTTTCTAAAAGTGCAAAGAGGTCTTTAGCACTTTTCTCTACAATTGTTTTTTTACTTTCTAAGTTCAAAATAATGATTAATGTTTAATGATAAATGGTTAATTATTTTTACTTAACTAAGACTGTTTCCCAGCCGTCGTATTCGCCGTGAGTATCGAGAGCGAGGTCTATCAAATCCCACGTATCGGGGTCGATGTTGTCTACACTATTTACTTTACTGAGGATAAGGCGGTAACCTAAATCTTCATTAGGGTCTTCACCCTCTTCGGGCTCTATTTTACCTCTGTTATATACTGAAAAACCTAAGGTTTCAGCTTTTGCAATAGCGCTATTCATATCCTTTTCAGTTTGGAAATACAACCAGTGTTCAATAGGGCGCTCTTGGTCGGTGTGGTCGCCTGCCTCTTCACAATGTTCTTGCAAATTACTATTGTGAATGCTTTGCATTTCGTAGATATTAGGAAAAAGAAATTCAAAGTAAATCTTCCAATCAGTATCGTCAGTAGTTTTGATTTGAGTGCTATAATCAGGGTGTTTGGTTACTACTGATTGCAAGCGTTTTTCTAAATCAGAAGTATTTTCGGTATAAAAATACCACGTGATAGTGCCTTGATAAGTGACGATACCCGCTAAGATATCACTTTCATTAAGTAAAGGCATTACTTCTTCATCTTCTATCGTATAGAGGAAGTCACGTTCTCGGTTATTTGAAAAACCGTTTTCATCAGGTTCTTTTAGCTCAAAAGTAAGGCGTACGCTTTGAGGGTATTGGGTGATAGGAGCAATTTCCTCTAATCCTAAATTGAGGCGGAATACAGCGGGGTTATCTTCTATGCTGCCGATATAGACAGTCCAGTTTTCTGGAATTTGAATATTTTGCATATCATTTGTTATTAAAAAATAGGATTTAAAGGCTCTTTACAATCTTCTGTCCCATCTATTCTTATCAAAGTTGTGCTTTTTCCAGTACAACATAATTAGGAAGCCTATGAGAGCCCCTCCTACGTGTGCAAAGTGGGCGATATTACCACCGAAAATAGTAATTCCTCCTACAAATCCCATTATTAAGTCTAAGGCTACAAGTAAAGGGATAAAATAACGAGCCGCTATAGGGTAGGGGATAAAGAACAACATCAGTTTGGCATCGGGGAAGAACATTCCAAAAGCTACTAATATACCATAAATAGCACCTGAAGCGCCTACGGTAGTAGATCTAAGTACATCATACATACTTTGGAAGGTGCTGTGATTGATGATATTGCCCCAATTAGGATTGTATTTTCCTTCTGCAATAATTTCTAAAACTTCATTAGCAGGCACACCAGCTTCCGCTAAAGCATTGACAGCTTGATGTACATAGTAGTAATTTACTCCCGTATGAAGCAAAGCCGCTCCTACGCCACAAGAGAAATAGAAGAATAGAAACTTATTGCGCCCCCATATATTTTCTAAAGGTGTGCCGAATGCCCATAAGGCGTACATATTAAAGAGCAGGTGTGTAAAATCAGCGTGCATAAACATATAGCTGATATATTGCCACCAGTGAAAAGAAGGAGTTTCAAAATGGTGTAAGGCAAAAGTGCCGACTATATTTATTTGAGGTAAAAATAGTCCTTTTTCATTCAATGCGGTAAGTATTAATACTATCGTATTGATAATAATCAGATGTAGTACTGTTTTAGATATTCTGTCCATTTTAGTCTTTAGTTATTAGTTGTTAGAGATTGGTTAATTAGCAATGTTCATAATGCTTATATTGCCTATCCAACTCGCATTTAAAATAGGTTTTCTATTTCATTTACTGAAAGGTTGTAATAAATTCGCTTTCCAAAAGGCGAAATTAATACTTCTTGACAACTAAACAAATTATTTATCAAAGTTTCTTGTTCTTCCTCACTGAGTACTTGTCCGGTTTTTACAGCTAAGCTCTTGCATAAAGCTTTAGCAAAGGCTTCTTTCTGAGTGTTTTCGGTAGAGGGTAATGCCTCGATATGCTGTTGCAAGAGTTCATTGAAAATATTAGGAATCTCACTATCGGTAAGGTGCAGAGGAATCCCACTTACTACAATCTTGTCGGTTTCTATGGTAAACATAAAGCCACTGCACTCAAAGAGCTCGCGCAGTTGTGCAATCACTTCCAATTCGTGTGGTGCAAAAGGTAGTTCGTAGGGGAACATCAGTTGCTGACTTGCACTATGTGTGGATTGCAGATGCTTCATAAAATCTTCGTACAAGATGCGTTGGTGCGCCCTGTTGATATTGATGATGATAAGCCCTCCTTCCAAAGTAGTTATGAGGTATTTCTTTGCCAAAGCAATAATTTTCTTACCTTGGCTTCGTGTAGGTTCGGTTTCAAAGAGAGAACTCACGATAGTTTCAGGGTTTGAAGTATTAATAGAAGATTCAATGCCCGTGTACAAACTCTCCCACGTAGGTGCTTTTTTGCTGTAAGAGCCAAAATTACTATGGCTATCACTTCCACTGCTTCGGCTTACATATTCTTCTTTAAATGGGTTGAAATTGGGGTCTACTTCTATCTTAGGAAACTCTGGGGTTTTATCCTTGTAGTTATAAGGAATATCGAAAGTAGGGTCTTTACTAAAATCGAGCGTAGGAGCAATATTAAACTGACCTAAACTGTGTTTTACTGCCGACTTCAGTAAGGCATAAATACTATGCTCTTCTTCAAACTTAATTTCGGTTTTCGTAGGGTGAATATTGATGTCGATAGTTGTGGGGTCTACTTCCAAACTGATGAAATACTCCGCCTTCTGGTCGGTGTGGATAAGACCTTCGTAAGCCGAAGCAATTGCGTGGTTGAGGTATTGATTTTTTACAAACCTATGATTGACCATCAAAAACTGCAAGTTTTTAGTCTTTGCTAAATATTCAGGTTTTACGATAAATCCGCTGATTTGCACCAAAGGTGTGTCTTCGGCGATGATAGGCACTAACTTTTCATTGGTTTTGCTTCCAAAAAGATGTACAATGCGTTGGCGGAAATTGGTAGCTGGTAGGTTGAACAGCTCGTTGCCATTGTTGTACAAAAAGAAATGAATTGCAGGGTGTGCCAAGGCAACACGGTGAAACTCATCGAGTATATGACGGAATTCCACCGTGTCTGATTTTAGAAAGTTGCGACGCGCTGGAATGTTGAAAAAGAGGTTCTTCATCGCAATACTCGTACCAGTAGGGCATACGCAGGGCTCTTGGCGCGTAATCTTACTGCCTTCGATGTGTATTTCGGTACCCAACTCGTCCTCTGGGCGCTTGGTTTGCATCTCTACGTGCGCAATTGCCACTATGGAGGCAAGGGCTTCCCCGCGGAAACCTTTAGTTTGCAAATGGAAAAGATCTTCTGCTTTTTGTATTTTGGAGGTGGCGTGACGCTCGAAAGCCATACGCGCATCGGTAGTACTCATTCCCACACCGTTGTCAATCACCTGCACGAGGGTCTTGCCTGCGTCTTTGATGAGCAGTTTTATTTCGGTAGCACCGGCATCAATAGCATTCTCCATCAGCTCTTTGACTGCTGAGGCGGGACGCTGAATCACTTCGCCAGCGGCTATCTGGTTGGCTACGTGATCGGGGAGTAATTTTATAATATCTGACATTCTATCTATTTAGGTAAAAGGTAAAAGATAAAAGGTAAAAAGTGCGAGGTCGTAGCACGACGGGCAGTGTGAGCCACACAGGCAGGTGCGAGCCACGCGGACAGTCGTAGCACGACAGGCAGATAATGAAAAGACGAACAATGAACGAACAAAAGACGAACAATGAACGAACAATGAACGAACAAAAGACGAACAAAAGACGAACAATGAACGAACAATGAACGAACAAAAGACGAACAAAAGACGAACAATGAACGAACAATGAACGAACAAAAGACGAACAAAAGACGAACAAAAGACGAACAAAAGACGAACAAAAGACGAACAAAAGACGAACAAAAGACGAACAAAAGACGAACAAAAGACGGTGCGAGCCGCACGGGCAAATGAACGAATGACGAACGATGAACGAACAATAAGCGTATGAAAACCGAAGGAATCTTCTATTTTAGTTGAAAAAAAGAGCTACTTTTTATGCTGTAAAACAGAAAATTTTGTTTTTCACACTTCACGCATCGGTATTTAGTTTTACTTCTTATCTGGTACAAAATTTGTGCAAATATAAAAAAAGTATTACTTTTGTGGAAAATTATTTTCAATATGAAACACTTGTTTATCTCTATATTCATAGCTATCAGCTTGTTATCTTGTGCTAAAGAACCTGTTACTAATGGCAATGAGGTGTCTTTTACGGGCTCTGACTATACCGGTAACGATACCGATTTGCGCGTACGCGATTTTATTTGGAAGGGACTTAACACGTATTATTTGTGGCAAGCCGATGTACCTAATTTGCAAAATAACCGTTTTGGTAGTTTGGCTGATACCAAAGCTGATAAAAATAAGAGTTATACTCAATTCTTAAAGAGTTTTAGCAATCCTAAAGTCCTTTTCTATAAAGGGTTACTTAATAGATATGAAGAAATAGACCGCTTTAGCTATATCACCGATAATTACACCGATCTCGAAAACCAATTCAAGGGTATTACTGCCAGTGTGGGTATAAACTACGCTTTTAGTTTTGTAGACGAAACAAAAACTAGAGTTTATGCTGTAGTGCGTTATGTAGTGCCTAAATCGGAGGCAGAACAACAAGGTTTACAACGTGGAGATGTGATATTGAGTATCAATGGGCAACAACTTACGCGTTCTAATGCTAAACAACTGTTGCAAAATACGGCTGTTATTTCGTTTTCAACCTTTAGAATTGTGAATGGCAAAGCAACTTCTACAGGGAAAACCTATACTTTAAATCAAAACCAAACCCCTGAAAACCCTGTACTTATTCATAAAGTATTCAACAAGGGAGGTAAAAAAATAGCTTACCTGATCTACAATGCTTTTGTATCTGATTTTGATGAGACACTGAACGATGCCTTTGCGGAGTTTAAAGCAGAGGGGGTTACTGACTTAATACTCGATTTGCGCTACAATGGAGGAGGAAGTGTCGATTCGGCTACTTACTTAGCATCGATGATTACAGGTCAGTTTAACGGTCAGGTGTTTGCGGTAGAAAAATGGAATAGCAAGTTGCAACCTTTTAGAGGGAATGAAAGAGAGTATTTTACGTCTAATATGGTAAAAGGCAGTCGGCAGGTGGCTATCAATAGTCTGCGACTTAACAAAGTGTATGTAATTACTTCGGACGGGACAGCTTCAGCCAGTGAATTGGTTATCAATGGTCTTAAAGCCTACATAGATGTAGTGCAGATAGGTGAAACCACAATGGGTAAGAACCAAGGCTCGGTGACTGTTTACGACTTTACCGATAAGCAACGAAAAGTTAAAAACCCTAAGCACAAATGGGCGATGCAACCCTTGGTAATGAAGATAGAAAACGCCAAAGGCATAGGCGATTACGTAAATGGCTTAGAACCTAATATCCAGATTAGTGAGATTGTAAATGATTTAGGGGTATTAGGCGACGAAACTGAACCTCTTTTGGCTCGCACTTTACAAGAAATTACAGGGAATGTTGCCGGAAGAGCTTCGCGATCAGCGTCGAAAGAAACTTTTTACTTTGAGAAGCTCGGTACTTCTACCTCTGGCTATTTTGGCTTGAATGAAATGTACAAATGAATCGATTTTACGAACTAACCATATCTAAAATCACACAACTTACTACTTCATCGGTAATGATTACCTTTGAAGTACCTGAGTTATTGAAGAAAGTATTTCACTTTGAAGCTGGCGAATACCTTACTCTCCAACAAACGATTGGTGGAGAAAAGGTGCGTCGTGCTTATTCTATTTGCTCTGGAGTGAACGAAAGTGAACTAAGCGTAGCCGTAAAGCGCGTGCCTAATGGTGTGTTCTCTACCTATGCGACGACCCAACTCAAAGCAGGTGATGTATTAGAAGTGATGCCGCCTAAGGGTTCTTTCGTATTCTTCTACGACATCTTTGGCAATCGCGATATTATGCTCTTCTCGGCAGGAAGTGGCGTAACCCCTATGATGAGCATTGCTAAAACAGCCTTGTCAAAAACGAATATCAAGGTAGTATTCGTCTATGGTAATAAATCTAAAGAGGAAGCTTTGTTTTTTGATGAAATAGAAGCCCTCTGCATTCAGTATCCCGAACGCTTTTTTGTCCACTACGCTTTCAGTCAGCAGCCTTGGGGCGACCACTATACGGGGCGCATCAACGATAGGATAGTAAGCGAGATTTTTGCCAAATACAAAGATCTTAACTGGGGGCGTTACTATGCTTGTGGTCCTACGGAATTGGTGAAAAACCTCCGTGAGATACTCTTGTTAAGAGGGATAGATAAAGACCGCATTTTTACAGAGCTTTTTGAGGCATCGCCAGCTGAGATAGATTACAGCACCCTACAAGGCAATGTTGCCATTACTCTTGAACTTAACGGACAGACGCACTGCTTTGAGAGTGCGCGCAACCAAACCCTTCTCAGTTCGGCACTCTTACGTGGCTACGATGCACCTTACTCTTGCTTGAACGGCGTGTGTAGTAGCTGTATCGGTAGGGTAGAGGAGGGAGAAGCCAAAATGGCGAAGAATGAAACCCTCAGCGAAGAAGAAGTATCGCAAGGCTATATTCTCACTTGCCAAGCTTATGCGATGACCGATACAATAAAGGTTCGCTTTTAGTACAATGTTAATTAATTACTCATTTTAGTTTTGAAGTTGTTATTCTTTAAAGAAAGAATCTACGAACTCATATTTGTTAAAAATTTGTAAGTCGTCTATACCTTCTCCTACTCCTATGTATTTTACAGGAATCTGAAATTGGTCAGAGATGCCTATTACCACACCCCCCTTGGCGGTACCGTCTAATTTAGTAACAGCCAAAGCGGTTACTTCAGTAGCTTTGGTAAATTCTTTAGCTTGCTCAAAGGCATTTTGTCCAGTAGAACCATCGAGTACTAACAGCACTTCGTGAGGAGCATCAGGAATTACTTTTTGCATCACGCGCTTGATTTTAGAAAGCTCGTTCATTAGATTGATTTTGTTGTGCAAGCGTCCTGCTGTATCAATAATTACTACATCAGCATTTTGTTTTACCGCCGAACTAAGGGTATCATAGGCTACCGAAGCAGGATCGCTACCTAACTGCTGTTTAATCATTGGCACTCCGGTACGGTCTGCCCACACTTGTAGCTGGTCAATCGCAGCGGCGCGGAAAGTATCAGCAGCACCTAATACTACTTTCAAACCTTTTTTAGTAAACTGACTTGCTAGCTTGCCGATAGTAGTGGTCTTTCCAGCTCCGTTCACCCCTACTACCATCATCACATAAGGTTTTTTGTCAGTAGGTAAAGTAAAGTCTGTTGCTTCTCCTGTATGAGTTTCTGATAGAAGTCCTGCTATTTCTTCACGAAGGATAGTATTCAGTTCAGAAGTATTTAAGTACTTATCTTTAGCCACACGAGCCTCTATACGGTCAATGATTTTAAGAGTAGTGTTCACCCCTACGTCACTGGCAATAAGCACTTCTTCAAGGTCATCGAGCACCTCTTCATCTACTTTCGATTTCCCAACGAGAGCTTTTCCTAAGCGGTCAAAGAAGCTGTTTTTAGATTTCTCCAAGCCTTTATCTAAGGTTTCTTTCTTTTCTTTTGAAAAGATATTTTTCAGAAATTGCAATGCCATAGCTTATTGTATATTTTAGGATATGAGTGCAAAGGTAGTAAAAAAGTTTATATATGCAAAAAAAGCCGTCTCACGACAGCTTTTTTAAATATGATAAAAATAGAGAAAATTTAATTATTTCTTCTTCAAAAATTCATCAACGAGCTCAGGAGCCATTACGCTTTCTACGAAAGTATAAGCACCTGTTTTAGGTGATTTCACCATTTTGATAGCTTTAGTATGCTTCTTAGATTTACCTTGTAGGGTTGCTACTGTTTTCTTTGCCATAATGTTTTAATTATTTAATTTCTTTATGAACAGTTACTTTCTTTAGGATAGGGTTGAACTTTTTTAGCTCTAATCTATCTGGAGTATTTTTTTTGTTTTTGGTAGTGATGTAACGTGAAGTTCCTGGTAAACCAGACTCTTTGTGCTCAGTGCACTCCAAAATAACCTGAATTCTATTACCTTTTTTAGCCATTTTAGTATTCTTTTAAATTAGTTAATATATCCGTTACGTTCTACTTCTTTAAGCACTGCATAGATACCTTTCTTGTCGATAGTTTTAATTGCAGTTGCCGATACTTTTAGGGTAATCCAACGATTCTCTTCAGGAATGAAGAAACGTTTTGTACGGAGGTTTACATTGAATTTACGTTTTGTTTTGTTCATTGCGTGTGACACGTTATTGCCCACCAATGCTTTTTGCCTGTTAAGTCACAAACTCTTGCCATTTTTTTCTCTATTTATTAATGTGTTATTTATATTCAGGGCGCAAAGGTATAACTATTTTTTGAAACGACAAAACTTTTTTCTCTTTTTCAGATTATTTTTGTGTATACTAATTTATTATATACTGTATTCCAGTCGTTTAATTAATTTGAAATTATTATTTAAATATCTGAAAACTACTGCTTTTTGCACATAAAACAACCCCATATTCATATACCTTTCGCCGTTGCAGTATAAATTCTACTAATAACCTTCTTCTTATTTCCACCTTAGCTTTATCTTTTCTTCGTTCATTGTTCGTCATTTGTTCGTCATTTGTTCGTTCATTGTTTGTCATTTGTTCGTCTTTTCTATAAGCTCTCTATAAGCTTCTCCCAAATTAATCATTAATCATTAACCATTAACCATTAAATAAGGCTTTCATCTACATTATTTTATTCTTCCGCCCCCATTTGCTAATTCTCAAATTTGCCATTTTGCTAATTATTTGTACTTTTGTGCCCTATAATCATTTAAACAACAGTATATTCAATGAAAATAAACGATTTACTAAACATAGCAAATACTTACGGTAGCCCTGTATATGTATATGATGCCCAGAAGATTGCTTCTCAATATAACCGACTTACCAATGCCTTTGCCTCAGTACCCAAGTTACGCATCAACTATGCAATGAAAGCTCTTTCTAATATCTCTATCTTGAAATTGATGAAGGACTTGGGAGCTGGTCTCGATACCGTTTCTATTCAGGAAGTACAGTTGGGATTGCTGGCAGGTTTTAATCCTCAGCAAATTATTTTTACGCCTAATGGTGTCTCAATGGACGAAATTGAGGAGGCTATGCGCTTAGGAGTACAGCTCAACATCGATAATCTTTCGTTCTTGGAACAGTTTGGCACACAACACCCTGAGATACCCGTGTGTATTCGTATCAATCCACACGTGATGGCAGGCGGTAATAGCAATATTTCGGTAGGACATATCGATAGTAAGTTTGGTATTAGCATTCACCAAATACCGCATATCTTGCGCATCGTCCAGAATACAAAGATGCACATCAACGGTATTCATATGCACACAGGTAGTGATATTTTAGATATTGATGTGTTCCTATATGCTGCCGAAATACTCTTTGAAACCGCTAAACACTTTAAGGATTTACAATTTATCGACTTTGGTAGTGGCTTTAAAGTGCCTTATAAAGAGGGAGATATACAAACCAATATAGAAGAGTTGGGCGAACGTCTCAGCAGTCGCTTTGCTGATTTCTGCAAGGAGTACGGTCGCAACCTTACACTAGCTTTCGAACCTGGTAAGTTTTTGGTAAGTGAAGCAGGCTACTTTTTAGTAAAGGTGAATGTAGTAAAGCAAACCACTTCTACGGTATTTGCAGGCATCGACTCTGGTTTTAATCATCTTATCCGACCAATGCTCTACGGGGCTAATCATTATATCGAAAACATTTCTAACCCCGAAGGTAAGAAGCGTTTCTATTCAGTAGTCGGGTATATATGCGAGACCGATACCTTTGCCTCTAACCGACAAATAGCTGAGATTACTGAGGGTGATATATTGTGTTTTCACAATGCAGGTGCCTATTGCTACACTATGGCAAGCAACTACAATTCACGCTTGCGTCCAGCAGAAGTATTGTGGCAGAATGGGGAAGCTAAACTTATCAGAAAGGCAGAAACCTTCGAAGACTTACTAAGAGGACAGATATATTAACAATAAAAAAGGCCGTCCGAAAAGTCTTAAAAATCGCATTTGCGTCGCTACACTTTGCCAAAGTTTCAGATTTTGGCAAAGTTCATACTTCTTCTATTGCCTGTGCGGCTCGCACTGTGGCTCGCACTATAAAAACCGGTTGTGCCAGCTGTCTTCCAAAGGCACTTCCCAATTCTCTTCGTATTCTATTTTAGTATTCACCAAATTGTTGAACACTATAGTTTGTGCCGATACTGCTTTTTCTTTTACCATCTTCTTAAAATCGGCAAGGTTTTTATAGGCGATGTGTTCACCTTGACGATAACTCACATTCATACGGTCAAGCAATGTAACGTTGTATTGGGCTTCAAGCTCTTGAATAAAGTGCGCTAAAGCATCAAGAGAACAGCCTCCTACACCGTGGGCATCGGGTAATGCTCCTATAACTATAAATCGGTTATAGCGCAATTCAAATGATGATAGCAAATCCTTGCCGTGCACCATCCAGTGATTTATAAATTCTTCTAATTGTGTATGCAGTTGCTTTTGCTCATCTTCTGTAAAGCTACGGTTGCATTGGTATACCCACACACGCGCATCATCGGGGAGTTCTTTAAAATCTCTATACACTTATCTAATGATTAATCGTTAATAATTAATTCACAGTTTGCCCCTCTCCTTCGAAGAGGAGAACGGGGTGAGGACTTACCTCTTCATCAGCCTATCCAAGTTTCTCTTGTTATCACGGTCTTTAATAGTTTCGCGTTTATCATACAATTTCTTACCGCGTACTAAGGCTATATCCATTTTAGCCAATCCTTTTTCGTTAATAAAGAGTTTGAGAGGTACAATAGTAAGCCCGCTATTTTTCACTTCTTTATTGAGTTTGCGAAGTTCTTTTTTCTGCAAAAGCAGTTTGCGTTCGCTTTTTGGGCGGTGGTTGTAATAGGTGCCAAAGTCATATGCTTCAATGGTAGAGTTGATTACGAAAAGCTCTCCTTTATCGTTAAACTCGCAAAAACTCTCAGCTATCGAGGCTTTTCCCATTCGTATAGACTTTATCTCGGTACCCACGAGCACAATCCCCGCCGTGTATTTGTCGAGGATTTCATATTCAAATTTTGCCCGTTTGTTGAGTATTTGTACTGTTTTCTGAATCATAGCACAAAAGTAGTAAATTTGTCACATATAGCAAGCCTTTTTTAAGTTTTTTTTGTACTTTTGCCGAAAATCACTCTTATGAAATACCTCTTACAACTTTTTATATTATTATCAGTGTCTTCACTTTTAGCACAGCAGAATGATTTTGTGCTCCTCAGAAGCCTTTCTAATGACTTTGTATTCGATATGAAATACGCCACCTCCGATAATTTCCTCAAACAAGCAGTATATGATTGTGGTGAGTGTTATCTCCGCAAGAGTACTGCAAAGGCTTTGGTAAAAGCTAATGAAGAGTTTAAATCGTTGGGATACCGCATTAAATTGTTCGACTGCTACCGACCGCTTTCGGTACAGAAAAAGATGTGGAAGATACTTCCAGGTACCCACTACGTAGCAAACCCCGCGAAAGGTTCTAAACACAATCGCGGGGCTGCTGTCGATCTTACCCTTGTAGATGCACAAGACAAGGAATTAGATATGGGTACTCCTTTTGATTTCTTTGGTAAAAAAGCACATCACACTTGCACGACCCTCCCTAAAAAGGTACTTGAGAATCGCAAGTTGTTGAAGGATGTACTCAACAAATATAACTTTAAATCTATTTTCTCAGAGTGGTGGCACTATGAGTACCGTCCCGAAATGCAATCTAAAGTCGAGGACTTCCAATGGCAATGTAAATAAAAAGTCTTTTCTATCGTGCTACGACTCTTCACACACTTTGCCAAAGTTTCTAATTGCTTGCCGTGCTACAACTATTTTAAGTTTTGAGGTACTTCCAAAATCTCTATACTTTTTACTCTCATAGCGTTTTGCACCAAGTGTCTCGTATATTCAGGATAAGGAAGTCCCGCTGCGGGAGCTCCCATATTACATTCACCGTCAGAGCCACCTCCTCCGTTAATCCACAAATAAGCATCGGCGTTTGGACCTGTGGTTTTGGTAGTGCTACGCGGACCTAAAGCTGCATTAAAGTTATTGCAAGAGTTATAAGGAGGGTGTGCATTCTGGTGTTTAGGTCTATTGATACCACTGCGCCCTGTGTCAATCACGTAATGCACATCTTTAAAACCTTTGGAAGCTAAGTATTTTACAAAAGCCTCAGCTCCGGCTTGTTCTTCAGCAGTGCCTCCTAAACCCGAAACATTCAGTGCAAAACCACGCATATATTTTAAACCTCCATCTATAATAGCATTGGCAACAGCTTCAGAGTGTTGTGTAACCAAAGGTCCATTTCCAGCGTGAATATAGCTCGCTACATTAGGGTTGTTCTTATTTAGTTTTTCAGCGGCATAACTAAGCAGTTCAGCACGTTCATTGTATTTAGCTGAGCCTCTTGGGTGACCGCAGTAGTTAATAGCATCTGGTTCAATAATAACCACCGCACGGCGTTGTCCAATAATGGCACTTACGCGGTTTATCCACGCTTTGTAAGAAGCGGCATTAGGATGTCCACCTTTTGAAAACGAGCCACAATCACGATTGGGGATACCGTAAAGCACCACAATAGGCGTTTTGCGGGCGCGTTCAGCTCCTTCAACGAAGTTTTTAAGCCAACGGTCATTTTTCTCACTATTAGGACTCACACCGTCATACCAACCTCCGCAGGGCGTACCATACACTTGGTAATACAGTTTTTTCAACTCGGCATTTTTTTCTTTTTTTACTACGTCTAACCGAGAGGGCTCCAAGTAAAAATCCCAGTCATAAGCTACCGGCTTTTTACCTTGTGGTGGGTTAGGTGGAATAGGAGGAGTAACCGGAGGTGTAATAGGAGGTGTAGTAGGAGTTTGTGTAGTAGGAGTTTGTGTAGTAGAGGTTTGCGTTGTTGGAGTCTGTGTAGAGGGGTCGCTCTCTTCCCCTGATTTTTCACAGGCGGTCATTACCCATAAAAAAGCTACTAAGGATATTAATTTATTCATAATCTTTAATCTTATTTATTTGTATTATTTATTATCTTTGCAATGATAAAAGTTATTTTATAATTGCTTGCCGTGCTACGACTATTTTAAGTTTTGAGGTACTTCCAAAATCTCTATACTTTTTACTCTCATAGCGTTTTGCACCAAGCGTCTCGTATATTCAGGGTAAGGCTGTCCCGCTTTTGGGGCTCCCATATTACATTCACCGTCAGAGCCACCTCCTCCGTTAATCCATAAATAAGCATCGGCGTGTGGACCTGTGGTTTTGGTAGTGCTACGCGGACCTAAAGCTGCATTAAAGTTATTGCAAGAGTTATAAGGAGCATTTGCATTTTGGTGTTTAGGTCTATTGATACCACTGCGCCCTGTGTCAATCACGTAATGCACATCTTTAAAACCTTTAGAAACTAAGTAAGTTACAAATGTTTCAGCTGCTGCTTGTTCTTCAGCAGTGCCTCCTAAGCCCGAAACATTCAATGCAAAACCACGCATATATTTTAAACCAGCATCAATAATGGCAGTAGCCATTGCTTCAGAATTATTGGTCACCAAAGGCCCATTCCCGGCGTGGATATAGCTCGCTACATTCGGGTTGTTGTTCTTCAGTTTCTCAGCAACATAGCGTAATAATTTAGCACGTTCCTCGTACTCAGCCGAGCCCTTTTTATGTCCACAGTAGTTAATAGCATCGGGTTCGATAATTACTACTGCACGGCGTTTTCCAATAATGGCACTTACGCGATCTATCCACGCTCTGTAAGAAGCAGCATTAGGATGTCCACCTTTTGAAAACGAGCCACAATCACGATTGGGGATACCGTAAATCACCACAATAGGCGTTTTGCGAGCGTGTTCAGCACCTTCAACAAAATTCTTTAGGTAGCGGTCGCTATCCTTACTGTTGGGGTTAATTCCATCATACCAATCTCCGCAGGGCGTACCATACACTTGGTAATACAGTTTTTTCAATTCGGCATTTTTTTCATTTTTTACTGCATACAACCGAGAAGGCTTCAAATAAAAATCCCAATCATAAGGTATTTGAGTTTGCGTATTTTGGGGCGTATCTTCCCCTGATTTTTCACAGGCAGTCATTACCCATAAAAAAGCTATTAAGGCTAGTAATTTCTTCATAATCTTTAATCTTATTTATGTGTTAATTTGGCAAAGATAGGAATTTATTTTCATTTACCCAAAATTATTTTCTAATTTATTTTTCCAGTCATTTTCCTCCGTTTGCTCTCCGCTTTTTCACCACCTTGTCTCTACTTTTCCTTTGTTCATTGTCTATCTGCCGTGTGGCTCGCACCGTCATTTATTCGTTTATATGTACGAACTTTGCCAAAGTTTCAAAATTTGCCAAAGTTGAAATCTACTAATAACCCTCTTTTTATTTCTATCTTAGCTTTAACTTACCTTCATTTTTTCTTCTTCATTTGTTCGTTCATTGTTCGTTCATTGTTCGTCTTTTCTTCGTCTTTTGTTCGTTCTTTGTTCGTTCTTTGTTCGTCTTTTGTTCGTCTTTTGTTCGTCTTTTGTTCGTCTTTTGTTCGTCTTTTCATTATCTGCCCGTGCGGCTCGCACCGTCTTTTGTTCGTCTTTTGTTCGTTCATTGTTCGTCTTTCCTATAAGCTCTTTATATCTACATTATTTTATTCTCCCGTCCCCATTTGCTAATTGACTCATTTACTAATTTACTAATTTTATCTGTCTGTCGTCCTACGAGCTCACACTTTACCTTTTACCTTTTACCTTTTATCTTTTATCTTTTACCTTCAACAATTGGCATTGTGGTATTAATAGCACATTTGCTAATTTCAATTAAATACTGTACCTTTGCCAAAGTTTTTTTGATAGCTTGTCGTATAACGACTTTGGGCAATGCTCAAAATAATATGAAAGTTACAGTAATTACTAACGTCTGAAAAAACTAACAACCGATGAAAGGAATTATATTAGCAGGCGGTTCAGGTACACGCCTTTACCCCATTACTAAGGGAGTTTCTAAACAATTGCTCCCTATTTACGATAAACCAATGATTTACTACCCATTATCGGTGCTGATGCTTTCGGGTATTCGCGAGATATTGGTAATTTCTACTCCTCAGGACTTACCAGGTTTTGAGCGCCTCTTAGGTGACGGTTCCGACTTCGGTATTCGCCTTAGCTATGCCAAGCAACCCAGTCCCGATGGCTTGGCTCAAGCGTTTATCATAGGCGAAGAGTTTATAGGCGATGACGATGTGTGCCTGGTATTAGGAGATAATATTTTCTACGGACAGAGTTTCTCGAAAATGCTCGCTCAAGCGGTAGAGAATGTAAAGAAAGAACGCAAAGCTACTGTCTTTGGTTATTACGTAAAAGACCCTGAACGCTATGGAGTAGCTGAGTTTGACACCGCTGGAAATGTGCTTAGCATTGAGGAAAAACCCACACAGCCTAAATCTAACTATGCGGTAGTAGGACTCTATTTTTACCCCAATAAAGTAGTGAAAGTAGCCAAAAGTATCAAACCCTCAGCACGAGGTGAATTGGAGATTACTACGGTGAATCAAGAGTTTCTAAACGACGGCGAATTAAAAGTACAACTTTTAGGGCGCGGTTTTGCGTGGCTTGATACCGGCACCCACGATTCGCTTAGCGAGGCATCAAACTTCGTAGAAACCTTAGAGAAACGTCAAGGACTCAAAATTTCTTGTTTGGAAGAAATAGCCTATCGCAAGGGTTGGATTACCGTTGAAAAGTTGCAAGAGTTAGCAAAACCAATGCTCAAAAACCAATACGGGCAATACCTTTTGCAATTAACGATGAACAATAGATAATTTGCTTTTCCAAATAATCTAACGCTAAAACCTAATCTATGCTGGCGCGAGCTT
This sequence comes from Capnocytophaga sp. oral taxon 864, assembly GCF_002998835.1. Classification (NCBI taxonomy): domain Bacteria; kingdom Pseudomonadati; phylum Bacteroidota; class Flavobacteriia; order Flavobacteriales; family Flavobacteriaceae; genus Capnocytophaga; species Capnocytophaga sp. oral taxon 864. Next base: position 281,495 of record NZ_CP027232.1, read on the forward strand.
GTAGCTTGTGCCTCCTAACATCTAATCTCCTAAAAAATGGCAAAACTAAAAACAGCATATTTCTGTCAGAATTGCGGAGCACAATACAGCAAATGGCAAGGACAGTGTTACGTCTGCAAGCAGTGGAATACCATTGTGGAAGAAGTCGTACAGAAAGACACTGCTCCTGCTTGGCAAGAGAAAGAATCACCTATCAAGAGTAAAGCTCCTAAGTATATCTCTATTTCGCAAATCGATACACAACACGAGGCGCGCCTTAACAGCAACAACCACGAATTGAATAACGTCTTGGGTGGGGGAATTGTACCGGGGTCGGTTACTCTTTTAGGAGGAGAACCAGGGATAGGCAAGAGTACGCTACTGTTACAAATAGCTCTTAACTTGCCTTATCGTACCCTCTACGTATCGGGGGAGGAAAGTGAGAAACAGATAAAAATGCGCGCTGACCGCATTCCGCATAAGCTCGATAATTGCTTTATTCTCACTGAAACTAAGACGCAAAATATCTTTCAGCAGATAAAAGAACTCTTACCCGAAATCGTGATTATCGACTCTATTCAAACCCTACAATCCGATTATATAGAGGCATCAGCAGGGAGTATTTCTCAAATTAGAGAATGTACCTCCGAACTGATTAAGTTTGCTAAAACTACTCATACTCCTGTAATACTCATTGGGCATATCACTAAGGACGGACAAATAGCAGGGCCTAAGATATTAGAGCATATGGTCGATACGGTTTTACAGTTTGAAGGCGACCGTAATCACGTGTACCGTATCTTGCGTTCACTGAAAAACCGCTTTGGCTCTACTTCCGAATTGGGTATTTATGAGATGCTTAGCAACGGATTGCGTGAGGTAAATAATCCTTCGGAGATTCTCATTTCCAAAACCGATGAGACGATTAGCGGTACCTCCATAGCTGCCACTTTGGAAGGTATGCGTCCGCTGATGATTGAAATACAAGCACTCGTAAGTACAGCGGTATATGGTACACCACAACGCAGTACTACGGGCTTCAATGCCAAACGCCTCAATATGCTTTTGGCGGTGCTTGAGAAACGCGCAGGATTTCGCTTAGGTGCTAAGGACGTCTTCCTTAATATTACTGGAGGCATTACTATCGACGACCCCGCCACTGACTTAGGAGTGGCGATGGCTATCCTATCTTCTAACGAAGATATAGCGATTGAAAAGGACGTCTGTTTTGCCGGCGAAGTAGGATTAGGCGGTGAAATACGCCCTGTACAACGCGTAGAGCAACGTATTACTGAAGCTGAGAAATTAGGCTTCAACACTATTTTTGTATCAAAATATAACAAAATAGCCCTTAAAAATACTAAAATTAGGATTGTAAAAGTTGCCAAGATAGAAGATGCAATACAAGAACTATTTGGATAATAAAAACGCCTTATGTTGAGAAAACTCTTTAAAGATACCATTATCTACGGCATTGCTACTGTACTCCCTCGTGTGCTTACCCTATTGCTCACAAGGTTGTACGTGAATAAACTCGATACTGCCGATTTTGGTATCTATTCAGGGTTGTTTGTCTATCTTATCTTGGGGAACGTACTGCTATCATACGGTATGGAAACAGCTTTCTTCCGCTTTATGAACAAAGGCGAACGGAAGAAGAAGGTACAATCTACTGCGCTTACTTCTCTTACAGTCAGCTCTTTGTTTTTCCTGCTGATAGCTTACTTATTGCGACACTTTATTGCTTCCTGGCTGAACTACGATGTACAGTATATTGTCTTTGCCATTTATATATTAGTACTCGATGCCTTAGTGGTCATTCCGTTTGCGTGGCTCAGGAACAAAGGCAAAGCCAAACTTTATGCTATTGTTAAAATAGGGAATACAGCAGTGAATTTAGCTCTTAACATTTACTACCTGAACTATTTACCTGCTGAAACCCTTGCTACCAACGGTGGTGTATATTATATCTTTTTAGCCAACGTAATAGCGAGTTTAGCGACTTTCATTGTCTTACTGCCCATCTATTTCAAAATACATTTCCGTTTTGATTATCGACTTTGGAAAGAGATGATGGTTTATGCTTTCCCTGTATTATTGGCAGGTATTGCTTTTGCGGTAAATGAAGGTTTTGACCGAGTGTTCTTGCGTATGCTCCTTCCCGCTGATACTGCCGATGGAACTATAGGTATTTATTCTGCTTGTTACAAAATGGGGGTATTTATGAACCTCTTTGTTACTGCTTATAAACTTGGTATAGAACCTTTCTTTTTCAGCAGTGCACAGGATAAGAATGCGCCTAAAACCTATGCTCGCATCACTGAATATTTCATTGTGTGCGGAGGCTTTATTTTGCTCTTTATTACCGTATTCACCGATGTTTTTAAACTTATTTTGATACCTAACAAAGCTTATTGGGAAGCCCTTTGGATAGTGCCTATTATCTTGTTAGCTAACCTTTGTTTGGGTATTTACCATAGTCTTTCGGTGTGGTACAAAGTAACCGACCGTACCAGCTTTGGAGCTATCGTATCTTTAGTAGGAATGGCTATTACGGTAGTGTTCAACTTTGCGCTTATTCCTTGGCTCAGTTATAAAGGGGCGGCGTTAGCAACACTCATCACCTATGGAGCGATGATGTTTATTTCGTATTACTACGGACAAAAATACTATCCGATACCCTATAAAAAAAGGAAGATAAAAATCTTCCTTGGAATGAGTGTTGTTTTCTCGTTTGTAAATTTCTATGCTTTTGACAATAGTATCTACATAGGTACCTTACTTTTGCTTATTTATGGTTATTTAGCGAGTTTTACTATAAAGCTCAAATCTACTCTTCCTAAACAACCGTAAAAAGGTTCATCTTTTCTTCTTCCTTGTTGCGCATTAACGCACTGTCTTCCGGTGTTTTATCCTTATAACCGCAAAGATGTAACAAGCCGTGTGCCAATACCCGCAAGAGTTCTTTTTGGAACGATACTTTAAAGATGTTAGCATTCTCTTTTACGCGTTCCACCGAAATATAAATATCCGAATGGAGTACCTTTCCCTCAGAATAATCAAAGGTGATGATATCGGTAAGGGTGTCGTGTTGCAAGTATTCTACATTTATTTTGTGCAAATACTCATCATCGCAAAAAATATAGTTGATATTGCCTGCCTCTTTACCTTCGGATTGGGCTACGCATTTCACCCAACGTTTTACTTCGTTTTTCTTAAAAGGAAAGACAAAGGGAGTTTCGTTAAAAAAAGAAGTCATAATAATTATTTTTCTTTAGGCTTATAGGTACTGATACCTAAAAGTGCGTAAATGGGTGAGAAATTAATGAGAATGGTTACCAAAAGCAATATAGAAACGCCTGATAACACGGAAGCAATGGTAATAGAAAACTCGTTAAAATACCCCAATATCGCAGTGATAACGATAATGAGCAAACGGATATTCTTGTCCAAAGTGCTAATATTTCTTTTCATATAGTCACATTTTTTAATTTGTGGCAAATGTACTTCTTTATTTTGAATAAAACAAAGATTTTAAATAATTATACACTTACTTTTGCGCTATCTCAAATTATTTACGCAAACTTCATAGATTTAGTAGGTGATATTTTGGTAATCACATAGGTAGGAATGAGTAGCATCAGCAAGCACAATAGCAAAACGCCTATATTGAGCAATAACACCCACAGAGGAGTGAAAGCAATCGGTACTTCGGTTACGTAATAGGTGGCAGGGTCTAACTTGATAAGGCTGTAACGCTGTTGTAACCAGAGCAATAAGAATCCTAAAACATTCCCCCATAAGAGTCCCAAGCCTATGATATAGGTAGCATTATACAAAAATATCTTGCGGATACTGCGGTCAGAAGCACCTAAGCTCTTTAAAGTACCTATCATTGGTGTTTTCTCTAATATGAGCACGAGAATAGCCGTAATCATATTAAATCCACCAACAACTATCATTATCCCGATGATGAGGTAAATATTGAAATCGAACATACCAAGCCATTCGAAGATAAAAGGAAACTTCTGAATGATAGTTTGCGAATCGAGGAATGAACCTACCTTGCCATACACTTGTTTGCCTACTTCTTCTATACGGTCAAAATCTTTGATAAAAAGCTCGAAATTGCCTATTTGGTCAGGTTGCCATTTATTGATTTTCTGAATATGACGTATATCAGTGAAGACGTACGACGCATCAAATTCTTGAAAGCCACTATTGTAAAGCCCTACGATTTTAAAACTACGTTGGTTAGGGGCTTGGGCAGCTTCGTCTTTTAAAAAGATAGCTTGGCAACGGTCGCCCAGTTTTAGGTGCAATCTGTTGGCTAAATAGGTAGACATTAGCACCTCATCGGTTACTTCTTCACTCGCTACATTAGGGGTACGCCCTTCGGTAATAAAGTCGCGAATAAGCGACCAATTGTAGTCTTTCCCCACACCTTTAGCGAGAATTGATTCATAAGTGGTTTCAGTACGGATGATACCACCTTTCGTAGCTACTGCTTGAATATGGGTAACTTCGGGTACTGCTGAAAAAGTAGGGTAAAAATCTTGTTTTATAGCAATAGGTTTAGTAGTAACTTGTGACGCATTACTGCTATAATCAAAAATCTGAATGTGCCCGTGAAAGACTACCAACTTCTCCCTAATCTTGCGTTGCAAGCCAATACCCGTAGCAATGGCAATGAGCATCATCACCATACCCACAGCAATGGCAGCTATTGCCATTTTGATAATTGGGGAAGAAATTGTACCTTTGTCCCCTTTCGAAAAAATAACTCTTTTTGCTATGAAATATTCAACATTCAAAACAATAATGCCTTTTAGAAGTGCCAAAATTACACTTTTTTTCTTATGTACGCTTATATCGTGCAAAAATAATGGACAGACACAAGGTAATGCTTCTGTGCAAAATACTGAAAAACAGACGAAAGAAGTGGTGGTGGGCGCTAACCGAATGTATCTTTACATTAAGGATTTACGCGCTAAAAATATAGCTATCGTTACCAATCAGACTGGGATTGTGAAAGCCGAAAAAGGGAATTATGTGCATTTGGTGGATACGTTATTGAAGAAGAAAGTATCTATCAGCAAGGTTTTTGCTCCTGAACACGGATTCAGAGGGGAAGCCGATGCGGGTGAAGTAGTGAAAGACGGCAAGGACTCTAAAACGGGCTTGCCTATTGTATCGCTCTATGGTAAAAACAAAAAACCTACTGCTGAGCAACTGAAAGGTGTAGACCTTGTACTTTTTGATTTGCAAGATGTAGGGGTGCGCTTTTACACTTATATTTCTACTTTGCATTATGTGATGGAGGCTTGTGCTGAACAGCATATTCCTGTAATAGTACTCGACCGTCCGAATCCTAATGCGCATTACATTGATGGAGCGGTATTGCAACCTGCTTTTAAGAGTTTTATTGGGATGCACCCTGTACCCGTGGTTTATGGAATGACTATTGGCGAATATGCTCAGATGATAAATGGTGAAAAGTGGTTGCAAGCAGGCGTTACTGCTGACCTTAAAGTGATACCTCTTGCCTATTATACACATCAAACGTCTTATAGCTTACCGGTAAAACCTTCGCCTAACTTACCTAATGATGTATCGGTGAACTTGTACCCAAGTTTGTGTTTTTTTGAGGGGACAAATGTGAGTATGGGGCGCGGTACCGATATGCAGTTTCAGATTTATGGCTCTCCTTATTTTGATAAGACGGCTTTTAGCTTTACGCCACACCCTAATGCAGGCGACAAGAATCCGAAGTTTAATGGTGAGCTATGTTACGGTGAGGACTTGAGAAAAACACCTCGTTTGGATAAACTAAATCTCACTTGGCTTAAAAAAGCTTTTGAGCAAGGCAAAGGAGTGAAAACACCTTTCTTTACTTCATCGTTCAATAAGATTGCTGGTAATGATATATTAAAGAAGCAAATAAGCGAAGGGAAGACCGAAGACGAAATACGCCAATCGTGGCAAAAGGATATAGAGCAGTTTAAGGAGATGAGAAAGAAATATTTACTATATCCGTAATTAATACTATAATGCCAATAATACCAATTGTTGAAGGTAAAGTGTGAGCTCGTAGGACGACAGACAGTCGTAGCACGACGGGCAGATAGAGAAAAGACGAAGAAAATATCCTCTCCCCAGCCCTCTCCAAAGGAGAGGGAGTGTAGTAACGGAAAAGTGAGACAAAAAAAAATGTGAACGAACAAAAAACGGTGTGAACCACAAGAGCAGATAATGAAATAACGAACAAAAGACGAACAGAAGACGAACAAAGAACGAACAAAAGACGGAGGAAAAGTGGGGGTAAGTTAAAACTAAGATATAAATAAGAAGAATGTTATTAGTAGATTTCAACTTTGCCAAAGTTTCAAATTTTGTCAAAGTTTGTATATATAAATGAGCAAAAGACGGTGCGACTCGCACGGGCAAATAAAGGAACAACGAAGGGAAGGTGAACCTAAGGTGAAGAATAATTAGGGTTGTTAAAAAAATAAGAAAGGGTTTAAGTGATTTATAAATCACTTAAACCCTATTTCTAATTAACTAATATTCTTATTTTCTAAAAACGTACCCCTACGCCCAATTGTATTTGTTGGGTAGTTGCTTTTTCTTTAAGGGCGTTACTAATATCACTGTAACCCCATACATAGCGACCGTAAGCAAAAAGAGGACCTAAATTTACTTCGGCTCCTGCTACTAATGAAAAATCAGTATCTTTAAAGAGTTTTTCTCCGTTTTCCCAAGTACTTTGGTCGCGGTTGGCAAGGAAACTAAATTGAGGTCCTGCGTGTAGTGAAATCAATCCGCTAGGGTTGTATTTCAAGAGTACTGGTACACTTACGTAGTTTAGTGTTTTTTTCTTTTCGAACTTGTCGTTCCAAACAGATTGGTAGCTATCGCGGAGCTCTGTATTGGTTTGACTAAAAAGTACTTCACCCTGTAGCCCCCAGCTATCATTGAAATCAAATTCGACGAAACCACCTAATTGATAGCCCAATTTAAAGTTTTTGTCATAGGCTACACCTTCTACTTTACCTAAGTTGGCACCTGCTTTTGCTCCTAAGTGAAACTCTTGAGCATAGGTAGCGGTGGTGAGTAGCATTATCGCAATAAAAGCTGTTAATTTAGTGATTTTGTTTTTCATACGCTTAATTATTGTTTAATGATTCAGTATAGTTATTCCAAATAGTGTGCCAAAAAAAATAATTTACCAAATTGCAAATTTGTAAATTAGCAAATTATATACTACTTTTGTGGCGTGAAAATATAAAGCTAACAGACCAATGATCATACATTATTTAGGCGAAGAGCCTTCCGTATTAAACCGATTTATCGCCCAGTTGCGTGATGTAAATATTCAAGCAGACCGTATGCGATTCCGTAAAAATTTGGAACGAATAGGGGAGGTGTTGTGTTACGAGATGAGTAAGTTTCTACACTATAAAACGGAAACAATTACTACACCTTTGGGCGAAAAGAAGGTACAACTTCCAAAAGACGAGATAGTAATTTGCTCTATTTTGCGTGCTGGATTGGCATTGCATCAAGGCTTGATGAACTACTTTGATAATGCTGATAATGCGTTTATCTCGGCTTATCGCAAACACACTTCCGAGACTGATTTCGATATAATGGTGGAGTATTTGGCTTCGCCGTCCTTAGAAGGTAAAATCTTATTCTTAGCTGACCCAATGCTGGCTACAGGGCGTTCGTTTGCTAATGTATTTAACGCGCTGAAACCTTTAGGAACACCTAAAGAGATACATTTATTTGCTGTTATAGGGGCACAGCAGGGGATAGAATACTTGGAAGATAAGTTTCCTGAGACTACTCATTTATGGATTGCTACCATAGATGCTCACCTTAACGACCACGGCTATATAGTACCAGGTTTAGGTGATGCGGGTGATTTAGCTTTTGGTAATAAAATGGAGTAGAAGCCCTATGCCAGGCATAGATAATAGTGACCATAGTACGATTTCTTTTAGCCACCATACGCGTATTTTCTCTACATAAAGAGCAAAGAGAATGGCAATAGGGGCAAAGGTGTATATCACTTCTTTGGAAAGGAATACTACTATAAGTCCTATCCAGAGGAATTGTATTACTACTAATGAGCTGATACTGTGATAAACACTTCTGAAATAGTATACTGCTAATGCCACTAAAAGAAGGAGAGCTAAGCTACATACTGCTATTGTTGTAGCAATGGAATGAGAGGAAAAGTTTAGAAGATTATTTATATCTGAAGTGATGAGATTTGTAAAATCATCAATAGGAAAAGGCTCTTGAAGTATTAATAAAATAGCCCCTAATAAGATGCTAACAGTAATGATTGCTAAAAGAGGTATAAACCAATAACGGCGTTTTTCAGCTCCGTAAAAGAGCAGAGAAATCCATACATTTAACAGAAAAATTAAAGCCCAAGGGTGCAACAAGCCTGCACAAATGATTAGTAGAGAAGTGTCGAATAGTTTTTGTGGAATGCCTTCACCTGTTTTAAGAGTAAGTACACGCCACAAGGCTACAATGATAAGTAAGTTAGCACCTACTAATTTCACTTTATCAAAAAGGGTAGGGAAGAGCACTACAAAAATACTAAAAAAAGCTATAGAGTAGCAGTTTTTGGTGTCAGTAAGTTCATTCCACCGGTCTATTTGGTGAAGTAATAATAAAGAAAGAAAGAGTAATACAAAAGTACTCATTAAAACAGTGAGATGAGACACGTCACTGAGAGGTAGTTGTAGTATTTTAAATTGAAATAGCCCATCACCTATCAATAGTGCTAATAGCACAATGATAAATGTGATGGGCTTTGTATTTTCAAAACGTACTGATAGCATTAGTTACTAATAGTTAAAATATTACCAGCTACTGAAACATTATAATTTAGTAAAGGATAAGGTTTGGCAATTTGTCCAATAGCAATAGGGGAGCCTGTTCTCAAATCATAAACAGTTCCATCGCAAGAACATTTGGCAAAAGTATAGTCGTGACCAGTTTCTTCATAGCTATTGTCATCTTTTATAGCCCTTATGCCAAACAGGCGACTATGACACTCTTGTAAATTATGATTAGGACAAGCAGCCTCCCAAGCACGATATCCTCCATTACTATAACAAGTCACAAAAAATCCTTTAATACCTCTGTGAGGTATAAAAACCGTATTCATAGGTGTTTTTAAGCTGTTATAGAGAGGTAAACTTATATCGATAGTATAGGTGAAATGTACTTCTCCTAAGTTAGGGTTGCGCGTTTGCCGTTCTTTCTCGCAAGAAAACAATCCAATCAAAAGTATTACATATATCAGTCTATACATCTTGTTACCTATTATTTAGCTTAAAATTGATACCCTACTCCCATTGAGAGCGTTCTATTTTTAAAGTCGTAAGAATTAGCAATACCCGTACTTATGAGGCTTGCCTCATCGCCCTCAAAGATATTAGTGAGTCCTTGTACCCAGCGTATTTCGAAAAACCAACCTGCATCAGTAGTGTAACCTATCCCTGCGGTCATAGCTACATCTATAATGTCTATGGCATCTGATTTTACACGAGTTACGGGTTCTGTACCATTGAAGTAAAAATTAGGCTGGTCAATGCGATATTCTATCTGAGGGCCTACGTGCAAATTAATACCCTTCCCTACATTGAATCGTGCCATTACAGGAGCCGAAATATAATCAAGAGCCAAAGTAGCATTCCCATATCTATCAGATTTTATTTGTGCACCACGACGATTGTAGATACCTTCTATCTGTAAAGAGAACAATTTAGATAGGGGAAACTCTAAAGTAACCCCAGCATAATAACCGTGATATGGTTTAAAACTTGCCTCACTACTTACATCTCCTTTTAAGGTAGCATAATTGTACCCTGCTTTCACTCCTATGTATTGTGCTTTTACATTGTAAAAAGCAAACAAACATATGGCTAATAATACTATTTTTCTCATTGTTTATTATTTTTAGATGTTAGTCGTTTGTTGTTAATACTATAATTTTTTGGTAGAGATAATCTTCACGGGGCAGGCTTTTTGTGCTTTCTCACAATCCTCAAAAATACTATCGTCATAACTTTTTAGGGTGAAGAAGCCTTTCTTTTCAGTGGAACGTAATAATACGCTCTTACCATCTTTTTTCGACATCTGGAACTGCTCAGGAGCCATCTCTACGCAGTAGTTACAGCCTATGCATTTTTCACGCTGTAAGGTTACTATTACCATATTAAACTAAATCTGCTAATTGATATTTGTTTTTACTATTTTATACAGTTTATCTGATAACCTTATTCTGAAATTGGTTTTGATAGTACAAGAATCACCTTTCTTAGCTCTTTCAGCAGGACTATCGTTTACCATCATTGAGGTGAGCTCTATTTCTTGAACGCCTGTTGAAGGTCCAGTGATGAGCAACTTGTCGCCTATCTTTATATCAAAGGCTTCAATAACAAACTCTGCTATACCAGTTTTAGGAAAATAGTGTTTGCCTTGCCCAATGTATACTTTCTTTTGGGTAGCATTAGAGCCTGGGTTCTCACTCCATTCACCGAGCTTTTGCCCTAAATAATATCCACTCCAGAAACCGCGATTGTACACCGTTTTGAGGGCTTCTATCCAGCCTTCAAATTTTTCTTTACTGTATGTGCTTGCATAATAAGCATCTATTGCTTCTCGGTAGGTGCGAATAACGGTAGCCACATACTCAGGAGCGCGCCCACGTCCTTCAATCTTTAACACCTTTGCCCCTGTGTCGATTACTTGGTCTAGGAAGTCAATCGTGCAGAGGTCTTTAGGCGACATCATATACTCGTTGTCTAATTCTATTTCAAAACCGCTTTCTTGGTCGATTACAGTGTATTTCTTGCGGCAGTTTTGCTTGCAAGCTCCGCGATTGGCTGATGAATTGTGCGAGTGCAAACTCAGGTAGCACTTGCCCGATACCGCCATACAAAGCGCCCCGTGTCCAAATATTTCTATTTCTACCAAATTGCCCGAAGGTCCTTTGATTTGCTCTTTTTCTATCTGCTCACATATCTTCTTGATTTGTCGCAAGCTCAGTTCACGGCTCATTACCATTGTATCAGCAAACATCGCATAGAAGCGCACGGTTTCAATATTAGTGATATTGATTTGGGTAGAGATATGCACCTCCATTCCTATTTGTCGAGCATAAGCTATGACTGCCTGATCCATAGCTATCACAGCTGTAAGACCTGCTTTTTTAGCAGCGTCTAATAGTGTTTTGATGATAGATAAGTCGTGGTCATAAATAATAGTATTAAGGGTGAGATAAGTGCGAATACCCTTAGGAGCACAACGACGCGCTATTTCATCAAGGTCGTCAATCGTAAAGTTGATACTTGCCCTTGCGCGCATATTCAGCTGGTCTACCCCAAAGTACACTGAGTCGGCACCATTGTCTATTGCCGCTTGTAGGGACTCAAAATTACCAGCTGGTGCCATTAGTTCAATTTTTCCTGAATGAGTCATTATATAGTGAGTGAGGGGGCAAAGATACGAAAATAAAGTAGAATTTGAAAATTGTAATGTATAAAATTAAGTAAATAGCGAAAATATGCTTAATATGCTAACTTGTCAGTGAAGTAAAATATTAATGTTCTTCTAGCTTTTCCATTAGTTCAAACCAGCGTTCGGTCTTTTCCTCTATGGCAGTAAGTGTCTCTTGCAAGGCTACTGATTGTTCTTGTATTTCATTACTACTAAGACTTCCTTCGGCAAAAGTAGCTTCTATAGCAGTTTTTTTCTCTTCTAACTGCGCTATTTCTTTTTCCAATCGGTTGTATTCCTTCTGCTCGTTGAACGATAAACCTTTCATTCCGTCCTTGCGCCAAGTGTTTTTGGTGGCTTCTTTCTTTGGAGTATCGTCTGTCGGAGGAACGCTCTCTTCGTACACGCGGTAATCGGTGTAGTTACCAGGGAAATCCTCTACTTCGCCATTGCCTTTGAAGACAAAAAGGTGGTCTACTATTTTATCCATAAAATAGCGGTCGTGCGATACTACCACCAAGCACCCTGGATAGTCTAATAAAAAGTCTTCTAAGACGTTCAGAGTAACAATATCGAGGTCGTTCGTAGGCTCATCTAAAATCAAAAAATTGGGGTTTTGAATGAGTACAGTACATAGGTATAAGCGTTTGAGTTCCCCTCCGCTGAGTTTCTCTACATAGTCGTATTGCTTTTTACGGTCGAAGAGAAAGCGCTCCAATAGCTGTCCTGCTGAGAGAGTGCGCCCTTTAAGTAGGGGAATGTAATCACCATACTTTTGTATCACTTCTATTACCTTTTGTCCTTGTTGTACCTCAATGCCATCTTGGGTATAGTACCCGAACTTAATAGTGTCTCCCACTACTATTTTACCACTATCAGGTGTGATAGACGAGGTGAGCAAGTTGAGAAAGGTGGATTTGCCTGTGCCGTTCTTACCTATAATTCCCACTCGTTCGCCCCGCAAGAAATTATAATTGAACTTATTGAGCACGCGCAAGTCTCCGAAGCTCTTGCTCACATTGTGAAACTCCACCGTCTTGCTTCCCAATCGCTCCATATTGATTTCGAGCTGTACCGAGTGCTCCTTCCGACGCTTGTGGGCTGCCTCCTTTATCTTATAAAAATCGTCTATACGCGATTTCGATTTGGTAGTCCGTGCCTTAGGTTGCCTACGCATCCAGTCGAGTTCCTTTACATAAAGGTTTTTAGCCTTCTCTACCGATGCCTGCTCTTGTGCCAATCGCTGTTCTTTTTTCTCTAAGAAATAAGAGTAGTTCCCTTTGTAGCTGAATAGTTCGCCATTGTCCAATTCCAGGATTTCATTGCACACGCGTTCCAAGAAATAACGATCGTGTGTAACGATGAAGAGTGTGAGGTTTTCTTTGGTAAAGTACTGTTCTAACCATTCAATCATTTCTAAGTCTAGGTGGTTCGTAGGTTCGTCCAATATCAGCAAGTCAGGTTTGCTAATAAGTACATTGGCTAAGGCGAGACGCTTTTTCTGTCCTCCTGAAAGGTTTTTTACTTTCTGTTGAAGGTTGTCTAATTTTAGGCGGAAGAGTATTTGTTTGTATTGTGTTTCAAAATCCCAGGCATTATGGCGTTCCATCTGTTCAAAAGCCTTTTGATAAGCCATTTCGTTTTCAGGGTGCTGTAAAGCGTGTTCGTACTCCTGAATCAATCGTAAAATAGGATTGTCGGTTGCAAAAATAGTCTCTTCTACCGTTAGTTCTTCGTTAAAAGAGGGATTTTGTGAGAGAAAACCTATATGTATGCCCTTACGGAATACTACTTGTCCGCTATCGGGTTGGTCTTTGCCTGCAATAATATTGAGTAAAGTAGTCTTCCCTGTACCATTTTTAGCGATAAAGGCTATTTTTTGGTCTTTATTGATGCCAAAAGAGATGTTTTCAAGGATTATGCGTTCGCCAAAGGCTTTTGATATATTTTCTACGGATAGTAAGTTCATTTAATTTAGATAATAAATTAAAATTAATTTGTGATGTTTCTATCTGCTTGGCTATACGCCCAAGGGGCTCCGTTGTTCTCTATATTAGTCATCATCACATTGAGTTCGGTAGGGGCTGCCGATTCTTCCATTACCAAATACTGCCTCATATCCATAATAATAGATAACGGACTGATACTCACAGGGCATACCTCCACACAAGCATTGCAAGTGGTACAAGCCCATAGTTCTTCAGGAGTAATGTAGTCGCCTAAAAGTTGTTTACCATCGGGTTCAAAAGTACCGTGTTTGTCGATATTGCGCCCTACCTCTTCTAAGCGGTCACGTGTTTTCATCATAATCGCGCGAGGAGAAAGCTTTTTACCAGTGAGATTCGCCGGACATTCATCGGTACAACGCCCGCACTCGGTACAAGTATAGGCGTTCATCAGCTGTAACCAAGTGAGGTCGGTCACGTCCGAAGCTCCAAACTTATCAGGAGGGGCTGTGTCTTGTGGTGTTGCAAAAGGATCGGCATTGGGGTCTAACATTAGTTTCACCTCTTGTGTTACCGCTGGATTTACCTTAGAAGCTCCTAACGGACGAATAGGTGCGTAGTACGTATTAGGGAAAGCTAACAGTATGTGTAGGTGTTTGGAGTAATACAAGTAGTTTAAAAAGCATAAAACCCCGGTAATGTGTAACCACCAACAACTGCGTTCTACAACGATAAGAGTGCTTACCGAAGCGTTTCCTAACAAGGGGCGTAACCATTCGCTCACAGGAAAAGAACCTGCTTGCACGTAGTGGGGTACGTGTAATGCTTGTAGCTGAGCATCGGCAGCGTTCATCAGTAGGAAAAGACTCATCATTACCATTTCGGCATAAAGGATATTGCTTGCATCTTTTTTTGCCCACCCTCTGATTTCTGCCTTGCGAAAGCGTGGTAATTTTAGTACGTTTCTCCTTATCCAAAATACGGTTACTGCTACAATCACTAAGAGAGCCAACACCTCAAAAGAAGCTATCAAGAAGTTGTAAAACGCCCCTAAGAAGGCAAATATGCGGTGGGTTCCTATGATACCGTCAGTAATAATCTCTAAAAGTTCGATGTTGATAATCAAGAAACCTGCATATACAATAATATGCAACACACCTACTATGGGGCGTACCAACATTTTTCGTTGCCCTAAAGCGAGCCACAACATATTTTTGAGTCGCTCTTTGCGGTTGCCAGAAGTGTCTTCCGGCTTGCCTAAACGGATATTCCTAATGAGTTTCCGTAGATTATAAATAAAAAAGCCTCCTCCTATACAGAGAAGTATTATAAATACTATGTTAGGAAAGAAGCTCATCAATACAGTTTATTCTCCTTTTTCTTCGTCTTGAGGCTCGTATGTTTTAGCTTTTTTACCAAAAACGGAGAAATGAAGATAACGCTTAGGATTTAAACGAAGGTCTTGCAAGAGCAATTCGAGCTGTTTAGCCGATTTGTCTAAATCTTTATAGAGCGTTTCGTCTTTTAGTAATTTTCCAATAGTACCCTTGCCTCCTTCTACTTCAGCCAAAAGAGTATTGAGGTTGTTAAGAGTTGTTTGTGCATTGGCAATTACTTTATTAAGTTCAGCTTCCGAAAGCTGTCCTGATACTTTTGATAGATCAGTAGTGATTTTATTAGCATTGCTTAAAGTAGCATTCAAATTGGCTTGATTAGCTACCAACATCTTATTGAGGTTTACTGATGCCTGATTTAGGTTGTGCATTGTCGCGCTCAGTTCGGCAATGGCAATTTTTAAATTGTTAGTAGTTTTAGCATCTAAAACACTGTTCACCCCTGTAAGAGTGGTATCGGCTTGTCCTAAAAGGCGATTGAGTTTGTCTTGTGTAGGTTTGATTGACGAAGAGATAGAGGCGAGCATATCTTCTTGTACGCGTGCTTCTAATACATCTCCCGATACGGCTATAGGAGCATTATCGAAGGCGGGAATAATTTGCAGTCCTGCACCTCCAAGCAAACTGTTGTAAAGCTCAGCTACACTATTCTTAGAGAACTTAAAATCGTCTGAACACTCCATCGTGATTTTTATCTTGGCACTTTTCTCTTCTAAGTCCACTGCTTCCACACTCCCTACTTTCACCCCATTTACAGTGATTTGTGTACCTGTTTTTAATCCTCCTGAATGAGGAAAATAAGCGTAATAAGTATTCGTTTTATTAAATAATGATTTAGACTTCAAGAAGTTAAAGCCTATATAAAAAGCGGCAATACCCGCCACAACTATAATAGCTGTTTTTATTTCTCTGGATAGTTTCATCAGTTTCTATTTGAATAAGTTTACTTTTCTATTTGTTTAGCTCTTTCTACTGTAATGCGTTTCTTTTGGTAAAAAGCTACGATATAAGCATCTTTATACCCTTTTTTTTTGCTTTGTTCAGTAGCTCAAGGGCTTCTCTGTGCTTCGAAGTATCACCATAGTAATACACATATACACGCCCGTCTTTTTCAACCGATATAGGCGAGAGTCCTTTGAAGTTAAAAGCCTTTGTTTCTAAATTTTTAAGGCTTGATGATATCTGTACTTTATAGCTCAAATCGCTGTTGTTGATAGTGCTATTACTTGTACTTTGTCTCGGGGTATTACTTTTTTCTCTTACTTGTGAAATACTGTCGTCAGGGGTAGTATAAGAACTTTTGTCTTCTATCCATTTCTTGTAAGCGAGTATCGCCTCAGCAATGTTCTCTGCAAACTCTTCTTGCCCCTTAGCCGAGGTGAGGAATTTGCGTTCCTCGTTGTTAGTAAGGAATGCTGTTTCTATAAGGATACTCGGCATATAGGTTTGGTGCAAGACGATAAATCCTGCTTGGCGTACGCCTCTGTTAGTGCGTTTCATCACTCCTGTGAGTTGGTTTTGCACTAACTTAGCTAGCTGAATGCTCTGCTCCAAGAACTCTTCTTGCATAATAGATAGCCCTATTACCGATTCAGGTGAGTTGATATTGTACTTGGCGTATTTCTTTTTGTAATCATCTTCCAAGTAGATTACCGAGTTTTCGGCTTTGGCAACCTCAAAGTTCTGCTGGTTGGCGTGTAGCCCTAATACATATGTTTCCGCACCGTCTACTTGTGTTTCGTGAGCGTTGCAGTGTACTGAAACGAATACATCGGCTTTGTTCCTGTTGGCAATAGCTCCACGCTCATAAAGGTCAATTAGCACATCGGTTTTGCGAGTGTAAATCACCTTTATATCAGGGTAAGCCTCTAACTTTTTGCCTACTAATAATACTATTTTCAGCACCACATCTTTCTCAAAGATGTTTTTCTGTACTACTTTACCGGGGTCTTTACCTCCGTGACCCGCATCTAAAACTACTTTAAACACAGGGTTCTTCTGTCCATAAAACAGACTAAAAGTACTACTGCATAGTGAAAAAAGAAGAATGTATATAAATTTCATTAATATATGTTCTGCTTAAAATTGGTGCAAAGGTAATTATTTTACTCGAATATACAAAAAGCGTGACGTTAAAGTTTCATTTTTAAAGGAATAAAGGAGGTTATCTGCAATAAATAACCTCCTTCTTCTATCAATATATCAAGCAAATTTTATTTTGATTTACCTTGATTTGCCACGCTGTTGATAGCGGCTGCAATAGCTTCTTGGTCGCCTAAATAATAATGTTTGATAGGTTTTAAATTAGCATCGAGTTCATATACCAAAGGTACTCCCGTTGGGATATTGAGCTTTAAGATTTCTTCTTTTGAAAGCCCGTCGAGATATTGTACCAAAGAACGCAAGCTGTTACCGTGTGCTGCTATAATCACACTCTTGCCTGCTTTAATGTCTGGCGCAATCTCGTTAAACCATATAGGCAACATACGGTCATAACAATCTTTCAAACTTTCGCCTGCTGTTTTTTCTTCTTTGGTAAGTGAAGCGTAACGACGGTCGTGTGAGGGGTGACGTTCGTCTGATTCTTCAATAAGTGGAGGACGAACATCGTAAGAGCGTCTCCACAAAAGTACTTGGTCTTCACCGTATTTAGCAGCAGTTTCAGCTTTGTTCAAACCTTGTAGCGCCCCGTAACTCTTTTCATTGAGTCTCCAGCTTTTGTGTGTAGGCACCCAAAGGTCGCCCATCGCCTCCAAAGCATTGTTCAAGGTTTTGATAGCTCTTTTGAGCACTGAAGTATAGGCAACATCAAATTTGAAGCCTTCTTCTTTCATTACGCGTCCTGCTTCACGTGCTTCTTGTACGCCTTGCTCTGTTAAATCTACATCTTGCCACCCTGTGAATAAGTTGAGCTTGTTCCATTCACTTTGCCCGTGGCGTAAAAGTACTACTTTATACATATATATTTAATTAATTTTATTCTTATTCTTCTCCTTCTTTTTTACCCAAACCTCTGAGGAAATTGCCTATTTGTTTCTTGGCTTCTTTTTTAGCCTCTTCTTTGGCTTTCTCTTTCACTTTAGTCATTGTGCTGTCTTTGTTCTTCATCAGTCCTCCCACCGTTTTGGTTATTTCGCCTGCTGTACCCGAACTTGTTTTACCTCCTAAAGCCTTTTGTAGTGCGTCAGTGCCTTTAGCGGTAAGGTTGTTAATTTGGTTTTTAGCTATTTGGGTAGCCAAATTTTTTACTACGGCTTTAGCATCGGTGCTTACTTGTGGTTTTTTGAAAGTTCCACCTACGGTTGCTACCACAGGCAAGTTGTTTATCTTTTTCTGGTTTTCAGGAGTCAGTTTTGCTAACAAACCTTCTGCTTCTTTACCCAACATTTGAGGCGGTACATTAAAGGTGAGCTTGTAATTCATCTGTTGGTCAAATCCGTGAGAACCTGCTACCTCTATGGCTACATCTTTATATTTGATAGTAAAAGGCTTGATTTTTACTTTTCCATCTTCAAAATCAACCGCTGCTTTCACATCTTTCAGGTTGAGATTGGCTAAATTTAATCCTGTAAATTGGCTGTCTAAAGCTGAGAGTAGAGGAGAACCGTGGCTGTCAATCTTGGAGTCGATAAGTGCTGCAAATAGGTCGCCCGAGATACTGTTAATTTGAGGAGTTAAATCGTTTTTCAAATTACCTTTTACGTTGATAACCGTATTCACTTTCCCTTGTACAGCTTTAGCAATAGGTGCTATCTTTTCGAGCATAGTAATTTGCGTAAAAGCATCGGATATGTTAAGGCGGTTGAGGTTCAAATCTACGTCAAAGGTAGGTACTTTTTCTTTGGTCGATACATCTCCTGCAAGAGCTATATTTCCTCCAAAAATATCCGATTTTAAGTTCTCTAAGGTTACTTTTTGGTCTTTTATAATCAGTTTACCCGATACATTACTCAATTTCAAATTGTCGTATAACACCGTATTGGCTTTTGCAGTAAGCGCACAATCTAAGAAAGCAGGTACTTTTATAGCCGCTTCTTTTGTAGAGGTCTTATTAGCTTTAGGTGCTTCTTTGGTTTCTTGTTTCGCAGGAGCAGACGTTTCTGTTGCGGGTTGCATAAAATCGTTTACTACTAACTTGTTCGAAGATAGATTAAAGTTTCCTTTGAGGATTTCTTTTCTGAAAGCAAAACCGTACAGATTATCTATCGTTCCAGTAAGGTGTAAGTCGCTATCACCTGTGCGAGCATCAAATTTTGAAAGCCCAATGTGCGACGGATTAAAGGCTACGTTTAAGTTATCAATATGGAAAGGTTTTACAAACTCCTCACCTGCATATACAAACTGAGAAAGCGACAAATTACCTTGTGCTTTAATTTTTTGATAATTCTTAGCCTCTACCGATTTCATATCCAATTGTGTCGCTATATCAGCACGTAAGATTCCTGCCAACTTCTTGTTTAACGAAATAGGGTATGCTTGCGATAAGTTTGCCAAGTTGATAGTCCCTTTTACTGCCATATCCACAAACGGGTTTACTACCACATTGCTCACATTGGCACGAGCCGAAAAATGGTCTTGGTCGATACTCATCGTAAATTTGTTGAGGTTCACTTTGGTATCGTTGGTAATACCCGTAGCGTTGTTTACTTTTAGGTCGATAGTGATGTCACGCACCGTTTTAGGCAGGTTCGGATATTTAAAAGAAGCATTGTCTGCATACATTTCAAGTCCGAAAGTAGGGATTTTATCACCTACCATATCACCTTTGGCAAAACCTTTCAGAGTCAGATTTCCTGTGGTTTTTACATTCTCAATGCTTTTAGAGTACTCTTCGGGAATGAGCGCTAAAAAGTTTTGAAATGAATTGGTAGGGGTGCTAAAAGTAAGGTCGTAATGTTGTCCTTCCTCCAATAACTGAATAAAACCATCGAATACCAAATCCAAACGATTTACAGTAGCTTTGTTTTGCTTGAAAGTATATTTCTGATTTTTGAGGTCGATGCCCAAAATAGCTTGCAAGGTGATAGGCACTCGCTTCATAAAAGTGCTCTTACCCATTGCAAAAGTTAGGTTGGCTTTCGTCTGAGTGTCTAAGTCCAATACCTCTTCGGCAAAGTTTCCTTTCCCGCTGTGGTAAATATCGGCTGCTTCCATAAAGAGGTTGCCGTCGTCCATTTTGAAAGTAAATTTCAGATTTTCTACATTGTACCGCTGAATATCTAGCTTGATAGGAGCTGACTCTTCCTCAGGTTTATCCGAAGGAATAGCGATATCATAGTTGCCTTCTCCCTCCTTGTTAAGGTGTATATACACCGAAGCATCTTTCACATTAGCTCCTAACAAATTGTAGTTGCCCGCTAATAAATCTTTGATGCTAAGCGTTACATCTATGTGTTTAGCAGCAAAAAGTGTATCACCTACGAAAGGCTCTTTGTTTACCAAAACAAAATCGTTGAGGGTAACGCGTGCCTTAGGAAAGTTCTTAAACAGACTAATATCAACATCTTGCAATCCGATGTTCGCCTTTAAGTTTTCATTTGCCATCTCAATAACCTTTTCCTTGATAGTATCTTTAAAGAAAAAAGGAATAGCAATCATTGCGATGATGAGGATCAGTAGGGTTATACCTCCCCATTTCAGTATTTTTTTAGCTATTTTCATTCGTGTTTTAGCAATTATGTTTTCTGAGTGCAAAGATACGAAATAATTAACAATTAGCAATAAATTCTGAAATAATTATTTTGTTCTTTGTTTTTGTAGTCTACCAGAATTGGTCTGCAAATTTTCACCTTGCACTTTACCAAAGTTGAAATCCACCAACATCCTCTTTTTTAACTCTCTCTTAGCTTTAACTTCCCTTTGCTTTAGCGTCGCTTTTCCTTCGTCATTTGTTCGTCATTTGTTCGTCTTTTGTTCGTCTTTTGTTCGTCTTTTGTTCGTCTTTTGTTCGTCATTCGTTCGTCATTTCTTCGTTATTTGTTTATCTGCCCGTGCGGCTCGCACCGTCTTTTGTTCGTTCATTGTTCGTCATTTGTTCGTCATTTGTTCGTCATTTGTTCGTTCATTGTTCGTTCATTGTTCGTCTTTTGTTCGTCTTTTGTTCGTCATTTGTTCGTCTTTTCTTCGTCATTCGTTCGTCATTCGTTCGTCTTTTGTTCGTCATTCGTTCGTCTTTTGTTCGTCTTTTGTTCGTCTTTACGTCGTCGTAGTTCCCCCTTTGGAGGAAGCCAGCGAAAGCTGGGTATGTGTAAGGGGGAGGTTTTCTTCGTCTTTTGTCCGCTGATTCTTCGTTAGAGGTTTAGAGGAAATTTTATTAATCATTTTTGTTCAAATTCTACACCCAAGCTATACTTCTTTTACTTCACTAATTTAGTGTGTTTTATCTAATATGCTAATTTTCAAATTTGCTAATTTGCTAATTTCTCTCTATTTTTGCATTCTTATAAAGTCTTATAACGAAAAAATGGAGCAGATAAGTGTATTCGATATGCTAAAAATAGGGGTAGGTCCTTCCAGCTCTCACACTTTAGGTCCTTGGCGTGCTGCTGAGGCTTTCCTCAAAGAATTGAGAGAGAAGCACCTCCTAACCCGCACAACCAAAGTGCACATAGATTTATATGGCTCACTCTCTCTCACAGGCAAAGGTCACGCTACCGATTTGGCAGTAATGTTAGGTCTCAGTGGTGCCGACCCTGAGTATGTGCCTATCGAGAGTTTAGACGTGATTATTACGGCTATTACTAATAATCAAGAGCTCTATTTAGGTAATGAGAGCATCATTAGCTTCAATCCTAAGGAAGACATTATTTTCAATAGAGATTTTTTGCCTTTTCACCCCAATGGGCTTACTTTTACAGCTGAAGGCGAGGGGTTCAGTTATGCTTCTACTTTCTACTCAGTAGGGGGTGGTTTTATAGTAAAAGAAGGAGAACAAGCAACAGCCAAGGAAGATACTCAGCGAAATTTCCCTTTCCCTATTGATAAAGCTGAGCAGCTCATTAGCTATTGTTGCCAAGAAGGAAAGAAAATATCCGAAATCGTCTATGAAAACGAAAAAGCCTTGCGTACCGAAGAGCAAATCCATAGCGAACTGATGCGTATATGGCATACTATGTTGGAATGTACTTATATAGGTTGTCATACCGAGGGTGTACTCCCTGGCGGTTTACACGTGCGCCGTCGTGCTTATGATATCCACAAGAACCTCATAGGGGTAGTCACCTACGATAGTCCAGAGAATTGGCTGAACTCTATCAAGAAAACGAATATCAAGTTTCGCGAAATCCTTAAATGGGTGAGTTGTTTTTCGCTGGCAGTTAATGAAGTGAATGCTTCGTTGGGGCGCGTAGTTACGGCACCTACCAATGGTAGTGCAGGGGTGATTCCCGCCGTGTTACTCTACTACATAACTATCGAAAACCAACAAGCTACCGAGGAGCAAATTCAGCAATTCCTATTGGTAGCGGGCGAAATAGGCAGTCTCTTCAAAAAAGGGGCAACCATCTCAGCAGCTATGGGCGGTTGTCAAGCCGAAATAGGTGTATCTTCCGCAATGGCGGCAGGTGCGCTCTGCGAACTCTTGGGTGGTTCTCCTGAGCAGGTACTCATCGCTGCCGAAATAGCAATGGAACACCACTTGGGGCTTACTTGCGACCCTATTGGCGGATTGGTGCAAATCCCTTGTATCGAGCGCAATGCTATGGGCGCAATCAAAGCGATTAACGCTGCCGAATTGGCTATCGAAACCGACCCTAAGAATGCGAAAGTACCCTTAGACAAGGTTATCAATACTATGTGGCAAACAGCCAAAGATATGAACTCTAAATACAAAGAAACCTCAGAAGGGGGCTTAGCGGTAGCTGTAAATATGGCTGACTGCTAATCTAACGACTAATAACTAACAATTAATGACAATAAACTGTAAAGGAGAGCTTCTCTCTATGGATACCCCGCGAGTGATGGGAATCCTCAATCATACCCCCGACTCTTTCTACGAAGGAAGTCGTGTAACCGAAAAAACGCTCTTACAACGCGCAGAAACAATGCTCGCTCACGGCGCAGATTTTATTGATGTGGGTGGTTATAGCACCCGCCCCAATGCACCCGAAGTCTCACAAACCGAAGAACTCAGTAGGGTAGTGCCCGTAGTGCGCTCTTTGGTGCAACATTTCCCCGAGATACGTATCTCGGTAGATACTTTCCGCAGTGAGGTAGCACGCCAATCGCTCTTAGAAGGAGCTTGTATTATCAACGATATTTCTGCCGGACTCTTAGATGAGCAGATGTTGGCTACAGTAGCGCAATTTCAGGTGCCTTATATTGCGATGCACCTCGTAGGTACACCCCAAACAATGCAACAGCACACTGATTATAAGGATATCATCAGTGATATGCGCTACTATTTTTCTGAGCGCAAAGCTAAAGCCTTGCAAGCGGGGATTAACGATTTTATAGTAGATGTAGGCTTTGGTTTCTCTAAAACCTTAGACCAGAATTACGAAGTGTTGAAGCACTTAGAGCTATTCCATAGCTTTGGTTGTCCGCTATTGGTAGGTTTTTCCCGCAAGTCGATGTTGTACAAATTGTTAAACACTGACCCTGCTGGTTCGCTGAATGCTACGACAGTAGTCAATACCATAGTCCTGATGAAAGGGGCACACATTTTGCGGGTACACGATGTAAAAGAAGCTAAAGAATGTGTAACACTCTTTGAAAAAATACAATGAAACTATTCGATATTTTAGACTTTACAATCGTCGATGCGATTGACATAGTGCTGTTTGCAGCCCTCTTGTACTACCTCTACCGATTAATTCGAGGCACGGTAGCCATTAATATTTTTATGGGTATTGTGATTATCTACTTGATATGGAAGATTACCGAAGCTTTGCAAATGCAGTTGCTCAGTAGTATATTAGGTCAGTTCATTGGGGTAGGAGTCTTCGCACTGATAGTTGTATTCCAGCAGGAAATACGTCGCTTCTTGCTCACCATTGGTTCTACCAATATCACTGCACGCAACAAGCTACACCGTGCTTTTCACTTCTTCAAAGAGAAGGAAATTCTGCTTAATATTGAGAGTTTGATAAATGTATGTCAGAAGTTAGCCAGTACCAATACAGGGGCGCTTATTGTTTTGGAGCACAATATGCCTCTCGACTTTGTAACCCAAACTGGCGACAAGGTGAATATAGAGTTCTCCGAGCCTATTATCGAAAGTATCTTTTATAAGAATAGTCCGCTACACGATGGAGCCATTGTGATAAAGGGTAATCATATTATAGCTACAAGGGTAATACTGCCTGTTGCAAGTGAAATCAATTTGCCTAAACGCTATGGTTTGCGTCATCGTGCCGCCATTTCTATCACCGAGAAAACAGACGCTACTGCCTTAGTCGTTTCTGAAGAAACCGGACACATTTCCTACTTCAAGAATGGCGCCTTTGTAAAGTTCAAGAATAACGATGAACTCATCAAAGCTGTACAATCCGATTTTTAATTGCTTGTCGCGCTACAACCTTTTTCAGATAGCGAGCTTCAAGCATTCACTGGCTTTGGGGCTTCTAGGGCTAATCGTTAAATTTGCTAATTTCCAAATTATCTAATTTTCAAACTAAATCCTTTCTCTCCCATTAAAAATCCTTCTAACACATCACCTGTTGTAACTTTCCCTGCACCTTTAGGTGTTCCCGTAAAGATAAGGTCACCTTTGCGAAGGGTAAAGAACTGAGATACCTCCGAGATGATAACGTCAAAACCTCTAAGCATTTGTATCGTATTGCCCTTTTGTACAGTAGAGCCATTTTTGTCTAAGTGAAACTGAATAGAGGAAGAACTCTCAAAAGTTTCTTTAGAGACAAACTTTCCTACGATAGCTGAGCCATCAAAAGCCTTCGCCAGCTCCCACGGTAGTCCTTTTTGGCTCAAATCCGCTTGCAGGTCGCAAGCAGTAAAGTCAATGCCCACCGCAATCTCGTCGTAATACTTATGTGCAAATTTTTCCGAAATGCACTTTCCATTCTGGTTGATTTTCAGTACTAATTCTATTTCGTAATGCAAATCCTGTGTAAAATCAGGAATGTAGTAAGGAATCTCAAGGTTGTGAATAGCCGTATCGGGCTTCATAAATACCACTATGGGCTGAACCGTTGTTTTATCAAATGTTTCGATAGTCTCGCGGTAATTTTTACCTATACAAATAATTTTCATTTTTATTTAAATCTAAGTTTGATATAAAAATACTATTTTTCAGTCGCTTTTACGTTGTTACAATTCCTTCTTAGGAATAAGTTCTATGAGGCAAAAAGCGCCTTTCTTTATTATTTATAATTTGGTTTTCTTCCCTTTGGGAAAGGTTTTATTTTATAAAATCTGTGAGAGGTTTTAAAGTAACAAAACACCTATTTGTTCAATTTAAAAAATAGTTCATCGTGATAAGAATACGCTTCATATGTAATGATTTCCCATTACTGAAATACAGCTTATAGATTGCAAAAGTAAAAATAAAAACTGTATTATGTTTGTAAATTAAAAAAAAAGTAATACATTTGCCCGAGTTTTTTGTAACAAAACAAAAATGATTATGAAATAAAACAAATATTATTTTAATAAGATATAACCAATGAAAAAAGAAGATATTTTAGAAGACTATGGCATCGCTGTTCTCAGTAGAGAATGTAGTTTGATGGGAAGAAAAGAAGTGCTTACTGGTAAAGCAAAATTTGGTATTTTTGGTGATGGGAAAGAAGTCCCCCAAGTAGCAATGGCGAGAGCCTTTCAGTATGGAGACTTTCGGAGTGGTTATTATCGAGACCAAACCCTTATGATGGCTCTTGGGGTACATACAGTTGAAAATTTCTTTGCTGGACTGTATGCTCACGCTGATATAAAAGCAGACCCCACCAGTGCCGGACGCCAAATGGGTGGACACTTTGCTACTCATAGTTTAGATGAAGAGGGAAATTGGAAAGATTTATTAAAACAAAAGAATAGTAGTAGCGACATATCGTGTACTGCGGGACAAATGCCTCGTTTATTAGGTTTAGCGCAAGCCTCTAAAGTATATCGTGAGTTACCTAATGCTGAAAGTAAAGGTTTCTCAAATCATGGTAATGAAGTAGCTTGGGGTACTATTGGTAATGCAAGCACCAGTGAAGGACACTTTTTTGAAACTCTTAATGCTGCGGGCGTAATGCAAGTGCCAATGGTAATTTCGGTTTGGGACGACGAATATGGCATTTCAGTCCCTAAGGAATACCACACTACCAAAGAGAGTATCTCTGAAGTGATGAAAGGCTTCCAACGAGATGCCAACCACAAAGGATTTGAAATATTCGTTGCTAAAGGTTGGGATTATCCCACTTTGTACGATATTTATCAGAAAGCAGCTAAAATTGCTCGTAAAGAGCACGTGCCTGTGTTGGTACACGTAAAAGAACTTACACAACCCCAAGGACACTCTACCTCAGGCTCTCACGAACGCTATAAAAGTGCTGAACGTTTGCAATGGGAAAAGGATTTTGACTGTATTACCAAAATGCGTGAATGGATATTAGTGAAAGGATATGCTACTGAAGAGGAATTGCAGACAATAGAAGAAGCAGCTAAAAAGCGCGTACGTGATGGCAAGAAAAAAGCTTGGGAAGCGTATATGAAACCTATGGAAACAGAACGCAAGGAACTTTTGCAATTACTCAATAGCATACAACCTAAAAGTATCTTTGCTACAGAATTATCTCAAATTCCAACTCTTTCTCGTAAGGTAATAATGAATGTAGCACGTAAAGCATTGCGACAGTTCTTAAAAGAGAATAAAGAAGTATCGAACTTGCGTACTTGGATAACTAACTATATAGCAACTAATGAACCTAAGTATAGCAAACACTTGTATACTGAAGGAACTCATAATGTTATGAAAATAGCAGAAGTAGCTCCTATATATGAACCAGATGCTAAACTTGTTGATGCAAGACTGATCCTACGTGAGAACTTTGATGCATTACTTACCAAGTACCCTAACCTTTTGATATTTGGCGAAGATGTAGGTAATATAGGCGATGTAAACCAAGGTTTGGAAGGTTTACAAAAGAAACACGGAGCTATAAGAGTAGCTGATACAAGTATTCGTGAAACGACTATTATAGGACAAGGAATAGGCTTGGCTATGCGTGGTTTACGTCCTATTGCCGAAATTCAGTACTTAGATTATATTCTCTACGGTCTTCAAACTCTTAGTGATGATTTAGCTACCTTACATTATCGTACCTTTGGTAGACAATCAGCCCCTTTGATTGTTAGAACACGAGGACACCGTTTAGAAGGAATATGGCACGCTGGTTCACCTATGGGGATACTTTTACACGCTCTTCGTGGTGTGTGTATTCTTACTCCTCGCAATATGGTGAAGGCAGCAGGGTTCTACAATACACTCTTAGAAGGTAATCAACCTGCGGTAGTGGTGGAATGTCTTAATGGTTACCGCCTGAAAGAACCAATGCCTACGAATCTCGCTGAGTTCAAAACGCCTATTGGAGTAGTCGAAACACTTCGTGAAGGAAAAGATATTACAGTTGTATCTTATGGCTCTACTTTGCGCATCGTGTGTGAAGTTGCCGATGAGTTAGTTTCTATGGGTATTGATATAGAGATTATAGATGCACAATCCTTAGCACCATTCGATGTGCGTCACGATATAGTGAAGAGTATACAGAAAACCAATCGACTGTTGGTTGTAGATGAAGATATGCCTGGGGCTACTTCGGCATATATTTTGCAGAAGATTGTAGAAGAGCAAAATGCTTATCAGTATTTGGATAGTGCGCCACAAACCTTAGCAGCAGGTAATCACCGCCCTGCATATGCAACCGATGGTGATTATTTCTCTAAACCTAATGCCGATAGCATTATTGAGAAGATATACAGTATAATGCACGAAGCTAATCCTGAAAAATATCCAACCTTGTTATAATTCATTATCTTCTTGAAAGTCATTCAAGAGATTATCAATAGCACGGCGATCTTTTTTAGTAGGGCGACCTTCACCTTTCTCGCGATAATAGTCTTGCGCAAGTTTTTGTATTTCGGCTTGTTCAAAAGCCTCAGGAGGCGTGTTGTCTTGGCGATAAAGGTCTACTAACTTAGCCCCCACACGGCTCTCAGGGATATCTAAGACCTCTATTTGGTAGTTGATTTGGTTCTTACGCACTACTATTTGGTCGTTTTTGTAAATTTCCCTTGAGGGTTTTGCAGTCTCACCATTCACCTTGATGTGTCCTTTTTTGCAGGCTTCAGTAGCTATATTACGTGTTTTGAAGTAACGCACACACCATAAGTACTTATCAATTCGCATTTTTTTGTGATTTTAGAAAAAAATAAGTGCAAAAATAATAAATAATTGTATCTTATACTAAGAAATAAAGAAATTTTATATGATGAATAAATTTATATTTGCTATTAGCACAATAGGTTTGCTATTTGCTATTTCGTGTAAGAAAAATGAAAACTCTAATGTAACACCTCCACGTGATGTTACAGAGGTGAGAAATGAGAATAATCAAAATATTGAAACATTCTTAAAAACGCATACATACACTTTTTCAGCAACAACTACTATTTCTGAAACGGTTACCTTTGCAACAACCTCTAATACTACAGCGTCTATCTTCAATGATAGCAAGCTAAAACGATTGGAATTAGATGTCTATGATGCTAATAATACTCTTGTACGTCATACTCTTTACTATCTTATTTTGCAAGAGGGGACAGGAACTACCACTACTATTGCTGATTCAGTATATGTGAATTATAAAGGACAATTATTAGATTTAAGTGTATTTGATGAAACAACAACACAATCTACTTCTAATTGGATAGATCTTATAGGTAATATTGTTACCAACAAGCCTTCAGGTACTATTAGAGGTTTTAGGGAGGGTGTTGCTCAATTAAGAGCATCGGCTACAGGACTTACAAACAATAGTGATGGTACTCTAAATGCTCCTACAGATGGAGGAGTTGGAGTTTTCTTTATTCCTTCAGGTTTAGGCTATTTCAATAACAGACAAGCTAAAATACCTGCTTATTCACCTTTAATTTTTACGGTAAGACTTATTGCTACACGTCGTGCCGACCACGATCACGATGGTAAACCTTCTATAAATGAGATTGTGCGTAATGAATATGGCGTGGTAACTTATCCTGATTGTGATGCTAATAAGGATACTTCATACCTTCCAGATTATTTAGATGCCGATTGTAAGTAGAATGAAGAAGTATGAAGAAGTATGTCCCTAATCTTATCACTTTATCCAATCTCCTTTGCGGAACAGTAGCGATCGTCTTTGCCGTAAGAGGAACGATTGATTGGGCTGCTTTGTTTGTGGCAATAGGTATCTTCCTCGATTTTTTTGATGGTTTTTTTGCTCGTTTGCTACACGTAAAATCCGAAATGGGCTTACAGTTAGATTCCTTAGCCGATATGGTTACTTCTGGAGTAGTTCCTGGCATTGTGATGTTTCAGTTGTTGAATAATAGTACCTATGTATTGCAAACTGAGGGGACTTTTGCTATGTTGTTGCCTTATGTTGGTTTCCTTATTACTTTAGCTTCTGCCTATCGCTTGGCAAATTTTAATATAGACATACGGCAGACATCTGGCTTTATAGGGCTTCCTACCCCAGCTAATACAATGTTTATTCTCTCTTTGCCTCTTATATTACAATATCAGCCTACTGAATTATTCGATAGTTTATTGCATAATATGTGGGTCTTGTTAGGGATTACTTTGTTGAGTGTTTACTTGTTGAATGCTGAAATAGCACTCTTTGCGTTGAAGTTTAGCGATTATTCTTTTAAGAATAATGCATTGAAATATATATTCTTAGCACTTTGCGTAATTTTACTTCTAAGTTTAAAGATAATCGCTATTCCGCTAATTATTTTATTGTACATTATTCTTTCCTTACTACCTAAGCGATAAATCTCGCTTCATTCTATCCAAATTGATTTTAGGTTTTTGTAAGAAGATAACACTATCAATAACTACTTGCTTGGATTTTGGGTATACCCCTAAACTATCCATTAGCAAGTAGTTTTTTTGTTTGAAACGCAATATATAAGGCATCTTCTTAAGCTCGATATTGCTGATACCTTTATTTTTTATGTAGTTGATTACTACAGGGTCAGGAGAAATTGTATCTGTTTGATAGATACTTAGTTTATCACCTTGTCTAATAGTGATTACTTTCTGTTTATATTTGCTGAAAACTAGCATTTCTTCAGTAGTTTCTAATTGATATTTGTAATAGAAAAGTACCCCTTGAAATAAAATAACAGATAAGAGAAGTGCTACCAATACTTTGTATTTCCTATAATGTACAAAAACAATGAGTATGAACACCGTCAATAAGGAAGAAAGAAGTAGGGGAGTAGTAAAAGGTATGTTGCGTATGATAAACGTTTCTTGATGGGCTATAAATGCTACCAAAAAGTTCATTAAAGCGATTAATTTTTCTAAGACGAAGACTATGGCATAAGGCAAAATACCAAAACTTCCCAAACATAGGGCAATGATACCTCCTATGAGTATAGGTTGTAATAAAGGTACTACTACCAAGTTAGAAACGAAAAACAATATAGGAAACTGGTGAAAATAGTACAAACTGATAGGTAAAACTACTATTTGAGCAGATAATCCTACCAAAAATAGTGACCATATCCATTGTAAGTATTTATTCTCAGGTTGCCACCATTTGCGCATCACAGGGTAGAATTTCATTATAGAAAATACCGCTGCATAACTCAGCTGAAAGCCTACATCATACAAATAGTAAGGATTGATAAGCAACAGGAATAACATTGAGAGCATTAACGCATCAAACCTGCCTTGTTTCCTGCGTATAAGAGTGCTCAATCCTACAAAGCTGAACATTACAGTAGCCCTCAATACCGAAGGAGAGGCGCCTGCTATGAAAGCAAAAGCCCATAAGCCTGCTAATAGTATAAAGTATCGCAATGGACGATAAAAACCTAAATTGGGCATCTTTTGCAGTAGTAAAAGGAGTATAGCAGTAATAATCCCTACGTGTAATCCCGAAATAGCTAAGATATGCACCGCTCCCGCATCAACATAATGTTGATAGACTTCGTTATCTAAATCAGTGCGTTTTCCTAAGAGTAGTGTTTTTAACAGAGCAGAAGACTCTTGATTAAAATATTTGTCTATTACAATAGCTAAATGAGAGCGTGTTCTCGCAATACTCCCCATAAAACCTGTTGTATTATTTTTTACAACAGAAAAAGCAACTACTTCTGTTCGCCCATATACACCTTTTCGCTCCATATACCGTTTATAGTTGAATTGATATGGATTTTTAGGAGGAGATATAGGAGTATATTTGCCTACAAAAACCAATCTATCTGTTGGAGCTAATGTTTTCACATCATCGGTAATTGTTTTAGAAGGGAAAAAGCACAGAATTTTTCCTTCTGTACTTGTATGGTTAGCCGTTAAGAGCTCGGCTTTAAAGGTAGTACCGTAATCTGTTTGTGAAGTTTGCTCTATTATGTCAGCTTCTAAAGTGTAATATTCATTGGCATTTAGTTTTTGTGTGTAATGCTTAGGGTTATAGGTGGGGGTATGAAGGATCGTTATCAGTATACCCACTGCTACAGAAGTGAGACCTACGTGTATTACAATTCCGTGACGAAAAGTATATCGTTTGGTAGCTAAAAACTGATGTATTGCCAAAGTGAGCAGTAAGCATATACAACTACTTATTGCAAATAAAAAAGAGGGAGCTATTACATCAGTAATAGCAATCCCTCCTATGAGTCCTAATAAGATAGTTAATATGGGAGTATTTACAAATCTCACATTACACGTTTTGCCATACGAAATGTTTTCTTGTAATATTCATCACTTAATGAAGAAATCACAACTCCTCTTTTAGAGGAAGAGTGTATGAATTTAATATCTCCATCTATATCTACTACCATACCTACGTGTGATATTCTGCTTTTCCTAGTCGTTCTGAAGAAAAGTAAATCGCCTACTTTTACATCTTCTAAGTCAATTTTAGTTCCTTGTGTAGCCATTTCTTGTGAGGAGCGAGATAATGGTACTGAAATAGATTTGAAAGTAGTACTTACAAAACCAGAACAATCCATACCATTACGCGTAACACCTCCGTGTCTGTAAGGAGTTCCTAAATATGAGAAAGCTGTATCTAATAATACTTTCTGTTGTTTGGTATCTGCTTTACTTTTAGAGAGTGCAGTAAGCGCTATATCGGTAGTTTCATAGCTTTCAGGTTCCTCAAATAGTTCTTCGTCTTCTAAGTCGTCTTCCAATTCAGTGTCTGCGAGAGTATTCTCAGCGTATTGTTTTAGGGCTTTATTACCGGTGTGTTTTTTAGGAGCATATCTCTTACTCTTAGCAACAGCTATATCTGCTTTTACAGGCTTTTTCTTTTTATCAGTTATAGCTAAAGCTCTCTTAACAGGAGCTTTTTTTACAGACTTTTTAGCAGAATGATGAGCTACACTGCGTTTAGGAGGTAACTTATGACGTTTTTTAGCTGTTGAAGCCACTCTGGCGGTAGCTTTTTTCCCTTTCTTAGGAGGAGAAAATGTTTTCTTTTTGGGCTTGCTCTTATTTTCCACAGCCTTTGTGGTAGCTGTATTTACAACTACACTCTTTTCGGTATTCTTTACTGCCTCTGAAAAGGAAGATAAGCTGAGTAGTAGTGTAAATAAACCTAAAATTCTTAATACGTACATAGTAATTTGAGCGTTTAAATTCTGAACTTTGGGGAAACACCTAAAAGTTCAAAAGGTTGATGTTATTAAATAAGTTCTTTTTGCGTTATTATGAGGTTTTCTCCTTTCTCATCTAAATCAAAGTGAATGCTATCGCCTTCGTGCACTTGGTTAGATACTATTTCTTCGGCTAATATGTCTTCTACATATTTCTGAATAGCGCGTTTCAAAGGTCGAGCACCATATTGTTTGTCATAGCCTTTATCTGCAATGAATTCCTTTGCTTTCTGGCTGAGTTGTACTCCATAGCCTAAATCGTTGATACGTGAGTACAGTTTAGAAAGTTCAATATCGATAATTTTAAAGATATCTTCTTTGCTAAGAGGATTGAAAGTAATCACATCGTCAATACGGTTTAGAAACTCAGGAGCAAATACCTTTTTCAAAGCATTTTCGACAATAGATTTCTCATTAGCTTCGGATTGGGCTATTCTTGCTGAAGTGCCAAAACCAACACCTTGCCCAAAATCTTTTACTTGACGAGCTCCTATATTAGAGGTCATAATGATGATAGTATTTCTAAAATCAATCTTTCGTCCTAAACTATCAGTTAAGAAACCATCGTCAAGCACTTGTAAAAGCATATTGAAAACATCGGGGTGTGCCTTTTCTATCTCATCTAAAAGTACCACAGAATAAGGTTTGCGACGTATTTTCTCGGTGAGCTGACCGCCTTCTTCATAACCTACATACCCTGGAGGAGCTCCTATGAGACGAGAAACTGAGAACTTCTCCATATACTCACTCATATCAATGCGTACCATTGTTTCTTCTGAATCAAAAAGTTCTTTGGCAAGCACTTTAGCGAGTTGTGTTTTCCCAACTCCTGTTTGTCCTAAAAAGATGAAAGAACCTATAGGTTTATTCGGGTCTTTTAAGCCTGTACGATTGCGTTTGATAGATTTTACTACCTTTTCTACCGCTTCATCTTGACCAATGATTTTGGATTTCATTATCTCGGATAATCCTGAGAGTTTGCTCATTTCAGTTTGAGCAATTCTGTTTACAGGTACGCCGCTCATCATTGAGACTACATCGGCAATATGGTCGGCAGTTACTACATCACGGTGTTGTTTAGATTCTTCGTCCCATTTATTATTCATTTCGACTAATGAATTTTCGATAATTTTCTCGTTATCGCGCAAACGGGCAGCTTCTTCAAACTGCTGACGTGAAACAGCTCTGTTTTTGGCTTGAGTAGCTTGTTCTAAACGTTCTTCCAATTCCACGATATATTGTGGAACTTTTACTTGCATAATATGTATTCTTGCACCCGCTTCGTCTAAGGCATCAAGAGCTTTATCGGGCAAATAACGGTCGGTAAGATAACGATTAGTGAGCTTTACACAAGCCTCAATAGCCTCATCGGTATAGGTTACGTTGTGATGTTCTTCGTATTTTCCTTTTATATTGCGAAGAATTTGTATGGTTTCATCTACACTTGTTGGTTCGATGATTACTTTTTGGAAACGGCGTTCTAAGGCGCCATCTTTTTCAATAGATTGGCGATATTCATCTAAGGTAGTAGCTCCAATACATTGTATTTCACCACGTGCTAAGGCAGGTTTAAACATATTAGAGGCATCTAAGCTACCTGAGGCACCACCAGCTCCCACTAAGGTGTGAATTTCATCAATAAAAAGAATAATATCTTTATTCTTTTCGAGTTCACTCATTATGGCTTTAAGGCGTTCTTCAAATTGTCCGCGATATTTAGTTCCAGCTACTAACGAAGCTAAATCGAGTGTTACCACACGTTTGTTATACAATACTCGTGCCACTTTTTTCTGAATAATGCGCAAAGCTAATCCTTCGGCGATGGCACTTTTACCAACACCAGGTTCACCGATGAGTATTGGGTTATTCTTCTTACGGCGGCTCAATATTTGGGATACGCGTTCTATTTCCTTCTCGCGACCTACTACGGGGTCTAAACTGCCTTGTTCGGCTAAAGCAGTTAAATCTCTACCAAAGTTATCTAACACAGTGAGTTTTCGTTGCCCATATTGCCCCCCTTGATTGGGTTGCTGACCTTTGTAACCCGATTTGTTTTCGTGAGGTAAACTATAGTCTCGGTCGTATTCATCAACTTCATCGGTGGGAGATGAGACTTGATAATTATCGTCGCGTATGGGTTGGAATTTATCTCTTGCTACTTCATAATTTACGCCTAGCTTGTTGAAAACTTTAGTAGTAGGGTCGTTTTCGTTACGCAAAATGCTTAGTAATAGATGAGCTGTATTAATCATATCATTCTGAGAACGTTTTGCTTCTAAGTAAGTAGCCTGCATTGCTCTTTCGGCTTGTACGGTGAAATGAACGGCATTGAAGTTAGGAGGGTTGAGACCACGTGCAGAAGTGAGCGTGTGGATGTTTTGGCGCAGTCTTTCCATATCGATATTTAAACTGTGCATTAAATCGATTGCACTACCTTCACCTTCTTGCAATATGGCTAACACAAAGTGCTCAGTGCCTACCGTAGATTGCCCTAAGCGAATGGCTTCTTCTTTGCTATATGTGAATATCCTTTTAACTCTTGGTGAAAAGTTATCGTTCATAAAATCTCCTCTTGTTTTGTATTAAATAGTTGGGTAGTAACAAAAGCTATTCCATTTCTCCCTATCAGGAAAAAAGGCAGTCTTCTACACTGCGGGCAAAGGTACGAAAAAAAATATTAATGCGAAAGAAAAATATAAAAATATTTTGTTTTAACCATAGAAAAGCATAAATTTGCGCCATTATTATTAAAAGAATTTCAAATGAAAAATTTTATCTTAATTGCAATGTCTATAGGAGTATTTTCTATGGGACAAGCTCAAAAAATCAATTTAGGGAAAGCCACAAGTGCCGTTACAAAAGGAGCACAAGCTTTATCATTTACTAATGAAGATGCTAAAAGGCTTTCAAAGGAATCAGTAGACTGGATGGATGCTCATAATCCGGTAGCAGGCAAAAACAGTCCGTATACTAAACGCTTGAATCGTGTGTTTGGGAAACACCAAAATGAGGACGGTTTGAAGCTCAATTACAAAGTGTATCTGGTAACCGATATCAATGCGTTTGCTTGTGCTGATGGGAGTGTGCGTGTGTTTTCATCGTTGATGGATTTGATGACTGATGATGAATTATTGGCAGTTATCGGTCACGAAATAGGTCACGTGAAGAATGAGGACACTAAAGATGCTATCAAATCTGCTTATATGCGTGCTGCTGCACAAGATGCTGCAAGCTCGGCTTCGGGGGTTGTAAGAAAACTAAGCGACACTGAATTGGGTGAAATGGCTAATGCTATGCTTGATGCTAAACACAGTAAAAAACAAGAATCACAAGCCGATGAATATTCTTACAATTTTATGAAGAAACACGGTTATAATGTGGTGGCTGTTTATACAGCATTTAAGAAATTGGCTTTGCTTTCAGGTGGAGCAACCCAAAGTAAATTCCAAAAGATGATGAGTTCACACCCTGATAGCGAGAAACGTGCTGAAGCGGCTAAAAAAAGAGCTATCAAAGATGGGCTTTGGAAAGACCCAGGAGAAGTTACCTTGCCTAAAACGCCTATTAAATAAACTGTTTTATTAGTAAAAAGTACGATAAAAATAAGAATACCTCCAAAAAGCGAATAGCTTTTTGGAGGTTTTTTATTAGTGATTAATGATTAGTGGTTAATGGTTAATTAGGTGGAGGCTTATACAAAGCTTATAGGATAGATGAATAAAGAGTGGGTCTACAGTGGGTCTACAGTGGGTCTACATTGGTTTAAGAATGAACAAAAAACAAATTCAAAATAAGGATATAATGGAGATAAGAAAGAGACTATTGGGAGCTTTCAACCTTGTCAAAAATACCAAATCAATGACAAGTGACAGTGTGGCGAAAGCCCCCGAACCCCCGAAGGGGGACAAGCTTTAAAAGAAAACCGATGCGAGGTCGTAGCACGATAGGCAAAGCGAGCCGCACGGGCAGTCGTAGCACGACAGACAGATAATGAAAAGACGAACAAAAGACGGTGCGAGTAGCACAGGCAGGTGTAATTAGCAAATTAGCAAATTTGAGAATTAACAAATGGGGGCGAGAGAATGAAATAATGTAGATATGGAGAGCTTATAGGAAAGACGAACAATGAACGAAGAAAAGACGAACGAATGACGAACAAAAGACGAACAAAAGACGAACAAAAGACGAACAAAAGACGAACAAAAGACGAACAAAAGACGAACAAAAGACGGTGCGAGCCGCACGGGCAGATAAACAAATAACGAACAAAAGACGAACAAAAGACGAATAAAGAACGAACAATCAGCGAAGGTAAGTTAGAGTTGAAATAGAGATAAAAAGAAGGTTAGTGGAAGGCTTCAACTTTGCCAAAGTTTCAAATTTTGGTAAAACTCTTAACATTAAAGCGAAGAAAGAATGGGGTAAATGCGAAAGCTGAGAGGGAAAGGGTAGATTTTGATTTTTCAGATGATTTTTTGAAGCAGTTTGCAATAAAAATAGTACCTTTGCACTTTCAGAATAAAATTGTTTAACAAATGAAAAGAATATTATACCTATGTATGGCAATCGTTTTTATAGCTTGCCATAAAAACAATGACGAAGTTCCCCAACCAGACCCTAATAAACCTACCCCTGATAAGCCAATTCCAGACAAACCCAAGCCTGATAATCCCAAACCTAATACCCCTACGAATGCCTATTTGTATGGCATTACTATAGACGACAGTTGGGAGGAAACCGGAGTTACTGTTCAGCAGATTGTAAGTGCTATCAAGGCGATGCCTGTAAAGCCTACGGTGCGCATTGTGATGTCCAAGGGTACAGCGATAGCTAATTACAAACCGCTTTTTTCGGCTGTTCATCAAGTAGCTTATGTGATGGCAACACCTGCCGATTCAGAAGATATGAAAAAATACACTAACGTAGATAGTTATGTAAAGAGATTTCAGGATTCGTATAAAGAACTCTCGGCATATACGGATTTTTGGGAAGTGGGCAATGAAATTAACGGAGAAGGTTGGATGGGTGACAACCCTCAATTTATTGCCGATAAAGCCTATGGTGCTTATAAGTTTATCCGCAGTAAAAATGCGAAAACAGTGCTTGTGAGCTACTATTTTAAACCAGGTGACCAAAAGGTGACGATGGAGGATTGGCTAAAAAGATATATCCCAGAAGATATGAAAAAGCAGTTGGATTACGTGTTAGTAAGCTATTACGAAGATGATAACGACAATTACCAGCCTAATTGGCAAGAGGTATTTAACAATTTAGAGTCTATTTTTCCGAGTGTTAAATTGGGCATAGGGGAGTGTGGCAATAAGGATTATAAAGAGCCCCCTGTACAGAGTAAAGTGGAAAGGGCTAAGCACTATTATTCGATGCCTAAATATGTAAAGAACTACGTGGGCGGTTATTTTTGGTGGTATTGGGTACAGGACTGTGTGCCTCATCAAAACAGTGAAGTTTTTAAGGCTATCAACAGCAGTATTAAGCAAACGCTTAAATAATATTGCTTTTTGTGAAGATTTGCGTACCTTTGCACCAAATTAGAACGAGAAATGAAAAAGTTTATCATATCAGGAGGAGGTACAGGCGGGCATATTTTTCCTGCTATCGCTATTGCCGATGAATTGAAAAGACGTATTCCAGATGCCGACATTCTGTTTGTGGGCGCCAAAGACCGTATGGAGATGCAAAAGGTACCACAGGCGGGTTATCCTATTGAAGGGCTTTGGATTTCGGGCATTCAGCGTAAAATTACCTTGCAGAACTTGCTATTTCCATTAAAATTCATCAGTAGCTTGCTGAAATCTCGGAGCATTATCAAGCGTTTTAAACCCGATGCCGTAATAGGTACCGGAGGTTTTGCTAGCGGTGCTGTGGTGAAAGTAGCAGGCGGAATGGGTATTCCTACTTTCATTCAAGAACAGAATTCGTATGCAGGTATTACCAACAAAATGCTTTCTAAAAAAGCAAAAAAAATATGTGTGGCTTACGATGCAATGGAACAGTTCTTTCCCAAAGAGAAAATCGTAAAAACAGGTAATCCTATTCGCGGTGGGCTCTTGGATATAGCAAAGCACCGCACAGAAGGACTGACATATTTTCAGCTGAGCCCTGAGCAAAAAACGTTGTTGGTATTAGGGGGTAGTTTGGGAGCTAGGCGTATCAATCAGCTGGTAGAAGAGCAGTTGCCTTTATTTGAAAAACTTGGGGTACAAGTGTTATGGCAGTGTGGCAAACTGTATTATGAAGAGTACAAGAAATATGAAAGCGAGCGAGTGAAAGTTTTAGCTTTTATTGACAAAATGGAGTTGGCTTATGCTGTTGCCGACGTAATTATCTCTCGCGCAGGAGCCAGCTCGGTGAGCGAATTGTGTGTAGTGGGGAAACCTGTGATATTTATTCCTTCGCCCAATGTGGCAGAAGACCACCAGACCAAAAATGCACGAGCTATTGAGCAAAAACAGGCTGCTATTTTGATACGCGAAACTGATTTAGGCACTACTTTTGCTACTACTTTTACCGAACTCATAAACGATGAGGCAAAACAGCAGAGCCTTTCGCAACACATTAAGACGTTGGCTTTGCCTAATGCTACTAAAGAAATAGTAAACATTATCTTAGAAAATAAGAATTAAAACAGATGAAGAGACTTTTTACATTTATAGCACTGGGGTGTGCCGCATTTACTTTTGCGCAAAACCAATTGGGAAAACAGTTTTTTATAGATACTAAAAGCGATGAATTTAAAAGAGGTATCGTGGAAGTGAAGGAATACGTGAATTACGACGCATATTTGCAGTTACAAAGAAACCTTAAATCGGGTAATTCGGCAGGTATTAATAGCGATATGATTCGCCAAGCGTATATGACGCGAAAGGTAGCTCTGCCGAAAGGGAATTACGTTATTGACAACGATGAACAGCGCTTTGAATTCGAGATAGGCAACAACGGACAGTTTGTAGGTGAAGGGCAGTTTGAAAACAAGGAAAAAAACCTAAAATCTACCTATATCTTCGCCAATGGGAAGCTCTCGGAAATACACATATTCAATACCGAAGGTAGATTGCGCAAGAAAAACATCTTCAAAGGGAACATTATTGAAGGACACGTGTTTGACCACGCTGGTAAGCTTGCCCAAAAGATAGAAATACACACCGACTTGAAGGAAGGAGCCGACCAGGTAGTTACTACTTACCACAAGAATGGCAACCCCAGCAAAGAAGTGAATACAATCAAGAGTACTACAAAGGAATTTTACCAAAATGGGAAGCTGAAATTAGACCAAGTGGATAGCAAAATCACTACTAAATATGACCCTATTGGGAAAATTACTGAAAAATGGTATGTTACTGAAAACGGCAATTGTCGTGAAACTTATGACAAAGGAGTAATTAGCCAAAAAACTTGTGAAGACCGCAGTACAAAAGAGACTACTGTTTCCATCTACAAGAATGGAAAATTAGACAATTATACTGTAACTGATACTAAGAAAAAGGAAGTTCGCAAATACGATGCTTCAAAAAAGCTAATAGAAACTAAAAAATTATGAGGTAATTGAGTGAAGAATTAAAAACTCTTACCTCTTACTTCACATTTTATACAAATGGATTTACAACCTATACAGAACGTTTATTTTATAGGCATAGGGGGCATAGGAATGTCTGCCCTTGCTCGTTATTTTAATGCCAATGGCAAAAAGGTATGTGGTTATGACCGTACCCCCACTGAAATTACTGAAATGCTCGAAAAAGAAGGTATAAAAGTACATTTTACCGATGATGTAAATGCTATTCCCGCCTCTTTTAAAGACAAGCGCACTACGCTGGTAGTATATACACCTGCCGTACCCAAAGACCATAAGGAATTAAACTATTTTCAGCAAAATGGCTACGAAGTAGTAAAACGCTCGGAAGTATTAGGGTTTATCACCAAAAATACATTCTGCCTTGCAGTGGCAGGTACGCACGGTAAGACCACTACTTCAAGTATTCTCGCCCATTTATTAGTGGAAGCAGGAGCCTCAGTAAGTGCGTTTTTAGGAGGGATTGCTGAAAACTTCAACAGCAACTTAGTACTGAAAGGCAGTGAGTACACTGTGGCAGAAGCCGATGAGTTCGACCGTTCCTTCTTGCGACTCTCGCCCAATATAGCTTGTATCACCTCTATGGATGCCGACCATCTCGACATTTATGGCGATAAAGAACACTTGATAGAAGGTTTTAGAGAGTTTGCAGGTAAGATAAAACCAGGTGGAAGTCTTATAGTGCGCAATGGTTTAGATATAGAAGGTGAGACCTATGGATTGGAAGATAATGCCGATTATACTTTCCAAAATATAACGGTAAAGAATGGTATTTACCATTTTGATTTTCATTATAAAGGAGGCGTCTATAAAGACTATACTTTATTGAAGCCAGGAAGACACAATCTACTCAATGCCTTAGCAGCCGTATCGATGGCGGTAAAAGCAGGATTTGCCCCTGAAAAGTTACTCCCTCATTTGGCTACATTCAAAGGTGTGAAAAGGCGTTTCTCATATATTATCAAGGAAGACAACTTTGCCTTTATAGACGATTATGCACATCACCCTTCGGAAATTAATGCGTTGTTCCAAGCGGTAGAGGAGATGTACCCACACACTCCTAAAACTATTGTCTTTCAACCCCATTTGTTCACCCGTACACGTGACTTTTTAGACGATTTTGCAAAAAGCCTATCACAGTTTGACGATGTAGTTTTATTGGACATTTACCCAGCTCGAGAGCTGCCTATTGAAGGTATTAGCTCACAAGTATTGTTAGACAAAGTGACAGCTAAACAGAAAATATTGGTAGGCAAAGCAGAATTGATACCTTTATTGCTTAAAAAACAACCAAAATTATTACTTGCTGTAGGAGCAGGTGATATAGGTGCTGAAGTAGAGAAAATTAAAGAATCTTTTACCGTTGGTCATTAAAATGGCACAGTTGTTGCCTAATCGTTTTACGATATAAAACAAATTAGTAAAACAAAGAATATGATGAAAAATTATGCAACAATGATAGCTACTGCCTTCCTCGGCGGGGCTATGACCTTAGGAGGGTATAAACTCTTTATAGATAAACACGATGCCAAACAAGAAGCACTTGAGTTGCTCTCACGTCCTGCTTTGGTGCAAACTAATCACACTACTCCTGAAAGAACGGTAGCAGGTGAAACCAACTTTGTGGAAGCGGCTAACAAAACGGTGAATAGTGTAGTGCACGTGAAGAACACTGTAAAATCACAAGGAGGCGTTACCTCTATCTTCGACCTTTTTTACGGTAATGGAGGTGGCGAACAAACCCAAGTAGGTACAGGTTCTGGGGTTATCATTACCCCCGATGGCTATATAGTAACGAATAACCACGTGATTGCCAATGCTACTACTTTGGAGGTTACTCTCAACAACAATAAAACTTATACTGCTAAACTTATAGGCACAGATGCTTCTTCGGATATTGCCCTACTGAAAATAGAAGCCGACGAAAAACTACCTTTCCTCACTTTTGCGGACTCCGATAATACGCAAGTAGGCGAATGGGTCCTCGCGGTAGGGAATCCTTTTAACTTAAATTCTACCGTTACTGCGGGAATCATCAGTGCAAAAGCGCGTAATATCAGCGAGCGCGGTAGCGATAAAATAGAATCGTTTATACAAACCGATGCCGTGGTGAATATGGGAAACAGTGGGGGAGCTTTGGTAAACCTCAATGGCGACCTCATTGGTATCAATACCGCAATCTCATCTACTACAGGGGTATATATGGGCTACTCGTTTGCAGTGCCTAGCAATATTGCTAAGAAAGTGGTGGAAGACCTTATAGAGTACGGGAACGTGCAACGTGGGGTGATGGGCGTACGCGGACAAGGATTAGACTCTGAAGTAGCCAAAAAACTCAACGTCAAAGAAACTGAAGGATTCTATGTGGATTCTGTAGATGATGAATCAGGAGCAGGAGCTGCCGGACTTAAAAAAGGTGACATTATCAAGCAAATCGATAATGTGAAGATACATAAATACTCTGACCTTAGTGGTCACATCGCTTCTAAACGTCCTGGCGATATGCTAAAAGTAACTTATGTACGCGAAGGTAAAGAACGCACTGCCAATATTACCCTCAAGAAAAACACTACTTATGTAATACAATCCTTAGGTTTGGAAGTGAAAAACCTTTCAGAAGCCGACCACAAGCGATTTAAAACTAAAAATGGAGTGAAGGTTACTGCTGCAGGTCAGTTTTATGAGTACAACAATATCAATATAGTAGGAAAAGTGTTGCTTTCAGTGAATGGAAAAACCATTAAAGATGTAGATGAATTGAAAAATATAATGTCTACCCTTTCTTCACGCAATCGCAACTCGTTAGAATTCCTGAACGAAAGAGGAGAAAAAGAAAGATTCTTTTTCTAATATGGTTAATGGTAAAGGGTATGCTGATACCCTGTAATTGGTTATGTTAATACCCTATACTTTACGGAATGTAAAGTGTAGGGTATTTTTTAATATACAATTACCTTTTAGAATAATAAAACTTTTTATGACTGTAAAGCAAATATTTGCCATCTATATATCGGTAGAGTTTTTGTTCACTGAGGGCTTTTTTGCCTATTCTTCCCGCCGAATTGCTTAAAAATCCTTTATCTAAAATATCCTTAAATAAAATAGAGGATAGCGTATTTTCAATAAGGTCAGTAGGTTGCCATTTTTGCGCTGATGAAGTGCGTTTATATCTCGTTTCTTTCAGCAGATTGCCTTCGTTGTCATACTCAAAAATACTTCTCCCTTCTTCTTCGTTTGGTTTGATGAATAAATACTCAATAAGCTCATTGTTTTTGTTATAGCGGTACTTATTAGTATAGTATATCTCGTATG
Organism: Capnocytophaga sp. oral taxon 864; assembly: GCF_002998835.1. Classification (NCBI taxonomy): domain Bacteria; kingdom Pseudomonadati; phylum Bacteroidota; class Flavobacteriia; order Flavobacteriales; family Flavobacteriaceae; genus Capnocytophaga; species Capnocytophaga sp. oral taxon 864. The sequence goes on from NZ_CP027232.1 coordinate 325,057, forward strand.
TTTGGGTCTTTTTATTCCAATTCTCTGAAGTAATAGAGGTACTCTGGTTGTTTTCGCCCAATATATCAGTGAGTCTACTCTGATTCTGCCATTTGTTTTGCTCTTTATCCCAAACTTGTGCTATATTAGTGAAAATTCTGTTTGTCTTATCTTCTGTATAAGTGATTTTTTGCGTAGGTAGCCACCCATCCTCTCTATAAACATACTGTATAGAGGTTCTTTCATTCTCATTAGGGTGAATATACTCTGTTTTTTCGTCTTCATACCACTCATTATTCCCAAAAGTATAAGTAATCTCTTCTTTAAGGAGCGTATCATTCTCAAACTTTCGTACAATTTTCTTGTCGCCTTGCCACTGCTGGATGTCACTATCCCAAATTTCATCAACAGAAAGCACTGTACGTCCTTTTTCATTCTCGGTATAAGTATTGCGAGTATTTCTAAGCCAACGCTTATTGAGATATTTGTAATACACAGTTTTGGTGATGCGACCTGTTGTTTTGCTAATGCGTTTGCTACTAGGGGATAACTTTTTGCCATTTTCATTGAGGTAACTAATATTGATGAGTTTATTTTTCTTTCTCTTAGTTTCATCTTTCTGGATTGCTATCCATCTTTTACTCAAAGAATCTTGGCGGTAAAAAACATTATAAATCTCATTGCCTTCTTTGTCATTCTTAATAACAGTTTTGGTAGCGTAACGATGGGGGAAAATGTGGTTATCGCCTACTACTAATAAATGTTTTTTAGCGTTATAACGTTGCCAATCTGTAACTTGATAGGCACTACTGAGCGAATCTACCCTATAACCTATATGGTTTATACTATCCAATTGATATTGCTGTGCGTGCACTGAGAATATCCCAAATATTAGCCCGAAAATAAATGTTTTCATAATAGTTCAATTTTAAATGTTATTTGTATCTCTTGTCTCTATTGGTATTATTAAAATCTCCCGTCGGGAAAGGATATCACCCTGTTGTTTCGCTCCTCCGCGGGTGGGAATAATAGTTGCAACTTCCTGAAATATATCATTGCGCGATAATATCGAGGGGTATTGCCAAAATTCAATTCATATTCCTCACCGTTTTCGTCTTCGTTGATGAGTAGCACGCAATTTCTTTCTGCATTCCACTCATAATGAAAGTACAGATAAGCAACAGAGCCGTCCTCATTGTATTTGCTGTGCTCACCGAGGCTAATTCTCGCAGAAGTTGTCTCTTCGTTACTTACTTTTAGTATGAAATCATCTTTTTGAAGCGTTATGTAGCCATCAGCATTCTTTCCTTTTTGTGCGTAGAAATCTTGAAGTCTTCCATTGGCTAAAAGCGACTTGAAGTTTGCTTCGTTCACTTTTGAAAGATAGTAGATGCGACTGTTGATGAGCTCTTCATAACGCCTGCAAAAGTAAGCAAACTCTTTTTCTAAGAACGCAAAATGTGCGGGATGTGATGTTGCAGTCATATCAATCACTCCCTCATCAGTAAAAGTATTGATTGAGGTGTGCAACTCGCCTTTATATACTTGGGCAAGCACACCATATTCTTCATCGTTTTGAATAAAAACAGAATGAGCATCGTAATCAGGGTCGTAAAGGATGCGGTAAAATACATCATTGTCGTCCCACATTTCAAAACGCGGATTATTATTTTTGTCAGGTTTACATACAAGCGAGAAGAGGGGCGGATAGGTAAAACGAAGTAAATTCTCTATCGAAATATCGGTATTAGGGAACAGATGCACTTGTTTTTTGCTAATTTCATCGCGACGTTTTTGTGTTTCTTCAGGGCTTACGAATATAGTTTCACCTTTGGCTAAAGCAGGGAATATATCATCGTTTATCCAGCATTTCCAGCTCCAAGGGATATAATCTATCTTTAAAATATCGTCTAACGCAAAAGAAAATTCGGGTTTTAAGTAAGAAACGAGCTTTTCCCCTAACAAAAGCCCTTCGTAATCATCATCGGTGAGGTATTCGGTAATATCGGCATTGCGTCTTTCTTCAAAACGCTTGTTATCGTGATTGTAATCAGTTTCCAAGAACACGTAAATGCTGATATGCCCCATCACGGTAAGGCTTCCGTGATTGTAATCGCCCCAATAGAATCCCGAAACGCGCAAATCACCGCCTACGAAAATCTCTTGCCCACCGACCACTATATTTTCGGCAGTGAGATTGCCCAAAACCACTAATCCGCAAGAGCCGCAGATTTCGCCATTGTAGATATTGGTAGCCTGCATATTGCCTTTTACGAGGATAAAAAGGGGCAGAGAATCGTAGTCATCGGGGTTGTAGTAAGGAGAAAGCTCATCGACAGCGTCTAAATCTAAAGGTTCGTTCAAAATCCAGTCGCCGTCAATCACGATAACGCGATTTCGCCAATGAGTGTCATAATGCTCTTTGTAGAGAGACGACTCAGGTAGCTCATCGGCAATCTCGTCATAAGAAGTAGTTCGATAGGGAAGGTTAGAGAGGTTCATAACAAATTATTTTTTATAAGTATCTACGCTGATAAGTGGATTTTCTCCGTTTTTTACCAACTGAAAGAAACGATTGACAGAGAAATAAGAGAAAAGCTCATTTTCTTCCCAAACTTCTTGTCTAAGGAGTTTCCAGCTTTCTTCCAAATAGCCTGTTTCAGGGTCGTGAAGATAGCAATCCTCTTGTTCTGTTTCGTTTTCGGCTTCTACGAATATAAACTCAGTAACCTTACTTTTGTCGGGCATATAGTGTCCAACTTCTACGAAATACGGCGCATTGGTATTGCCTAATACATCGAGCATACCATCATTATACTCGCCATACAGACCAAAGGTAGTATAAAGGTCTTTCATTATGAAGATAGCACCGTTATAGGTAAAGAGATAATCGCAAATTACGTTGCCCGATACCCTTAGATGCAAGTAATTATCGTCTAAAATATCACCTGCAACGGTAAGATTTCCATCGATAAAGATACCATAAGCATCGCCTTCCCAGTGTAAGCCTTCCATAAGGTCTTCCGTCCATTGGCGGGTGATGTTGCCTTTTACCAGCACATCGCCTTTGAGGAGCAATAGTTTGTCGTCGTCATTAAGATAGATAGGAATTTTAAATTTTTCCTTCGCTTGCTTTACAGTGATAAATTCCTTTTCGGGGATTACGGTTTCACTCACTTGCGGACGCTGAGCCATACGTGCGGGCATCGCATTGTTGATACGTTGCGCCCTTTCTAATAGGGTTATTACTGACATATCAAATTGTTTTTACAAAGTTACGAATAAATTATTGATAAGTAAAATTAATATTGCTCCCTCCCTTCTTTGGTAGGAATTAAGGAAAGTAAGTTTTTCCCTAATCCATTACTTTTTATAATAATAACGTTCGTTATTATTTGTTACTTTTATGGTATTCCCTCCGTCTATCAGCTCAAAAGCGATGTTTGTAGTGGCTTTTTTGTTGTCATCTGCCTGATAATATTTTCCACCGATATTTATCCACTGGCGAGTGTCATCAATTTCGCGACAACCGCCTGTTTGTGCATTAGGAAATGCAAAATGAGTGGAGATTCTAAAACGGTCTATTCGCAAAAAGCCTTTTTTATAACAATCGTCGCGAGAGGCGTCAATAGTTTTTCCGTGTGTCTCTACTTTCTTTAAAAACCATTTGCCTACGGCGGGGTCGTGAGTATCTTTTCGCCTATATACATAGGTATCTTTCTTCCCATTAGCGTTAGCACTTGGGTAGGAGAGAGAAAGTACGTTGTTTTTGATATGAAACTCCATACTGCCCTTTTGATTATTCTCCTTATTGACATAATTAATTACGTTGCCTTCGGTAGTATAGGTGTGGTTAGTGATATTCCTATCACAATTGCCATTGGATAGCAGACTCACAGCCAGATGTGTGTAGTCGGTTTCAGAGAATGCTACTTCGCTGTCTTGTGCGCATTTATTAGCGAGGTAATGGTCGGTATCCTTAACGGTGAGTGAGACAAAATACCACGTACCTAAAAGGGAACGACTATCTTCTTCTTCGTTATCTTTCCCACAAGAGGAAACAAATAGAACTGTGGCAATAAGTGCCGAAAAGATAAGTTTTTTCATATGTTTTTATTTTATTTAAAAATGAAAATTGATTTTAGTAAATTGCTTCTGTTCCCCTGAAGGAGAACAATTTATAAGCCTAACAATATGGATATCGGAGGAGATTGTAGGCAACTTTTTATGCCTCCGTTCCTTTAACCGTTTCAGCAGAAGGCTTTCCTCCTGCCTTACGGCGTGCCAATACATCGGCGTAGTATTTACGGCTGTTGTTGAGCACCTCGAGGGTTTTTACGAAAAACTCATCGGGTTTTACTTGTGCATTGGCATTGATGTAAGCCGAAAGTTTTTGGTAAATATCGGTGAGCTCTTTTCGCAATCCTTTTACGCTATACACTTCTTTTTGAAGGTCTTTAAGCGAACGATGAGAGAAAAGCTCATTGAATGCCGTGTTAGAAGTTTCCAGCTCACCCAGAAACTCGCCTATCTTCAGAGTCTCTACCTGTGCCTGATATTGTGCCGATTTGAGGGTGCTGATAAGCGTTTTCACGCGGTTGGTTTCCTCTTCGTAAGTGTCCTTTATCACATCTTTATAACCGTCCAAAACCAATTTAATAGCGTGATAGGCTTTTTGTTTAGCCTCTGTTTTGGCGTTGCGATAAGGCTTGATACTGTCTTTCAGGGCTTGCACATCGGCATCACGCACCTTGTCGAGTTCTGATATTTTTTTAGACTCTTCTTTCGCGCGCACTTGTTCAAGCGCCTTGTTATAGACCGGTATTTTGGTGTTGAGACTTTCGTACAGCTCTTTAAACGTAGCGTCTGCCTCCAATGAAATACCTGAGCCCGCAAAATCTTCAAAAAAGCGGGCAATAAACTGACTAAATTCTGCGTTGTGTAGGTTTGCGGTGTGCAACACTACTAATTTGGGTGTTTTCATATCTTACTAATATAAATATTGAATTGATTTTACACGACTATTTTTGGCAAAGGTAATAAAAAATATCATTCTGTTTCATTTTGTAATGTAAAAATTTCAAAATTATTTTGTTTTTTTCGCTATCGATTGTGACGGCTTAAAGTAGTTTTGCTTTTGTTCTTCACCAATGCCGACGATGTAAAGCCATTTTGCTTTTTGTTTTCAACATATGTGATGAATTAAAATAGTTTTGCTTTTCGTTTTCACCGTATGTGATGAGTTAAAATAGTTTTGCTTTTCGTTTTCACAGCGTGTGACGGCTTGAAGTGATATTTTTGTAATATAAGAAAAAATATTACCTTTGTACCATTATAGTTAAAGCCATAATATATGAGTAGAGCTTCTGAATTAAAAAGAATTCAACACCTTAATCTTCCTGATTCTTATAAGGAAGTTCTTACGCAATTTGAGTTTTTTTGTTTATATGAATATGAAGGTAGAGAAATAGAGCTTTGGAGCTTTGCTAATTTGTTTTCTTATATAAACAGAGATTATTATCAATGGGAATTGCTTGAGTATTTTTCGGCTCCTAATGCTGAACATACTTTTACTTTTGGCAGCTCGCACGATGACGCCCGATTGTATTTTGACCTTACTGACTTTTCGGTATGGGAATATTGGCTTGATGATGACTCTACTGATAAAGTGGCAGATAGTTTTGATAAAATTATTTCAAAGGCAAAACTTATAGATAAAGAATAACAAAAAATTTAAGCGATGATACATTATTTAAAAGCAGATGCTACGGTGCCACAAGCCGAAGGAAACATTGTTATCGCCCATATTTGTAATGATATAGGCGCTTGGGGGAAGGGATTTGTGTTAGCACTTTCCAAACGCTGGAAATACCCCGAAAAACAATACAAACAATGGTATAAAGAAGGGGGAAATTTTGCTTTGGGAGAGGTACAATTTGTGTCGGTAGAAGAGAAGATATGGGTTGCAAATCTCATTGGGCAACACAACATATATAAAGATGAAAACGGTGACCCGCCTATTCGTTATGAGGCAGTGAAAAAAGGTTTGCAACAAATAGCCGATTTTGCTTATGAAATAAATGCCAAAGTGCAAATGCCTCGCATAGGTTGCGGATTGGCAGGAGGCTCTTGGGACAGAATTGAGAAACTTATAAGGCAAACACTTTTAAGGAAAAACATCGAAGTATTTGTTTGTGATTTATAACCTTATTTTTATTTTTTACCTTTTAGCTTTTATCCTGAAAAATAATGAACATCAAACTTCTCGCGGTGGGCAAGACCGATAATTCTGCTTTGCAACAGCTTATTGATATGTATGAAAAACGACTTTCGTATTACATCAATTTTGAATTGCAACTTTTGCCCGATATTAAGAAAAGCAAATCACTATCGGAAGAGCAACAAAAAGCAAAAGAAGGGGAGCTTATCCTCGGCAATGTAGCTTCGTCTCATCATCTGATACTCTTAGACGAACGTGGCAAAGAGTTTACTTCAGTAGCTTTCGCCGATGAATTGCAAAAGAAAATGAATGCCGGCATCAAGCAACTCACCTTTGTGATTGGGGGACCTTATGGTTTTTCAAAAGAAGTATACGACCGTGCTAATGGCAAGTTGTCACTTTCCAAACTCACCTTTTCACACCAAATGATACGCCTATTTTTTGTAGAACAACTCTACCGTGCTTTTACAATTCTCCGTAATGAGCCCTATCATCATCAGTAATTAAGGTTGTGGCGTTGTTAATGTTTTAGGAGCTTCTTCACCGTCTAATTTCTTAACTTTAAGGAATGATTCGTGTTGTTCGATAGCCATTTCTATTTTAGCTACAATTTCTTCAACCGTATCATTTTCGTAATCTATTTGCAAAGGCGATTTGATAATCATCGATTGTTGCACTCCTTTCTTTTTGATATTTATTCCCTTTTTATCAAACGAGCGACGGAATCCATCGATTACGATGGGCACCACCACAGGTTTGTATTGCTTGATGAGGTGTGCAGTACCCTTGCGGATAGGTTTCCACGGCGAGGTAGTGCCCTGCGGGAAGGTAATCACCCAACCATCGGCAAGGGCGATACCTATGTTTTCCACGTCGGCTTGGCGGACTTCGCGGTGTATTTCTTTCCCTTTTTCGCGCCAAGTTCTGTTCACCGGTATAGCTCCTGCGTAACCTAATATTTTGGGCAGAATCCCTGATTTCATAGTCTCGGAAGCCGCCACGTAATAAATGTTGAGTTTTGGGTTCCACAGATAGCCCATATTATCCAAGGTATCTTTACGACCTTTAAGACTTGCGTTGAACACGTGAAACATAGCCGTTACGTCGGCGAAATAAGTCTGGTGATTTGAAATGAACAGTACATTCTGTGGTGGCAATTCGCGAATAACGTCCGAACCCTCAATCTTCAGTTGGTTAAAACCATCATACCTGCTGTGAGTAAGGATACCAAAAACGCGGATGAGCCATCGTTTTACGAAAAGTGTATGTCCGAAAGGGTCTTTTTTAAATAAAGGCATTGTTCAATTTTTTGATTAGGTGATGAGCTAAAAAGTCAATTACTATAGTAACAAATTAACCCATTAACCCATCAGTTTAGTTTATTGAAAAGTCTCTCTTGCTATCTGCATAGTATTCTTTGTATTTGTTGTAAATCTTCACAGTTTCTTGGGCATTTCCCAGCCGTGAAAAGTTATTACAAATATTAAAGTTTAGCTTTTAGTTTTTCTATAAGCTTGGGAACCACTTCAAAAGCATCGCCTACCACGCCGTAATCGGCAGCTTTAAAGAAAGGAGCCTCGGCATCGGTGTTGATAACCAGCTTTACTTTTGAGGCATTAACCCCCGCCAAGTGTTGTATAGCCCCTGAAATGCCAATGGCAATATACAAGTTAGGCGCAACGGGTTTCCCTGTTTGTCCTACGTGCTCAGCGTGTGGACGCCAACCCATATCGGCCACAGGCTTAGAACAAGCGGTGGCAGCGCCGAGTACTTCGGCAAGATCTTCGATTATGTACCAATTCTCGGCGGCTCTTAATCCGCGTCCTCCTGATACCACAATAGAGGCATCGTCTAACGGTACTTTTCCTGTAGCCTTCTCGGTAGCGATTGTCTTTATATCGAAATCACTATCTGAAAGGGTAGGGGAGAAGGGTTCTACAATTGCCGGAGTAGGATTTTCTTTTACTCCGAAGGCATTAGGAGCTAATCCTACTATTTTTATAGGTGTTGTGATTTTGTTTAAACTTATGGCTTTGTTAGAAAAGGCATTACTCTTAATAGTAAAATCGTTTTCAGGGAGTGAAATGGCGTTAGGTACATAACCTGCTTGTAGAGAAATGGCTAATAAAGGGGCAATATTCTTGGCTTGCGACGAGGCGCTGAAAAGCACCGTTGTACTCCCTTCTTTCTTCACTGCCTGTTGTAATATTTGTGCTACAGCCTTCGCCGAAAAGTGTTGTAGCTTTTCATCGGCTACGTTCAATACTTTATCAATACCATAAGTGCCTAACATTTCAGGATTATCAATGTTGATAGTTACTGCTACTATTTTGGTATTTTGTTTCTGAGCAAGAGTTTTGGCATAAGTAGCCACTTCATAACTACTTTTCTTTACTTTTCCGTTTTCGGAATCTATATATATGAGTATGGACATTTTTTATTAAATTACTTTAGCTTCGTTGTGTAATAAATCAATAAGAGTATCTAAATCATCAGCCGATACCATTTTTACAGGTTTTTTGGCAGGAAGTTTCTCAAAACCTATGGTTGTTACTCTCGTATCTGTATTTTCAGCAGGCAACACGGTGATTACTTTAGTGCGAGCTGCCATTAGGTTGCGCATATTTGGTATACGAAGGTCTTTCTCTTGGGTAAGTCCTTTTTGTCCCGCAATTACTAACGGAAGAGTTGCGGAGAGTTTTTCCTTACCGCCGTCTATTTCTCGTTCAGCAGTTACCTCTGTCCCATTGATATCTAAACCTATGCATTTGTTGATAAAGGGTAGATTTAGTAATCCTGCCAAAAATCCTCCCACCATTCCGCCGTTATAATCAATAGACTCCTTTCCTGTAATGATAAGGTCGTAATTTCCTTCTTTAGCTACCTTAGCCAACTGAGTAGCTACAAAAAAAGCATCAGTAGGAGTGGCATCAATACGGATAATATCGTCAGCACCAATGGCGGAAGCCTTGCGCAATACGGGTTCTGTTTCTTGGGTGCCTACATTCACAAGGGTGATAGTAGCGCCTAACTTTTCTTTAAGTAAGATTGCCTTAGTGAGACAGAATTCATCGTTAGGATTGATGATAAACTGCACTCCTGTAGGGTCGAACTTCTTATTTTCATCAGTAAATTTTATTTTCGAAGTAGTGTCGGGGACGCTACTGATACATACTAATATCTTCATAATCTTATAGATAATATAATTAAAATGATACATTAATAACCAAAAGGTGGTTTTTTTGAAGCGGTAAAAGTACTTCCTTTTGTATAACTGTGCAAACTATTATGCGAAAAAAATGTACCTTTGCCGTCTAACTATTTGAAATACTAAATAGAAATAATGAATCCTCCAGTAACCGATATGCAACTTTTAGGACAGTTATTGCGTTGCCCCAGCGGAATATATGCAAAAGAAGTAGGTGAATATACTTTCTTTTCCAATCGCACTATGATTTTCAATACTATTGATTGTTTATCACTTTTGCCCAATAGCAATGTTTTAGAAATTGGCTTCGGCAATGCCAACCATTTACCTTATTTATTTGAAAAAGAACCAACCATTCACTATACAGGAGTAGAAACTTCTGTGGAAATGATAACTGAGGCTGCTGTAAACAATCCCGAATTGGTAGCGCAACAATCTGTTTCTTTTCTGCAAGTACAACCCGATGAGAGACTTGAGTTTAATATACTTTTTGATGTTTGCTTTTCAGTCAATACACTTTACTTTCTCAAAAGCCCTACTCGCTATTATCGCAATATTTATCAGTTGCTCAAGCCTATGGGAAAGGTAGTGATTACTTTTATTGATAAGTCAGTAGGTGAGAAAGCTCCTTTTGCACAAGTGGGATTTAAGTTTTATACTGTTCCCGAAGTGCGAAAAATACTCTCACGCATAGGGTTTAAGAATATCAAAGAGTATACTTTTGAAGAAACACTTGTTTCTAAGAGTGGCAAGAAAATACGTCGTCCTTATTGCATAATGATAGGAGAAAAATAATAACATCTCTGTTTTTTATTCTTTATTCCATATTTCCCACGCTTTTTCAGCTTGAAGTTCTAACATTAGTTGCCCATTACAAATAATAGCTCCCTGCTTTTCTCCTCTGTGTAGAAATGTAGTTTGTGAAGGATTATAAATAAGGTCATAAAGTAAGTGCTCAGGAGTGAGATACTGATAAGGAATAGGAGGACAGGCGTTAATATTAGGAAATGTACCTAAAGGAGTACAGTTAATAATAAGGTGATAATTTTCTATAATCTCTTTGGTAAGTTCTGCGTAAGCAAACTGATTTATCTGTGGTGTGCGGGATATAAAACGATAATCAATATTTAGTTGCTTGAGGGCATAAGCAACAGCACTCGATGCACCTCCCGTACCTAAGATAAGAGCGTGAGTATGCTGTGGTTGCAATAAGAAAGATAATGATTTACTAAAGCCATAGTAGTCGGTATTATAACCGAAGAGCCCATCAGTAGTAACTTTTACAGTATTTACAGCTCCAATGGCTTGTGCAGTAGCATCAACGGCAGTAAGTAGCTTCATTATTTCTCGCTTATACGGAATGGTAACATTCATTCCTCGTAAATTGGGAGTGCTTTTTAAGAGAGCGGGTAATTCATTGAGATTTTGTATATCAAAATTGATATATTCACAATCATTAATACCTTCTCGTTTAAATTTCTCAGTGAAATATTTTTGAGAAAAAGAATAGTCAATGTTGCGCCCCACAAGAGCAAAAATTGTCATAAGAAAACGTTTTTTTAATAGATAAACTATACATATTATCTATATACTGAATGTTACCTCTTACCTAACTTAAATTTTCCTATCAATCACGTAATTTACCATTAGGGTTAAGGCTTCTTTATAAGGTGAGGTTGGGAATTTATCCAATATATCTAGGGCTTTTTGTTGGAACTCTTTCATTCTAGTCGTAGCATATTCCAGCCCTTTATGATTCTTTACAAATTCAATTACTTCCTTTACGCGTTTTTTGTCTTTGTTGTATTTTTTTACCGAATTGATAAGCCATTGTTTTTCTTCTTCGGAACAAGTATTGAGTACATAGATAAGTGGTAGGGTCATTTTTTGTTCTTTAATATCTATACCTGTAGGTTTGCCAATTGCGTCTTCGGTATAATCAAATAGGTCGTCTTTTATTTGGAAAGCCATTCCTATGTATTCGCCAAAGAGTCGCATTTTCTCTATCAGTTCGGTTTGTTCTGGCTGTACCGAACAAGCTCCCATCGCACAACAAGCGGCTATAAGTGTCGCGGTTTTCTGACGGATAATCTCGTAGTACACCTCTTCTACAATATCTAACCGACGAGCTTTTTCTATCTGCAAGAGTTCGCCTTCACTCATTTCACGTACGGCTACCGAGATAATGCGCAATAAGTCGAAATCACCATTGTCTATAGAGAGTAGTAAGCCTTTAGAAAGTAGGTAATCACCCACCAATACAGCTATCTTGTTTTTCCATAAGGCATTGATTGAGAAGAACCCTCGGCGCTTGTTGCTGTCGTCCACTACATCATCGTGTACAAGGGTAGCAGTGTGTATGAGCTCTATTACCGATGCTCCCCGATAGGTGCGTTCGCTCACCTTACCTCCCGATACCATCTTGGCTACTAAGAACACAAACATCGGTCGCATTTGCTTGCCTTTGCGGTTTACAATATAGTAGGTAATACGATTCAGCAAGGCAACCTTAGACGACATCGAGCTACGGAACTTCTGTTCAAAAAGTTCCATTTCTTCACGGATAGGTTCTTTTATTTGAGCTGTTATCTTCATTGCTCGAAGTTGTCAATTTCTACTTTTAGATTGTTGATGATAAACTCTTGACGGTCAGGAGTGTTTTTGCCCATATAGAACTCCAAGAGCTGTTCGGTATGGATAGTTTTGTCCATCATTACAGGGTCTAAGCGTATATCTTCTCCTATAAAATCTTTAAACTCATCGGGGGAGATTTCTCCCAATCCTTTAAAACGAGTAATTTCAGGTTTGCCCTTTAACTTGTCTATGGCTGCTTCCTTTTCTTCTTCGCTGTAACAATATATTTTTTGTGTTTTGTTGCGCACACGGAATAGAGGTGTTTGCAGTATATATAAGTGCCCTTCTTTGATGATTTCGGGGAAGAACTGCAAAAAGAAAGTGATAAGCAAAAGACGAATGTGCATACCGTCTACATCAGCATCGGTGGCTACAACGATGTTATTGTAGCGAAGGTCGTCCATAGAGTCTTCAATATTTAGGGCGGCTTGTAATAGATTGAACTCTTCATTTTCATACACTATTTTCTTACTCATTCCGTAGGTATTCAAAGGTTTACCACGTAGTGAGAAAACGGCTTGTGTGATTACATCACGTGATTTGGTAATAGAGCCTGAAGCTGAATCTCCCTCAGTAATGAATAAGGTGCTTTGTAGGGCACGCTCGTCTTTGGTATTGGTGAGGTGCACGCGACAGTCGCGTAGTTTACGGTTGTGTAAGCTTGCTTTCTTAGCTCTTTCTTTTGCCAATTTGCGAATACCTGCCAAGTCTTCACGTTCGCGCTGTGCCTGCATAATCTTCCGTTGTAACGCATCGGATATCTCAGGGTTTTTATGTAGGAAGTCATCTAAATGGCGACTGATGAAATCATTGATATAGGTGCGTACAGAAGGCATTCCTTCTCCCATTTCGGTAGAACCGAGCTTAGTTTTCGTCTGGCTCTCAAACACAGGTTCCATCACTTTGATTGAGAGACCCGCGATGATAGACTTACGCACATCGGAGGCATCATAGTTTTTTTTGTAGAAGTCGCGAATGGTCTTTACATAAGCCTCTTTGAAAGCGTTGAGGTGCGTACCCCCTTGTGTAGTGTTCTGACCGTTTACAAAAGAGTAATACTCCTCACTGTACTGAGTTTTGCTGTGAGATATGGCGATCTCAATATCTTCACCTCTAAGGTGAATGATAGGGTAAAGAAAATCCTCTTCATTGTTGTTTTCGGTGAGGAGGTCTTTGAGTCCGTTTTCAGAATAGTACTTTTCACCATTGTAGTTGATAGTAAGTCCCGGGTTCAGGTATACGTAGTTTTTGAGCATACGCACCACATACTCATTACGGAACTTGAAGTTCTTAAAGATAGTGTCGTCTGGAATAAAAGTTACGCTGGTACCGCGCCTTTTCTGGCTTTCCTCGATAGCGCTTTCTTCTTTTAGCAGACCTCTCTCAAAAATAGCCGATTTAGACTGACCATCGCGCACCGATTCCACTTTGAAGTAGGTAGAAAGAGCATTCACAGCTTTTGTACCCACCCCATTGAGTCCGATAGATTTCTTAAAAGCTCGGGAGTCGTACTTACCCCCCGTATTCATTTTCGATACTACATCTACTACCTTTCCTAAGGGGATACCGCGCCCATAGTCGCGTACTTCTACTTGATTATCGGTGATTTTTACGTCGATGGTCTTACCAGCTCCCATCACGAACTCGTCTATACAGTTATCGATGACCTCTTTGAGAAGAATATAAATACCGTCGTCGGCTGAAGAGCCATCGCCCAGCTTCCCGATATACATACCAGGGCGTGTGCGAATGTGTTCTTGCCAGTCCAAAGAGCGGATACTATCCTCATCATATCTAATTTCTTCCATAAAGTTTACTTTCGTTTTTAGATGTGCAAAAGTATTAAAAATTATTCATATCCAAAAAATAAATATCTGTCTCCCTTGCTTACAATTGCTTTGAAAAACAATTATAACATAAAGGTGTCGCTACCGTTACTTTCTTCTCCTCACCACAGCAATGGCAGTACTTCTCTTCGTAGAAACGGTTGCCGAACTTCACCCACGCTTCATAACAGCTGTCGCACAAAGGCTTCGAAGGGTCAAAAGGAATAGCGGTATTACAACGGATACAGTGCCCTTTTTTCTCTTCTTGTACGGCATTTTCCTGAGGTGTTTCGGTTTCTATAGCTCTTTCAGGGGAAGGCTCGCGTTCTGCGAGTGGTCTGTTCTCAGCATTTACGTAGTTTTCGGGTACAAAAGAGGAGTAGCGGATAGGCTTCATCTCTCTGTTAGACAATACATCGTCTACCAAATCCAAATGCACAGTAGAGCCTACATAGTCTTTCGTCAGACCTAAAAACTTCTTGTTGTAGTTAGGACGTTTGGCAAAGATAGTGTAACCGCTGTCGAGTACACTCATAATGGCGTTTTTGGAAGTTTCGAAGAAATTGTTTTTGTTTACAAGGTCGGTGAGGGCTTTTTCGGCGAGTACGCCAAACTCTACCTTGTTTTCCAGCGAGTAATCCAAAAGGTTCATAGAGGTAATCACCGATTGCTTTTCGTTGGCATAATATTGTCCGTGTAACTGTGGAATATACACCATTGTGATATTCGGGAAGCCCAAGAAGTACTCAATATCTTCACGCTTACAATTTTCTTCTCCATTAGAAGTACTTTTGCCAAACCCAATGAGTATATGCAGTTTGGTGTTGTTTAAAAGCTGTTTAAAAACATTGTCTTTGAGGTAATCCCCCAGCTGAATATAAGGCGAAATGATAATAAGCTCCTTTTCCGCCTTAAAAAGGGTATCGTAAATAGTGTCGGATAGTGGTTTTCCTGTTAAAAAGTCCATAGTGTATGATTTTGTTAAGTGTATGTTTATTAAAAGTGATTATAATAATAGTGTGGTATCAGTAACAGAAGATATTTCTTGTATTTCAGAAACTGGTTTAGTTATATATTTTCTTCTAAAATAATATTTCTCAACGCCATTCTTTTCTTGTTTTATAGTATCTTCCTGTATGAGAAATATAAAATCTGTTGTTTTATAGATGAAATATCTATTAGGGTCATTATCTCTTAAGATAGTATCATTATTTTTTAATACTATATTAAATGTCTTTCGTCCTTTTTTAACCTCTTTTGCCTCTTCTATTCCTATCATATATGAAGAGACAGAAAAAATAGCTATTCCTATTATAATAGCAAAAGTACTATCTAAAAAGAACCATATTATAACAATAAATACAATAACTAGGGCTATTATTCCTGTACTTTGCAATGATAGAAAATTAGACTTGTATAAAATAAACAAGCAAAATAAAAGAATAAGTATTAATAAGACTGCCCTTATAATATTTATTTTATTCCTTACATTATTCTTGCCCATCTGAATAAGAAAAGCTAAAAATGGAGTGCAAAAAAGTATTACAAATGATATTAGAAAATAATATAATAGTGATTTTATATAAAGGAAATTTATGCAATCACTAATCTTAAAATACATTTCATAAGAAATACCAAACTCACCTAAAAAAGAAGTTAAATATATAAAACCTATAAATATAAAAATAGGTACAGAGATAAGACTTATTAGAGCCCAATCATTTTTTTGTTGATTGATATTTTTTTTATTTCTATTTTTCTCTAATAGAGAGCTACCTATAGAAGTATAATGCTTATTTCTTTTAATAATTCTCATTTCTAAAAGTATTTATGTAAGTTTAAAGCTCTATATAAAAGTCTTTTTTGAATTAGCCTTTTTCAACTTTACTACATTTAAAGTATCACGTGGCTTATACTGAAAATACTGATTCTTTATGGATAAAAATATAATATAATTTTTTCATTTCATTAAATATTATTAGTTGTTGGTATATACTCATCACTTCACAGATATATACCCATCACTTCACAGGTATATACCCGTCGCGTTACCAGTATATACCCGTGAGCCCATAGGTATATACCCGTGGGCTCACGCATATATATCGGTGTGATACGGGGTGCTACTTCTTGTATTTTTCGTACTTAACGGTTTTGAGCATCTCGCGGAGGTCGGCACCTGGGCGGAACTGAATTTTGTTGCCCTTGATGAACGAAGCTGTGAACTTCTCGGCGGTGGGAGCGCCCTCGCTGGTAAGGGTAATTTGGAAGTTACCAAAGTCGCCCAACTTTACGATTTTGCCTTCCGATAGGTGCCTAATGAGCACTTTGGTAAGGTCGTTAAGTACAGCCAACACATCGGTATCCGATACGGTGGTGCTACCCTGTGCAATTTCTTTGGCAAGTGCCTTTAAAGAGACTTCGCCATCGGCTTTGGCACTGGCATAAAACTTGGGAGCTGCTGTTTTATCTAACAGATTCTTACGCTCTACTACATTAAATTTTACTGGCATAAAATATAAATTTAAATGGTTAATTATTTTAATAATATCTTTAAATTTTCAATATGGTTTTTTATTGTTGTGTCATTAATTAAGTTAGAATACTCTCCCTTATATTCATTTATTATATAATCTATTAATTCATTTACAGCAGGAGAGGTGATACTAGATCTTACAATGTTAATAAGCTCTTTATGTTTTTTCTTACACAGGTCAAATCGGAATTTACTACTAATATCTATATCTGTAAATGATAAAACAGCTATATTTCCTTGATGAGAATTAAAATTAGTTAATATTTGTACATATGTATCATTTGCATTGTGAGCTATACCATATCCATTTGTAAGAAAAGCTTCAACTATCGCAGTTATAAACTTTTTTTCTACATTCTTAGGTATTCTCAATTCATTTCCTACAAGTCTAAGAAGTTGTCTTGCAAGAGCAGGTTCGGTATAAAAGTTATTAAAACTTCTATGAGCAGAAAGAAGATCATTTATAGCATTATCTATTTCTATACTTCTTAAGTCATCAGGAATATAACTTTCAGCATTAACTATTTGTAAAAATTGTCTTGATAATTTCTTTTCTTCCTGAGTGTTATTTGCTGTAAAATGAGCATATTTTAATCCAAAATTATTTTTAATTTCTTCATCAACTCTTTTCCATATATTAGGTAAAAGTTTATTAATGTTTTGGCGAGTCTGACTATCTGTTTCAATTTTTACATATATGCCAAAAAAGCCAGAAATAAGCTTATTTATTAAATCTTGAGTTAAGTTTGTTGTAAACAAAGTGATTTCTTCCGCTTCTATATCAGATATAGCTGTATTTTTAATACTTTCGAGTAGCTTTTTTATATGAATTGTTACATTTGAAAAAGGTAATATGATCACTTCTTTTACGCAAGTTTCTAGCCATTCAATTAATTGTAGTCCTCTAATCTGACTATTATTTGGATGCGCTGCACTAGCCCAATTTCTCATATATTTAATATATTCAAGATGCCTAAAACCTAAATCAGATATTAATCCTATTTCTTTAGCTCCTCTTATAAGAGATGCATCATCTATTTTATCTAAATCCTTTTCATCTTTCAGTTTTTTCCTATCATCACCCAAAACAGCATTATCATAAAAAAAGTCAATATCATATTGAGATACTCTTTTTCTTATTTGCAATATAGTTTCGTCCCAAAGATAATTTAAAGCCGCATCA
Organism: Capnocytophaga sp. oral taxon 864; assembly: GCF_002998835.1. Taxonomy (NCBI): domain Bacteria; kingdom Pseudomonadati; phylum Bacteroidota; class Flavobacteriia; order Flavobacteriales; family Flavobacteriaceae; genus Capnocytophaga; species Capnocytophaga sp. oral taxon 864. The sequence continues at coordinate 342,643 of NZ_CP027232.1, forward strand.
AAAAGTCCTGAAGCTGCACTAGCTATAAATTTTGAAAGATATAACGATTGTTGCCTGACTTCTAAAGGAATTTGATTTAATACATCGTTCAAATTCTTAAAAGCTTTTACCCTTTCTTGAGTATCTGCAAAGATATTATCTATAGGTAAAGAATAAGAATCTAGTGCACTTTTCAAACCTGTTTCAAAACTAGCTAGTAAAGCTAAACTTTGATTAGTATTTTGTATTTCTTGTGGTAAGTTATTTATGTTTTCCATTATATTGAACTTTTGACATTAATCATTCAGCTTGAGTACTGCCATAAACGCACTCTGTGGTATTTCCACATTCCCCACTTGGCGCATACGTTTCTTACCGGCTTTCTGCTTCTCTAAGAGCTTGCGCTTACGGGAGATATCACCCCCGTAACACTTGGCAGTAACGTCTTTACGGAGGGCTTTGATAGTCTCGCGCGAAATGATTTTAGCCCCAATAGCCGCCTGTATTGGAATGTCGAACTGCTGACGCGGGATCAGTTCGCGCAACTTCTCGCACATCTTCTTGCCTATATTATAAGCATTATCGGCGTGTATAAGAGCAGAGAGTGCATCTACCGATTGCGAGTTGATAAGAATATCGACCTTCACGAGGTTGGAAGCACGCATCCCAATAGGCGAATAGTCAAACGAAGCATAGCCCTTGCTCACTGTTTTAAGTCGGTCGTAGAAGTCGAACACGATTTCGGCAAGTGGCATATCAAAGTTCAGCTCTACACGCTCAGGGGTGAGGTAGTGCTGGTTGGTTATCTGTCCGCGTTTCTCAATACAGAGCGACATCACCTGTCCTATAAAATCGGACTTGGTAATGATGCTCGCTTTGATATATGGCTCTTCCACGCGGTCTAATTTAGAAGGGTCGGGTAGGTCAGAAGGGTTATTTACGATAATCGCTTTTTCGGGTTCTTTCTTGGTAAAGGCGTGGTAACTTACGTTGGGTACGGTGGTAATCACGGTCATACCAAACTCGCGTTCCAAGCGTTCTTGTACGATTTCTAAGTGCAACATTCCTAAGAATCCACAGCGGAAGCCAAAGCCCAAAGCGGCAGAACTTTCGGGGGTAAACACTAAGGAAGCGTCGTTCAGTTGGAGTTTTTCCATAGAGGCGCGTAGCTCTTCGTAATCTTCGGTATCTACCGGATAAATTCCTGCAAATACCATTGGTTTCACGTTCTCAAAGCCGTCAATAGCTTCTTTACAACCGTCTACTGCTGAGGTAATCGTATCACCTACCTTCACCTCGCGTGCATCTTTGATTCCAGTGATAAGATACCCCACATCGCCAGTGCCAATTACTTGCTTGGGCACTTGGTTGAGTTTAAGCGTACCCACCTCGTCGGCATCGTAAATTTTGCCGTTGGACATAAACTTGATTTTCTGTCCCTTGCGTATTTCACCGTTCATCACTCGGAAGTAAGTCTCCACCCCGCGGAAAGAGTTGTATACCGAGTCGAATATCAACGCTTGTAACGGTGCCTTAGGGTCTCCAGTAGGGGCAGGAATACGCTCTATAATAGCCTCTAAAATAGCCTCTACACCCAAACCTGTTTTACCACTGGCAGGGATAATCTCATCGGGCGAACAACCTAATAGGTCTACAATGTCGTCTTTCACCTCTTCGGGATTAGCGCTGGGTAGGTCTATTTTGTTGAGTACGGGAATGATTTCAAGGTCATTTTCGAGAGCTAAGTAGAGGTTAGAAATCGTCTGTGCTTGTATGCTTTGGGCAGCATCTACGATCAGGAGTGCCCCCTCGCAAGCAGCGATGGAGCGCGATACCTCATAAGAGAAATCTACGTGACCGGGGGTATCGATAAGGTTGAGGATATACGTTTCGCCTTTGTACACATATTCCATTTGTATCGCGTGGCTCTTGATAGTGATACCGCGCTCACGCTCCAAGTCCATATTGTCGAGCAATTGGTCTTGTTTTTCGCGTTCGGTTACGGTTTGGGTAAAGTCGAGCAAACGGTCGGCTAAAGTACTCTTCCCGTGGTCGATATGTGCAATAATGCAGAAATTACGTATGTTCTTCATTTGTTTCTTAGTGTTTAGTTTTTAGTGATGAGTTGTGAGTTGTCTATACAGAGAGACAACGAACTAATAATTTAAGGTGCAAAGATAGAAAATAATTGTCAATTCACAAATTGAAAGTTCTATCGTGCTTCAAAGAGGTTCTCATTTGTAGTCTGTCGGATTATTTGCAATATTTTTTTGATTGTAAATTTACTTTTTCAAAAGAAAAAGTTGCTAAATCAAAATTATTGTTTATATTTGCGACCAAATTAGAAAAAGAAAACAATATCTATTTCTTTAAAAGTATTAAGATTATCAATTTAAAAAACTTATCCAAATGAGAGATTTAACTAAAATGACAAACATTGAGGACTTGCGTGTGGTGTGTAAACGCAACGTCCCTAAGATGTTCTATGAGTATGTAGACACCGGCTCTTGGACTGAATCAACTTACAGAGAAAATGTTTCCGATTTTAACCCTATTAAATTCCGTCAACGCATATTAGTGGATATGGATAACCGTACCCTCGAAAGTACTCTTTTAGGGCAAAAGGTAAAGTTTCCCGCTATGACGGCTCCTGTTGGCTTTATGGGAATGATGTGGGCTGATGGTGAAATCCATATGGCAAAAGCCGCTCAAAAATTTGGAATCCCCTTTACGCTTTCTACGATGTCTATTTGCTCTATCGAAGATTTGGTAGAAGCAGGAGTAGAGCCCTTTTGGTTTCAGTTGTATGTAATGCGCGACCGCGATTTTATGAAAGACCTTATTCGTCGTGCTAAAGATGCTAAATGCTCTGCTTTAATGATAACCGTAGATTTGCAGGTGCTCGGCAATCGTCATCGCGATATCAAGAATGGACTTTCCACCCCTCCTAAGTTCACTATCCCTAATATGATTAACCTTTCTACTAAAATTCCTTGGGGGTTGCGCTATGTGTTTGGTAACCGCCGTTGGACATTCCGCAATATCGCAGGTCACGCAAAAAGCGTATCCGACCTCTCTTCACTTTCCTCTTGGACAAAAGAGCAGTTCGACCCAAGTCTTAGTTGGAAAGATATCGCCGAAATTAAAGAATTGTGGGGGGGACCTATCATCTTAAAGGGTATTATGACTCCTGAAGATGCTATCGAAGCTGTGAAATATGGTGCCGATGCGATTATTGTCTCTAACCACGGTGGTCGCCAAATGGACGATACTATTTCCACTATCAAAGCACTCCCCGATATTGTAAGCGCCGTAGGTAGCCAAACCGAAGTATGGATAGACTCTGGTTTCTATACAGGGCAAAATATGCTCAAAGCGTGGGCGTTGGGTGCCAAAGGTATTATGCTTGGTCGTGCTCCTGTATATGGGCTCGGTGCTTATGGCGAAGAAGGCGTAACTCGTGCTTTGCAAATATTATATGACGAAATGGATACTACTATGGCTTTTTCAGGTCATCGTAACCTCCAAGATGTAGATAGTAGTATTTTAGTAGAGGGTACTTATCCTCTACCAAGCAATAATTTCCGAGTTTAGTTTAACTTTCATTGTAAAAAGAAAGAGCTTAATACGAATGATGTATTAAGCTCTTTCACTTTTTATTACAAACTATTAAAATTTAAACCACTTATTCTTCATTATAAATGCTCCTTACAATCCCGTCGGCAAGACCAATGCGGGGTACGTGTACAATTTCTGCTCCTGACCATTTCATCGCATTGATGAACACTGTAAGTGCATACAAAATTACGTCAGCACGGTCGGGATTAAAGCCTAAGAGCCTGATGCGTTCATCGTAAGTAAATCCCGATACATAGTTATGGTAATCGGTGAGGTACTGATAGCTCAGTGGTTCTCCTTCTCTGCTGTTGGAGTTCTTGTGTATCTTGTTGATGTTCCCTCCTGAACCAATGGCTTCTATATGCTCACAGTCTTTCGTATGCTTTTTTATCCAGTGTTCTACTTCTTCCCACGTTTTATTGCTTACTTTGTTGTCTAATAAACGCACTGTACCTATGGGGAACGAACGTGACTTCTTTACCTTCCCCTTCGAGAAGACCGTAAACTCAGTACTACCCCCGCCTACGTCTATGTATAGGTAATCTTTATCTTTTTGTATTAAACTTGAAATATCGGTAGAAGCAATAATGCTCGCCTCTTCGGCGCCATCTATAATATCTATGCGCACTCCTGTACGTTTGTATACCTCATCGGCTACTTGTTGCCCATTGGTAGATTCTCGCATTGCCGAGGTCGCACAAGCGCGATACTTTTCCACTTGGTTTACTTTCATCAGCAAACTGAACGCTTGCATCGTGTCTGCCAATCTATCGGTGTTTTCTTCTGAGATGAGCCCGTCTAAAAACACATCAGCTCCCAAACGGATAGGTACACGCACCAAGCTGGCTTTGGTAAATTTCGGAGCTTCGTTAGGCTCTTCCAATACGTTCGAAATGAGCAATCTCACCCCGTTCGACCCTATGTCTATCGCTCCTAATTTTTTGATATTCATTTCGTAATTATTTGTCTTTGTCCATTTCTAAAGAGCGCACTTTTAGCGGGTTTTTGGTCAGTTCAGCGTACTCTTCACGGTTTCTAAACACATCTAAAGCAGTAAAAATAGCGTGACGGAACGACTCAGGGTCGGCAATGCCCTTGCCTGCTATTTCGTAAGCCGTACCGTGGTCGGGCGAAGTGCGTACTTTGCTAAGTCCTGCTGTATAGTTCACACCACTGCCAAAGACAATGGTTTTGAACGCAATAAGCCCTTGGTCGTGGTAAGGTGCTAATACTGCATCATAGTTCCGGTAGGTTTGTGAACCGAAGAAACTATCGGCAGCAAAAGGTCCAAATACCAATATATTCTCATCAAAATACAGCTTTTTCAAGGCTGGGCGTAACACTTCGTCATCTTCGTTACCTATCACGCCTTTATCTCCGCAATGTGGATTAATGCCCAATACGGCTATTTTAGGGCGTTGTAAGCGGAAGTCCTTAATGAGTGATTCGTTCATCAGGCGCGCTTTCTCCATAATGAGGGCTTCTGTAATAAGAGAAGAAACCTCTTTCAAAGGTACGTGGTCAGTAAGTAAACCCACTTTCAGGTCTTCGCTCACCATAAACATCAGGCTAGTGCCGTTGAGCTCTTGTGCCAAATAGTCGGTGTGACCAGGGAAGTGAAACGCGTCCGACTGTATGTTGTTCTTATTGATAGGAGCGGTTACTAGCACATCAATACTGTTGTTTTTTAACGCTTCCACCGCAGCTTGTAATGATAAAAAGGCATATTTGCCACCTTCTTCGGTTTCTTGTCCGAAGGTAACCGTAGGTGTTTCTTTCCAGCAGTTTAGCACATTTAGCTTGCCGTCAATAGCAGCTTCCACACTCTCAATTCCTTGAAAATTGGCAGTGGTATTGAAATGTTTCTTCTGAAAAGAAACTAACTTGTTCGAAGCAAAAATAATAGGCGTACACAATTCCAATATTTGGTGGTCTTCAAAGGTTTTTAGGATAATTTCAAGCCCTATACCGTTCATATCACCAATGGAAATTCCTACTTTTATGGGTTTTTCTTTCATAAAATGAAATACATTTTAAGGTACTTATTCTTCTCTCTGAGTGTAGAATACGCTTATTCTGGGCAAGCGTTTTTCTACTTCTTCGTATTGCTGAGTAGTGAAATTACGGTTGTTGATGTACAAAACACCCTTCCACTGTATTTTCTCTATCGATTTTATAAACTGTTTGAAATCAAGCGGATTGTCGTTGATATTCACGTAAGTTAATCGTGGATTTTCAGCCAATGCTTGTGGTAATTTAGTGAGGTTGTTCGCATTGAAGTATACGTTTTCTAATTTTGGCAAACGTCCTACTGAGGCAGGCACTTCGCTAAGCGCAGCATTGCGCAACGATAGTTCTTCAAGTAGTGGCAACTTGTCGAAGTTATCAGGAAGTACTTTTATTTTGTTCTTCGTGTCAAACTGACTGATGATAAGTGATTTCAACTTAGGTAAAGCAAACACTTGCTCTGGGAAATCTGTAAATTCAACTCCTTCAAACTTCAAATTTTCTAACTGTTTTAAGTTCATAAGTGACGCAGGCACTTCAGTAATCGGGTTATAGATATCTATAGTTTGCAAAGCCGAAAGACTGCCGATGTTCTCAGGTAATTTGCTGAGGTTATTGAGGCGTAACACCAATACTTTTAGTGTTTTATTTTCAACACTTAGCTCAGGAAATGAAGCTATCCCCACTTCCTTTATTTCCAATACTTCAAGTTGCTGTGCTTCACTGAAAAGTCTTCTCAATAAAGCCTCACTTACTTGCACTTCATTATTTGAATTGCTATAAATTCTAACTTCTTTTAGCTTAGCAAAGTTAGTCTTCATAAGCTCCTCAGCGCTCCTGAAACTTTGTTCATCTCCGCTGGTAGTGGCAATTCTTATTTGCATAGATTGTGCCCCTGCAACAAACGGAATTGTGAGGGCAAACACGCATAAAAGTTGTTTTATTTTTTTCATTGTTCTATTTTTTATCTGTAAATAATTATTACTTTTGTCCTTTCAGAGTGCAAAGATATAAAAAATATGGGAGTAACACAAACTTATTCTTTTCATAGTAATGGTAAATTGCTCATTACGGGCGAATATGCGGTGCTCGACGGAGCGCTCGCTTTTGCTTTACCCACCCAGAAAGGACAGACATTGAAGGTAACAGAAGGAGCAAACGAAAACCGATGGCAAGCCTTTGATGCCAACGGTGATTTGTGGTTCGACAGTGCGACACTCACTACTGAAACCGACCAACAAATAGCACAAACATTGCAAAAAATTCTCACTACGGCTACTCACCTCAACCCCAATTTCAAAGACAAATGGTTACACTCTCAAGTGCAAACTCATTTAGAGTTCCCTCGTTTGTGGGGCTTAGGCACTTCCTCTACACTCATCAACAATATAGCGCAGTGGGCAGCCGTAAATCCATACGAACTGCTTTTTAAGAGTTTTGGTGGCAGTGGTTACGATATCGCTTGTGCCAAAAGCAATACTCCATTGTTGTATAAGTTAGAAGGAGGCAAACCACATAGTTACCCTTTGCGCTTTCTTTTTCCTCATACACATCAAATCTACTTCGTTTATCTTAATCAGAAACAAAATAGCAAGGACGGAATTGCGCGTTATCGGTCAGTAACTAAAAGTAAACGCAAACTTGCTGAGAGCATTACTCGCCTTACTGAACAGTTTGTTTTAGCGCACACCGTAACCGATGTTTGCCAGATATTAAACGAACACGAAACCCTCATTAGCAACTACTTGAATATGCCCACCGTTAAAGAACGCCTTTTTTCCGATTTTAACGGCACAGTGAAGAGTTTGGGCGCTTGGGGTGGTGATTTTGTATTAGCCATTTCCGAAACCGAAGATACCCCCGCTTATTTTGCCTCCAAAGGTTTTGATACTTGCGTCCCTTACAATAACTTAATTAGGTAAGAGATAAGAGGTAAAGCTATTGAAAACTTGTAGTTAGGTACGTGAGTAACAAGGAAATTAATAATGGAAAGAAGAAGTATGGAAAGATTTTGTTATTCCACTTTATGATTTTCGTTATGTCCTCTATCTGTTACTGATATTTTTCCCCCAATAGCACAATTACAAGTACTCTCATCGGTAAGAATTTTCATTTCGTTTATAGTTGTATTTTTGGCAGTATTCTCCCATTTTATAGGACAGGGCACACAAGGCAAATATCCTCCTGTGGTAGGTTTTAGTTTACACTGTCCAAAGGAAAGTATATTTACATTGGCTTGTTTGTCTTCTTCTGTGGCAATAGGTTTCTCCTCGATAGTTGTAAATGTTTGACTTGTAACAGTAAGATTACTTTTAGTACTACCTTGATTACAAATAAGTTCCGCTGTACTAGTGATTATATTTGGCATATATAAATTTTAATTATTGATGTATTCTATATCCTCTCTTTTGATTTCTTTTCCTGTTTTGCCGTCTAAATAAATAACTTCTATAAGGTCGTCACGCTTCAAATGTTCTATTGTCCAATAACAACTGCCATCGGCATTTACAAAACGGTGAATCTCATTATGAAATCCTATACGTTGGTATCCTTTTGTCACCTCAATACGATGTGCCCTACAATAGGCTAAGATATCCTCAAAGCTAAAAGTAAAAGGCGCATCGTAATCAGTGGTTTTAATAAGATGTCCTTTTTCATCAAAATCATACCAAAGTCCTTTGCCAAAACCTCTTACATATGCTATACCTTTTTGTTTTATATATCCATTTGAAGGATAAAATTCTTTTGCGGAACAAAAATAGGAATTAGAGGGATAAAACCTATGTATAAATTCATTTTTATCCTTCCCCATTTCAAGAAAACTTCCGTCTTTATAATAATGAGAAACGTGTCCAAACTTATCCTTTTTCATTATCTGGTAAAGAGCCTCATTAAAAACTTCAAATTCGTCGGTTACGATAGGAAAATTGTTGTAAATTACTTTTTCTTTAGGCATTGAGCCAAAAGAAGACAGCAATGGTACCCCTATTCCTGCGGTAGCTAATATTTTAAGAAATTCTAAACGGTTCATATTGTTAATTGTTATGATACTTTATATCTTGTCTTTTGAGTTCCTTTCCTGTTTTACCGTCTAAATAAATAGCTTCTATAAGGTCGTACCTTTTTAAATGTTTAATCACCCAATAACAACTCCCATCGTCGTTTACAAAACGGAGTATTCTATTGTGAAATCCTATACTTTGGTATCCTTTTGTTACTTCAATACGATGTGCCCTACAATAGGCTAAGATATCTTCAAAAGTAAAAGTAAAAGGCGCATCGTAATCAGTGGTTTTAATAAGATGTCCTTTTTCATCAAAATCATACCAAAGTCCTTTAGCAAAACTTTCTACATAAAAAAGCCCTTTATTTCTGATATAACCATTAGAAGCATAATATCCTTTATATAGTCCAAAGTAGGAATTAAAAGGATAATACCTATAAACAAGAAATGTAGTACGTTTAAACATTTCAAAAAAACTACCATCTTTAAGATATTGATTTACATCGCCCATTTCATCTTTTTCCATTATACGATAAGTAGCTTCGTCAAATACCTCAAACTCATCAGTTACAGTAGGGAGGTTAGGGTAAATTACTTTTTTCATTTTTACTATTTTTTAATTGTTTTATTAAATACTACCATTCGCTACTTCCCATTGCCATTTCCATAGGCTATAACGTTCTTGTGGAGGAGTTAGCAAATGCGAATAATCCATCAAGTTTTCTGTTTTCAAAGCCGTATAAGTACATTTTACATTGGCGGGGTCTGCTTCCTTATTAGTAAAACTATGCAGGAGCTTAAAGCTATGTAAAAACTCGTGAGCAGCAGTTTGGTTATTTCTGCTTGGGAATAGTACGATAAACTTACCCAAACTATATCCATTTAGCCCTTCAAAACCACCAATACTCATATATCCTCCACTCTCTCCTAAATAAATAGCTTTATAAACGTTATCATACTGGTTAGGATCTTCTCCTTTGGCACTTAAATTGGTTTTCAGTTTATGGTAGATATACTCTTGTAAGTTTATAAACCCTGAAGGAGCGGATGTTATATCTTCGTAGTAGCCTATTATTTCTCCTGCAACAACATAAGTATTCAAAAAATGGGATGCATCGGTACTTAGGTTTACATCTTCTGTAATGACTTCTGTATCTATCAAAGCTTGATGTAAATACTTTTCGAATAAAGCTTTTTGTCCCAAAATCTTACCATTTTTTTCTCCACTTCCTGAAATATTAGGAGTTGTAACTTTTATTAGCAACATTTTAGCCTTTTTTTGTTTAGCAGGAGCATTTGCCCATATATGGAGCTTGCCGGCTAATTGTTTCGTTTCACTACCATCGGCTTGTTTGGTAACCGCAAATACTTCTAAATCCTTGTTTTCCTCACAAGGGGTATTACAAGTAATCAGCAGTAGTTGTTCTGTAACTCCTCTGGGCATTTCTTGGGTACGAATCACTTTGGGGCTTACTGTAAAGCCTTCGGGCTCTTTAAAACGCAATTCGTCAGGGGCTTGTTCTATGTCTATCTTTAATAATAACTCCACAGTATTGGTTACTTCTGTTTCAGTCTCTACTGTGCTACTACTGCCCGAAGGCATCGTCATTCCTGCGGGGAAAGTAGTAGCGGTCTTTATTTTCTTCTTAGGCAACATAGAAAGCCACGAACAATAGTATTTTGCAGGGCTACCTCCTACTGTACGCCAAGGTACTGTATAATAGGTGTATTCTCTTTCTAAATCAGTGTATAAGTTGGTATTAGGGGTAAAAGTCCCATCATATCTATTAACATCTGTTACAAGAGCTCCTGCACTATCGTATTGTTTGGCTACAATAGTTTTATAATCGGTATCGCCAAACACACCTGTATCGCCTACGCGCATCCAGTCAAAACCGTAGTCTTCACCTTTCCAGCCTCTTTTGGGTCGGAAGTGTACCAAGCATTTGGCGTGTATTTGTTGGGCACTGGTAGCATAGCTTTCCGCCTTATTAGTAATATTATTTGCTTGTTCCCCTTTTACCGAAAGTAATCCTTTGCTGTTTACAGTTGCCTCTTCATCGGAGTGTATAAACAGCTTTTTAGTGCCCGCTACATTAGTATCCTGCGCCTCTATCTTTATCTGGTTAGGCGAGTGTATCAAGGCACTGCCCGCTTGGGTGTGGAAGTAAGTAGCAATGAGCTGTTCCATAAAGGGAGTGGTAAGTAGCGTCTTTTGCAAAATGTTCATCAGGGCGGTATTGCCCACGTCTAACACAAAATTGTTCTGTGCATTAAGCGAGATATTTCGCCCTGCACAAAGGGTAAAATCTTTTACGGCGTTCAGTTCTATATTTCCTTTGCCGTCAAGCAAATAACTGCTACCTCTTTTGTCTTTTATCAGTACACTACCTTTCTCGTCGTCAAAAGTTATGGTGCTACCGCTCTTGGTGGTAATACTCCTCACGTTATGGCTCACCTGTTGGGCGTTCTTGCCGTGGTACATACTGCCACTCACATAGGGGCGGTGTGGGTTGCCCTGCTCAAAGCTCACCATTACTTGGTCGCCTACCTCAGGGATAAATTGGAAACCTCGGTTGCCACTCTTGTTTTCAAGCACACCCGCATCGGGTGTTTGCACCCGTAACCAAGGCGTCTGCTCGCCTAAAAATTTTTGCCAAAAGAAACACACCTGCACGCGCCCTTGTTTTTTAGGGTCATCGTTGGCTACTACTTCCGCTATTTCAGGGTAAGCAATGGTTCGTGGCTCGTAAAGAGGGTATTCCATTCCCAAAGGTACCGCTACAAAGTGGTTGTAATAGTCATCACGCTCCACACAGTGCTCTACCGAAATCACTCGGTATTCACCCATATTTTCTTTTTCGAAGATAGAAGGGAATTTTACATAAATGAGGCTACCCAAGCGCACCAAACTGTTACGGGTTTTTCCCTCAACGCAGTGCATTTTTCCCAATGCCTGCTGGTATTGGTGCTGGTGCAGTTCTCTAATATCACCTGCCAAGCGGGTAGGCTCTTCTGCGGGCAACAAATGCCGTTCCAGATATAAATTCTCGTAGTCTTTAAAAACGTCTTCGGTGTAGAAGTTGCGCGGTCTTACCTCCTCTTCGGTGTCCGAATAAATGTATTCATCGTCCTCCGCATTGTAGTTGTAAAGAGTGTATTTAAAAGGAATGGTTTTAGAAGAAACTTTAAGTTCGGTAATATCTTCGTCTATGGTCAGGTTTTCAGAGTGTTCATCTGTTACACCACCAAACACGAGCTTGCTACCGTCAAAATACAGTAGTTCGTTGTAAATAGCCGAAAGCCTATTCAAAAACTCCCAACGGCTTTCTTTATACTGCATTGCATAGGGGATTATCGCTTTAAACTTAGGATTACATATCAGGTCGAAATATTTGTTTTTAAAAACTTTCTCTACGATATTTACCAAATCATAATCTACAAACGAATTCATCGCAGGTGCATCGTCCAACACCACAGGACTCCCCTTTCCTATAACGCGTATTTTGTTTTCGCTTCCTCCTTGCGTAGGGGTATCCGAGTCAATCACCACCTCAGTAATAAAACCCGAAAATTGGAAAGTGTTCTCTCCTCTTGGGAAGGAAAGACGAATAATCACATTTTTGCCCACTTGTTTTAAGAGCTCTTGCGACTGCCCTTGCCAAAGAGTTTTGCTTGTAGCAATGGTTTCTACCAGCTCAAAATCACAACAAGAGTTTAACGATTGTTGTATGTGCAAGCTGTTGAAGCGTGAAGTTTGTTCCTTACCGTCAATATGTACTGAATGGAAAATAGGGAGACGTTTGGTAAAAAGTGAGTCCATAAGCAGTTTATTTTAGTATCAATATGGGCGCAAGTTACTAAAATTATTTTTAAGCACAAAATTTTTATACTCTTTTCTTTGTCTTATCTTCGTTTCCCCCTTTGAAAACGTGATATATTTCAGCCTAATAAGTGCACAATATTCTCCCTCTTTTTCGTGAGATAATATATTTTTTATCGTGAAGCTCTATAAACTCTAATTATTTGGCTTTAAGTCACTATAACTCCTCCTCCATTTTTTGTGTTAAAATTGAGGTTTTACCCTTAATTTATTCAATATTTTAAAATCGTCTTATCTCCCTCTGATATTCAGTATAGTAAGCTCATTCCTTCGTCTTTCCTTCGTCTTTTGTTCGTCTTACCTTCGCTTTAGCTTCGAGTTTCCTATAAGTTACCTATAAGATACGATAATGTTTAGTTGTACTGTTTTTCAGTACTTTATAAATTTGGAGCTAAAAAACATTTTACTGTCTTATTTTGAAGAAAAATGGCTGTTTTAACTATTTTTAACAGAAAAAACGCAAAAGCACTTTCCCTATTTATTGTCGATAGCACTGTAGTAAAGTGCTTCATACATTGGCACTATTTTATCCTCGTCAAAACGTTCGGCTACTTTGCGGGCATTCTGTTTAAATTGTGCCAATCGGGTTTTGTCTTCAAGTATGTAAATAGCCTTCTCTGCCATTGCTTTTACATCGCCTATGGGGCACAGATAGCCCGATACGCCCTCTTCATTCACTTCTGGAAGTCCTCCCGTATTGCTCGATACTACCGGAACGCCAGCTGCCATTGCTTCTAATGCCGAAAGTCCAAAGCTCTCAGAGGCAGAAGGGAGTAAGAATAAATCGGTGAAACACAAAATGCGGTCTATATCAGAAGTATTACCTAAAAACAGCACTTTGCTTTTGATGCCTAAATCCTTGCAGAGCTGGTCGGCTATCTCGCGCTCAGGTCCGTCACCTACCATTATGAGCTTAGCAGGAAGTTTCTGCTGAATGCCATAAAAAATTCTTACCACATCGTCTATGCGTTTTACCTTCCTAAAATTACTAATGTGTGTAACAATGAGTTCCTCAGGCTTTGCCATTACAGTGCGTTTGCAAGGAGAAGTTTCTTTGGATTTTTTTATATTTGTGAAGTTAGGAATTACCTTAATATCTTTATCTATACGGAAAAGTCTTAGAGTATCTTGCTTCAAACTCTCGGACACTGAAGTTACAATATCCGATTCGTTAATGCTAAACGTGACTGCTTCTTTGTAAGTAGGGTGGTTGCCCACAAGGGTAATATCGGTGCCGTGAAGGGTCGTTACCATAGGTACTTCTATCCCTTCTCGTTTGAGCATTTGTTTAGCCATATAACCTGCATAAGCGTGCGGAATGGCATAATGCACGTGCAAAATATCTATGTGATAGGTTTTTATCACATAAGTCATTTTGCTGGACAAAGCTAGTTCGTAAGGCTGGTAGTGAAACAAGGGGTATTCTTCTACGTGCACTTCGTGAAAGTGAATGTTCATCTCCAAGAAGTCTAAACGCACGGGATAACTATACGTGATAAAGTGCACCTGATGACCTTTGCGAGCTAAGGCAAGCCCGAGTTCGGTAGCTACAACACCACTCCCCCCAAAGGTAGGGTAACACACTATGGCTATATTCATATTTGATATATATTAGAGAGGCAAAGGTACTAATTTTTCTGTGGGTATTGAAAATATTAACAAAAAATTATATCTTTGTACTCACTAAATAGCGTTCTATATGAAAACTTTAGATTCTTTTATAAATATTAAAAACGGCGATTTTCTTCTTATAAAAGGAGAGACCATCACTGCTGATACTACTTTTGCAATTCTTAGAGAACGTTTTCCTAATAACAAAGTATGGGACGTAGGGACAGGCTATTATTGGTTGTATTTCAGCGATTGTTCTTTTGAGGGGAAGTTATTTAATGTGTCGCTTTGTTTTGAAGGAGAACAGCTAAAATTCTTAGGTTTTGCAATGAAGAATGAAAAACAAACCTCGTGGGACGATTGGAGTGAAGTATACGAATTGCAGACTGAAAAATATTATGACCAATGGCTTACAGCACATATAGGCAAGGAACGCACTTTTTCTTGGGGAACTATTAAATCTATTTACGACCGCAAAGGAGGGGGTACGGCTATTTGGGTGAATTATAACAAATAAAAGAGGCTTTCTATAAAACTATAGAAAACCTCTTGTTATCGAGTGAGCCTCTCAGTGAGAGGAATTGGTACCTCAGCTTAAAAGCTATAATGCTCTTTAATTTGAAATGACAAATAGGTAATGTGGGTTATAAATTTTCGTTCAAACTATCAATAATAGTTAGTTTAGCAAAGCGTAATAATATATTTTTTAAACCTCCTGTCTCGAAATTTATTTGCGCCTTTTTATCATTTCCTGTTCCCTCCAATGAAATTACTTTACCACGACCGAAACGTTCGTGATAAACTGCTGTTCCTATATCCAGTCCGTTATAAGTATTTTTATTATTACTATTAGAATTATACAAAGCATTCACAGGTTTTAACTTCCTGAGTTTTTGTTGTTCTTCACCAGTTGGAGCGTTTTTATGAGGAGGTATTCCACTTATAGGTTTCTGTAAACGTAGTTTACTTTTATCTACTTCACCAAAAATATCCCTATCAATAAGTGGTTTATATCGATAATTAGGATTAGAAATAGAAGGTGTAAGATACTGCAAATAGCGTTCATCTATTTCTTCGATAAATCTACTTGGCTCGGCATCAGAAAGTTTCCCCCAACGATAACGGTTTTCTGCATAAGTTAAATAGGCTTGTTTCTCAGCACGGGTGAGTGCTACATAAAATAACCTTCTTTCTTCCTCCAAATCGTTACGCGATTGTATGCTCATTGCCGAAGGGAACAAATCTTCTTCCATCCCTACCACGTATACATACGGAAACTCCAATCCTTTTGCCAAGTGAATGGTCATCAAAGCTACACGGTCATCATCACCTATCTCTTTATCCATATCAGTAGCCAAAGCAACATCTTCTAAATATTCTGAAAGACTTGCCCTGCTATCTGCCACATCTTCTTGTCCTTCTACAAAATCTTTCATACCATTAAGCATCTCTTCGATGTTTTCCATTTTGGCTATACCCTCGGGGGTACCATCTTTTTTAAACTCTTGCAAAAGCCCTGTTTTCTTTGCGACTTGTTCGGCAACTTCAAAAACGTTAGCTTCTTGATTGAGTGCTTGAAGGTTAAGAATCATTACCACAAAATCAGTAAGTTTTTGCTTTGTAGTAGTGTTGATGTGCAATTCTGGAAGTTTATTGATGTTATACATTATCTCGAAGATAGACTTCTTATAATGATTTGCTGCCAAAGTAAGCTTTTCCATTGTAGTTTCTCCAATGCCTCGTGCAGGAAAATTGATAATGCGCACCAAAGCTTCCTCATCATTTGGATTGATAATGAGTCTCAAATAAGCAAGCATATCTTTGATTTCCTTACGCTGGTAGAATGACAATCCGCCATAGATGCGGTATGGAATATCACGTTTTCTAAGGGCATCTTCAATAGCACGCGATTGTGAATTAGTGCGATAAAGCACCGCAAAATTACCATTAGGAAGCTGGTATTGCATCTTGTTTTCAAAGATAGAGCTCGCTACAAAACGACCTTCATCAGCATCAGTAGGACTTCTATGCACTTTAATAGGTTCACCTAATTCATTTTCGGTGAAAACTACCTTTTCCAATCGTATTTTATTGTGTTCTATCACACTATTAGCTGCTTCCACAATGTTTTTTGTAGAACGGTAATTTTGCTCTAACTTATATTCTTTTGCCTCTGGATAATCATTTTTGAAATTGAGAATATTATTGATGTTTGCTCCCCTAAAAGCATAAATACTTTGCGCATCATCTCCTACTACACAAATATTATGAAAACGGTCTGCCAAAGCCTTCACGATAAGATATTGAGAGTGATTGGTATCTTGATACTCATCTACAAGAATATACCTAAACCTATTTTGATATTTTGCCAATACATCAGGATATAGATTGAGGAGTTCATTTGTTTTCAGCAATAAATCGTCAAAATCCATTGCTCCTGCTTTAAAACACCTATCTACATATTCTTGATAAATTTCTCCTAAACGTGGTTGTCTTGCCATTGCATCAGCTTCCATCAGTTCAGGATTATTAAAATAGGCTCTCACCGTAATAAGACTGTTTTTAAAGGAAGAAATACGCGATTGTATTCGTTTATACTTATAGATATCTTTGTCCAACTCCATCTCCTTAATGATGCCATTAATAAGGCGCTGAGAGTCTTGGGTATCATATATAGTAAAATTTTGAGGATATCCTAATTTATCGGCTTCGATGCGCAAGATTTTGGCAAAAACAGAGTGGAATGTACCCATCCATAGGTTCTTTGCTTCGTTGTTGCCTACAAGACTGGCAATACGCTTTTTCATTTCGTTGGCAGCCTTATTAGTAAAGGTAAGAGCAAGGATATTGAAAGCATCTACACCTTCTCTCATCAAGTTGGCTATGCGATAAGTAAGCACGCGAGTTTTACCAGAGCCTGCTCCTGCTATCACGATGATGGGTCCATCTTTTTGAAGCACGGCAGCACGTTGAGGGGCATTTAGACTTTCTAATTCCTTTAAAAATGTATCCATAATAATCTTCGCAAAAGTTATATTATCCTCGTTTGAGTTCTATGACAGTAATTTCAGGCCATACGCCTAACCTTCCAGGGAATGCGTGATACCCAAACCCACGATTTACGTTTAAATATTGAGCTCCTTCTTTATACATACCACCCCAATATTTATAAATATATTGTGAGGGACTCCACCGCCATTGGGGTATTTCAATCCCACACTGCATTCCGTGTGTATGACCGCTAAGGGTGAGCGCTATGTTCTTTTTCTCGGGCAAAACAATTTCTTGAAAATGAGTAGGGTCGTGGCTCATCAGTATTTTAAAATCTTCTTCGTTTACCCCCTCTATAGCTTTATTGAGGTCGCCGTATTTAGAGAACCTGCCGCGCCCCCAGTTTTCAACGCCTATAAGGGCAATCTTTTCGCCATTGCGTTCTAAATAGCGATGCTCATTGAGGAGTAAGTCCCAACCCATTTCCTTTTGTAAATCAAACAAGTGTTCTAAGTTCTTGTGCTTAGCTTCAACGCTTTCCCAAGAAGAGTAATCGCCATAATCGTGGTTACCCATAATAGAAAAGACACCATCGGGAGCGTGCAACGTAGCAAACAAGCTTTTCCAATTGTGAACCTCCTCTGCCAAGTTATTTACCAAATCGCCTGTGAAAAGAATAACATCACTCTTTTGAGCATTGATAAGTTCTACCCCATAACGTATCTTTTCATAATTGTCAAAACTTCCACAGTGAATATCCGAGATTTGAGTAATTCGATAGCCATCGAACGCCTTAGGAAGGTCGGGAAAATAAAGGGTATACTTCCATACCTTGTAATTGTACTTTCCTTTAAAAATAGCGTAGAGGATAGAGGCAAAAGGAATAGCTGCCAAGCCCCAACCCAGCATACTGATAAACTTGCGTCGTGAGGGCAAACGAGGAGCGTTTTGCTTTTTTTTGCTGAAAAGAGCGCGTATAAGCCGAGTAATATCTTCTATAAACAAAGGCAAACTGACAAACAAGCAGATGATGAGCCACGTAAGCAGTCCTGCCACAGCATATTGCTGAGGAGCACTCCACACCGTTTTACCTCTGTTGAACCAATGATAAAGAAGGTTGAGAACAATCGCTACTGCTATTCCCCAGAAAGTCCAATGTATCCATCGTGCTGCGACAAGAGTCTTTAAACTTCTGCTAGCATAAAAACTCAATAAGAAATACAGCGTAAAGATACTGATAAGTATAATATAAATCATAGAATATTTGCCTATTCGTTAATTTGCTAATTTGTTAATAATCTCACGAATAACTTTAACGTTAGAAATAGGTCTTTTGGTTTCATCTAAAAAACTTTCTGTTTTGAACGAGAAAGGTAAGGTAGTACCTAAATCTTCGAAAACAGTACCTGAGAAATGTACTTCGGTAAAACCGGCAGCTTTTATCTGCACGATACTTTGCGCATTGATGCCACCACCGGGCATAATAGTAGGTTGTCCTCCGCCAATGCGATTGAGTTCTTTTAGAAGAGCGAGCCCCTCAATAGCCGATTTCTTACCTCCTGAGGTGAGAATGCGTTTTACTCCCAAACGTTTCAAGGTTTGAATAGCTACAATGGGGTCAGGAGCACAGTCGAAAGCGCGATGATAGATAAATTCCATATCACCAGAGGCTTCAATGAGGCGTGCGGTGCGTTCTTCATCGATGGTATTATCGCGGTGCAACACACCCGTTACTACGCCCATACAACCTAACTCACGGCAAAGAACAATATCGCGCAACATTACATCGAATTCTTCTTCGGTATAAGTGAAATCGCCACTGCGTGGACGTATCAGCACACAATTGCCGATGCTCAGCTCGTCCATTACTTTTTTAATCAATCCGTAGCTGGGAGTGATGCCTCCTACTCCCAATTCACTGCATAATTCAATGCGAGTAGCACCTGCTTCTTGTGCATTTTTAGCCGACTCGAATGAGCTGGCACATATTTCGTAAATCATAATGTCTTTGTTAATTTGGAGTGCAAAGGTAGAGAATAATTAGCAAATGAGCAAAATTTTATTAATGGTTAATGGTTAGTGATGAATGTAATGTGGAGGGGATTTCAACTTTGATAAAGACAGTAAGGGAGGTGTGGCGACGGAAAGGCGAATGATCAGTAGGTCTATAGTGGGTCTATAGTGGGTCTACAGTGGGTCTACAGTGGGTCTACAGTGGGTCTACAGTGGGTCTACAGTGGGTCTACAGTGGGTCTACAGTGGGTCTACAGTGGGTCTACAGTGGGTCTACAGTGGGTCTACAGTGGGTCTACAGTGGGTCTACAGTGGGTCTACAGTGGGTCTACAGTGGGTCTACAGTGGGTCTACAGTGGGTCTACAGTGGGTCTACAGTGGGTCTATAATGAATAAAAGACGGTGTGAGTTACACGGACAGATAGAGAAAAGACAAAGGTAACCTCCGCCTTACACATACCCAGCTTTCGCTGGCTTCCTCCAAAGGGGGAACTACAGCGACGTAAAGACGAACAAATGACGAGGGAAAAAAGAAAGTAAGCTAAATCTAAGAGAGAGATAAAAAGAAGGTTATTAGAGGGTTTCAACATTGCCAAAGGTTTGAAATTTTGGCAAAGTTCATACAAACAACGGTGCGAGTGATACGGGCTGATAATGGAACAATGAAGGAAAATAGGTTTTGCGAAGTAATATAAGTGTTGAAATATAAGGAGTGGTTTGTAAGCGATTGATATCTAATGTGTAATAAAAAAGGGAGAGACTCTTTTGCAATAGGAAAATGATGGATTTATTCTTGGAAATAAATTATAGTACCAAGCTATGTGCTTTGCTTTATACATATTAATATAACCTTTCTATTTTATTATTATACGCTTTATTTTCTATTTCAAATAAATTAATAGGCTGTTATTAATTAAAAGTTTTATTATTGTAGTTTTTATGCTATGTAGAATTTGTAAAATAAAATATTTTAAATTATTCTTTATGATAGATTTTTGAATGAAATAGAAAATAAAAAGATTGTTTATAGTTGTTTTTTCGAAATAATACGAAAATGTAATACTTTCTGTTTAATTCAAATATGTATGTAAATCAGTATGTTATATCTGAAATCAGCATTTCATAAAATTTATATATAAAAAAACTTTATTAAATATTTGGTCATATCATTTTTTATTTGTTATTTTGCCCCGTCGATTAAAGAAGAATAAAAACTAAATCACAATTAAAACTAAGATACTATTTTAATAATGGATTTTAAACAATTAGAAAAACAATATCGCGATGAATTGTTACAAAACGTGATTCCGTTTTGGCTAGAGAAATCGCAAGACAAAGAATATGGTGGTTATTTTACTTGTCTTGACCGCCAAGGAAATGTATTTGATACCGATAAGTTTATTTGGCTACAAGGGCGTGAAGTATGGCTCTTTGCAATGCTTTATAACCGTGTAGAAAAACGGCAAGAATGGTTGGACTGTGCTATACAAGGGGCAGAGTTCCTCAAGAAATACGGACACGACGGAAACCTAAACTGGTATTTTTCATTAGACCGACAAGGTAACCCTCTTGTGGAACCTTATAATATTTTTTCTTATACCTTTGCTACGATGGCTTTCGGTCAGTTGAGCATTGCCACAGGCAATCAAGAATATGCCGATATAGCCAAACGCACTTTTGATATTATCCTTTCCAAACAAGACAATCCTAAGGGGAAATGGAGCAAAGCCTACCCAGGCACTCGTTCGCTTAAAAACTTTGCCTTGCCTATGATTCTCTGTAATTTGGCATTAGAGATAGAACCCTTATTGGACGAGGCTTTTATCGAGAAAACGATGGATACTTGTATTCACGAAGTAATGGACGTATTTTTACGCCCTGAACTGGGTGGCATCGTAGTAGAAAATGTAAATGCTGACGGTTCGCTATCTGATACTTTTGAAGGTCGTCAGCTTACCCCCGGTCACGCCATTGAGGCAATGTGGTTTATAATGGACTTAGGCAAACGTCTCAATCGTCCTGAGCTCATCGAAAAGGCGGTGCAAACTACTCTAAAAATGATTGACTACGGTTGGGATAAAGAGTATGGCGGTATCTACTACTTTATGGATAGAAAAGGCTGTCCGCCCCAACAATTAGAATGGGATCAGAAACTGTGGTGGGTACATATAGAAACGCTTATCTCGCTGATAAAAGGATATCAACTCACAGGTAATAAAGAGTGCTTGCAGTGGTTTGAGAAAGTGCATCATTACACTTGGGAACATTTTAAAGACCCTAAACATCGCGAATGGTGGGGGTACCTCAACCGCCAAGGCGAAGTGCTCTTAGACCTCAAAGGCGGTAAATGGAAGGGCTGTTTCCACGTACCACGTGGCTTATATCAAGTGTGGAAAACAATTGCAATGATTAATGGTTAATTGTTAATGGTTAATGATAAAAGACAAATAATGAACAGAAAAACTTTGACAAAGTCTAAGCTACTTTGCCAAAGTTTCCTGCCCGTGCGGCTCGCACCTTTGGCAAAGTCTGCACTATTCCTTTTATCTCTAATAATATTGACGGCTTGTACAGAAACCCAAAAAGAACAACCTATGAAAATTAATATTACAACACTTACCACCCAAGGCTTGGAAGGCGATTTGCAGAAAGGCGTTTCGGCTTCTTATGCTGCCCTGCTCAACGGTGAATTATTGGTAGCAGGAGGGTGTAACTTCCCTGATAAACTTGGGTTTGAAGGCGGAAAGAAAGTGTTTTACGATGAAATACTTCACTTCAATAAAACGCAAAACCAATGGCAAACAGTGGGCAAACTTCCTGAAGCAGCGGCTTATGGGGTATCGGTAGCTATTCCTGCTGGCTATCTGTGGATAGGAGGACAGACGGCTACACACTCTTTAGCCAATTGCTATAAGGTGCAGTACTCAAAAGAAAAAGGCATTACGCTTACTTCTTTCCCTTCTTTGCCTGAACCACTCGACAACTTTGCAGGTGCGAGCATAGGTAGCAAAGTTTTTGTGGCAGGAGGTAGTGCTTCGGGAAAACCCTCTAACAAAGTGTATTATATCGATACTGCTACTGATAAAGAGTGGCATCGCTTGCCTGATTTCCCCGAAGAGCCCAGTGTACAACCTGTATTAGTAGCGATGGAACAAGAGGGTGATACACACTTATTCTTGTTAGGAGGCTTTTTCGGGGGGGATGCTACCCACGTGCCTACCCTCTCTACTGCTGTGTGGAGGTATAGTGTGCAACAGCAGCAATGGCAAAAAGTAGCTACACAAGAAAGTCCTGATAAAGTGCCATTTTCGCTCACAGGAGCTACAGCTTTGGCTATTGATAACCGCTATATTGCTTGTTTTG
Organism: Capnocytophaga sp. oral taxon 864; assembly: GCF_002998835.1. Taxonomy (NCBI): domain Bacteria; kingdom Pseudomonadati; phylum Bacteroidota; class Flavobacteriia; order Flavobacteriales; family Flavobacteriaceae; genus Capnocytophaga; species Capnocytophaga sp. oral taxon 864. The sequence goes on from NZ_CP027232.1 coordinate 365,112, forward strand.
GAGGTGTAAATGCAACACTTTTCTTAAAAACCATCACCGACCTCTATAATATAGGTCGAGATACTACCCTCACTGATGAGACACGCAAGCAGAAAAACTACGACTATATGTCGCATTATATGACACAGCCTATTGAGTACTATGGTTTCAATAAAGAGTGTTATCTGTTCGATACTCACACACAACAGTGGTCGGTACTCGATACACAAACTGATTTCGCTCGAGCAGGAGCTACCTTAGTAGGCTCTCCAGAAGAGTTCTACCTCGTGCAAGGAGAACTAAAACCGGGTGTACGTAGTAATAAAACTTTTAAAGTTGTGGTAAAATAGTATATACTTACTTAAGGGAGAGGCTACGTCTCAGAAATCAATCAGAAAAAACAAAATCAAACAAACTTTTGTTAATCTGTTAGATTTCTTGACCGTAGGGAGGCTCTTTAACAAACCAATAAAACAATTGATACTATGAAAAACAGTAAAATATACCCTTGGATAGTAGTGGCATTGCTATGGGTGGTGGCACTATTGAATTATTTAGATCGACAAATGCTCTCCACGATGCAGGAGTCGATGAAAATGGACATCAAAGAGCTTGCTGTGGGAGAAAACTTTGGTAGGCTGATGGGAGTGTTCCTTCTTATCTACGGATTGATGAGCCCTGTGGCTGGTATTATTGCCGACCGCGTGAACCGCAAGTGGATGATTGTAGGAAGCCTGTTTGTATGGTCGGCAGTAACTTATGGTATGGGTTATGCGACAACCTTTAATCAGGTGTATTGGCTGCGCGCCTTAATGGGACTCAGTGAAGCGCTTTACTTAGCTACTGCTCTTTCTATGATAGCCGATTACCATACTTCAAAAACACGCTCTTTGGCTATAGGTATTCATATGTCGGGGCTTTATGCAGGACAAGCCTTAGGAGGCTTTGGAGCTACTATTGCCTCTAACTATACTTGGCATACTGTTTTTCACTGGTTTGGTATGGTAGGGATAGTGTATGCTTTCTTCTTGGTATTTACTCTCTTTGATATAGAGCGTAAACCACAAGCAACTACACAAACAACGTCAGCACCGAGAAACTCATTGTTGTCGTCGTTTGCCCTTGTGTTTGGCACTTTCTCTTTCTGGATACTCTTGTTCTACTTTATGGCATCGAGCTTTCCAGGCTGGGGAACTAAGAACTGGTTGCCTACGCTCTTTGCAACCAACTTAAATGTACCGATGGCTACCGCAGGACCTATAGCAACAATTTCTATCGCTATATCTTCTTTCTTAGGCGTGCTCATAGGAGGTACATTGTCCGACCGCTGGGTACAGACAAATATCAAAGCGCGCATCTATACTAGTACTATTGGTTTAGGGCTTACCATTCCTGCCTTGATACTCATAGGTTTTGGAGAGTCGTATGTAGCAATGATAGGGGCAACCTTACTTTTTGGTATTGGTTACGGAATGTTTGATACCAACAATATGCCTATCTTATGCCAAATTATTCCACAACAGCAACGCGCTACGGCTTATGGCATTATGAATATGGGAGGCGTATTTTCGGGCTATGCTGTTACCTTAATGCTCGGTACTTCTACCGATGCGGGCAACTTAGGAGCTGATTTTAGCAAACTCTCGGTGATTATCTTAATAGCCATTGTACTGATGTTGCTATTCTTAAAACCTAAGAGAGAATTGTGTGGAGAATAATAATCTCCAACCCCTCCCAAGGAGGAGCTAATTGAAATAGAATTATTAATAAACACTCTCCTTATTATTGCTTTTGAGGTTCCCCTTCCCCTTCCTTTTAGGGAGGGGAAGAAAGGAGAGGGAGAGGAATAAATAACTAAATAAAATGACATTTGAAAAAATTAATGGGCTGATAGTAGCGCCCTTTACACCTTTTGACAAGAAAGGAGAAGTAAATTTAGACCCTATTGATCAGTATGCAAAACTCTTGCAAAAAAATGGATTGATAGGCGTATTTATCAACGGTTCGTCAGGTGAAGGCTATATGATGACGGTTGAAGAACGTATGAAGATAGCCGAAAAATGGGTATCAGTAGCTCCCAAAGGCTTCAAAGTGATTGTACACTGTGGGGCTACCTGCATAAAAGATAGCTACAAAATGGCACAACACGCCCAAGAAATTAGAGCTTTCGGTATTGGGGCAATGGCTTCACCTTTCCCCAAAGCGGGTAGGGTAGAGGAGCTGGTGAAATACTGCGAGGAAATAGCTTGTGGAGCGCCTAATCTGCCTTTCTATTTTTACCATATCCCTGTGCTCAATGGGGTGTACCTTCCTATGTTGCCTTTCCTTAAAGCAGCTGACGGACGTATTCCTAACTTAGCGGGTATCAAATACACCTACGAACCACTTTATGAGTACAACCAATGTATGTTGTACAACAATGGTAAATACGATATGCTCTACGGCTTAGACGAGACTATCCTCAATGCTCTTGTAATGGGGGGTGCTCGTGGTGGTATTAGCGGTACTGGTAGCTATATAGGCAAGGTATTGGTAGGTATCATAGATGAATACCACAAAGGCAATATTGCCAAAGCTGCTGAGTTGCAAAACTACGCCCAAGACGTGATAAATGTAATTGCTAAATATCGTGGCAACATAGTGTGCGGTAAGCGTATAATGAAGTTGCTCGGTTTAGACTTAGGTATCAATCGTACGCCTTTCCAAAACATTACTGATGAAGAGGAAGCAGTCATTAAGAAAGAATTGGAAAGCATTGATTTCTTTAACAAATGTAACCAAATGTAGTTTATATAAAATGTAATTAACCTACCACCCCATTGTATTAATAGAATCAATCAGTAAAAATTTAAAGTAATGAAGCAAAAGTATTTATTTAATGTATTCTTCTTGTTGTTTTTTACCACAATAGGTTGGGCGCAAGAGATAATAGTGAAAGGGACGGTTTCTTCTGATGAAATGCCGTTGCCAGGTGCTGCTGTAGTTGTGAAAGGTACCACACACGGTGCCCAGACCGACTTTGAAGGAAACTATACCCTCACTGCAAAGGAGGGTGATATTCTTGTATTTAGCTTTGTAGGATATACTACTCAAGAGAGAAGAGTAACAGGTAGTCGCCCTATTAATGTGTCGTTAAAGGAAGAAGCGAATGTATTGGAAGAAGTAGTGCTTACTGCTTATGGAGGTACACAAAAGAAAGCAAAAGTAACGAGTTCTATTGCTTCAGTGAAAACAGAAGTATTATCAACCGGTTCTTTTTCTAACCCTGCTCAAGCTCTTTCAGGAGCAGTGGCCGGACTCAGGGTAGCACAGACTTCAGGAAGTCCAGGAGCAGCTCCTACCTTAGTACTTCGTGGAGGGACTAATCTTGATGGTTCAGGCTCACCCCTTGTTATCATAGATGGACAAATCAGAGGGGGATTGAATGACATCAACCCCGATGATATTGAATCAATGGATATATTAAAAGATGCTGGTGCTACTGCTATTTATGGAGCAAGAGCCAGTAATGGGGTAGTATTGGTAACTACTAAAAGAGGTAGAGCAGGTGTTTCGTCACTGAATGTAAAATTGAAGCACGGATTTGCTTATATGAATAACCAAGTGGAGTTTCTCAATGCACGTGATTATCTTTATTGGCAACGTACGGCAGTACGTAATAGTGCCCGTGTATGGCAAAATGCTTCAGGTGATTGGAAAGGATTTACTAACGAAGCAAGCTTAAGTGGTGCACAACCTTACGGTACAGGTAATAAACACTTCAAAAGTATGACCGATGATACGGTATTAAATCCTAATGAAAGTGCTAATTCATATTGGTCTACTATGTTCTCAGAAAGCCTTTCGCCTTCTCAAAAACAAAAACTTCTTTCAGAAGGATGGCAAACGATGACGGATCCTATTACGGGTAAAGAACTTATTTTTTATGATTTTGATTTCAAAAAGGCAGCTTTCCGTCCTTTTGCTCTTACTAGAGACTATTCGTTATCAATGACAGGAGGTAATGACAAAGGAAAATATTATGCTGGTTTGGGCTATTATAACCAAGAAGGTTTGCCTATCAAGAGTTGGTATAAGCGACTCACTGGTACTTTGAACGCTGAGTATAAGTTAAAACCTTGGCTTACTTCCACCAGCAACTTCTCAATAGCCTATGCTACTTGGTATAAAAATGTGAATACTTCTGCAGATGATGCCTATTTTGGACGTATGCTTTCAGCTCCTCCCACTCAAAAAGAAAAAGTAAATGGACAGATAGTAATGGGACGTGGTGGTGCTGACGGTAATCCACGTTTTTATGAAAATATATTTCTTCGTGATAATAATACCAATAAAATTAATTTCGGACAAAGCCTCAGGGCTGATTTGTATAAAGGGCTTTCATTAACAGTGAGTGGACAAGTGATGTTTGATGAAGAATATTATGAAAGCTTTAATAAAGACCACCAAACCTCACCAGGTAAAGCTGCTAATAACTGGAGTAGAACTAGAAGTACTTCAGCTAGCTTTAAAAGAACTATACGCCAAACTTATAATAGTATCTTAAACTACAAGTTTGATATAAAATCTCATCACTTTGATGCTATGGCAGGTTATGAGTACTACGACAGCTATACACGCGGGCTTAGTGCTTCAGGCTCAGAAGCACCTACTGATGAATTCCAAGACTTAGGTTTGACTTCTAATAAAGAAGGTAAACGTGGAATAGATTCATATCATTATGGCAATAGAATCAAATCATATTTTGGACGTTTAAACTATGACTATGCTGATAAGTATTTGTTTTCATTTACTATTCGCCGTGATGGATATTCTCGATTGATTAATAACCGTTGGGGTAACTTCCCAGCAGCCTCTCTGGGTTGGATTATCACCCGTGAAGAGTTTATACCTGACAATATAAAACGAGTACTTTCGTTTGCAAAACTCAGAACCAGTTTTGGTTTGAATGGTAATGTGCCAGATAAATTTATAGGTGATTATACCTTACAAGGTTCTTATGGCACTAATAAGTACAATGGGGCAGTAGGCTATGCCATAGGTACTTTTCCTAATAAAGGACTTCGTTGGGAGAAAACTCGTACCTTTGAAGTTGGATTAGATTTAGGTTTTATCCAAAACCGTATCAATGCTAATTTTACATTGTATGACCGTTTGACAAGTGATAAGATACAGTCAATGACACTTCCACACTCATCAGGTGCTTCTGCTATCAATACTAACAATGGGTCTTTCAGAAACAGAGGAGTAGAGATAGAAACCAACTTCCGGATTATTGATAAGAATGATTTGCATTGGAGTTTAGCAATAAATGCTGCTTATAACAAAAATACAGTAGTAAAACTGCCTCATAACGGTTACCCTAATAATAGACAAAATGCTATTGAGGCATATAACCCTACCACAGGTAAAAAAGAATGGGTAGGAGGTTATCAAGAAGGGCAAGAGCCTGGTGATATGTATGCTCACGAAGCGTTAGGTATATACCAAAATGAAGAACAAGTAAGACGCTTGGCTAATAATTTAGTTGATGAAACCGGGCCTAAAAAACTATACGGGCCTGCCGCTTGGGCAAGACTAAGTGATGCTGAAAAAGAAAAAGGACTTCCTATCCAGCCTGGAGATGTAATTTGGAGAGATGTGAATGGAGATGGTAAAATTGATAATTATGACTTAGTGAAAGCTGGTAATATCTATCCTAAATGGACTGGAGGTATCAATACTACCTTAAGTTATAAAAATATCCGACTCTCTGCCCGTATGGACTATGCGCTTAATTTCAAACAGCGTATCTCAATAGGTAACTCATTACCTTGGTACTTAGGTAATATGCAAGGTACTTTTAACACTGTTAAACAGGTAAATGATACTTGGACACCCGATAATCCTACTGCTAAATATCCTAAATATTATTGGGCTGACCAGCTTGGTAAACGTAATTACTACCGCAGTTCAACAATGTTTATTTATGAAGGAAGTTACTTAGCCTTTCGTGAGATAGCTCTTAGTTATAATTTCCAAAAAGACATAGTTAGTAAAATGGGACTTGATAATTTAGAACTATCTTTGATAGGTCAAAACTTAGGTTATCTTACTAAAGCCGAAACTTACTCTCCTGAGGCTTTAGGACAATCAAACTCAGGCTATCCATTACCAAGGACTATTATCTTAGGATTGAATCTAACCTTTTAAAAAATACAATATATGAAAGTTTTAAAATATATAACAATTATCGCAGGGCTATTGCTTACAGTCTCTTGTAATGATTTAGACCTTGTTCCAAAGGACTATAATGGTAGTGGTAACTTCTGGAAAAATGAAGCCCAAGTAGTAGGGGCTATCGAGGGAGTGCACAACCAATTTAGAAGCAATGATTTTAACTATTGGATAATGGGTGAAGCACGTGGAGGTACTATGGTGCCCAGTGGTACCTCATCATTAGAACAGAATATATACTATATTGATATAAAACAGCAGAACTTTTCTGCTCAAAATCCTAATAACAGTTCTTGGTTTGACTTTTATGGAAAGATTTTTAATATTAACAATGCTATTAAGAATATTCAAGAAGCCAATTATTTAAGTGAAACCAATAAGAATTATTATTTAGGACAAATGTACGGAATGCGTGCGTGGTACTATTTCTGGCTTTACAGAACCTATGGGGGTGTACCCATTAAAACTGGAACTGAAATATTAGACAAGACGCCTAGTAGTGGTAAAGAATTATTTACGCCTCGTAGTACTCCAAAAGCTACTTTAGATTTCATAAAGACCGATATTAATAACTCTGAAAAATATTTTACAGATTCTAACAGAGTGAATAATTTTGATAGAATACATTGGTCATATTATGCTACCTTGATGCTCAAAGCTGAGATTTATCTTTGGTCAGCCAAAGTCACTACTGGTGACCAAGTTCCTTCAGCCTCTGATTTAGATACTGCAAAAGAAGCATTAGACAAGGTAGCTAGTTCAGGTAAATTTAGCCTTTTGCCTAACTATGCTGATGTATTTGCTTACAATAAAAAGCAAAATAATGAGATTATATTTGCAATGGCTTTTTTAGAAAATGAAGCAAGCACTCCGTTCAACTCATTTATGTATTACCCACCCAATTTTATCAATAAATACGATGAAACTGGGAAAGCTTTTCCTAATAACGACCCCTTGAAGATTCAGTCAGGGTTCTTATTCAATGAGTATAAATTTGAATTGTTTCAGGCTTTTGATGCTACTGATACCCGTAGAGCTACTACATTCCTATCGTTTTACTCTAATGCAGCTAAAACACAAGGGAGAGGGATAGCTCTCATCAAATATATAGGCTTTATAAACTCAGCGAACACTCGTGTTTTCTCTGATGATATACCTGTATACCGCTATGCCGATGTACTGTTGATGTATGCTGAGATAGCTAATAAGCAAGGCTCTGACCCCTCTACTTATATCAACCAAATTAGACAGAGGGCTTATGGTTCAAATTATACTTCAGCTAATGCGTATACACATACTAACTTTGCTGATGGTGAGTTAGCTATCTTGAAAGAACGTGATAAAGAGTTTGTAGCCGAATCTAAACGCTGGTTTGATGTTCGCCGTCTACAAGATGCTTCTGGTAAACCTCTTGTATTTTCAAAAGAGGCAAGTTATGGTACAGTGGCGGGCAATGTAGAGCCTATACTGAACCAAAATACAGAAGCACATAAGCTACTTTGGCCTATCAATTCTGATATTATCAGCAGAGATACACTCGTTACTCAAACACCTGGTTACAAATAAAGATAAAGATTTTTAGCTTTATTGAAGATGAAAACGGAGTTCCTTGTAAGAGGGGCTCTGTTTTCTGTTTTTATATATTTCTTTCTCAAAAAAAGTACCTCTGCATTCAATTGTTGAATGCAGAGGTACTGTCTATTTGCAGACTCTATATTAGAGTATATAGAGTGGTTCACTATTTTAGCTTCAATTCTTCTACTATCTTTTGGATTTTGCTATCCAAAACCTTTTGAGTTGCTTCAAAAGCGTCTACACTGCTCAAAGATGTATTTACACTGAAATAAAACTTAATCTTAGGCTCTGTACCGCTGGGGCGTGCTGCTACGCGGGTACCCTTATCGGTGTGGTAGATGAGCACATTCGATTTAGGAACGTCTATATCTTCTACTTTACCAGTAAGTGGGTGGAATGCCTTAGACGATTGGTAATCGCAAATTAGCGTTACTTTTTCTCCGTTAATTTCCTTCAACGGATTTTCGCGCAAGTCTTTCATCATCTTAGCAATCTCTTCTGAGCCCGAAATACCTTTTTTCACTAAGGAAATAAGGTACTCTTTGTAGAATCCGTATTTAGTATAAGCGTGTAGCAATTCTTTGTAGAAGGAACTGCCTTTAGCTTTAGCAAATGCAGCAATCTCACAAGCCAATAAAGTCGCAGTTACGGCATCTTTATCGCGTACGAAATCACCAACCATATAACCGAAGCTTTCCTCTCCACCGCCTATGAAAGTGAGCTTAGGGAAATCTTTAATCATCTTGGCAATCCATTTAAAGCCTGTGAGTCCTTCTTTGTATTGCACTTTGTATGCATTAGCAATTGTGTGAACCATAGGAGTTGAAACAATAGTAGAAGCTACAAACTCGTTGCCTTTAAAGCCTTTTTTGCTTTGTTGTGCCAAGAGAAAGTCGGTCATCATTACCATTGTTTGGTTACCGTTAAGTAGTACCATTTTGCCGTGAAGGTCGCGAACGGCTATACCTATTCGGTCACAATCGGGGTCAGTACCTATTACGATATCAGCTCCTATTGCGTCTGCTTTTTTGAGTGCCAACGTAAGAGCTTCGGGCTCTTCGGGGTTAGGTGATTTTACCGTAGGAAAATTGCCATCAGGTACAGCTTGTTCCTCTACGATGTGTACATTAGTAAAGCCTGCGCGTTTGAGCACATCGGGTACCATAGTGATAGACGTTCCGTGCAAAGAAGTAAATACAATTTTTAGCTTGTCTTTCTCAGGAGCATTAAAGTCTCCGTGTTTGATAGATGCTTCGGCAAAAGCATTGTCAAGTTCTTTGTCGATATAGTGAATAAGACTCTCATCGGCGTTGAATTTGATATCTTTGAAGTCAAGTGCTTCAATAGCTTTCATAATATCACCGTCTTCGGGTGGTACAGTTTGTCCGCCGTCTTCCCAATACACTTTATAACCGTTGTATTCTGGTGGATTGTGAGAAGCAGTAAGCACGATACCCGCTTGGCAGCCTAAGTAGCGTACTGTAAACGAAAGCTCTGGGGTAGGGCGGAGGTCAGAGAAGAGGAATACTTTTATGCCATTAGCCGCAAACACATCGGCTACTATTTTGGCAAACTTCTTAGAGTTGTTGCGACAGTCGTGAGCGATAGCCACTTTAATCTCTTGGTTAGGGAAGCATTTTTTGAGGTAGTTGCTCAATCCTTGGGTGTTTTTGCCTAACGTGTATTTGTTGATTCGGTTAGTACCAATTCCCATAATACCACGCATACCACCAGTACCGAACTCTAAGTTCTTGTGAAAGGCTTCGTTGAGCTCATCGGGATTCCCGTCGATGAGGGCTTGAACCTTGTTGCGAGTTTCTGCATCAAAAGTGTCAGAAAGCCACATTTTTGCTGTTTCAATACTTTTCATAAAATTAATTTTATATAGAGGCTGACTCTTGTTATATATTTTATCAGCGTTGTTTTTCGTTAGCAAAGGTACGAATAATTTTTTAATTAGCAAATATGTCAGTTAGCAAAATTGCTAATTATTTGTCTGTGTGCCTCGCATTTCATTCAACCATTTGTATAATTGATACGTGTCATTTCTTGCCTCCTCATCAAAAGCGGACTCATCAGCAATAATATGAAAAACCATAGTCTCATTACTAAATTAATCGCCTGTACGGCTCACACTGCTTGTGTGGCTCAAACTGCCTGTGTGGCTCGCATCTCGTACCTCTAAATCAACTTCATCTTCTTTGCTTTCTCCATCATAAAGGCTTTGGCAGCCTCGTATTCATTAGGGATTTTCCCCTCTAAAATCGCTTCTTTTATCGCTTCTTTTAGCATTCCTACCGGTTGTGAAGGAGGTAAGTTGAACGTCCGCATTATCTCTTCACCGCTTACCGGAGGTTGGAAATTGCGAATGTGGTCTTTTTCTTCTACTTCCACTACCTTTTGGCGTACTATCTGGAAATTGTCGTGATATTTTTTGAATTTCTTAGGGTTTTTAGTAGTAATATCAGCTTCGCAGAGGGTCATTAGGTCTTCAAACTCCTCTCCAGCATCAAATACCAAACGGCGTACAGCCGAATCAGTAACGATATCATCAGCAATGATAATAGGGCGCGAACTCATCTTTACGATTTTCTGCACGTATTTCATCTTGTCGTTCAGAGGCATTCGCAAACGTTTGAAGAGGTGATATACCATCTTGCTCCCCACAAACTCGTGTCCGTGAAATGTCCAACCTATCTTCTTGTCGAAGCGTTTGGTAGGTGCTTTGCCAATGTCGTGTAAGAGCGCAGCCCAGCGTAACCAAAGGTTATCGGTGTTTTCTGATATATTATCCACCACTTCTAAGGTATGCCAAAAGTTATCTTTATGGCGTTGCCCGTCGTGTTCCTCCACCCCTTGCAAGGCAATGAGTTCTGGCAGGATATAGTGCAACAAACCCGTTTCGTACAGCAATTTCAGTCCAATAGAAGGTTTAGGCGAAGCGAGTATCTTGTTCAGTTCCTCTACAATACGCTCGCTCGAGATGATTTTTAGCCGTTCCTTATTATCAGTAATAGCTTTTAGCGACTGCTTTTCAATCTTAAAATTCAATTGGGTAGCAAACCTGATAGCACGCATCATACGCAAAGGGTCGTCTGAATAAGTAATATCAGGGTCTAAGGGGGTACGAATGAGCTTTCGTTTTAAGTCGCCTAAGCCGTCAAAAGGGTCGATAAGCTCGCCAAAAGTATCTCTGTTCAGAGAGAAAGCCATTGCGTTGATAGTGAAATCCCTACGATTTTGGTCGTCTTGTAGCGTGCCACTCTCTACATAAGGCTTGCGTGAGTTTGCCTCATAGCTTTCACGGCGTGCCCCTACAAACTCAATATCTAAGCCATCGGCTTTAATCATTGCTGTACCAAAGTTTTTAAATATCGATACTTTAGGAGCATTAGGCAATCGCTCAGCTACTTTTTCAGCCAACGAAATACCACTACCGATTGATACTACATCGATGTCTTTGGGAAGTTTTTTCTCTAATAAATAATCGCGTACAAAGCCCCCAATCACGTAACTTTCAACCGATATCTCAGCTGAAATATCGCTTATGAGTTTAAAAATAGGATTAGAAAGCGCTTCAGTATAGTTCATTAAAATTCGTTAATTGTTTTGCGAATGGCAACCAAACGCGTTAAAAGACCTTCAAGGAGATCGAGATGTAGCATATTTGCTCCATCACTTTTGGCGTTAGCAGGGTCAAAATGGGTTTCGATAAAAAGTCCATCAGCATTGTTCACAATAGCAGCGCGGGCAATGGTTTCAATCATATCTGGGCGACCGCCTGTTACCCCACTACTTTGGTTAGGCTGTTGTAGCGAGTGCGTAACGTCCATTACTACGGGAGCAAACTTGCGCATCGTCGGAATTCCGCGGAAATCTACTATCAAGTCTTGATAACCGAACATCGTGCCACGGTCAGTTATCAACGCTTTTTCATTGCCACTATCAAATACTTTTTGCACGGCAAATTGCATACTCTCAGGACTCATAAACTGACCTTTTTTCAGGTTCACTACCTTGCCCGTTTCGGCTGCTGCCACCACCAAATCAGTCTGGCGCACCAAGAAAGCTGGTATTTGCAGTACATCTACATATTCGGCAGCCATCGCCGCATCGCTCACCTGATGAATATCAGTAACAGTAGGAACATTAAAGGTTTGCCCTACTTTTTGGAGTATTTTTAGTGCTTTTTCATCGCCTATGCCCGTAAACGAATCTACGCGACTCCTATTGGCTTTCTTAAAACTCCCTTTAAAAATGTAGGATATATTCAGTTTATGGGTGATATTCACTATATGTTCAGCAATTTTCATCGCCATATCTTCCCCTTCTATAGCACAAGGTCCCGCTAAGAGAAAGAAATTATCTTCTTTGTTTATCATTTTGTTTAATTGTTAGTTATAATTCTTTGAGGTTAGTAGCTTTTTCGTAATTTTTTATTTGTCGGTGAGGTTCGTACTGTCATTTGTCATTCATCATTGCCCAAATAACATCGCCCTAATATTAGTAGTAAACAAGTTTACTGCAATCGCTAAAAGTATAACTCCAAAAAGGTTGTGAATTACGGTAATGCCCTGTTTGCCTAAAAACTTCTCTATTTTCTCCGAAGATTTAAGCACTATATACACAATAATCATATTAATGAGGATTGCCACTATAATATTCTCTACATAAAACTTTGCCCTAAGGGAGAGTACAGTAGTGAGAGCCCCTGCTCCTGCCACCATAGGGAAAGCCAAAGGGATAATAGAGGCAGTCTCAGGCGTAGTGCCTTTGTAGAGGGTGATACCTAAAATCATCTCTAAGGCGAGAAAAAAGAGAATAAATGCCCCAGCTACAGCAAATGCCTCAACCGTTACTCCAAACAAATTGAGTAATTGCTTGCCTATAAATAAAAACAGAATAAGCAAAATACCGGCTACAATAGCTGTTTTCTCAGATTGTATACGTCCTGCTTTTTTGCGCAGATTAATAATGATAGGTACACTCCCGATAATATCAACTACCGCAAAGAGCACCATAGTAGCGGAGACAATCTCCTTTACATCGAAATTCATAATCTAAAAAATTTGTGCAAAAGTACTAAAATAATTGCGAACGATGAAAAAAAAATCTCCCAATTTGTTAATTAATTGATTTACCAATATTTCAATATAACTAAAAGCTTTATTTCACCTATATCATAATACGATAAAAACGCTTTTTTACAATTATCATAGCCTTATCTTTCCTTCATCATTTGTTCATTTGCCCGTGCGGCTCGCACCATCATTTGTATGAACTTTGCCCAAGTTTCAAACTTTGGCAAAGTTGAAATCCACTAATAACCTTCTTTTTATCTATCTTTTAGCTTTAACTTAGATTTATCCATCGTTCGTCTTTTGTTCGTTCTAGAGCCACTGTAGACCCACTGTAGAGCCACTTATTGTTCGATTATCCTGTAAGTTTTCTATAAATTTTGTATATTCCTCTCCTAATTTCATCATTAATTCATTTCACCCCAAAAATGCTCGTCGTGCTACGACTGCTCGTTCTGCTACAATTGCCCGTCGTGCTACAACTGTCCGTGCGACTCGCACCTGCCCGTGTGGCTCGCACTACCTGTCTTTAATAAATAGAATACAGTAATGGTATCAAAAAATCTCAGAAAAATTTTAATATTTAGAAAATACAACGTACCTTTGTAGCGTTTTTAAAAGAAGATTATTTTAACTAATACAAACAAAATGAGTTATAGAATTGAAAAAGACACTTTGGGTGAAGTGAAAGTGCCAGCCGATAAATATTGGGGAGCACAAACAGAGCGTTCACGCAACAACTTTAAAATCGGTGCACCCGCTTCTATGCCGATTGAAATTATACGTGGTTTTGCTTACCTTAAAAAAGCTGCCGCTTATGCAAACTTCGATTTAGGAGTGCTTTCAGCCGAAAAACGCGATGCTATCGCTCAAGTTTGCGATGAAATTCTCGAAGGCAAACTCAACGACCAATTTCCATTAGTAATTTGGCAAACCGGTTCAGGCACACAATCTAATATGAATGTGAACGAAGTGATTGCCAATCGTGCTCAAGTGTTGGCTGGTAAAAAAATAGGTGAAGGCGACCCTGTATTAAAAGCCAATGACGATGTAAACAAATCACAATCGTCTAATGATACTTTTCCTACCGGTATGCACATCGCTTGCTATAAAATGGTAGTTGAGAAAACTATTCCTGGTGTTCAGAAACTACGCGATACTCTCGCTGCTAAATCCGAAGCTTTTAAAAATGTAGTAAAAATAGGTCGTACGCACCTTATGGACGCTACACCACTTACTTTGGGACAAGAACTTTCAGGCTACGTATCTCAACTCGACCACGGTTTGCGTGCTCTTAAAAACACATTAGCTCACCTTTCAGAATTGGCCTTAGGAGGTACAGCCGTAGGTACAGGTCTCAATACCCCTAAGGGTTACGACGTGAAAGTAGCTGAATACATTGCTAAATTCACCGGTCTACCTTTTGTAACCGCTCCTAATAAGTTTGAAGCTTTAGCTTCTCACGATGCAATTGTCGAAAGCCACGGAGCTCTTAAACAATTAGCCGTATCGCTCAATAAAATTGCAAACGATATTCGTATGATGGCTTCAGGACCTCGCTCAGGTATAGGCGAAATCATCATTCCTGCTAACGAACCTGGTAGCTCTATTATGCCCGGTAAAGTAAATCCTACTCAATGTGAAGCTATGACAATGGTCGCAGCTCAAGTAATGGGTAATGATGTAGCCATTTCAATAGGAGGTACACAAGGTCATTATGAATTAAATGTATTTAAACCATTGATGGCATCTAACTTCCTTAAATCAGCTGAGTTGATAGGAGATGTTTGCGTGTCATTTGAAGAACACTGTGCAAGTGGTATTGAACCTAATTACAAACGTATTAAGGAATTAGTAGATAACTCGTTAATGCTTGTTACAGCTCTTAACACTAAGATTGGCTATTATAAAGCAGCCGAAATAGCCCAAACGGCTCACCGCAATGGCACTACTCTTAAAGAAGAAGCTGTGCGTTTAGGTTATGTAACTCCGGAAGACTTCGACAAATGGGTACGCCCTGAAGATATGGTCGGAAGCCTTAAATAAGTAATATAAAAAGTTTATAATATTAAAAAAAAGGGAAAGCTATCAATTAGATAGCTTTCCCTTTTTTATGTAAGTAACTGTATATTTGTTCTTATTTGTTAGGAATATGTTGCAATATCGCTAGTAAGAACTTCCAAAACTTCTGTACAGAAGCTATATTTACCTTTTCAGCAGGCGAGTGTGCCCCTTTGATAGTAGGACCAAAGCTCACCATTTCCATTTCGGGGTAGTGGGTTCCTAAAATGCCACATTCTAAGCCTGCGTGGCAAGCTACTACATTAGGTGTTTCACCGAAGAGCGTTTTGTATTGTGCTTTTACAATCTTCAAGATTTCAGCATCTACTTTGGGCTCCCAACCTGGGTAACTACCGGTGTATTCTACTTCAAATCCAGCTAACTCAAAACTACTGCGAATCGTATCAGCCAAATCATATTTAGAAGTTTCTGAAGCTGAACGAGTGAGGCAGTACACGTTTATTTCGCCGTCTTTAATTTGTACTCTTGCTACGTTATTGCTGGTTTCTACAAGGTCAGCAATCGTCTGACTCATTTTATACACCCCATTGAAAGCTGCGTAAAGAGCGCGTAATACATCTTCTTGTTCTTCTTCTTCCATTACTTTCTCAGGTACCGCAGTAGGTTCAAGTAATACTGTAAGAGTCGGTTCAGTTACTGAATACTCGTGTTGGAGTGCTTGGGTAAGTGTAGCTACTTCTTTTTTAAAAGCCACTTCGTCGTTTTTATTAATAGTTATCACCGCTACGCTTTCTCTCGGAATAGCATTGCGCAAACCGCCTCCATCTACACTTGCAATATGCAAACCAAATTTCTCAGTACAAGTGAATAATATACGGTTCATCAGTTTGTTGGCATTAGCATAACCCTTATGGATATCCGTACCACTATGTCCGCCGTGCAATCCTTTTATGGTAAGTGTATAGCCTACTGAATTATCAGGCGTATCTACCACATCGTACTCTCTAAACGCCGATACATCTACACCACCGGCACATCCTATATCAATTTCGTCGTCTTCCTCAGTATCTAAGTTGAGAAGAAAATCACCAGAGAGCAATCCGCCTTTGAGCCCTTTAGCACCCGTCATTCCTGTTTCTTCGTCAATAGTAAAGAGTGCTTCAAGAGCAGGGTGGGGGATATCCTTACTTTGTAAGATGGTCATAATACTCGCAACCCCAATACCATTATCGGCTCCCAAAGTTGTACCATCAGCCCGTACCCAGTCACCATCTACTAGCATTTTGATACCTTCCGTACTAAAGTCGAACACCGTATCATTGTTCTTTTGGTGTACCATATCGAGGTGCGATTGTAACACTACTGTTTTGCGGTTTTCCATTCCTGCCGTAGCGGGCTTTTTAATGATTACATTGCCCGTTTCGTCTTGGTAGGTATCAAGTCCTAAACTTTTGCCAAAAGCCACCATAAAAGCAATGACTTTCTCTTCTTTTTTTGATGGACGAGGCACGGCATTCAAGCTCGCAAAGTTCGCCCATAACTGTTTTGGTTCTAACTCTGTTATTTTCATTATATTTATTAATTATTAGTTTTTAGTCATCAGTTATCAGTTGTTAGTATTTAGTCGCTACCGCTTTTACCTTTTATTCACATACCCAGCTGTGAGCCCTCGCTGGCTTTACCTTTTACCTTTTATCTTTTACCTAATCAGAACCAGTACCCTATATTAAACAGCCATATCGCTTGTCGTATTTCAGGTGAGTAAGTGCACTTCAGTTCTATAGGACCTAAAAAGCTCTCAATGCTATATCCTATCCCATACCCCGAATAGTCTGGGTATTTCTTCCACTCAAAGCTCTCAAAAAGATTATTGTCTGCTTTAGCAATATTCGCTAATAATAGCAAGTGTTGTTTCTTAAAGGGTTGGATATCTATTACCAATTCTGATTTTAAGTAGTTTTTAGCACCAATACTCAAAAATCATAGCCGTAAAAAGGTGAATAGTTCGTAAATACATTCTTGTTATACCCTCCTAAAAAGAAGTCTAATGAGTATACATTAGAGCCTCCTATGGTAACACCACCTTCTAATCCTACTCGTGCGCTCAATCTTGGCAAGATAGGAAAAGCAAATGATAACTCTGTTTTACCCGTTGTAAATTTGTTAAAATCTGAGTAGTTAGAGGCAAGTGCATAAAAATTGAACTGTGTATTGAAGTACACCCCTCTACTGGGGAAAAAGCTATTGTTAAAGCTGTCGTATTTAAGATAAGAATACAAACTGCCTATATGACTCTTTTCCGAATACGAAGTCGCTGAACTTATTGAATACACTTGCTCAGTATCAAACTGTATTTTACGGTGCTCTACTCCTAAGCCAAATACAAAACCATTACCCGAAAGTGTTTGCAAATACAGCTGATTTACCCAGTCGTAAGCCTCTACGTCCATTCGGTTGAGCTCCGACTGCTCTATTCGGTAGTTAGACAAGCGTTTTGTGTTCAGCTTTCGGTCGAATTGCACAAACTTAGATCGCAATCCATAACTGATGTAAAATCCCTTATCCACAAAATAATCAAACTGATAGCGTATGTTATCTCCTACAATAAGGTCGAGTGAAAGAAAATCACTGCTTTGTAAGAAATAGTTCCGAGTATAGTTCATCAAGAACCCTGTTTTTAGCAGATTGTCATAATGTATCCCAAATTTCAAAAAGGTGCGTTGCGGATTCTCTCTTAAATAAAAGTCTATATGTTCCCCTTCAAATGTGTGCCTAATCTGGTGATTGATAGAATGGAAATTGTTAGTAGCCATCAAGTTGTCGATTCCGTCGTTCAGTTGCTCGAACGAAATCTTACGGTTTAAATATTTCAAGTGTAGTTTACCGCGCAAATAACTACGCGAAAAGTGTTCGTTGTTATGAAAATGGACGTCTTTTAAGTAAAAGGAATCTATCTTTTGTATTCGTTCTCTTTCCTCTGTATGTTTTTGTTGAGCTGCAATCTCACGCAATCTTGGTAGAAAATGTTCCGCTGCTATTTTGCCATTGTTGATGATTGTCTCTCCTTTATCAAACGAAATAACGTTGAATCCCTCTATATTAGGTTTGATGTACACATCGGTCTCTTTTATTTTTTTTGGCATATTATCTATCATCGGGAAGGTAGTAATCTGCGAAAAAATACTCAAAAAAGAGTTAATCTCCTCTCGTTTTGCTAGCGGACTCTGTACATCTACCCCTATGATAATATCCATTCCTTTTTTCTTAACTTCGTCTACCGGATAATTATCGGCAATACCGCCATCGGTAAGCCATTTACCATCTATTTCTACCAAATCGAATAGCGAAGGAAACGAACCGCTTGCTTGTATCGCTTGAGGCAAGAAACCGTTTTCGAGTACTACTCCTTTACCTGTTTCTATATCCGTTGCTACACACAAGAAAGGAATGGGTAACTGCGAAAAATCATAGATTTCATTCACCGGATAGAGTAGTTTCACAAACTCGTTGTAGATGTTTTGTCCTTTTGATACCGCACGAGGCAACCCTACTTTGAAGTTATTGAAAGGCAATGCTACTGCATAACGGTCGTATATATAGCGCTCGTGTAATGATTTAGCACGGCGTGAAGTCTTGTCTTGCAAGAGTTTATCAAAGTCTAACTGACGGAAGATAGAGTCCAACTCATTAGCTGAATAACCCGCCGCATACAAAGCTCCTACCATAGCCCCCATACTCGTACCCCCGATGTAATCGATGCGCACCCCTGCTTCTTCCAACACTTTTAGTACTCCTATATGTGCTAACCCTTTCGCTCCTCCACCGCTGAGTACCAATCCCACTTTTAAATCCTTTTTGTGGGTAGTATCTTGCGCACGCAGAAGAGGACTACTAAGTATCAGAAATATGGTTGCTAAGAATATTCTCATCCAATGAATTGCTTTTTAAAACAGGTACAAAGGTATAAAATAATTAACAAATAACAATATAAAAATGAGGATTAATTTTTCAATCGCTCTATTTTACTCTCGATATGGTAATACCGTCCCGTATGGGGAGTAGCACTGTCTCTATACGAGGGTCTTCTTTTAGTTTTTGGTTGTAAGCCATTAAGGCTTGGGTATGTTTATCCGAAGGCTTTACTTCTTGCACTACTTTACCACTCCACAACACATTGTCAGAGAGGATAACACCTCCTGAGTTCATTTTCTCTATCACCAAATCAAAATAATGAGCGTAATTCTGTTTGTCAGCATCTATGAAAACAAGGTCGAAAGTAGTGCTGAGAGTAGGGATAATATCGGTTGCCTTGCCTAAGTGTTGCACAATTTGCGCCCCATAGCCACTCCGGTCAAAAAACTCTCTTTGCAGGTCAGTGAGTTCCTCTTTGATGTCGATAGTATGTAAAACACCATCAACTGCCAACCCTTCTGCCAAACAGAGGGTTGCGTAGCCCGTGTAAGTGCCTATTTCTAAAATAGTTTTAGGCTGTATCAATTTAGAGAGCAAACTGAGGAAACGCCCTTGTAAATGACCGCTAATCATTCTCGGTTGCAGTACAGTAAGGTGAGTGCGCCTACTGAGTTCTTGCAGTAAAGGAGGTTCGTTGTCAGTATGTTCGCAAGCGTAATTTTCTAAATCTTCTGATAAAAAGTGCATTGGTAAAATATTTTTTTGGCAAAGATAGCAATAATATTCAAAAAAGCTGTACCTTTGCCACAAAAGCCAAAGGTAGAGAAGATTGATAGAAATGTAGAAGAAGCGAGGTAAAGTACTTTTTATTTCCAATATAACAATAACTTTACTATATCTTTTCTTCGTTCATTGTTCATTTGCCCGTGTGGCTCGCACCGTGATTTGTTCGTTCATTGTTCATTTGCCCGTGCGGCTCGCACCGTCATTTGTTCGTCATTTGTTCGTTCATTGTTCGTTCATTGTTCGTTCATTGTTCGTTCATTGTTCGTTCATTGTTCGTTCATTGTTCGTCTTTTGTTCGTCTTTTGTTCGTCATTTGTTCGTTTATCGTTCGTCATTTGTTCGTCATTTGTTCGTTTATCGTTCGTCTTTTCATTATCTGCCTGTCGTGCTACGACTGCCCGTGTGGCTCACACCTGCCCGTGTGGCTCGCACCGTTTATCACATAAGATTTCGTATAAACCTTCCTAACTCACCATTAATCATTAACCATTAATCATTAATCATTAGTTTAGAAAAGAGTTACTATGAAAGCACTTGTAATTGTAGATGTTCAAAACGATTTTATGCCTACCGGTACATTACCTGTACCCCAAGGCGACCAAATAATTCCCTTTATCAATGCCGAAATGACACAAGGGTATGACCTTATTGTTGCAACACAAGATTGGCACCCTGCTACTCATAAAAGTTTTGCAAGTCAGCACGCAGGTAAAAAGCCTTTTGAAGTAATACAGCTCGGAGGTATCGACCAAATACTGTGGCCAGACCACTGTGTGCAAGGTACTTTCGGAGCTGAACTGCATAAAGATTTAGATATTCGTCCCATTACAGCCATCTTTCGCAAAGGAATGAACCCCGAAGTGGATAGCTACAGTGCTTTTTTTGATAATAATAAACAGAACAACACAGGATTACACGGCTTTTTGCAAGACAAAGGCATTACAGAACTCGTATTTTGTGGCTTAGCAGGTGATTTTTGTGTAGCTTATAGTGCCAATGATGCCAAAGTCTTAGGCTATAAGGTAAGTTTGTTCGACAAAGGTATAAGGTCAATCAAATAGCCAATTTGTAATTGCCCTGTATGGCTCGCACCAAACTTTGGCTAAGTTGATTGGTAAGATAATCAATTGCTTTTTGCTATGCGTAGGGCAAATGGAAATTTGTCCTATATAAAAAAATATAATAGATGACAAAGATGTTTTCTTATAAAAAACAAGACGGAACAATCGTATCAATACCACAGGATATTTTGTATGATGTTTCGATATTAGATAAACCAAGAATATGGGTAGACTTTAATACTCCTTTTGATGATATGTACTTTCTCTCACGACTGGATATTATAAAAGATTCAGAAGGAAATGAAATAGAGTTAAAAGAAAATATGGAAGTATCTGTCTTTGATTATGATTTAGATGAAAATGATAATCCAGACCATTTACTGGCTGACGGAATTGCTATTTTAAATCATACGGGAATATCTACTCACGTAAAATGGCTTATAAAGGTACTTCCTAATAAGAAATATGGAAGATTCTATTGGGTGTCTGACACAAAAAAGTAAACACTGAATATATGATAAAAATGAAATACATTACCCACATAGTACTATTCTTGCTTCTCACGGGTTGTGATACACCTTTCTTCTCTCCAAGAGAAAACTACCAAACACCCTTTGAGCAAACTGATGGTACCAAGAGCTCATCGTATGAGGAAGTAATAGAGTACTACAAAGATTTATCGAAAGAGTTTGCATCTATTTCCTTTAAAACAATGGGGCAAACCGATAATGGTCAGCCATTGCACCTGGTAATCTACAGTCCCGATGCCGAGTTTAATCTCTCCAAGTATCACAAAGATAGAACCATTGTTTTTATCAATAGTGCTATTCACGGCAACGAACCTGATGGAGTGGACGCTACTATGTTGCTCTTTCGTAATTTGGCACAGAATGAAATCAAGTTTTCCAAAAATGTGATAGTAGTAACTATCCCAGTGTACAATATAGGCGGAATGCTCACAGGTAAGAAAAACAGTGAAGCAAACTACAATTTAAACTGCGATTTTGTAAAAGCTGATGTAGAAAATACCTTATCGTTTGCTAAAATCTTACAAGAAGTACAGCCAGATATCTTTATTGATAACCACGTAACTGATGTAGCTAATGCTCCTTATGTGTTAAGCTATTCTACCTCACAAATTGAGAAGTTAGGTGTTTTTACAGGAGGTTATGTACGTGATGCTTTATTGCCACGTCTCTCTCAGCAGTTAGAAAAAAGGCAACTCCCTTTTCAAAGCGATAGTTTGAGAACCCCTTTTAAGCAATTAACCTTATCCTCACACCCCGATATTCCTCGATATGCCACTGGTTATGTCAGCTTGTGGAACTGTATGAGTATCCGCATTAATACTAATGGGCAGAAACCCTACAAACAACGCGTAGAAGCTAACTATGAGATGATGAAAACCCTTGTAGAAATAGCCGATGCTGACAATCAGTATATCAAGCAAGTAAAAATCAAACAAACAGAGGCTGATAATACACAAAAAGAATATTCGTTGGAATGGGAAATAGATTCTACTCAATATACAAAAGTAGATGAAAAACCTCTTTACAATCATTTTAAACCCGTGCAGAGTGTTAGTATTCCTCAAAGTTATATCGTTCCTAAAGTATGGCAAAGAGTAATTGACCGCCTAAAAGCTAACGGTGTAGCAATAACAGAAATAGAGAAAGATACGCTGATGAATGTAACATCTTATCGCATTGAGAGTTTTAAAACTTATACCTATCCGTTTGAGGGGCATTATTTGCATCACCAAACACAAGTGAGTCCTCAGAAAGAAAAAGTACAACTTTACAAAGGCGATTATCTTATTGAGGTAGCGCAACCCGCTAAACACTATCTGTTAGAAACCTTAGAACCTCAAGCACCTGATTCTTTCTTTAATTGGAACTTTTTTGATAGTGTTTTAGGGAAAGAAGAAGGTAAAAATGCACCTATTTACCCTATTTACCGAAAAGAATGATTTAAAAGTAACATTATTTATGAAACCATTATTATTTATTTTATGTGTCTTGCCTGCTTTTTCCATAGCGCAAGACCTAACCGTAATGACTTATAACATTCGTTGCGAAGTTCCTCAAGACGGTGTAAACGCTTGGACTGATGGCAATAGGAAAGAAAAGGTATTTACAGTGCTTACAGAGGCAAACCCCGATATCTTTGGAGTACAAGAAGCCTTACCACACCAACTTAAATTTTTGGAAGAGCGTTTTCCTACTTATCAGCGTGAAGGTGTAGGGCGGGACGACGGCAAAGAAGCGGGTGAACATTCAGCTATTTTCTTCAAAAAAGGACGTTTTACCTTGCTCGACAAGGGGAACTTTTGGCTCTCTCAAACTCCTGAGGTACCTTCCTTAGGCTGGGACGCTACTTGCTGTAACCGCATTTGCTCTTGGGTAAAACTCAAAGATAAAAAGACGACCTTTTGGGTGTTCAATCTCCATTTCGACCACGAAGGCAAAGTAGCCCAGGTACAAAGTGCCGACTTGGTATTGCAAAAAATCAAGGAGATTGCTAAAGGCGGGAAAGTCATCTTAATGGGTGATTTCAATCTTCCTACTGAGCACCCTGCCGTACAAAAAATAGCATCTCAGTTGTACGATACCCAGTTATCACCCACTAATAAAACACCTAATATGGGTACTTTCAATGCTTTTAAAACCGATGAACCTTTAAAAGGACATATAGATTTTATCTTTGTTCAGAAGTCTATAAAAGTAAAACAATATAAAATTATAGAAACCCGCATCGATGGTCTCTATCCTTCCGACCACTTACCTGTATGGGTAGAATTACAACTGAAATAAACTTTTTAAAACAGTATGAAACAGTATTTATCTGACCGTATCAATTCTATGGAAGTATCGGCTACCTTAGGAATGGCAGCCAAAACGCGTGAACTAAAAGCCGAAGGCAAAGACATCATTGGTCTTAGCTTAGGCGAACCCGATTTCGATATCCCTGATTTTATAAAAGAAGCAGCTATCGAGGCAGTACAACAGAACTACAGTAAATATACTCCTATCGATGGTTATTTGGAATTGAGAGAGGCGATTTGTGAAAAGTTCAGACGCGACAATAACCTTCATTACAAGCCTTCACAAATAGTAGTATCTACGGGAGCTAAACAATGTTTGGCAAATGTAGCCTTGGCGATGCTCAATCCTGGTGACGAGGTGATATTTCCTGCTCCTTATTGGGTGAGTTATAAGGAAATAGCTAAAATGGCAGGAGGCGTTCCCATAGAGGTTCACACAACCATTGAGAACGATTTCAAAATAACTCCTGCTCAGTTAGAGGTGGCTATTACTCCTAAAACTAAAATGGTATGGTTCAATACCCCTTGTAACCCCAGTGGTTCTATATACAGCAAAGAAGAATTAGAAGCTCTTGCCGTAGTGCTTAGAAAACACCCTAACATCTTTATTCTCTCTGATGAGATTTATGAGTATATCAACTTCACCAATGAGAGAGTAACTAGTGTAGCCGAAATCGACGGACTTTATGAACGTACCATCACCGTAAATGGAATGTCCAAAGCCTTTGCAATGACCGGCTGGCGTATAGGCTATATGGGAGCTCCTGAATGGATTGCTAAAGCCTGTACCAAAGTACAAGGACAAATAACCAGCGGTGCTAATGCCATAGCTCAACGCGCTTCTATCGTTGCTCTGAAAGCACCTAAAAGCAAAATACAATATATGGTAGACGAGTTTAAAAAGCGTAGAGATTTAGTATTACAACTCCTAAGTGAGATTGAAGGGTTCAAACTCAACGTCCCCGAAGGTGCCTTTTATCTGTTCCCCGATGTATCGTCTTTCTTTGGCAAAACCCTAAGAGGTCGCAATATCCATAACGCAACCGACTTCTCTTTATATCTGTTAGAAGAAGCAATGGTAGCTACTGTTACAGGTGAAGCCTTTGGTGATGCTAATTGTATTCGATTTTCGTATGCCGCTTCTGAGAAAGACCTACGAGAAGCTATAAGACGTATAAAAGAGAGTTTGCAATAATTAAAAACACTTTTTCAGTTTTGGTTTGCACATTCAATTAAAAATAGTACTTTTGCGCCTAAAAAATAAACGACTAAAGAATCATTGTAAAATTAAAGTAGTGTTATGGCAATAGCAGATAGCAAAACTATTAAATACTTAAAGTCTTTTTACATAAAGGATTATCTTATTATCATCTTAGGGCTTATATCATATGCGATAGGAATTACAGGCTTTATAATGCCTAATGGGATAGTAACAGGAGGTTTGGCAGGTATCTGTCTTATCTTGAATTATAAGTTAGGAGCCGACCTGGCTATTACCTATTGGATTATCAACTTTATACTCTTGGTGATAGGCTTTAAAGCAATGAGTAAGCAATTCACCTACCGAACACTTATCTCTATAACTATTCTATCGGGATTGATTTGGGCTGGGAAAGAGTATTTAATGCCTTACTTTATAGAACACCCTCCTTTGAGAGATGACTTCTTAAATGTAATTATGGGAGGATTGCTATGCGGTACAGGTTTAGGATTGGTTTATTCAGCTAACGGAAGTACAGGAGGCACTGATATAATAGGCTTTGTTATTACCAAGTATTACAGCATCAGTATAGCGCGTATTCTTTTGGTGGTAGACGTGTGTATCGTGCTATCGTCTTTCTTCATTTTGGAACGTCAAGACAATTCACTCGAAAAGACTATTTATGGACTTATCCTCTTACCTCTGATGTGGCAGATGGTAGAAATTGTTATCAATGGAGCAAGACAGTCGGTGCAGTTGTTTATCTTCTCTAAACACTATGATGAGATAGCGAACCACATCAATAGTGAACTCAAACGCGGTTGTACTATTATCGATGGGATAGGTTGGTATTCTAAATCCTCACAAAAAATAGTGATTGTAATAGCTCGCCGCACAGAGGCTACTTCTATCTTCCGTTTGGTGCGAACAATAGATCCTGCTGCCTTTGTAACGAAGACTAACGTAATGGGGGTTTATGGTAATGGTTTTGATAAATTAAAGTAAAATATTTTTCAGGTTTTAGAAAAAGTACTATATTTGCACGTTCAAAACAAAAAAGAATGATTCAGAGAATACAAACTATTTATATGCTGTTGGTAGTGATTGTAGCTACCGTAGCCGTCCCGATGCTTTTCAGTATAGATTGGCTTAGGAGTATCTTATTAGGGATAACAGCAATATTGGCTTTATACACCATATTTAAATATAAGAAAAGAAGTGTTCAGCAGTGGCTTAACTGGCTGAACGTCCTTATAAATTTTACTTTACTAGGAATATTTGTATATCGAATGCTAAACTCATCTGGAGAAGGCTTGCTTTCGGAGAAAGGTGTTGGGGTTTTCGTACCCGTGCTTTCTATCGTTTTTTTGTTTTTAGCCAACAAGGCTATCAGACGGGACGAGAAGCTCGTAAAATCAGCAGACCGATTGCGATAGACCTATAATCTTAGTAGTGTTGTGCGTTAAAAAAATCCTAAGTGTTTAAACTTAGGATTTTTTTATTATCTTTGTGCCCTATTTATTAAATAAATCAGATAATGAAAAGAACATATGCAGGTATTCCAACAGAAAATGCAACGCTGGAAAACTCAAAAGTAATGCTGGTAACAGTACCTTATGATGGTACGTCTACTTGGGGTAAAGGAGCCGATAAAGGACCTGAATTGTTTTTAGATGCCTCAGAAAATATGGAACTATACGATATTGAAACAGATACCGAGCCTTATCTCAACGGAGTGTTTTTAGCAGGTGAAGTAAGCGAAAACAGTTCGCCAGAGGCAATGACGCAAGCGGTTTATGAAAAGACCCAAGAACTATTGAAGCACGAAGATAAGTTATTTACTCTTTTTGGTGGAGAACACTCAGTGTCTATTGGTTCTATACGTGCCGTAGGTGAAAAGTATGAAAAACTCACAGTTTTGCAACTTGATGCCCATACTGATTTGCGCCCTGAATATCACGGTTCGACCTCTAATCACGCTTGTGCCGTATTTGAAGCCAACCAAAAACACAAATTAGTACAAGTAGGTATTCGCTCGATGGATGTAGAAGAGAAGCAGTATTTACCAAAAGGACGTGTATTTTTCGCTCACGAAATAGCTAAAAACAAGGAGTGGGTTGAAGATGTACTTGACAAGGTATCGGGGAATGTATATATCACGATAGATTTAGACGCTTTCGATCCTGCTATTGCACCTTCAACAGGCACTCCTGAACCAGGAGGATTGCAATGGTACCCTACTCTTAAACTCTTACGTAAAGTGTTTAAAAAATGTAATGTGGTAGCGTTTGACATTGTAGAACTAATGGATAGTCCGCAGGCTAAGCCTACGGCTTTCTTGGCAGCTAAACTTTATTACAAGATGTTAGCTTATTATTTTAAATA
This sequence comes from Capnocytophaga sp. oral taxon 864, assembly GCF_002998835.1. Taxonomy (NCBI): domain Bacteria; kingdom Pseudomonadati; phylum Bacteroidota; class Flavobacteriia; order Flavobacteriales; family Flavobacteriaceae; genus Capnocytophaga; species Capnocytophaga sp. oral taxon 864. Next base: position 392,151 of record NZ_CP027232.1, read on the forward strand.
TAGAAGTAAGAAAAAAGAGAATAAAAGTATAGAAGAGTTTTTTGCGAAGAAGGGATAAATTAATGATTATAAATAACAAAATAGGCTATTTGATTTTTCAAATAGCCTATTTTGTTTATCCTTTTAGTACTTGATGTAAGAATTTATCGAAAATAATCTTAAACCATTCAGTATACCGATGCGGGTGCTTAGCAATATCTTCTTTTATCTTTTCTGGAAGTTCCCAACGCCAATCGGCTACTTCTTCAGGGTTGATAGTAGGGGAGGCGTTATAGTATCCTATGAGAATATGGTCGAGTTCGTGCTCTGTAAGTCCGTTATCAAAAGGGGCTTTGTAGATAAAACTCAATATATCGGTAAGTTCAGTAACAAAACCCATTTCTTCTCGTAAGCGACGCTTGCCTGCTTCAATAGTTGTCTCGCCCTGACGTGGGTGACTGCAACAAGTATTCGTCCACAAGTTAGGCGAATGATATTTGCTCGCAGCTCTTTGTTGTAGCATAATCTCCCCTTTATCGTTGAGTATAAATACCGAGAAAGCCCTATGTAATAACGCTTTTTGGTGTGCTTCAAGCTTCCCCATTAAGCCTATGGGAGTATCGTGTTCGTTCACTAATATTACTTGTTCTTCCATATTTGCAAATAGGGATACTTATTTTACTTCCATTCTATCGCCTTTTTCAATTCCCCATTTATCGGACAATCCTCCATTGATTTCTAATACATACATAGCGGGTTTCTCTGAAGGTAAAGAGGTTTCGTCGTAAGGGCGAGCGTTTTTAGCTATACTTACCACCTTTTTATCTTTATCTAAATAGATGATATCCAAAGGTATTTCAGTATTTCTCATATAGAAAGAACGAGGAGCTTCTTCTGGAAAAATAAACCACATTCCTTGATGTTCGTCCATTGAAGAGCGGTACATTAGCCCTAAGGCACGTTCCTCATCATTTTTAGCAAATTCAACTTCAATAGTTTGGATAAGAGAGTCGTTTTTAAAGATAGAGAGTTCACCGTCCCGAGTAAAATCAATATCCTGAGGAGTGATTTCTATTTCTTGTACTCTATTACTCTCATTAGAGAAGAAACGAGGTAAAATAAGGGCAATAGCTGCTAAGGCTACCAATACTAATGCTACAGTTACAAAGTGTTTTCTAAAAAATTGCATTCTAATTATAAAATTTAAATTTTAACTCTAATTAAGTTCTAAAATGTTCACAAAATTAATATTAATACTTACGTGTTTCGATGCGATTTCTGAATAACAAGTAGAAACCTGCTAAGATAAATGGAATACTGAGCCACTGACCAGTAGAGAGCAAGCCGAGAGAGCTTTCGAAACCTCCTTGACTTTCTTTTACAAATTCCACTGCAAAACGAATACTCCACAAGAGTACTAAAAATAGTCCAAAGATGAAGTAAGGTTGGTCTTTTTTGTCAGTTTTCCAATACACGTACCACAATATCCAAAACAAGCAAAAATAGCCAAAGGCTTCGTACAATTGTGCAGGGTGTTGGTAAGGGATAGAAGCTAAAATATCAGCATAACGGGGGTCGTGAGCAATGAGTTTATAAGCAGTTTGAGGGTCGGTTTGTTCAGTAATAGCCATTGCTCGACGGGGAGAGATAGCTCCGCCTTGTACAAACTTCACCCCTAACGGATAAGTATTACTTACTATTTTGCCGTTGATTTCGGAATTGAAAAAGTTACCAAAGCGCACAAACATACCTCCGATAGTGATAGGAATCACCACACGGTCTAATATCCACGATAGGCTAATATCTTTATACTTACGTACATACAGTATCATTGCGATAATAATACCTACGGCAGCTCCGTGACTTGCTAAACCTGAAAAGCCTGTAAGCTCCCAACCGCCACCGGGTTTCTCTTTAATAGGTAAAAAGATTTCGAGCAAGTGGTCTTTGAAATAATCCCAATTGTAAAATAAGCAATCGCCTAAACGTGCGCCTACTAAGGTAGCTATAGCGGTATAAACGAACAAGGTGTCCAGCTGTTGTACTGTTTTGCCTTCGTTGAGGTATATTTTTTTAGTGAGAAACCACCCCAAGCTAAAAGCTACAATAAACATCAAGCTGTAATAGCGAAGTGAAAAAGTACCTATAAAAGGTAGGTTTAAAGAGGCAAGAATCTCATTAGAATTCCATATAAAATTTAAAGCAATCATTAGTATTTATTTTTGAGATGCAAAAGTACGATTTTTATTTAAAACGACAAGTTATTTATAAAATTAATACCGAGTTAATGCCAATAATACCAATAATACCAAAGTTGATACTGGAAATGCCAATAATACTAATAATGATGATTGAGTGAATAGAATAGGACAGATTGGAGCTTGGGGTAATGAGCTAAAATGTACTGAGATTTTTCTGTTAAAGAATATTAAATACCGCAGATTTTTTAAATTTATACCAAAAGGTCTTATTTTGAACATCAAAAATACAAAATATTGATAAACAATATATTGGTTTAATTTTTATCTTTTACTTTTGAGCCATCTCAACCGAAGGAAGAGCGAAGGTAAGGCGAACCTAAACCGAAGCTAAGGCGAAGATATGCCCTTAGTATGCTGTATATCAACTCATAAAAAACACTCTTCTTTTTATTGAGAAAAAAGTGTTAAAATGGGGTATATTGCGAGGAAAACGCAAAAAAACTTTGTAGTAAAGAACAACCATTAGCAAAGTTACTGAATACAAACCAATGATAAATATTTGCTTTTGAGTTTGAATTGCTATATCTTTGCACTTTAGAATTAACTGTTAATCATTTATCAGTAACCATTAAATAAATGCTTAGAATAGAAAATATTAGTAAACAATACGGCGACTATACGGCATTAGACGATGTGTCGTTACATATCCCTAAGGGGAGTATCTTTGGTCTGCTGGGACCTAATGGGGCGGGAAAAACCTCACTGATACGTATTATCAACCAAATTGTATTGCCCGATGCGGGTAAGGTGTTCTTCGACGGAGAACTGTTACAACCTAAGCATACGGCACAAATAGGCTATTTACCCGAAGAGCGTGGTTTGTACAAAACGATGAAGGTAGGTGAGCAGGCTTTGTATTTAGCACAACTGAAAGGATTGAGCAAGGAAGAAGCTAAGGAGCGACTTAAATTTTGGTTCAACCGCCTTGATATTGGCGATTGGTGGCACAAAAAAGTACAAGAGCTCTCCAAAGGTATGGCACAGAAAATTCAATTTTTGGTAACTGTACTTCACAACCCTAAACTGCTGATATTCGACGAGCCTTTTAGCGGTTTCGACCCCATCAATGCGAATATTATCAAGGACGAAATTCTATACTTACGGGAGCAAGGAGCAACGATTATCTTCTCTACTCACCGAATGGAATCGGTAGAAGAGTTGTGCGACCATATTGCGCTAATCAATAAATCACGTAAGATATTAGATGGTAAACTCATCGACATTAAGAGGGCTTATAAGAACAACTTGTATGAAGTAGGTTTAAAAGTCGCTGAAGAGCAGAAAACAGCCCTCTTAGCTGAACTTAAAAGCCAATTTGAAGTGAGTGAAACAAATTTTAAAACGCTATATGACGAGTTAAAATTACATATCCAGAAGAAAGAGGGACAAACGGCTAACGATTTGTTGCAATACCTCACTACACGTGCCGAAGTAACGCACTTTGTAGAGTCTATCCCCTCAGTAGATGAGATTTTTATATCGACCATTAATAAATTGAAAGAATAGTATAAGATGTCTGAAAGGTTGTCCGCTATAACGGAGTAAGTGAATAAAGAGAGGGAAGATTCTTTATTGAATATAGATTTTTAACCTCCTCCGTTCCCCCTCCAAAGGGAGACAGTCCGTAATCAAACCTCCAAAAGGAAGAGCTGTAGCGACGCAAAAGAGACTTTTAGATAGCATAAATTGACAAATTAAGATGAAATACTTAGGAATTATTACTCGAAGAGAGTACTTAAATAAAATACGTAATAGGTCGTTTGTAATAATGACGTTTGTAAGTCCGTTGATACTTGTTATCTTTGCGCTTGTGATTGGTTTTTTGACCAACGTAAACAATAAGAGCAAGGCTAAGGATATTGTGATTGTAGACGAGAGTGGACTCTATGCCAACACTTTTGAGAATACCGAGACTATTCAGTACGAATATCTCAGCAATGTTTCACTCAAAGATGCCAAAGCCGAAGTGTTGGCAAAAAGCAAATACGGATTGTTGTATATTCCTGATAAAGGCGACCAAAATATTGCTTTTTATAGTGAAGAGTCGCCTTCGTTATCGCTTACCAGTGAGCTTACTAATGCTATGGAGCGGACACTCTTTCAGCATAACCTTACTAAAAAAGGGATTGACAAAAAAGAGATAGATGCTGCTAAAACGCATATAAGCATACAAATGGAGAATTTTACGGGAGAGAAGACCTCGGAGTTAGATAACGTAATGAAAATAACCATTGGAGGCATAGCGGGGTATCTTATTTTTATGTTTATCATCATCTATGGTAATATGATAATGCGCAGTGTGATAGAGGAGAAAACCAATCGCATTGTGGAAATCATTATCTCATCAGTTAAGCCTTTTGAACTAATGTTAGGCAAGATATTGGGTACTTCATTAGCAGGTCTTACCCAGTTTGCGATATGGATAGTTATAGGAGGTGTACTGTTGGCATTAGCACCCTCCTTCTTTGAAGTAAATACCTCTGCACAAGCAGTACAAGGATCGGGTAACGTATCGGAAATCAACAATATAGTGGCTGCCTTATACCATTTTCCTTTTGCGGAAACCTTTGTAGTGTTCCTATTGTTCTTCATAGGAGGTTATTTGTTATACAGTTCGCTTTATGCGATGATTGGCGCAATGGTAGACAACGAAACTGACACACAACAGTTCTTAATGCCTATATTATTACCGCTAATATTAGCCTTTTATGTAGGTATGTTCTCGGTAATTGAAGAGCCTCACGGTACGATTTCGGTGGTATTTTCATACATACCTCTCACTTCGCCCGTAGTAATGTTGATGCGTATACCGTTTGGGGTAGCGTGGTGGGAAGTACTGATTTCTCTCGTTATTTTGTATCTCACTTTCTTTGCGGTCATTAAATTAGCATCTAAGATATACCGCATTGGTATTTTGATGTACGGCAAAAAAGCTAGCTATAGAGAGGTATGGAAATGGCTCAAAATGAAGTAAAATGAAGATAAAAAATCAATATATCAACCGCGAATTGAGTTGGCTAAAATTCAATGCACGCGTACTTCAAGAGGCAGCCGATGAGCGAGTGCCCCTATTGGAGCGTTTGCGTTTTGCGGGTATCTTCTCGAACAATTTAGATGAGTTCTTTAAAGTGCGTTACGCTACTGTAAAACGAGTGGCGATGAACGAAACCTCAGATAAAGAACTGGGGGTACACGCCAAAGAGCTCTTGGAAGAAATTACCAAAGAGGTAATACAACTACAAGAAGAGAGTTTGAAAATTATTGCCACTATTACCAAGGAATTGGAGAAAGAGCAGATATTTATAGTAGATGAAAAAACGTTATTACCTGAGCACGAAGCCTTTGTAAATACCTATTTCTACGACAAAGTACGCCCCGCCCTCTTTACTATTATCCTTAACGATTTAGAGAAATTCCCACAACTGAAAGACGATGTGGCGTATTTGGCAGTGAAAATGACCCTAAAAGAAGAAGACGAAAAAGCCTTAGGAGTACAAAAGTTTTTTTCATCACGTGTTTATAAAGAAAAAATACAGTATGCCCTTATTGAGTTGCCTGCTACCCTTGACCGTTTTATAGAGTTGCCTCAAATAGGGGATAAGCATTATATTATTATGCTTGATGATGTGATACGCTTTTGCTTGCACAAGATATTTAATATTTTCAATTACGAATCGCTTACGGCAAATATGATTAAAATCACCCGTGATGCCGAGTTGGACATAGACGATGATTTGAGCAAGAGCTTTATCGAGAAACTCTCGACCAGTATAGAAGACAGACGCAAAGGCGAGCCGGTGCGCTTTGTGTACGACAAGATGATAGACAAGGACACCTTGCAATTTTTATTAGAGAAAATGGGTATTATGAAAACCGACAGCGTAATCCCAGGAGGGCGCTACCATAACCGCCGTGACTTTATGAACTTCCCCAGCTTAGGGCGTAAGGATTTGACATATGCCTCTATACAGCCACTACCTGTACAAGGACTCACCTCAGAAGAGAGTTTGCTAAAGAAAATTGCCGAAAAAGACTATTTGCAATACACGCCTTACCATACTTTTTCTAACATTATATGGTTTTTGAGGGAAGCTGCCCTTGACCCTAAGGTAAAATCGGTGAAAATAACTATTTATCGTTTGGCAAAGAACTCACAAGTAGTAAATTCACTTATCAATGCAGTGAAAAATGGCAAACAAGTAACCGTACAGATAGAATTACAAGCTCGTTTTGATGAAGAATCGAATATACGATATGCTGAACAGCTAAAAGCAGAAGGTGTAAAAGTCATCTTCGGCGTACGCGGACTGAAAGTACATAGTAAAATATGTGTGATTGAACGTAAAGAAGGTAAAGAACTAAAACGTTATGGATTTATCAGCACTGGTAACTTCAATGAAAGTACTGCTAAAATCTATACTGATTATACGCTGTTTACTGCCAATCAGGAGATACTCAAAGAGGTGAACAAAATCTTTAACTTCTTTGATACCAACTACAATGTGCAAAAATTCAAGCATCTGATAGTGTCTCCACACTATACCAAAAAGCAACTCAAACACTTGATAGACGAAGAAATCAAGAATGCTAAGGCGGGCAAAGAGGCGTATATCAAGCTGAAGATGAATAACATTACTAGCTACAAGATGATAGATAAGCTATACGAAGCCAGCCGTGCAGGAGTAAAAATACAAATGATTGTACGTGGTATTTGCTGTTTAGTGCCTGGCATTGAAGGAATGAGTGAGAATATAGAGGTGATAAGTATAGTTGATAAGTTCTTGGAACATCCACGTTTGTTTATCTTTGCCAACGGAGGCAACCCTAAATTGTACATCTCTTCAGCCGACTGGATGACGCGCAATATTTCATTCAGAGTAGAAGTGGGTTGCCCTATTTACGACAAAGCAATACAGCAAGAGTTGATAGACACCTTCGAAATAAGTTGGGCAGACAATGTGAAGGCACGTATAATTAAAGAGGCACAGGACAATACCTATCGCCCTCATACTACCCCTTCTTTGCGCTCACAGGTAGCCTTATACGAGTATTATCAGCATAAAAAGCGCACCAAATAGATGAAAAGACCTCAAATAAAATTAGCACAATACGTAATAGAAGCCTGTAAAGCCAAACAAGTAAAGCACATTGTTATTTCACCAGGGTCGCGCAATGCCCCTCTGACTATTGGCTTTGCTAACGACCCTTATTTTAACTGTTACAGCATCGTAGATGAGCGTTGTGCTGCTTTTTTTGCCCTGGGCATTGCTCAGCAAATACAGCAACCTGTGGCAGTGGTGTGTACATCGGGCTCTGCCTTGCTGAATTACTATCCCGCTTTTTCAGAGGCTTTTTATAGCAATATACCATTGGTGGTTATCTCAGCCGACCGTCCGTCGAGCAAAATAGATATAGGCGACGGGCAAACCATACGTCAGGTGAATGTACTGGGAAACCACAGTGCCTATAATGCCAATCTATCAGATGAAGCACATAGCGATAAAAGCAATTTTTACGAGCTAAACAGGGCACTGAATACAGCTATAGAGGAGCAATTGCCGGTACACATCAATGTACCTTTTGAAGAACCCTTATACCTTACTACGGAAGAGCACTATCCTTTTAAGAATATAGCTACAAAACCACAGAAACCTATTATTAATAAGGGAAGAGTTACTGATTTCGCGAAACATTGGAACGATTCAGCTAAAAAAATGGTATTAGTAGGAGTGTTGGCTCCTAATAGTGTAGAAGCACAATATGTAGAATGGCTTGCTAAAGACCCCTCGGTATTGGTACTGACAGAAACTACATCTAACTTGCACCACTCCGATTTTATTCCTTATATCGATAAATTGCTCACTTATACTGAAAGAGACCCAGCTCTAAAAGAAGCCTTACGACCTGATTTATTACTTACTTTTGGAGGCTTGGTAGTTTCCAAAAAGATAAAACAGTTCTTACGTAGTTATAAACCTACTTATCACTATAATGTAGATTTGCACAAAGGTTATGATTCGTATTTCTGTTTAACAGCTCATTTTAAAGCGGATATCAATACTTTTTTGAGGGAAGTAACCCCTAATTTGGTTAATGTTTCTTCTACTTATCAACAGCAGTGGTTAGAGGTGAAAAACGAGATACAGCAAATACATTTAGAGTATATCAGCCAAATGCCTTTCTCCGATTTTAAAGTGTACAGTGAGGTATTCAGTAATATTCCTAATGATTATATTATACAGATAAGCAATAGTTCTGCAATTAGGTATGCCCAGCTGATAAAAGCACACCCTTCTTGGAAGGTGTTTTGCAACCGAGGTACTAGCGGTATCGACGGTAGTATGAGCACTGCTATTGGGGCTGCTGTAGGAAGCGCATCGCCCACAGTGTTCATTACAGGTGATTTGAGTTTCTTTTACGACAGCAATGCTCTTTGGAACAAATATATTCCACAAGACTTTAGAGTGATTCTCCTCAATAATCAAGGTGGAGGAATTTTCAGAATACTACCCGGTGATAAAGCTGACCCTAACTTTGAATACTTCTTTGAGACACCTCATAGGCTTACAGCAGAACATTTTTGTAAAATGTATGGCATTAGCTATCAGTTAGCAACTAATCTATCTGATTTACAGAAAGATTTAAGCAATTTCTTCGAAGTATCAGAGAAACCTAAGCTGTTAGAAATCCATACACCAAGAAAAATAAATGATAAAGTTTTGTTAAAATATTTTGAGGTATTGAAAAAATGACTACCTTTACCGCATTAATAATTTTAAATATAAAAAATTATGAGCAAACGTGATGAATTAATTGCTGTGTACACCCAAGATTTGAAAGAAAAATGTGGTGAAAAGAACCCAGATGTAGCGTTCTTAACAAAAGTAACTGTGGGCTTAGGTCCTTCTATCTACAACGCCGATGCTTCCAAAGTATCAGGCTCTGACCAAGCAGAGTTAGACCGTGTAAAACAAAACTTCCTAATCAAAAAATTAGGTTTGAAAGACGGTCCTGAGTTAGACAAAGCTATTGAAGCTGTGTTAGAAAAATACGGTAAATCAAACAGAAATAAACACCGTGCAGTTGTTTATTATTTGTTGGCTAAACACTTCAAAAAAGAAAGCGTTTACAACAAATAAAAGATTTTTTAAAAAGAACAAGAGGCTATCCAATTCAGATAGCCTCTTATTTTTTATGTAGATATTTTTAGAAAGAACATTCATATCTCAAATAAATAGTAATTATTCCACCAAATAACTTACCCGAATAGCACGAAAGTTGCTGATAGCTTGAAAACTGTTTTCAATACGCCTGATATGCTCTTTAGTGTGACGTAAAGAGACTTCGGAGGGGTGTACTTTCACCAAAACATCTTTCAGATATTCATTTCTAATACGCGAAATAAGAGGGAATTCAGGACCTAAGACGTCTATCCCTCTTTGAGAAGCAAAAACTTCACGAAGCGTATTAGCAAACCACTCAGCACTTTCATTTACTCGGTTAAAATTACTGTGTTTGAAAGTTATTTTTATCATTTGTACAAAAGGAGGATATAAAAAGGATTGGCGTTCCTCTATCTGACTTTGATACATTCCTCTGAAATCATTTTGTAATACTTGCTGAATTACGGGGTGCTGTGGGGTATAGGTTTGTATCAATACTTTTCCTTGTTGGGCACTTCTTCCTGCACGACCCGATACTTGCAATAATAGTTGGAAACTTCTTTCGTAGGCTCGGTAGTCAGGAGAATGAATGAGAGCATCGGCATTCATTACGCCTACTAGACCTATATTTTCAAAATCTAATCCCTTCGTGATCATTTGGGTACCTACTAATATTTGCGTTTCTTGCTGCTCGAACTTCGATAATATTTTTTCATATCCATATTTACCATTCGTAGTATCCTGATCCATTCTGTCTATAGCTATGTTTGGGAAAAGCACTTCTAATTCTTTACTAATTTGCTCTGTTCCGAAACCTTTTGTTCTTAAATCAACACTTCCGCAAGCTATACAGGCTTTGGGCATAGGAATCGCATAACCGCAATAATGGCATCGCAACTGATTACTACTTTGATGAAAAGTGAGACTTACATCGCAATGCGGACATTGGGGCACCGTGCCACATTGCATACACTGTACAATAGGAGCATAACCTCTTCTGTTTTGAAAGAGAAGCACCTGTCTCCCTTGCGATAAAGTATTCGTAATTTCATTTATCAGAATGTCTGAAAAATGCCCGTTCATACGTTTGCGATGGTGCTTATTCTTAATATCGATAAGCTCGATAATAGGAGGAAGGAAATCTGCGTAGCGTTTTGATAAGTACACAAATCCGTACTTTTCAGTCTTCACGTTGTGCATACTCTCCAACGAAGGCGTTGCCGAACCCAGCAAAGTTTTAGCTTTGAAAATGTTTGCCAACATAATAGCAGTATCCCGTGCTTGCATTCGAGGAGCTGGTTCAAACTGTCGGTAAGAATTATCGTGCTCCTCATCAATGATTACAAGCCCTAATTGCTTGAAAGGCAAGTAAACTGATGAGCGAACACCTACAACCAATTGCGCTTTGGGATTATTATTTAGTACATTATTCCAAACTTCCACCCGTTCGTTCGTACTGTATTTAGAATGATATACTGAGAGGTTCTTGCCAAAGTGATTCTTGAATCGGTTGATAAGATGAACCGTCAAGCCGATTTCAGGAAGAAGATAGAGTACCTGTTTCCCTGCCTTTAAATATTGGTCGATAAGTTCAATGTAAATTTCAGTCTTCCCAGAGGCGGTAACCCCTTGTAAAAGAACTGTATTTTTAGTCTGAAACTGTTCCTGAATTTGATGAAGAGCTTCTTCTTGTACCTCATTGAGTACCTTTTTTTTCAAAACATCACTATCAGCGAAGCTAACGCGGTCTTTCTGTAAGTAATATTCTTCAAAAATACCTTTTTCTATTACTGATTTTAGTACTGTTGTCGATACACTGGCTTCTTCTAATAATTTTTCTGCTTTTAAAGGCAATACTTCTCTGTTGATATAATTAAAATAAGCCATTATCAACTTCTTTTGCTTTTCCGACCGCTTCAAAAGTTCTAAGACTTTTTGCAAGCCTTCTTCGGTTTGATATTCAGAAGATAAACGAATGTATTTGATTAGTTTTGGTACATATTTCTCAAATATTCTTTCGGAAATGCGAGCAGCTCCTTTCTCTACCAAGCTCTTCATCACTTTCAGTGCTTTGTTTTTGGGGATTATCTTGCTCACCTCACTACCTTTGAGGGCTGTTTTGTAATGTAAGGCTTCGTATACCTGCCACTCGTCATCGGTAAAGAGTACTGAACTTAATTCTTTTTCTGCAATTTCGATTATTGTTTCACTTTCTAATAAAAAAGCCGATGGCAAGGCTGATTTTAGTACTTCCCCTAAAGTGCACATATAGAAATCGGCTATCCATTGCCAATGTTCTATTTGCTGGGGAGTAACAATAGGCATTTCATCTAAGATATATTCAATGTCTTTGGTGTCATAAGAAGGCTCAACCGTATGTATATGATGTATTATAGCCGTGTATACTTTCGATTTACCGAATGGAACAGCCACGCGCATTCCCATTTGTAAGAAATGTGCTTCGTTTTCATTAATACGATAGGTAAAAAGTTTAGAAAGCGGAAGCGGCAAGATTACATCTACGAAATACATCAGTCGTGTTTTTTAAGTTTCAGAAGCGAAGCATTCAGTTCAAACCCTAATAACAATATGTTGGCATTTAACCATATATAAAGCAGGAAGATAAGTAATGCCCCGATAGACCCATACAGCTGGTTGTAGCGAGAAAAATTCTCAATATAAATACCGAACAAATAGGTTGTCACGCCGAACAATAACACTGTAAAGAGCGAACCTGCTGAAAAGAACTTACTTTCCCTGCCTTCAACTGTGCCGAAGTAAAACAGTAGTCCTGTACCGAAGTAGGTAATCAGTGCGACGAAAACTATTTTCGATATTTTAAGTAGCGTTTCGTAATCGGTAATAAAATTGATTTTATCGAGGTAAGGCACTAAGTATACTTCGTAATAAATGAATACAATCACAGCAAATAGAACAAGAAGCGCCAAAATAATTGCTACCATTAGGGCGTAAAGATATTGCTTGATATAGGTGCGTGTGATTTGCCGATGATACGAATACTCAAAACCTCCAAAAATTGCCATAATACCATTGGTCATTAAGAAAATAGAGAGAAAAAACACCGAAGACAACAAGCCACCACGTTTTTTATCGGCGATATCGAAAAAAATATCCGAAAAGAAATCGTGCGTACCTGGGGGAAGCATATCTTCAATAAAAGCCCAAAAGTCTCCCTGGAAATTTTCGATAGGAATATAAGGGATTAAGTTTAAAATGAACAACAAAAAAGGAAAAATTGCCAAGAAAAAACTATACGAGATAGCGCTCGCCCGATAGGTAAGTGCGCCTCTAATAATCCCTGCGATATACAGTTCGAGCAAATCATATAATGAAAAAGCATTCTTAGCTAAAGGAATACTTTTCAAAAAGTTTACGAATTGCTTGATAATAGGAAGGTTATGTATTCTCTCTTTTAATGTCATCAGTAGTTAGTTTTTTTGGGAAAGCATATTGCTTTTAGTTGATTTTCTTTCTTTTAGTCGCTCTTTTATCGCTCCGATAAACCAATAAGGAATAACCATACATAAAAGGCAGAATAGCCAAAAACCAATTAGGAAAATGACTACAAAAAGGAGAAAACCCAAATATTGCTCAATACTGAATGATAGATAATAAACGCTCATAACTTTTTTATATATTAAACAAAGTTACTATTTCAATATTATACTAAAAAAATGTTCTAAAAATTCTTGAAAGTTATTGGCATATAGATTATCTTCACTTGTCATATAATCCCGAACGTAGATAGGATATTCATTAGCTTGACCAGCTTCTTCAATTTTAAAGAAATAAGTTTCTTCGTCCATCTCTAAGAAAGCCAATTCATCTTTTTGAAATAGATTATTTTGTAAATTTATTTGATAAGTATAATAAATATCACTATCGGCACCCTCTTGATATTCAGGCGGAGCAATAGTTTTAAATTCAATTCCAAAAACAGTGACAAATTCATAGTTTAATAACATCTCTTTATAACTATCGGGTAAAGGAAAGCCTAATTTCTTTTCCGTTTGCTCAATCCAAGTTATATTTATATAGTCTTTAGTTCCTACAGCTATTCTGTCTTTATACTTTTCAATGATGGATTGTATCATTTTCTACAATATTATCACCTTATTATATTTTATCTTTTAATACTATCTAATTACCAGTTTATGGCTTCCTTCCCTACGGATGTAAGATAGGCATTAGCTTTGCTGAAATGTTTGTTGCCAAACCAATAGCCTTTGTTTGCACTCAAAGGAGAGGGGTGCCCTGAGGTAAGAATACAATGTTTTGCCGGGTCGATAAGGCTTGTTTTCTTTTTGGCATAACCACCCCACAACATAAACACTATATTGTTACAATGTGCTGAAACTGCTTTAATAACAGCGTCAGTAAAAGTTTCCCACCCTTTATTTTGGTGGCTACCAGCTTCGTTGGCTCTTACGGTGAGAGTGGCGTTCAGCAGCAAAACTCCTTGCGATGCCCAGCGCTCCAAATTGCCACTGATAGGGTAGGAGGTACCTAAATCTTGCCCTATTTCCCTAAAAATATTGATAAGTGAAGGTGGGTGGGCAATGCCATCGTGTACTGAAAAACACAAACCGTTTGCCTGCCCTTCGCCGTGATAGGGGTCTTGCCCGATGATAACTACTTTCACCCTGTCCAGCGGACAATGGTCGAAAGCCGAAAATATTTGCTTTCCTTTGGGATAACAGATATTTTCGGCATATTCTTTCTTTACAAAATCGGTGAGCTGACTGAAATACGGCTTATTAAATTCTTCTTGTAATACCGACTTCCAGCTGGGATGTATGTTCACTTCCATAGTTTATGGGATAACATTTGTATTTTCTTTGTTTTTAGCAGAAGGGGCATTCGGCTTTCTACGCGCTATCACATCGGCGTAATACTTCCTGCTGTTATTGATGACCTCCAACGTCTTTTTGTAGAATTCATCTTGTTTCACTCCCGATAGAGTTACAATGTAATTTACCATATTGCGGTAATCATCTGAGAGCTCTTTGCGTAGCGGACGTATATGATAGGCTTCTTTTTGCAAGGTTTGGAACGACCTATGCGAAAAAAGTTCATCAAACGCTTTATTAGATTTTTCCAACTCACTTACAAACTCCTTAATTTGCAAGGTTTTCACTGCATTTACATAAGGTTCAGCTTTGAGCTGAGTAATGAGAGTTGTAAGGTTGCTGGTTTCTTCCTCATACGTTTCTTTTGAAACATCTTTATAAGGGTCTATAAGCCTTTTTAACGTTTCAAAAGCCTTTTTCTTATCGTCCGTCTTCGCATATTTATAGGGGCGAATACTCAAACGCAAGGCACGCATATCGGTATCTCTTGCGTGGTCAAGCTCGGCGAGTTTTTTGGTCTCTTCACTAGAACGGATTCTTTCCAACCCCTTTTCATAAGAAGGAATTTTACCTTTTAACTTTTCGAAGAGCTCTTTAAAATCGGCATCTGTTTCCAATTTTAAATCAGTCTTGCCGAAATCTTCAAAAAATCGCACTAAAAATTGTTTAAACTCGGCATTATGCAAGCGAGCAAGGTCTAAATTGATTAACTTCTCCTTTTTCATAAGTAGAAAATATTTTTTGAGGTTGTTAAATAATATAATATTATAAATTAGGAATTATCCTAATAACGATAATTCCTTGTTTTTATGCGACAAAATTACGAATTCCTTTTTTTATATCCAAAATTATTTTCAAAGTTTTTTATTGATATATAAAAAATCAATATTAGCTTATGGTGTTTGTATTATATTTGATTCAACTTTGCCAAAGTTTCAAACTTTGGCAAAGTTAATACTGCAAAAACTACTGAAATAGCTAATTTTTATGTTAAACTAATGTATTCAATTTGTAAAATCTTCCCTGTTTTAACCTCCTAAGAATAGAAAAACATAAAAAAATACACTTTTTTGTAACTTTACAAAGTTAAACTATTCAAAAAGTGGCTCACTATTGATTTTATAAAGTTCGGCAACACAAAAAGTGACTTTCTATCCACTTTAAAAAGATAAAGAACTTAAAAAGTGATTGTTCAAAAAACAATCACTTTTTTGAAATATTAATAAGGTGCCTTTTCGGTAAGTTGAACTTTATCGGATTTTCTGTACGAGCTCCAATTCGTCCAAAGAAACAGAGGTAGTAAACGCCCCGTAATTTACTATGGCTTTGCCTTTTTCAATCTTATCGATACTTCCCACACTCCGGCTGTCTTTAATGCGCACACGGTCGCCTACTGAAAGGGCGCGTTGTAGCTTTTCCTTTTCGGCGCGTTCTTGGGCAATGCGCTCTTTCTTCTCTTCTTTGCGTTGCTGGCGGATAGCCTCCATTTGCTTATGAACTTCTTCGGTAGTAGTTTTTTTCTCCTCTTTTTGCTTGGTGCGTTCCTCTTTGCTCATTTGTTTGCGCTTGGCATTTTCCATTTCAATGAGTTTAAGAAATTCGGATACCAAAGGGCGACGCTTACCATCGTAGAAATAACGTTCGGCTATCTGGTCTACCTTACTACCTAAGGTAATCATACGTTGGCTTTGGTCATAGAGTTCTTGATAATTTACGAGCTTGCTTTTTACTTTATCATTGAGTTCCTCCAAGCGTTTGGCTTCTTCGCGGGCTTTGGTTTCCTCATCTTTCAGGGTTTCGGCAGTTTTTTCCATTTTGGAGCGCTCTTTCTGCAATTTGGCGATAGTGGCATCAAAACGCACTTTTCCTTTCTCTATTTTTTTCTTAGCCCGATTGATGAGGCTAAACGGAATGCCGTTTTTCTGCGCCACTTCAAAAGTGAAAGAACTTCCCGCTTCGCCTATTATTAGCTTATAGATGGGCTCTAAGGTTTTATCGTTGAAAAGCATATTGGCATTGCTCGCGTGGGGCAATTCATCTGCCAACATTTTTAAATTGGTGTAATGGGTGGTAATCACCCCAAAAGCCTTTCGGTGGTAGAACTCTTCTAAGAATATTTCAGCCAAAGCACCTCCTAATTCGGGGTCGCTACCTGTCCCGAACTCATCTATCAAAAACAAGGTGCGGTGGTTGCACTTTTTGAGGAAGTAATTCATATTTTTGAGTCGGTAGCTGTATGTGCTAAGGTGGTTTTCAATAGATTGGTTATCGCCGATATCGGTAAGAATACGTTCAAATAAACACATTTTAGAACGATGATGTACCGGAACGAGCATTCCACTTTGTAACATCAATTGCAATAAGCCAATGGTTTTAAGCGTAATACTCTTTCCGCCCGCATTAGGTCCCGAGATGACGATAATACGATTTTCATCATTCAGTTCTATGGTTTGAGGGAAGGTAGTAACACCTTTTTTGGCATTGTTTAGATACAGCAAAGGGTGGTATGCTTCACGGAGGAATAGTTCGCGCTCCTGAGTGATTTCTGGCAAAAGTGCATTCATTTGGTGAGCGTACTTGGCTTTGGCGCAAATAATATCAACGGCTGTGATGTATTGCTGATAGTCTTTCAGCAGGTCGGCAAACTGACTGATAAAGGCGGTAAGTTCTCTTAATATACGCTGGATTTCCTCTTTTTCGTCATAAAGCAGATTGGAGAGTTCGCGAGAGTAGATTTCGGTTTGTCGCGGTTCTATATACACTATGCTACCCGTTTTTGAGCTCCCCCATACGGTGCCTTGTACTTTTCGGCGGTACATTGCTTTCACTGCCAGCACGCGGCGGTTTTCTACTACGGTCTCGCGGATATCATCGAGATAGTCGGCAGTGTTATACTCGGCGAGAGCACGATTGAAACTTTCGTTGAGTTTTCCTTTCAAGGCACTCAGCTCGCGACGTATATTGCCAAGTGTAGGAGAGGCTTCGTTTTTTATCTCGCCGTACTTGTCCAGCACTTTATCGATAGCGTTCAGCAGTTCGGTAGTATACTCGATACTATCAGCCGTTTCGAAAAGGGTAGGGTATAGCGTTTTGAACTTCTTAAAGAAGAGAATTTGGGTATTTACAACCTCGCTGATACGATGAATCTTCCTAATGCTCGACACTTCTAACAAGGCGTTTTCAATAGATAGAAGTTTAATTTCGGAAGTGATAGATTCGCAATAGTGTGAAGGGATTGTGTTGTTATTATCAAAAGACGATAGGTATTCATTGGTTTGATTCAGTGCCAATAACAGGCTCTCCTGATTGTCGAAAGGCTTGATACGTAAGGCGTATTTCTTGCCGAGTTCAGTAAGGCAAAGGTCAGACAAATGAGAGAGTACAATGGGGAACTCTAAGTCTTCAAGTGTTTTTGTATTCATTTAGTTTTTAGGAAATATCTTTTTGTGATATAAAATCATCAGCCCCACTGCTATACATATTGCAGAGTCAGCCACATTGAACACGGGCTCAAAAAAACGAAAGCGTTCGCCTCCCCAAATGGGTACCCAGCTGGGAAGTGTAGTATCGATAATAGGGAAGTAGAACATATCCACCACTTTGCCGTGCAAGAGGGTTCCGTAAGGATTTTCGGCAAATAGGGTAGCAATGTTACCATAACTATGGTCGAAAATTATGCCGTAAAACACCGAATCGATGATATTGCCCAGTGCTCCTGCCAATATCAAAGAAATGCAAATGATAAGTATCTTAGGTTGTTGCTTTCTCACTGCCGATACCAGCCAATAGCCGATACCTATTACCGCTACAATGCGAAAGAGGGTAAGAATGAGTTTGCCGTATTCGCCGGGAATTTTAGTACCCCAAGCTGCACCTTCGTTTTCTACAAAGTATATTTGAAACCAACTGAAAACGGTTACGGCTTCGTTGAGGATAAAGTGTGTTTTGATGTATATTTTGCTCCATTGGTCGATGATAAGTACCAACAGAATAATAAGGAATGCGTGTTTTAATTTCATATTGTTTTTTTGCTAAATGAGGCGCAAAGATACTAAAATAAAGATGAATGACAAGCCATAAAGCAACAAATACTATAAGCTGACTTAGTTTTCATTCTTTTCTTTCTCCAAGAATTTTTCTTTGTCTTTGCGAATTTGTACCAATCGGTAGTTTTCAGTGGCTATAACAAAAGCAGATAGTTTGTTTTTCTCCAAGAACTCTTTCAAATCAGTAACAATGCTCTGAGCTGAATAAGCATCGCGGATATTATGAACTACCAACCAAGTTTCATCGGCATTATAGAGGTCTTCTGAAAGGGTGAGTACTTCAGAAATTGCCTTTAATTTCTGGGTAAGTTGTTCTTTTATAGTTGTACGTGTCTCGGAAACCGTACCTGTAATGACTACTTTCCATTTCGTAGCCTTATCGTCAGTAACAAAATCTTCGGTTTCTACATCTTTAAGCTCATCTAATAGATTTTTAGCCTCTTCACTTTCAGCAGTGGCAGGATAGTTAGTCGCTATCTGTTGTAACTGCGCTTGGTAAGGAGCAAGCCCCTCTAAACGTGCCGTTGTTTTGGCTTGCAACAGTGCGATAGCAGGTGCTACTGAAGTTTCACGATACTGCGCCCCTTCTGTTTGCAACTGGTGAGCCGTCTCGATAATTTCACCGCGATTGTATCGAGCCATAAGGGTATCAACAAAAACTTGTGCCTGTTTATTGCGCTCTTGTTGTGAGGTTTCGCTTCCTTGCAATAGTTTTGCATAATCGGTATTAGGATAGTTAGCGAGTAGTCGCCCTTTGATGGTTTCAGCTTTGGGGTTATGAGTATCAGTGTAATTCTTTTGGAGCTCATAAAGTGTAACTACTTCTAATTCGGGAGAAGGATTGTTGGCAAGAACACGTTCTAAACGTTGTATAGCCAATTCATTTTCACTGAATTTAGAGCGATAGAGCACGCCCAACTGGTACAAAGCTTTATTTCTATCGATGTTAAGTTGAGCGATTTCGGCTTCGGTCTTAGGAAGTTGAGAAAGATAAGTATCGGGAGTTTCTACTTCTTTTTCAGCTATTTGTTGTGTAGTAGCTGAGACAGTGAGGTTCGCCACAGTAGCATTTCCCATACTCGACCAACGCCAGTTATCCTCCAATTTGCGGTCTCCCCAATATTGTTGAAACTGTTGTTTCCCATAAGCTACACTCATCGGATTGTAGAAATAGAATTTGCCACCCTTTTCAGTAGTAGCATCGGGCATCGTTACCCCTATACCTGTATTGGCAACCTTTTTATTGTGTTGCTTTTGTGTGCGAAGAGCAATTGCTTTCTGTACAGAATCGATATGTTTTTGGTAATACGCACGACGTTCTGTCTCTGGCAAGCGCATAACTTTTAAAACGCTATCATTTTTCTTAACGACGTATTCTAACTCAGCAATCTTGGACAAGTTATCTCTTTTTCTGCGAATAAAAAGATGTTCAAAGGTATGTTCAGGGATATAAGTAAGAGTACTATCCAAATGTTGATAAGCTCCCGTGTAGTCTTTTTGGTCAAAAAATAATTCAGAGAGACGTGTATGAGCTTTTGCTTTTAACGGATTGTTATTCTTATTGTTGGAAAGAGAACTGCGATAAAAATCGGTAGCCAAACGCTTATCATCGTCTTTTAAAAGTTCGCCGTGAGTGTAGTAAAGCACATCGAGATAGTTTTTGTGCTCATAACGGCGTTCAAGTTTGGTAAGGTAAGCCAAAAAATCAGCCTTTTCTTTAGGGGTGAATGTTTTGTTGCGAGCCTTTCCTGCTTGGGCTTCTACCCATAGCTTACGCGGAATCTTCCAGTTTTGCTTCACAACCTTTTCAAAAGCTACTTCGGCAGAGTCTTTTTGATGCTGTTTTTCATAAAGCTGAGCTGCAATAAAGTAATATCTACCGCGTAAAGCCTTATTACGAGTGTATTTACCAGCATTGTAAAGCGCATCGGCAGCCTCAGGATATTGTTCTTGGTTGATATAAGCCTGTCCTAAGGTAGCATAGGCTTCAGCTCTATCATTTTTGCGTAATTTAGGATTCTCTTTTAAAAATTCAGTGAGTTTTTCTATGGCAATTTTATCTTTACCTAAACGGAGATTAGCTTTTTGTGCCCAAACCGCTGCCTCAGGAATACGCTCGCTCGTTCCGTAGTTTGTAAGCAGGTGATTGAAAGCCTCTAAGGCAGGAAAGAAACGCTCATCGTAATAACGAGCTTGACCGAGTAACATATAAGCGTCGTCAATTTTATAGTTGCGTTGTACTCCTTTAAAAACCATAGAGTGTTTCTGAATGGTTTTAATAGCTTTTTCTTCAGCACGTTGAAAATCAGCATTACCTGTACCATCTAATTGCACTTTTCCTGTCATACCAATAGGCTCTACGGGTAGAATTTCACTAAAATTATCTTGATATTTTTCGCGTAGTTCATTAAGACCTTTGGCATATGCTTCCTCCCCATTGAACAGTACATTATACTTGGTAACAATAGGTTGCATCTGACGGTTATAATAGGTATTAGCATTAGGTGTACAAGCTAAATATAGCAAAAAAACAACTAAAAAACTACTGTATAGTAAAACTCTTTTCATACTTTTTCATAAGTGCTGTTACAGAGTGCGAAAGTACTACTTTTTTTTAAAAGAGCGAAATATTATTTCAAAAAAATAAGTTTTCTCTACCAAAGCATCACTTTATATACAGTTTAGATATATTTTTACTCTTGTTATCCTTCGTTCATTGTTCGTTTATTGTTTATCTCACTTTTCCGTTACTACACTCCCTCTCCTTGGGAGAAGTCTCCGAATAGGAGAGTATGTGACTGGGGAGAGGATATTTTGTTCGTTTATTGTTTATTTGCCTGTCGTGCTACGACCTCGCACTGTCATTGATTTAGTATTATTGGCATTATTGACATTGTGGTATTAAAAGACATTTGCTAATCTGCTAATTCTTCAATATCTTTGCACCTTCAATTTAAAAACACTGTTAAATCGATAACACATTAGTATGACAAACATTCAATATATAAAAGCCCAAACACAACTACCTGAAAAAGCTATTGAAAACACACTTTCACTATTAACCGAAGGCTGTACTATTCCCTTCATTGCACGCTATCGAAAAGATAGCACTCAGAATTTAGATGAAGTAGCCATTGAGCATATAGCCAAATCCCAAGCTGATTACGACAATATCTGTAAGCGCAAAGAAACGATTCTCTCTTCTATTGAAGAACAAGGAAAGCTTACAGACGAATTGCGCAAACATATTGAGAACTCTTTTGAGCTCAATGAATTAGAAGACCTATACCTGCCTTACAAAAAACGACGTAAAACTAAAGCTGATGTAGCCAAAGAAAACGGCTTAGAACCTCTTGCAAAACAGATAATGAGTCAGCGTGTAACCGATTTGGAACTATTAGCAGGGCGTTATCTTTCCGATAAAGTACCTAGTGAAGAAGAAGCTTTACAAGGGGCTTCGGATATTATAGCTGAATGGATTAACGAGAATACGTTTATACGTCGCACTCTTCGCCGAATATTCCAGCGCAAAGCAATTATCAGTAGCGAAGTAGTCAAAGGTAAAAACGAAGAGGAAGAAGCTCAGAAATACGCTCAGTATTTCGATTGGGAAGAAGCCCTTAACAAAGCGCCCTCTCACCGTGTATTAGCAATGTTGCGTGCTGAAAAAGAAGGATTTGTAAAACTAAAAGTACAAGTAGATAATGAAGAAACCTTACCTTTTATGGAAGAAAACATCATAAAGAGTAGGGGAGAAGTAGCCGATTTCTTGAAGAAAACGGTAAAAGACAGCTACAAACGCTTATTAGAGCCTTCTATTTCCAACGAAACACTACAAGAGGCAAAAGATAAAGCCGATACGAAAGCTATCAGTGTGTTTGCCGAGAACCTCTCACAGTTGTTATTAGCGTCTCCTTTGGGTGAAAAGCGCATTTTGGCTATTGACCCAGGATATCGTACAGGT
This sequence comes from Capnocytophaga sp. oral taxon 864, assembly GCF_002998835.1. Classification (NCBI taxonomy): domain Bacteria; kingdom Pseudomonadati; phylum Bacteroidota; class Flavobacteriia; order Flavobacteriales; family Flavobacteriaceae; genus Capnocytophaga; species Capnocytophaga sp. oral taxon 864. The sequence goes on from NZ_CP027232.1 coordinate 414,435, forward strand.
TGTAAGGTAGTGTGCTTAGATGAAAAAGGCGACCTTTTGCATCACGATGTTATCTACCCTCACGCTCCCCAAAATGATATCACTATGGCTACTAAAAAGCTCAACACAATGGTTTCTCAATACAATATCCAAGCCATTAGTATAGGCAATGGTACTGCTTCTCGTGAAACAGAGTCGTTTGTAAGAAGTATTGCTTTCCCTAAAAAGGTAGAAGTATTTGTGGTGAGTGAAGCAGGAGCATCGGTCTATTCAGCTTCTAAAATAGCTCGCGATGAGTTCCCCGATTACGATGTAACTGTACGTGGGGCAGTATCCATAGGCAGGCGTCTTGCCGACCCATTAGCTGAATTAGTGAAGATAGACCCTAAGAGCATAGGAGTAGGTCAATACCAACACGATGTAAACCAGTCGTTATTGAAAGAGGAGCTCGATGCAACCGTAGTGCGTTGCGTGAATAAGGTAGGGGTAAACCTCAACACAGCAAGCAAATCACTACTCAGTTATGTATCAGGAATAGGGGAGAAGATGGCTGAAAACATAGTAGCTTACCGCTCGGCTAATGGTGCTTTTAGTAAGCGAGAAGACTTAAAAAAGGTACCTCGTTTGGGTGATAAAGTATACCAGCAGGCAGTAGCTTTCTTACGCGTACATAATAGTGAGAACCCGCTCGACAATTCAGCAGTACACCCTGAAGCCTATCCTATTATCAAACAAATGGCAAAGGACACGGGTATCTCAGTTGCACAACTTATAGGTAACAAGCAAGCTATTGCCACTATTGATATTCAAAAGTACAAAACAGATAAGGTGGGTGAACTTTATTTGAAGGACGTATTAAAGGAATTAGAAAAACCAGGGCTCGACCCTCGTACTACTGCTAAAGCCTTTGCCTTCGACCCTAATGTAAAAACCTTTGATGATGTGCGTATAGGAATGATATTGCCTGGTATAGTAAATAATATTACTGCCTTTGGTTGTTTTGTGGATATAGGTGTTAAAGAAAGTGGATTGGTACACATCTCTCAACTGAAAGAAGGTTATGTCTCTGATGTAAATGAAGTAGTTAAACTCCACCAACAAGTGCAAGTAAAAGTTATAGAGAAAGACGAAGTGCGCAAACGCATTTCACTAAGTATGGTGTGGTAATAATTAACGATGGAAACACTTACAATTTGCAGTAGATACAAACGCTATAAAGTACCTCATCAAACACGATTCATATTATCAGAATAAAATAAGCCTGTATGAAAAACTTTTCATACAGGCTTATTTTAAGTTGCTATCTGCTCTATATATGTTACTTTTCTGCTGAAAGAAGTGCGTCTAAACGGCGTAGTGTTTCCTCTTTGCCAATCACTTCTATAATATCGAATACGTGAGGTCCTTTGAGTTCACCTACTAAGGCTAAACGCAACGGAGGCATCACTTGTCCGAAGCCTAAGCTTTTAGTTTCCATATATTGTTTTACTGCTTCTTCTAAAGCTACTGAGGTGAAGTTAGATGTGTTTTTAAGTACCTCACTTACTTCTTTTACGATTTCAGGAGTTTGCTCTTTCCATTGTTTTTTGAGTGCCTTTTTGTCGTACTGAGCAGGAGCTTCAAAAAAGAATTTGCTAAGTTCCCAAAAATCACTCACAAAGGTAGCACGCTCTTTGATGAGACCAACTACTTTCTCTATCGTAGCCATCGGAACTGTAATGCCTCTTTGGGTAAGGTCTTTTTGGAAAAGGGTAGCTAATTCTGCATTAGGCTTCATTTGTAGGTATTGGTGGTTGAACCATTTTATCTTCTCAGGGTCAAAGCGAGCACCTGCCTTATGTACTTTTTCCAAATCGAAGAGTTGCACGAGTTGCTCGACAGTGAAGATTTCTTTATCGGTACCAGGATTCCAACCCAAGAGTGCTAAAAAATTGATAAGTGCTTCGGGGAAATACCCTTCTCCACTAAAACCTTTGAGGGTTTCGCCATTCTCTGTCCAATCCATTGGGAAGACAGGGAAGCCTAATTTGATACCGTCACGCTTGCTGAGCTTACCATTACCCACCGGTTTGAGGATAAGAGGTAAGTGTGCAAAAGCAGGGGCTTGCCAACCAAAAGCACGATAGAGCAAAAGGTGCAATGCCATAGAAGGCAGCCACTCTTCTCCGCGTATCACGTGAGTGATTTCCATTAAGTGATCGTCTACGATATTTGCCAAGTGGTAAGTAGGCATTCCGTCGCTTTTAAAGAGCACTTTATCGTCTAAGGTACTCGTATCAATAGTTACTTCACCACGAATCATATCGTTCATTTTTAGCTGTTCGTTATGTGGCATTTTAAAGCGAATCACATACTCATCGCCACGCTCTAAGCGTTGTTGTACTTCTTCTTTGCTAAGTGAAAGTGAGTTTTGCAATGCATCACGTGTTGCCCAATTGTATATAAAGGTCTCTCCTTTGGCTTCTGCTTCCTTGCGAGATGTATCTAATGCCTCAGCAGTATCAAAAGCGTAGTATGCCCAACCGTTATTGATAAGGGTATCGGCATATTGTTTGTATAACGGTTTGCGTTCACTTTGGCGATAAGGGGCGTGTTTGCCTTCTTTGCCTACTCCCTCGTCGTAAGTAAGACCTAACCAATTGAGGGAATTTATGATGTACTGTTCTGCGCCTTCAACATAGCGATTTTGGTCGGTATCTTCTATGCGAAGTAAGAAATCACCGCCGTGCTTTTTGGCGAACAAATAATTAAATAGGGCGGTACGTACGCCTCCGATATGCAATGCTCCCGTAGGACTGGGAGCAAATCTAACTCTAACCATTTATTTTTATAATAATTTTAAATCTTTAATTACTTTGAAAGCTATATCGATGTGGTTTTCGGGGATTACGATAGTAAATTCGTTGGCGGTAGAAATCACCTCGTTCATATTCACTCCCTCCCAAGCCAAACGTTGAAATATAAAATAATAAATGCCCGATACTGAGACGTTTTCTTCGGGAAGTTTTACACTGATAGCTCCTAAATCGGTGAATTTGTGCAAAATGCGTTCCTTCTTAAAGATATTCTCAACAATAGACTCCATTGAGTTACTGACAATAATATTTGCTTCATTTACCCCACGAGTAGTAGCGTAGAAGATATCTCTATTATTTTTGATTTTATTGAGTAGCTGAGCCTGAGCATTCATAAAGGTTTCAGAGGTTAAGAAAGTATAGTCGGTTAAATTTGAACGAACAATAATATCGCCTATATTCTTCAATACTTTTACAATACGATGAGTAGAGCGAAACTCCATATCTACTGAAAGGCGTTTGAGAGCCATAACAATAGCCCCATTGCGCACTTCACGCTGAGTAGTTTCAGCTTGTATATCCTTACGTATGATACGAGCCAAAGAAGTAAGGTTAATAATCCCTTCTGAAAGAGCGGTTTGCAAGAAAGGTTTTGATTTGATATAGTGCTCGACGGCTGATGCTATTGTTTTCATTTGTATTGGATATTATAAATTTATTTAAAAGTGATTGGGGGCATAAATCATTAAAAAGGATAAAAAGCGTCTTCTATGTAGTTTAAGCTAAATTCTGCATTGTTTTTTACGATGGATATAATATCGAATTGTATTTCTACATCTAAGTCTTTTTTCTTTATATAAAAATCGGTAGCTTTCACTAATAGTTCTATCTTTTGCTGATTTACAAAGCTCTCGGGTTCACCATAAGCACTTGAGCTACGTGTTTTTACTTCTGTGATATGCAAAATATTACCTTTTTGCGAAATGATATCAATCTCGGCGTGCCCAAACCTAAAATTGCGTTCTAAAATAGTATGACCTTTTTCCATTAGGAAGTTTACGGCATCTTGTTCTCCTTCATTTCCTAAATCGTTGTGCATTGCCATAATAAGCGTTGGTTTTATAATTTAACGCCAAAAGTACAAAATTTAATATATGTAACAAAAAAATATTAGTTTTTTTCATTTCTATAAGTTGAGAGGGACTAAGCTATTTGATATCACAATACTAATTATAGGTAAAAGGTAAAAAGGTAAAAGGTAAAAGGTAAAACAATGCGAGGTTGTAGCACAACAGGTAGATAGTGCGAGCCGCACAGGCAGTCGTAGCACGACAGGCAGATAAACAAAAGACGGTGCGAGCCGCACGGGCAGATAAACAAAAGACGAACAAAATATCCTCTCCCCAACCCTCTCCCAAGGAGAGGGAGTGTAGTAACGGAAAAGTGAGACGAACAAAAGACGAACAAAAGACGAACAAAAGACGAACAAAAGACGAACAAAAGACGAACAAAAGACGAACAAAAGACGAACAAAAGACGAACAAAAGACGAACAAAAGACGAACAAAAGACGAACAAAAGACGAACAAAAGACGAACAAAAGACGAACAAAAGACGAACAAAGACGAACAAAAGACGAACAAAGACGAACAAAGAACGAACAAAGAACGAACAAAGAACGAACAAAGAACGAACAAAGAACGAACAAAGAACGAACAAAGAACGAACAAAGAACGGTGTGAGCCACGCGGGCAGATAAAGAAAAGACGAACGGTGGTTAAAGGAATAGCGGAGGTAATGTGGGTAAATTAGGGTAGAAAAAAGCCCGTAATACGCAGTATTACGGGCTTTTTTAATTTAATTAATTATGAACACAAATTTTATTCCTGAGTATTTAAAGGTTCATTATCATTAGTAGGAGCTTCTTCAGTGCTCTCATCGTCATCTTCTTTCATTACCTTAGTAACGGCGGCAATAGAGTCTTTACCTTTGATATTGATGAGTTTTACGCCTTGAGTAGCACGTCCTAAAATACGAAGGGTATCGATTGATAAACGAATAGCAATGCCCGATTTATTGATAATCATCAAATCTTCGCCTTCTAAAACGCTTTTAATAGCTACTAACTGACCTGTTTTCTCGGTAATAGAAATGGTTTTTACCCCTTTACCACCACGGTTAGTAATACGATATACGGCTTCGTGTGTTTCGGGGTCATCAATATAGGAACGTTTACCATAACCGTTTTCTGATACTACCAATACAGTCTCTTCGCGTGGGTTTTCAATAGCAATCATACCTACTACCTCATCGTTTTCAGTATCTAAGTCGATACCACGAACCCCTTGCGAATTACGCCCTACGGCACGCACTTTCTCTTCGGCAAAACGAATCGCACGACCTGATTTCACGGCTAACATCAACTGGCTACTGCCTGAGGTAAGTTTTGCTTCGATAAGTTCGTCACCTTCTTTAATAGTGATGGCATTGATACCATTCTGGCGTGGACGAGAGTATTCTTTGAGAAGCGTTTTCTTAACAATACCCTTTTTAGTAGCCATAATGAGGTAATTGTTGCTGATGTAGTCTTCATCTTTGAGGTTTTGTACACTTACGAAAGCCTTAATCTTATCATCGGATTCGATATTGATAAGGTTTTGTATAGCACGACCTTTGGCAGTTTTGCTACCTTCTGGTATTTCGTATACACGCATCCAGAAACACTTACCTTTTTGAGTAAAGAATAATAAATATTGGTGATTAGAACTTACAAAGAGGTGTTCTAAGAAATCTTGGTCGCGTGTGGTAGAGGCTTTTTGTCCTACACCGCCACGGCTTTGGGTCTTATATTCACTAAGCTGAGTGCGTTTGATATAGCCTGCGTGTGAAATGGTAATTACCATTTTATCATCAGGAATCATATCTTCTACACTGAATTCGCCCCCTGCGTATTCAATGGTAGAACGACGCTCATCGCCATACTTCTCTTTTATTTCTAGTAGTTCTTCCTTAATAATTTCGGTACGACGTTCTTTGCGGGCTAAGATATCTTCTAAATCGCGTATTTCAGCCAGCTTTTCTTCGTATTCTTCTTTTGTTTGTTGGATAAGAACCTTATTGATACGACGTAGTGCTAACGCCAAGATAGCTTCGGCTTGTACATCGGTAAGGTCGAATTCGGCAATTAAATCTTCTTTAGGTTTGTCGTGGAAACGGATAATCTCAATAGCTTTACCCATAGTGTCCTCGGTTGCCATCACCTTCATATACCCTTCTAAAATATGAATACGCTCTTTGGCTTTGCGAAGTTCATAGTCGGTACGTCTATACACTACGTCATAACGGTGTTCTACGAAGTGAAAGATAAGGTCTTTAAGGTTTAACAACTGAGGGCGCCCTTTTACTAAGGCGATGTTATTAACACTAAATGAGGTTTGTAGCTCGGTATGCTTAAAGAGATTGTTGAGCACTACATTAGGGACTGCATCGCGTTTGAGAATATAAACGATACGTATTTTACCACGAGCTGATTCATCGCGTACATCGGTGATACCCTCTAACCTACCTTCTTTTACGAGGTCAGATGTTTTTTTCAAAAGCACAGATGTATCGACTTGATAAGGGACTTCGGTTACTACAATACAATCTTTACCTTTTATTTCTTGAAACTCAGCTTTGGCACGAATGATTACTCGTCCGCGTCCTGTTTTGAAGGCTTCTTTTACGCCTTCATAGCCATAGATAATACCTCCCGTAGGAAAATCAGGAGCTTTGATGTATTTAATGAGTTCATCAATTTCAATATCGTTATTGTCGATATAAGCAATAGTTCCATCGATAACTTCATTAAGGTTATGAGGAGCCATATTGGTAGCCATACCTACTGCGATACCTGCTGAACCGTTCACCAATAGGTTAGGGATGCGTGTAGGGAGTACGATAGGCTCTTCACGAGAGTCGTCATAAGTAAGTTGGTGGTCAACTGTCTCCTTGTCGATATCTGAGAGCATTTCTTCGGAGAATTTACGCATACGGGCTTCGGTATAACGCATTGCGGCAGGGGGGTCACCACCCATTGAACCGAAGTTACCTTGTCCGTCTACAAGCATATAGCGTAAACTCCAATATTGTGCCATACGCACCATAGTATCGTAAACAGCTGTATCGCCGTGAGGGTGGTATTTACCGAGAACCTCACCCACAATAGCAGCCGACTTTTTATAAGGGCGATTGCTGAGCACTCCCATATCGTACATACCGTAAAGTACACGGCGGTGTACAGGTTTTAAACCATCACGAACATCGGGCAATGCACGTGAAACGATTACCGACATCGAATAATCGATATAGGCAGATTTCATTTCATCGCTGATGTCTACAGGAATCAGTTTTTCTCCTTCTGTCATAATATATTAATAGGTATCTGTTATATAAATTAGCGTGCTAAGATACAACCTTTTTTTATATTGGCAATAAAAAAATGTTTGTTTTTTCATCATTAAACTGTAAGTGTTTGATAGTAAGTGTAAAAATAACTTATAAAAAATTAATAGAAAAGAAGAAAAATAGTGCTATAGATTAAGTAAAAGAGCCTCTGATAGGTGAAAATGCAGTGTTATTATCTATGAAATCGTATTTTAAAGTGATTAACCTTATATCATTCATATAAACAAGTTATATGGTGATAAAAATGAATTTATTTGCTACATTTATTGGTATTCATTATTAATTTATTACTTTTGCACTTCAAATTGTTATAAGATGCAAATATCAATCGTTATACCGCTTCTCAACGAACAAGAATCGCTACCTGAACTTTATCAGTGGCTACACAAAGTACTCACTGAACATTGTTATTCTTATGAAATTATCTTTGTAGACGATGGTAGTACTGATAATTCTTGGCAGGTAATCAAAGAGTTATCGGGTAAAGATACTAATGTACAGGGTATTCGTTTTTTGCGTAATTATGGCAAATCACAAGCACTGCACGCAGGATTCAGACAAGCACAAGGTGAAGTGGTGATTACTATGGACGCCGACCTGCAAGACAGTCCAGATGAGATTCCTGCTCTTTATAATATGATTACCCAAGAGGGGTATGACCTTGTATCGGGTTGGAAGAAAAAACGTTATGATTCGGTATTGGCAAAAAATCTGCCTTCTAAACTCTTCAACTGGGCAGCACGCAAAACCTCAGGTCTCACTCTCCACGATTTCAATTGCGGACTTAAAGCTTACAAACAAGAGGTTGTAAAGAATGTTGAAGTATCAGGTGAGATGCATCGCTATATTCCTGTATTGGCAAAGAACGCTGGTTTCAACCGCATTACCGAGAAAGTTGTACAACACCAAGCCCGCAAATACGGTGTGACCAAATTTGGTATGAATAGGTTTATCAATGGTTTTTTAGACCTTATCACCATTAGTTTTCTATCCCATTTCGGTAAACGCCCGATGCACTTCTTTGGAGCATTGGGAGTACTGATGTTCTTTATAGGTTTTTTGTTTTCGGCTTACCTTGGTATTGATAAATTATTTATCAATCCACACGGTCGCCTTATTGCTGATAGACCTCAGTTTTACCTTGCGCTTACCACTATGATCATTGGCACACAACTATTTATTGCAGGCTTTTTGGGAGAAATCATTTTAAAGACTAAAAGTAACGAAGAGAGATACAAAATTAGGGAATTGACAAATTAGTAAATTAGCAAATTAGTAGATAATATAACAGTAATGGAACATCAATTAAAAATATTTAATTCCTTAACAGGAGAAAAAGAAGTGTTTGTACCCTTACACGAAAACAATGTAGGAATGTACGTATGTGGTCCTACTGTATACAGCAATGTGCATTTAGGCAATGTGCGCACCTTTATGTCGTTTGATTTTGTGTATCGTGCGCTTAAATTCTTAGGTTACAAAGTGCGCTATGTACGCAATATTACCGATGCAGGTCACCTTACCGATGACGGTGATGTGAACAACGACCGCTTTGTAAAACAATCACGTCTCGAAAAACTCGAACCTATGGAAATTGTACAGAAATACACTGTAGATTTCCACAAAGTATTAGAGATATTTAACTTACTGCCTCCTACTATTGAGCCTACCGCTACAGGGCATATATTGGAGCAAATACAGCTTACCGAAAAACTCTTAAAAGACGGATTTGCTTATGAAAGCAATGGTTCTGTGTACTTCGATGTACTTGAATACAACAAACGCGGACTCAATTATGGGGAGCTCTCTCGACGCAATATAGAAGAACTCTTTGCCAATACTCGTGATTTAGATGGGCAAGGCGAAAAACGCAATCCTCAGGACTTTGCGCTCTGGAAGAAAGCTTCTCCTGCCCACATTATGCGTTGGGCATCACCTTGGGGCGACGGCTTTCCAGGTTGGCACTTAGAATGTACGGTGATGAGTACCAAATACCTTGGTAACCAATTTGATATTCACGGAGGCGGTATGGACTTAAAGTTCCCACACCACGAATGCGAAATTGCACAAGGAAAAGCGGGGCACGGAGAAAGTCCCGTACGATACTGGATGCACGCTAATATGCTCACAATGAACGGGCAACGTATGAGTAAATCTACTGGTAACTATATATTACCTATGGAACTCATCAGCGGAGAGAATACTTTTTTTGAGAAACCTTTTGCTCCTGCTGTTATTCGCTTTTGCTTTATGCAAGCACACTACCGTAGTGTACTTGACATTTCTAACGAAGCTATGCTTGCTGCCGAAAAAGGCTTTAATAGACTTATGGAAGCGATGAAGATATTGAATGAACTTACTACGGATGCAGAGCTCTCAACTTCGCTCCCTATAGCCGAATGGAAACAAAAATGCTACGATGCACTGTTAGACGATTTCAATTCACCTATACTCATAGCCCATCTCTTTGAAGCTGTAAAGTGGATATTTCAAGTAAAAAATGATGAAGAGAGAATTTCGGTAATAGAGCTCAAGGACTTGAAAGAACTGATGAATGCTTTTGTTTTTGATGTATTGGGGTTACAAAGTGAGCAACAAACGGTTAATAATAACGACAAACTCGACGGCGTGCTCCAGTTGCTTATCAATATGCGAATGGAAGCTCGTGCCAATAAAGACTGGGCGCTTTCTGATAAAATTCGTGATGAACTCCTTGCATTGGGTATTCAACTCAAAGACGGTAAGGAGGGAACAAGTTATAGTGTAAATTAAAACAACTGTTGCGGTTCAAACAAAGAGCTCAGTAGTACTTAATTCAGAGAATGTAGAAATTCGTCTTTATGGTGATTATTAGGTGTTTAATAATTTGATTTATGAACCAAATTATCTATGCTTTAAGTTCTTAGAATGCTCTATAAAAAGATACTATAAAGAAATGTTAAATTTATTTGTGTAATTTGTAAAAAAGAAATACTTTTGCAGGGTCAAAACTGAAATTATAATAATTATTCATTAACAAAAATGAGAACACATATCAGAAAAGAAGTTTCATCAATTGCTCATCAGCCTGCTGGCTCCGTTGAGGAAACTCGTTTCGAGAAAATCTACAACGTTGTTTTCTCGAACTCAGTAACCGCTTCAATTAGTGTCGCACACGAAATCGCCGACCTTATCAAAAAGAAACAAGCCGAAGGCAAAAAATGCATATTAGGCTTAGCTACTGGCTCCTCTCCAGTAAAAGTTTACGACGAACTCGTGCGTATGCACAAAGAAGAAGGTCTTAGCTTTAAAAACGTAATTACCTTCAACTTAGACGAGTATTATCCAATGGAAAAACAGGATATACAAAGTTATTGGTACTTTATGCACGAGCACCTCTTCAATCATATTGATATCCCTAAAGAAAATATCAATATTCCTAACGGGACTGTACCTCACGACGAATTAGAAGCTTATTGTGCTAATTACGACAAAAAAATCGAAGAATGTGGCGGACTCGATTTCCAACTCCTCGGTATCGGTCGTACCGGTCACATCGGCTTCAACGAACCTGGTTCTAACCGCAATTCTGGTACCCGTATCATCACTCTAGACCACATCACTCGTTCTGATGCTGCTGAAACCTTCCACGGTATCGACAATGTGCCTCGTCAAGCCATTACAATGGGTATTCGCACCGTGTTAAAAGCACACCGCATCGTATTGCTCGCTTGGGGTAGCAGTAAAGCCTCTATCGTAGCCAAAGCCGTAGAAGGCGATATCACTGCCGAAGTACCTTCAAGCTATCTTCAACTTCACGAAAACACTACTTTTGTATTAGACGAAGAGGCTGCTGCCGATCTTACTCGTATCAAAACCCCTTGGCTCGTTACCGATGTACAATGGAATGAAGACCTCAAAGCAAAAGCTATTGTTTGGCTTTGCGAACACTTGGGTAAAACAATCCTCAAACTCACAGATTCCGATTACAACGAGTATGGTATGTCCAAACTCTTGGCAGAATCAGGTCCTGCTTACGATTTGAACATCGCTATGTTCAACCGCTTGCAACACACCATCACAGGATGGCCAGGTGGTAAACCTAATGCCGATGATACCAACCGCCCTGAACGCGAACATCCTCACAAAAAACGCGTAATTATCTTCAGCCCTCACCCCGATGACGATGTAATTTCTATGGGAGGTACTTTCGACCGCCTAGTTTCTCAAGGTCACGAAGTACACGTAGCTTACCAAACTTCCGGTAACTTTGCCGTATCCGACCACGAAGCGCTTAAATTCGCCGAAGTATTCAAAGATATAGCCAAAGAAAACAAAACTGAAGTAGCTGTAATCAACGAGATTATTAGCAACATCACCAACAAAAAATCCAACGAAATCGATAGCCTCCTCGTACGCCAACTCAAAGGCAACATCCGTCGCCACGAATCATTGGCTGCTACACGCTACGAAGGAGTTCCTGATAAACACGTACACTTCCTCAACTTGCCTTTCTACGAAACAGGTGGCGTGAAAAAGAACCCTATAGGCGAAGCCGATATCAAAATCATTATGGATTTGATTGAAGAAGTAAAACCTCACCAAATCTATGCTGCAGGTGACCTCGCCGACCCTCACGGAACTCACAAAGTATGTCTTGACGCTATCTTTGCTGCTTTGAAGAATTTGAAACACAAAGATTATATGAAAGACTGCTGGGTATGGTTGTACCGCGGAGCTTGGCACGAATGGGATATCCACGAAATAGAAATGGCTGTACCTATGAGCCCAGCACAAGTACTCAAAAAACGTCAAGCTATCTTCTTCCACCAATCTCAAAAAGATGGTGCTATGTTCCAAGGAGATGACTTGCGTGAGTTCTGGCAACGCGCCGAAGCTCGTAACAGCGAAACCGCTCGTCGCTACCGCAATTTAGGCTTCGCTGACTATGCCGCTATCGAGGCTTTCAAACGTTACTTCTTCTAAGAATTTGATAGGTTTTTATAGAAGTAACTTTTCTAAAAAGTTTTAAAAGATTGTTATCAATCTAAAAAATAATGAGGCTATCTATTATTAGATAGCCTCATTTTATTCGGTGTTTTATCACAAATCTTGATATAATGGATAAAATTGAAATTGGAAAATCCCATCAACTTTTATTTTCTAATGATTTTGATACAGAATCTATTATTTCTTTTATTCTTTGAGATGAAAGTATTCCAATACCTCTTTTCTCTATTTCTTCTAATTCTTCGATAATTGCTTTAAAAGAGTGAAGTATTTGATTCAGCTTGTTAATATCCCCAAAAATTTCAATGTAGACATAAGTTTTAGCAATTATTTTTATTTCAAAATCTATCCAATCCTCATCATTATCTCTGCCCAAAGGCTCGCTTGCTTTTAAAAAATCGCCATAATTACTTATATCAGCCCTTAAAATCCAGCCAGGATTATCTAACATACCAATAGAAATACCCTGCTCGTGTTCCCAGTCGCCGTCAATTTGAGTTTTTGTCCAGTCTTGTAACCAATCTATTATACTACTCATACTATATACTAATTCCGTCTCGCTATCAAGATATTGCCCCTGATACAAAAACGGTACAAAGTTAGCTCTTTCTTTGGTTTCCTTGCGTATTCTTCCGTAAATATCTAACGTCCGCTCCCAAATTAATTTTCCTTCCGTATCTATGGCTTGCAACGGCGTTCCCAAATAGTCACTTATAATACTGTAGATTTTGCCCTTAACTATTTTCGCCGTCGGGGTAAAGCCTTCAAATATCCACGTCGTTAATTCATCTTCTCTTTTTCCCTCCCTTTTTATTTCGTGCAAAGGTACGTTTTTATCCCAAATGTACAAAAATTCCCGACTGCCGTAGCTCTTACAGATACGTCTGCCTTACTCCTCTTGCTTCCATAAAGATTCTATGGTATACAATTTAGCTACTTCAGGATAGATATCATAACAAGAGTTTATAAATTCTTCAATTTTTGAGGTTACCTCTTTAATAGTTCCAATCAAAGCAAATTCTCGGAAGACTTTACCATCAGAGGGATATAGCCATCCTTCTATATTTATTATCTCTTTATTAACGGTATACATTAATTCAATATCTATTAAGTCAACATCTTTTTCATTGAGATAAGTATTGTATAGAAGAAATTCTAGATATTTAACCTGTATTGTTCGTCCTTTTTCATCTATCTCTTCCCTATTTATAATTTCAATATTTTTAATTTCCTTATTAAATTTGAATTTCTCTATACCTTTTCTAAAAAATTCTTCTAATAATAGGTCTAATTTATTTATAATCATTGATTATTTCCTTTTAATACATGATTTTGCTACTTTCTTAAGAGTCTTAGTATATTCGTGTTCTTTTTCAGAACCTCTTGTTTCTGCCCATTCGGTTAGTTTTGTATAGTCTGTATCATTTTCAGGCCTTATAGAAACATGTTTACCATAATCATTTACAGCTTCTAAACCTGTTCCCTCTAACTTACTTACATCAATAGATAAATATTTAGTATCTACTGGTACTTCTAAAGAAGCTGATAGTCCTGACGATGTATCTTTTTTAGGACGAGGTGTGAGATTATTTCCAGTAAGTGAACCTGTCCTATAAACTGTCCCTTCTGTAAGTTTAACTTCATCTAGCCCAAATACATCAACTTCCGTATTCAAATTTTTTACGAAAGCGTATAATGTAGGATTATTTCCCGCCAACCCTATCGGGTCTTGACTTATGTAGCAGCCTGTCTCTGAATTATACCATCTGTACCTATTATAATATAATTTTTCTATTATAAGTTCTTCTTGATACCCTCTGGACTTCAATTCTACCCCTCCAAACCTCAATTTTACTCCTTTGGACTTCAATTTTACTCCTCCGAACCTCAATTTTACTCCTTCGGACTTCAATTTTACCTCTCCAGACTTCAATTCTACCTCTCCGAACCTCAAATGCACCACAACGGAGCATTACAAGACTGCAACGGAGCATTACAAGACCGCAACGGAGTATTACAAGACTGCGACGGAGGGCTTCTGAAGTGGTAATTTGGTGTAAAATTATCCTATGGAGGACTAAAAAACACCTATGGAGGGCTAAAAAAGAGGTTCGTACTACTAAAAAACTCCATCGGAGTTGTTTTACAGCGGTTCCGATGGAGAGCAAAAAAAGAAAACAAATACTTTATACTTCTTTAGAGGAGTCTTTATCTCTATTTTTGATAAAAAACTGCTTGAGGTCTTTGTACTTCTTTTCAAAATTAGGGTCGAGAGTACCTGCTTTGTAAGAAGCGAACGAATAATCGGTGAGGGCTGCCTGATAATTGTCGTTGTCGTGCATTATCTTGGCGTTATAAAGCCCGATGTTTAGCCTTTCTAAAACGGCAACAATAGATTCCAACCGCTGGCGTGAAACATAGTCCTTTTCGAACTCTTCCCAGTTCACTTCGGGGGCTTGCAGTTCGGGCTGATTCTTGTGATAATCGTATGTTTTATTCACAAGTAGCTTGTTTTGCTCGTTTACCCTGCCATACTTTTTTCTTTCTTCAGGAGAAAGATTCTTCAAGTATTTTTCACAGATTTGCTTCATAGAAGTGAGAGCCTCTTGAATTTTTGTGTACTCCTCATCAGTGAGGTGCTGATTATTATAATTAGTAACAGACATAGTTATATAATTTTAAAAATTTATGCGACAAAGATAGAGAATTATTTTTAGCTCGCCAAAAAAAGTATAAAAATATTTATTCTTTGAGAAAAAGAATTTTGTTAAGTTAGTATACTAATAAAGGTAGTTAAAATAAAAGCATTGATGAAGTCGATAAAGAAAGCCCCTACCATTGGCACTATCAAGAAGGCTTTGTGTGAAGGTCCAAAACGCTCGGTTACCGACTGCATATTGGCGACTGCCGTAGGGGTGGCACCCATACCAAAACCGCAGTGTCCTGCTGAGAGTACAGCAGCATCGTAGTTGCTACCCATCAGGCGGAAGGTAACAAAATAGGCATAAGAGCACATCACAAAGGTTTGCACAGCCAAAATAATGAGCATCGGGAGGGCTAAATCAAGCAATTGCCACAGTTTGAGGTTTAAGAGTGCAATGCCTAAAAACAAACTCAGAGAAGCGTTACCAAACACATCGATAGCGCGGTCGAACATATTTACACTAAAGCCTCTGGTGAGCACATTGCGCAAGAGTACCCCAAAGAATAATGCCCATACAAACTGAGGAATAGTGAATCTCTCCGGGAAGAAGGCAGTTACTGTGGGTGATACCATTATAGCTGAAAACGATAGGCAAGCAGCAAATAGTGCCATTGTTTCTATCGCTGATTTAGAAGTGATGAGGCGTTGTTTAATTGCATTTTCAAAAACTTCTACTACGTTATCGGCTACGGTGTCAGTACTTTTTTTTTCAGTAATAGGCTTTTTTCCTATATTGTTCACTAACTTGCGTGCTATGGGACCACCAATAAGTCCGCCGAGTACCAACCCGAAGGTAGCCGAAGCCATTCCCAGGTCAGTAGCTCCCTTTATACCGTAGTCGGTTTCTAATATTTTACCCCAAGCACCTGCCGTTCCGTGTCCGCCAGTAAGTGTGATAGAGCCCGTGATAAGTCCCATAACAGGGTTTTGCCCCAAAGCACTTGCTAAGCCCACCCCCACAGAGTTCTGTATTACAATAAAGAGGGCGACCACCCCTAGGAAAATAATCAGCCCTCTACCACCAGCTTTTAGTCGAGAGAAATCGGCACTCAAACCTATGGACGAAAAGAAAAATAGCATAAAAGCATCTTGCAAGCTGGTATTGAACTCTAAGGAAATGCCTGTGGCAGTATACAGCAGATAGATAAATACTGCTGCTAACAATCCGCCCGCTACAGGTTCGGGTATATTGAAGTTTCTTAAAAATTTAATTTTATGCACTAATAGTCGCCCTACGAGTAACACTATCGTAGCGACAATCAGGGTGTAATAAGGGTCGATGATAATGGTTTTCATATCCATAATAAGCGAGATATAGATTTAATGAGGGGCTAAAAGTACAAAAGATTATTTTACTGAAGAAATAAATAAACAAAAAAAACTGTAAGTAATGAATGTTTACTATCTTTACTCTTAATTTAAAACGATAGCTTGTGATAGAACTAATTAGTTTTCTTCTTATGCTTATAGAGGCGTTTCTGCTATTCATTTATTTTGTTTATGCAGAAATAGAAAGTTTTGTTAGGAAAAAAAGATAAAAAGTATTACTTTTGTCGCTCAGAAAGAATAACACTCATTTACCGATGAAAAAATATATTGATACAGGAAAAAAAGACACCCGAAGTGGTTTCGGGGCAGGACTTGCTGTGTTAGGGCGTAAGAACCCTAATGTAGTTGCTCTTTGTGCCGATTTGATTGGCTCATTGAAGATGGAAAAATTTATCGAGGAGAACCCTACGCGCTTCTTTCAAATAGGTATTGCTGAGGCAAATATGATGGGTATTGCTGCTGGTCTTGCTATTGGAGGTAAAATACCTTTTACAGGCACCTTTGCAGCTTTCTCTACAGGGCGTGTGTATGACCAAATACGCCAGTCGATAGCTTATTCAAATAAAAACGTAAAAATTTGTGCCTCTCACGCTGGGCTTACTCTCGGAGAAGATGGAGCTACCCATCAAATATTAGAAGATATTGGTTTGATGAAAATGCTTCCTAATATGGTAGTTATCAATCCCTGTGATTACAATCAAACAAAAGCTGCTACTCTTGCCATTGCTGATTATGTAGGTCCTGTTTACCTACGTTTCGGTCGTCCTACGGTAGCAAACTTTACTCCTGAAGACCAAACCTTTGAAATAGGAAAAGGTATTTTGCTAAACGAAGGAAAGGACGTTACTATTATCGCTACAGGGCATTTGGTATGGGAAGCTCTTTTGGCTTGTGAGGAATTAGAGCAAAAAGGTATTTCAGCAGAAGTTATTGATATCCACACTATTAAACCTTTAGACGAAGAGCTTATTCTTACTTCAGTAAAGAAAACTAAAGCAGTAGTAACTTGTGAAGAGCATAATTACTATGGTGGATTAGGTGAGAGCATAGCTCGTGTGCTTACACAGCGTTATCCTGTTCAACAGGAATTTGTGGCTGTAAACGACACCTTTGGTGAAAGTGGAACTCCCGCTCAGCTAATGCAAAAGTACGGTTTAGACAAAGAAGGTATTTTGAAAGCTGTTGAGAAGGTACTCAAAAGAAAAATAACCCATTAAGAGAAGATAAAAAACTACTAATTTATTTGGTAAAATAAATAAAAAGCAAATTGTTTATGATAGATTATTTACAAACCAAGAATCCTTATTTTAATACCTCTGGACTTACCTCATCAGAGGCTAACTACGTATGTGAGCGTATTAAAGAACGACTCAAACCTATTCAAGACCTTGTTAATACTATTGAAACTCATACTTCAAGTATTGATGGGGAACCTTTGGATAACTTTAAGAAGGTAGATGATATCGGAGGTAAGCTCACTGAAATAGGCTCGCTATATGCAATCTCAGCTTATTTGCGTACGGCAATTAAGGAGAAGGAAGCCCGATTAGATGTACTAACAAAAAAGCTAACCAATGTACAACTTGAAGCAGAAGCTGAAGTAAAACCAATTGACTATGAACACCTCAATCGGCTTAGAGAGGTTACCATAGAAGATTACCTCAAAACTTTATCACTTGAAGAAGTAGTACGATATAAGGAAGCTGAAGCTAAAGCTGCTCACATCGGGAAGTATATTCATAATTTTGATGAAGTACGAGCAAATCTCACTAAGAAAGAACTTATTACCTTAAAACAAGTAGGTGAGCAGGTATTTAAAGTAAAGAATGTACCTCTGTATGACCTCGCTGAGCTACAAGAATTGCAAGAACAGCTATTAGCTCAGCATCGCGAGGTTGAAAGTGAAGTAAACTTTTATAAGGCTCAGTTCCGTACGTTCCAGAATAACGCTCAATTGCAATATGAACAAGAACTTCAAAAGTTGCAACAAGAACGTCAGAAAAAGGTAACTGCTCTAGTAGTAGAAAAAACATCCGAATTGATGAAAATAAAGGAAACGGTTGCAGGTTTTAGAATCGTAGTGCCTAACAGTTATAAAAGTACTATTGAACACCTTTTAAAGAAATAGGGTTTGGTGCGGTGTAAAATAGTTGACCTATAACAGATTTACATCATACCAATTTAGAAAGCTACAAAACGGATTTTTCATTAGATAGCAAACACACTCATTGATATTTCGCTCTATACCCAAACAGTTTTTAATAAGGGGAATGTGTGTTACCCCCGCTGATGTTTATCACATCATAATTAAAACTTTGCTATAGTCTTTGCCTTTGTGGGTATAGAGGTCTTGAACTTAAACATTGCCATCGACTGCGTTCCGTTTTGTAGCTTTCACTTTTATAAAAGGATAATAAGTAGCTTATGTTCCGATAAAACCATATAATTCACAATACAATATGATAGAAGTAACACAACAAAAGATTGAAGAACTCGCTCCTAATGCCGAAGCAGCTAAAAAAGGGCGAGATTTACAAAAGAAGGGAAAATTTACTAATCTAAAAATCAATGCTGAAAAGAACCTTATATGGGGTGAATGTGCAGGAAGTGGTAAAAATCCTTATTATTGCTCAGCTGACTATATAGATAGCCATAACCCAGTGTTTCGTTGCAATTGCCCTAGCCGTCAGTTTCCTTGCAAACACGCTATTGGTTTATTGTATTGCTTTGAGGCAGATAAGAGTCAATTTAGTGAAGGTGAGGTGCCAGAAGATATTACTACTAAGCGTGAAAAGATAGAGAAAAGACAGGAAAAGAAAACTCAAGAAAAAGAGTCTATCAAAGAGAAAGCTGATAAACCTAAGAAGGTAAATAAAACGGCTTTTTTTAAGAAAGTAGACACTCAGCTTATAGGTATTGATACAGCTCAGAAACTTTTGCGCGATATAGTCAGTACAGGACTTTCTTCAATAGATGCTAAATTACGCGCTACCCTTAGAACTCAAATAAAAGAATTGGGCAACTACTATATAGGCGGTATACAAACGGCTTTCAATAACCTACTTTTGTCACTTGGAGAAGTAGAAGAGGAAGAATATACAGAGGTAGTAAATAACTTAAATTATCTTTCAGCTTTACTGAAAAAAGCCTCTGAATATCTAAAAGCCCGCAAAGAAGATCCAGAAGGATTGCCTGAACTATCCTCAGCTATTGAAGAGCAAATAGGCTATGTATGGAAGTTAGTAGAGCTAATGCAATATGGACTTTATGAGGAAAATGTAAGCCTTGTACAGCTTTCGTTTAATAGTTATGACAATGAAGCGCGCAAAGAATATGTAGATGAAGGATTATGGCTTAACCTAACTACAGGCAAGATATTCAAGACGATGAATTATCGTCCTTATAAGGCAGCAAAGTACATCAAGGAAGAGAACACTATGTTTGGTGTTTTACAACTGAAAGACCTATATATTTACCCTGGTGATACCAATCCTCGTATTCGTTGGGAAGCTGACAGTATAACGGAACGTCCTCTACAAAAAACAGACCTTACTACCATTAAGCAATGGGCATCGACTCAGTTTGCTGATACTATCAAGAGTGTAAAGAACACTATAAAAAATCCACTGATGGACAAGCATCCGGTAGTACTTTTGGCACTGCATAAAGCTTATAGAGTAGGGGAGGATTTGGTTGTAGAAGATGCCAATGGTTTTGCTATCACCTTGAAAGATATAGGAGAAGGGGCTGTATCGCCAACGGGCAATCTGAAAGCTTTTTTGCCCTCCAATGCCGAAGGACTTACCCTTACAGCAATGATGCATAATGATGTAGCCAGTGGACTTTTGTCTGCTCAGCCAATGTCGCTTATTACCCCTGATAAAATTATCCGTTTATTATATTAGCATATTAGAAATGAAACCTTTATACGATTTACAACAAGAACTTAACCGCCTGTTTATAGCAGGAAGTAAGTTTGCTAAAAATGACCCTCGCTTACAGAAGTACATTCCTATACTGAAGAAATTGGGAGAAAAGGCTCCGGTATTTAATAAATTAGCCCAAGAAGTAGAAGCATTGCTACAAGTTGAAAGCCAGCAATCTGCCGAAAAGCTATTAAATGTTTCCACTTTGCTCTATTCGGTACTCTATACACAAGGCGTTACTATACAAGCAGAAGCTACCAAAGCCCTACAAGAACCCAATGTATCTATAGCCGATGTGAATACAACCTATTCGTATTTACAACTGAAACCTGTATTGCAAGCTCTTACCCAGAGTAACTCAGGACGTTTAGAAGTACTTAAAGACGCTTTTGAACGTGGTATATTTAAAGATTCTCGTACCTTTGGTTATTTGAGTTATGCCTTGGCTGATAAGTATACTGAACTCGCCGATTATGTACTCCAAACTATTATTCCCACTTGTGGTCAAGCAATGCTCCCTTTCCTGCTATCGGATTTTCGTTTAGAGGATAGGACTGAAAACATACGCCGTTTGCGATTATTGTACCAGTTAAAGTATGCCGAGATGGATAGCCTAACGGATAAGATATTCAGTGAGAGTTTACCTAACCTACAAGCTGAAGCCATTAGCATAATAGCTGAGAAGAAAGATACGCAAACAGAAGACTTTATTATGAGCCTTACAGGTGACAAGAATAAGTTGGTACGGGAGGCTTCCTATAAGGCATTAGCAATATTGGGGACACAACGTAGCATCGATAAGTTACTTGCACTTTATGAAACTAATAAAGCAAAAGGAAATGCAAAAGCTCTGGCTGAAGCTATTTCTTTATTAGCAACACCTTCATATTATCAACCTTTTCTTAAAAAGGTATACGAGCAATTTAACATACTACTTTCAATAGAAAAAACAGATAACAATGCAACAGTAACCAATGCTTTTGAACGCTTTGCTATTGATTTGGATATTTTGGAGAATAAGGATTGTAATGAAGTATATGAGTTCTTATCTGAATTACTACAATCTCAGAAATTCAACACTCTTCGCAGAAGTTTATTTAAGAACACTTATGACCCCATACCTATGAAAATAGTGGGTATTCTCAATAGCTTTGAAACTGATAAGGTAGTGGCATTCTATGATAAGCATAAGCAATATCTCACTTTTAACAGTGGTTATAATGATTTGTGGATAAACTTTTTTTGGAGAGCTTTTAATAATGATAATTTTAGTAAGGAACAACTATTTGAAACATTTAGCACTACACTTGGAAAATCACTTGCAACAGGAAGTATGTTAGAAGCATTTAGTGGAACTAATGGTTATTATACTTATACAATTCGTAAATGTTCAGAGGTGAGAGTAGATAGAATAGACCCTCGTTGGATACCTGTGTTTTATTCATTCCTCCGTAGTCTTAAAAAGCTCCATAACAATTATGCATTAAATACTTTTATTATACTTGATGCCTTAGAAAAAGATGGAAAATCATTAGATGAATGGCTTTTGAAAGCACTCTCAGAAACTTTTTCAGAAGACACTATATGGTTGTACCGCCTTATTTTAAAACGAAACTTACCCAATAAGTATGAGCTTGTTTATCACTCATTAGAAAAAATGAAGGCTGGAAATGCTTATTATTTTCTGTATAACCTTTCTGACACAGATTTTTGGAAGCAGTTTCCTAAGGAATACGCACAGAAGTTCAGACTTTTGGCTGAGAAGAATAAGTTAAAGATATTTAAAGAAATAGCAGAAGAGATAGAAAGAGGATAACAAAAAGGGTGTGATATGAAAGCACAAATGAATGGTTAATGATTAATGGTTAGTGATTAGTAG
The DNA here is from genome assembly GCF_002998835.1 of Capnocytophaga sp. oral taxon 864. Classification (NCBI taxonomy): domain Bacteria; kingdom Pseudomonadati; phylum Bacteroidota; class Flavobacteriia; order Flavobacteriales; family Flavobacteriaceae; genus Capnocytophaga; species Capnocytophaga sp. oral taxon 864. The sequence continues at coordinate 436,481 of NZ_CP027232.1, forward strand.
TGAATTAGAATAAAGATTTTTATGCAAAGCTTATAGGATAGACGGTGCGAATTACACGGTCAGTCGTAGCACGACAGGCAGATAATGAAAAGACGAACAAAAGACGAACAAAAGACGAACAAATGACGGTGCGAGCCGCACGGGCAGACGAACAAATGACGAACAATAAATATATCTAAGATCAACTTAGACTCTATCTAAGATGAAATTTAGTTATTATTTTAGTTATATATAATTTTCTTTAATTGAAAAGTTGTATTTTTGCTGAAACTTTAAATAAAATGAGAACACTCTTTTTACTTGCTTCAACACTCTTTTTTCTCACAGTTGAAGCACAACGCCCTAATATAGTAGTTTTTATAGTAGATGATATGGGATGGGAAGACACTTCTTTGCCTTTTTGGAGTGAACGTGTTCCTAATAACGATATTTATCACACGCCTAATATGGAGCGATTGGCTTCGCGAGGGGTGCAGCTTACGCAAGGTTATGCGGCGTCAATTTGTTCGCCCAGCAGAGTGAGTTTACTTACCGGTAGCAATGCGGCACGCCACCGTGTTACTAACTGGACGTTGCACTACAATACCCCTACCGATGTGGAAGATGCCGTACTCACACCACCCGATTGGAATGTGAATGGTATTTCACCCATACCTAATGTACCTCACACTTATTATGCTAAAGCGCTTCCTCAGTTATTAAAAGAAGCTGGCTATTACACTATTTGCATAGGAAAAGCACACTTTGGGGCAACTCAAACCTTAGGGGCTAATCCGTTGAATTTAGGATTTGAGAAGAATATTGCAGGGCACGCGGGAGGAGGACCTGCAAGCTATTCAGGGCTTACTAATTTTGGCAATCGTACCGATGGACAACCTTCGTCGGCTTTTGCGATTCCTGACCTCGAAAAATATTGGGGTAAAGATATTTCTGTAACTGAAGCACTTACGTTAGAAGCGCTTGAAACATTAGATAACCGACCTAAAGACCGTCCGTTTTTTCTCTATCTCTCACATTACGCAGTGCATATTCCTATTGAGGAAGATAAGCGTTTCAGTGCTAAATATCAGCATTTAAATCCTATTGAAGCCCGTTATGCCTCGATGATAGAAGCTATGGACAAGAGTTTGGGCGATGTGTTGGATTACCTCAAAGCACATCAGTTAGAAAATGATACTTTTATTTTGTTTTTATCGGACAACGGAGGGCTGAGTGCCGTAGGTCGTGGTGGAAAGCCTAATACACATAATTATCCGCTACAAGCAGGTAAAGGCTCGGCTTATGAAGGAGGTGTGCGTATTCCTATGATAGCCTGTTGGCAAGGGCAACTACCCACAAATAAGCGCACGGAGCAACCTGTAATTATAGAAGATGTATTTCCGACACTTTTGGAAGTGGCAAAGATAAAAGACTATAAAGTACCTCAAAAGGTAGAAGGGAAAAGTTTTTTGACAACCTTAAAAGGTAAAAAAGTAGGAGAGGAGCACCGTTGCTTTTATTGGCATTGTCCTAACAATTGGTATACAGTAGAAGGCTATGGTTATGGAGCTTCGAGTGCTATAAGGCAAGGTGATTGGAAATTAGTATATATGCACAAAACAGGTGAAAAACAGTTGTTCAATATTAAAGAAGATATAAGCGAAGCTCATAACTTAATTAAGCAGTACCCTCATAAGACAAAGCAACTCACAAAAAAATTGCGCCATTACCTCAAAGAAGTAAAGGCGCAGATGCCTATGAATAAAGAGACAGGGAAAATAGTTCCCTTACCTTAATCTTCGTCCTCTAAACCGAGTTCTCTCGCTGATATTTCACGCATTTCTACCTTGCGTATTTTACCCGAGATGGTCATCGGAAACTCTTCTACAAACTTCCAATAACGAGGCACTTTGTAATGAGCAATACGCCCTTTGCAGAAGTCATGGAGTTCTTCTTCAGTGAGGGTAACCCCTTCTTTAGGTTTAATCCAAGCCATAACTTCTTCGCCATATTTTTTGCTAGGGACACCAATTACTTGCGCGTCCATTACTCCTTTATAGGTATAAAGGAAGTCTTCTATTTCTTTAGGAGAGATATTCTCACCTCCGCGAATAATCAAATCTTTAATGCGACCTGAGATATGAATATAGCCATCCTCGTCCATCATAGCCAAATCGCCAGAGTGCATCCAGTGTTGTTCGTCTATCACCTGCTGTGTAGCCTCCGGACTGTTCCAATACTTCAACATTACTGAATAGCCACGGGTGCATAGCTCACCGTTCTCACCCCGTTTGACGATAGCTTTGGTCTCAGGATTGATAATCTTAATCTCTAAGTGATCGTGAATAGTTCCTACCGAGTAAATTTGTTTCTCGAAAGGTGCTCCTATTTTAGTTTGTGTAGAGACAGGTGAAGTTTCTGTCATACCGTAACAAATAGTTATTTCGTGCATATTCATTTGCTCTTTCACGCGTTTCATAATTTCAGGAGGACACAAAGCTCCTGCCATTACCCCTGTACGCAGACTTGATAAATCATAAGGTTGTTTGTCTAATACATACAGTTCTGAGATGAACATCGTAGGCACACCATAAAGCGAAGTACATTTTTCTTTCTCTACAGCTTCGAGTGTTTTAGTAGCGTCGAAACTATCGTTGGGGATTACCATTGTAGCCCCGTGAACTGTACAAGCGAGATTTCCAATAACCATTCCGAAACAATGGTAAAAAGGTACAGGAATACACACTCTGTCTTTTTCGGTATAATTCATTCGGATACCTATAAAATAACCGTTATTGAGGATATTGTGGTGAGAAAGTGTAACGCCTTTGGGGTTGCCCGTAGTTCCTGAAGTATATTGTATATTTACGGGGTCATCAAACTGCACTCTCTCTTCAAAAGAAAGTAGTTTCTCGTCAGTGATTTTTTCACCGCGTACTAAGAAATGTTGCCAGCTCTCTCCCCAATATACTTCTTTACGCAAAGTTTCAGTGAACTCACGCGCATCGTCTATCATTTTTTTATAATTACTACTTTTAAACTGAGGGGCAGCAAAGATGTATGATATGCCTGATTGATTGATTACATAAATCAACTCACTGGTACGATAAGCAGGATTGATATTCACCATTATCGCTCCTATTTTGGCGGTAGCATACTGCAAGAGCGTCCACTCATAGCAATTAGGAGACCAAATACCTACCCTATCGCCTTGTTTAACACCTAAGGCGATAAGCCCTTTGGCTACTGCCGTTACTTGTGCATAAAACTCGGCGTAAGAAACTCTGTAGTTTTGATGTACGGAGATAAGAGCCTCTTTATTAGGGTATTTTTCCACTGTTTTACGAAGGTTCTGGTCGATAGTTTTCCCTATAAGAGAGATATCGGAAGCTCCGTAGGTGTAAGCTAAGTTTTTATTCATAAGGATTATTTTAAGTTATTCTTTTGTTATTTCAGTAAGTCAGGTCGTTTGGCTTTGGTATGTTCATAAGCCATATTTTCCCGCCATTGTTCTATTTTAGGGGTATTGCCACTGGTAAGAATTTCGGGTACTTCCCAACCCTTGTAGTTAGCAGGACGTGTATAGACTGGTGGAGCCAACAAATTATCCTGAAACGAATCGGTAAGGGCTGAGGTTTCATCGGAGAGGACACCAGGGATGAGGCGAATAATTGCATCACAAAGTACCGCTGCGCCTAATTCTCCACCTGAAAGCACATAGTCACCTATGGATATTTCTTTGGTGATAAAGTGGTCGCGTACGCGTTGGTCTACCCCTTTGAAGTGCCCACACAAGATGATAAGATTTCTAGCCAATGACAGTTGGTTAGCCATCTTTTGTTGCAGTGTATCACCATCAGGGGTGAGGAATATTACCTCGTCATAATCTCTTTCAGCTTTGAGAGCTGAAATACACTTATCGATAGGCTCTATCATCAGCACCATACCTGCCCCTCCACCAAACTGATAGTCATCTACTTGTCGGTAGGCATTATTGGCATAGTCGTGTAGATTGTGGAAATGTACTTCTACTAATTGTTTATCAATCGCACGCTTTATAATGGAGTAGCCAAAAGGACTCTCCATTAGTTCAGGAACAACTGATATAATATCAATACGCATCAGTCTAACGATGTTTGTTTATTTCGTCTTGCAACTGGCGACGCACTTTCTGTTCGCGTTCAATAGCTGCTTTGCGATAGCTCTCGTATTCCTCTTGTAATTCTGATAATTGATGAAGAGACTTTCTTGTAACAATATTTCCGTTAGAGTATTTGTAAATATATAGCACTAATAGAACTCCTAAAGCAATAATAATTCCCCACATAATGGTATTGTATAAGCCTTTGGATAGTAAAGCTCCAAACAGATTCATACTATCTTTTTCATTGCGGGTCTGGTCTAAGGTAGTTTGTAAAGAGGCTATATTATCATTTAGTGTCTTAATAGTTTCTTCGTGAGTTTTTACTGTTTCCTTTTCAGCAGCAAGACGTGATTTTATATTATTCACACTGTCTGCCATACTGCGTTGAAAGCTGGCAAGCTTAACTTTGTCAAACATTTTGTAGTTTTGCCAAGACCCTGCTCTGTCTATCATACGTTGGAACTGTTCGGGTAGGCTTGTGGGCTTTGGTTCTTCAGGTTGTACTTCTACAGTAGTTGAAGCAGTTTTCTGCGAATTAAATGAAGTTGTTGTCGCATCTTGTGCTTTAATTGATACAGCAGGAAAGGCACTAAGTGCCATCATTATTATTAGTTTTTTCATATAACTTATATTTTAAATTAATAATTGAGGTTACAATGTTTTCATTATCTTCGTAAAATCGTCTACAATGGTGGCTCCTTTGTCCTGGTTGTACCATTTTTGTAGTTCTTCTTTGAATTCAGGGGTTAGTTTACCATTCTTAGCCTTTTCTTCTTCTACCATTTTAGTAGCTACTGACGGACGAGAGCCCCAATGTGCTAACACCTTATCTTCTAAGTCTAAAAACACTACTACAGGAATGGCTTTACCTCCATTGGTAAGAAAAAGATTCATCAGCTCTTCATTCTCATCTCTAAAAACAAGTTTCATAGTGATTTTAGGGTTGAGGGTCGCTATTTTATGTACTACGGGTACAATTTGAGCCGCATCAGCACACCAACTTTCGGTAATCACTAATAAACAAACACTCTTAGGGTAGTTTGCAAAGAATTGAGCCTTATCTTCAGGTATTTCTATGGTCTTATCTAAGCGTTTGTAGCGTTTTTGGTTTAAAGCAGTGTAATATATGCGTTCTTCAGTTTGTTCTTCTCCGCTCGATTTCCCTTCTGTTGCATACTTGTCTATCAGGTTGCGATAGGTCTCGTAAGAAACAGCTTTTAGGAGGCTATTGCGAATGATTTGTGTTGTATCCATATTCAATTAATTAACAATTAAAAGGTAAGGCACGAGCTACAAGCTCGCACCTGCTTTTATAATTTAAGAAGCTATTTGCAAAGCTGATTTGTTCAGTTTTTCCTCAGCGTATTCTTTGGTTATTGTCAGTTCTTTTACGCCTGAATTAGGAAGCTCAAACATCGCATCAGTGAGTATATTCTCGCATAGCGAACGCAAACCACGTGCGCCGAGTTTATACTCTAAGGCTTTCTCAACGATAAAGTCGAGTGCTTCTTCTGTTATATCAAATTTAATGCCATCCATCTCAAAGAGTTTTTTATACTGTTTGATGATAGCGTTCTTAGGTTCGGTAAGAATCATACGCAAAGTGTGTTTATCTAATGGATTCATATAGGTAAGCACCGGCAAACGACCTATAATCTCGGGTATCAAACCGAAGTCTTTTAGGTCTTTGGGTATGATGTATTGCACCAAGTTTTTCCTATCTACTTGTGTATTTTTAGACGAGTTGTAACCCACCGCTTGCATATTCAGGCGTTTAGAAATAACACGCTCAATGCCGTCGAAAGCTCCTCCGGCAATAAACAAGATGTGTTCGGTGTTTACTTCTATATACTTCTGATCGGGGTGCTTGCGTCCGCCCTTGGGAGGTACGTTCACCACAGAGCCTTCGAGGAGTTTTAGCAGTGCTTGTTGTACCCCTTCGCCCGATACGTCACGAGTGATAGAGGGATTGTCGCTCTTGCGAGCAATCTTGTCGATTTCGTCTATGAACACGATACCTCTTTCAGCTTTTTCCACATCGTAGTCAGCAGCTTGTAACAGGCGTGAGAGAATACTCTCTACATCTTCACCTACATAGCCTGCTTCAGTGAGTACTGTAGCGTCTACAATGGCAATAGGCACGTTTAGCATCTTAGCAATGGTGCGTGCTACTAAGGTTTTACCTGTACCCGTTTCGCCTACCATTATCACGTTACTCTTTTGTATTTCCACTTCATCGTCAGCATCAGGTTGTTGCAAACGCTTGTAGTGATTGTATACTGCCACCGAGAGTATTTTTTTAGTAAAGTCCTGACCTATTACATACTGGTCGAGGAATTTTTTAATCTCTTGTGGGGTTTTCAGGGTCATATCACCCGATACTACAGGCTTCCCTTTTTGAGCTTTAGTGCCGAATGCCTCTTCTATAATGATATTAGCTTGTTCAACGCAATAGTTGCATATATTACCAGCCATACCGCGAATTAGCATCTCGGTTTCGGGTTCTGCACGACCGCAGAATGAACAATATTCTACTTCTTTTTTAGCCATTATTTCCTTTCTAACACTTCGTCTATCATACCATACTCTTTAGCTTCGCGTGCTATCATCCAGTAGTCGCGTTCTGAGTCTTTATACACTTTTGCAAAAGGTTGCTTAGAGTGTTTGGCAATGATTTCGTAGAGTTCGTTTTTGAGTTTCAACATTTCTTTTAGATTTATTTCCATATCGCTGGCTACCCCTTGTGCACCTCCCGAAGGTTGGTGAATCATCACACGAGAGTGTGGCAATGCCGAGCGTTTGCCCTCAGTCCCAGCACATAGCAATACGGCAGCCATCGAAGCAGCAATGCCAGTGCAGATAGTAGCCACATCAGGTTTTATAAACTGCATCGTATCGTAAATACCTAAGCCGGCATACACGCTACCCCCTGGCGAATTGATATAGATTTGAATATCTTTAGCGCTATCCACACTTTCCAAGAAAAGCAATTGCGCAGTAACAATATTCGCTACTTGGTCATTTACATCAGTGCCCAAGAAGATGATTCTATCCATCATCAAGCGCGAAAACACGTCCATTTGGGCTACATTCAGCTGGCGTTCTTCCATAATGTAAGGAGTCATACTGCCGATAATCTTATCGTAGTAAAGACTATTTACACCGTGCTCTTTAGTAGCATATTTTCTAAATTCGTCTGATAAATTCACTTTTTTAATGATTAATTGTTAATAATTAAAGGTTATCTTTTTAGGAAGTATGGTTAGATAATGATTAACAGACTTCTACAAAATATCAAACTTTGTCTAAGTATAGCTGTTTTTACCTTTTATCTCTTACCTTTTACCTAAAAAGGGTAGTCCAAAATTGCCAAAGTAAGATACAGAAATGGTATTTATCATTAGCAATTTTGGACTGGTTTTTTATGTTTTTTGTGAAGTTCTATTCAGGGAAAGCTAACTTTACAAATTCATCGAAAGTAACTTTCTTTACATCAGTATTTACATTTTCTTTGTAAAACTCAATGAGTTTCTTAAATACCAATTGTTGCTGAATGCGTTGTACTTCTTCTCGGTTTTGTAATACACGGTCTACAATGCCGTCTACATAACTATCGTCATCGGTAGGCATACCGTATTGAGATAACTGTGCTTTGATATAAGTGCGCGCAAAGTCTTTTAACTCTTCAAATTTAGGGTGCAAGTTATTATCTTCCATTACCTTGCCTTCGATAAGCTGATAACGCAATCCTTTTTCTGAATGCTCGTATTCTTTTTCCGCTTCTTGCTCAGTAAGTTCTTTTTCACCAGCGGTGCGCAACCATTTTTTAAGGAAAGCAACAGGGAGGTCAAACTGAGTATTGTCTACCAAATAATCGGTAACGGTGTTTAAAAAATGCTGGTCGGCTTGCTCATTGTATTGTTGTTGAGCACCTTCTCTTATCTTGTTGCGCAATTGCTCTTCGGTGGTAACAGAACCATCAGGGAAAAGTTTATTAAACAATTCTTGGTTTAAAGCAGCTTTTTCGCGTTCATTCACTTCTTCCAGCGTAAAAGTAACTTCTACATCTAAGTGATGAGCTTCGTCGTGCGATACTTTTAGGTAGTGCATTAAGCTGTGTGCATCTTTAAACAATCCTTTGGTTTGCAATTGGAATTGGTCACCTATCTTTTTGCCTACAAACTCTTTGCGAACAGCATTGCTGAGTTCTTCTAAGGTGAAAGTAGCTTGTGAGTCAATACCTTTTTCCTCGTTAAAGAAAGTACCAGTTACTTCAAGACTGTCATCATCTATAACTTCGCCTTTGGCAACGAGTTTACCAAATTGTTTCTGAATGCGTTCTACTTGTTTGTCGATTTGGTCATCAGTAACGGTAATTTCGTAGCGAACGATTCCTTTTTTAGGTTGCAAGTTTACTTCGATAGCAGGAGCTAAGCCTATTTCAAACTCAAAAGTAAAGTCATCGGCATCTAAGTCGATGTCTTTTTTCTCTTTGGGGAGTGGGTTACCTAAAATATTGAGTTTTTCATCGCCTATGTATTTGTACAACGAGTCTTGTAACACTCGGTTTATTTCGTCAAACTTCACAGCTTTGCCATACTGTCTTTTAATCATACCAGCAGGTACGTGACCCTTTCTAAATCCAGGAATAGAAGCAGTTTTTCTGTAATCGTTTAGTACTTTCTCTACTTTATCGGCGTAGTCGTTTTTTTCAATAGCTATCTTAATGACAGCATTCAAAGCATCTACTTGCTCTCTGTTTATATTCATTTTTTAAAAAATATTAATCCAAATTTTTCAGTTTGCAAAAGTAGTACATTTTTTTTATATAGCAAAACTTTATGCTAATTCTTATATTTTAAAAGCATCAATTTTACTTTTTCTTCACCCTAAATTTTTAATCATTTTCATCTCATTATGCTCTTTCCGTCGCTACATTCCTCAAAGAGGAAGTTCGCAACAGTTCAGTATGTGAATAGGCAGAGGTTTCTTTTACCTTATCTTCATTCATTGTTCGTCATTCGTTCATCTGCCCGTGCGACTCGCACCGTCTTTTCTTCGTCTTTTCTTTATCTGCCCGTGCGACTCGCACCGTCATTTGTTCGTCTTTTGTTCGTTCTTTCTTCGTCTTTTGTTCGTTCATTGTTCGTTCATTGTTCGTCTTTTGTTCGTTCTTTCTTCGTCTTTTGTTCGTCTTTTGTTCGTCTTTTGTTCGTCTTTTGTTCGTCTTTTGTTCGTCTTTTGTTCGTCTTTTGTTCGTCTTTTGTTCGTCTTTTCTTTATCTGCCCGTGCGGCTCGCACCGTCTTTTGTTCGTCTTTTGTTCGTCTACCCGTGTGGCTCGCACCGTCTTTTTATTACCCGTACATAGTGCTATGATTGCCTCTCGTGCTACGACTGTCTGTGTAGCTCGCACTATGATATTAACAGTGCATTTGCTAATTATCTAATTATTTACTATCTTTGTCCCATTGTTAATGATTAATTATTCAATTATGGATTATATGACTCCGCAGTGGATTAAATATCCTGAACTTTCTGAATTTACGATGGGCTGGCGTATGGGCTATGGCGAAGAGTACCGTTACCATTTTTGGGATTGGTACGACACGCTTACATCTAAACAGCAACAAGAGTATCAAAAGCTTTTTCCTTATCCTGTTTTTTGGCATCACAACAATTGGAAAATGATTAATAATGACGGTAAATTATCTCAAGATATTGTTGATAATGAAGAGGATTATTACTTTGGAAGTATTTCCTTTTGGCAACCTAAGGGAATGTGTAAATATTCCAAAGAAACCTTTCTTAACTCTCCTAAAAAACTCAAGTTTCTCTTCTTTTGGAAACCTAATGCCGATGCCATAGATGAATCCTGTTTTTCGCAATGGCAACCTTCGTCTTTTAGGGTAAATGCTAATAAATATTTATGTGCTGAACAGTATATGATGGCTGAAAAAGCTCGTTTGTTTGACGATGAAGAAGTAGAAAAGGAAATAATGAATACTACTGATCCTAAGCTGATAAAGGCTTTAGGCAGAAAGGTACGCAATTTCGACCCTGTCGTATGGGATAAGGTGAAATACAGTATTGTACTTAATGGCAATTACTATAAATTTACCCAAAACCAAGCAATGATGGATTTTCTTTTATCTACGGGTGATAAGATATTAGTAGAAGCCAGTCCGTTAGACACCATTTGGGGCATTGGTTTAGGTAGAGATAACGAAAAAGCATTCAACATCGCTTCGTGGCGTGGTAAGAATCTCTTGGGGTTTGCCCTAATGGAAGTACGAGATGAACTGCGCAAACTTTATAAGAACGCACACTTGTTGCTATAGTATGTAAAGACCAATCACTAAAAGAACTTCTCATTGACGATTTTTAAGTTTTACTTTGTCAATTGAGTAGTATTTTATACTTTTGCCCCAAAATACATCAAAGATGCTTATCATAGGAATTACAGGAGGAACAGGTTGTGGTAAAACAACTGTTGTTAATCAAATTATTAAAGAACTCTCAGGCGAGGAAGTTACCGTTATTTCACAAGATTCTTACTATAAAGATTTGAGTTATCTTAGCTTTTCTGACCGCACCAAAATCAATTTCGACCATCCCAACTCTATCGATTTTGATTTACTTAAAGAACATTTATTAGCATTAAGAGAAGGAAAAGATATTCAAAGTCCTACTTATTCATTCGTAGAACACAATCGTACTAACGAAACCATTTTAGTTAAACCTACCAAAGTGGTAATTGTAGAAGGTATTCTTATCTTTGTACACCCCGATATCCGTGAGCTTTTTGATATTAAAATATTTGTACACGCCGATTCTGATGAACGACTTATACGTCGTATCAAACGCGATACAACCGAGAGAGGTCGTGATGTGAATGAAGTACTCAATCGCTATCAAACCACCTTAAAACCTATGCATTTAGAGTTTATTGAACCTGCTAAAGAATTCGCCGATATCATTATTCCTAATAATAAGCGCAATAAAGTAGCTATTGATATCATTAAAACAATAGTGCATAACCGTATATTTCAAAAATAATGAAAAAGTTACTTGAATATCTATCTTTATTGAAGGGTTATAAACTATATCTTGCCATATTATTCTTTTTTATAATATGGATGACTTTCTTTGATGCTAATTCTATATTAACTCATCACGAGCTCAATAAAGAAAGAGAAAAACTCAATAAGCAAAAACAGTTCCTTAAAAGGGAGATTGAAAAAGATAAAAAAGAACTTCAATCTCTTTACACCGAAGAAGGTAAAGAGAAGTTAGGACGTGAAATATACTATCTCAAACACGACGACGAAGAAGTGTTTATCATCGAATACGATAGCATTAATTAAAACAATAAACTAACTTTTTTTTGAATTAGCTATGAACAAACGATATGAGAATATTAGCAAGATGAACGACATTCTTGCTAAATTAGAAAATACTCTTACCAAAGCTCAAGAAGTATTGGAAGAATGGAAAGCGATTCAACCTGAGTATGACCAGTTGGTAGCTTATTACGATAGTAAACAGTGGCGCCAAGACTATTTTGATAGCAACGATGGTAAAATACCTGAAGAAGTACCGCAATGGGTACTCACACAAGATGCTATTTTTGATGCTATTGGCACTCAGTTTTATTTAGCTGATGAATATCGCACTTTATTGGATAAAATTAAAGCAAAAGAAATGAACCCTTAGGAAATCACCGCTTATACTTTTGTAAACTCTTAAAGTTTTTACCAAATCATATGAATAAAGAAACCTTGCGACAACTGTGGGAAACACTACCTCCTAATAATTTAATGCGTGATTGGCAAATGGAAATTGCTGAAATTACTGAAAGTACTATTACTCTTAGTATGCCAGTTACCGAACGCGTTACTCAGATAGATGGGGTTCTTCACGGGGGGGCTACACTTGCGCTGGCAGAAACAGCAGGGAGTTTAGGAGCTTATTTGCTCTATCGAGAAGAAGGAGAGCAGATACGAGGTATAGAACTAAGTGCTAATCACGTGCGAGCAGGTAGGGTAGGAGATACACTCTATGCTAAGGCAATATGTGTGAATGCAGGTAGAACGCTCCAGTTATGGGAAATAAAAGTAACAAATCAAGACGAAAAGCTTATCTCTTACTGCAAATTTACCACTATAAGAATTAATTACTAACTGTTAATCATTGAAAAATGGCTGAGTTTATAAAACTATATAACGAAAATCCTAATGAAAAAGATATAAATAGGGTAGTAGAAGTCCTTCGCCGTGGAGGATTGATTATTTATCCTACCGACACAGTTTACGGATTGGGCTGTGATATTACTAACACTAAAGCTCTTGAAAAGATTGCACGTATCAAAGGGGTAAAGCTCGAAAAAGCAAACTTCTCTTTTGTGTGTTCTGATTTAAAGAACCTATCAGATTACGTAAAACAAATAGATACAAGTACTTTTAAGTTGTTGAAACGTACGTTACCTGGTCCTTATACTTTCATTATGCAAGGTAATAATAATTTGCCTAAAGATTTTAAGAAGAAAAAAACAGTGGGTATTCGTGTCCCCGATAATTTAATAGCTCGTACAATTGTAGAGAAATTAGGGAACCCTATTGTATCTACCTCTATTTATGATGAAGATGATGTGATAGAATATACCACCGATCCAGAACTTATTTTCGAGAAATGGCAAAACAAAGTAGATTTGGTGATTGACGGCGGTTATGGCGATAATGTAGCTTCCACAGTTATAGACCTTTCAGGAGATGCTCCTAAAGTATTGCGTGAAGGCAAAGGAGACATATCGATTATTTAATATTAGCCGTTAGTGGTTAGAAACTAACGACTAACGGCTAATATAGCTTTTTAGTGCCTCTACATATCGCTCAAAAGCTAAAAGACCTTCTTTGGTGAGCTGAACTTTGGTATTGGGGTAGTTGTCTTTAAAAGATTTTTTGACAGTGATATACCCAGCAGTCTCTAACTTCTGGATTTGCACAGAAATATTACCAGAGGTAGCTTTGGTTATTTCCTTAATACGAGCAAAATCAGCCTTTTCTTCTGAAACCAATAGTGAGACGATAGCCAAACGAAGCTGTGAGTGCAAAATAGGGTCTAAATCAGCGAACATTACTTCTCTTTTTATAGTCTAAATGGAATTGAATACCAGGCACTAAGAACAATAAGGTTGCTAATACTACGCATAGCAAAGGCAAATAGATTTCATAACTAAAAGGCACAAATATACCTGCATAAATTAACAACAAAGCTACTAACGATGTTGCTATCCAGAGTTTCATTTTCATTTGTAATGCCATTGCTAAAGCTACAAAAGCAAAAGGCAGATAAATGACCAAAATGGCTATTTGAAATTTTCCAAAAGGGCTCAAAGGTACTAAAAAAGCAAAAATTGCATTAATGCCTGCAACTGCCCATATCCAATCTAACCAATCGACGTAGTTTTTCTGTGTAGCAACTTTCTTTTCTTTGTATTTGATAATGAAGTTCACCATAAAGCCAAGAGGCATTAATATCAACCATACAAATCCTGATTGTTTGGGATAATAGTTGGTGATAAGCATCGCAAACTGCAGTACGCCTGCAAGCATAATAAGCACACTCCAAAAGATAAGGAAGAAACCGTTCTCTTCGTACTTTTGTTTTCGTTGATTGATGACAGACTGAATGATTTTCAAGCTGTCGGATACTTGTAAGTCCATAATGTTAAAATGTTTAATGTTATAAATTCGCTGCAAATATAAGTTAGTTTATAATATAAACCAAATTTTTAGTAATTATTTTTATAGTATAAGGTATGTTTTTTTATATAAACTTGTAATTCAATTAATTATAAAAGTTTGATTTTACAGTTTACAAGTGCGTGCGAGCCAAAATTTGTTTACTTGGTATTGTTTTTATATTTTTGCACTTGTAATAATAAGAATCTTTAATGATTTCATTTACCATTCATTTTTTACTTTTCACTAAACTATGGCAGACGATAAAAAGATAATCTTTTCAATGAATAAGGTAAGCAAAACCTATTCATCTACTAATAAACAGGTACTTAAAGATATTTACCTAAGTTTCTTCTATGGAGCCAAAATCGGTATTTTAGGGCTTAATGGCTCTGGTAAATCCTCTCTGCTAAAAATTATTGCAGGAATAGATAAAAACTATCAAGGAGAAGTAGTATTTGCTCCTAATTATACCGTAGGCTATCTCGAACAAGAACCTCATCTTGATGATGATAAAACTGTTATTGAAGTAGTACGCGAAGGAGTAGCCGAAACTGTAAAGCTCTTAGAGGAATTCAATCATATCAACAACCTTTTTGGACTCGAGGAAAACTATTCTGACCCCGATAAGATGCAAAAGCTGATGGATAAGCAAGCCGAGTTACAAGATAAGATAGATGCCTTAAATGCTTGGGAACTCGACAATCAGTTAGAAGTAGCGATGGAAGCCCTCCGTACCCCTGAGCCCGATACGCCTATCAAAGTGCTTTCGGGAGGAGAACGCCGTAGGGTAGCTCTCTGCCGTCTGCTCTTGCAACAACCTGATGTTTTGTTACTCGACGAGCCAACTAACCATCTCGATGCAGAATCGGTATTGTGGTTAGAACAGCATCTGCAACAGTATGCAGGTACAGTCATAGCCGTTACCCACGACCGTTATTTTTTAGACAATGTAGCGGGTTGGATATTAGAGCTCGATCGTGGAGAAGGTATTCCTTGGAAAGGCAATTACTCTTCTTGGCTCGACCAAAAAGCTAAACGTTTGGCTCAAGAACAGAAAACTGAAAACAAACGTCAGAAAGTATTGGAGCGTGAGCTCGAATGGGTACGTCAAGGAGCTAAAGGACGTCAAGCCAAACAAAAAGCACGTTTGCAGAACTATGACCGTCTGCTCAATGAAGACCAAAAACAATTAGAAGAAAAGTTGGAAATATATATCCCCAACGGACCTCGTTTAGGAACTAATGTAATAGAAGCACGTCACGTAGCCAAAGCTTTTGGTGATAAGCTGCTCTATGATGATTTAAACTTTGTGCTTCCTCAAGCAGGAATAGTGGGAGTGATAGGACCTAATGGAGCAGGTAAATCTACTATCTTCCGTATGATAATGGGTGAAGAACAGCCCGATAGCGGTGAGTTTCTGGTAGGCGACACCGTGAAGATAGCTTATGTAGACCAAACTCACAAACAAATAGATCCTGAGAAGTCTATATGGGAGAACTTCTCTGGTGGGCAAGACCTCATTATGATGGGGGGTAGACAAGTGAACTCTCGCGCTTATCTCAGTAGATTTAACTTTGGTGGTAGCGAACAAAATAAAAAAGTAGCTACTCTTTCAGGAGGAGAACGCAACCGTTTACACTTGGCAATGACTCTTAAAGAAGAGGGTAACGTATTACTGTTAGACGAGCCTACCAATGATTTAGACGTAAATACTCTTCGCGCCTTAGAAGAAGGTTTAGAGAACTTTGCAGGTTGTGCAGTAGTGATTTCACACGACCGTTGGTTTTTAGACCGTATTTGTACTCATATCTTAGCTTTTGAAGGTGACTCACAGGTGTATTTCTTTGAAGGTAGCTTTTCAGAGTATGAAGAGAATAAGAAAAAACGACTTGGCAAAGAAGTAACACCTACTCGTATTAAGTATAAGAAATTAGTACGATAGGACTATCAAATATTATATAAGATAAAATCTTTTCTACAGAAGGCTTTGCTAAAAATCTTACAAGGTTTAGCAAAGCTTTTTTTGATTTACAGAAAAAAAATCACCTATCAATTTTACTTTTACTCATTTGGTAGGTCTTTATTACAGAACGTTTGTTTAAATAAATCAATTGAAAAAACAAACAAAAAAACAGTTATCGCAATGATAATAGATGATAAAACCATAATAGTTGCGATGAGCGAGCACCCTGAAAACGGATTCCGATTGCTGATGAATAAATACAAAAAAGTAATATATTGGTATATTCGGCGAATTGTAGTTGAGCACGAAGATGCACAAGATGCCGTACAAGAAACCTTTATACGAGTGTTCCGGTCATTTCATACATTCAAAAGTAAAGATTCTTTTAGAGCTTGGATTTATAAGATTGCTACTAATGAAGCCTCACGTCTTTTAAGCCGAAGAAAAGAGGGACAACTCTCGTTAGATAGCTCGGAAATGTATGCCAATAGTATAATGAGTGCTAACTATGTTGATTACACTGATTTAGAAAGCGTGAAATTGCAGAAAGCCATCTTATCATTGCCTACAAAACAGCAATTGGCATTCAATCTTCGTTATTACGACGAGTTAAATTATAATGAAATAGCCCAAATAACCAACTCAACCACAGCAAACGTAAAGGCTAATTATCATAATGCCAAAAATAAAATTGTAGAATATATGAAAACCCACGATTAACAACTATGAAAACAGATTTTGATTTTAGCAAAATAGGTAAAAAAATGCCTTATACAGTGCCTGATGATTTTTTTGAACAAATAGAAGATACTATTTTGGAAAAAGTAAAAAATCATCAACCTATATCCTCCAAACCTAAGAAAAATTTTAGGTTGATAACCTTCAAGGTTACTCTCGCTATAGCAGCAACTATTGCTTTGTTTTTTATCGTAAAAAATGTGTTTTTTGAACAGCGCACTACTATTTCGGTTGAACAAGCTTTTAGTAAGCTCAGTGAAGAAGACCAAAATTATATCATCACAGTCTTTGAAGATGACGTATTTATTAACGAGTAAAAAAAACAAACGTATGAAAAACAATTTTTTAAAACTATTTCTGTTAGCTATTGTAATAATAGCTTTTAGAGGAGCTCTGTCAGCTCAAAGTACTGATAAACAGCATTTATCACGTGAAGAATTGGCTATTGCACAAGCCAAACAAATTGCTAATGAACTTGCTTTGAGCGATGTCGCATCTAAACAGTTCATTGAAACTTTTTGTCAGTATCAAAAAGAATTATGGGCACTTCGTTCTGAAAAAAGGACTGATACCCCAGCAGATATGATAACTGAAGATCAGGCAAAGAAGGCCATACAAGAACAGTTTGAACACAGCCAAAGAATACTTGACCTCAGGAAAGATTACTACGCCAAGTATAGTAAGTTTCTCACCCAAAAACAAATAAAACGGGTTTATGATTTGGAAAAAAAAGCAATGAACCGCTTCCAAGAAAATTTTTTTTATCTTCACAAACAACGCGCCGACCTTTACCAGCAGAGATTAAATGAACGGAAACAGAAAATGGATGAACGGAAACAGAAAATGGATGAAAAGAGACAAAAAATAAATGAACTGAGGAAGGAAATAAACAAACTATAAACCTTTCTTTATCCCATTCTTTGCTAAACCTTACGAAAAGGCTTAGCAAAGTTTTTTATATTAAAATTCTTCATCTTTCTTTGCTAATCGCTAATTATTTTTTACCTTTGCTTCATTAAACAAAAACATTATACAAGATGATGAGAAAAACAGTAAAAACCGCACTGTTGTTTTCGTCGGCAGCACTCATCGTTGCTTGTGGCGGAAATAACAAAAAATCAGAAAATGCAATGACAGACAAAAATGCAGACAAGGGGATTGCTCTTGCTGAAATGGACACTACGGTACGTCCGCAAGATGATTTCTACAATTATGTGAACGGCACTTGGGCTAAAACTGCCAAAATACCAGCTGATAAACCTACGTGGGGCTCTTTCCATATCCTACGCGAGAAAACCGATGAGAATTGCTCGCTCATCTTGGATAATCTCCTTAAGGAAAACTTCGCTAAAGGTACTGAAGGTCAGAAAATAAAAGACCTCTACGAATCGTTTATCGATTGGAAAAAGCGTGATGCCGAAGGGCTTAAACCTATTGAAGGTTATTTGAATAAGATTGAGGCTATTAAAAACCTCACAGACCTTCAAAAGTATTTGGAAGAGGTAACTCGCGAGGGCGAAAACCCTATCTGTGCTTGGGGGGTATATGCCGATATGAAGGATTCTAATATGAATACTGTGTATCTTGGCAATTTTAGCATCGGTATGGGGCGCGATTACTATCAAAAAGACAACAAGGAGAATACTGAGGCTTTACAAAAGTATCAAGATTATGTAAAGGCTATCTTCAAAGTGCTTAAAGACGACAAAGCCGCTGAGAAAGCTAAACAAATGGTAGATTTTGAACGCTCGGTAGCCAAACTAATGCTCACCAATGAGGAAGACCGCAACCCTAACCTTAGCTACAACCCTCAAACAATGGCTGAGCTCAGCAAATTAGTGAAGAACCTCAATCTACCTCAGTTTCTTAAAAACGTAGGGGTGAACACTGATAAAGTAGTTGTTTCTGAAATTCGTTTGTACAAACAATACGATAAGTTTATCAACGAAAAGAACTTGCCTCTTATCAAAGATTACCTCAAATATCAATTAGTAGCTGATAATGCGAGCAACCTTACCAAAGAACTCGATGAGCTTTCTTTTAACTTCTACAACAAGGAGTTGCAAGGACAACAAGAACAACGTCCAATGAACAAACGCGCTCTAAGTGTGATCAATGGTATTTTGGGTGAAGCCTTTGGTAAATTGTATGTAGAAAAGTATTTTCCACCTAAAGCTAAAGAAGAAATGGTTACTTTGGTAGATTATCTGAAAAAGAGCTTTGCGCAACATATCAAAGATGTAACTTGGATGTCAGATGCTACTAAGGAAAAGGCTTTGGCTAAACTCAATAAATTTACTGTGAAAGTAGGTTACCCCGATAAGTGGGAAGACTACTCTAAACTAACCATTGAACCGGCTGCTAAAACGGTGTATTTTGCTAACTTGCAACGCGTGAGTGAATGGGCTTACCAAAAGAGTTTGGAAAAAGTAGGCAAGCCTGTAGATAAAACTAAATGGGGTATGTCGCCTCAAACAGTGAATGCATATTACAATCCATTGTATAATGAAATTGTGTTCCCTGCGGCTATCTTACAACCTCCTTTCTTCAATTTTGAAGCCGACCCTGCGGTTAACTTCGGTGGTATTGGTGCTGTAATAGGTCACGAAATGACACACGGATTTGACGATAGTGGCGCTGAATTTGACGGCGATGGTAATCTAAAAAATTGGTGGACTCCTGAAGATAAAAAGAACTTTGAGAACGCAACCAAAGCCCTTGCTAAACAATACGACCAATACGAACCTGTAAAAGGTGTATTTGTAAATGGTACTTTCACCAGTGGTGAGAACATAGCTGACCTCGGTGGGGTGAACATCGCTTTTGATGCTTTGCAAATGTACTTAAAAGACAAAGGCAATGTAGGTAAAATAAGCAACTTCACTCAAGAACAACGTTTCTTTATCTCTTGGGGTACCGTATGGCGTACGCTTTCGACTGATAAATACCTTACAAACCAAGTAAAAACCGACCCTCATAGCCCAGGATATTTCCGTTCATTCGGTCCGCTTGTGAATGTAGACGCTTGGTATAAAGCCTTTGATGTAAAAGAAGGTGATAAACTCTATAAAAAACCTAAAGACCGCATCAAAATTTGGTAGGTGAGTACCGCACTGATAGTAACTCCTACTAATCCGTGCATTGCAACACTCTGCCCTGTAACATACAAATTTTTGATGTGAGTTTGTGGCATAAAAACGCTTTCCATTATATGGTTAGCGTTTTTTTTGTAGCCGTACAATGCTCCCGTGGGGTTGCCTATATAATCGCGGTAAGTGAGTGGGGTAGAGGTGTAGTAATGAGCAATAGCACTTTTGAGTGTGGGAAATTGTTGAGCAACTACATCTAATAAATCCATAGCACGTTGTTGCTTGAAAACTTCATACTGGTTGCCTCTTGGGTTGCCCTCGGTGTTGGTCGTAAAACTATTTTGCCAGCGTTGCAGTTCATCAGTGTTCATATAGGTGAGGATAGTAACATTATTAGTATACTCCCTGCTGTCCTTTGGAGGATTCATAGAGAGCATATACGAAATCGGAAAGTCGTTATTAGGGTAATTAGTAGCGTGGTAAACACTGTTATTATCCTTAAACCAATACACATTATATGGCAAGTAACGAAAAGCATTTGGTTTGAGTACCAAATGCAATGAAAAGGCAGCAACCGTAGGTTGTAAGCCCTGCACGCGTTTGCAAAAAGAAGGCTTAAAAGGTGTTTTGCCTGTGATGTTGAGTAGTTGCTTTACATCTATAGCCGAGATGATTTGTTTTGCAACAAACTGCTCTCCTTGTTTGGTGAGTACTGTGTTGATAGTATTCCCTTCACTGTATTCAAAGCCTATGACCTCCCTTTGGTTGAAAAGGTCAGCACCGTATTGGCGCAATTTTTCAATGAGCAAGTTGGTGATTTGGCTACCACCTTGTGTGAGTCGCCAAGCGCTTTCTATATATGAATTGACCGATAGCGCGTGCACGTATAAAGGTGTCTGCTCATCAGCGCCTCCATAGAGAAAGTTAGAGCCCAAGAGCACAGCTTTGAGTCGGTCGTTGGTAGTAATACCATTGAGGAAGTCTAAGAGTTTTAAGAAAAGCGTATGCACATCGTAATCGGCTACTGCTTGTTTATGGCGGTAGAGTGGAAACTTATCGCAAATAGATTGCATTGTGTGGGCGTACGCTTCTAAGGCTTTCTTCTCATTAGGGAAGTAGGAGAGGAGTTGTTGTACGAAGTTCTCATAACCTTGAGCGTGAGGATACATTACGTTAGGTGTATCGCCAAAACAAATACGGTCGTAGCCGTTTATATCAAGGCGTTCTACCGAAAGATGAGTGGCAATACCTACATCTTTAAAATATTCGTATAACACCTGACCTTCTGCGAGACTTCCTATGTAATGCACTCCTGTATCAAACAGCGTATTATTGCGCACAAAAGTTTGCAGGTTACCCCCATACTGCTCATTTTTCTCCAATATACACACTTTCTTTCCTGCTTTAGCCAAGAGCAAAGCCGAAAAGAGCCCCGAAAGTCCGCTACCTATCACCAAAACATCGTATTGCTTCATTGTCTATACTCCAAAACTCGTCAAAAACTTATCGATATACAGCTGTTTTTCTTTTGATTTATACTGTTGGATAAAGCGAGGATGCTCCAATACTATCATTTCACCAAATAAAGTAGCTTCTTTATTCAATTTTTGTAAGAAAGTAGCGTTCTTTTTGCCTAATACGAACACCTTTTGAGTATCTACTCCTAAGGCGATATGCTTTTTTAAAGTTTCTATCATATAATCCTTTAATGATTTGAAGAGTGCTTCTTCATCGTAATAATTAGCATTGAGCCATTTGCCGTCCGAGGCTTTTCGCACAATAGCCAAAGGGAAAGGAGAATTGATATAAAAATCATTGTAGAACTTAGTGACTCCACCGTATGCTTTTATCATATCATACATAAAAACCGATGATACTTCGTGGGTATGTGCCGACTTCATTGCAATACCACACTCGCTTTCTAATCGCTTGGTATCAGTAAAAGGAACGCCTGTAACTCCTGCCCCGTGTCGGCTGGGATTGATGCCTATAATGAATTTCCGCTGACGGTTATCGTTGTAGAATTTGTGATAAAAAGCACGCATTACCTCCATAGTTTCAGGGTTATCCATATAAGGATTCAGCACATCAAAATCCTTAGGCAAGGATTGGTTGTACTCTAAATGTGTGTTGAAGTTGATAATTCTATCGGCAAAAGTATTCATTAGGCTTGTTTTTTGAATTTTACTGCTACCCAGTTGTTGCGTTCTAAGTTCTCGATGTATTGCAAACCGTATGCTTCCGCTTTTTCGCGGATAAGAGGTATATCTTCCTTGTAAAAACCACTGAGCAAGAGAGCGCCTCCTGTTTTGAGAGCTGGTACATACTGCGGTATATCGTTTAAGAGAATATTACGGTTGATATTCGCAATAATAAGGTCGAAGTCTTTTTCATTAGCCAGTGAGGAAGCATCTCCCAGCTGTACTTTGATGTGATCGCAACCATTGCGTTCTACGTTTTCAATGGAGTTCTCTACGCACCATTCGTCTACATCAATGGCGAGTACCTCACTCGCCCCGCGTTTGGCTGCCATAATAGCGAGTACGCTTGTACCACAACCCATATCGAGCACTTTTTTGCCTTTGAGTTCTTCCTTTAAAAGGAATTGCAACATCATATAAGTAGTTTCGTGATGACCAGTACCGAAACTCATCTTAGGGTCGATAACAATTTCATAAGGGGTATGTGCTTCGGGGTGGAAGGTAGCACGTACGGTACACTCATCGTCTACGGTGATAGGCTCGAAGTGTTTTTCCCATTCCTCATTCCAATTCACCTGTTCAATAGTTTGATGTGTGTAGGTAATTTGGAACTCCTCGCTGTGAAGTATCTGTATGTCAGAGAGTATATTAGCATTCCAAAAGAGTTCTTGTATATAAGCCTGCAAACCGGTTTCGGTATCTACAAAGCTCTCGAAGCCTACTTCGGCAAGTTCGGCAACTAATATTTCAGAAGCAACCCCCATAGGGGCAATGGTAAAAGTGTATTCTATGTAATTCATTAAATATAATTGATTATCAGTATTATCTATTAAAGTGGAGTACTGATTAGAAAACTGAGAAAAAAATGTTAAAATATATAAAAACCGTGCATTTTCTTCAAAAAAAATGATTAAAACACTTCTTTATCTTTATTACTATGAAAAATATTAAATATTTATTAATCAGTTAAATAAGAGTTACAGCTACTCTGCTGTTTAGATGGTGTTAGAGCGAAGCTAAGACGAAGGAAAGACGAACCTAAGACGAAGGTAAGCCGAAGCTAACGTCTTATTAAGCTGTATTTCAATTGGTAAAAACTTCAATTTTCGACATTGAGGAAAAAATGTTAAAATTGCCGATATGCCAAAAAAAATGCAATAGTTATTAAAGTTTTAATGTCAGAGGGCAAAAGTAGTAAAAAAATAGGGAAGACCAAGAATTATGGTTGAAAAATATTTATTGTGCGTTGCAATTTGTTAATTCTTTCGTATCTTTGCACCCTAAAATAATTGCATACAATGTTTCACAAGGAAGGTTTTAAGATTATTCTCATTACGCTATTCGCCGTGATAGGTATATCGCTTATAGCGCATTATTTTGTTGATATACCGTGGCTTAAGAAGCTTATACAGATAGTAGCTTTTTTATTTTTGATAGCTATATTGCAGTTCTTTAGAAATCCTAAACGCATTACGCCTAAAAATGACCAGCATATTATCGCTCCCGTAGACGGTAAGGTGGTGGTGATAGAAGAAGTGTTTGAGAAAGAATATTTTAAAGATAAACGTTTGCAGGTATCGATTTTTATGTCGCCTGTGAATGTGCACGTAACTCGTTATGCTTTAGGCGGAAAGGTTACTTATAGCGAGTATCACCCGGGAAAGTATTTGGTAGCGTGGCACCCTAAGGCTTCGGAAGAGAATGAACGTACTACCATAGTGGTAGATAACCCTGTGTTCGGTGAAGTTTTATACCGACAAATAGCGGGAGCATTGGCTAAACGCATTGTGAATTATGCCAAAGTGGGAGAAACAGTGGTACAAGGCGAAGATGCTGGATTTATCAAATTCGGGTCGCGTGTAGACGTGTATTTGCCTTTGGGGACGAAAATAAATGTACAACTCAATCAGACCGTAAAAGGAGGAATTGATGTGATTGCCGAAAAATAAAGGATAAGATGCAGAGAATCTTACTGTTAATAGCATTGAGTTTTAGTGGATATGCTACAGCCCAAATAGATAGTTTGGTGCATACTACTGTTGATACCTTACTCGTTCGTACCAAAGATACGCTTACCATAATAGCCGTTGGCGATGTGATGATAGGCTCGGGTTTTCCTGCTGGTTATTTGCCTAAGGACGATGCGGTGAACAGTTTTAAATACGTAAAACCCTATCTGAAAGGTGATATTGTGTTTGGAAATTTAGAAGGAACGATACTCGATAGTGGCGATTCGGAGAAGTGCAAGAGTGGCGATTTCGAGAAGTGCAAGGATACAGAAGAGAGCCCTTGCTATGTTTTTCGTATGCCCAACCGCTATGGGAAAATCATTAAGGAAGCAGGTTTTAACCTGATGAGTACCGCTAATAATCACGCCAATGACTTTGGTGAAAAAGGACGGCGCAATACGGCTAAAATACTCGATAAGGTGGGTATATACCACGCAGGGCCAATAGAAAAAAAGTCGGTTGTATTTGAGAAAGAAGGCATAAAGTACGGATTTTGTGCTTTTTCGCCCAATAGCAATATGCTATCGATAAATAACATAGAACAAGCTACCGATTTGGTAAAAGAATTGCGCCCACAGGCGGATATCCTCATTGTTTCTTTCCACGGAGGTGCTGAAGGCTCTAAAAATACACGCGTGCCGAGAGCTGATGAGTTTTTCTTCGGTGAAAATAGGGGGAATGTGTATAAGTTTGCGCACTCGGTAATAGACGCAGGTGCCGATATTGTATTGGGGCACGGACCTCACGTTACCCGTGCGGTGGAAGTGTACAATAGGAAGTTTATCGCTTATAGTATGGGAAATTTCAATACTTATGGGCATTTTAATCTGCAAGGAGTTAATGGTATTGCTCCTTTGCTTGATATTAAGATTGACCGCAAAGGCAATTTTCTTTATGCCAATGTGATTTCAGTGAAACAGACGAAAGTGAAAGGATTAAAACTCGATAATGATTGTAAGGTGTTTAATGAAATGAAACGCCTTACTCATCTTGACTTTCCTGAGACACCTTTACACTTTGTGAATAACCAAATTTTGATTAAGACAACAGAACAGACAGATAACAAACTAATAACTAATAACTAAAATAAAAATGGGAAGAGCATTTGAATTTAGAAAAGCCCGTAAATTTAAGCGTTGGGCAGCAATGGCAAAAACATTTACCCGTTTAGGGAAAGACATCGTAATGGCAGTGAAAGAGGGAGGTCCTCACCCTGAGAGTAACTCGCGTTTGCGTGCCGTGATACAGAATGCCAAAGCCGCCAATATGCCTAAAGAAAATATTGAGCGTGCCATCAAAAAAGCAACTGAAAAAGATACTGCAAACTATAAAGAAGTTCTTTTTGAAGGTTATGCTCCTCACGGTATTGCTGTACTCATAGAAACGGCAACCGACAATAACAACCGTACCGTAGCTAATATTCGCAGTTATTTTAACAAGTGTAATGGTACTTTAGGTACATCGGGGTCAGTGGAGTTTATGTTCGACCACACTTGTAACTTCCGTATTAATGGCAATGGGATAGACCCCGAAGAGTTGGAACTCGAAATGATAGACTTCGGGGCAGAAGAAGTGTTTGTAGACGAAGACGGTATCCTCATCTATGCGCCTTTTGAGAGCTTTGGAGCTATCCAAAAAGAGTTAGAAAGCCGTAACATAGAAATCTTATCATCAGGCTTCGAGCGTATTCCACAAGTAACGAAAGAACTTACCCCTGAAGAACAAGCCGATGTGGAGAAACTTCTCGAGAAGATAGAGGAAGATGAGGACGTGCAACAGGTGTACCACACGATGAAAGAAGCGGAAGAATAATTAATGAGTTTATTCTTTATCCAAGAAGCTATGAACGAGGTAATGCAGAGTTTAACAGTGAGGAAAACTGTTCAATAAAAAGGTTAATCTTTATGAGAATAATATCAGGGAAGAATAAAGGGAAACAGCTTATAGCACCTAATAAATTGCCAGTTCGCCCTACTACCGATTTTGCGAAGGAAGCTCTTTTTAATATACTCAATAACTATTATTATTTTGAAGAACTTTCTGTACTCGACCTTTTTGCAGGAACAGGAAATATTAGCTATGAGTTTGCCAGTAGAGGTTGCCC
Organism: Capnocytophaga sp. oral taxon 864; assembly: GCF_002998835.1. NCBI lineage: Bacteria > Pseudomonadati > Bacteroidota > Flavobacteriia > Flavobacteriales > Flavobacteriaceae > Capnocytophaga > Capnocytophaga sp. oral taxon 864. The sequence goes on from NZ_CP027232.1 coordinate 462,452, forward strand.
CTCAGTATTATCAGTTGATAACCATAACGGTTGTGTGCAATTTATCAATAAAATAGCATGTGAATTAGTCTACCCTATTACAGCACTTAAAGCCGATGTATATGAATATTTAAAACGTACTACTCAGCAGTTTGATGTTATCTTTGCTGACCCTCCGTATGATTTCCCAATTGGAAAGTTTGTTACTATTGCCGATATTGTCTTCAATCAAAACTTACTTACTAAAAATGGAATGCTCATTATTGAACATTCTTCTAAAACAGATTTATCAGAACAGCCATTTTTCTCACAAGCGAAGAAATATGGAGGGAGCGTATTTAGTTTTTTTGAAAGAGAAGAACAAGATTAGAGTTTAAACTGCAACAAATATTTTTTAGTATCTTCAGAAATACGACGGCTTTCTCTTGCTTTTTGTATACTCTTATTTTGAACAAAAGGAGAAAGTGTTTTTGATTCTATGTAAGGGATTGTTGCTTCATATTGTTTTGTTAAAGCAGTAGCAAAGTACCACGCTATCATCATATTTATGTAATATTCATCTGAGGTAATTTTTGCTACCCAGGTTAAGTATTCTTCCTTAAAAAGAGCATCTAAATAATTAGACAATAACAAGCCAATTCCGTAACGTACTATATAGGTTTCTTTGCTTGTAATCCATTGTTTGATGTGTTTTAATGTCTCTTCGGGGTATTTCAAGAAGATTTTAGGAGCAAAAGTATCACACGTAGCCCAATTATCAATATAAGGGAGGAACCGCTCTGTATATTGCATCGCTTTATCAAAATTTTTTAGCTGTTCAATGATAAAACCGTGTAGATTATTCTCCTCATAATAATAATGAGGTAGCTCTTCTAAAAAAGACATTGCCTCAGTAGGGTAATGCTTTACTAATTCTTTAGCCAACGCTCGCATTGCAGGTGTTCTAACCCCTATAATACGAGATTTCTCCACAGTGGGAATCAAATTCGCTGTAAAATCTCTATAAGGAGAGTCTTCTAATGCCCATAACCGGTCTAAAATAATTTCTTTACTCATAATTTCTTTAAGAAGATTGTCAATCGTTAGGCATTAATCTCACATAACGGATATATCCTTTACCTTCAACTTTAGTGTTAAGATTCTCGGTTTTAAATTCCACTTCAGCATCTTTAGCGTAGTAATATTCATCTTCAACGGCAGTCTCAAAACGTATTTTGTAGCCTTTGTTCAGTTTACTATCATCAATTGTAAGTATCTTTACAGTGCGTTCTCCTCCGCTAATGGTAGCTCCCGTAATCCCATCAATTGTCTGGCGTTTGCCATAAAACTTCCACCATTGAGTAAGATCGTCGTACCATTCAGGATCATCTCCAAGAATTTGTAGTGTTTGCTCATATTTACCTTCGGGATTGATGAGTGAAACTACTATGTAGGCTCCTTCACCCTTGTAATTGGTGAGTTGTATGAGGCATTTGTATTTTTTAACAGTTGCTTGCTGTACAAATGAAAGAGTAAGTAAAGCAATTATTCCTACGGCTAATGTTATTAAAAAGTGCTTTTTTATCATCTTTATTACAAGTTTTAAAATACTACTATTTAGAATAAACTGATGCAAAGATAGGCAATAATTACTATCTGACAATTTATATTACTCAACTTTTTTATTTTTCACACTTTTCTTCGTATCTTTGCACCTGAAAAGCTGATAATTTATGAACAGTTCCAAGCGCCAAAAACTACAACACCACAAGAATATAGCTACGGGGCTCTTTGTTTTGATGCTCATCATTTATATAGCAATGGTGGTATGGCATAAAAAAGCTCCCGAACTCACTTTTATAGGTTATATAAAGGCTTTTTCCGAAGCCGCTATGGTAGGAGCGCTTGCCGATTGGTTTGCAGTAACAGCGCTCTTTCACAAACCATTAGGATTAAACATTCCACATACCAATCTCATTGAGGAAAAAAAGAATGACATCGGGGAGAATTTAGGTAATTTTGTAGTGGAGAACTTTTTGAAACCTAAACAGATACGTCCTTACATCACCGATATTAAAGTATCATCATTTATAGTTGAGTGGCTCTCGAAAGAAAGTACTCCTCACCAGATAGAAACTTTTGTAAGAAAAATACCTCTCAATGCAAAAGCAAGCGAAGTATTCACTACTTTTTTAGATGAGAATAAACATCAGAAATTCCTTCGGAAAGCTTTTGAAAAGGTAGCTACTTACCTCGCCGAACATCAAGAGCTGATGCAACACGAAATTGACGGCCAATTTCCTCCTCTTGTTCCATCGTTTATTAAAGATACAATTACTCGGAAGGTAAGCAATGGGCTCTATCAGTTAGTTGTAAAAGCATCGGAAGATGAAACACACCCTATCAGGGCTGAAATTACAGCGCAATTATATGAATTTGCTGAAAAACTCAATACTCCTGAGTGGGAACAACATCTTGCAAAGCTATTGCGCACCGCTACGGAGCGCCTCACCGATGAACTCCGCCAAAATGCCCAGCTGCAACATCAAATAGACGCTTGGGTACAGAAAACTGCCTATCAGTTTGTGCTAAAAAACAAAGAAGAAGTGGGGAAACTCATCAGTCATACGGTGGAGAACTGGGAGGGACGCGAATTGAGCGAAAAACTTGAATTGGAAGTAGGTAAAGACCTCCAATTTATCCGTATCAATGGCACTTTGGTAGGCGGATTAGTCGGTTTGGCTATTTACGCCTTTACTCAGTTATTCTGAAAGAGATATTAGCCTATTTGCTAGCTTTTCTAATTTGCTAATTTGCTAATTCTTCCCTACCTTTGCGCCCGAAAATGTTTCAACTATGGATTTTGAAATACTAAAAACAGACGAACATACTAAAGCACGTGCTGGGAAGATTACTACCAGCCACGGCGTGATTGAAACCCCCATTTTTATGCCTGTGGGAACGGTGGGAAGCGTAAAAGGAGTGCACCAACGCGAACTGAAAGACGATATTAATGCCGATATCATCTTGGGAAACACCTATCACCTCTATTTGCGACCTCAAACACCCATTTTGGAAAAAGCAGGAGGCTTACATAAGTTTATTAATTGGGATAGAAACATACTTACCGATAGCGGTGGTTATCAAGTATATTCATTGGCTGCCAACCGAAAGATAAAAGAAGAAGGTGTAAAGTTCAAAAGTCATATCGATGGCTCTTTTCACGTTTTTTCACCCGAAAAAGTAATGGAAATAGAGCGCAGTATAGGTGCTGATATTATGATGGCTTTTGATGAATGCACGCCTTATCCTTGTGAATACGGTTATGCAAAACGTTCAATGCATCTCACGCATAGGTGGCTCGATAGATGCATTGCTCACCTCGAAAAAGTACCTCCTAAATACGGTTATCATCAAAGTTTATTCCCGATAGTACAAGGGTCAGTCTATAAAGACCTTCGTACACAGTCTGCCGAATATATTGCAAGCAAAAATGCCGACGGAAACGCTATCGGGGGGCTATCAGTAGGTGAACCCGTAGAACAAATGTATGAAATAACCGAACTTGTATGCGATATTCTCCCCAAAAACAAGCCCCGATACCTTATGGGAGTAGGTACACCTGTTAATATATTGGAAAATATTGCTTTGGGAGTGGATATGATGGATTGTGTAATGCCCACGCGCAATGCTCGCAACGGAATGCTCTTTACTGCAAAAGGAATTATCAATATTAAAAACAAAAAATGGGAAGATGATTTCTCGCCCATAGACCCTGATGGGCATACTTACGTAGATACCTATTACACGAAAGCCTATTTACGTCATTTATTCGCTGCTAACGAGTTTTTGGGCAAACAAATCGCTTCAATTCACAATCTTGGTTTCTATTTATGGCTTGTGAGAGAAGCTCGCCGACAAATTGTAGCGGGTACTTTTCTTACGTGGAAGACAAAAATGGTTGCTGATATGTCAAATCGTCTTTAAACAAATTAAATTAATTAATATACTTCTGATAAAAACGCTTTTGCGTCGCTAATTCCCCTTTGGAGGGGGATAGGGGGAGGTTTAAAAAACAAAAAAATGAAAATACTCGACTGGTACATCTTAAAACGCTATCTTCTTACCTTCTTTATGATGATAATTCTCTTTATTCCTATCGGAATTATCGTAGATTTATCTGAAAAAGTAGACAAGATGATACAAAAGGGCGCTCCGATGAACGAAATACTGTGGTATTACCTCAGTTTTATCGTTTATTTTGCCAATATATTGTTTCCCATCTTGCTATTCCTCTCTATCATCTGGTTTACATCAAAGTTAGCCAATAATACCGAGATAATCGCTATCCAGAGCTCAGGTGTATCGTATATGCGTTTTTTGCGTCCGTATATAGTGGGTGCGAGTATCATTTCGGTAATAGTGTTTTTTATGGGAATGTTTATTGTACCCGCTGCCAGCACTGTGTATAATGATTTTTGGAATAAGTATATACGTTCTTCGAAGGTGGAAAGCGTTTCAGACCTCTACAATCAGTTTTCTGACAACGATTACCTTTATGTAAGCTCGTTTAACTACCAAGACAAACGCGGGTATAACTTTTCAGTAGAACATTTTAATGGTATTAAGATGACGGAAAAGATAAATGCCGAAACGATTCAGTGGATAGACAGCACGAAAACCTATCGGCTTACTAATTACTCCAAAAGAAAGATAGGGGAGGGCGACGATGTGATAGTGAAACGCGACCAGTTAGACACGATATTCAATTTCAAACCTGATGACCTAATGCCGATGGAATATACAGCGGAAAATAAGAACTTGTTTGAGCTAAACAAGTTTATTGAACGCGAAAAGATGAAAGGTTCACCCAATTTAAATATGTATCTATTGGTAAAATACCGCCGTTGGGGTGCAATAAGTACTGCCTTTATCCTTACGCTTATCGGCGTGGCTGTTTCATCGGTGAAAAAGCGAGGAGGAATGGGAATCAACTTAATGGTGGGAGTAGTCGTAGGTTTTAGCTTTGTGTTCTTCGACCGTGTGTTTGGAACCCTTGCCCAAAGTTCAGGAGGCTTATCCCCATTGATGGCTGTCCTCTTGCCTAACCTTATTTTCCTTACTTTAGCTATCTTGTTACTCCGTAAAGTAAGAAATTGATAGAGCATTTTATCCATTTGTAACACCAAAAGAAAGTGCTGCAGCTGTAAAACAAAAGAAAGTAAATTTAAAAGGTAATGAAGTAATAAGATAACAAAACTAAGTAATAAGTAAAAAGCGTATTGTAATGCCAAAATAACCCACTGTAACTACAAACGTAAGTAATGTAACAGCTTATCGTCTTATTTTAAATTGATATGAGAAGTTTACAAAGAATGCTTTTCTACAAACAAAAACAATAATTTGCACAGTGTTATTTGGCAGGATTTTTGCGGTATAAAAATGAATGTAAATCATAATGATTTAACATTTTTCAACTAATTTATAGACCTTTTAAAATATGTAATATTATGAAGGAAAAGAGCACAGAATTAAAAACACTTGAAAACAGACGTTTGTTATTTACCAATTACAGTGAAATAGCCGAATTGAAAGCTCAGTTAGAGGAATATCAATACAATGAAGAGGCTATGAAAGTAGGTAAAGCGCTTTATGACAAAGCACAAGCCGCTTATAACGATAATTTGGCAAAAACAAGCCAAACGGTAGAGAAAAGAACCTTGTTTGAAAAGGCTTATAAAGCGATGAGCGACAAATATAAAGAACATCGCAAGGTCGCAAAAGTAGCGTTAAAAGCATCTCCCGAAGCGCTGGTATCATTTGGGTTAAAAGGAACGATGTCACGCGATTATCTGGAAGGTTTAGCCACCACGAAAAAGCTTTACGAAGGCATTAAAACTACTACTACCCAGCGAGCAGCGCTCGACAGGTTCAAACTTACCGAAGCCGTCGCCGATGAACAGCTTTCAGCCATTGCGAAAGTGGAAGAACTCCGTGCGCAATACGTGAAATTGCGCGGTATCGACCAACAAGCCACTCAGGATAAGAACAAAGCCTTCGAGGCAATGAACAAATGGGTGAAGGAATTTTACGAAGTAGCCAAGATAGCTCTTTCCGACCGTCCGCAACTACTTGAAAGCATTGGTAAACTCGTAAAGAGTTAGTTGTAATGCAATAATATAAACATTTTAGCACAGAAGCCCACCCGCCACCAAAGTTAAGAATTTGTTCTTTTTCTTGTTTATAAATTTTTATTAGATTTTAGGGTGTGGCTTCTGTGTATTTTTAAGTTGCACAAAAGAATAATATTATGAAAACAGCTATAGAATTTAAAGAAACACAATTTTCTTATATATTACTGTCTTTTTTAGCCCTTTTTATAGGGATTATAGCTTTTTCGGGCTATCAAAGCAAAGGAGGTTGGGCAATAATTATATTATTAGTGGTTATTTTAGTAGCTGTATTCTATAAACTTACTACTGTAATTGATGATTATGGTATTGTAGCTTCATTTGGTATCGGTTTTTTGAATAGGCGAATGAATTTTCAAGAAATGGACGTCTCTACTATTCAACTCATTGATATTCCTTGGTATTATGGCATTGGGATACGGTATACTTCGGCAGGTATCATCTATAATACGAAACATAATAAGGCAATCAGGATATTGTCTAAGGACAGAAAGAAAGTGTTTTTGGTAGGAACTGACCATTATGATGAAATAAGGTCGATACTTCTGCAAAAGAACAACTAAAAGTCTCGCTGAAAGGTATATAAATGGAATTAGTAAAAGCAAAAAAGCATTTAGGACAACATTTCTTAAAAGATTTGAACATTGCGCAGAAGATAGCTGATACATTATCGCTAAAAAACTATAAAAAAGTAGTAGAGATAGGAGCTGGAATGGGCGTACTTACTCAGTTTTTGCTCAAAAAAGATGTTGATGTGCACATAGTGGAAATCGATAAGGAATCGGTAGATTATTTGGAGGCAAATTACCCTGCATTAAGAGGAAAAATAATTGCCGATGACTTTTTGAAATATGATGTAGCGGGTTATTTAGCCGAACCATTTGCCATTATAGGTAATTTTCCTTATAATATATCTACTCAAATCGTTTTTAAACTACTTAAACTGCGAGAATACGTTCCTGAGTTTAGCGGAATGTTTCAGAAAGAGGTTGCCGAACGTATATGCGAGCACGAAGGCAGTAAAACGTATGGAATTTTGTCAGTTTTAGTACAGACTTTTTATGAAGCGAGCTATTTATTCACAGTTTCGGAGAGTGTTTTTAATCCTCCGCCCAAAGTAAAGAGTGGTGTAATACGATTAGTACGCAAAACTGACTTCCATTTAGATTGTGATGAAGGATTATTCTTTACCGTAGTGAAAACGGCTTTCAATCAACGGCGAAAAACCCTTCGCAATAGCCTAAAATCACTACTTACAGATGAGAATTTAAAACAAGACCCTATATTTGATAAGCGTCCTGAGCAATTGCCTTGGCAAGAGTTTGTTTTTATTACTAAAAAAATCAGTAATCAAGTTTGATAGCTAACGATTTGACGTCTTAAAACTATGACAACTTTTAAAATAACAGATGAACTCATTGAGAAAATCCATAAACTCATTGAGGAAAAACAAAATAAAGAACTTACAACCCTCTTAAATGATTTGCACTATGCCGATATAGCTGAAATCATTCACGAATTGGATATTGAAGAGGGGGTATACATCATTCGTTTAATTGATGCTGAGAAAACATCAGATGTACTCACAGAATTAGACGATGATTATCGTGAGAATATCTTAAAAAACCTTTCTGCAAAAGAAATTGCCGATGAAATCATCGAGTTAGACACCGATGATGCGGTGGATATCATCTCTGAATTGCCCGAAGATAGAAAAACAGAGGTTATTTCGCATATTACGGACGTAGAACACGCCAAAGATATCGTAGAATTACTTCGTTATGGCGAAGATACTGCGGGAGGACTAATGGCGAAGGAACTTGTAAAGGTAAATGAGAATTGGAATGTGCTAAAATGCGTAAAAGAAATGCGAGAACAGGCGGCTCACGTTACTCGTGTGCATTCTATTTATGTAGTAGATGATAATGATGTGCTTAAAGGACGACTTTCACTTAAAGACTTGCTTACTACTTCCACACGTTCAGAAGTGAAAGACATTTATATTCCAAAAGTAGACTATGTATACGTTACTGATACTGCCGAAGAGGTAGCTCACATAATGAGTAAGTATGACTTAGAGGCAATTCCCGTAGTTGATGAGATGAAACGCCTTGTGGGACGCATCACTATTGATGATGTGGTGGACGTGATAAAAGAAGAAGCTGAAAAAGACTATCAGTTGGCAGCAGGTATTACCAATGATGTGGAGGCAAGCGATAGTGTATGGAAACTTACCAAAGCGCGTTTGCCTTGGTTACTTATTGGAATGTTCGGAGGATTAGGTGCAGCGAGTATTATCAATGGTTTTCAAGATACGATGATGATTTACCCTATATTATTGATATTTATTCCGCTTATTCAAGCTACTGCGGGAAATGTGGGAGTACAATCATCGGCGATAATAGTACAAGGGTTGGCAAATAATTCTATCGACGGCGAACTTATCAAGCGGTTGTTCAAAGAATTTCTATTAGGACTCATCAACGGAGGAACTATTGCAGGAATAGTGATATTAGTAAGCCATTTTGCTTTTCAAGCTGAGTATTTGGTAAGCATTACAGTAGCCATAGCACTCATTACAGTGATTGTAAATGCTGCTGTGATAGGTACTTTTATCCCGATACTTCTGCACAAGCGCGGTATTGACCCAGCGGTTGCTACGGGTCCGTTTATCACTACCAGCAACGATGTTTTAGGTATCTTGATTTACTTTTTTATTGCCAAAATGATATTAGGGTTTTAATGACATTATTGAAAATAAATATGTAAACTAATGTATACTATAAAGTCAAGTGATTTCTTCAAAAAAGGTGGAATTAATACAGCTTTAACAGCTATAGAAGTTGTAAAAAATATAGCAGATGATTATTCAAGTGATCATCGGCTATATGTCATTTATGCATTGAATTACAAAATAGAATTTTCTTTTAATGAAAATACTTCTATTCATTATTTAATGGTAGAAAAATTTGTTGGAAAAGAAAAATATTTATCTCCTTACTGTATGTTTATAGATGATATGTCTATTTTTGATAAAACATTATCTGAAATAGTGGCAACCTATAAAAAAGAACCTAATGAATACCATAATATCACTATAGGAGACGCTGTTTTGTGTTTTGATAATGGAAAAGTAGATAGTTTATATTATCTTCCTTAGTTTCACTCGTTGATGAGAACTTCTAACTCGTTCCTAATACTTCTCACACCACTTCCGCAACTACAAACGTGCTTCCTCCAACAAAGATAAAGTCAGTGGGAAGCGCTTGTGCCTTAGCGGCATTTAAGGCTTCTGCTACTGAAGAATATCTCTCCCCTTGGAGTCCTTTTGTAGTGGCAATTTCCTTTAATGTATCTACATTAAGTCCTCTTGCAATAGCAGGACTGCAAAAATAATAGGTAGCTTCTTTTGGGAAAAGCTCTAAAACACTATTTACATCTTTTTCTTTTACAAAACCTACTACAATATGAAGGTGTGTATAGGTTTGCTTTTTGAGTTGTTCCATCACATAAGTAAGTCCGCCCACATTATGTCCTGTATCACATACGATAGTAGGGTAGGAGCCAAGGGTTTGCCAACGACCTTTCAGGTTTGTATTGTGCACCACGTGTAAAAGTCCTTGTGCAATATTCTCCGGAGTAATATCCCATCCCTGGTGGATAAGCAATTCGGTAACGGCTATTACTCCTTTGATGTTTTTCTCTTGATAAGCACCTTGAAGGTCGGTTGTAAGAGAAGTTTCTATGTGATTGGCAAAAATAATAGGAGCTTTCATTTCTTTAGCTTTTGCTGTGAAGACGGGAGCTGTCTCCTCTTGATATTCACTGATTACTACAGGCACATTTCGTTTGATAATACCAGCTTTTTCAAAAGCTATTTTAGGTAAAGTATCTCCTAAAATATCAGTATGGTCTTTGGAGATATTGGTAATAAGAGAAACTTCGGGAGTGATAATATTAGTGGAGTCAAAACGTCCTCCTAAGCCTACTTCTATCACAGCGATATCTACTTTTTCATTCTCGAAATAGCTGAACGCCATTCCTACTGTCATTTCAAAGAATGAGAGGTGATATTCTTCCAAAAAGGGTCTGTTTTTAGCTATAAAACTTACCACATAGTCTTCTGGTATTTCCTTCCCATTAATTTTGATACGTTCGCGGAAGTCTTTGAGGTGTGGAGAGGTGTACAATCCTACCTTATATCCTGCCTCTTGTAGGATAGAAGCGAGCATACTGCTGGAAGAACCTTTTCCATTAGTGCCTGCGATATGCAAACTTTTGAATTTTGTTTGAGGATTTCCTAACACCGAAGTAAAGGCGAGGATATTATCTAATTTGTTGTTCAAAGCGGTTTTACCTTGTGTTTGAAACATTGGTAAGCGGTTGAACATCCACGAAAGTGTTTCTTGATAATTCAATGTTAAAGATAGTTTTTAGTTGTTGTACAATCAAAAATGAGATAATCAGTTATACTATAACCATTATCTCATCCTTGTTAATTATTAATTACCAATTATTAATTTATTTCTTATTCTCCGAGTTTAAAGTTGATAACAATAAAACCTACTTGACGTGCAGGAGCATTATCATCGGCGTTCCAGCGGTGCATAGCAGCTGTTTTTCGAGCAGCTTCCAGCAAACACTGAGCAGAGTTAGTAGTTCCTTTCACACCAGCAGTAGCTTTTACTACTTTACCACTACGGTCTACTTCTATTTGCACTACCACGCGTCCTTCTTCATTACAATTTTGAGGTACTTTACCTTGTGAAGCGATAGAGCGACCTTTCAATCCCCAACCTTTGCCAGTGCCATTACCACCTCCTGAACCATAATAAGAATTAGCGTACTGGCTACCATCTATCTGTCCTTGATAACCAGGTTGGTTGCCATCTCCTTGTCCTGAGGTACTACTACCACCTGCATTGGCAGCTCCCAATATATTTGATAACGCATTCGATGTTTCTCTAGAAGGCTTAGGAGCGGGTTTGGGACTCTCTTTCGGAGGCTCTTTTTTAGGTGTTTCTTTCTTCTTTTCTTTCTTTTTAGGTACTTCGGGTACAGAAACTTCTTCGTTGTTATCTTGAGCCAAAAGGTTTTCCTTCACTTCCTGTGAAGTACTCTGTTCTGGTTGTGTTTGAGGAGGCGTTTTAGTTTCTTCCTGCTTAGCAGCACTTGGCGGAGGAGTGCGTTCGCCCATTCCTACCAAATCTACTCCATAGATGACCTCTATACCTTTTTCGGGCGGTGGGTCTAAGTACTTCATTCCTGCAAAAAACAGTATGAAGATTACTAAACACATCACAGCCGTAGTGAGTGCTAATGATTTACGTTTATGTTCTGTATCGAATAAATTCATATACCTTTCTATTTTGGACGGACAGCCAAAATCACCTTAAATTGGTTTTGGTTTGCCACATCCATCACTGTTACCGCATTTTCAATAGGTACACTTTCCTCTACACGCAAAATGATAGTAGGATTTTCCACTCCCTTGAGCGCTGATTTGAGCTCTGTATCGAGATTATCTACTGAAATAGGTTTCTTGTCAAGAAAATAGTTTAAATCTTTATCAATGCTTACTGAAACGTTTTGTGTATTAGTACTTTTACCTTTAGCTTTAGGCAATAACAAATCGAGTGCATTGGGGCTGTTGGCAGTAATCATAAAGAATATTAACAACAGAAACACAATGTCCGTCATAGACGACATACTGAACTCAGGACTTACTTTATTTCTACCTTTTAATTTCATAATTAGATCAGAGTAGTTTTTTAAGACCTATAGAGGTTCGTTTAACAAGTCTAAGAATTCAACAGCATTCGCTTCCATTAGGTGTACCACCTTATCAGTTTTTACTACTAAGTGGTTGTAGCCTACATAAGCAATAATTCCTACTATAAGCCCCGCTACGGTAGTTGCCATCGCGGTGTAAATACCACTTGCTAATGACCCCATCTCTGCCTGACCGCCTGCTGAAGCCATTTCGTGGAATGACATAATCATACCAACAACTGTGCCTAAAAATCCAATCATAGGTCCTGCTCCTGCAATAGTAGCGAGAATAGCCGTATTCTTTTCAAGATTGTAGACCTCTAAAGTGCCTGCATTTTCAATAGCTTTATTAATATCTTCAAGAGGTTTACCTATACGAGAGACCCCTTTTTCAATAAGACGTGCTACAGGAGTATTGGATTGTACACAAAGCATTTTAGCAGCATCTAAGCGCCCAGCTGAGATACAATCACGTATTTTATACATAAAAGTTTTATCCATCTTAGAAGCTGCCTTAATAGCAAAAAGGCGTTCAAAATAGAGGAAAAGAGCAACAGCAAGCATCACAAATAAAATACTAATAATAATGATACTCCCCATACCACCATCTAGAATCAGTTCCATTATAGAAAGGGTTTTCTCTTGTACTGCGACGGGAGCAGTGTCGGTTGCAGTGGTTGCAACGTCTACAGAAGTTTGTAATCCTAACATATTATTTTTGTTTTTCTGTTTAAAAATATCGCAAAAGTAAGAAATAATTATCAATAGACAATTATTAATTAATAATTAACAATTTAGAAAATTATAAATACTTGATAATCATTTGTTATTAAAATGAATAATTAACAAAAAAAGCTACTCAGTATTGAGTAGCTTTTGTGGACTCTACTGGATTCGAACCAGTGACCCTCTGCTTGTAAGGCAGATGCTCTGAACCAGCTGAGCTAAGAATCCTTTTTAATTATGAAAACAACAATAAAAATCCGAGTTTTGGTGGGTCCTACTGGATTCGAACCAGTGACCCTCTGCTTGTAAGGCAGATGCTCTGAACCAGCTGAGCTAAGAACCCCAAAATTACAATGATAAAAATTTTTTTAATTTTAACCTAAGTGGGTCCTACTGGATTCGAACCAGTGACCCTCTGCTTGTAAGGCAGATGCTCTGAACCAGCTGAGCTAAGAACCCTTACGTTTAATTCGGGTGCAAAGGTACTACTTTTTTTTAACTCTCCAAATTTTTTGGTGAAAAAAAGTAGAAAAAGATTACAATGTAGTAAGTATCACCTCTTCAGCTCCTTTATGAAATGTATGTCCAGAGGTTCTTATAGCGTTGTAACTGATAGAGCGTGTGGGCTATACGTTGGTTTTGGGGCAACTCTAAATTGGGGTCGGCTTTCAGTAGATCGATAGCTTGAAAGCGGGCTGCTTTTAGTATATCTTGGTCTTTTACAAGGTCGGCTATTTTTAGAGCGAGCACTCCACTTTGTTGCGTACCCATTAGGTCACCAGGGCCACGCAATTTTAGGTCTACTTCAGCAATTTCAAAACCGTCGTTGGTGCGCACCATCGTTTCCATACGTGTACGAGTATCGTTACTCATTTTGTTGCCCGTAAGTAATATACAATAACTCTGTTCACTGCCACGACCTACACGTCCTCTCAACTGGTGAAGTTGTGAGAGTCCAAAGCGCTCGGCACTCTCAATTACCATTACGGAGGCATTGGGTACATTTACCCCCACTTCTATCACGGTGGTAGCCACCATTATTTGTGTTTCATTACGTAGGAAGCGCTCCATTTCAACATCTTTTTCAGCTGGTTTAAGTCTACCGTGTACCATAGAAACCTTATATTTTGGCAAAGGGAAGCTTGCCGTGATATAATCATAGCCTTCCGTAAGGTTCTTAAAATCTAACGCTTCCGATTCTTCTATAAGTGGATATACTACATAAGCTTGTCGTCCTTTATCTATCTCTTTTTTAATAAATTCATAAGTCTCTGCACGGTGGTTTTCAAACTGATGTAGAGTTTTAATAGGCTTACGTCCAGGGGGGAGTTCATCTATTATCGAAACATCTAAATCACCATATACACTCATCGCTAAAGTGCGTGGGATAGGGGTGGCGGTCATTACTAAGATATGAGGCGGAATAGTATTTTTATGCCATAACTTCGAGCGCTGTTCTACCCCAAATCGGTGTTGCTCATCGATAATGGCGAGTCCTAAGTTTCTGAACTGTACTTTGTTTTCCAAAAGAGCGTGAGTGCCTATAAGGATAGAAAGCTCTCCAGACTGTAATTGTTCGTCTAACATTTTGCGTTCTTTAGTTTTAGACGAACCTGTGAGTAGTGCTACAGTTACTCCTGTTTCTTTTAGTAGTTCACTAATGTTTTGGTAATGCTGATTGGCGAGAATTTCGGTAGGTGCCATCAAGCAGGCTTGACAACCATTATCTACTGCTAAAAGCATCGTCATTAGGGCTACGATGGTTTTACCAGAGCCTACATCGCCTTGCAACAAGCGGTTCATTTGGGCATTTGAGCCCACATCGGCGCGTATTTCTTTCAATACTCGTTTTTGGGCATCGGTAAGCGGAAAAGGCAAATGATGATTATAGAAGTTCATAAAAGCATCGCCTACATTCTTGAAAGGTTGTCCTTGGAACTTCTGTTTGTGCAGAAGATTCTTGCGTACCAACTGTACTTGTATGTAGAAAAGCTCTTCAAATTTGAGTCGTACAGAGGCTTTAGTAAGCAAAGTTTGATTTGTAGGGAAGTGGATATTGCGCATTGCCTCCTGCTTGGAGATGAGGTTCATAGAAGCGAGTATGTTATCCGGTAAATTCTCGGCAAAGCTATTGCCTATTTCTTCAAAAACTGTTTGTACTAATTGGCGCATCACTCTATTGGTAATGTTGCGTTTAGCTAATTTTTCGGTAGAAGGATATACGGGCTGAATACTGCTGTGTCCTGCCTTCTTGAATTCGCTGAGCAAGTCCATTTCGGGGTGAGGCATAGAGAAAGTGCCTCCAAAGAAATTCAGTTTGCCAAAAATCACATAAGGTTCGTTGATTTTTAGGGATTCACGCAACCATTTGAGTCCTTTGAACCACACGAGCTCCATAGCGCCCGTATCGTCTACAAAGGTAGCAACAAGACGAGTACCTTTTTGGTGAGCCGACTCTACTGTGCGTAAGTTTACTATCTTGCCTACGAGTTGCACCTCGGTATTATTGTTCTGCAATTCGTTGATTTTGTAAAACTTGGTACGGTCGATATACCTGTTGGGGAACAAGTTCAGCAAATCTTGATACTCATAGATACTGAGCTCTGTTTTCAGGAGTTCAGCCCGCTGATTGCCTACACCACGCAGGTAGTTGATGGGAGTATGTAGGATATTCTCTGGAATCATAAGAGCAAAAGTAATAAAAAAATACGAATGACAGTATATTGACCTTGATAAAACATCATTATATAATATTACAATGCACTATCTCTTAATTTTAAAATCCTCATCGCCTCTTTAGATATTTCATCATCCTTATCATTTACCATTTTTTTTAATAAATCAATTGGGATTCTCTTATTTCTAACAACAGCCATTCGGATTGAAAAGTCAGGGTCATTCATCAAAATCTCAAAAATATATCTATCATTTTTATTTTTCATTGCAACAGTAAATCGAACATCCGAATTTTTATCTTTACAAAGCAATTTTAATACATCAATGGGTATATATTTATTATGAACGAGCCACGCTTTCCTTTCAGGATAGTTTTGTATTATCTCAGAGATTACTTCGGAAGATAATTGCTCTATTTTGGTTCTATTATTATCTTCCAAATCATCACTATCTGCTAACTTTATATATTCTTTTATATTGTCAATCATATAATTATCCTCCACAAACTCTTTTTTCTTTTGTCGTAAATGTCATAATCGGCACTCCATACAAGTTCGCCATTGTCATCTATCGAACGTATAGGTCTACCTATATGGTCGGTTATTATGTTGTACTCTACTGGTTTTGTTGGTTACATCGCTTGTAAGCTGGCGTTGGATTTCTAAGGATTAGTTATTTGAACAACTAATCTGATACATTACCCTGATATATCATCTATTACAAGGTTATATCATTGAATTCTATGTATTTTTTCAAAGGCTTTATAATATCTTCTTGGTAATTTTCTGAATCTTGAAACTCCATAAACTTCCTCTCTTTCAAGTTATTTTTCACAAAAGGTACGATATAGTTCTCTATTTTATCCTCTTGATGTGTTAAAATTGCCACTACTATAGCCTTAATAAAATCACCATACCCCTTTAAACACTCCATATAAATAGGATTTTTAAAGTTTTCTATAAGCAAATTATAGTTACTAAGGTTTGGTACTATAAATTGGATATAATATTTCTCAATATCTCCAATTAGTCTGTCTGCAATATTTTTTTTATCCTCTCCATCCCAGAAAAAGTATCTATCATAATATTTTTCTTCAGGAATTTTATCCCAATCTATATGGAAAACTAATTGAGACAAAAGGCTATCATCGTATTTTTGTTTTCTACCTACAGAAATTAGTCTGGCTAAAAAAGGATTATATAGACTCATACTTACTTTGAGACAAAAGCTATTCTTTCCTTTTTTTCCTCCTAACAAACTCTCAAAATAAAACTCTATACCACAGTTGTTTTCTAACTCATAAAAGGTAATATCACCTTTTGATTTAATTTTTTGTATCTTCAAAGGTATTAAATCCTTTATTTTTTCGTTTAGATACTTAATTACATCCTTTTTTGTTTCCATATAAATTTTATTTTATTTAGCATTATATCTTTATACATTTTTTAGCTATAATGATTAGCTGTTTAATAGTGCTATTAATCCATATTTATCTATAATAACGTTTTTAATTTCCTCTTCAGTATCAAGGTTACCCTCCGAACCTCAATTTTACCCCTCCGGACTTCAATTCTACCCCTCCGGACTTCAATTTTACCCCTCCGGACTTCAATTTTACCCCTCCAGACTTCAATTTTACTCCTCCGAACCTCAATTTTACTCCTTCGGACTTCAATTCTACCTCTCCGAACCTCAAATGCACCACAACGGAGCATTACAGGACTGCAACGGAGCATTACAGGACTGCGACGGAGGGCTTCTGAAGTGGTAATTTGGTGTAAAATTATCCTATGGAAGACTAAAAAACACCTACGGAGGGCTAAAAATGAGGTTCGTACTACTAAAAAACTCCATCGGAGTTGTTTTATAGCGGTTCCGATGGAGAGTAAGAAAGAAAATACATACTTTACGTACGAATAATCGGTGGGGTTGCCTGATAATTGTCGTTATTGTGCATTAGCTTAGCATTGTAAACCCCTATGTTTAGCCTTTCTAAAACTGCGGTAGTGGTCGGAGATTATCGAATAATGTTTATTGCCTTGTGTTTTAGCGACAGAAACAAATTTTGGAAAACCTACGTCGTTATTTCACTTTAATTATATACTATTTTTTAATTTATTAAAATATTTTTCCAGCATTTTTACATTGTTTTTTCTATCAATTTTACCATCCGTTTTATCCGTATAAATAAACCATTTTTCTGCTAAATCATCAAATAGTTGTTTTCCTAAGTCTGTTAAATCGCTTTCCTTGATGATTGTATCAATATTCAAATCACCTTGTTCATCGAAGGGATTTTTCTGTAAGAGCTCTTTTTCACAAGAAAAACGGAGCAAATGAAAACATATAGTAAACATTGCTATCTTATCGTCTTTCATTGGATAAGCATTAATCATACTGCTAACATTTAATAATACTGTATCTTTCATATTTTATAATTTGTGTTGGAACAAAAGATATGATATATTATGCTGTTACTAACTTTTTGTGTAAAAGGATAATATATCACCATAGTTATGTGTGTTACTGATGCATTCTATAATTATATTTTTATTAGGGAATTTATGTTCAAAATAAATACTCCAAGAAAATTGTAAGAACTCACCAATGTTTTTAAATAATTTATCATCTGTAATATCAGTACAATGAGCAAATAAATCATATAAATATAATTTATTTATCTCAAATTCTATTTCACTACTATTGTTATATTTCTTTTTGAGATTCTCATAGAGAAAATAATCATAATTATCCTTTAATAAAATACAGTTCTCAATTTCTATAATCTCAGGAAATAGCAATTTACCTATAATCAAAATATCATCAGGATGAATATTAAAACTTATATATTGATATATGTCAATATTATCTTTCTGAGACCATCTGTTTTTCCATTCTATATACTTACCTATCTCTTCCAAATTCATATATTAAATATTTCGGGGGATTTCTTCCTTTATCAATTTCTAAACGCTTAGTTCTATTGTTTATAATTAAAGTTGGAGTACCTTCTTCATTTATTTATAGGTTTAAAATTAATCATCATTAAACCGCCCACATTCAAGAACAACATCTTTAATTTCATTTGATTCAATAAGAAAATCTAATTGTTCTAAAGAAATATCTAAAGGAAATTTTCTATTGCTTTTAATATAATTCTGCAATAAACTTACTATAATATCAAATTGAGTTAGAGACATAAAAACAATAATAGTACTATCTTTTATAACTATTTTTGATTCTTCGGACTGTACAATTTGCAAACTTGTTCCATTACGAGAGATAAAGCTACTATTTTTTGATGTAAATAATTTGTAAAAAGCCTCTATATCTTCTTCATTTATGGATATGATTAAAACATCTTTGTAAGTATTTATTGTTATTATATCTTTCATTTTCTCTGTTTTTATAATGTTTTATCATCAGTTATAATGATACCCGATATACCAACAGAAGGATTTAAATAATAAATAATCAGATGGTTGTTACGATTATTATGATAGTTTGATAAAAAGGGATAATCTTTAAGCAATATTTTTGGAACATTATTCATTGTGTATATTTCTATATCGAATAATACATTTTGGTCAGAAAAGAAGTTTAGTTCAAATTGAATGATATTATTGAAGCTCAAATCTCCCTTATCAGCAAAGTAAAAAGTTAATTTTTTCTTTTCCTTATCATAAAAAACTCCTGTAATTTCCTTATCGTGATAATCATTCTTCATAGTTGCTATTTTTTATTCTTTTACATTTGTTTTTAGTAATCTCCGTTTCGAGCTTTTTATCAGTATTACCTCAATCTCAGTCCCTGCAAATATGCCATCTTCATTTCTCCCGCTCCGACAAACTCCTTATTCGGTCTTTTTGAAACGGTTTGCCCTTTTTGTGCTACCTTAAATCCGTGCAGGATTAATACCTCTGCTATCTCGTTACATCCCTTTAAAAATATTTCTCTCGGTTTCTTACTCATAAAATGGTCTCTCCTTATAGTTGAATATATGAATAATTTATGTTACTTATTATTTGCTTCTATAAAAACTACCTCAAATATCTTACTCCAATTCTTACCCGTGATGAAGAACGTACTACGCCTAGCGTGATAAGCAATGCCATTAAGAACATCTAAATCAGGAGTTTGTTCTACTTTTTCTTTTAATCCTCGTACATCTACAACGCCTTCTATAGCACCATTATTGGGGTTGATAATCATAATACCATCTTTTAGATAAGTATTAGCATATATTTTCCCGTCTACAAATTCTAATTCGTTAGCATTGGTAAAAATAGATTTATTAGTACATAGCTGTAAACTGTCTACTTCTTCAAAAGTGTTAGGATTGAGTATCCAAATCTTTTCTGAACCATCACTTTTGTAAAGTTTATCACTACCGTTATGACAGAGCCCCCAACCTTCTTTGCTTTTATTGTAAGAGAATGTTTTTAACAGTTTTAGCTGAGTATCATATACGAATCCTATATTTTCTCTCCAAGTGAGTTGGATAATTTTATCTCTAAAAACGGTAGCTCCTTCACCAAAATACATTGCTTGTAGAGGTACATTTTTGTACATTTCGCCCGTAAAAGGATTCCATTTGCGTATGGAAGATTCTCGGTATTGCCCTGTGCTTTCTACTAAAGTATCACCTATAAATTCTAAACCTTGGGTATAAGCCTGTTTGTCGTGGGGATATTCATTTAGTATTTTATAAGTATACAATTTAGGAGCTTGTCCTGCCAAAAGTAAAATTTCTTTTCGTACTTTATAAACTTCTCCTTTATCAGTATATACAGTTACTTCTAAAGGCTGTTTACCTAACATTAGGTTTTCAAGTACTATGTTCTCATTAGTAACAACAAGCTCTTGGTGATGAAACTGATAGCTAATCTTTACTATTTTACCTTCAAACTTAGGATTCACAACTTTTATCTGTAAAGTTTCTCCTATGTGGTATTCCTTCTTTTTAGGATACAGTTCTATATTGAAAGCGTCTTGCTTAGGTGGATTTACATTTTTGCAAGCTCCTATTAATAAAAAGCTTAATATGCAAATTAACTGTTGTAATTTCATTCTATCGTTTACTTTGAAAAATATAAGTAATAGTTCCTGTTTGCTCTTTTTTGCCTGTTACAGCGTTAAATCTGGCTCTGCTAGCATATAGTAATGAGTTTTCTATAAGGCAATCATCATTGGTAGTTGAATTCATTTTGTCAAGAGCTGTTCTAATAACTCTTCCTGCTTCATCAACTGTAATAATAATCACTACTTGCCCTTCTTTTTCACAAGTAAATACAGGGTTAGGTATATTTCCTGTCCTGCCAGATAAGGCATATTTTACTAAAGTATTCTTATTTACTTTATTATCAGATGAAATTTTAGTTGTTTTTTGAAGAGTATTATCGTCCGATATTACTAAGTTAGACGACATTTTATTATTACTCACCAATTCTTCTTTAGCACTTTCCATCTCTTTAGAAGCACGCTCTGCCATTATTTCGTCTAAAGTTTTAAAATTCTCAGTATGACGTAAGTCAGCATCGGCTTGATTATAAGCATTAGTAGTCAGTTTCGCATTCATAGCTTGAGAAAGATCAGGCGCTTCAGTTTGTTTCTCTAATTTTGGAGGTTCATAAGGTAAATCATCTGGAGTGAGTGCCATTTCAATCATTATTTCTTTCTCTCTACTGCTAAGTTGTATCACCATAAGGGTTACTATCGTACCGAAAAGTATCAGTAAAGTAAGCATAATTGCCTTATCAGTATTTGAAAACATCGATAGAAAGTAGCGAAACTCATATTTGATTCCTGAGGTCTTTTTTTTCTTTTTTCGAGGAAAAATGGCTTCTATATTAAGGTCGGAAGAGTGTTGTTGTTTTTGTTGTTTATTAAGGCGTTCTCGCTCTCGCTCTTCATACACATCATTAATAGACTTTTTCCTATTGTTTTGTGTGTTCAAAGTAGATTCTTTTCGAGCGAAATGGTCATTAAGAGTTGTTTTATTCTTATCGATAAATCGCTCGAATACAGTAGTGAGAATAATAGGTTTTGTTTGCATTTTTGGAATATGTATGTTTATAAATTCATCAGGCGTTAAGGCATCATTCACCGAGAAATCACCTATCTTAGTACGTCGCAATGCAGATAGATAGCCACCAGACCCTAAGGCTTTACCAAAGTCGTTTGCCAAGGAGCGTATGTAGGTGCCTTTGCTACATACCACCTCAAAGTGCAATTTAGGAAACTGACTTGCATCTATATTGAAACTGTGAATATAGATAGTGCGCTGAGGAACTTCTATTTCTTTCCCGTCGCGGGCAAATTCGTAGAGCCGTTTGCCTTCTTTCTTGATAGCCGAAAATACAGGAGGCGTTTGCGTGAGCTCCCCTATAAACTGCATTCGCACTTGTTCTATCAGTTCAGGAGTGATATGGTCAGTAGGGTAGTGGGCATTAATTTCGGTTTCCTTATCGTAGGAAGGAGTCGTAGCCCCTACGGTGATAGTACCTGTATAAGTTTTTACAGCGTCTTGTATTTCGGTAATCTTCTTAGTAAATTTGCCCGTACAAATCACCAATAAACCAGAGGCAAGCGGGTCTAATGTTCCTGCGTGCCCTATCTTTATCTTCTTGAGCTTATAGTGTTTGAGTATTGCCCATTTGATTTTGTTCACCGCTTGAAACGACGACCAATGCAGGGGCTTATCGATAAGCAAGATACGACCTTCTCTAAGTTCTTCTGGAGTTATCATACTATTCACTTTTCTCTTCCGTAGTATTTTTCCCCTATTCGTATTTTCTCTCTTCCGTTGGCTACTCGCCATTTGTTAGCATCGCGCAACGAAAAAGCACAACCGCAGTACTCTTGTTGGTAGAACTTCTCGTTTTTACAGATTTCCATATTGCAGGCAGCACCTCCGTTTTTGCGCCAATTGTAGTCCCAATAGGTAAGTCCCTCGTACTTATTGGCAGCATTTTTGCCTGCCTCATTCACTTGGTTGAGGTCTTTCCAACGCGAGATGCCCAGTGAGGTTGCAATGGTATCGAAACCGTTTTCGTAAGCATATAAAGCCGTACGCTCCATACGCATATCAAAGCACATTGCACAACGGCTACCGCGTTCGGGTTCAAATTCCATACCTTTAGCACGCGTATACCAGTTATCGGTGTCGTATTCGGCATCTACAATAGGTACGCCACACTTTTCGGCAAAGCGTATATTTTCCTCTTTGCGAATTTCGTATTCTTTTTGAGGGTGAATATTAGGGTTGTAAAAAAATATAGTAAACTCTATCCCCGATGCCTGAATAGATAGTATAATAGAGCCCGAGCAAGGCGCACAACAAGTGTGTAACAAGAGCTTTTTGCCATTATTGGGCAATACGAGATTCTTGTGGACTAATTCCATAGTATTTTTATTGTTTCCTTATCAGAGGGCAAAAATACAAAGAAATAGTAATATATCAAGACTCTGGTGGGTACATTTGTTTGAGAGCGTTCACATATACCTCTGCACCTTTACGTTTAAAGCCTTCATTTTCATAGAGCTTAATAGCAGCTTCATTAGTAGGCGAGGTAAAGAGCAATATTTCTCCCAAGCCCAATTCTTTGCCTTTGTCGATAAGAAGTTGAATGAGCTGAGTGCCTATTTTTTTACCACGTGCCATCTCGTCTACCACCACATCTTCTATCCAACCTTTATAGCCCGAAATCACTCTGTAGATAGCCATAGAAGCCATTCCGTGTAGGCGACCGTCTTCTATATAACCTACTACATAAGGTGCTTTAGTTTTGTCTTGAAAAAGGTCAGATAGTCGTTGTTGGTAGCGCCTGCTCAACAGTGAAAAAAGTCTGTGAGCGTCATCTTCAATGGTTGGTGTAATGTTGCTTTTATTTAAAAATGTAATCATATTATTTAGTTGTTAGTCATTAGTTTACTAGTTCTTAATCACCATATTCTGTCAAAGTTTTAAACTTATACAAAGTTGATATACCTATTACTTCTCACACTTGTCATTTCTCTTGCTCCTTTTCATTACTACTCATTTACCACTTATCATTAACCATTAATCATTAAGCATTAATTTCATCTTCTGTTGTAATTCCTCAGCTTTTTCACCTGCTACTTTGGCAAAGTCTTCACCCTTAGAAGCGTAAATAATGCCTCTTGACGAGTTGATAAGCAGTCCGTAGTGGTCGTTCAAACCATACTTACATACCTCTTCCAAGCTACCTCCCTGAGCACCTATTCCTGGTACTAACAGGAAATGTTCAGGTATAATTTTGCGTATTTCCTTTAGGTATTCCGCCTTGGTCGCGCCTACTACGTACATCAGGTTTTGGCTGTTTTGCCAAGTGAGCGAGGTACGTAATACCTTTTTGTACAGCTCTTCATCGTTGAGTTTTTGCGTTTGGAAGTCGAAAGCTCCTTCATTAGAAGTTAGTGCTAAGAGAATGGTGTGTTTGTTCTCAAAAGCTAAAAAAGGCTCTACCGAATCCCTTCCCATATAGGGGACTACTGTCACGCTATCGAATTGCATATCTTCAAAAAAAGCTTTGGCATACATACTTGAAGTGTTGCCTATATCCCCGCGTTTGGCATCGGCAATAGTGAAAATCTCAGGGTGGTGACGGTTTAGGTAGTCAATCGTCTTTTTTAAGGCGCGCCAACCTTTTTCGCCGTGTGCTTCGTAGAAAGCTGTATTGGGTTTGTAGGCTACCGCAAAAGCGTGGGTAGCCTCTATAATCGCCTTGTTGAACGCGAACAGCGGGTCTTCCTCTTCAAGCAAGTGAGGAGGAATTTTAGTCATATCGGTATCCAAGCCCACACATAACAGCGATTGTTTAGCTTCGATTTGCTGTATGAGTTGCTTAGTAGTCATTTTCTTCTATACGGGCGATTTCTCGTTCGTAGAAAGCGATAGCTTCTTCTATAAGGTTCTCGCTTTCAGCCTCTAACTCTTTGGTGTCTTCTTCGTCGAACTCTTCGAGCCATTCTACTTCATCGTTGTCTAAGTTCAGCACGAAGCGCGGATACTCTAAATGCACCACGAACATAGCGTCGGGCATATCGGTGTTGTCACCTAAAATAAATTTTGGGAAGTTACTCATTTCAATTCTTTTATTAGTTCAATAGCTTTAGCTACCCCTGTTGAAGCAACGTCTTTAATTACAGTGATTTTATCTTTACTACTGATGCTTGGACGTGGGTCTATATAATATATAGGTGTATCTTTCTTGGCACAGTTCATCAATCCAGCAGCGGGATACACTTGTAATGAAGTACCTACAATAATCACTATATCGGCAGTTTCTACCTCTTCGGCAGCCTTTACAATCATTGGTACATCTTCGCCAAACCACACGATGTGAGGTCGTAATTGTGCTCCACTGGGGCTCAGGTCGCCCACTTTAATGTCGTCAGTACAGTCGTAGAGCGTATAGGGGTCATCTACTCCTCTCATTTTTAGCAGTTCGCCGTGTAAGTGAATAATGTGATGGCTACCCGCACGTTCGTGCAAGTCATCTACATTTTGAGTGATGATTACCACGTCGTACTCTTTTTCCAACTCGGCTAATAATAAGTGAGCGAGGTTAGGTTGCACATTTTTCACCTGTTTGCGCAAGCCGTTGTAGAAGTTCAATACAAGTTCAGGGTCTTTCTCAAAACCATAAGGTGTTGCCACTTGTTCTATATCGTGACCTTCCCATAAGCCATCGGCATCTCGGAAAGTTTTCACACCACTTTCAGCGCTAATCCCTGCCCCTGTGAGGACTACTATTTTCTTCTTTTTCATATTGGTAATGTTAGTTATAGTCTTGTCAGAAAATTAATTTGCGCTTTCGTGCGCTTTGCACCTTGCTAAAGTTTCTAATAGCCCGTCGTGCTACGACTTGCCTGTTGTGCTACGACTTTTAGCAAAGTAGAAGTCTACCAATTCCCTTCTTTTTATCTCTACTTTAGCATCAACTTAACTTCACTTTTCCTTCGTTCATTGTTCGTCTTTTGTTCGTCTTTTGTTCGTCTTTCCTATAAGCTTTCTATAAGCTTCTCCCAAATTAACCATTAATCGTTAACCATTAATCATTAAATAAGGTTTCTATGCTAATTAACTCATCTACTAATAAATAAAAAAAGTCCCTTTCAACTGAAAGGGACTTTTTTACTGCAATTACTTTTTGTTTACTGCTTCAGATAATTCAGCCCCTGCTTTGAATTTTACAACTTTCTTAGCAGGTACTTTAATTACTGCACCAGTACGAGGGTTGCGAGCCTCTCTGGCTTCTTTTTTAGCAACTGACCAAGAACCGAATCCTACGACAGCTACTTTGTCACCTTTTTTTAGAGCCTTTTCAACACTTGAAAAGAACGCTTCAACAGCTTTTTTAGAGTCGGTTTTTGTAAGTCCAGACCCTGCTGCAATTGCATCAATTAATTCTGATTTGTTCATATGATAACTTATAAATACAGTTAATAAGGACAAAGGTAGTAATATATTTCATCATAGCAAGTATAAAACAAGAAAAAATGCGATTTTTAGTAAAAAATTAACATTTTAGGTGCTTTTTTAGCGCTTTTTTTTGGCTCGTTAAACCTTTTTTTCTACTTTTGCACTCTCAAAATAAAGTTAAGAAAGTTCTTACAAATTATGCTTACAAGACGACATATTAGGGCAAAAGTAATGCAATCAATTTATGCAATGCGTCAGAGCCAAAGTCAGGATTTAGACAAAGAATTGAAGTTCTTGCAAAACAGTGCTGATGAAATGCGACACCTATATTTATTAATATTATCACTTTTCATTGAACTGCATTCTTTGGCAACTCATCAACACAAAGTAGCTCAGAAAAAATATTTGGCTACTACTGAAGAAAGAACAGTACATCAAAAATTCTCTGAAAACCTTTTGCTCTTAGCCATCGTTCATAATACATTATTACAAGAAGCCATTGCTGATGCACGTATAAATCATTGGGAAATACACGAAGAGTATGTGCGTACTATATATAAAAGCATTATAGAAAGTGAGTTTTATAAGAAATACAGCAAACAAAAGAGCAGTTTTGAAGCTGATAAATCTTTTTTAATGACTATTTTTGAAGAAATTATAGCTCCCGATGAGACAATATATGAATATATTGAAGATTATAATCTCACTTGGGTAGATGATTATCCCATTGTAAATACCTATATAAGTAGGTTATTTAGAGAAGTGCACCCCACCTCACCTGATAAATATTTTGTTCCTTCACTTTATAAAGATGAAGAAGAAAAAGATTTTCTTACAGGTTTACTAAAAAAAGCAGTGCTCAATGATAGTAAATGGGAGAATGAAATTATTAGTAGAATGACGGGTTGGGAGAAAGATCGTGTAGCTGTAATAGATAGTATATTGTTAAAAATGGCTGTTTGTGAAATGCTTAGTTTTCCTAGTATTCCAGTGAAAGTAACACTTAATGAATATTTAGAACTTGCCAAGGAATATTCTACTACTAAAAGTAGTGCGTTTATTAATGGTGTAATGAAAAATGTACATAAAGAACTCGAAGAAAAACAACAAATAAAAAAGATAGGAAGAGGACTTTTATAATTGAAAGCCCAAAGCTAAAAGTTCCTAATTACAATTTTCTAAAATAACTAAAAACTAATAATTAAATTAATAAATATGCAACAATTGATGAACAGTGGTTTACTACCTCTTATATTGATAATCCTAGTATTCTACTTTTTTATGATTCGTCCGCAAGTAAGACGACAAAAACAAGAAAAAAACTTTATTGAAGGAATGAAAAGAGGCGATAAAGTAATTACTAAAAGTGGTATGCACGGACGCATTGTAGAACTTACTGATGATACTTGTGTCTTAGAAACACTTTCAGGAAAAATCAAATTTGAACGTTCTGCTATTTCTATGGAACTGTCAGCTAAATTAAAAGACGATAAGAAAGAAATTCAAGACAAGAAAGAATCGTAGTCATAGAAAGAACCAAAGAGGAGAGCGTATCTATTGCAATAGATACGCTCTCCTCTTATTGTGATATTTGCAAAATTCTAATTCGTAGAAAATAATTTTGCAAAGAAACTCTTGCGTTGCATCATAGTTTCTTCTTCGTGATGTTCTTCACTAAATATATCATCAGAAATTTCATAGTCTCCAATGTTAGTATCAGTGTGAGGCATATTAGGGATAGGATCAAAGTGAATTTCTCGCTTGCTTTCGTCCATAATATCCATAATATATTCAATATATGATTTGCCTTGTTTTTCTAAAAAGCCCTTAAAATAACGATTACTGAGCTCCATATCTCCTATTTTTTCAAGTTTAAGGAGCGTTTGATATAAAGGCTCAATATGCTCTGTAATTACATACTTAGGTACTGAATGCTGACGCGCCATAATAGTAACAACATCCCCAATAATATTCCTGCCTACTTCAAAATCGGTAATTACCCAATAATACTTACCCGATTTAGCTAAGTTTTTAATAATAGCGTGAAAGTTCCTCCCCGCCAAAATATTATCCCAAGTAATCTTAAATATGATTTTAGGCATATCGGGGTGACGAATGATGCTATGTGGTTTTCCTAATAATTCAACCGCAGGATAACCACAAACGTCTATAAATGTTTGATTTACGTCAGTAATAGCACCCAACTTATCAGTAGTACTGATAATAGTTTTTGTTTTATCCCACACTACTTCTTCATCAATAGGTATAGGTCTAGTAATTAGTTCTGACATAAGATTTCCTTTTATACTTAACGCTACAAAAGTACAAAAGTTATCTGAAAGAACAAAATATTTTAGATAAAATCGTATTACTATTTTGTTTTAAATATAACAATTCTTTTTAACACGTTGATTTGTAGTAATTAACAGCTATATTTCTACTCTTCTATATCTTCTTATTTTTAATAGTTTTTGCTTTCCCATACATTTAATTTTTATTATTTTAGCTATTCAAGTAATATAAAAGTATAACTGTATGTTAAAAAATTATCCTAAGAGGCTGATTTTGCTATATTGTTAAAAACTTTGTTAATAACTTATTTTGGATAGAGGGTGAAATTAGAATATAAAGCTGTTACTTTGCACCCCGAAAATAAAAAGTTATGAACGAAGAAAAAGACATTTGGTGGCTCAATGAAGAGTCTGAACAAATCCTCAATAGAGGCTATTTACTAAAAGGAGAAAGCGTAGAAGGTGCGATAGACCGCATTACAAGTGCTGCTGCACATAGGCTTTATAAACCCGAATTACAGCCCGCTTTCAAAGAAATGATTACTAAAGGGTGGATTAGTTTCTCATCTCCTATTTGGGCAAATATGGGTACTGAAAGAGGTTTGCCTATTTCTTGTTTCAATGTGCACGTACCTGATAGCATCGAGGGGATTACTCATAAACTTGGAGAGGTGATTATGCAAACCAAAATAGGGGGAGGTACTTCTGGTTATTTTGGCGAATTGCGCAGTCGCGGTTCTGCAGTTACCGATAATGGTAAATCAAGTGGGGCAGTTAGTTTTATGAAGTTGTTCGATTCAGCTATGGACGTTGTATCACAAGGGGGAGTAAGGCGCGGTGCTTTTGCTGCTTATTTAGATATAGACCACCCCGATGCCGAAGAGTTTCTACAAATTAAAGATGTGGAATTTCCTATTCAGAATCTTTTCTTTGGTATTTGTGTACCTGATTATTGGATGCAAGAAATGATAGATGGTGATGTAGAAAAACGTCGCCTATGGGCTCGTGTCTTGGAGTCTCGCCAACAAAAAGGTTTACCTTACATTATCTTTACGGATAATGCCAATCGTAATCGTCCTCAAGTGTATAAAGATAAGGATATGCTCATCCGTTCAAGTAACTTGTGCAGTGAGATTATGTTACCTTCTAGTGAAGATGAATCGTTTATTTGCTGTCTTTCTTCTATGAACTTAGAGCTCTTTGATGAGTGGAAAGATACCAAAGCAGTAAAGTTAGCGGTATTCTTTTTAGATGCGGTACTTTCAGAGTTTATAGAAAAAACAAAAGGTAATTACTATTTACAGGCAGCTCGCAATTTTGCTATTCGTCACCGTGCTTTAGGTTTGGGTGTGTTAGGATATCATTCTTACTTACAACGTAATATGATACCTTTTGAGAGCTTTGAGGCGACTCAGTTCAATGCCCGCGCTTTTAGATACATTCGTGAAGAAGCTGATAAGGCAACTAAAGAGTTAGCTCATATTTATGGAGAACCAGAAATTTTAAAAGGATATGGTAGACGAAATACTACCACTATGGCAATCGCTCCTACCACTTCCAGCTCGGCTATTTTAGGACAGGTATCACCAGGTATCGAGCCTTATTCGAGCAATTACTATAAAGTAGGGCTTTCTAAAGGGAACTTTATGCGCAAAAATAAGTATCTCACCCAACTTTTGGAGGAAAAAGGTCTTAATAATGAAGAGGTATGGCGTTCTATTCGTTTGAATAATGGCTCTGTACAACACTTGCAAGAGTTATCTCAATTAGAGAAGAATGTGTTTAAAACTTTTAAAGAGATTTCACCGATGGAAATTATATCACAAGCGGCACAGCGTCAAG
Organism: Capnocytophaga sp. oral taxon 864; assembly: GCF_002998835.1. NCBI lineage: Bacteria > Pseudomonadati > Bacteroidota > Flavobacteriia > Flavobacteriales > Flavobacteriaceae > Capnocytophaga > Capnocytophaga sp. oral taxon 864. Next base: position 492,355 of record NZ_CP027232.1, read on the forward strand.
CATACATTGATCAAACGCAGAGTTTGAACTTAAATATTCCTTCAGCAATGCCTATTCGCGATGTGAATAAAGTGCTTATTGAGGCTTGGAAATTAGGAGTTAAAAGTTTGTACTATCAGCGCAGTCAATCAGTAGCAAAAGAAATGATGATGAATTTTGTAAACTGTAGTAGTTGCGAAGCTTAATACATTTGATTATAAAGTCTTAGAGATTAAATAACATATTGTATAATATAAAATAAGTCCGATATTTGTATCGGACTTATTTTGTTTTCCATATTATTCTTCTTTACGCGGTGCGTTCAAATTCTTTAAGTACATCTACTAATACTTGTACACTTTCTAAAGGCAAAGCGTTGTAGATAGAAGCACGATAACCTCCCACACTGCGGTGTCCTTTTATTCCACTGATATTGGCTTCTTTACACAAAGCGTCAAAGCGTTCTTTGGTGCTTTCATCGGTGAGGTTGAACACTACATTCATTAGGGAGCGGTCTTCTTTATTAGCATACCCTACTACTAACGGATTGCGGTCGATTTCTCCGTAAAGCAAATCGGCTTTAGCTCGGTTGCGTTTGCCTAAAGCTTGCAATCCACCTTGTGCTTGTATCCATTCGAGTACTAAAAGGTTTACATATACTGCAAAAGTAGAAGGCGTGTTGAACATACTATCGTTTTTAATATGCAACTGATAGTCCATCATCGAAGGCAGTTTCCGACTTACCTTGCCCAATAAATCCTTTTTCACAATCACTAAGGTAGAGCCTGAAGCTCCTAAATTCTTCTGTGAACCCGCATAAATCAAACTAAACTGCTTGTAATCTAACGGACGTGAGAAAATATCAGAACTCATATCGGCTACCAAAGGGACGCTCGTTTGAGGTAAACTGTGGTACTCGGTACCGTAAATCGTATTATTGGTAGTGATGTGCAGATAATCGATATCAGTAGGGACAGTCACATTTTTTGGAATATACTTATACCCATCGGCTTTAGAAGAGGCTATCACTTCGGTATTGCCAAAGAGAGCAGCTTCCTTTTGTGCTTTGTTAGCCCAAGTACCTGTATCTATATAAGCAGCTTTGGTTTCGAGGAGGTTGTAAGGCACCATCAGGAATTGCATACTAGCTCCTCCTTGCAAGAAGAGTGTAGTGTACGAATCGTCCAATCCAGCGATTTCCAATGCCAATGCACGAGCGCGTTCTATCACGCGTACAAACTCTGGACTGCGGTGTGATATTTCTATTACCGATAAGCCAGTCCCCTCAAAATCTAATAAGGCTTTAGAGGCTTTTTGGAATACCTCAGGTGCTAAGATAGAGGGGCCTGCGCTAAAATTATGCTTTTTCATTTTCCTTATGCTCTGTTTTATATTTTACGATAAAATCTTCTACTTGGCGTTTCAAGATACGCCACAACTTATCTTGTGCGTATTCGCTCGCCCAAGCCACGTGAGGAGTGTAAATCACACGAGGGTGGTTGGCTATTTTTAGTAGAGGGTCATTAGCCATTGGCGGTTCTTCTTCAAACACATCGGTAGCAAAGCCCATTATACGATTGCTTTCTATAGCTTCATATACCGCCTGAGGGTCTACTATAGCCCCACGAGCCATATTGATAATTAATGGTTTTTTACGCAATTTAGAGATGAAATCTTCATCTACTAAATGCTTAGTCTCAGGAGTAAGCGGACAGTTAAGCGAGATGATATCACTCTGTGCCAATACCTTATCGAATTCAGTATATTCTTTACTACGTGGCGCTTTACCTTGGCGTTCAGCCCATAGCACTTTCATACCAAAGGCTTCAGCTACTTTACTAATAGCTTTCCCTATGTTGCCTACCCCTATAATACCTAAGGTTTTGGTATGCAATTCAAACACCGGTGGTTCAGTAAGGCAAAAACGACCATCTTTTTCCCAAGTACCATCTTCTACACTTGTGTGATAGGTTTTTAGGGCACGCATAGCCGATAGTAACAACAAGAAGAAGTGTTCAGTTACACTTTCAGTAGAGTAACCCGCTACGTTTTTCACTTCTATACCCAAGGCTTTCGCAGCCTCTTTATCAATATTATCCATACCCGTAGCAGTAAGGTGAATGAGCTTAAGGTTAGGCAACTGCCTAAGGATACTCTCATCGAGTTTCACCTTGTTCACAATTGCTATATCAGCAGGTTTGAGACGTTGAACAATTTCATCGGGAGCTGTTTTTTGGAAGGCTACCCATTGGGCTATCCCTTTCGGGATATCCACATCTATGCGCTCAGAGAGCGTGTTGCGGTCTAAAAATACGGCTTTCATATAATATATTATTAATTCTTTTTTATCTACATAGTTAAGAGAGTAGGGGAGAGCCCTGCTCTTTTTGTTAGAGCGTATACCTTACATACTCTGCCCTCGCATACTTTACTGTATATAATCAATGTAAAACGAAGTTTTTTAATTAACCGTTAATCATTAACTATTAAATCCTGATACCAGCAGGAAGTATGTCTTTACACTCCTTATTACGCTTAAAAAAAGCAATAGCCACAGGGCAAACGGGCACCACTCTATATTTTTTCTCAGCTACTAAGGCTATTACCCCTTTAAAGAATTCATCAATGAGCGCTTCGTCCGTCGTTTCAGGTAGCAATGTTTTGGTAAAGAATATCTTACGCTCCTGAATAGCGTATTCTACAAAGGCAAGTTCACCGTTGATTTTGGCTTGGTATTGACGTGAAAATTCGCTGTCTATTACTTCCATTGTACTATGTTTTTAATTAGTAATATTCGTTATTTGACAAAAATGTTGTACTTTTGCTTCTGTCTAGATAAGAGATAAGAAGTAAGAAATGAGCATTATACCTCATTCACATACCTAACTATCGTTAGTTTTTACTTTTTACCTATAACCTGTTACTCATTTAAAATTTGGTGCAAAGTTACTTATTTTTCGTAAAAAAGCAATATCAAATGAATATAAAAGATAATCTTTCTATTTATTTAATGCCTGGAATGGCTGCCAGCCCTAAGATTTTCGAGCGTTTGCAATTCCCCAACAATTTCCGTGTGCACTTACTCGACTGGATTACTCCCGAAAAAGAAGAAAGTCTAGCACACTATGCAGGACGTATTGCAGTAGCAATTACCGAGCCTTCTCCTGTGCTCTTAGGGGTGTCGTTTGGAGGAATTATTGTACAAGAGATAGCTAAACAACTGAACGATTATCGAAAAATAGTCCTCATTTCCAGCGTAAAAACGCAGTACGAACTGCCTAAAAAAATGCTCTTGGCACGTTATACAAACCTGCATAAGTTATTGCCCACTCGTACTATCAGCGATTTGGAGTTTTGGAAAAGATTTTCTTTTTCTGAACTGATGACCAAACGAATAGCTCTATATGAGAAATATATAGGAATGCGCTCCCCTGCCTATCTCGATTGGTCAATAGACCGCATAGTGAATTGGCAACAAAAAGAACCTTTACCCCACACAGTTCACATTCACGGAGATAAAGATCCTGTTTTTCCTATTCAGTACATAAAAAATGCTATTGTAGTAAAAAATGGTACTCATATTATGATTATCAATCGGTATAAATGGTTCAATGAAAACCTTTTAAATATATTGCAGTCAAATTAGAAAAGTACAAGATTAAAAGAGTCTTGCTATTTTTTCTGCAAACGAATCTAAACATAGATGTCTAATATTCAATATTCAAATAACTTTCCTTTGCCTTAGGTTCGTTCATCGTTCGTCTTTTGTTCGTTGTAGAGCCACTGTAGAGCCACTGTAGAGCCACTGTAGAGCCACTGTAGAGCCACTGTAGAGCCACTGTAGAGCCACTGTAGAGCAACTGTAGAGCAACTGTAGAACCTCTTGTTGTTCGTCTTATAATTATTTATCTGTATAGCTTGTCCCGTCATTCGTCCCTCGTCATTAGTTTGATATTATTGGCATTACGGTATTAGCGAATCTATATTTTTTTCTTTTCTCTTTTCACTTTCCACTTTTTTTTATACCTTTGCCCCGTTTTTACAGAAAATGGCAATATCTCTCATTCAAAAATACAATGTAGCTGGACCTCGCTATACTAGCTATCCTACTGTTCCCTATTGGGATAGTAGTACTTTTTCTACTGAAAAATGGTTGGAGAGCTTACGAAAATCCTATGCTGAGAGCAATAGTACTGAAGGGATTAGCCTATACATTCATTTGCCTTTCTGTGAGAGTCTTTGTACTTTCTGTGGTTGTCATAAACGCATTACTAAGCGCCACGAAATGGAAGCCCCTTATATAGAGGCAATACTTAAAGAATGGCAGTTATACACTGATTTTTTGGAAGAACGCCCTCGTATTAAGGAAATACACTTAGGGGGAGGTACACCTACCTTTTTTGAACCTTTGCAGTTGCGCCGTTTGATAGAAGGTATTTTTGAACGTGCTGATAAAGCTGATGCTCACGAATTTAGTTTTGAAGGTCATCCTAATAATACCACTGAAAATCACCTACAAACGCTTTACGACTTAGGTTTTAGGCGCGTGAGTTATGGCGTACAAGATTATTCGCCTAAGGTACAAAAAGCCATTCACCGCATTCAACCTTTTGAGAATGTACAGCGTGTTACCCAGCAAGCCAGAGCTATCGGCTATACCTCTGTAAGCCACGATTTGGTCTTTGGTTTGCCGTTTCAAACTTTAGACGATGTACTCTTCACCATTGATAGGAGTAACACTCTTCGTCCCGACCGTATTGCTTTTTATAGCTATGCGCACGTACCTTGGATAAAAGGCAGTGGGCAACGCGGTTTTAAAGATGAAGATGTGCCCACAGGCGAAGTAAAACGAGAGCTGTATGAAGTAGGAAAACAATACTTATTGAAAGCAGGATATGCCGAAATAGGAATGGATCACTTTGCTTTACCTACTGATAGTATGTATAAGGCTTTCAAAAATCATCAATTGCATCGTAACTTTATGGGCTATACAGCTTCCAAAACGCAAGTGATGATAGGCTTAGGAATGTCTTCTATCAGCGATAGTTGGTACGGTTTTGCTCAAAACGAGAAAGATTTAGATGCTTATTATGCACGTCTTGAGAAGAATGAAATACCCGTGTGTAAAGGGCATATTCTCAATAAAGAAGATTTAATTATTAGGCGTCATATTCTCAACTTGATGTGTCAGTTTACTACTTCTTGGAACGACGAATTTCTTCAGTTTCCTGAAATAACAGAAGTAATAGCACATCTCCAAGAGATGCAAAACGATGGTTTACTGCATATAGCAGGTAATCATATAGAAGTCCCCGATGAGGGAAAACCTTTTATTAGAAATATCTGTATGGCTTTCGATTTGCACTTACAACGCAAAATGCCTAATACCAAAATATTTAGTATGACTGTGTAAAGTTATACTTAACCATCATAGTGATTGAGTTTTTTAGTTAGTGATGAAAAGGGACAGTTGTGAAATTCGTCCCTTTTCTTTTTGTATTTTCGAAAAAAGTATTATTTTTGCCCCGAATTAAGTAACAAATTATTTTTATAAACTTAAAATGAATCATTATGGGATTTTTAAAAGAATTTAAAGAATTTGCCGTAAAAGGTAACGTAGTCGATTTAGCCATCGGGGTTATCATTGGGGCTGCTTTTGGTGCTATCGTATCATCATTAGTGTCTGATGTTATTACTCCTTTGTTATTAACACCTGCTTTGAAAGCTACGGGTGCTGAACACTTAGAAGGTTTGGTATGGAATGGAGTAGCTTATGGTAAGTTTCTTGCCGCTGTAATTAACTTTTTCTGTATTGCACTTGTATTGTTTATACTTCTAAAAGGTATCAACAAGCTAAACAAACAGAAAAAAGAAGAAGAGGCTCCCGCTGCACCAGCTGGTCCTACTCAAGAAGAGTTACTTACTGAGATTAGAGATTTATTGAAAAATAAATAAGAAGAATTTCGTGTAACCGCAACACTACACATTTCAAGAATTGTTTAACTAAACCACGCTCTACAAGGCGTGGTTATTTTATTTCAGAAAATGTTCTTATCCGTTAAGAGCGTTTACATTAATATAAGGGTTTTGTAGCTTATCTTTCAAGATGACTTCAATTCCCTTTTTTAAGGTTAAGGTAGAGGAGGGGCAACCACTACAAGCTCCTTGCAGTATTACCTCTACGTAATGCGTTTCTGGATTGTACGAAATAAACTGAATATTTCCTCCATCAGAGGCTACAGCAGGTTTTACAAACTCATCTATAATAGCTACAATTTGTTTTGATACCTCATCAGTAGTAACCATAGAGAGTAGTCGTTCTTGTGTTGCTTGCTGATGTCGTTTAATTTCAGAAGAAGAAATAAGCGTATGCCCTTCTGAAAGATAATTCTTAATGAATTCTCGTATATTAGGAGTAACCATTGCCCATTCTTTGTTATCTTTTTTAGTAACTGAAATATAGTTATCATCAAAAAATACCTCCTCAATAAAAGGAAACTGAGTGAAAAGAGCTTTAGCCATAGGAGCCTCATCAGTCTCCCCTATATGCTTATATTCTATAATAGTAGGAACAAGACGTTTATTGGCTACAAACTTCATTACCGAAGGGTTAGGAGTGGTTTCAGTATATATAGAAATAACCTTCTTTTGTTCACCCTCAGTGCTTACAATTTCTCTCCCTGACTGTAAATAAAGCAATACTTGTTGTGCCACTTCTTCTTGTACGTCTTTCCATTCTATAATTGGAAATCGTTTCAACGCAATAAAATTACTCGATATATATACTGTCTTTACAAAAGGAAGGTAAAACAGCTCTTTTGCTAAGGGTGAGTTTTTAGCTTCATCAATATTTTTATACTCGTAACTACCTTTTACTAAGGCTTTATTCGCCTCCAATTTAATAATATCAGGACTCGAAGTAGGCTGTACAGATAGAGTAATATCAGTCATTTATTTTTTAGATTTAAGAAGAAAAGTTAAGAGTCTTTTCTACCAAAGTCCGCAGGATTTTCGCCCCACGCTTTGGTTTCCCATTTGAGAATACGATTAGGATAAGTATTTTCTTGTAGCCATTTTTCAGCACGAGTTATTAGTTCAAATATTTTTGCATTATCAGATGTCTTTCCAAGCTTAGTTTTACATACTTTTTGTTGTACCCAGCGCATTGCTATTTCACTATCCGAATAGATAGGCATTGTAAGATTGCGTTGTTTTAAGAAAGCCAAAGCGTGTACTATAGCCAAAAACTCCCCTATGTTATTGGTGCCATCTTTCATAGGTGAAAGCCTAAAAATCTCGGCTTGTGTTTCAGTATCTACCCCCCGATATTCCATTATACCAGGGTTACCGCTACAAGCAGCATCTACCGCAATAGAAGGCAAAATAGGCTTCCCAATAAGTTTTAATGCTTCTGATGAAAGTGCAGACTCTTCTATCTTTTTACCTTTGTACGTTTCATAATTCCCTGCATAGGCTTTTTGTGCCATTTCTTCCGTAGAGAAACTTTTGTATTTAGCGTTCGGAAAATTATTAACAGCCTTCTTACATTCAGCCCACGAGGTAAAGACCCCCGTTTGGTGTCCCTCCCATACTACATAATACTTCTTTGCCATCTCACAAATAAATAGGATTGCCAAAAAGAATATAACAGCTACTATCGCTACAATAACAATATTGCTATTTTCTTTTTTAATAATAGTTTAAAAAACATCTCCTTCTTTTAGCTTCTCAGCATTTTCAGCCAATTGAAGTTCATCAATAAGACGTTGTACATCACCATTGATAACATTTTGCAAATCATAAAGGGTAAGACCTATACGGTGGTCGGTTACACGCCCTTGCGGATAGTTATAAGTGCGTATTTTAGCTGAGCGGTCACCGCTGGAAACCATTGATTTTCTACGAGCAGAATCAGCTTCCATCTTCTTTGCCAGCTCCATTTCGTACAAACGTGAACGCAATACTTTAAGTGCCTTTTCAAGATTCTTGTGTTGCGATTTCTCATCTTGGCAACGCACCTCAATGCCTGTAGGAATATGTTGCAACTGAATAGCCGAATAGGTTGTATTCACCGACTGTCCTCCGGGTCCCGTAGAAGTAGTACGAATGATTTTCACATCAGCCATATCAAGTTCCACATCAAATTCTTCTGCTTCTGGCAATACAATTACAGTTGCTGCCGAAGTATGTACACGCCCTTGTGTCTCTGTTTGAGGCACTCGTTGTACACGATGTACTCCTGCTTCAAATTTTAAGGTACCATATACATTGTCACCCGTTACTTCAAAGATAATTTCTTTATACCCGCCAGCAGTTCCTTCATTAAAGTCCATTACTGAGGTACTCCAGCCTTTACTTTGGCAGTATTTGGTGTACATACGGTATAGGTCGCCTGCAAAGATTGAAGCCTCGTCACCACCTGTTCCTGCACGAATTTCCATTACAGCATTCTTAGCATCTTCGGGGTCTTTGGGGATAAGCATATACTTGATTTCTTCTTCTAACTGAGGCAAACGCTCTTTGCTTTCCTCTAATTGTAACTTTGCCATTTCCACCATTTCGGCATCACTGCCATCAGCAATAATTTCCTCAGCTTCTTGTAAGTTTCCAGTTACGTTTATATACTCATCGCGCTTATCCATCAGTTCTTTAAGGTCTTTATATTCCTTGTTGAGCTGGATATAGCGCTTTTGGTCTGCAATAATATCAGGTTGAATGATTAAGTCCGAAACTTCGTCGAAACGTTGTTTTACGATATTTAATTTGTCAAGCATTTTTTATCTTTAAATTCTATTTGGGGTGCAAAAATAGTAATAATATTAGTAAAAAACAAAAATAAAAGGCTGTTCTTAAATGAACAGCCTTTTGAATATGGTAATCTAAATAATTACAATTTAGGAGCTCCAGCAAGGACGTCAGCACTTGCACCTTCAGCAAATTTTTTGTCTTTGAAGTTTTGTACAAATGATTCAGCCAATTCTTTGAGTTTAGCACTGAATTGTGCTTTGTCACTCCAAGTATTTTCTGGGTTCAAGATGCTTTGGTCTGATACACCTTCACAAGATTGAGGTACTTTGAAGCCAAAGATAGGCAATTCTTTGTACTCAACGTTGTTAAGTTTGCCGTTGAGGGCAGCGGTGATAAGAGCACGAGTATCTTTTAAGCTACATCTTTTCATTTTTCCGTTGTAACCAGTGTTTACCAACCATACGTTTACGCCAGTTTCTTTGATTTTCTCAGCCAAACGTTTTCCGTATTCAGCTGGGTGAAGTGGCATAAAGGCAGCACCAAAACAAGCAGAGAAAGTTTTTTGAGGGGTAGTGATACCTACCTCAGTACCGGCTACTTTTGAAGTATAACCAGATACAAATTGATAAGCAGCTTGTTCAGGAGTCAATTTAGAGATTGGAGGCAATACACCATAAGCATCGAAAGTAAGGAAGAAGATGTTTTTAGGATTGTGTCCTATAGAACCTGGCTGGATATTTGCGATGTGGTAAATAGGATAAGAAACACGAGTGTTTTCAGTGATATCAGTGCGAGAGAAATCAACTACACCTTTATCGTCCATAATTACGTTTTCAAGGATAGCACCTTTCTTAATAGCTCCAAAGATTTCAGGTTCTTTTTCAGCAGTAAGGTCTACTACTTTAGCATAGCAACCACCTTCAAAGTTAAATACAGTATTTTCAGGAGTCCAACCGTGTTCGTCGTCACCAATTAAATGACGGTTAGGGTCAGCTGAAAGAGTAGTTTTACCAGTACCTGATAAGCCGAAGAAGATAGCAGTATCACCACCTTTACCTACGTTAGCTGAACAGTGCATTGGCATAGTGTTGCGGAACACAGGCAATTCAAAGTTCATAGCTGAGAAGATACCTTTTTTAATTTCTCCGGTATAACCTGTACCACCAATCAAAGCAATTTTTTTGGTGAAGTTCAAGATAGCGAAGTTAGCTTGGCGAGTACCATCTACAGCAGGGTCAGCTTCAAAACCAGGGGCGTTTACAACTAACCAATCTTCTTTGAAAGAAGGGAGTTCGCTATCATCTATACGCAAGAACATATTGTAAGCGAAAAGGTTGCTCCAAGGAAGCTCAGTAATGGTACGAATGTTAGTACGGTATTTAGGATCTGCACAAACATAACCATCGTGAACGTAGATTTCTTTGTTAGATAAGTAAGCTACTACTTTTTCATATAGTTTGTCAAATTTTGCAGGTTCAAAAGGAATGTTAATACTTCCCCACCATACGCGATCTTTGGTGATATCATCTTTTACGATGAAACGGTCTTTAGGAGAACGCCCTGTAAATTTACCTGTGTTGATAGCAATAGCTCCTGAAGAAGCTTCAACGCCTAATTTTTTATCCAAAGTTTCTTGGTGTAATTCGTCAGCAGTTAACTGATAACGAACATTAGCGTTCTTAATTCCGTATTTATCAACGGAAAGTGTTTTTGGTTTACTCATAATGTCTTAAATTTGATATTAATTTAACAATTCTTTTTTATCTAATAGCAATATAAAATTGCCTCAATTTTTGAGAGGTCTTTCAAAAACCGGTGCAAATGTACAAATTAATTTTGATACTGAAAAATATTTTTTAATGTTTTTTGAAGTTATTTTTACGAGTATTTATAACACTCTATATACTCCTTATTTACCTGTATTTTCAAGCTCTAATAAAAGATTTTTAGGTTTTATAATAATGCTCTAAATCATCTTATCTTTACTTTATTTCCATTTATCCTTCGTTCATTCTTTATTTGCCCCTGCTGCTCGCACCGTCATTTATTCGTTCTTTATTTGTCATTTATTCGTTCTTTATTTGTCATCTATTCGTCTTTACGTCGCTTTAGTTCTCCTTTTGGAGGAAGCCAGCGAAAGCTGGGTATGTGTAAGGGGGAGATTTTCTTCGTCATTTCTCTATCTGCCCGTGCGGATCGCACCGTCATTTGTTCGTCTTTTGTTCGTCTTTTGTTCGTCATTTGTTCGTCTTTTGTTCGTCATTTGTTCGTCTTTTGTTTATCTGCCTGTGCGGCTCGCACCTGCCCGTGTGGCTCACACCGTTTTCACTAAAAAAAGTGTCTGAGAAATTATAGCTAACTCTCAGACACTTTATTTAATCTAACTTACTTATTTTATTATAGGTTAAATGTAAAACTTCTCATATTAATTCGCTACCTCACTAATAAATTTCAATCGGTAGATTCTTAGTTCATCATCTTCGTAATCACCGGCAAACTCTTTAGAAGCTAACGATATTTTATCACTTTCAGCTTCCATAAAGTATTCGTGAAGTTCTTCTTGTTGCTCTTCATCAAAGATTTCATTCACCCAATAATCGATATTCAGCTTGGTACCACTGTATACTATTTGTTCCATTTCTTTGAGGAACTCATCCATTTCCAATCCTTTAGCTTGTGCGATGTCAGGCAAAGGCAATTTGCGGTCTATATTCTGAATAATAAACAATTTCAAAGCTGAGTTAGACCCAGTAGTTTTTACTATTAAATCCTCAGCGCGCACAATATCATTCTCTTCTACGTAACGCTCAATGAGCTTTACAAACTCACTACCATATTTCTTAGCCTTGCCTTCCCCTATACCGTGTACATTAGTAAGCTCTTGAATAGTAATAGGGTATTTGAGAGCCATATCTTCTAGCGAAGGGTCTTGGAATACCACAAACGGAGGTACTCCTTTTTGTTTGGCTACTTTCTTACGCAAATCTTTGAGCATTTCAAGAAGTACAGGGTCGGCTGCTACGGCATTAGTACTGTTGATATCTTCGGGTTCTTCTTCATAACTGTGGTCTTCGGTCATCATAAATGAAGGTACATCTTTTAAAAACTCTTTTCCTTTGTCGGTGATAAACATCACCCCATAAGTTTCTATATCTTTACGTATGAGTCCGTTTACCATTACCTGACGGAGGAGGGCCATCCAGTAAGCATCGTCTTTTTCCTTCCCAATACCAAAGAACTCTTGTTCGTCAATACGGTGTGCTTTGATGATAGCACTTACTTTTCCAATAAGCGTATTTACAATCTCTTTAGCTTTAAATTTCTGTTTGGTAGCAATAATTACGTTTAGTAATTTCACCACATCGTCTTTAGCTTCTTTCTTTTCTTTAGGAAAACGCACATTATCGTCCATATTAGCACCTTCGCCATTCACCTCGTCAAACTCTTCACCAAAGTAATGTAAGATAAATTTACGGCGCGAACTAGACGTTTCGGCATAGGCTACAATATCTTGCAAGAGCGCTTGTCCTATTTCTTGCTCAGCTATAGGTTTGCCTATCATAAATTTTTCCAGCTTCTCTACATCTTTATAAGAATAGAAAGCTAAGCAATGCCCTTCACCACCATCGCGACCGGCACGTCCGGTTTCTTGATAGTAACTCTCTATACTTTTAGGAATATCGTGGTGAATTACAAAGCGCACATCGGGTTTGTCAATACCCATACCAAAAGCAATAGTTGCAACTACCACATCTACTTCTTCCATCAAGAACATATCTTGGTGTTTGGCGCGTGTTTTGGCATCTAATCCTGCGTGATAAGGCACTGCCGAAATGCCGTTTACTTGCAAGGTTTGCGCGAGGTCTTCCACCTTTTTACGGCTGAGACAGTATATAATCCCAGATTTTTTACTGTTCTGTTTCACAAAACGAATGATATCGGCATCTACATTTTTAGTTTTAGGGCGTACCTCGTAATACAAGTTTGGACGGTTGAACGACGACTTAAACACGTTAGCCTCCTGCATTCCTAAGTTCTTCAAAATATCTTCTTGTACCTTAGGAGTAGCCGTAGCAGTAAGCGCTACAATAGGTATATTACTGCCCAAACGCTCGATAATGGTTCTAATATTGCGGTACTCAGGACGGAAATCGTGTCCCCATTCCGAGATACAGTGCGCCTCATCTACCGCTACAAAGGAGATAGGTACTGTTTTGAGAAAGTTAGCATATTCCTCTTTGATAAGCGACTCGGGGGCGACGTATAGCAACTTAGTCTTGCCTGCACTGATGTCTTCCATTACCTCGCGAATTTCATTTTTAGTAAGCGAAGAGTTCAGCACGTGGGCAATACTATCGGTTGACGAAATACCACGCATAGCATCTACTTGGTTTTTCATCAAAGCGATAAGCGGAGAGATAACAATAGCAGTTCCCTCCAAGACTAAGGCAGGTAATTGGTAACACAATGATTTACCACCACCTGTAGGCATAATAACAAAGGTGTTCTCTTTGTTAATTACGCTGGTAATAATTTCTTCTTGATGCCCTTTAAACGCTTCAAACCCAAAGTAGTGTTTCAGGGCATTGTGTAAATCATCTTTTGTCATTTCCATATTAAAAATTCTTCTGTTTTAGTGTTGAGTTTTTCTGTTATTACATTCAGTTTACAAATATACGACATTTTTCTAAACCACAAAAATTTTTAATAAAAAAAGTGTTGCCCGCCAATTTTATTGAAGGGAGACAATCTGTAAAGGAGATAACTTGTAATTTAATATAAGGCAGGTGCGAGTCGCACGGGCGATAATGGGAGGTTTGGGAACTATGGGGAGGAGATATAGTTTTTATCTCCCACGAATTACACGAATTTACACGAAATTTCACCTGACAGTGAATTTACTGAAAATAAAATCTTTGATAAAGCTAACTTTTCTTGTAAATATGTAGTTTTTCACGTTTGATAAAACGATTTACAGTGCCCTTAGAAACTTTTAGTTTTAAGCTAATTTCACGCTGAGATAATCCTTTTTTTATATACTTTCGTATTTTATCCTCGTTTCCCGTTAGCTTAACTTTTTTTGAAAGACTTCCTTTGGGGCGACCAATAAAAACCCCTTCAGCCTTTTTGCGAGCTAAGGCTTCTTTGGTGCGCTGACTGATAAGGTTACGCTCAATTTCAGCCGATAGTCCAAAAGCAAAAGCTAATACTTTACTACTAATGTCACTCCCTAAGCGGTAATTATCTTTGATTGTCCATACTTGAATGTCGTTTTTCATACATTCATTTAGGATTGCCATTATCATAAGTAAATTACGTCCTAAACGGGAGAGCTCTGAACAAATAAGAATATCTCCTTTCTGCATTTTAGCAAGTAAAGCCCCCAATTTTCGCTTATCTACATCTTTAGTGCCACTAATAGTTTCTTCTATCCAAGTATCTACTTTTAGAGCTTCTTTCTTACAAAAGTTTTTTATCTCAAAACGTTGGTTTTCTACTGTCTGTCGGTCAGTGCTGACCCTAATATATCCGTACACCATAAAAATTAGTTTTTCTTTTAATATAATAAAATTGTACCAATTATAGTGTCGGATATCTTAAAACTGACCCAAAAGCAAGATATCAAGGGTATCAGTTCTATTTTAGAGAGGGCTTTTGTTATTCCGATATTAATACAACGTTTTTAAAATGTCGTATAAAATTAAAGACTATTAATGATGTAAAGAGTATGAGTTTATATTCTCTCGCTAATAGAATACCTGCATTTTATTTTGTATGTTTAATAAACTCCAATTTTATAAGCTTCTATGTAGATGAGTTCGTTAACAATACTCAGACTTTTCAAATCAATGATGCTCGACAATTACCTATTATTATACCTAATAAAGACACCTTAGATAAATTTGAAAAACTTTTTAAACAAGCAGTTCAAATAAAAAAAAATCGCTTAAATGAGATAGAACTTGATACTATTCAACAAAAAATAGATATTTTGGTAAATGAGTTATATGCTATATAGCTCATTTACTAATTTATTTAATTGAAATTCTTTTCTTTTTATTCTATTTCAAAGGTGATATCATCAATTATACTATTAAATTCTTGTTTTTTGACTACAATTATTTCATCAAATAATTTCTTATAAATTTGTAATTGTTCTTGTGTGGGAATTATAATAGGCAATTGTCTAATATCATTAATTTGTATATTTACAGTAATATTTAAAAATCTCTGTAATAATTAAATAGTATATCTGAGTTAAGAAGAATCACAAAATAAAAATCTGGAATTTTGTCAATAATAGAACTTAAAGACATTGAACCTACATCATTTACAGATTTTAATTTTAATTTGTTTTCAATAATCTTGCTTGTGGATTTAGAACATTAGTCCAACAAAAGCCCTCCTTAAAGTAATACTGAGGATTTCTGACCACAGGCATACCTTCCCCTTTTTTACCTGAGTTGGATTTTAAAAAGCCGACATTTTCTTTGCTCCAAGCTATGGCAAAAGGTGTTTCTAAATACCAGCGATTTCCGTCTTTATCACCCTTATCATAAGGTACATAGAACTTCTTAGTAGGCTCTATACCATTGTCTTTTTCATCTTGGGTAAGAGTTTCTACATCAGCCATTTCGTCATCTTCTATAAGTCGGTAAATATAGCCTTGCCCAAAAATATCTCTACCAAATGTCTCTTTTAGTTCATCAAAAAGTGTGGCTATCCGTTCTTCTGAAAGAGTAGCTAAATAGTCTTTTGCTTCTTCCTCATTAGCAACCTTAACAGATGTTTTATACCGTTTTACTACCTCTAAAAGTTTTTTAGGACGCGATTCTAATATATTTTTAGCCCATTTGGTAGATTTTCTTACTGCTATATATTTACCATTATTAGCAGTAGCCAATCCTTGTCCTCCTTCAGTCAAACAACCTAACAGAGCAATATCACCCGGTTGCAAACTTTGTCTATAAGCCTCTAATTCTTTGCTGTACTTAGTAATGTTCTTACTGGCAGATATTTTATCCCACCACCGCTCATAAAGTTCCTTTACTTTTTTACCATATAAACTATGAATTTTCATATTGTATTCGGTAGGTTTGAATATCACTGAGTTTTGGGTGTCAATAAATACATTTTGGGTTACTTCATAACGCAAAGGCTTTTCCAAGTCCTTACTTCCATCTAAAAACAAAAGCGTATTATTTTCAGGTTTTATTTTAGAAAAAGAGGTAATACAAGTATCCACCATAGCCGACTCAAACGGATTGCCAGTATCAAAAATATATTCTAATCGCTGAGAAAGCAATAAATCTCGTAAGTTTCTTTTAGTTTGTGTAGTCCAAAAGGTTTTAGAAGTAATAAAAGAAAGTACTCCTTTATTACTTAATATTTGATATCCTTTAAAAAAGAAATGATTATACAAGTCATCAGAAAAATTAAATTCATATTCTAATAGAGGTTTATCTTCCTCAGAGATTCCTTTTGTTGAAACATACGGTGGATTTCCAATTACAATATCGAAACCTCCTTTGTCAAAAACTTCTTTAAAGTATAAATGCCAAAGAAAATAAGGACGTTCTATCTTTGTTTGAAAACTTAGTAATTCCCCCTCAATTATATCAAGTTCTGCAAGGCGTTTTTTATTTGCTAAATATTTTTTGTACTCTTTCCCTTTTTCAGATATACTACCTAAATCAATTTTTCCTTTTAAATCTTGTTCAGATTTAAGACCAAATTTTTTAAAGAATTCTTTAGTCAGAGAAGAAACTTTTTCTTTTTCCAAATAAATTTGGGTATGTATTTTTCCCTCAATAATATTATTTATTTCTTTTAGCTTTACTTTTTTATTTTCTGTGGTAGCAAAATACTCATTCATTAATTTCTGAATCTGTTCTTTATTGATTTTGCTAAAAACAGCAAGTTGTTTAGCTGTTTTATAGCTATCTCCAAAGTCAAAACTCATTTGCTCATCCATAAGTACCTCATCGTCCTCACCTATATGGCTCAAATCTACTCCCTGATAGCTTTCTAATAAGCTATTCCCTTGCATAATCTTAAAGTCTAAGTTTGGAAGTGGCTGTGGAAGTTGTTCATCTACTACTAAACTTAACCAAAATCGCAAGCGGGCTATGTCTACTGCACCTGCATCAATATCAACTCCATAGATATTTTGCTCAATGATATGTTTTTTAATCTGAGCATCGGTCTGTTCTGTTGTTATTCCTAATTGTTGCAAGGTAATTTTGATATAGTATATTTCTTGCAAAAGTCCCATAGGGAAGGCTCCAGACCCAATAGCAGGATCACATATTTTTACATTTTCTAAAGAGGTAGTAATAATATTCCCTTTTTCTTTTACATAACTTTTTTCATCTTCATTAAGTGGTTGATGCTCTATTATTTTTGTAATAACATCTTTTGCTTTTTCTGATTGATTATTATCTGGAACTATTTTAGAAAGTAAAGAAATTTTTAGGCTTTCTTTGCACATATAATGTACAATTTCTTTAGGGGTATAGAAAGCCCCTTTATCCTTATTGTCTTCCAAAAGATTTTCAAAGATATGTCCTAACATTTCAGGGTCTACGGCTACGGTATGCTCATTAGGAGCATCTTCATAAACAGTGAAGTTGTAGGACTTAAAAGTATCAAAAAGTTCAGTAAAAATAGAGTAAGGTAAATTTACCTTATCAAAATGCTGGTCTTGTGTTTTATCAAATAGACCACCATTAAGATAAGGAAAACGGAACTCATTTATTTCACTCTCTGACTTTTTATCTGTAAAACATTCAAAAAATAATGGCACTAAATATTTTTCATAAAAATAGGGTTGGTCTTCTCTAGGTGTTTCTTTATACAATTGGTATAAATAATTATAATTACCTTCTCCCCAATTTTTACCCTTAGGTACTGCTAACCAGCCTTTCTTTTGTATAAAGTACAAAAAGACAATACGCCCCATCATCCGTTTTACAAAATCACGGACTGCTTTTTCATTTCCTCTAAAAAGATTTTGAAACTCTCTATTTTTAAATAGCTTAGTTTCACTATCAGGATGTGGCATAGGATAATCTTTATAGTCCTTATAACCATCAAAATTAGGGTGTGGTTGATGTTTTTTATTTTCGATATACTTATTTCCCTTTTTCTCGTAGCGAACTCCTGTAATATGTTGTACAAAATCCTCATAGATATCTTTATATCTATCAAAGAAATCATTATTAAGTGCCTCTACTGCAAAGGCATTTTTAAAATCTTCTAACGAAAGCTCTTTTCCTACTAAAAGTTGAAGTCTATCTGTGGCTGTTTTTATTTTTTCTCCTTCTCCTAACAAGTAGGTGAAACGTTTTTCATTAGTAATTTCCTTAATAATCTTACCTTTCTCATCTACTTCTTTTATGATTTCAGAAATATATGACAATCGCCATTTCTTTTCTTGTACAAAAACTACCAACACGCCATCTACATTATATTTGTAGATATTCTTCATCAATTGGCGAAGACCTACTTTGTTGCGATATAGCAACATATCTTCACTAATATTTACTTGGTAAATACCAATAAGCCTCCCTTCGGTAGTTTCATAACTTCCTAATTCATAAGCTTCTCTCACTTTTTCACTTTTAGGAAGCTCTATTCTTTGAGGTTTTTGCAATATAACTCCTGTACCTGAATTATGAGCAAAAAGCTCTTTCAAGAAGCTAATCCAATCTTCCTGATGATAAGGAGATGAGAGTATTTGTCTTAAATTTTTCATACTATTTAATAAATGTTTCAGTGATTACTATTTCGGGTAATATATCCAATGCTTTTTCCTTATTATTTTTTATACTATCAAAAGATGATACTGCGTATTTATTAGCTAAATTCAGAATAAGTTGTTGTGCATTTCCAAATGTTATTTTTTGTTTATCTAACTGCTGACGTATCTTCTTTACATCAGTAGGTATATTTGTAAAAGTACCTTTGTCAATAAGTTTGATAAGCTGATCGCAAGCTATTTTTAGTTCTTCGTTATTTAAAGTCCCTTTTATATCACGTAAGAATTTTTTAGCTTGCATTGTATTTCCATCTGCTTTATCAGTCGGAGTTACAGTTTCAATATTAGCTTGTATGGTATCATTTTCAAACTTACTTTGTGCCAAATTTACATCTTTATAATGAGATGCTGGCACCTCAAAACCTTTCTCCGAAACAGTAGCTTCAAAGCGTTCGGCTGCTTCTAAAAAGTCAATACTTTCTATTTCTTCTTTTCCATTCACTCTATAAAATTCACTTTTATAAGGTGATTTCATAAAAATGATAGAACCATTTTTTACATCATCAAATGAAGTGTTTTCGTTTTTACGAGCTGTACGAGCTTTGAAAGGAATGTTAGAAATACGTTTAAATTCCTTAGGGTTATTATCCTTAAATTCACGGATAAAGCGTAGATAGTGCAAACGTTTGTCTTCTTCTCCTTCACCTCCTTCTTTGAAAAGTTCAAATTGTTCTACTAATTCTTCTTTAGAGAATACTTGTGCATCTTCTCCAAAAGCAGAATGGAAACCTTGCAGTTTGATATAGGCTTTTTTGTATAATTTTATTTCTTCATCACCTTGTGCTGAAGGGTAAAAAATAAAGTTATACACAATCCCTGCTTCACTTCCTATTCGGTTGATACGTCCAAGTCGTTGCATTAGCTTAGTAGCATTCCAAGGGGTATCATAATTTAACAATACATTGGCACGATGCAAGTTGATACCCTCAGCAAGCACATCGGTAGTAATGAGTATTTGCAAATCATTTTTTCGCTCTTTTGTATAGTTAGCATCAAAGTTAGCTTGAATATCATCAAATATTTTACTTCTATTTTCTGAAGAAACTTTCAATATTTTGTTAGGAGATATTTTAGTTGAAAGTTTTTCTGTTAAATAATCAGCTGTATCATTACTTTCAGTAAAAATAATTAACTGTTGTGAAGGATTCTTTTCTTTATCAAGTAAAGTACTATTTAAAATGCTAAATAACTTATCTATTTTAGGGTCATTCTTTATCTTTTGCCATTTTTCAAAAAGCGTTTTCAGTGAATTTGCATCTTTTTTTAATCCTTCTAAGAGTACAGGATCAAAATCATCTGTCGAAAAAATATTATTTCTTGCATTTTTTGTATTTTTCTGAAGGATTATTTCTTCTATTTCCTCTTCCGAAAAACCTTTTTCATATAAAGTGTTGATATTTAAGTCAGGCGCAATATAAACTCTGTCATTTTCAAACATTTCAATCATCCGCTGGGTTGATTTTAATAAGTTCTCTAATGTTTTCTTAAAAGCTACGAAACTACTTTCCAAACGCTTCACCATTAAAGTTTTCATAATACCCGCTAACGATTGAGATACTAATTCAGCTTTTTCATAGTATTCTTCTTGTATCTCTTTGTTCAAAAAGCGAATAGCCTGATAACGATAATAACCTATTTTATTATCATCTGTTAAGTTAAATATTGTATCATAAAACAATCTACCAAGAGGAATATTAAATTGGTATTCGACAGTTTGTAAAGGTGCAATTTCAGGGAAAATAATACCTTGATCTTTTAAATCATCTAAATATTTAGGATATTTCTTAAGGTCTTTCCGTGTTCTGCGCACTGTAATCTCAGCAATTACTTTTTCACGAATTTGCTTATAGATATTCCTTACTTTTCCCATATCAGGAGTGGTAGTATTCATAATATCTTTGTATTCACGAATTAATGGAGCAAAGAAGTTTTGCAAATTATTTACTTTTTCCAAAGTACTTGTACGAATATCTTGGAATAGTTGTACTTGATAATAAAGATCTTCTGGACGGTTATTAAGAGGTGTTGCTGAAATAAGTATTACTTTTTTCTTATCTCCCTCTATAAGTCCTTCAGCTTTTCGTGGGGTTTTACAAATTCGTTGTAAGTAATCAAAACCTTGCGATCTATGATTGCGATATTTATGTGCTTCATCTACTAAAATTAAATCATATTCATCTATTTCCCAATAGTTATCCAAATCCTTTTCATCTACTATTTTATTAAGACTACCATTGGTAATAAACTTAGTATTCTTATCTAACCTAAAAAGTTTAAAAGTTTGCTTCCAGTTCTTTTCTACTGCTGGAGGAGTAACTACTAATATTTTAGTTTGTGCAAAACCATTAGCTATACAAAAACGTTTGGCTATCATCGAGGCTATAACTGTTTTCCCTAACCCAACTACATCAGCTAAGAAAAAACCATTGTGTTTTTGTAGCATTTCAAATCCTTGGTTTACAGCATCTATTTGATAACTTAACTTTTTGTAGGTTGAGGGTAAGTCGCCCACTGTATTAGGGTCGTAATCTATATTTTTCCCAAAATACTCTATAAGTAGTTTTATAAATATTTCAAAAGGAGTAAACGCTTGCCCAATATAAGTTTTCTTAATTAGTCCGTCTACATCAGCAGGAAGTAATACATCAGAGTCTTCCCATAGTTTATCAAACTCTTTTTTTGCAAATTCTACATCATCAAAATCCTTTAAAGCTATATTCAATTCATAGTTAGGAGCTTTTTTACTACCAATACCTGCCTCAGTAAGGTTAGAAGAGCCCATTACTACCCAACCATCAGTATATTCACTATGTTCTTTTGGTAAAATAATATAGAATTTAGCGTGAATAGATTGACTATTGTGTACCCTTACTTCAATGCGCTTATCTACAATATCTTGAATAAACTGCAAAATACTTTCTTCTACTTCTTTAGAGTATTGAGCTTCTTTTACATCCTCGATAAACCACTTTTCAAACTCTTGTTTAGTTTTGTCCGAATTTTTAAAGTAGAGAATTCCTCTTTTTTGAGCATCAGCTATAAGAGTATCTACATTGATACCAACTAATATCTTAACTTCTTCTACTTCTTTTAGCATTTCGCGCATTTTGAAGTAGCCTGAAGAACGAAAATAAGCTGAAACAGCTTTAAAAGCTGCTGGTTTCATTGCTTTAATAATCCCTTCAAACTTCTTAAATAAGGTATTTCCTCCTGTATTAGTAAAAAACTTTGAACTCATATAATATGATTTTTACATCAATTTATTACATTTTCTGAAATCAGGCGCAAATATACCACAAAAACCCCAAACAGCCTAACAAAATACCGCTTTTTTTGCCAGCACTCTAAGACTGGTTTTTGACTTCTTTGAAAGATTTGCAATAAATCGTTTTTTTTATTGAAAATAATGCAATATCCAAAAAGGGTAGGGGAGGGGGATTCCAAAAATAAAAAATATTACTAATAAAACAATAATTAATTATAACAACCTTTTTTAGAACGTGACAATGACCTATATCTGTTACTGAGAAAACTATAAAATAATAGTTTTGTAGAAAAAGATAACTGCTATAATGTATTTTTTTCAATGTTTTTTCAACTTTTCACTTTTATTATTTTATTAAGTGGAAAAGGAAAGAAAGCAAGGTAAAAGAAAACAAAATAAGCATTACATTTTTCACAATAAGAAACCAATACTCTTGAAAATATGATAATTGTTACTAACTTTTATAGCCCCTATAGTGGTAATATCATATTATTTTTGTATTTTTGCACGCTGAAAAATCATTAAGAATAAAGATTATTGTTAAAGACTTTTTAAATCTCAAACTCTTACTCTTAACTATAAAAATGTACGCACTATTCAAAAAAGAAATCCGTTATTTCTTCACTTCGCCCATTGGTTTTACTATCATTGGGCTCTTTATCGTGCTTAACGGCTTGTTCCTATGGGTCTTTAAAACAGATTACAACATTTTCAATGCTGGTTTCGCCGATTTGTTGCCTTTTTTTAGGCTTTCGTCTTGGTTTTTTGTCTTTTTAGTACCCGCCCTTACGATGAGAAGCATCTCCGAAGAGAAAAAAAGCGGTATGTTAGCCCTTTTGTTCACCAAACCGGTCAGCACCCTGCAAATGGTGCTCGGCAAGTACTTGGGTATTCTCTTCTTACTCTTTGTAATCCTTTTGCCATCAGCCCTGTACGTCTATATGGTATGGGTATTCGGCAACCCCGTAGGCAACTTAGATATAGCAGGCACCGTGGGTTCTTATATTGCCTTGTTTTTGCTGGTAGCCACCTTTGCCTCAGTAGGCTTATGGGCGTCGTCTATAAGTAGTAACCAAATCATTTCCTTTGTGTTAGCGGCCTTTCTGTGCTTCTTTTTCTTCTTTGGTATCGACCAGCTTATTGCCTTTGTAGCCCCCGAAGATTTTGGTGGGGTAGGCTTCCAAACGCATTTCGATGCTATCAGTAGGGGAGTGCTCGACACCCGAAATATCGTGTATTTCCTCTCTGTTATCTCATTCTTCATATATCTCACTACCTTATCACTCAAAGCCTACAAACAATGAAAAAACTCTTTCAAAACTCTATTAGCAAGGTAGTTATAGCCTTAGTGTGCCTCCTTGCAATCAATTATATCGCCAAACAATGGCACACGCGGATAGACCTCACCCAAGACAAACGTTATACGCTCTCTGAGGTGAGCAAGAAAACACTTGCTAAAATACAGAATCCTATTGTGATTGATGTATTACTGAAAGGCAATATCCCTACCGAATTTAAGAAATTACAGACTGAAACAATTCAGTTATTAGATGAGTATGCTGCTGCCAATAACAACATTATCGTCAATTTTGTAAACCCATTAGAAGGGGAGGAGCACCCCGAAAGTGTGATTCAAGAACTGATAAATAATGGCTATCAGCCCTTGCAAATCACTCAAAATGAAGCAGGAAAATCTTCTATTGAGTATATTTTCCCTTGGGCAGTCATTAGTGATGGTAAGAAGAGTGAGCGCGTTCGTCTCTTTGTGAACAAACTCGGCTCTACCGACCAAGAGCAGGTACAGAATTCAGTACAGAAATTGGAATACAATTTTACCGATGCGCTTTATAAGTTTGCCTTAGATAAAAAGAAGAAAATCGCAGTGCTCAGAAGTAATGGTGCATTGAAAGATATCTATATGGCCGACTTCCTTAAAACAGCGCGCGAATACTACTTTATAGCACCTTTCACCCTCGATTCGGTGGCTACCAACCCCGAGAAGACTCTACACGACCTCGAAAAATTCGATTTACTGCTCGTGCCTAAGCCTACTGAGCCTTTCACCGATGCTCAAAAGCAGGTCGTAGACCAGTATATAATGAATGGCGGTCGTGCTCTATGGCTGATTGACAATGTTGCGGTTTCTTTAGAAGATATGTACAAAACAGGCGGAATGACAATGGCAATGCCCGTCAATCTAAACCTTACCGATATGTTTTTCCAATATGGTTTCCGTATCAATTACACTTTGGTAAACGATTTGTACTTTTCTGAAATCATAGTAGCCACAGGCGATGGCTCTCAAACCCGTTATATACCTATTCCTTGGGTATATAATCCGCTGGTGATTTCAGGTAATAATCACCTTATCAACAATCATTTAGATACAGTGAGGTTTCAGTTTGCCAATAGCATCGATACGCTGAAAAACGGAGTGAAGAAAACAGTGCTTCTCGCCAGTTCATCTTTCTCAAAAGCAGATGGCACCCCACGCGAAATCAACTTGCGCTTCGACCCCAATAACCAGAATAAAGAAGCCTACAAACACGGAAATATTCCCTTAGCAGTGCTTTTGGAAGGTGAGTTTAACTCAGTTTATAAAGACCGTATTCGTCCCATAAACCTCAAAGAAAAAGCTGATAGAAGCAAACCTACTAAAATGCTTGTAGTGGCTGATGGTGATATTATCAAAAACGATATAGATAGCAAAAATAATATTCCCTTAGAACTCGGTTTTGATAAATGGACAAGCAAATATTATGACAATAAAGCTTTCTTGCAGAATGCTTTAAATTACCTCTTAGACGATACTGAGTTTTTGAGTTTGCGGAATAAGAAAGTACAATTGGCTTTCTTAGATAAGGAAAAAGTAGCCGAAAGTGCCAGCAGTTGGCAAGTAAAAGTATTTGTGTATCCATTATTGCTTTTGATATTGGTAATGCTATCAGTATTATATTTTTATAGGAAGAAGAACATAAGAAGAGAATAAAATGAAAAGAGTAGTAGTAGGACTTAGTGGGGGAGTAGATAGTAGCGTAGCTGCCTATTTGTTAAAAGAACAAGGGTATGAAGTGATAGGCCTTTTTATGAAGAATTGGCACGATGATTCGGTTACTATTTCAGATGAATGTCCTTGGTTAGAAGATAGTAATGATGCACTTTTAGTAGCCGAAAAGCTCGGTATTCCATTCCAAACAGTGGATATGAGTGAACCCTACAAAGCCCGTATTGTCGATTATATGTTCAATGAATACGAACACGGCAGAACGCCCAATCCCGATGTGTTGTGTAATCGAGAAATCAAGTTTGATGTCTTTATGAAGCTCGCCCTTAGTTTAGGTGCCGATTACGTAGCAACGGGACACTATTGTCGCAAAGAAGAAATAGAGATAAACGGTGAAAAAATCTACCGGTTACTATCGGGGAAAGATGAAAATAAAGATCAATCATATTTCCTATGTCAGCTTTCACAGGACCAACTTAGTAAAGCACTTTTCCCTATCGGGGAATTACAGAAATCAGAAGTAAGAGCCATTGCCAAAGCTCAAGATTTGATAACCGCTGATAAAAAAGATTCTCAGGGACTTTGCTTTGTAGGAAAAGTGCGTTTACCTGAGTTTCTACAACAAAAACTACAACCCCAACAAGGCGATATTATTGAAATCCCCAATGATTGGAAAGGATATACTGACTTTGATATGCTACGCCTTTTTGAAACTTATGAAGACGAATTAAAATATTTGTCACAACGTTTTGTTTATCAACCAGAAGACGGTAAAAAAGTAGGTATCCATCAAGGGGCTCATTATTTTACCAAAGGGCAACGCAAAGGCTTAAATGTAGGAGGAACCAAAGAACCTTTATTTATCATAGAAACTGATATCGAGAAGAATATCATCTATACAGGACAAGGACACACACATCGCGGATTGTTCCGCAGTGCTTTGTTTATCGCAGCCCCTGATGAACATTGGATTCGAGAAGATTTGGCATTAAAAGTATATGAATCGAAAGAGTTTATGGTACGTATACGCTATCGTCAGCCATTACAGAAAGCGGTTTTATATAAAGTCGAAAACGGTTTGTATATTCATTTTTCAGAACCTCAAAGTGCTATTACTGAGGGACAATTTGCTGCCTGGTACAGCGGAGATGAATTAGTGGGTAGCGGTGTTATTTCATAGAAAAAAAACACCTATTGTAAAATGGTTATAATGTATATTATGTCAAATAAAAGATAGGGAAAAAGATATGAGAAAGGTACTTATCATCACTTATTATTGGGCGCCTGCTGGCGGACCTGGTGTACAGCGTTGGTTAAAATTCGTAAAATATTTACGAGATTTTAATATAGAACCTATTGTATATATTCCTGAAAACCCAACTTATCCTATCATCGACAATGAAATAGGAAACGATTTGCCTACTGATATACAAATTATTAAACGTCCTATATGGGAACCTTATGCTTGGGCTTCGTTATTCTCTAAAAAGAAAACCCAAAAAATTAGTTCAGGTATCATTCCGCGTAAAAAAGTTTCTATTTTAGATAAAGTATTACTTTGGATACGTGGTAATTGCTTCATTCCCGATGCTCGTAAATTCTGGATAAAACCTTCTGTAAAGTATCTGAATAAGTTTATAAAAGAAAACCAGATAGAAACTATTATCACCACTTCGCCTCCTCACAGCGTACACCTTATAGGTTATGAGTTAAAGAAACAAATTCCTCACCTCAAATGGATTAGCGATTTCCGCGACCCGTGGACAACTATTGGTTATTACAAAGATTTACGCCTTACTAAATGGGCAGATAAACGTCAGCATTATTGGGAAAAAGAAGTGTTACAACAATCAGACTTGGTGATTACAACAAGTTTCAAGACGCAAAAAGACTTTCGGCAGCTTACCAATACTCCTATTGAGGTAATTACCAATGGTTATGATGAGGAAAAAACAACCACCCCTCCCCTATCCAATAAATTCCTTATTTCGCACATAGGTTCCTTATTATCAGATAGAAACCCCAAAATGCTGTGGAAAATATTAGCCGAATTAATACGCAAAGAACCTCATTTTGCCGAAGATTTCACACTTTGTTTTGCAGGCAAAGTAAGTGAAGAAATCGAAGAAGATATTCACCATAACGGACTTACACCTTATTATATTAATAAAGGTTATATTAACCATCAAGAAGCTATTGGTTTGCAAAAGCAATCGCAAGTATTGTTGCTCATCGAAATAGATTCCGAAGAAACACAAGGTATTATTCCGGGTAAACTGTTTGAATATATGATTTCGGGGCGACCTATTCTCGCCATAGGACCTCATAACTGGGATGTTACACCTATTCTCACTGAAACACAAACAGGTACTTTTGTGGGATATACCGATGCCTCTCAGATGAAAGCCAAAATAGTAGAGTTCTATCATCAATTCCAACATAAAACACTTAAAACTAACCCCAAAAAAGTAGAACAATACAGCCGAAAAGCCCTTACTCAGCGGTTGGCTCAACTGATATAAAAAGTTTTCTTATTAATCACATTTTTTCTATTAATGAAAGATTTTCTGCGATAAATAATCTTTTTCCTTTGTTTATTAAAAAATAATACATATCTTTGCAAAGAAATCTCAGAAGATACGTTTTTTCTGCTTCTTATATAAAAGAAGAGAAAACTATCTGAGGAAAACAATTTTTTATATGGAGAATTAAAAAATATATCTTAATAAAACGATTTTTCATATAGAAAACCAAAAAAACTATCTCGGGAAAATGATTTCCTATGTTGGGAACTGAAAAAACTATCTTAGTAAAACGATTTCCTATCTGGGAAACAAATAAAACAAGTAATTATTTCATAAAATTTAATTGACAATCTTATGGCAAAGAAAACTTATTCAACCAATTTAGTCGAATCGCAAGTGATGATTGACGGATTAAAAGGTCGTAATGACAAATTGCCTTTGGGTGTGAAAGCCGAAGACATTACCAAGCTCGAAGAACTCCGAAAGAAGATGGAAACACTCAACAGCGAACAAGAAAAGCTCAAAGCCGACCTCAAAACTAAGACTCAAGAGCTTAGTAAAACTATTACCGAAATAGAAAGTAAAGTATCTTTCATTAAAAAACTCATAAAAATTGATATTCCTCAAACACAATGGAAAGAATTCGGTATTGAGGACAAACGGTAAAAAGAAATACCTTGTTAGGCAGTGCGTCCCAACAAGGTATTTTTTGTAATGATAAATAGTTAAGAACGAATTACTTTGTATATATAATAATTCGGAAACTATACATAAAATCAACTTATTGAATAGAACAAAATGATGAAAAAGTTATTTATTTTATTTTGTTTACTGCCTTTTTCAGTAGTAGCACAAAAACTGTGGACATTAAGCGACTGTATTCAGTATGCCAAAGAAAATAACCTATCTATTAAACAATCGGAAATAGATTTAAAAGCCACAGATATTGATAAAATGCAAGCCAAAGCAGGTTTCTTGCCCTCGGTGAATGGCAATGCATCTTATAACTTAAATGAGGGAAAAAATATCAATCCTGTAACCAATCAGTTTGAAAATGCTTTCTTTCAATCGGCATCAGGAGGAGTAAGCGTAGACCTTACTCTTTTTGCAGGACTACAAAATTGGCGCAAGTTACATCAGGCGGAACTTAATCGTATAGCTTCTCAATATCAGTTAGATAAAATGAAAGACGATATAGTACTGATGATTATCAATGCCTATGCTGAAGTGTTGAGCAATAAAGAACAAATCAAGAATTTGAAAGCACAGTTAGAAATTTCAAAGGAAAGTTTAACGCGCACCCGTGAACTTATTGGTGCAGGTTCTTTACCCAAAGGAGATATTTATGAAGCCGAAGCACAACTGCTCACACAAGAACAACAAATAATAGCTACCGAAAACGCTCTCTTTATTGCCAAAATGGGTTTGGCACAATTACTTTTGTTAAAAAACTATCGAGATTTTGATATTGCAGATAGTGCTTTTGAGCAACCTTCTGCTGATATTCTCAATAAAACTCCTGAAGAGATTTATGAGCGTGCCAAAGAAGTAATGAGCGATGTAAAATTAGCCGAAGCAAATATGCAAGTAGCTCAAAATAATTTGCGCTTATCACAATCGGCTTATTCACCGCGTCTTTCTGCTCAATGGGGTTATAGTTCACGATGGAGTAAGAAGCAAGCGCAAGATTTTTGGCAACAGCTTGATGCGAATAAAGGTATGTATGCAGGGTTATCGCTTAATATTCCTATTTTTAACGGATTTTCAACTTTAGGAACTGTAAAACGTCAGCGATTAAATTTTTTAAAAAGTCAATTTGCTAAAGAACAAGCAGAACTTACTTCTGAGAAGAACATTTATCAAGCCTATAACGATGCTTCGAATGCTAAAAAGCTATATGAAGCAAGTGAAAAGACGGTACAAGCAAAACAACAGGCGTTTAGTTATGCGCAAGAGCGTCATAATGTAGGTTTAATGAATACTTTTGATTTTAGTCAAGCTAAATATCAGTATGAGAATGCTCAAAACGATTTTGTTAAAGCTAAATATCAATATATTTTTAAGCTAAAAGTATTAGAATATTATTTTAGTCATTAATACAAGGTCGATGTTTTTTGCCCAACTTTGGTACTTCCGGACAAGCCTTATTATAGATTATTTTAGATAAAGTAGAACCTTTAGCTTTGTTGTCTACCCAAATACCTGACAATTGGAAAGGTGTAATCAAAGATGCTCGCAACGTTAAGTACAAAAGTCATAAAAAGTAAAATTACTAATTTATCTATATATGAAAAAATGCATACTATTCAGTGCTATAACCCTATTTGTTGTAGGGCTACAAGCACAAAACAAATTCAAAGTAACGCCTGATGAGGCACGTAATGGTTCGTATACTATTAGTCCTACTTTGCCTAAAGACGGAATGGTAAAAGCAGGCACGGTTCTTACACTCAAAGCAACTCCTGCCACTGGCTATATTTTTGATAGTGGCTATTACTCTTTACCAGAACAGTGGGGAGCTATGTTTTATGAACAATCTACACCTGAGTTCAAAGTGAAAGTAGACAAAGATATGAATGTAGGAGCTTGTTTTATACCTAGAAAAGCGGAAGCTAATCTGAAAGTAGTGCAAGATATTGTTTATGCTAAACCGGGAGTAAAACCGCTGAAATACGATGTATATAGTCCTAAAGGTAAGCAAAACCTACCTTGTATCGTAATTATTCACGGAGGTGGATGGAGCTCCAATACCGAATCGGTGATGAGAGGTTTGGCACGCGAACTAGCAAACAGTGGCAGATATGTGGTTTTCAACATTGATTATCGCTGGATAGACAAACTTGACGGAGATAGTACTCCTACTCAATTGCATCAAATTATAGAAGATGTGTATGGGGCTTTGTTACACATTGCTGAAAACGCTGCTAAATACGGAGGCGATAGCAGTAAATTACTTCTTACGGGCGATAGTGCGGGAGGACATTTATCGGCTTCAGCAGCGAATTTTGTAGAACGCATAGGCGATAGAGGTTTTGGTAAAACGCAAGGTGTTTACGAATTTATGCCTACCTATATGCCTAAAGGGAAAACTGTGGCACAAGTGCGCAATGAGTTGGCTAAAGCTATCAAAGCTGCTGTACCCAGCTATGGGGTATTTCGCCCTGAAATGCTCACCAATCGCTTTAAAAACTATCCTTATTTAAATGAAATTGCACCTATCAACAGTATTCCAGAGGCTTCTAAAAGAACAGTACCCCAATTGTTGTTTAGAGGTTCAGAAGATGGACTTATAAAAGATGAAGAGGTTAAAGCTTACGAACGAGCCCTTTCCAAAGCCGGTCAGAGGGTGGAGTATATACAAGTAGGAGGTGCCAATCACGCTTTCTTCGATTGGAAACCCGATACTAAAACACAAGCAACTTTCAACAAATACGGCAAATACCACGCTCGCGAAATGTTGTTGTTCTTTGATTCAGTATTAGAAGGTCTTAACAAAACAGAAAATTGAAGTTAGAAACAATACAATAGCAAAATGTCCGAGAAGTTATAGAGGTAACTTCTCGGACATTTTATTATCAAAGTATTAAGAAAACTTATTCTGTGTCTATAAAAACAATAAATGTAAAGGTTTGTAAGGCAATCCGAACCACTCGGAGATGTTGTGATGAGTAAGGATTCCGTGATAAGAATAGAGTCCATTTCTAAAACCTTTGTCTATTTGTAATAGGTTTTCTACACCTCCCTCCTCTCCTATTTTTAGTAAGTAAGGTAATAGGGTATTGCTGAGCAAAGTTGAAGCTGTATGAGCATAACGGGAAGGTAAATTAGGCACTCCACAATGTACTACTTCGTATTTTGTAAAGGTAAGTTGTTCTAAAGTGGTAAGCTTACTGGTTTCTATACAGCCCCCTATGCCAATACTAGCATCTACTATCACAGCACCACGCTTCATTTGTTGTACCATCTCTTCGGTTACTACTATGGGCGAGCGACATTCTCCACTCATAGCCCCTATAAGCACGTGGCAATGTGTTAAGGCTTCTCGGAGCAACTGAGGTTGCAAAGTAGCGGTATATACTGAGGAGGGCAAATGTGTGCGCAGTTTTCTCAAATCGTTGAGAGAAGAAGCAAATATCTTTACATTGGCACCCAATCCTAAGACAGTTTTGGCAGCGGCTTTGGTCAGTTCATTTGCTCCCAAAAGTACTACCTCAGTAGGCGGTATTCCGGTGATATTGCCGAGTAAGAGTTGGTTTTCTTTTGCAAGTAGTTCAGAGGCGGTGAGCACAGCTGCGATACCTGTGAGCTCATCAACCGACTGCTGTATAGGGTGATTTTCTGCTTCGTCCTTTATATATTCAAAAGCTAAGGCAGTGATTTGCTTTTGTGCAAGCGTCTCGAAGTAAGCTTTATCTTGCGTGTTAAGTTGTAAAGCCGACAACAATACGGATTGGGCATTAAAGTAAGCGAGTTCATCAGTAGTGGGCGGTTGAACTTTTAGCACAATAGGGCACGCGAATACTTCTTGGGTATCGTATACGAGTTCGGCACCTGCCTCACTATAGTCGGTATCGGAAAAATGAGCCTCCTCCCCTGCCCCTGCCTCTATTAGTATTTGATGTCCGTTAGCTACTAATACCGCTACTTCATCAGGAGTTAAGCAAATGCGATACTCTTGAAAGGAGTGCTCTTTTGGAAGCCCTATTTTCAAAGATTTTTGCTCATTGCTTACCGCTAATCGTTCTTCTTGTGGTAATAGTTGAGATAAGGATTGCATCAGTCAGAGAATTTAGTTTCCAAATCACTTACATATTTCTTGAATGCACGGTCGGTTTCTATTAGGTTTTCCACCGTTTTACAAGCGTGTAACACCGTAGCGTGGTCGCGTTGTCCTATCTGGCTTCCAATAGTAGAAAGTGAATTTTTGGTGTATTTCTTCGAGAAAAACATCGCCAACTGTCGCGCTTGTACCACATTGCGCTTTCTGGTTTTGGAATGCAAAGATTCTATATCTAAACTAAAGTAATCGGCAATGATTTGCTGAATATGGTCAATCGTCAAATCGTTTCGGTTATTCTTTACCGATTTATCAATAATGCTTTGTGCGAGTTCTATAGAGTACTCTTTGCGGTTGAAAGCTGCTTGTGCAATCAGTGAATTACTCACCCCTTCGAGTTCGCGCACATTGGTACGAATATTTTCAGCTAAATAAGCGATGATATCGTCACCTATTTCAGCACCATCATTATAGAATTTATTTTCTAATATCTTATAGCGCGTTTCATAGTCGGGCGTTTGCAGTTCGGCTGAAAGTCCCCATTTAAAACGAGAGAGCAAGCGCTGTTCGATATCGAATAAATCAACTGGTGCTTTATCGGAAGTGAGGATTACCTGTTTGCCATTTTGGTGCAGGTGATTGAAGATGTGAAAGAAAGCATCTTGGGTTTTTACCTTCCCCGATAGGAACTGAATATCATCAACTATCAGCACATCGATGAGCTGATAGAAGTGAATAAAGTCGTTAAGTGTATTCTTATCTTTGTCTTTGGCTGTGGAAGCACTGATAAACTGTTGGGTGAACTTTTCGGCAGAAACGTATAGCACCTTCTTTTTAGGGTATTTTTCTTTGATATCTACCCCTATTGCGTGTGCCAAGTGGGTTTTACCTAAACCTACTCCTCCGAAGATAAACAGCGGATTGAAAGCCGTGCCCCCAGGTTTGTTGGCAACTGCCATACCTGCAGAGCGGGCTAAACGATTGGAAGCCCCCTCCACAAAGTTGTCGAAGTTCTGATGTAAGTTCAGCTGAGGATCAACAGTTATTTCGCGAATACCAGGTATTACGAAAGGATTTTTAAGTCCAGGGTCTTTGGTTTCAGTAGCTAAAGTCAAAGTCTGTTTTGCTAATTCTGGCCGATTAGTACTAGGAAGTTGTTCTTTAGTAAGAGGAGTATCGACAATATATACGAGGCGAGAGTTTACACCTAAGGTAAAAGTCATAGCTGATTTGAGAAGAGAAATATAATTTTCTTCTAACCACTCGCAAAAGAATTTACTGGGCACTTTGATTTTTAGGGTATTGCCCTCTAATTCCACAGGTACGATAGGAGCGAACCAAGTGTTAAATGGTTGTTCAGTGATATTGTCTTTTATGAATTCAAGACACCTACTCCAGACTTTTTCAGCTGCTTCTTTCATCTTTTTTAGTGCTACTTTTTAGCTAAAAATTTGATTATTAGATTTTTTTACTAATTTTGCCGGTGATAAAACTGTTGTTTTTTCAGTGAGCAAAGTTGTGAATAATTTTTGAATAAAAAAAATATTTAACATTTGTTTTTGTACTTTTATTTTATATGGGAGCACTGTTAATGTTTTGTTAATATTTATATCTATCTAAATATGAAAGAATTATATTTTGATTATGTATTGCGTACACGCTATGCAGAAACTGACCAAATGGGGGTAGTGTACTATGGGAATTATCCTCAGTATCTTGAATTGGGAAGAGTGGAGTGGCTAAGGTCTATTGGCTTTACCTATAAGGCGATGGAAGAAGAAGGAATAATGATGCCTGTGGTATCCCTGCAAATTCAGTATAAAAAGCCTGCTTTGTATGACGAGCTCATTACTATTCGTACCAAATTAAAAGAATTACCCTCTACAAAAATAGAGTTTAACTATGAAATTCTCAATGAAAAAGGAGAATTACTCTCTACGGCTAATACTGTATTGGTGTTTGTAGATGCGAAGACTTTCAGACCGGTGCGTTGCCCTGAGAAGGTGCTAAAGCTTATAAAAGTAAAAAGTGAAGAGTAAGGAGTGAAAAGTGAATAATTTGGTAATTTAACTTTGCCAAAGGTTGTAGCACAACAAGCTATTGAAACTTTGGCAAAGTTTATACCACAACTAAAAACTATTGATAGCTTTTAATCAAATTCTTCACCAATAATATCACGTTTGGCATTGCGATATTAGCGGCGTTGAGTACTTCTTCGTGTGATACATCGGGGGAGATGTCGGGACCACCTAAGTCGGTGATGACTGAAAGAGCACACACTTCCATATTCTGATGACGTGCTACAATTACTTCGGGTACGGTGCTCATACCTACGGCATCACCTCCTAAAATGCGCACCATACCATATTCGGCTGGAGTTTCAAAAGAAGGACCTTGCAAACCTACATACACTCCTTTTTGGAGCTTGATTTTATGTTTCTTAGCTATCTTTTCGAGCTCGGTTATCATAGCTTGGTTATAAGGCTTGCTCATATCGGGGAAGCGTGCACCAAATAGGTCTAAGTTCTTACCGCGTAAAGGGTGCTCAGGAAATAAATTGATATGATCGCGAATAACCATTACATCACCTATTGAGAAGTTAGGGTTTACCCCTCCTGAAGCGTTAGAAACAATCAGACGTTTAATACCTAATTGTGCAAAAACGCGTATTGGGAAGGTTACTTCTTGCATTGTATATCCTTCGTAATAATGCACACGCCCTGCCATCATTAGCACATAGCGGTTTTCTATTTTGCCGTAAATCAGTTTACCTTTGTGTCCTTCTACAGTAGATTTAGGGAAGTTAGGGATATTGTTGTATTTAATCTCAGAAATTACTTCTACTTCATCTTCTAACTTATTCAGTCCAGAACCTAAAATAATAGCAAATTCAGGAGTGTGCTCTGTGATGTACGACTGTATGATGCGAGCCGTTTCATTAATTTTATCGTAAACTTGTTGCATATCTTTATAATGTTTTATTTGTTACCTATATTGGTGTGAATAATACTAAAATGTTGACAACCTCCCCCTATACTCCCCCTATACTCTTTCAAAAGAGGAATTGTAGCGATGCTTATCATATCTTTTAACTATTGAAAATGGGTGACTCCAAACTTAGCAGCTTCAGCACGTGCTTTGGGTACTAAGGCAGTGAGGTTTTTGATACGAGAGGCATCAGAAGGGTGGGTGCTTAAAATAGTAGGTGTAGATTTACCATTATTCTTGGCACTCATACGTTTCCATAGCTCAGGAGCCTCAGCTGGGTCATAACCAGCAATTGCCATAATCTGGATACCTATGGCATCGGCTTCTGTTTCGTTGGAACGACTAAAGGGCAACATTACCCCTAAGTTAGACCCTAAGCCGTAAGCGAGCATAAACTGGTCGGTATAAGCAGCGTATTTGCTAGTTTGCAAGGCTACTGAACCTGCAATAGCACCTATTTGTTGTAAGGTGGCAGCACTCATACGTTGTGCCCCGTGGTCGGCTAAAGCGTGAGCCACCTCGTGCCCCATTACTACTGCCAAACCTGTTTCGGATTGTGTAATAGGTAAGATTCCCGTATAAACCACAATCTTCCCCCCTGGCATACACCAAGCATTTACCTCGGGACTATCTACCAAGTTATATTCCCAACGATAATCATCTAAATAGCCTTTATAACCATTGGTATCGAGCCATAGTTTGGCAGCTTTGGCTATGCGTTCGCCTACGCGTTTCACCATAGCGGCATCGTTTGTATTTTTCACTACCTTATTAGATTTTAAAAAGGTGGAATACTCACTAAAAGCCATCGGGAATACCTGACTATTAGGCATAAAGTTAAGGGTACTCTTTCCTGTAAAAGGGTTTGTCTTACAAGAAAAGACAATTAAAAGGAATGCGATTAAAGTTAATTTCTTCATAAGATTTTATTTGAGGGCAAAGATACAAATAATAATTGGAAATACAATAGTAATACTTTATAAATTTTATTGTTAATAAAAAACAATAATATAATAGGTGAAAAGTATTCTTTTTACAGTGAGACTACGTGCCAGAAATTAAACAAATTCGTTTTAAAATTAAAAGAGAATTAAGAATATGCCTTGTGAAATGATTATTTTAAGACTTCAACTTTGCCAAAGTTTAAACTTTGGCAAAGTGTATACCGCAAAGGAGACTAATAATCAGTATTGTAAATATATAGGACTCACATTAATATCAATAGGTGAAAAGTATTCTTTTTACAGTGAGACTACGTGCTAGAAATTAAATAAATTCGTTTTAAAATTAAAAGAGAATGAAGGTTGATTAATGCAAGCACTATATGACTTTGGAGAAGCTGAGAAAAAAATGCTAAAATTTCTAAAATAGAGCATATTTTTTTAAAATAAGACAATAAAATTCTTTTTCATCTTTTAGTGAATCAAAAATAATAATTGTTTATATATCAGTTAGATATAAAATATACCTATCTTACCTTTTAGATGTATCTTAACCGAAGGAAGAGCGAAGGTAAGACGAACCTAAGACGAAGGAAGGAGGTTACTAAGTTGAATCTCAATTAGTAGAAAGAGGTATTTACGTTATTGAGAAAAAAATCATAAAAACGTGATTTTGGCGAAAAAAATGCAATTTTTAGTGTGAGTAACTTTTGAGGAACGTTTATGAGAATTGAAAATAGAGAGATATAACTTTCGAGGAACTTCAACGGACTAATTGTCAGAAGTATGCGGTTGGCACAAGTTTTGTTGCTAAATAAAAAGTTGATAATATTTGGTGCTTTAAAAATAAAGTGCTACATTTGCGACTTCAAATTAGTATATAAAACAAAAAACTGCGTTAAAATTGCAAAACAATATGAGAAAACCATTATTAATGGCTGCTGCCTTACTGATTTCGGCAGTGGCATTCGGACAAAAAAAAGAACTCAAAGAGATTGAAAAACAAATCCGTAAAGGAGATTTAGCAACTGCCAAAAGCGGATTAAGCTCCATTAAAGGTTCTATTGAGGGTACTGAATTTGCACCTCAGTTCTATTTCTTGGAAGCACAAGTGAATGTGGAGGCTGCCAAGAAAAATGAAAATGTATTGCCTTCGTTGCAAGCGGCTTCTTCAGCTTTTGCCAAAGTAAGACAATTAGAAGGAGGTAAAGGCAAATACACAAACCAGTTGCAAACTTTGGCTGATGAGGCTATTAATATTGCAGCTAAGCAAGCACAAGACAATTACGAGCGTAAAAACTACAAGAATGCTTCGGTTGCTTTTGAACAAGTATACCGCCTCAGTCCGCGTGATACTGTATTTTTGTACAATGCGGCAGTAGTATCGGTTGAAAATAAAGATTATGACAACGCTGTGAAACTTTATAAAGAGTTGAAAGACTTAGGTTATGACGGTGCTGAAACACTTTATTTGGCTACTAATAAGCAAACTAAAAAAGAGGAAACTTTCCCTGATAAAAACCAGCGTGATTTGATGGTAAAAGCAGGTACTCACGAAAAAGCTAGAAATGAAAAAACGCCTTCAAAACGTGCTGATATCGTGAAAAATATTGCCTTTATTTACGTAGAGCAAAACAAGACTGATGAGGCGCTAAAAGCTTTTGCTGAAGCAAGAAAAGCTTATCCTAAAGATGCTAACATCATTCTTGCTGAAGCGAATGTTTACTTGCAATTAGACAATAAAGAAAAATTTAAACAACTAATGCAAGAAGCTGCACAGCTTGACCCTAATAATGCTGACCTTCACTACAATATTGGGGTTATCAATATGCAACAAGGTAACAATATAGAGGCTCGTAAAGCTTTTGAACAAGCCCTTAAAATTAAGCCTAAATATGCTGATGCTACTTTGAACCTTTCGACTACTTACATTAATGAAGGTAATGCTTTGGTTGAGCAAATGAATTCATTAGGCAATTCGGCTGCTGATACTAAGAAATTCAATGAACTTAGAGACCAAAAAGAAGCTTTGTTTAAAAAAGCTGCTGAAGTATTAGAAAGCTACGTGAAAGCTAATGGCAACGATAAAAATATCTTGGAACAACTAAAGAGCATTTATGGAGCTTTGAGCGACAGTGCTAACTTCCAACGTGTTAAAAAACTATTGGGTGAATAATAATTTAGTATAAGATGTTCGTTAAAAGGTAACAGAGTTATGCTCTGTTACCTTTTACTTTTTATAAAGATAAAAATGCGTTATTTTATAGAACTTTCTTTCTTTGGTAAAAACTATTACGGTTGGCAATCCCAGCCCAAAGCTATTTCAGTGCAAGAAGTTTTACAGAAGGCTCTTTCTACTCTTTTGCGAACGCCTATAGAAGTTGTGGGAGCAGGTCGCACTGATAGTGGTGTGCACGCTTCGCAGATGTATGCTCACTTTGATGTGACAGAAGCGTTGCCCGCTACTCTGGTTCACAAGTTAAATGCTTTTCTTCCAAAAGATATAGCTGTTCATCATATATATGAAGTACAGCCTAATGCCCACGCCCGTTTTGACGCTTTGAAACGCACTTATCAGTACCATATTAGCACTCAAAAAGATGCTTTTGCTTACGATTATGCGATGGCATTTACTCTTCCGTTAAATGTAGCGCTTATGAATGAAGCGGCTCAAATACTTTTTGATTATACTGATTTTCAGTGCTTCTCTAAAACACATACCGATGTAAAGACATATAATTGCAAAATATACGAAGCGCATTGGGATAAGGTGGAGAACCAACTTATTTTTACTATTACTGCCGACCGTTTCTTGCGCAATATGGTACGAGCGATTGTAGGAACACTTATAGATGTAGGCTTACAGAAACTTTCGCTTACAGATTTTGAAGATATTATCATCAGTAAGAAACGCAGTAAAGCAGGAGCATCGGTTCCCGCTTGTGGGTTATATCTCACTCATATAGAATACCCCGAAAGTCTCTTTGTTGAAAAAAAGGATTAAATATTAGCATTATTCAAGAAGAATTACTACCTTTGCAAACTTTTAAAACAAAAACAGAAATGAAATATTTACAGAACAAATATTTAAAGATAGTTATAGCCGTGCTTATCATAGCGTGGGCGGTATATCAGTTCACACAGGGGAATATAGGAAATGGTATAGCGCTTATTTTGCTTTCTCTTATTCCTATTTTACTCTATTTTCGCAACGAATTTATACTTCTCACATTCTTACGTTTGCGCAAGCAAGACTTTGCAGGAATGGAAAAATGGCTCGGTAAAATAGCAGACCCTCAGACAGCTTTACTCCGCAAACAACAAGGCTATTACAACTATATGTACGGTATTATTTACTCGCAAAAGAACCTTACTCAAGCAGAAAAATACTTTCGTAAAGCTCTACAATTGGGACTTACGATGAGTTATGACGTAGCGATGGCAAAATTGAGTTTGGCAGGTATTATGATGCAAAAGCGGAAAAAACGCGAAGCACAGGAGCTCCTCACTGAGGCTAAAAAGCTAGATAAGCAAAACTTGATGAGCGACCAAATAAAGATGATGCAACAACAACTCAAGAAAATTTAAAGCATAAAAAAGGCTGTCGTTTTAGACAGCCTTTTTTATGCTTTGTGTCTAATATTTTACCCCTTTAAATACACTATTTTCTTAGTCTCGAAGAAAGGTTCATCGTAATAACTACTGATATCAGTCAGTTCTGCCTTAGGGAAAGGTGCTAACTCCTCAGTAAGGTCACCGCCTTTTAAGTAAAGAATACCATTAGGGAGGTCGTTTTTAGAAGTCTTCTTGAACTTTCCTTTTACCCAAGGCACAAAGTCCTTCATTTGAGTAACGGCACGACTTACTACAAAGTCGTAAGTATCTTTTAGTTCTTCGGCTCTTATCTGCATAGCCGTTACATTGGTGAGCCTTAAAGCTTTTACTACTTCTTGTACTACTTTTATTTTCTTTCCGATAGAATCGACCAATGTAAACTGACAGTTAGGAAACATTATAGCCAAAGGTATGCCAGGAAAGCCTCCACCAGTACCGACATCTAATAGTACCGTGCCATCAACGAACTGAATGCGCTTAGCTATTGCCAAGCTATGCAACACGTGTCGCTCGTAGAAATCGTCTATATCTTTGCGCGAGATGACGTTTATTTGAGCATTCCACTTTTCGTACAGCGGTTTGAGCTCTGCAAATTGTTGTTGTTGCAACTCACTAAGTGAGGAAAAGTATTTGAGTATGATTTTCATAGTTGCTAAAAATGTATTACTTTTGCACCCGTTTTTATATATTATAATGAATTTACGAGCCTTATTATTGATTTTTTTGTGGGGAGGTTGCCTTTCGTTCTTTGCACAAGAGCGGGATACTACCTACATTCAACCTTATCCGCAAGAAATATGGCTCAGAGCATATACTCCTACCAAAATGCTCATACTTACGCAAGGGAAAGAGGCTTATTCACCCAACTACCCATTTAGTTTAGGAGTTGGAATAGGTTTGCGCAAGATATTAGGGCTTAACGTACTTTATGCACAGAACTTATTCCGACTAAAAAATGAAACAAATCTAAAAACTCGCAGTATTGATATACAAGCACATAAATACGGTAAACGCATACTTATAGATGCTTATTATCAAGACTATACAGGATTTTATATCGATAGAGGTAAAGGGAATTATACCCTCTTCCCTACCCTTTCTACCCAGCAAATAGGTGTAGAAAGCACTTACGTATGGCGTGCAGACAAGTTCTCGGCGCGAGCAGCCTTTGAGCAAAGCGAACTCCAAGTGAAATCAGCAGGAAGTTTGCTTTTTGGCAGTGGTTTCTATTGGCATCGCATAGAGCCTGATGCTAAAACAGAGAATGTGAGTAGCGAGGCTTTTGAGAATTTCCAAATAGGTTTTCACGTGGGCTATGGCTATTCCTGGGTAGCTGGCAAACACTGGTTACTTACAGGGGCGTTTATTGGTGGATTGAATTTTGGTAACCAAATGGACATACTGCAACAGCTGAATATTAAGGTTTATCCTACTTCTGTGACGCGCTTTTCGTTTGTATATCTGAAAGATGATTGGACTGTAGCCTTATCGGGAATTTTTAATAACAAGTCAGTTTATCCTACGGATAGCAAACCTATTCGCTTGATTACTCCCAGTGTACAACTATCGTTTACTAAGCATTTTTACCTCAAAAGAAAAAACTTTCTCACTCGATTACCTTCCCTAAAAGTACGACCAACCCCTCAACGGAACGGGTAAAGATAAGATATTCATTACCACCTTCCACGATACGGTATTTCTTTTTAATTTCTGCTACCGATAACGGATAGTTTTTAGAGAGAATACAATATTTACTACCTTTTTTTAACTCTTTAAGATTGATAGGAGTTACCTGCAAAACACGTCCGGCAAAGGGCTTTTTTAGCTGCTCGGAAGTGTATAGATGAGTATTTACGTCCAACTTCTCTACCTCAAAACGTTGCGTTATATAATTAAAAGCTCCTGATTTCAACAAAGCACTATTAGGAATATACAAGTACTTTTTAGGCGCACTATACACCACTTGACAACTATGCAACACTTCTTCTGCAAATTGCAAAATAGGCTCTTCAGTCTCCAAATTCACACAATGTATTTGTACTTGCGTTTCTTTTTTAGGTTCTTGTACTACCAATACCTCCTTTACTTCATTGCGTAAGGCTACCAAATGAATATGTGTTATCTTGGGTAGCGTATGCAACAGATAACTAATATCTATCATAGGTGATAGTTTGGTAAACACTTTATCTGCTTTTTGCAATAGTACAGACTGTAACTCTAAGATATTAGGTGAGAGGTCTTCTAAGAGAAACTTCTTTTGTTTGAGAGCGTCTCTACGAGCAGGATCGAGAAAAATAAGGTTGTAATGTGCTGTTGTAGCTTTCAAAAAAGCTTCTGTGCTTCCATTTATAAATGTGGCCTTGCGTCCTAGAACCTGCCAATTATGTTCTACTTTGCTGAGAAGTTCCTTATTTTGTTCTACCAACGTAACTTCTTTAAACTTCTCTGAAAGAAAAAATGCATCAATACCAAACCCACAAGTAAGATCTAAAAAACGTTCTCCGTGCAAGCCTTGAGCCTTGTATTGAGCGGTTGCCTCGGAGGAGGTTTGCTCTAAATTAAGTGTTGGAGGGAACAATATACTTTCCGTAGTAAGCAAAAAAGGAAGTTTTTTAGCTGCTGTGCGCCTACCTTCAATCTGTTGTGCTAACTCTTTGTTAGAAATACCATTGAACACAGGTTTCTTGAGGAGCAATGTTGTAGTTGTCCCCTCGTATTCCCTGATAAAGCGTTGTACATTCTCGTCTAACAAATTCATAGTGCGCAAAGATAGTGCATTTTTATGAAAGTCAAAGCCATTTTTTGCGTTTGAAGTAGAAAATCATTGTTACTGAAATACCTATCATCACCAACCATACTAACGGATATGCCCACCATACTTCTAATTCAGGCATATACTTGAAATTCATACCGTATACCCCCACAATAAAAGTGAGCGGAATAAAGATAGTAGAAATAAGGGTGAGCAAGCGCATAATGTTGTTCATCTTGTTACTCATTGCCCCCATATAAGTATCTGTAAGTCCCCAAAGGATATCGCGGTAAGTGCTGAGTGTTTCGACAATTTGCACCGTGTGGTCGTGGAGGTCACGGAAATAATGCTTAGTATCGGTGTCGATAAGATGATGAGGGGTTTTCTCTATCTTGTTTACTACCTCACGCGAGGGCGTAATTGATTTCTGTAAAAAGATAGCACTCTTTCTCAGCAACTGGATTTCGGAAATCATATCTTCACGAGGGTGAATAATAATATCATCTTCAATGGTCTCAATCTTATCGCTTACTTTATCCAAAATCACAAAATAGTTGTCTACAATAGCATCTAAGAGTCCGAATAGCAAATAGTCAGCGGGGCGTTTGCGCAGACTGCTATCGGCGTTTTGTAAACGCTTGCGCACAGGGGCAAACACGTCTTCGTCTTCACTTTCTTGAAAAGTGATGAGGTAGTTTTTACCCAATAATAATGCTAAGTGCTCTGAAATGAGTTGCTTATCTTTGCCGTAGTACAGCATTTTAATGATCACAAGAATATGTTCATCGAGGATTTCTACTTTCGGACGGTGTTCGGTATCGAGTACGTCTTCCAAAAATAGGTTATCTAAATGAGTATAAGCACCTAACTTTTTTACTTCCTCAATATTGTTTAAGCCGTTTACATTCACCCACGTGATATGGCTATCGATTATAAATTTAAGGGCTTCCTCAGCCGAAGAGACTTTCTTTACCTCACAAGAATGCTCGTTATAGGCAAAGACTTCTATATTGAGAGGCTTCTCTTTATTACCGAAATACACCAGACTACCGGCAGGCAAACCTACCTTTTTGGAGCGATTTGTCTTGCGTTTCCTTCTGGTAGTAGAGACTATATTTTTACTCATATATAATTATTATATTAAAATATTGGTTATTAATATTTTATTAAAACATTTTAAAGCTAAAGTATAAGTATCATAACAAAAACGAAAGCGTTAGTAAGCGTAATAAATACTTGTTGCTTTTGTTTAAATTAGTGGTTAATATACTGATTATTAGATTATTTTCACATTTATATACATAGTAAGTAGATACTTTATAAAATACATATTAAATAAAAAGTTTATATTTTTATTATAAGTTACTTATATTCAGTAGCTATTAATTCATAAAGCACCCAACCTTGCATTCTTTCTTCTTGTATTAAGGATAGTCCTACTGAGTTTAAAAATTGACTAAAATCTTCTGTCCTTTTTAGCTTAGGAAGGTAATAACTAATCTTTGCATATTCACAAGCAATGAGAAAAATACCTTTGTCTGAGAGTATGCGTTTGACTTCCAAAAAAGCCTCTTTGAGTTCTTGCCAATGGAAGTGTGTTTGAAAAGCAGTTATCAAATCAAAAGTTTTATCGCCAAATGAGCTATGCTGAATGTCCTCTAACTGAAAGATAGCCCTTGTATGAAGCTTCTTTGCTTCCTTAATAGCGATTTCGGATATTTCAATTCCCCAAACTTCACTATGAGGGAAATATTCAGTGAGCAGGACAGTTGATTTGCCATTTCCTACTCCTATATCTAATATTTTTCGTGGAGCTTCTGACGGTTTATAAAATCCTAATGCCCATTGTACCATTGGTATATAAACACGATTAAAAAGTTTCATCATTATTACACCTACAAAACCCGAAGGCTTTTTAGACTGCTGAATTAGGTAATAAAGCAGGAGTATTAAGA
The DNA here is from genome assembly GCF_002998835.1 of Capnocytophaga sp. oral taxon 864. Taxonomy (NCBI): domain Bacteria; kingdom Pseudomonadati; phylum Bacteroidota; class Flavobacteriia; order Flavobacteriales; family Flavobacteriaceae; genus Capnocytophaga; species Capnocytophaga sp. oral taxon 864. Next base: position 536,724 of record NZ_CP027232.1, read on the forward strand.
TTGAGAAAGTAAGGGCTGTTAGAAAAATAATTTTCACTTGTTAATTGTGGTTTTAAGAGAGTACCTTACTGAACTCCTCAGAGAATTTGGTAGGAGTAAACTCAATGACCTGGTAGGTTGCTATTTGGTGCTGATAAAAAGGGTCTTGGGCAATAACAGCTTCTACCTCTCCCCTACTACCTGCCTTGCACAAAATTATACCACCTATGCGAGGTACTTGTGCTCCTGAAGCGATAAAATGTCTTGAAGCATAATGCTTATCTAAATAAGCGCGATGTGCTTCTAAATGTTTTTCAACCTCTGAAAGGTCTTTTTGATACGTTAAAATAATGATGTACATATTTTAGTTTATTAGTCGTTAGTTTTTAATTGTTTTATGGAGTTGTATTGGCTACTTGTACTACTTTTCCATTGAATACCTTACTACCATTAACGGCAAAATCGGCAATGTAGCGTGCCATTTGCTTTGGGGTGATATTAGCTTTATAATCAGGGAAGGCTTCAGTGAGCATTTCGGTCTGTACCGCACCTAAAGCTAAAGTGTTGAAGATGATACCGCGCTCTTTGTATTCTTCGGCTAAGAGCTCCGATAGGGTAATAAGAGCACCTTTAGAGGAACTATACGCTGCCAAACCGCTAAACTTCAAACTTCCTTGTATGCCTCCCATACTGCTGATACTTACCACGTGCGAGCCATTCCTCATAAAAGGCAATACTTTCTGAGTGAGTTGTGCCACTCCGAATACATTTACCTTGTACACTTCTAAAAAGTCAGTTTCAGTAAGTTGTTCAAAGGGTTTATTGATGAGTTTTCCTGCGTTGTGAATGAGTATATCCACGCGCTGCCATTGTTGCAAATAAGTGACTACCGTTTGTAGGCTTTCTGTTTTTGTAATATCAAAAGAGAAACAATGTACATTAGGCAAATTGAGTGCCTCTATAGTAGCAGTATGCCGCGAAAGGGCTAAAATGTTATGCCCTTCCGCAGCCAACTGTTGTACTAGCGCAAAGCCTATACCTCTGCTGGTTCCTGTTATGATGATGTTCTTCATATTTTCTACTTTTGCGAACTAGAAAAATACTTGAATGAGGTTTTATTTTTCTGTTTTGTAATCCGTAAAACCTAATACATTTCCCGATGGATCTAAAAACTCAATCGCCCAACCCGTTCTGATAGGAAACGGCGGACTTAAAAATGATATACCCTTTCCTTGCAACTCATCATATATTTGCTTTACGTCGCTCACTTCCAGCCAAATTGTTGGTTTGGTATTGGGAAATTTCGTCTTATCTTTCAAAATAATGGCAGGTTCTTCATCTCCCACATTGAAAGCTATCATTCCTATCTCTGAAAAATCAAACTTGATTTTCAGATTTAAAACTTCTGCAAAAAATTGTTTACTTTCTTCAAAATTTTCCGCAGGAAGAAAAAAATTGTCGTAATTCATAATTCATTTTTTTATCTAACATATATACAAGTAAGATAATGATGTTTTTCATATTATCCTAAGAGATGTGTCTCTCCTACAACATACAAAACAAGGTATCCTATCACCATACTGATAAGCCCTACGATAAGCCCCATTTTTAGCATATCGTTTTGTTTTACTAAGCCTGTAGAGTACGCAATGGCATTCGGAGGCGTAGAAATAGGTAAGCACATCGCTGATGATGCTGCTAGAGCTATCCCAATAAGCACTGTAGAGGTACCACCTATCGCACTTAGGTTTTCTCCCATTCCTTGACAAATAGTTACCAAAATAGGAATTAACAAGGCTGCCGCAGCAGTATTGGAAATAAAGTTGCTGAGAAGATAACAAATAAGTCCCGATGCAATCAATACTATTATAGGCGACCACGACCCAAATGGAATGGTATCAATAGCAAGTTTGGCTAAGCCCGATTCATTGATACCTAAACCTAAAGCGAATCCTCCCGCTACCATCCAAATAACGCTCCAATTGATGGACTGTAGGTCTTTGGCAGTAATCACACCTGTTGCTGCAAAAATACCCATAGGCACTAAGGCAACGGTATTGGCATCAATACCAGTTAGTTCACTGGGGAGTAGCCATAAAAGAATAGTAATGATAAAAGTGCCACTAACTACCCACATACGCCAACCTTGGTGTACTTTTCCTAGAATATGTAAGTTAATTGTTTTTTGAGTAAAAGGGAAGAATTTCAGTATGAGTCGCCACGAGATGAATAGCAACAAAAGTACCAATGGGAACATAAACGACATCCATTCACCGAAATCAACGCCCATATTCAGTCCTTTAGGGTCGTTAAGAGCTTGCAGAGCAATAGCGTTAGGAGGTGTGCCGATAGGGGTAGCCATACCGCCTAAGTTAGCGGCAATCGGGATACTCATTGTGAGCGCGGTACGTCCTTTACCACTTGCAGGCAATGCTGCAAAAACAGGAGTAAGGAAAGTGAGCATCATAGCTGCCGTAGCGGTATTACTTACAAACATTGAGAAAATACCCGTAATGAGCAAGAAACCCAATAGCACATTCTCGCTTTTATTTCCGAACGGACGTATCAAATTTTTGGCAAGCAAGACGTCTAACCCCGATTTGGTAGCGGCAATAGCCAAGAAAAAACCACCTAAAAAGAGTATAATCACAGGGTTGGCAAAGGTAGCCATAATCTCTTTACTGCTGAGTAGTTTTCCGAAAATCTCATTCTCTTCTCCTTTAAAGAAAAACAGACTGTGGTTAGAAACCGTTAAACACATTAGGGTGATGATACCCAGCGAAGTAGCCCACGAAGGGATAGCCTCACTAATCCACATAAGAGTGGCAAATACAAAAATAGCGATAATTCGCTGATGTACCACCGTTAGTCCGCTAATATGAAACACCTCAGTAGGCAAATTCCACACTACAGCGGTTACAATCACTATACATATCAAAGCGATAAGGTGTTTTTTTTCAAAGTGATTGGTCATTACATTTTCTAATTCTTTAGACATAATATTTTGGTAAGTTTAAAAAGTTATTTGCTATTTAACAAACGAATGACAAAGGTACAAAAAAAGAATAATCCACCAAAGAAAAACGATAGTTTTTTATTGATGGATTATATTCCCCATAAAGCTTGTTGTAATCGCTGAATTTGAGTATCTTCTATGTTATCCAAAATAGCTAAAGTATCTCTTGGAATAAAAATACATTTTTCCAAAAGGCTTTTCAGTAAGTTTTCCAATGCCAAAGTATATTCTTGATAAGTAATAAGCTCTTTTGTCTGTTCAATAAATGATAAAACTAGTGAATCGGTTGAGAAATCGTTGGTAAGTTGCTTTATAAACAAGTTAGTTGTGTAAGAAAGTATACTGATAGGTTCGCAAATACTAATTCCTAATTTCTCTTGAATGAGAGCTTCTACTTCTTCTTTAGTTTTTTCCCATTCTTCTCCTTCTCCCATAAGCCGTAACTCATTGATAACCTCCCACAGCTCATTTGTGGTATTATAGTCTCTGAAGTCTTTGCATATAAAATTGGAAGTATAATCCCCTACTTTTTTAGCATTATAGCCTTCTTTCCAAAGGGCTTGTAAGCCTTGAATGTAATAGACAATTGCTTTTATCTCTTCTAAAGTCATTTTATTACACTTAGTTTTTCAGGTTCATTAATAGGAATTCTTAGTCGTAAGCCAAGTTCAGAACGAGCGATTATATGGTTTGTATCCTCAAAATAGGCTTCCTTAAAATACTCGCTATTATCCAAAAACAAAAACCATAAAAGTTCCCCATTTTCTTTATTGATAATGTAAATAAAACCATCTCCTTCCCAACTACATTCACCTCCATACACTTTATATTGAGCATTTTCTGCTACCATTTGCGGATAGAGATCAGAAACATAATCAGCTTCATTATACCTAAAATAACTATCTAAGGACGATTTACACAAAATTCTTAGGTGATACTTCTCTTTAATCCATTGTCCCTCCAAAACAAGCATATCACCATTAGGGTAAGTAATAGATTTGATAATAGGATAAGTGTAATTTTCAAGAATGTTTTTGATACGTGGATGCATATTACATTTATTTTTTTAGTACATTTTATGGTTACTAAAATCCAACGACAAAGATACAGAAAAAAGTATCATATACAAAGATATTTTGGGCTATCTTTTATGATGAACAAATTCATAACAATTATACAAACATACTTAGCATAGAGTTTCACCGAATAATAAATGAAAGAAGAACGAACCTACAGTGGGTCTACAGTGGGTCTACAGTAGCTCTACAGTGGCTCTACTCTATACGAAAAGCAAATACAAGGACTAATTTACTAATTACTAAATCGGCGAATAAGCCTTATTAACTCCTCCGAAATTCCCAATTTAAGAAGAAAAAATACACTGACTCCCCATACGAGTAATGATTTTAAGCTGATATTTACAAGAGGGTGAAACGGAAAGTCCCAAAAGAAGAAACCTCCTATGGCTACGATACCAAAGAGGGTGGTCTGTAACGTTTCTTTATAAAAAGGCTGCAAGTTGTATTTGCGATACACAAAAACTGACTTGAGTAGGTTATATGAACTAAAAGCGATTAGGGTTGCTAATCCCGCCCCATTGATGCCGTAAAGCGGTATGAGCCACATATTCATTAAAACAGTGCCTATGACCAAAAAAACACCCAAAAACAGTACAGTACGATAGTAAGGTGAATTGAGCAATACCGCATTGTTGAAGCCCACTAAGGCGTCCGATAGCTTTACTACTGATATTATGACAAGCACCGTGAGTCCTGTGCTGTAATCCTTATCGGGCAAGAGGGCATAACACTGCTGGGCGTTGACGATGATAAGCACACAAATCACCATACTCACAAAGTAAGTATTCACGGTACTGCGCTTATACAGGTCGGATAGCTCTTTTGGCTTGCTTTGATTCATAAATTGTGCCGTCAGCGGACTCACAATCTGGTACATACTCCTATACGGAATGGCAATCACCGTAGCTGTAAAAATGGCTACATTGTAAACCGCTATTTCGCCAATGGGTAGGTATTGATTTAGCATAAACTTATCAATATCCATCAATACGGAAGCTACTGACCCCGATAAAATCACAAAAAGACTATATAAAAAAACTTCTTTCTTGTTCTTAGGCAACCCCCAAGCAAATTGCGGTCGGCGTACATAGAAAGCGAAAATAAACATTAGGAGCATTCGTAAAGCATACACCCAAAATACACCCCACATTAGTTGGCGAAAGTCGATGAGCTGCAAATAAATGGCTAATAGCAGGAGCATCACCCCTACCCTATGGAATACCTCTTTTAGGAAATTGCCAAAAACGGTTTTTAGCTGTACACGCGTCCACGCATAAGCAATTTCAAAGTAAGCCATCGCTACGGAAGTGAGGAAGATGAGGAAAACGTAATCGCGTACTTCTTCGTTTTTAGTCGAAAGCCATTGCACAATCTGTTCGTACCCAATTACCCCGACAAAGGTGGCAGGCACAATGATGAGCAAAGGCAAAAAGCAAAGCATTAGGTTGAATTGCGCTTGCTCTTTTTTATCTCGATAAGCGGTATAATAACGCACCAAGGTATTGTTCACCCCGAAGGCGATAAGAGGGGACAGAATGGTGGCAGTGGAAGTAACATAACTCACTAATCCGTACTGAGCTTTGGAGAGGAAGTAAGTAAACAAGAAAAGGGTGTTCTGTGCCCCTATGGCAAACCCTAAATAGGTAGCCAACACATTCTTAAACGATTGACGGAGCACTATCCCCATAAACTATTGTATTTTAAAGTTGAATTTGTGTTCAAAAAACGACTGCCACTCGGGTGCGTGTTGTAAGCCTAAGTGGTAATAATGAGTAGCCTCCTCTAAATCGTCTAATCCGTAATAAGCCAAAGCAATACGATAGTAATTCTCTAGCTCGTGCGGGTAGATTTGCACTATATCGGCAATGATAGATAAGGCTTCTCGGTATTTTTGAGAGAGCAACAGTAGGTCAATCCATTCGATGAGGGTAGTATAGGAATAATCGCCGTTTTGTACCGCTTTCCGATAGCCGTATTCTGCTTCTTTTAGGTTCTGAAAGTGATAATAATTCAGCTCGGCATAACGGCGCCAATAATAAGGCTCATTAGATTCAAAAGTAAGTACCTTTTTAATATATTTTAGAGCCTTAGCGTGATTATGACGCAAGTAATGGAAGTCGGCTAAGGTAATCCAAGCCTTATCGAGCTGAGGGTCTTCGTGTGTAGCCCTGAAATAATACTCTTCTGCCTTGGCATCGTTACGCATTTTCTCATAACAACGCCCAATGTGCAGATAAGCTAAAGCGGAAGGGTCGTCTAAGGTAAGAGTAATCTTATAGTTTTCGATAGCTTTTTCGTAATCTTCCATCATTTCGAGCACACGAGCTTTCTCGAAATAAGCCCCCGTGAAAGTATCGTCGCTGATGATAGCAAAATCAAAACAACGCAGGGCATTTTTATGGTCGGTAATGGATAGATAGAGCTTACCGAGGTAATACCAAGCAACTTCACAATAAGGATTTTGGTCTAAGTAAGTGTTTAGAAAGTCGGTTGCCTCTTGCACTTCTCCCAACACCTCATAGCAGAACACCAATTGTTGGAACGCGGTATAATCCTGAGGGTCTTCTTTCAAACATTTGGTAAAATACTTTTTGGCATTGGTATAATCCTCCGTATAGAGGTATTCCATTGCCATTAGGGCATAGATATTCGAAACGTCATCGGTAAGTGTGATGGCGTATTGTAGCAATTCAATAGCGCGATGATGTTTGTTCATTTTAGAGTACAGATTAGCCTGTTGCACGTGCACTTCAGCATTCATAGGTTCTATGAGCAACAGTTCATTGAGGAGTTCCGAAGCCTCCTCTAAGCGGTCTTCAAACACCAATTGTTCTGCATTTAGCAATTTAAGTGATGAAGCATCGGGGTGTTGTGACAAACCGATTTCCAAGGCACGTTTCGCTTTGCTAATGCGTCCGTATTCTAAGTAATATTCTACGATTTCTTCAAATTCATCAACGTCGAAAAAGAGAATGTTATTCTCTTTGAGCATCAATTCGAATTTGGTAACCGCGTAGTTTTCTTCTTCTGGTAACATCATTTTAGTTAAGAGGTTTTTTGGCAATCCTCTATTTTAAGTTCGCTATTTGTTCTCTTTTACGCCTATAAAAATATCTACTTCGGAGGCATCTCCTTGCTGAGACTTCTCGGAGTAGCGCTCATAGTCATATACATAAGTGCGATTGAGTGTGGTGTCGTTGTCCCAGATATGTTGCCACATCGCCCCTACTGCTTGAGGCATGGCACCTTTGGCTACAAACTTTTGAAAGGTTTGCTCAGGAAATTCCCTACCTTCTAAACCGTCGGGAATCGTGCTGAGTGTGGTAACTTCTACTCCTATTATACAAGTGTAAGGCTCGGTATAGTCCTTTTGGTAATCGGTGTAGATGCTGTAAATGGCATCGCTTACCTTATTGGGTATTTTTGCCAAAAGTCGCTCGCTAAAAAAGCGTTGCCAAAGGTTTCCGATGTCCTGGATCGCCTGTCCGTTCTGATTGGTAGTGCGCACGCTGATTCCTATGATTTTCATTTTCTTATATGATTAATTGTTATATAGAACATCATTTTTGGAAATATCCTCAAAAATGAAGGAATAATTCTTGAATTTTTCGGTTGTAATTCTGTAAAATGCCATTTTTATTCTATTTTTATATATTAAACAATTAAAATTATATTTTTTCTACTTAATATTGTAATGTTTGAAGTTAATTTTCTATTGTTTGGACTTAATATTGGGTTGTTTGTACTTGATGTTGCTATGTTTGGAGTTAATATTCTATTGTTTGTGCTTTATATTGTATTGTTTGGGATTGATGTTAGATAATTTAAAATAAAGACACTATTTTTTCCTTACGAAAGTGTCAGCAGCTTTATCAACTAAATCTCCAAATAAATCATTTATACCATTTACATCTTTATGAGACATATTTTTGTTTCCTGAAATAGGATTTCTATAGACATTATATACTGATCGAAGAATTAATTGATCTTTATTCTGTTCTGTTTTTAAAATATCAGCATAAGCCTTTATTGTTAAAGCAGTAGCAGATTTGAAAGCATACTCTTCTTGGTAGTTTCTTTCTTTATTATATTGAGCAATTACATAATATAATAGGAAAAAGAAAGGAATAGTTTTTATAAAATTTACAACTATTATTTCCCAAGAATATGTTTTAGGTATTTCACCTAAGCAACCAAAAAAATTAGTAAAAATAGCTAACACAACACCAAAAGTTAATCCCCCCATAATAGCTACTGCCCATTTCCAAAAGTTAAGAGGTCGATTTAGTTCTGTTTTTCGTTGTTTGAATGTTTCAAATAATGATGCACCTACCTCTCTTCCTATAAGAGCATCTAAATATTCATTTCTTTCCCTAAAATATTCTTCCTTACTAACTACAAAAGAAAGACGCCTTTCAAATTCATCATTTTGAGACTTATAAAGTTTATTTTTTTCTTCAAGTTGTTCTAATAATTCTGTATAACTATCTTTAAGACCAGTAAATGTAGTTTTTGATTCTTTGTTAAGGTTTTCTATTCTCTCTTTTTCCTTTTCAACTTGTTCTAATATACTATCTATTTTGGCTTTATTTACATTCGAATCACTAAGTAAATCTGCTATTTCTTTAGCATCATTTCTTGAGCTAGTAAGATTAGCTTCTATTCCTCTTAATTCTGTTTGTTTTTGAGAATAATAACTATTAATTTCCTCGGTGGTAGATTTAATATTTTCTAATAATTCATCATAATATTTTTTTAGGTTATTCAAATTAGTTTCTAATAGAGATAGTTTATCATTTCTTTCTGAAAAATCTATTTCTTCAAGAGGGTAAGATTTGTATTTTGATTTATCATAAAAACCGTTTTGTAAAGCATATTGAATAAGCCAAAATAAAAATTTTTCAGCACTTGATAATTGATTATTGACTATATATGATTTTAAATCATTTATAACTTGATGTAAATTAGATTGTCCTACATCAGGTACATTATAATTATATGGCAAAATAAATCCATCAGGTGAGTTAATCTCCTTACTTATTTGCTTTAAAACTCTTTTTGTTAAAGAAATAAAATCTCCAATATTCAATTGATCAATCTGTTTTTTACTTATATTTTGCTCATTTTCGTAGAAATTAGCTATTGTTCTATCAATATCCAGAGATAATAATTCTTCTATCGAATTAGTTATTGAGACACACTGATTTAAATTCATCTTATACTTGGTTTTATTGATTATTATACTTTTTTTCTTCTTTTATCTAACCAAAACTATTTACTTTTTTAGATTTTTACAAAAAAAAACTCTGGCAAAGCTTATTCTAATCACCTTTTTATGCAAATACCTTTGCCAAAGTGCTGTGATTAACCATTAATCATTAATAATTAATCATTGTTTATACATTTTTTCGCGGAGTTCCTGTATATTTTTGTTGTCCATATACTCATCAAAGGTCATATAGCGGTCAATAATACCACTAGGGGTAAGCTCAATGATACGATTGGCAACGGTTTGCGAAAATTCGTGGTCGTGGGTGGTGAAAAGCACGGTGCCTTTGAAGTTTTTTAGCGAGTTATTGAAGGCGGTGATGCTCTCCAAATCCAAATGGTTGGTAGGTTCGTTGAGCATAAGCACATTGGCGCGCAACATCATCATACGGCTGAGCATACAGCGCACTTTCTCGCCTCCTGAGAGCACTTTACAGTTTTTGAGGGCTTCCTCGCCACTGAAAAGCATCTTGCCCAAGAACCCACGCACATATACTTCCTCGCGCTCTTCCTCTGTTTTTGCCCATTGGCGCAACCAATCCACCAAAGAAAGGTCTTGAGTGAAGAAATCGGAGTTATCCACCGGCAGATAGGACTGCGAGGTGGTGATACCCCACGCAAAAGTGCCCGTATCGGGCTTGAGATTGCCGTTGAGAATCTCATAAAAGGCAGTGGTGGCACGCGAATCTTTAGAAATCACGGCTACTTTGTCGTCTTTGGCAAGATTGATATCCACATTTTGGAACAATACCTGTCCGTCGATAGACGCGGCGAGGTTTTCCACGTGTAGGATTTGGTCGCCAGCCTCGCGGTCACGCTCGAAAATGATGGCAGGGTAACGACGAGAAGACGGTTTGATTTCCTCGATATTGAGTTTTTCCAACATCTTCTTACGAGAGGTCGCCTGCTTCGATTTTGCCACGTTGGCACTAAAGCGCGCAATAAATTCCTGCAATTCTTTGGCTTTCTCTTCCGCCTTTTTGTTCTGTTGCGCACGCTGACGGGCTGCCAACTGACTACTTTCGTACCAGAAAGTATAGTTACCCGAATAATGATTGATTTTCCCAAAGTCAATATCGGAGATATGGGTACAAACAGCATCGAGGAAGTGTCGGTCGTGAGAGACTACAATCACCGTATTGTCATAGTTTGCCAAAAAGTTCTCCAACCAGCTGATAGTCTCGAAGTCGAGGTCGTTCGTAGGCTCGTCCATTATGAGTACATCGGGGTTGCCAAAGAGTGCTTGTGCAAGAAGTACCCGCACTTTGAGTTTGCCGTCCATTTCGGACATTAGGATATAGTGCATATCCTCAGAAATGCCCAAATTGGAAAGTAGTGCAGCCGCATCACTCTCGGCATTCCAGCCGTTCATCTCATCGAACTGTATTTGTAGCTCACCGATGCGTTCGGCGTGTTCATCGGAATAGTCGGCATAGAGGTCGTCCATCTCTTTTTTGACTTTGGAGAGGACTTTATTACCCATAATCACGGTGTCGAGCACAGTATAGTCGTCGTAAGCGTAGTGGTCTTGTTCGAGCACCGACATACGCTTGCCCGGTTCGAGGATCACACGCCCCGAAGTAGGTTCTTGCTTGCCTGAAAGAATTTTAAGGAAAGTAGATTTGCCTGCTCCATTGGCACCGATGATGCCGTAGCAGTTGCCTTGTGTAAAGGTTACGTTTACCTCATCGAAGAGGACGCGCTTGCCGAATTGTACGGATAAATTGGATACTGATAACATTGTTAATGATTAATGTTTAATGATAAATGATTAAATTAAATATCTACTATAAATATAACGTTGAGTTACTTGTTTAAGGCACATAATATTCCTAATCGTGCCATAATGTATTGTTTTAAAGTGCAAAAGTACGGAATATTTGTGAGATATGAAAATAATAGCAATTGTATAGAGAAGTTATTTCTGAGCTATTACAATAAGCGCCATTGAAGTTTTAGGATTAAAAGACTCTTTTTTGAAGTTGCCGTATAGTTTAAGGTCTTTAAAACCTATTTGAGAGAGCCATTGGGTGAGTTCTTGGGAAAAAATAGGCTGTAAAAGCTCTTCATTAGCGATAGTTTCGTCCAAAACTGTCTTAAAAACTATCTTCCCTTCGTGGTTTAAGTGATAAGAACGCTCAAACTTTACTTTTTCGTTCTCTATTAGAGGTAGGTTACCGAGAAAATTACCTTCTTTCTGGGCAAAATACTTCTCAAAGTTTACCATTTGCAAGATAAGTTTGCCTCCTTGCGTGAGTTGGTTATAAGCCTTTTTAAGAAAAGTTTGCACTTCGTCTTTATTATCCAAATGTGGAAGCGTGTTCCCAATGTTGATAATAGTATCGAACATAGGTAAAGTATCGATAGCAAGCATATTAAGCTCTTGCACTTCAATACCCTTGGCAGTAGCCTGAGCAATAAGTGCCTTACTGAGGTCGATAGCCGTAACATCATAGCCCTGTGCGCGCAGATAGGCGGTAAGGTTGCCCGTACCCGCTCCTACATCAAGAACTGTCTTGCCGTGCACTTCGGCATCGAAAAAGACTTTATGTGCAGGCGATAGTGGAAAGATAGCATCGTATTTCTCAGCGATACTATTGTAGAATTGTGACATATTTTTTAATGATAAATGATTAATTGTTAATGATTAATGGAACAGAAACACTTAATTTATAAATATTTCTGTACTGATGTATCTCCTTTTTATTTGCGATGTTTAAATCGGTATTTTGTTCAAATGAGGGATAGACGATAAGGCAATCTATCAACCTATCATCATCTATTTTTAGAGCTTTATAAACCCTTTCCAAACGCGCATAACCACTTACTTGCCGGATGTCGTCTATCACTCTACTATCTTCATAAATAGGTTTATACTTGGCATCAATGACCATTTGGTATTCTGGAGTGTTGAGCAAGAAATCTAACTCAGTGTAATCACCCGTAAAATGATAGTGTACCTCTCCCCTACTGCCGAACTGTTCTTGTAGCTTTTTATAGACATATAACTCAAAAAGTTTAGGCATATCTATCCAAAAAGGCGGAATAGCTACTTTTTGTTGGGTTGTTTCGGTGATATTATACGAAAAACGCTTCAAAATCTGCTTCCCGATGCGAATAGCTTCCTCATATTCTTTAAAAAAAGGATTGGTAGTGAGTTTTTTGAGGTTTTCTACGTCAAGTTCTTCTGAAATCAACTCAAAATGCGGACTACAATACGTAATCAGTTCTCGAATAGACTCGTCATTGCCTGCAAAGTAATTAGAGTGTGTATTCTTAAAGCTGATGATAAACTGCAAAACTTTCTTCAAAAAGCGATTTTCGAGGCTATCCATTCCAAACTCTTGATACCTACATACGTGAGCTGTGAGTTTGTTCTTAAAAACATTTTGTTTGAGGTGTTTACCTAACTGTATCTTGCCTTTGATGCGGTTATTAAGATTCTCCTCCACCGTGTAGTACGATTTTTTAAGTCCTTTGCGCACAATACGCTTCAGTAGCAATAGGAATTGTACTATTAGGAAAGGCGTGAGCGTGTCTTTTTGCTGTTCGATGGCAATTAGCGGTTCCTCCCAATAGATTTTGATAAGATTTTGTGTATGTTTAGGGTCGAGCGCCGTAATGCTGAGAAGCATTTTTAGATAGTCGATTTCTGCCCATTCTTCCTCTTGGGTAGGAAAGCCTTCAACAATCTGTTTTTTGTTCATTTTAGGCTCTATATATACGAATTTGTGATGTTTTACCAACCACAAAGCTCCCACGTAATAGCCTGCCTGCAAACACACTTCTTCCTCATTTGTACGACTAATTTCAAAAGGATATATAGGATTTCCCCATTTATCTTTCTTCAATACATACGGACAAATCTTAGGTATTGCTTCAAAGTAAATGCTCCCCTCTTCTTTTTTAATGCTATAGGGTTGATGTTCAAGAAGGGTTATTTTCATAGACTAATGTTTTAATTTCTTGCATTTGTTCTTCAATCTTTATATTATCTATGAGTATCCCATCTTTTATGTATTCCAATAGAATGGGCTTGATTTCGTATTCCCAACGAATAGACATAGGCACATCTTTTCCATCGCTATATTTTTTCTGAATAAAATACGACTGTCCAAGCCACACATCTTCTGGTTTAAATTCAGGTGATAAGGTTTTGGCACGTTTTAATTCAGTATCTGTATTGTTAATATATTCATCATAGTTCTCAATAAAGAGCTTACTTACTGCTTTAAACAAATTTTTATCAAAATTCCCTTCTAACTCCTTAGGCAACACATTCACAAAGGCAAAGCGCCGACGAATGGCATAATCTATATGCCCTACCGAGCGGTCAGCCGTATTCATTGTACCGATGATGTAGAGGTTAGGTGGTAGTGTGAAACTATTGTCATCATCGATGGCATACATACTCTCCACGGATTCCCCGCGATATTCCAAGGCATAGATGAGTTCTCCCAATACTGTTGAAAGGTTCGCACGGTTGATTTCGTCGATTATGAGGACGAAGGGTTTAGTACCTTTCTTTTTCTTTACAATGCTCTTACAAGATGTATAAGTTTTTACAATATCAGCCCATTGTATAAAATAATCAGTCATTATTTCCCAATATCCACCTTTGTTACGTTTTATATTCTCATAAAAACTTTTAAAATTATCATTTAGATTTTCTTGAGAAAAATCAAAAATTGATATACTACTTATTTTTCCCTTTGCTTTATAAAATAATCTACCATTTTCTATTTTATCAAACACAACTGTTCTTTCTATAGGATCAAAAAAGAACTCTTCTTTATTCTCTCTTTTTTTATTTAGAAATTTTTTAAATTCTTCTGTAATATCATAGACCTCGTTTACTACTATTTCTTCCTCCTCTTCAATACTTTCTGTATTGTAAACTTCCAATGCTTTCTCTGCAAACTTAGCTAACACTTTATTTTCAGCTGTATAGACAATCCCGTCTCCCTCTTCATTAGGCTTGGCGACAATACCCCTTACAAAATCTTCGTAAGAGTAACTGGGGTGAAACTGAATCAGTTTAAACTGCTCATTACCCTCTAAGCTATCATTGTCATTCAAACCTAATAGCTGTTTGGCAATACGCTTGGCTTCACGGGTTTTACCTGTACCTGGAGGACCTTGTAAGATGATTTGGTGCTTGTAACGTAGTAGGTCAATAATCGTAGGCTTAATCGCTTGATTTGTCATATTACTTTCTATTGTTTCAAATTCTTCTTTGTATCTCTTTTCAAAAACATATTCCCTGAAATAACTATTGTCATAATTTTTAGGATAGGTTTCCTTATCAAGTGCTATCTCTTCTTTGACAGCATTTTTGATATCAGGGTAATATGTTTCAATATGTTGTGGGGTTCCCTGATAATAAAGAAAAGCATTGTTAGGTCTTTCAAACTCTTCCCTTCTCAGTTTTGGGATATCTACTTCCCTTCCTGTAATAAAAAGAAATTCTTTGGGACTTACACTTAAACAAATCCTCTTCCCTATGTGATAACGAAGTGATTTTTCATCTAATCTAACACTGAACACTTGATTTTCGGTATCTTCTAATGCTAAATCCTCTATAATATTTCCTAATTTGTAAAAGAAAACAGAAGCCCAATGCTTAGGAATCTTATCCAATACGTTTCTAAATGCTTTTTCTGAAGAAATTGTCATATTCTGGTACACAATATCCTGAGCCAATAGCAAAGGTTCATCAAAACCTTGTGGAATAAAGTTGCTCGTGAGTTGTCTTAACTCAGGATTGTTAAAATAAGTTGTAATTTCGGTAAGCAACTCAATAAAATGCTCGTATTTGCGCTCTTTTCGGGAAACTTCTCCTAAATACTCACATAACTTAGTATAAATATCCCTTTTATAAAAAGTATACTCATTAGGGAATTTCAGCGTCAGTAAAAAAGAAAGAGTACGCTCATCAATTTTTGTACTAAAATTTATATTGCTTTTCTCTTTTAAGTCATCAATAACATTTTCAGTGAAAGTCCTGCATTTTCCCAATTTGGTATAGAAATCATCAGCCCCATAAACAATACCCAACAATTCCTTTAATTTCGTTGCATAGTTTTCTCCTAACGCTTCCAATATACCAAAAGGACGGTAATCTACTAAATTATCCTTTTTCCGAAAAGCCTCTTTAAACATTTCGTAAAAATCAGGGGCATTAATATCCCAATGCTGCTCAAAATGTTCTATTGCCTGCCATTTGTACACTTCATCAGGATTAGAAGGTTTTTCTTGTAAGAAACGAATGTAATTGCTTATGAGTGCTTGTATTTTCTCATTCATAGTATTTCAGTTTTTGCGCAACAAAATTACTCAATTTTCTGTATAAACAAAAAGAGCTACCCGATTTTTCATTCAGATAGCCCTTTTAAAAAGTTCTTATTTAGTAGTTAAAAAATCATATAAATCTAATTCTCGGAAAGCCTTATGAAGCAAACGACTCTTATCGTTAAAAGCCTCTTCCATCGATATCATTGTCTCTGAGCGCGACACACCTTGAATGTCGTCTATCATATAAATAACTTCCTTAGCGTGTTTCACCCCCTTTGTCCTAATTTTACAAAACAGATTATATTTCCCCGAAGTAATGTGTGCCTCTGTTACAAACGGGATAGCCTCTAATTGTTCCAAAACATACTCAGCTTGATGATTGCGCTCCAAAAAGATACCCACATAAGCAATAAAAGTATATCCCATTCTCTCGTAATCTAATGAAATGGCAGAACTTTTTATAATCCCCAATTCTTCCATTTTTCTTATCCGTACATTCACTGTCCCCGACGATATATCAAGTGCCTTAGCAACATCTATATAGGGTTTTCGTGCATCTTCTATAAGAATATCCAATATCTTAAGATCCATTTCATCTAATCTATATTTTGCCATCTACATTAAGTTTATGAGTTCTTTTTTTTAAAAGCGCAAAGTAACAATGTTTTTTTGTATATTCCAAATTGCAACGTACTTTTTAAGTTGAAGTCTACCTATAACCTTTTTTTTATCTCTGCCTTAGCTTCAACTTTCCTTCTACTTAGGTTCGTTGTTCCTTCGTTCATCGTTCGTCTTTTGTTCGTTGTAGACCCACTGTAGACCCACTGTAGACCCACTCATTGTTCGTCTATCCTATAAGTTTCTTATAAGCCCCATCTAATTAACCTTTAATCATTAACCATTCACCATTAATCTATTTTCAATGTCGATAAATCCAAGTGATTTTTAATATAATCTTTATCAATAGCTGAACTTATAAACTTCGATAAAACATCTTCTTTATGTCCGTATTTTTTAGATAAATCACCTATCTCAGCAATATAAGGCACAAACGAGATTTGTTCATTCTCCAAAACTTCCTTATAAAGAACACCTACATCATTACCACAGTGAGTGCCGTCTCTTAAAATAATATCGTAAAAACATTTATCGTTTTCAGGTATACTGAAGTAATCCTTGTAATTCACATTTGTAACATCACAAGTGGCTATATATTGTAGAGCTCTAAATATAGCCATAGCAATATATACTCTCGTTTGTTCACGATTGTAATCATCAGAAAAGTGCCCTGCTTCAAAAAGAATAGTGGGCGTACCTAATTGTGTATACTTATCTCCCGTACAATTGATATTAAAACTATCGTCAAAACGCGCTACCTGATTAGGTATATGGTGCTGTAAAGTGTTATTCATTACTACAATCACTTCCATTGCCTTCTGGCGTACTTCATTAATACTGCGCTCTTCATTATAAGCAGGTGCTAAGAAAGAAACTGTAGCTGGCAAAGGTGTCTGTCCTACACTGAAAATAGTGCGTTGGTCGTGCAGATTAAAGCAATAATCGGGCTGTACAAGTTCATAGGCTTTTCGTAAACACTTACTCTCAGGTTGTGTAAGTTCATCGGCATCACGGTTAAGGTCTACGCCGTTGTGATTTACACGTGTGAACATCTCAGCACCGTCGGGATTAAGCATAGGAATGCAATAAACACTTAATTCCGATAAGAAATCAGCTGTTTTAAGCTCGTTTAAAACATCAAAAAGCGCTTTGGTAGTAGTTGATTCATTACCGTGCATTTGCGACCACATAAGTATCTTTTTACGACCTTTTCCTACTCTGTACAGGTCAATAGGTGTCCCTTTAACTGAAGTACCTAAGGATATTACCTCCTCAAAAGGGTATTTATTTAAAAGTGGGGCTATCATCGGATAAGTGATATAACGCCCAGAAAGCTGTTTTTTCATCTGTATATTAATATTTAAAAGCAAAAGTAATAAATATTCATTAAAGTACAACCTCTAATAAAGTAAAAGTTTTCTTATATTTAAGCGTTACATTTGTATCACTTAGCATTTACAATTGTAAAACTATAAACAATACTAAATATACTAATCAACGATTATTATGCTTTATAAAAAGGCTTTTCTTTCTATTCTGAAATACCATTTTCATAATGATTATACCTATAGATTATTTTTATAGTAGTTTTGTATAATACTATTAACGAATAATTTACATTGTAATTGTAAATAAATACTTTAATATGCTGAAAAATATCTTTGTTTATACTTGTATATCTCAAAATATTGATTTACATTTGTGCATTCTTAGAAAAATAAGTAAACGTTACAATGTTAAACACATCAGACTTTGCCATTCGCTTACAACAAGTGATGGATTATTACGGCTTAAATGCTGCAGCCTTTGCTGATAGCTTAGAGATTCAGCGTTCAGGGGTTTCTCATCTCTTATCAGAACGCAACAAACCGAGCTTGGATTTTATCCTAAAGCTCATCGAAAAATTTCCTGAAGTAGATATGTATTGGATTACACAAGGAAAAGGAAGTTTCCCTCGTAAAGAAGATAAAGAGCTTGCCAGTGCTAAAAAAACGCAACAACCTGACCTTTTCAGTGATATTCCCGAAATAGAAATGCAAGCCCCTACTCCTGCTCCACCTTCTGCTGCAATAAAAGAAAAGCAAGTAGAGACAAAAGCTTTACCATTACCCACTGATAAGCGTATTAAACGAATTATTTTCTTTTATGAAGATAATCGCTTTGAGGTTTTTGAAAATTAGTAGATTGATAGTAATGAAAAAATCACTACATTTGCACCAATTTTCAATAACATAGAATGAAGAGAGATAATTCGTTATATATAAATGATACGATTGTAGCTTTGGCAACTGCTTCAGGGGTCGGTGCTATTGCTGTAATTCGCCTATCGGGAAAAGAAGCCATAGCCATTGCCGACTCGGTATTCAAACCTTATACTGGAAAATCTTTACTTGAAGCTCCGTCACATACAGTTCATTTAGGAACTCTCGAAAGTAAAGACCAAGTAATCGACGAGTGTTTGGCTACTATTTTCAAAGGAACTAAATCTTATACAGGTGAGCCCGTAGTTGAGTTTTCGTGTCACGGAAGTAATTATATCGTAGAAGAAGTTATCAAGCTGTGCTTGGCAAAAGGAGCTCGTTTAGCCGATGCTGGGGAGTTTACCAAACGTGCTTTTCTCAATGGTAAATTAGCGCTCAATCAAGCGGAAGCCGTTGCCGATTTGATTGCCTCCGATAGTAAGGCTTCTCATCAGGTAGCATTACAGCAAATGCGAGGTGGTTTTACTTCTGAGATAGAAGGATTACGACAAGAATTATTAAACTTTACCTCATTAATAGAACTTGAATTAGACTTTTCGGAAGAAGATGTAGAGTTCGCCGATAGAACTCAGTTTAAAGCGCTTTTAAGCACTATTAAAACCACTGTTTTATCTCTCTTACAATCATTTTCCGTAGGTAATGTACTAAAAAATGGTATTCCTGTGGCTATTGTAGGCAAGCCTAATGCAGGCAAATCTACTTTATTAAATGCCCTTCTGAACGAAGAACGCGCTATTGTATCGGATATTGCAGGTACTACCCGCGATACTATTGAAGAAACGCTTCATATAGGAGGCATTGCTTTTCGTTTTATTGATACCGCAGGAATTCGTGATACTCAAGACCAAATCGAAGCTATAGGTGTACAAAAAGCTAAAGAAAAGATAGAAAAAGCCTCTATTGTGCTCTACTTATTCGATGTAAAAGATAGTTCTGCCCAAGAGATTATCTCTTTTGTAAAAGAAAATTACCGCGAAGGAACTAAATTTGTACTATTACACAACAAAACTGACTTATCTACAGAAAGTAATATAACTCCTTTTGATAATGAGATTTTACAATCTTTGAAAGGTTATACCGATACACTACTGAGAATATCAGCTAAAGAAGGAAACAATATTTTAGCCCTTAAAGATTTTCTCTCTCACTATGCTCAAAGTCTTAATAATACAGGTAAAGCAACTATTATTACTAATATTCGCCACTACGAAGCTCTACACAATACCTTACAAAGTATTGAAAGAATAGAACAAGGATTACAATTACAACTTTCAGGTGACCTATTAGCTATCGATATCCGCGAAGCTCTTTATCATTTAGGTACTATTACAGGAGCTGTAAGCAATGATGAGGTCTTAGGAAATATCTTTTCCCGCTTCTGTATCGGCAAATAAGATATCTTGCTGAATATTATCCTCTTTTTTCTTCTTCTTGAACAACAAATAATAAAAACAAGTGATAAACCACCCTACCCAAAACAGATAAAACCCTAAATGAAAGCTTAACTTCATCATTTTATGTGAAGTAGTTGTGAAGTCAATATAAGTAAAGTAAGCTCCTATTCCCCCTAAAACAATAAGTAAAAAGGCTAATAATCTACTAAACGATACGCTTACTTTTGCTTTAAACAGTTGTAATACAGCAATAAGTACTAACTGTATTACCAATAATAAAAGAGCCGTTTTCCACCAAGTTTTGAAAATGGTATACTCACGGTACATTGTACTTATACCTATTTTCCCTATAAACGACATTTTGGATATTAAAACCCCAGATATAAGGCTTAATAATGCTTGTGCCAGACCAAGTATAGTTACGTTTTTCATAAGTTTATTTCTTTATAATCTTCCAGCCATTTTTCTCATTGTATTTCAACTTAAACTTCTGAGTAATAAAGGTTGTATTAGGATACGGGTCTTTACCAAAATTGTAAAAAGGTGTTTTCTCTTTATCTAATACTACATTACAAATAACCACCTTTTCTGAGTTCTTTTCAATAGTAATCCCTTTATCATTTAATTTATAAATGATTGTTTTAACATTAGCACTGTTCTTGTTCTGTTTCACAAGGTAAGGAAGTGCTTCTTTAGTAAGAGTAGGAGAGATTATATATACGCTATCTTTTGAAAACCATCTCTTCCTACTTTTCTCATTATTAATATCAATAAGCCCTTCATCTGCTAATTCCTGTATAGTAATTAACAAATCTTTGTCTTTAGTACTGTCTAACTTCTGCTTATTGGTATTAAATTTCCCTGTCTCATATAAAGGGTTCTCTTCTAAATAATCAGCAATAAGGTTAGATACCTCATCTTTACTTATTTGATTACTCGAATTACAAGCTGTAAAAAAGCTTAAAGCTAAAACTATGAGTGAAAAATAAAACTTCATATATCTAAATTTTTAATTATTATCTTATTAAATACTTGCCATTGCCTCATAAAAGTCGGCTTCGTCTATGCCCATATTCTGGCATACCCATTTGGCTGCTTCTATATAGCCCAACTGTTCAGCATTTGTTTCACCTAAGGGCAATTCGCCTTCGGGGGTAATGAGGTAAGTCTCACCATTATGAGTTTCAAACGCAGGGGTACCATACTCCATCTTGCGAATAGGACTCTCATTATTCCCTACTAACTCATTTAATAGCAGGTCTTCTTCATTGTAAATGAGTATTCCTCCTTTGGTTATCCCCTCTATAAATTGTTTATAAATATCTTTATTTTCTTCTATTATATCACTGATAAGAGCTACTGTGGGGTGCAACATAGCCTCCTCTTCATTGCTTTCTATAAGCACAAATTCGGTATCAGCAAAATGCACTTGCTTCCCTTCGATAGGACTTTCAAAGTAGTAGCTCACTGGTTGATTACAAAAACTCATAGTGTGAAGCACCTTTGCCAATACTTCTTTTCTTCCCTTGTTACCTGTAATCACTACACGAGTTTTGTGTTTAAAGTATTCGTATAGAAAAGAGGTAGGCGATAGAATATTAAGTCCTAAGTGTTGCGCTTGTAATAAGTCTGGGTGTGTATGAGAAAGATGTGGGTCTACCACCACGTAATCAATTGTAGCCGTCATCTCTTCGGGGAGTGTAGTGATATGATGTCTTTTGTGTAGCTCAGCCATTAACGGACGCAAATGCGTACTGGGAGCTACTATAAAATGAATGTTCATAATTTACGAATCTACTAATTTGCTAATTTTGAATATTAAAGACTCCAAAGGCGCTATATCTACTCGCAATCTTCCTTTGCCATTTGCAATCTGTAAGGTAGTGTGTTTTTCATTGTAAAGAGCATCGATAAGCGTATAAGTACCATCGTTTAAGAACCAACTACCCAACAAGTAAGCTGGCAACTGCAAGTCAAAACCAAAGTAGTCGTGCTCACTAAAGTTGCTCACAATCACCCACTGTTCGTCCTCATTGCCTCTTGCAAAACTGTACACCCTATCGTTGTAATACTCAGTATGCTGCCGATTGTATTGGTGCAAATCAATATAAGCCCCATTCACTTTTAAGTTGAGCAATCGCTGGTAGAAATTGCGTAAAGAACGTTCTGCCTCTGATAACTGACCGCCGTCAAAGCGCTTATTATTCACCCAGCGTTGGTGTGCAGGAACACCTATATAATCAAAAATAGACGTACGCGACGGACTACCAAATCCTGCTACTTCCGCTGCTTTCTCCCCTACTTCTTGACCAAAATACAGCATCACCGGCGACTCGTTAATAAACGTAGAGACTGTCATCGCTGGTTTAGCTTTTTCAGCATATCCCGCAAACTCAGGCGAGGCTATGCGCTGTTCGTCGTGGTTTTCCAAGAAGTGTAACATACGATGTGCAATATCAGCAAGATTGCTTTGTATAGCCACAATAGCATCAGTGCTGTGTCCGTGAGTCACAATATTGCGCAAAGTGTCGTAAAGTTGCACTTTGTCGTATAGATAGTCCATCTTGCCTAAATGCAGATAAGGACGATATTCATTAGGATTGTACACTTCAGCCAATAAAAATGCCTTTGGATTTTGGTGCTTGATAGCCGAATTGAGATAACTCCAGAACTCTACCGGCACCATTTCAGCCATATCATAACGGAAGCCGTCTACTCCTTTCCCGAGCCAATACAAGGCTATATCTTTAAATTTTCTCCAAGTGTCGGGTACTGTTTTATCAGCCCAAAAGTGGTAATGCGCTTCAGTATCTTCATTCTCAAAGCTTGCAGGTAGTTCAGCAAAATCCTTAGTGCCGTCGGGGCGTACCCCGTAGTTGAGTTTTACCGTTTCATACCAGTCATTGCGGTCGGGTTTAGAAGCGCGTGCGCCATTACCCGTCCATTTGGCAGGAAACTCGTGATACTCACCATAAATACCCTCAGGCAACTGAAAAGCTTCATTAGGATTGTAATAGAAATTGTTATTTACCGCATATTGTACGGTGGTATCATCGTCTTCGCCAAAACCGCGTGTGCCTTCCGGCTTGGCTATACTCTCATACCGACGCGCCACGTGGTTAGGCACTATGTCCATTATTACTTTCAATCCGCATTGGTGGGTACGGGCGATAAGGGCTTCCCATTCCTCCAAGCGTTGTGTAGGGTCATCGGCAAGGTCGGGGTTTACAGTGTAGTAATCCTTAATAGCATAAGGCGAACCCGCACGACCTTTTACCACTGCGGGAAAGTCGTTGCTGATACCATAAGCCGTATAGTCGGTAGTAAGGGCGTGGTGTAACACCCCCGTAAACCAAATATGTGTTACACCTAATGCTTTGAGTTCTTCAAGAGCTTTTGTAGTAAAATCAGCAAACTTACCTACACCGTTCTCTTCTATCGTCCCCCAAGGTTTATTAGTGGTATTAGTATTGCCAAAAAGCCTTGTAAGCACCTGATAAACTACTATTTTATTATCATTCATTACCCCCATATTCCAAAAGTATTAACCACTAACCATTAATTATTAACCATTACAAATCGCCCGTACGGCTCGTACCCATAAGCATTAGGTAGGCTTTGAGAAACTCATCTAATTCACCGTTCATTACGCTATCTACATCAGTAGATTCGTAATTGGTGCGTACGTCTTTCACAAGTTTGTAGGGGTGCATTACATAGTTGCGTATTTGTGAGCCCCATTCTATCTTCATCTTTCCTGCTTCTATCTCATCGCGCTTGGCTTGACGTTTTTTGAGCTCTATCTCATACAACTGCGATTTGAGTAGTTGCAACGCCTTGTTCTTATTATCCAACTGACTGCGGGTTTCGGAATTCTCAATAATGATACCCGTAGGGTGGTGACGCAAACGCACAGCTGTCTCTACTTTGTTTACATTCTGCCCGCCAGCACCACTGGAGCGCATCGTCTCAAAGGTAATATCAGCGGGATTAATGTCTATTTCAATAGTATCATCTACCAAAGGGTACACGTATACCGAGGCAAAAGAAGTATGGCGTTTAGCATTACTATCAAAAGGTGAGATGCGTACCAAGCGGTGTACGCCATTTTCACCTTTTAGGTAACCAAAAGCGTATTCGCCTTCAATCTCTATAGTAACCGTTTTTACTCCTGCCACATCGCCTTCTTGGAAGTTGAGTGTTTTTACCTTATATTTTTGGTTATTGCACCACATCGTGTACATACGTAGTAGCATCGATGCCCAGTCACAGCTTTCAGTACCACCTGCACCTGCCGTAATTTGCAATACCGCACTCATCGTATCGCCCTCGTCCGAAAGCATATTGCGGAACTCCAATGCTTCAATAGCGTGTAAGGCTTGGGTGTATTGGTGGTCTACATCCTCCGCCGTAGCTTCGCCTTCTTTAAAAAAGTCAAGTAGTACTTCTATATCCGAGGTAAGATTTTCGGCTTCCTCATAGTCTTCCACCCATTTCTTTTTAGTGCGAAGCTCGCGCATCACTTTCTCAGCTTCTTTGGCATTATCCCAAAAATCAGGTGCAAAAGTCTTTTCTTCTTCGTTGCTTATTTCAATGCGTTTGGCATCTACGTCAAAGATACCTCCTTAACGCACCCAGGCGATTCACTAAATCCTTTACTTGTTCGTTGTTTGTCATACTTTTAGGATCTCAGCTTCTTTTACAGCTAATACTTCTTCTACTTTCTTGATGTATTTGTCGGTGAGCTTTTGCACACGTTCTTCAGCTTCTTTCTTCACATCATCCGAAGCTTCTACCTTTTTAATCTCTTTATTAGCGTCTTGGCGGGCGTTACGCACACTTATTTTAGCGTCTTCACCTTCACCTTTGGCTTGTTTCACGAGCTCTCTACGGCGTTCTTCGGTAAGTGGTGGTACGGTAATAATCACCATTTCGCCATTGTTCATTGGGTTAAAGCCCAAATTAGCTATTTGGATAGCTTTCTCAATAGGCTGAATCATTTTCTTTTCCCAAGGTTGAATAGAGATAGTACGCGAGTCGGGAGCTGATACATTGGCTACCTGACTAAGAGGTGTTTGCGCACCGTAGTAGTCCACCATTACACTACTTACCATTTGCGGACTCGCCTTGCCAGCGCGGATATTGGCTAAAGCCTTATCTAAGTGTTGCAATGCCTCTTGCATCGCTTCGCTTGTAGTTTCTAAGATAATATTAATTTCTTCGTTCATTGTATATTGTTTTTAATTATTTGTTAGTTGTTAGTCTTCAATTGTTAAAAAAGCATCGCAATATAACCATTAATCATTAACCATTAATCATTAACCGTCGTTCCTACGTTTTCGCCTGCTACTACTTTAGCGAGGTTGCCCTTTTTGTTCATATCGAATACGATGATAGGCAAATGGTTTTCTTGGCTAAGGGTAAAAGCCGTCATATCCATCACTTTAAGGTTTTTATCAATACACTCATTAAAAGAGATATGGTCGAACTTCACCGCATTAGGGTCTTTTTCAGGGTCGGCATTGTAGATACCATCTACACGAGTACCTTTAAGGATTACATCAGCATTAATTTCGATAGCGCGAAGTACCGCTGCCGAATCGGTCGTAAAGTAAGGATTACCCGTTCCCGCTCCAAAAATCACTACGCGTCCTTTTTCTAAGTGGCGTACTGCACGCCGTTTGATAAAAGGCTCAGCTATAGCTTCCATCTTGATAGCTGTTTGCAAACGGCTAAAAAGTCCTTCGTCTTCTAAGGCACTTTGTAGGGCAAGCGAGTTGATAACGGTAGCTAGCATACCCATATAGTCGCCTTGCACTCTATCCATACCATTGCTGGCACCAGCTACCCCGCGGAAGATATTTCCCCCGCCAATTACTATGGCCACTTGCACGCCTTGGTTCACTACCTCCTTAATTTCGGCAGCGTATTCTTTTAAACGCGCGGGGTCAATACCGTACTGGCGACTTCCCATAAGGGCTTCCCCGCTGAGTTTTAGTAAAATTCGTTTGTATTTCATATATGAAAAATGTATTTTATCTAAAGAGTCTGTTTTATAACAAATCGTATATACGTACTTATTTTGGGGGCAAAGATAATGATTAATTAACAATTAACAACATACCATTGAGAATTAAATTCGCAAAATGCGTTCTTTTTTTCTTTCATTTCCACTTTGTCCCCCTCTTATTCTTAATTTTTCTTTGTCTTTCCCCTATCTATCCGTGTGGCTCGTACTGTCATTTGTATAAACTTTGCTAAAGTTTCAAATCTTTGGAAAAGTTGAAATCCACTAATAACCTTCTTTTTATCTCTCTCTTAGATTTACCTTATCTTTGATTTAGTATTGCTCTTTCTTCGTTCATTCTTCATCTGTTCGTGCGACTCACACCGTCTTTTGTTTTTCTTAAGCTTGCTTTAACTTCCCTCTATCTTCGAATAAGTCTTGTTTTTCAGACTGATAGCCTTTACCTATTTCTCTTTAAGGCTTGTCCCCCTTCGGGGGTTCGGGGGCTTCTCATTCGTCTTTTCCCTATCTGTTCGTGCAACTTGCACTGTCTTTTATTCCCTTTTCAGTCATTGTAGAGCCACTGTAGACCCACTGTAGACCCACTGTAGAGCCACTGTAGACCCACTGTAGACCTACTGTAGACCCACTCATTGTTCGTTAATCCTATAAGCCTTCTTAATTTCACCATTAACCATTAACCATTAACCATTAATCAATATTTGCTTATTTAATAATTACTTCGTACCTTTGCACTATCATTTAATGAAAATAAGAAATAAAGAAGTATAATGCAACAGTCTGTTTTCTGTACTGATATTACACATCAAGATGAGAATGTACTATTGAAAAACGCTACTAATGCTAAAGTTAGCTTTTTCGTGTAAACAAATAACTAAAAATTAAATACATATGAAAAGAATTTATGTTTTATTATTCGTAATGCTCTTGTTAGCTTGCAAGAATGATGACCAAGCACAACCTCTCCCTGCTGTACCTCCTGCTCCTAACCCTCCTACCACCACTACTCCCACTACTGAGGAGCCCATCCCTCCTGTAAAGATTACAGTACCCGAGGAGTTAAAAACTTACTATAAAGGGTTTGATTTCACTAAAACGGGGACAGCTTTGTATGATGATTTAGCAGTTCTTACTATTAGTAAGCATAAAAATCAATTAGGTTATGGTGAGCGCCATAAATATCTTTATAAAGCCGATGCAAGCCTTAAAAATCCCCAAAATGTTGTACTGGTTTATACAGGAGAAGAACGTTTCTGGAAGGAATACGAAGGTAATAAAGGATATAGTCCCACTACTTTTAATACAGAGCATATCTACCCTCAGTCTAAAATAGAAAATAATGCCAAAGGAGACTTACATCACCTAAGAGTATGTGATAAGAGTGTCAATTCTCGCAGAGGAAACTATCCATTTACTGAAGGAAAGGGCAATGCTAAACTTAGTAATAAAACGTGGTATCCTGGTGATGAATGGAAAGGCGATGTAGCGCGAATGGTATTGTATTTAAACTTACGCTATCACGAACCTTTAAATAATGAAATTAGTACCGGAGGTGTTGAAATGCTCCTAAAATGGAATGACGAAGATCCCGTTTCTGACCTTGAACGTCAGCGTAACAATGTGATTGAAAAGGCACAAGGTAACCGTAATCCGTTTATTGATTTTCCTCAATTGGTGCGTCCAGCATACAAAGGTTATAAGCAGTAGTATTTATGGAGAATGAACCTCTGTACATACTCAAAAAGTATTGGGGGTACGACGGTTTTCGCAACTCTCAAGAAGCTGTTATCAACTCGGTATTATCCGGAAAAGATACCTTAGCCTTATTACCTACGGGTGGAGGAAAGTCTATTACTTTTCAAGTGCCTGCTATGATGAAAGAAGGCATCTGCATAGTTGTTTCTCCCTTAGTAGCCCTAATGACAGACCAAGTAGAGGCACTTAAAAATAGAGAAATACGTGCACTATCGTTATCGGGAGGTCTCCCCTACTCTGAGTTGGAACGCTTGCTAAACAATGCTCTCTATGGGCAATATAAATTCTTATACCTGTCCCCTGAACGTCTGCAACAGGAATTGGTGCGCTCTTATCTCAAAGCAATGTCTATTAACTTAATAGTGATAGACGAAGCACATTGTGTATCACATTGGGGTAAAGATTTTCGTCCTGCTTATTTACAGTGTAAATGGCTGAAAGAAGAATTTCCTAACGTCTCATTATTGGCACTCACAGCTTCGGCAACGCATCAAGTACAGCAAGATATCTTACATCATTTAGGTATAGAAAATGCTACTATTATCAGTACTTCTTTAGCACGCCCTAATATCGCTTACAAAGTGTATAAGGTTTCCGATAAATGGCACAAGTTACTACAACTGTTAAAAAAGACCGAAGGGAGTGCTATCGTATACTTGCGTAGCAGAAATGGTTGCATACAATTGGCTGAACTATTGCAGAATCACGGTATCTCAGCAGCCTATTTTCACGGAGGTCTTCCTGCCGAAGAAAAGAATAAAAAGCTCAGTATGTGGTTGCTCAACGATGTGCGTGTAATGGCAGCTACCAATGCTTTCGGAATGGGGATAGACAAACCTGATGTGCGCTTCGTAATTCATTGGGATATACCTCAAACCTTAGAGGACTATTTTCAAGAGGCTGGACGCGCAGGTCGCGATGGTAATCCAGCCGAAGCTATCCTATTCTATGGTAAAATCGACGTTGAAAATGCTAATAAACTGCTAAAAGATTACTTGGTAGACATTCCTTTTCTCAAGCTACTTTATGCGAAACTTAATGCTTATTTTCAAATAGCAATAGGTGAAGGACAAGAAGGGGTATTCAGTTTCTTCTTCCCCGACTTCTGGAAGCGTTATCAGCTATCGCCCATAAAGTCCTATAATGGTTTGCAGGTGTTAGACCGAATGTCTATTATTTCGCTCAGCCAGCAATTTTACAAAAAGGTTACTTTGCATATTACAGCACCTGCCCCTCAGCTTATTACTTATTTACAAACGCATCGTTATCTAAAAAATCTTGTTATCTATCTCATAAGGTCTTACCCTCTTATCTACAGTCAGCCTATAACTTTGGAGATGGAAAAAATCACTGAACTCACAGAACTCGACTATCGTGATATCATCAAGAATTTAGAACATTTACACAACGATGGAATGGCTATCTTAAAAAACGAAGCTTCTGATATTCAAATTATCTTTAATGTGCCTCGTGATGATGACCGCACTATCAATAGTATTTCTAAAAACTTAAAAGAGTACAATCACACCAAGCTAAGTTTGCAAGAAGCAGTATTCCGCTATCTTCAAAATGAGGATATTTGTCGCAACATTCAGCTCTTAGAATACTTCGGTGAAAAATCCGAAAAGCCTTGTGGAGTATGTTCAAATTGTATTGCCAAACTACCTCCTCCAAAAGTTGATAAAAAAGAGGTTAAAGAAGCAGTTTGGAATTTATTGAAGTCCAAACCTATAACTCCCAATGAGCTCCTTATCGCATTGCCTTTCCCTGCAAAAGATATCAATAAGGTTTTGGAAGAACTTTTGTATATGCAAAAAATAGCTTATAACAACTGTAATGAATTAGTTGTTAATTCCTAATTTATGCGTACCTTTGCACTTTGTAATCATAATCCCTATTTGTGAAAGAGTTATTACAATTATTCGCAGAAAATAGTACTTATAAAAGTTTATTAACTGAAATTAAAGCACATCATAGTATCGTTGCCAATGGTTTGGCAGGGGCTTCTCTGTCCTTACTCATAGCTAATGTTTATACTAATACCAAACGTCCGCTATTGGTGCTATTGCCCGACAAAGAAGAAAGTGCCTATTTGTTAAATGACTTAGAAACCTTAGTAGGCGAACAAGTACTTTTCTTTCCTGATAGCTATCGTCGCCCGTATCAAATTGAAGATACCGATAATGCCAACGTGTTACTACGTGCTGAAGTACTCAATCAGCTGAGCAATAGTGGGCAACCACTGATAGTAGTCTCCTACCCCGAAGCGCTCTTCGAGAAAGTTATCACTCGTAAGCAATTAGAGCAAAATACCTTAAAGATTAGCAAAGGAGACCAACTAACCATTGAACTCTTGAACGAAGTGCTTTTCTCCTATAATTTCAATCGTACTGACTTTGTAACCGAACCTGGCGAGTTTTCAGTACGCGGGGGGATTGTTGATGTTTTTTCTTTCTCAAATAACGAACCTTACCGCATTGAATTCTTTGGCAATGAAGTAGAGAGTATTCGCACCTTCGATGTCGAAACACAGCTCTCAACAACACAGCTTTCTAAGATTACCATTATCCCTAACGTCGAAAACAAAGAAGGTAATGAGGTACGTCAATCATTTTTAGAGTATATCAGCGAACAGACTCTTTTAATATCTAAGGAAACATCTACTTTTGGAGCAAAAATCGACAAGCTCTTCACTAAAGCTACTGACATTTACGAAAAACTCTCTAATGAAGTAAAACGCAGTACACCCGATGTGCTATATTGTCAATCAGAAGATTTATTAAACCAAATGGGGAGATTTCAGCAAATAAATATAAATCTTCCCTCATCTTTCTCCAAAGGTGAAAAAGAGATTGTTTTCCGCACTACACCACAGCCCTCATTCAACAAGCAATTCGAGCTACTTATCAGTTATTTAAACGATAAACACACTGAGGGATACCAAAACTATATCCTCTGTGGCAGTGAGCAACAAGCCAAACGCTTCCACGACATCTTTGAGGAGATGGAACAAAAAGTGCATTACCAAACACTACTAATTTCTCTACACGCAGGCTTTATAGATAATGAGCACAAGCTGAATGTCTTTACTGACCATCAAATATTTGAGCGTTACTACAAATTCCAGCTGAAGAACGGATATGCTAAAAAGCAAGCAATTACGCTCAAAGAGTTAATGCAATTAGAAGTAGGCGACTATGTAACCCATATCGACCACGGTATTGGTAAGTTTGCTGGATTACAGAAGATAGAGGTTGAAGGCAAGCAACAAGAGGCAATCAAACTGATTTACGGCGACCGCGATGTCCTATTCGTAAGCATTCACGCCCTACATAAAATCACTAAATACAACGGTAAGGACGGCAAGCCACCCAAGATATACAAATTAGGTTCTGGAGCCTGGAAGGCGCTCAAGCAGAAGACAAAAACAAGAGTGAAGGAAATAGCCTTCAACTTAATTCAGTTGTATGCTAAACGCAAGGAATCTAAAGGGTATGCATACTCTCACGACAGCTATATGCAGAACGAACTAGAAGCCTCTTTCCTATATGAAGATACACCCGACCAAAGCAAAGCTACTGCCGATGTAAAAGCTGATATGGAGAGCCCAAAACCTATGGACAGGTTGGTCTGTGGCGATGTTGGATTTGGAAAAACCGAAGTAGCTATTCGCGCTGCTTTCAAAGCGGTAGACAACGGCAAGCAGGTAGCGGTATTGGTACCTACTACGGTACTCGCTTTTCAGCACTTTCAAACCTTTAGCCAGCGTATGAAAGACTTCCCTGTACGCATCGATTATCTCAACCGATTCCGCACAGCTAAGGAAAAGAAAATCATCTTAGAAGAACTGGCAAATGGTCAATTAGATATCATCATCGGAACTCATCAGATAGTAGGCGAAAAGGTTGCTTATAAAGATTTAGGTCTACTGATAGTAGACGAAGAGCAAAAGTTTGGTGTAGGCGTGAAGGATAAGCTCAAAACTCTCAAAGAAAACCTCGATGTGCTCACCCTCACTGCTACACCTATCCCCCGAACCTTACAATTCAGCTTAATGGCAGCCCGCGACCTATCAGTAATCAATACACCACCCCCTAACCGCTACCCTATCGATTCTCAGGTAGTACCTTTCAGCGAAGAGATAATACGCGATGGTATTCGTTATGAAATTCAGCGAGGCGGACAAGTGTTCTTTATGCACAACCGTGTAGAGAATATTCAGGAAGTAGCAGGTATGATTCAACGCCTATTACCCGATGCGCGTATAGCCATTGGTCACGGACAAATGGACGGAAAAAAATTAGAAGAAACAATGTTAGCCTTTATGAATGGTGCTTACGATATATTAGTAGCTACTACTATCATTGAAAATGGTTTAGATGTACCCAATGCTAATACCATCTTTATCAATAATGCACATAATTTCGGCTTATCCGATTTACACCAAATGCGTGGACGTGTAGGTAGAAGTAATAAAAAAGCATTTTGTTACTTCATCACCCCTCCGTTGGTAGCGATGAGTGATGATGCCCGCAAGCGTATTGAAGCTATAGCTCAGTTCTCTGATTTAGGAAGCGGGTTAAATATTGCTATGAAGGATTTAGAAATTCGTGGAGCTGGAGACCTCTTAGGCGGGGAACAAAGTGGATTTATCAATGAGTTAGGCTTCGAAACTTATCAGAAAATATTGCAAGAAGCTATAGTAGAGCTCAAAGAAAATGAGTTCTCAGAACTATATCACACTGCCGAAGAAGATAAAACTTACCTCACCGATACTCAAATAGACACCGATTTTGAATTGCTTTTTCCTGATACCTATGTCAATAGAGTGGCAGAACGGCTCAATCTTTATAACGAACTGAGTAATTTACCCAATGAGGAAGCTTTACAGCAGTACCAACGCAATCTTACCGACCGTTTTGGCAAACTTCCTCCCCAAGCTATCGACTTGCTCAACAGCGTGCGAGTGAAATGGATAGCTACTCGTATGGGAATTGAAAAGCTCGTGATGAAAAACGGTAAGATGACAGGCTATTTTATCTCCGACCAAAACAGTCCATTTTACCAAAGTGAGCGTTTTCAAAAGGTGCTACTCTTTGTACAACGTTACCCTAACAAGTGTCGTATGCAAGAGAAAGAAACCCGTAACGGGTTGCGTTTGCTCCTTATTTTTGAAGGAATCAATACTGTGTATCAAGCCTTAAAAGTAATGCAGTTATTAGATGCATAGAAAGATTAGTATCACCTAATTATTTAATCATAGGCTACTTATGGTAGCCTCTATAATAGTCACTAAATGAAAAAGAAAACGAATAATGTAGCTCCCACTGATGTACTTGAAGTTCAAGGCGCAAGGGTGCATAACCTCAAAAATATAGACCTTTCCATACCTCGCGAAAAGCTTGTAGTCTTCACAGGGCTTTCTGGTAGTGGCAAGTCCTCATTGGCATTCGATACTATCTATGCCGAAGGACAACGCCGTTATATCGAGACTTTCTCGGCTTATGCTCGCCAATTTCTCGGGGGATTAGAGCGCCCCGATGTAGATAAAATCGACGGACTCTCGCCTGTAATCGCTATCGAACAGAAAACTACCTCCAAATCACCGCGCTCTACAGTGGGTACAATCACCGAAATCTACGACTTCTTGCGCCTGCTATTTGCCCGTGCTTCCGATGCTTATAGCTACGTAACGGGCGAAAAGATGGTAAGTTATACCGATAGCCAAATTCAGGAACTCATTACCAAGGAATACAAAGGCAAACGCATTAACCTATTAGCTCCTGTGGTACAATCGAGAAAAGGACATTACCGCGAGCTTTTTGAGCAGATTGCTAAACAAGGCTTTGTAAAGGTACGTACCGATGGCGAAATTCGTGATATCGAAAAAGGTATGAAGCTTGACCGTTACAAAACACACGATATTGAAATCGTGATCGACCGTATGCTAATTGATGATACTGACGATACCCAAAAACGCCTACAAGAAAGTATCAAAATTGCAATGAACTACGGCGACGATGTGCTAATGGTTTTAGAACACGACCAAAAAAAAGCTCACTATTTCAGCAGACACTTGATGTGTCCTTCTTCGGGCATTTCATATCCTCTTCCTGAACCTAATACTTTCTCGTTTAACTCTCCCAAAGGAATGTGTCCGCACTGCAATGGGTTGGGTGAAGTACAAGAAATCAACCTCTCCAAGATTATCCCCGACCCTTCTATCTCTATCAAGAACGGAGGGATTACAGCAGTAGGAGAGCAAAAGAACACTTGGATATTCAAACAATTAGAGCTCATTGTACAAAAGTTCGGTCATAAACTCTCCGACCCTATTGAGGCACTTCCTAAAGAAGCGATGGATATTATTCTCTATGGTGGTAAAGATAAATACGCTATCAAATCGGATGTATTAGGCATTACGCGCAATTTTGAAATTGATTTCGAAGGTATCATCAACTTCATCAAAAGCCAGCACGAAAATGCCGATATGGCAGCTATCAAGCGCTGGGCTGAAGAGTTTATGGATACTATTCCTTGTGAGGAATGTCACGGCACTCGCTTGCGCAAAGAGGCGCTTTACTTTAAAATAGCTGATAAAAATATAGCTGAACTATCTGCCTTAGATATTACAGATTTATTGGCGTGGTTCAAATCTCTACCTGAGCATCTCTCTACCAAACAGCGCAAAATAGCAGAAGAAATTATCAAAGAAATTACCACCCGACTCCAATTCCTCATAGATGTAGGGCTTACTTATTTAGCCCTTAACCGAAGTTCTAAATCGTTATCTGGAGGAGAAGCTCAGCGTATCAGACTGGCAACGCAGATAGGTTCTCAACTCACAGGGGTACTCTATATACTTGATGAACCTAGCATTGGTTTGCATCAGCGAGATAACAAAAGGCTTATCAACTCGCTGAAATCGCTCAGAGATATTGGCAACTCAGTAATTGTGGTAGAACACGATGAAGAAATGATACAAGAAGCCGATTATGTAGTGGATATAGGACCTAAAGCGGGCGTAAATGGAGGGGATATCATCTTTCAAGGAACGCCTAAAGAGTTGCTAAAAGCAAATACCATCACCGCCGACTATATGAGTGGGAGAAAGAAGATTGAAATACCTACCCAAAGGCGCAAAGGCAATGGCAAAGAAATTATCTTAAAAGGCTGTACGGGCAACAACTTGAAGAACATAACCGTAAAATTCCCTTTAGGGGTAATGATAGGGGTAACAGGTGTATCGGGAAGTGGCAAATCAACACTTATTAACGAGACACTGTATCCTATCTTAAACGCTCACTTCTTTAATGGCGTAAAAAAACCGATGCCTTATAAAAGCATTGAGGGCTTAGAACATATTGATAAGGTAATCGATATCGATCAATCACCTATTGGGCGTACACCTCGTTCAAATCCTGCTACCTACACAGGTGTTTTCAGTGAAATACGCAACCTTTTCACCCAAGTACCCGAAGCGCAAATACGTGGCTATAAACCAGGTAGATTTAGTTTCAACGTGAAAGGCGGTAGATGTGAAACCTGTGAAGGCTCAGGCTTAAAGGTGATTGAAATGAACTTCCTCCCCGATGTCTATGTGCCCTGCGAAACTTGTAAAGGAAAACGCTTCAACCGCGAGACCCTTGAAGTGCGATACAAAGGGAAATCTATTGCCGATGTGCTGGATATGACTATAAGTGAGGCAGTAAAATTCTTTGAACCTATCCCTAAAATATACCGCAAACTAAAAACTATTGAAGAGGTAGGTTTAGGCTACATCACTTTAGGACAACAATCTACTACACTTTCAGGAGGAGAAGCCCAACGGGTGAAGTTAGCTACAGAACTTTCTAAAATAGACACGGGCAATACTTTTTATATATTAGATGAACCCACCACAGGACTCCATTTTGACGATGTAAAGGTACTCCTCGAAGTACTCGACCGTTTGGTAGATAAGGGCAATACTGTTTTAGTGATAGAGCACAACCTCGATGTTATCAGAAAAGTAGACTATATCATAGATATAGGGCACGATGGAGGAAAGGCAGGTGGCGAAGTAATAGCCTTTGGTACTCCTGAAGAGGTAGCTAAAAACAAGAAGAGTTTCACTGCTGAGTATCTGATTAGTTTTCTTACTCTCTTACTTTCTTTATTCTATCTCTGAAAATCGTATTTAGTAATAGAACTTATATTTAAAAAAATGTGTAAAAATTTTGTATAAGTGAATAAAAGTTGTACCTTTGCGGGGTATATTTATATGTAAACGCTATGAAACAGAAAATACAACTTGTGTTAGTCTTGCTATTCTTATTTGCAGGAGTGGTTCAAGCACAGATGAAAAACATTACTGGGGAAGTTCTCGATGAGAACAATCAACCTATGCCATCGGTTGCAATAATTATTAAAAACACACGTTCAACAAAAGCTACTAAAGGTGTTTCAACGAATACTGATGGTAAGTTTGAACTCAAAGCCAAAGTAGGTGATGTACTTGAGTTTAGTTTTTTAGGATATGAACCCCAGCAAAGAAAAGTAGAGGGTAAAAATAAGAATATTAACTTTAAGATAGTCTTAAGACCCCAAATAATAGAGCATATTGATCATATTCTAATAGGTAAGCCAAAATATTCTACTGCTCTAGGAATTTATCAAGAAGGGGAAGTTTTACCCTATCAACAACAAAAAGTTTCAGACAAGGACCTCACTCAAGTCAAGCAAGCAAATTTTGTGAATAGCCTTGATGGTAGAGTTGCAGGTTTGCATATCCAGCGAAGTGCTACGGGTATTGGTGGGGCTACAAAAGCTACTATGCGTGGAGTTCGCTCACTCTTTGGTGATAATAATGTACTGTACGTGATAGATGGAATGCCCATCGCTAACCAAGCTGAAAGAGGTATTGGAGGCGATGGTAGAGATACCAGCGAAGGTATTTCTGACCTCAATCCTGAGGATATTGAAGAAGTAGTTGTATTACAAGGAGCGCAAGCAACGGCACTCTATGGAGCTTCAGCTGCCAATGGTGTGGTACTCATTCGCACTAAAAAAGCTGAAAGTAACCAATTTAAAATTAACCTTTCTTCTTCAATAGAGTTTGTAAATAAACTCACAAAGCCTGAGTTTCAAGAAACATATGGCAATGAGTTAGGACAATACACTTCACTGTCCACTCGTGCTTTACCTAAGGGTACTTCTTTTAATATAAATGATTTTTATAAAACTGGACACGTGTACCAGAATGCAGTAAGCATTTCAGGAGGTATAGATTTTAAAGGAGGTAAAAATAAAACCTACACTTCATTAGCTTCTTTACAATCAGGTGGTATAGTGCACAACAGCGTATATAACCGTTATAATGCTTATTTGCACAATACTACTTCTCTGTTAAATGATGCTTTACAAATAGACCTTTCGGGGAATTATATCCGTCAGTATGAACGCAACCAGGTAGCCTCTGGTATCGCTTTCAATCCTATAGTGGGCTTGTACTTATACCCAAGAGGGGAACAATTTGGTCAAGAACGTTATTTTGAACGTTATGATGCTATCGCAGGTTATGCTAAGCAATATTGGATTGCAGGTTCAGGTACGCCCGATACACCGGCTAACTTAGGTGAAAATGTCCAAAATCCTTATTGGATAGCGTACAGAAATTTACGTCCTACTACTAAAGACCGTTATATGTTTTCAGGTAAAGTAAGCTATAAAATTATAGGAGATTTAGACGTAGTAGCACGCTTCCGTATAGATAATACAGCCTCTACAATGGACGATAAGCGTTATGCTTCTACGCTTCCTGCTTATGCAGGCATTAATGGTTATTATGCTCATTGGAAAGAGACTTTCAAACAACAATATGCCGATGTACTCTTACATTACAATAAAAATCTATCGAATGACTTCAGTTTAGATGCTCATTTAGGAGCTTCGTATGAAGGGTACAATACTCAAGTAGAAGGTTACAAAGGTAATCTGCATAACGTAAATAATTTTACTCAAAGCAATATCACAGCTCCTACAGCTATAACCCACCCATTATGGGGAAAACGGAGTAACACGGCCTTCTTTGCAATGGCTGAAGTAGGTTGGCAATCTAAGATTTATCTCACTCTCACAGGTCGTGCTGATAAACCGTCCGATTATCCTTCTACAAATAAAAATATGGTCTTCAGTCCATCAGTAGGTGTTTCAGCTTTGTTACATCAATTTATAGGTATAGATAAAGATATATTAAGTTATGCAAAATTGCGTGGAGGCTATAGTCAAGTAGCAGCTCCTATGAGTTATGCGGGCTTAGGGGTAGCTGAAACGTCTCGCGCTTGGATTGGTAATACTTATAGTTTGCCTAACTATCCTACTGATTTACAGTTAGAGCGTACCACTTCTTATGAAGTAGGCTTAGATACCCAATGGTTTAACAATCTTTCTTTTAACGCTACTTTCTATCATACTCGTACTAATAATCAATTAGTACCTATTGTATGGCAACAAGCAGGTGAAGTGCAAAATCAAGGAGTAGAAGTTGCTTTAAGGTATACTTATCCTAATACTTCTAAAGGGGTAAATTGGGAAACTCAGCTTGTTGCTTCTACTAATAAGAACAAGATTGTGAGTTTACCTAACGAGATAGCCAACGGTATGTATACCTTACGTAAAGGTGGTGAAATAGGTGATATATACGATGCAAATGGCAACAAATTAGGCTCTACCAATCCCGATTGGCTACTAGGCTGGCAAGGGAAGATGATCTATAAGAATTTCGATTTGAATTTCTTGTTTAAAGCGCGTTTGGGAGGAATAGTTTTTTCAGAAACAGAACGTTATTTCGATCGCTATGGGGTGTCTAAAGCCTCTGCCGATAACCGAGCTAACTATGCTACTTTCATAGCTAATAGAACGGCTTCTGATTATCAATATTCGGCTACCAATATTCGTTTACAAGATGTCGCTCTTACCTATCATTTTAGAGAAGGATTCATTGTAAAAGGCTTAAAAGACCTCAGTGTGTCATTAGTAGGTCATAACCTGCTAATGCTCTATAACAAAGCACCTTTTGACCCCGAAATAGTACCTTCTGTAGGTACTTATGGCAGTGGATACGACAAATTTATGTTGCCTTCCATAAGAAGCTATGGACTTAATGTGAAAATGCAATTCTAAAATTCTACAAAGATGAAAAAGATATTTTTAATACTTGGCTTACTAAGTGTAATAGCTTGTCAAGACGAAACTACCGACAAAACGCCTCAAGCTCCCAATGTATATCAGGGAGTATTTCTCGATGGTAATAATGTTGTTGAAGTGTACGTACAAGAATACCAAGATAACAAGATTCAAAACTTAAAGGTGAAACTGATAAGAGCTGCAGGTAGGATAGTATCAGCTCAGCTTATCACAGGTGATGCTCAAACCTTAACTGACTATAATGCACAATATGGTACAGATTACAAACTCTTACCTACTGATAAATATAGTATTGATGAAAATGCTATCTTCAATACTTATGAAACAGAAACTCCTATTGATATTACCATTAGTGAACTAACGTTTCCTAACAACGAAGTGTATGCGCTACCCATACAAATAAGAGGTAGAAATAATATTGAAGCTATTGCAGGACAAGACCGTTTGCTTTTAGTAGTCCATAAAGAAACAAGAACAAAGGTATTGAGTATGGTAACTACAAAAGCTACTACGGGAGAAGCTCTATCTAATAACGAGCTCCCTCAATGGACTTTTGAAGCTACAATTAATTGCTCAAATCTCATAGGAAGCAACCCAATAGTAGGAGTGACATCTAATACTCATCAAGTTGAGATAGGCTTTACAAACAATCAATTAGACGTAAAAGCTTCGGATATTTCAATATTAATACCTACTGAGGTATTTAAGGCACAAACTGATAAATGGTATCCTATTGCAGTAACCTGTGACGGCAATACCGTGCGTGTATATGTTGAAGGAAAAGAAGTAGGATCTAAAACAGCAAATACTAATAGTAGAATTTATGTAAAAGATTTATGGTTTGCGGGAGCTAATGAGCTTCTCAGAGAGGTGCGTTTGTGGAAACGAGCCCTAACCCAAAAAGAAATACAATTACAGTTGTGGAGTACTCTTAAACCTACAAATGATTTACTGCTTTATTATCCTCTCAATGGTAAGAAATATAATAAAACTTCTAATACCATTACAGATGATGAAACAAAACTATGGGATTGGTCTCCCACAGACACCTCAATGGAACTTCCCTCAGGAGCAACTTTTAATAACGGTACAGGTTATGGTATTGTTTTTCCTCCTAGATGAACGGATATAAAGAAGATTTTACTATTTTTAAGTATTTGATAATTATTAGATTGATAAAAAATGTACAAAAAAGTTTCTAAAATATTTGTGCAGAATAAAAAGTTGTTATACATTTGCAACCGCAAAAGCAAAGGAGCTTTCAAAATTGGAGAGGTGCCGGAGTGGTAACGGAGCAGATTGCTAATCTGTCGGCGGGTAACCGTCGCCTGGGTTCGAGTCCCAGTCTCTCCGCATCTAATACAAATTGTTAGATATAAATTCGGGGCGTAGCGTAGTCCGGTCATCGCGCCTGGTTTGGGACCAGGAGGTCGCAGGTTCGAATCCTGCCGCCCCGACAAAATAAGATATTTCATAAATGTTTCCTTTTGTGTGGCATTTTTGAAATATTTTTTTTGGAATAGAGGTCACGTAGCTCAGCTGGATAGAGCATCTGCCTTCTAAGCAGACGGTCACAGGTTCGAATCCTGTCGTGATCACGAGAATTTGTTTCATTTTGTATTAAAATTTATGTTCGGAATAACGCAGGATTTACCTCCTGCGTTATTTTGTTTATATACTTACTTAACGTCAGCTCGAAACAACAAAATACTATTTTTCAATCTCCTTTGCGTTGCTACAATTTTCATCTAAGAAATCTTCCTTCATCTCTTCTTTGTTTTTATTTCGTTTTATTACTCTAAAATCACCCCTAATTCTTCACTCTTAACTATTCATTTTTAGTCACTTACATAGTCTTTATATACCAATCTTCCAAGATTCGTCCAAGGTTCCTATAAGCTTTGTATAAGCTAACCATAAGATCCCCTCAACCAAAAAAACATCTTTCTTTGTTTTTTATAATTTCGTTTTCTTATCTTCGGTAAAAGTTCTAATCTACCTTGTAATTCCTTGCCGTGCTACGGCTTCCTGTAGTGCAAGAGCTATATTCTCTTATCTTGAACTTTTGTTAACTATATTTCAGATTATTTTTTGAAATAAAATTGCTCATTTACAAAGAATGTTTTACCTTTGTGCAAAAATTAGCCACAGAAATGTTAGTAAAGATTTACGGAAGTGCTGTATTTGGCGTAGAAGCCAGCACAATTACTATTGAAGTAAATATCGATAAAGGTATTGGCTATCATTTGGTTGGATTACCCGATATAGCTATTAAAGAAAGTAATTATCGTATAGCAGCTGCTCTGCAAAACAATGGATATAAAATTCCAGGTAAAAAGATAACCATCAATATGGCTCCTGCTGATATGCGTAAGGAAGGTTCTGCCTATGATTTAAGTTTTGCAATTGGTATTTTAGCAGCTAACGGGCAAATACAAAGTGAAGAATTAGAAAAATATATCATTATGGGCGAACTGTCCTTAGATGGCGGTTTGCAACCCATTAAAGGGGCGCTACCTATTGCTATTCAAGCACGCAAAGAAGGATTCAAAGGATTTATTCTTCCTAAGCAAAATGCTAGAGAAGCTGCTATAGTAGATAATTTGGACGTTTATGGTGTAGAAAATATAAAAGAAGTCATAGATTTTTTTAATGGAGAAAAAGAATTACAACCTATCGAAATAGATACACGCAAAGAGTTTTACAGAGATTTAGAATCTCCTGAATTTGACTTTGCTGATGTAAAAGGTCAAGAAACTGTAAAACGTTGTATGGAAATAGCTGCTGCTGGTGGGCATAATGTTATTTTAATAGGCCCTCCTGGTTCAGGAAAAACAATGCTCGCTAAGCGTTTACCCAGCATTCTTCCTCCGATGACACTTCACGAAGCTCTTGAAACTACTAAAATACACAGTGTAGTAGGACGTATTAGGGACACAGGCTTAATGAGCCATCGTCCTTTCCGTAGTCCTCATCACACTATTTCTGACGTAGCTCTCGTAGGAGGAGGTACTTACCCTCAACCAGGTGAAATATCTCTCGCACATAATGGAGTACTTTTTCTTGATGAGTTACCAGAGTTCAAAAGAGCTGTTCTCGAGGTAATGCGACAACCTTTAGAAGATAGAGAAGTTACTATTTCTAGAGCAAAGTTTTCAGTTACTTACCCCGCTTCATTTATGTTAGTAGCAAGTATGAATCCAAGTCCAAGCGGGTATTTTAACGACCCCGATGCTCCTGTTACTTCTACACCTGCTGAAATGCAACGCTATTTAAGTAAAATTTCAGGACCTCTATTAGATAGAATAGATATTCATATAGAAGTAAATCCTGTACCCTTTGAAAAACTTTCAGATGATAGAAAAGGTGAAAGTAGTCGTGATATCCGTAAACGGGTGATAGATGCTCGAAATATCCAAACAGAACGTTTCAAAGAATATGAACATATTCACTATAACGCTCAAATGAATACTAAACAAATTCAGAAATTCTGTAAAGTAAATACAGATTCTTTAACTCTACTAAAAGATGCTATGACGCGTCTCAACCTTTCTGCACGTGCCTACGACCGTATTTTAAAAGTAGCGCGTACAATAGCCGATTTAGAAAAGTCAGAAGAAGTACAACCTCATCATATAGGCGAAGCTATTCAATATCGCAGTTTAGACCGTGAAGGTTGGTTTGGAGGATAAAAGTAGATATTATAAAAAACAAAAAAGCAGGTTACAATAACCTGCTTTTTTATTACTTCAAACCACGTGCTTTGAGTAGTGGTTCAATAGCAGGAGCTTTCCCTCTGAAGGCTAAATACATCTTTTCGTAGTCCATTGTATTGCCTTTGGAGAGTATCAAATCTCTGAAACGTTGTCCATTAGCACGTGTGAGTCCGCCGTTTTCTTCAAACCATTGGTAGGCATCGTGGCAAAGCATTTCTGTCCATTGGTAAGAGTAATAGCCTGCTCCATAGCCTCCGCCAAAAATATGAGCAAAGTAAGATGAACGGTATCTTGGAGGTACTTCTTTCACCCATAAGCCTGTTCTTTCAAGGGCTTTCTTCTCAAAATCACTTACATTATTGATGATAGTATCCGAAGAAATAGTATGCCATTGCAAGTCTAAATTGGCAGCAGCCAAAACTTCAGTAAAGGCATAGCCCTCATTGAAGGTACTCGCTTTTTTTATCTTATCAATAAGTGCTTGTGGAATAGGTTGTTTAGTCTCGTAATGTATTGCATAGTTTTTAAGTACCTCAGGATACAAAGCCCAATGCTCATTGAATTGCGAAGGAAACTCTACAAAATCGCGTGCTACTGCTGTTCCTGATAAACTTGCATACTGTTGGTTAGCAAAGAAACCGTGCAATGCGTGACCAAACTCGTGGAAGAGCGTAGTAAGTTCATCGTAAGTAAGTAAAGCAGGTTTACCTTCGGCAGGTTTCACATAATTGCACACATTGTAAATAACAGGTTTAGTGCCTAATAACTTCGATTGGTTTACAAAGTTGCTCATCCACGCACCACCGCGTTTGCTCTCACGAGCAAAGAAATCACCATAGAAGAGTCCTAATGGCGTACCATCTTCTTCAAAAAGCTCATACACCAATACATCGGGGTGATATACGGGTATATCTTTGCGTTCTTTAAAGGTAATGCCATAAAGTTTGGTAGCTGCATAGAATACACCATTTTCAAGAGCATTTTTCAGTTCGAAATAAGGTTTGATTTCGTTCTCATCGAGGTCGTATTTAGCTTTGCGCACTTGTTCGGCATAAAAGTTCCAATCGTAAGGTTCTAAAGTAAAATTACCTCCCGTTTTAGTGATTTGTGCTTGTATTTCTTTAGCTTCTGTTTTGGCTTTACCTACTGAAGCAGGCACTAAATCTTTAAAGAATTGAGCAATAGCGGCAGGTGTTTTAGCCATAGTACGTTGCAAGCTCCATTCGGCATAGTTTTTAAAGCCCAAGAGTTCAGCTTTTTTAGCGCGTAGTAAGGCAATGCGTTTTAGGATATCATTGGTATTATGGGCTCCCCCATCGGTGCGATTCCAGCTTGCCTCAAACAATTGTTTACGAGCGTTACGGTCGGCTAATTCACTAAGGAGCGGTTGCTGAGTAGTGTTCACAATCGCTACTTTCTGACCATTAATAGTTTGAACCGCTGCCAACGAGCCTTCTAAAAGCGTTTGGTTAAAATCAGTTTCTAAAGAAGCTAACTCGCTGTTATATTTCTTTAGGGTTTCTTTATCTGTAGCCGATAGGTTAGCGCCTGCTACTACAAAATCTTCATAGTAATTTTCTAACAATTTAAGCGATTCAGCATCTAATTTCAAGCTCTCACGTTTATCGTATAAGGCTTTGATGCGTGCAAAGAGTTTTTCGTTCAGATGAATGCCATCGGCGTGCTCAGCAAACTTAGGTGATAGTTCTTTTTGCAATACTTTTAAGGTATCATTAGTATTTGCCTCAGTTAAGGCATTGAATACCGCTGAAGCGCGCTCTAACTCTACCCCACTTTTTTCTAAAGCGATAATCGTATTCTCAAAAGTAGGCGCTTCGTTGCTATTAGCAATAGCGGCAATACGTTCGTTTTGCAAAGCCATTCCTTTGAGCAGGGCGGGGCGGTAATGCTCGTCTTTAATTTTTGAGAAGTCGGGAGCACCATAAGGTAAAATGCTTTCTACCAATAGCGGATTGTTATCTGTATTCTCTGTCATTTTTGAAGTCTTTGAGTCGTTGCAGCCTACAAAAGCAGTGAGCAATATAGCTGCTGAAAATAAAGGTAATTTCATAGTTTTTAGGTGATTATAAAAGGGGTGTTCGAGGAACGGTTTTC
The DNA here is from genome assembly GCF_002998835.1 of Capnocytophaga sp. oral taxon 864. Lineage (NCBI taxonomy): Bacteria > Pseudomonadati > Bacteroidota > Flavobacteriia > Flavobacteriales > Flavobacteriaceae > Capnocytophaga > Capnocytophaga sp. oral taxon 864. The sequence goes on from NZ_CP027232.1 coordinate 581,434, forward strand.
CTCAAACACCCCTTTTGAGGTTATATAGTAACTAAAATACTGTTATTTAGCAGTTAAACGTATGTCGATACGTCTGTTTTTAGCTTTGCACTCAGGAGTATCGTTAGCAGGACAAAGAGGGTGTTCTGCACCATAACCTTGAGCGCTCAATTGTGCTTTGTTAGCACCCAATGCTACCAATTTGTTTAACACTGAATTAGCACGTCTTTCTGAAAGTTTCAAATTACCTTCGACACTACCCGTATTATCAGTGTAACCACCTAAACGAATAGCAGCTTTAGGATAAGCTTTCAAAATAGCTACAATGTTCTTTAATTGTTGTTCTGAACCTTCAGTAAGTTCATCGCTACCTGTTTTGAAGTAAGTTCTATCCAAAGTAATCCAGTTATCTTTGAACTGTTCTGGAGTAGTAAGGTTTTTATCTTCTATCAATTTTACAAGATGTGCTTCAGATGAGTTCTTTCCTACTTCTAACATTGTATTGTCAAAAAGGCTCAATTGGAATAAATCACCTACATTGTACTCAAAGTCACCATCGGCGTTAAGCTTACCTTCTTCAATAACAACTACTTCTTCCATAGGCATCACTCCCTCACCTTCTCCTTGACGGATTTGAGCTTCTACAGGAGCTCCCGTAGCATCAGCGGTATGTCCGCCCAAGATAGGAGCAATTACCAAACCTACTAAGCAAGTGAGTTTGATAAGAATATTCATTGAAGGACCTGAAGTATCTTTAAATGGGTCACCCACAGTATCACCAGTAACGGCTGCTTTGTGAGCGTCAGAACCTTTGTAAGTCATTTGTCCGTTGATTTCAACTCCTGCTTCAAATGATTTCTTAGCGTTATCCCAAGCACCACCAGCGTTGTTTTGGAATATTGCCCATACAACTCCTGATACAGCTACACCAGCCATATAAGCACCAAGAGCTTCAGCACCCATCACAAAACCGATAATAATAGGAGTGATGATAGTAATTGCACCAGGTAACATCATTTCGCGCAAAGCAGCTTTGGTAGAAATATCTACACATCTGCCGTACTCTGGAGTACCTTTACCTTCCATAATACCAGGGATTTCGCGGAATTGGCGACGTACTTCATTCACCATATCCATAGCAGCTTTTCCTACTGATTGCATTGCTAAAGCTGAGAAAATTACAGGAATCATACCTCCAATAAATAAAGCAGCTAATACATCGGCTTTGAAGATATTGATACCATCAATACCTGTAAAGGTAACATATGCAGCAAATAATGCTAAAGCGGTAAGTGCTGCCGAAGCAATTGCAAATCCTTTACCTACCGCAGCAGTAGTATTCCCTACAGAGTCTAAAATATCAGTACGTTGGCGCACTTCTTTTGGTAATTCACTCATTTCAGCTACACCACCAGCGTTATCGGCAATAGGACCAAAAGCATCAATAGCCAATTGCATAGCTGTAGTTGCCATCATTGCTGATGCTGCAATCGCCACACCATAGAAACCTGCTAAGACATAAGAACCCCAGATAGCTACGGCAAAAAGCAGTACAGAACCAAAAGTTGATTTCATACCTGTAGCCAAACCTGCAATAATGTTAGTAGCAGCTCCAGTAGATGAATTGCGTACGATATTCAATACCGGTTTTTTACCCAAAGCGGTAAAGTGTTCAGTAATAGCTGAAATGAGCAAGCCTACTGCCAAACCTACGATAGTTGCATAAAATACATTGATACTTGCAATCTCTTTCATTCCTTCACCAAAGAAACTCATTTGGATAGTTTCTGGTAACATATATTTAATAAGGAAGAAGCAAGCTACTAAAGTAAGACCTAAAGCTACATAGTTACCTGTATTTAGTGAACTTTGTACCTGTTTTTCTTTAGCGTCGTTGTTTTTAATGCCTACACAGAAAGTACCGATGATAGAAGCAATGATACCTACACCGGCAATTACTAACGGCAATAAGATAGGACCTAAACCACCAAAGGCATCAGTAAATGTACCACCATTTGCGATTGCCATATCTTTAATCACGTAGTTACCCAATACCATTGAAGCGAGTACAGTAGCCACATACGAACCAAACAAGTCAGCACCCATACCAGCTACGTCACCTACGTTATCACCTACATTGTCAGCAATAGTAGCAGGGTTACGAGGGTCATCTTCTGGGATACCAGCTTCTACTTTTCCTACGAGGTCAGCCCCTACGTCAGCAGCTTTGGTGTAAATACCACCACCCACACGAGCAAAGAGTGCAATAGACTCAGCACCGAGTGAGAAACCTGCTAAGGCTTCAAGTACGAGAGTCATTTCGTCATAAAACGATTTGCCTCCTACTACAAAAGTGTTTACAAAGAGGATGAAGAATAAACTCAAGCCTAATACTGCCAAACCTGCCACTCCTAATCCCATCACAGTACCTCCTCCAAACGACACTTTCAAAGCTTTTGGCAAGCTGGTACGAGCCGCTTCGGTAGTGCGTACGTTAGCATTGGTAGCAATACGCATTCCTATATTTCCCGCTAAGGCAGAGAAGAAAGCTCCACACACAAAAGCTACTACAATAAGCCAGTGAGAAGTTTCTACCATACGAGAAACGATAAATAAAGCAATAGAAGCAATAATCACAAAGAGTGCCAAAATACGGTACTCAGCATTGAGGAATGCCATAGCACCCTCTTTGATGCTTTTAGAAATACTTTGCATTCGGTCGTTGCCTGTGGTTTGTTTGTTCACCCACAGCGCTTTTGTAATCATAAAGATAAGCCCAAAAATTGCAAGGGCTAACGGTAAATATAACATCATTTTATCCATACAAATATTAGTAATTAGTTTAAATTAGGGCGTAAAAGTACGAAAGATAATTGTAATGAAGAAATAAAATGTTAAAAAAATATTAGAAACAGTAATTGATATCGGCTTTAAATACTTTTATCCCAAATTAAGTGTTTTAATTATTTTTACCTTTGCTTTTATGGGGTCACCTTTGATAATTCCCTTATTGATACACTCTTGTAACCCAAACTTTCTTTGCAGTAAATCCTGAATGACAATAATGATACTCGACAATATTTCTTCCGCTGTCTCTTTTACCACGGCTCGGTATAAATTTATTTGAAAAACGCACCGTAAATAAGAATACCGCCGATAACGGTAAAGAAAATACCGCCAATAAAGCCTATTATGCGAGCATTACCACGACCTAAATAACGACTTATCTGTCCCATTCCCCAATTGTTTTGATAATGCTTATCGGCAGCATACAGCCAATCCCAATCTCTCACGGCGCCTACAATGAGGCAAACGCCGAAAACAAAAATAACAACTGCTACTATTTTTCCGAAAATAGTAGGATTATTTTTCACCCATTTCTTAGTACTCTCTCGTCCATAGTTTATTTCCTTCATTTAAAATTTAATTTTCTTGCTCGTAGGTGGATATCAAATAATTTTTTTAATTCATAAAAAGTATTCTGATATTTTTTCTTGTTCTGTTTTAAACATCTCAAGAAAAGACTGTTCAAATTCTTTTGCGTCAATAGTATTGTCAGTAAACTTTGTAATTAGCTCAATATATTTATCTACTCCCATTTATCCTCTTCCTAAATTACTAAATGTTGTTACGTGCACTTGTTCTTTTTTATTTTTATTTAACCTTGTATCCATAGTGCCTCCTTTCAATGTTTTTATGATGTTTTCTACCTGTATTATAATCGTTACCTGTCTCGAGGTTGTTTATTCGGCAGCGCAAAGCTCATCCAGCTTTGCGATCAATATTTTATCCATCCATTTACAGATAATGGTATAAGCAGTATCTATTTTTTCTTCATTCGCTATATCAAGATACACTCCCTTGTTCCATAATGAATGATATAAAACTTGGCTATCGGCATCGGGGCTTGGATCATAGGGACGACGATTGATAATGTAGCATACATCTACATCAATTTTTTCATTTGTGTTCCCACTAAATGAAAAAAAGGCAATCATATAGGTGAATTTTTTGCTGTGCATTGTCAATGTTCTGTCAGACTTTTTATATTTAAAACCTAAAGTCCTATATTTTTCTTCCAGTTTATAGCCAAGTATTTGTACCGCCTCTTTAAATTTCATAAAAATTTTCCTTAATTTTTCTCTGATACATTAAACTTGTTCTGAAACTTCAGTTTCAGAACAGGTTACCTTGAAATGCGATGTTCTAAATCGTGCTATTTGCACGATTTAAAACTCGTCAACGTTCGATAACTCCGTTGTCGAACAGGTCTATTATTTAATTTATCAAAATATTTCTCCAACATAATTTGTATAAATTTTATTTTATTTAGTATTATATCTTTATACATTTTTTAGCTATAATGATTAGCTGTTTAATAGTGCTATTAATCCATATTTATCTAATAATAACGCTTTTAATTTCCTCTTCAGTATCAAGGTTACCCTCCGAACTTCAATTCTACCCCTCCAGACTTCAATTTTGCTTCTCCGGACTTCAATTTTACTCCTCCGAACCTCAATTTTACTCCTCCGAACCTCAATTTTACTCCTTCGGACTTCAATTTTACTCCTCCGAACCTCAAATACACCACAACGGAGCATTGCAAGACCGCAACAGAGTACTACAAGACTGCAACGGAGCACTACAAGACTGCAACGGAGGGCTTCTGAAGTGATAATTTGGTGTAAAATTATCCTATGGAGGACTAAAAAACACCTACGAAGGGCTAAAAGAAAACAAATATTTTATATTTGAACTCTATCTTTTTGGCCGTCGGGGCGATTACACTCTTTAAACTTCCGTTGTCGTTCCATTCGTAGCTGCAGTAATAGAGGATATTATTTCTTTTCTAATACATCTATTAATTTTAACTTCCAATCCGTGTTCCATTCATTTTCAATTGCTTTTGAGTAATTCTTTATACGATAATAATCATCAACGTCTTTATGGTAAATAAAGCAATTATCGACACAGTTAATTATCCATTTTAAAATCTCAATTTCCTTGACATCTAATTTATTGAATAAAGCATAATTGATAAGTTCCTTTAATTTATCAGTATCAAAATACTGCTCTTCAAACAATTTATAACAAAAAGTATCTTCTATATCATCATTTTTATTCTTTATAATCAGATTATTGTCCTTGATATTCTGTTCCATTTTTTTGCTTTTTTGTTTTTTTCACTTAAATCCCCATCAAGATTTATTACTGCTTTTGATTTATTACTACTATTAAACTCCTCATAATAGTCTTTGTGAAAATTACCCAAATAAAAATAGTCTCCTTTATTGTACTTAATTCCTTCTCCTGACTATAATACCGCTTGTAGTTATACACCAGTGTCGTTTCAGTGTCAAGGTTACCTTCCGAACTTCAAATGCACCACAACGGAGCATTACAGGACTGCAACGGAGGGCTTCTGAAGTGATAATTTGGTGTAAAATTATCCTATGGAGGACTAAAAAACACCTACAAAGGGCTAAAAAAGAAGTTCGTACTACTAAAAAACTCCATCGGAGTTGTTTTATAGCAGTTCCGATGGAGAGTAAAAAAGAAAACAACTACTTTATGCTTCTTTAGACAAGTCTTTACCTCTATTTTTAGCAAAAAACTACTTATAGACATAGCCATATTTATGCCACAAAGGTAATGAATTATTTTTAACTCGCCAAAAAAAGTATAAAAATATATATTTTTTCATCTTATTCTAATAGTTTGTGTTAGGACAAATTTTCTTTATAAATAGTTACTATAAAAACATCGTAACTATCCATTTCCTCTTTTACAAACTCTTCTGCTAATCTATTATTATATTCTAAGGAAGGATTGGAATTACTTTTAGGGTTAAAACAGCTGTCCCAAATACAATCAATTCGAGCCTCAAAACCAGGATTATGCCAAATGCCTCCTTCTATTCTCCAAACATACATCTCTCTACGAGTACATTCTTTACAAACATCAATAGCAGCTGAAGAGGATAGTTTCATAACACTATTCCCGTCTAACTCAAAAAACAGTATAAAATTCTCATATCGCTTATTTCTATCAACTCTTGTATTCATATTATTTTATTAAGATTTATCAAGCCAATTTATTCGCTGTTAGCAGCAATCTAATTTGTATCATTTCCAAAAACTGAGGTAGTATTATTTCTTTCTAATCCATTGGAAGTTCTATTAAGCAGAATATCATTAAGAAAGTTAATCATCATACTCTTTCGTAACTACTTGAATGGCACGATTTTTGAGCCCGCTCCCTATCGAGTGGTAACATCATTATTAGCATTGTAAATTCAGGGCTTAGTGTAGAGACTTTTGTTTTTCAGAGCATTTTCGTTTCTTAATTTTCACTAAATTATTCATACATAAAAAAACGAGTGATTTATGAATATAAACCACTCATTTTCTTTTGTTTAATCTTAGTAGCGAAGACGGGATTTGAACCCGTGACCTTTGGGTTATGAATCCAACGCTCTAACCACCTGAGCTACCTCGCCATCTATTTTGTTATGCCTTATTTTGACTTTGCGGGTGCAAATGTACTACATTTTTTTATACTACCAAATTTTTATAACTATTTTTTACTTTTTATGAACATCATTACCTTAAAAAGCATTGATTCTACTAATCAGTACTTAAAAAATTTAATACATATTCAGGATTCTCTTCCTAATTTTTTAGTGGTCTGGACACCTCAGCAAACTGCAGGTATAGGACAATATGGAACAAAATGGACAAGTGAACCCTATCAGAATCTTACCTTTAGTGTTTTATTTCTTCCTGAGCATTTAGATTTAAAAGATGCTTTTTTGCTCAATATGCTTGTACCTATTGCAATAATGAAAGTATTAGAGAAATTAAACATTCCTAATATAAATATTAAATGGCCTAATGATATCCTTTCTCAACGTTACAAAATAGGCGGAATATTAATAGAAAATACCATTCAAAAAACTAAAATTGAGAAATGTGTAATCGGTATTGGGCTCAATCTTAACCAAACAAATTTCGATGGCTTACCTAAAGCCTCTTCTTTAAAAAATTTAACTGGTAAAGATTTTGAAATAGAACAAGTGATGAAACTAATCCTTTCTGAATTAGAATCAAACCTTTCCACACTTCCTCAACAGTCTTTCGAAAGCGTTTATACTATTTACCAGAAATATCTATTCCAACTAAATAGAGTATCCGTTTTCCGTTCTTGCCAAGAAAAGAACTTTTCAGGCATTATAAGAGGTATGGAACCTTCTGGAAAATTAATTGTAGAAACGGAACAAGGTACTATAAAGACTTTTTCTCTTAAAGAAATAACTTTATTATACTAAATTCTTTCTGCATCTAACAAATGAAATATATGAGAAGCATAATAACTTCACCTGGTTTCAATTCCATCATACCTTAAGCAGGCCTTCCTCTTTGTCATCCTCTTCTCACCTATTTTTTGCTTTTCTTAAAATAATTTGTACCTTTGCCCCCGTAAATGAAAAACAAATCAGTTGCAAATTTACTAAAACAAGATAAGCGAAAATAGCTCAGCTGGTAGAGCGCAACCTTCCCAAGGTTGAGGTCGCGGGTTCGAGACCCGTTTTTCGCTCTTTTTAATTTTCAATTATTAATTGTTAAATGAACACTTTTAAGAATATGAGTCGGTTAGCACTCTTTAGTGCTTTGATATGCAGTACTCGAAAGAGATACGCAGGGCAACAATATTCTTTATTATTATAGTAGCTATATTTTTCTTTTGAAAGATGTAGCTATTTTTTTATCGTTATGAAGCAACTACTCTTATTACTTATGTTTTTATCTCTTACTGCTGTGTACGGGCAGCATACATCGGGCGGATATAAGCCTTTCTTCTCCCAATACGGTCTCAAGGGAAAGGTTAAAAAACTTATTGAATATGATGAATACGGACTTTCAACAAGGTATTATTTCAATAAAAAAGGACAACTTGTTAGTTGCCAATCTTACAATAATAAAGGGAAAAAGATAAAGGAAATTATGTTTGAATATGCCAATGATGGTAAACTGAAAAAGAGAAAAAGCGATGAGTCGTTGTCGGTATTTACTCAGTTGCCTAATAATGTGGTGCAAGAGGCAGTAACTATAAATATAAGTGGTATCAAGGCGAGTAAGACTTACCTATATACGTATGATAACAAAGGAAACTTACTTTCTAAAGAGAGGAAAGCAAAAGGAAGTTATGATGGTATCAACTATAAAGAACTCTACGAATACGATAGTGCAGGCAGGCTTTTGGTAAAGAAATATGACCTTGCCTATATGAAAAATAGAAAAGACTCTTTTGGAGGGAATTACAATGAGAAAGACAATATGGAGGTGTATCAATACGATACTAATGGGCAACTGATAAAACATACTCAATATGATTCTTACGGGGAAATAGAGTTGATAGAAAACTATAAAAACGGTGTGCTTGTAGATGAACAAAAGTATCTGTCGAGGAATTTTAGGGAGAGAACGAAATACATTTACAACAATACTACACATCAAATAAAAGAAGAGTATTACGAGGATAAAACTGGTGCAAAACCTTCTTCTACAAAAGTTTATCAGCTTACTTATGATAAGATGGGGAATCTAATCCTAAAAGCCTTGATAGCAGAAGAATTGTCTGGGAAAGTCAAGAATTTTAAAGGAAATGATATCCAAATAGAAGAAAAACGAGAAATAGAGTATTATCCGTAAGACCGAAATAATACCAACCATACAACAAAATTCAACACCTGTAAATACTAAAAACACAGCAATATCTATATAAAATGCCAAAAAGAAACGACCTACATTGTGTTCTGATCATAGGATCAGGACCTATTATCATCGGACAAGCCTGCGAGTTTGACTACTCAGGCTCGCAATCATTGCGCTCTTTGCGCGAAGACGGTATTAAAACCATCCTTATCAATTCTAACCCTGCTACCATTATGACAGACCCCTCTATGGCGGATGTGGTCTATCTAAAACCTCTCACCACTAAATCATTAGTGGAAATTCTAAAAGCACACCCCGAAATAAATGCCGTACTCCCTACAATGGGCGGACAAACAGCGCTTAACCTCTGTATTGAGGCTGACGAAAAAGGTATCTGGAAAGACTTTGGGGTGGAAATCATCGGGGTAGATATTGATGCGATACAAATCACTGAAGACCGCGAGAAATTCCGCATATTGCTTGATGAAATCGGTATCCCTATGGCACCGTCTGAAACAGCTACTTCTTTCCTCAAAGGAAAAGAAATTGCACAACGTTTTGATTTTCCATTAGTTATACGTCCGTCCTTTACTTTGGGCGGCACAGGGGCTTCTATCGTCTATAAAAAAGAGGATTTCGATATGCTCCTCAATCGCGGTTTGGAAGCCTCGCCTATCCACGAGGTGCTTATTGATAAAGCACTTTTAGGCTGGAAGGAATACGAACTCGAACTCTTGCGCGATAAGAACGACAATGTGGCAATTATCTGTACCATTGAAAATATGGATCCTATGGGTATCCACACAGGGGATTCTATTACGGTAGCCCCTGCGATGACTCTATCTGACCGCATTTTCCAACGTATGCGCGATATGGCTATTAAGATGATGCACAGTATAGGCGATTTTGCCGGCGGTTGTAACGTGCAGTTTGCGGTGTCGCCTGATGAAAAAGAGGATATCATTGCTATTGAAATCAACCCACGTGTATCACGTTCTTCGGCTTTGGCTTCTAAGGCTACGGGTTATCCTATTGCTAAGATAGCCACTAAACTCACTATTGGCTACCATTTAGACGAATTACAAAACCAAATCACCAAATCCACTTCTGCTTTCTTTGAGCCTACATTAGATTATGTAATTGTGAAAATACCGCGTTGGAACTTCGATAAGTTTGAAGGATCTGACCGCACTATAGGCTTGCAAATGAAGTCAGTAGGTGAGGTAATGGGTATAGGGCGTTCTTTTCAAGAGGCATTGCAAAAAGCTACCCAATCACTCGAAATCAAACGCAATGGTTTGGGGGCAGATGGCAAAGGCTATAAAAATTACGAACAGATTATTGAGAAACTCACCTATCCCAGCTGGGATAGGGTATTCGTGATATACGATGCGGTACAGATGGGTATTCCGCTGAGCCGTATACACGAAATCACCAAGATAGATATGTGGTTCCTCAAGCAATACGAAGAACTATGTGCGCTCGAAAAAGAAATATCACGCTACAAAATAGACACGCTACCTAAAGAACTCCTTTTTGAAGCTAAACAAAAAGGGTTTGCCGACCGACAAATTGCTTATATGGTGGGCTGTTGGGAGAGTGAGGTGCACAAGAAACGCGAGGAACTAAACATACGCCGCGTGTTTAAATTGGTAGATACTTGTGCTGCTGAGTTTAAGGCGCAAACCCCTTACTATTATTCTACTTTCGAGGCACCTATTCGCACCGCTGACGGCAAGGAATACGTAGCCAACGACAGCGTAGTAACCGACCGCAAAAAGGTGGTGGTACTCGGTTCAGGTCCTAATCGCATAGGACAGGGTATCGAGTTCGACTACTGCTGTGTGCACGGGGTATTGGCTGCCGAAGAGTGCGGTTATGAAACCATAATGATTAACTGCAACCCTGAGACCGTTTCCACCGACTTTGATACGGCTAATAAACTCTATTTTGAGCCTGTGTTCTGGGAATATATCTATGATATCATTCAGCACGAAAAGCCCGAAGGGGTCATCGTACAGCTCGGCGGACAAACAGCATTAAAGTTGGCAGAGAAATTAGATAAATATGGCATCAAAATTATAGGTACTAGCTTCCAGTCGTTGGATTTGGCAGAAGATAGAGGTAGTTTTTCAACTCTACTGAAAGAGAATAATATTCCTTATCCACGCTTTGGAGTAGCCGAAACGGCTGATGAGGCACTAAAACTCTCTGATGAATTGGACTTCCCGCTACTCGTGCGTCCTTCGTATGTATTAGGAGGGCAAGGTATGAAGATTGTGATTAACAAAGAAGAATTGGAAGCCCACGTGGTAGACCTCTTGCGCAAGATACCTAATAACAAACTCCTACTCGACCATTATCTTGATGGTGCTATAGAAGCTGAAGCCGATGCGATATGCGATGGCGAGAATGTGTATATCATTGGTATTATGGAGCATATAGAGCCTTGTGGTATTCACTCAGGCGATAGTAACGCTACCTTACCACCGTTCAATTTGGGTGAGTTTGTATTGCAACAAATAAAAGACCATACTCATAAAATAGCCTTAGCACTCAATACGGTAGGGCTTATCAATGTGCAGTTTGCCGTAAAAGACGATGTAGTGTATATCATTGAGGCAAACCCACGAGCTTCACGTACGGTACCGTTTATCTCTAAAGCTTATCAAGAGCCGTATGTAAACTATGCTACCAAGGTAATGCTTGGAGAGAAAAAGCTCACTGATTTCCATTTCAATCCGCACTTAGAGGGCTTTGCTATTAAGCAACCCGTGTTCTCGTTTAACAAATTCCCGAACGTAGATAAGAAGCTAGGACCTGAAATGAAATCTACTGGCGAAAGTATCCTGTTTATAGATAGCCTTAAAGATGATGCTTTCTATGAGATTTATACAAGGAGGAAGATGTATTTGAGTAAGTAGTTGGGAGGCTCAACAGACAATTGTTTTATCATCATACACTTATCCTATACTTGTTCTATCTTATAGAGATGAGTAAGAGTAATGAAGAAAGAGAAATTAAGTAAGGTGTTTTTCGGTAAATGAAAAATATTGTACTTTTTCTTGTTAAAAACAAAAATATGAATAATAGTATACCAGATAACAATCGAACTCGAGCACAATTCAATGCTTATATTGGAACATATTTAAGTTTTAGAGGGTATTTAGAATCTTACTCAAATGCTTTTGAGGTATTAATCAAAGAAAATTATGGGATAGAAATTGATAAAGAAGATATAAAGGATTTTGAAATGTATTGTAAAGATGTTGAAAAACTAACTAATATTTTTCATTCATTGGATAAAAGCTCAGATAGTTTTAGATACTCTGTTGATAGAAATAACAACAATTCTTTTGATTATAAAGAAACTATCAATCTTCTTGATATAAAAGAACTCTTCGATAGAAGTATAATACTTTTAAAGTTTACAACATCTCTATTTGAAAAGTACACTATTCTTGTTGATAAAGTAGAAGATTCTTACATACATTCAGAAATGATAAACATATAAACACTATAATATGTTTCGTCTTATTTTCTTTAGAAAAGTTTCTAATAACCTACTAACTCCTTTTAGAAGATTTCTATAGCGTAAGCCACATTATTATCTTACTTCGAATTATATAATTTCTTTTATTCTTTCAGTAGGTCTCCCTATCACAGCTTTGTCACCGACTATTACGATAGGTCGCTCAATGAGCTGAGGATATTGTATCATTGCCTCTATGACCTCATCATCAGTAAGCATTTTTCCTTTGAACTGCTCTTTCCAAATATTTTCTTTAGTACGCACTAATTCAATAGGAGACATCTGTAACTTAGTGAGGAGATTTTTTAGTTCTTCTTTAGAAATACCTTTTTTAAGATAATCTACTATCTGATATTCTTTCCCCGAATCTTTTAAAAGCTCCAAACCACAACGTGATTTGGAGCATTTAGGATTGTGATATATAGTTATCATTCTTATATGTGTCAATCATTTTGATAATTAACAAATAATTACTTCTACACCGCGTTTTTCAAGTTCTTCTACAAACTCAGGGTCAGCACCTGCATCAGTGATAAGCATATCTATTTTCTCTACATAACAGATAAAACCAAAGCCTCGTTTGTGAATCTTAGAGGAGTCGGCTAAAACAATAGTTTTGTCTACACGTTCCATCATCTTCCGATTTAGATGAGCTTCTCCTACATTGGTAGAACTCAATCCATAATCAAGGTCAATACCCTCAACTCCTAAGAATAAAGTAGTACAAGAGAAGTTACTAAGAGTTTCTTCAGCAAGTACGCCAATAGTGGAGGTAGAGTTTTTACGAACTTCTCCTCCTAAGTGAATGGTATTTACACTAGGATTTTTGCAGACCTCTAAAGCTACTCTAAGGGAAGGAGTGAGTACTGTAAGGTTGCGTATGCCATAAATTTTTTGAGCTAAAAGATTAGCTGTAGTTCCTGATGAAAGTATGATAAACTCATTTTCTTTAATAAAGTCCAACGCTTTAGTAATAATACGCGTTTTCTCTTCTACGTTTTGAGTTTCTTTCTCAGTTATTGTTTGCTCAAACACATAACGCATTTGTTTACTAGCTCCACCGTGAGTACGATGCAAATAGCCTTCCTGTTCCAAGAGATTAAGGTCTTTACGTATAGTAACTACCGAAACTTTAAGCTTATCACTCAATTCATTTACACTGACGTACTTTTTAGTTTCTAAGCTCTCTAAAATCTTTGATTGTCGTTCATTAAGTACTTTCATATTTTATTAATTTTATTAATATTCAACTGTTTAATGTACCTCTTGTCTATACTTATCTAACCATAGACAAAACATCTTATTAAGATTATTTTCGGCAAAATTAGGCATTATATTGAAAAAAACAAAAGAATTAGAAAATAAAAAACACTACTAACTATAAATTATGTAGCACTGAGTTTTAAAAATACTGTTTTTCTATCCTTTTAAATTTAGTTCAAAAGCTCTTCTAAACTCTTGTAAGATAGGATTTTCTTCTAATAATTTCTCGTATTTATCTTCGGGAGTTACTACTATTCTTTTAGCTATTTCTTCATTTACACTTATCTCAATAGTAAGATCATAATTCTGCAAAGATTTGTGCAAATAATTTAAGAGTTTATGCTCCATCTGAACAATATCATTTTTAGCTGTATTACTTGATACTTCCAAATGAATAGTAGTTCCTTCTAATCTTAATATTGCAATTTTAAGAATAGAAGCTTGTATACGTTCACCTTTAACAAGTAATTCATCTATATAACGTTCCCAAAACTGATTAAAAGTCTCTTCTGAAAAACTCTCACGAGGTAGCGTATTAGGATCTATTACCACCTCTTTGAAATTCCTTTGATGTTCTGTTTTTAGATGTACACTTTTAATTGAAAAATTAGAAACAGCCTCTGTACGTTCCGTTTTACTAATAATAGGTATATTAGGATTAAATGTAGCTGTCGTAGTATTTGCATAATTTATAGGAGGGACAACGATAGGTGTTTGTGAGTTGAGCTGTACTTCTGTTGTATGACTTTGCCCATTAAACACATAAGCAGGAATTATGAAGCGTCCATCATTTTTTTTTTATCCCCCTCATAGGTCAGAGAGGCGAGTTGCATTAGGGCAACCTCCACTAACAAACGCTGATTTTTGCTGGTGCGATATTTTAGGTCGCAGTCATTGGCAATAGCAATAGCTTCCATTAAAAAAGGTACAGTAGCACGAACGCTCTGCTCAGCATATTTCTTCTGGGTCTCCTCCCCTACTTCCATTAAGGAAATGGTTGTAGGATTCTTGCATACCATTAAATCACGAAAATGACTTGCCAAGCCTGCAATAAAATGATTACCGTCAAAACCTTGTGCAATACTATCATTAAATGCGATCAATAGTTCAGGGAGTTTATTGTCTAAAATAAGATCAGTTACTTTAAAATAGACCTCATAGTCTAACACATTCAGTATTTCGGAAGTAGCTTGTCGTGTTATTTTTTCTCCTGAAAAGCTCACCACACGGTCGAAGATAGAAAGGGCATCACGCATCGCACCATCGGCTTTTTGTGCTATGATTTGCAAAGCTTCATCTTCTGCTTCAATCCCTTGTTGTTCTGCAATATATTTTAGGTATTCTCGAATGTCATTGATAGTAATACGCTTGAAATCAAATATCTGGCAACGTGACAATATGGTAGGAATAATCTTATGCTTTTCAGTAGTTGCTAAGATAAAGATAGCGTGTTTAGGAGGTTCTTCTAATGTTTTGAGAAAGGCATTAAAAGCCGCAGTAGACAGCATATGCACCTCATCGATGATATACACTTTATATTTGCCTACTTGAGGCGGAATACGCACTTGTTCAATCAGTTTGCGAATATCATCTACACTGTTATTAGAGGCAGCATCTAACTCAAAGACGTTAAAAGCAAAATCGTTTTCATCTTCTACCCCAGAAGTTTGTTCATTTATCTTTTTCGCTAAAATACGGGCACAAGTAGTTTTTCCTACTCCACGAGGACCTGTGAAGAGAAGTGCCTGTGCCAAGTGATTATTTTCAATGGCATTGAGTAGGGTATTAGTAATAGCTTGCTGTCCTACTACATCACGAAATGATTGTGGGCGATATTTGCGTGCTGATACTACAAAGTGGTTCATTTCTACTGTTTGTTAGTTTTATAAGTCCCAAAAACAAAATTAGAATCTACTATTTTATTGCCTTCTTGATTTACGAGTACCAAATCAGTGATGCTTATTTGATGGTCATAACGCAACAAAGCACCTGTTGTTTCATTATAAATGGGACGTGAGACAATTGTAACAGTTCCTCCTGTCGCTTCAATTTGCGAAGTAACATTGGGGGTAGCAGGAGGATAAGCATTACAAAAATAATTGGTAGTTACCGCATCGCTGAAAGTACGGTAATAAAGTTTAAAATTAGTGGGTATAGTGCCTGAAACAGTCTTTTCTTTATTTTCTAAAATATTAGCAGGTAAATTAAGAATAAGTGCTTGCTTTTGACTATATTTGAATAAAAAAGTAGCCGTAGTATCATTGGTCGTACAAGATAGCACATCAGAATTTTCAAATGAAATGGTATCTACTTCCAAATTACCATCATTGCAAGCTATTGCAAATAGCCCTATCACAAAGGCAAAATAAAGTGTCTTTTTACTCATCAAGTATAAATGTTTTTGCAAATGTACGAAAAAAATATGAACCTACAACAAGAGGTAATACATTTTGCTATTTAGGAGCCCAATAGAGATACAACCTTTTCTTTGCATAATCTATCACAGCTTTTCTCTTTTGGAGTACTTCAGCTCCTATAATACCGTGAACAGGAGGTGTTTGAAACTCTGCTAATGCTTCGTTTACGTGAGTTAAATCAAAAAGCACTAAAGGAAGTTTGTGCATACTCATTCCTCCTATCTCTAAGTGATTTTTTGCAGCAACTTGTGTTTCCATACCACTTGCTCCTGCTCCTGCTGCTTTTATTTCGGAGGCTTCGGCTTGCAGATTAAAATAAGTTATCCACTCTACTCCTACACAGGTGTTAGAAGCCCCCGTATCCAAAATAAAACGTCCTTCTACTCCATTGATTTTAGCTTGTAGAACAAAGTGTTTGGTAAGCGTAAATTCAAGAGGAACAGAGGTGTATCCCTTCTCGGTGAGTAACTTCTTTAATGTAATCCCCATTTATTCTTTACTTCGTTTACTATCTCTTTAATGTTTTGCTCTTTTGCTTTGGGATAAATCAACAATACATCGTCTCTATCTACCACTATGTAGTTCTTGAGCCCATCTATTACCACACATTTATCACCTTCGGTGCGGATAATATTATTTTCGGCATCTTTGAGTAATACTCTTGCATTAATTACGGCATTTTGGGCACTATCCTTAGGGGTCTTGTCGTGTAGAGAGCCCCAAGAACCTAAGTCGTTCCAATCGAAATTAGCGGGCAGTACATAAATGTTAGTAGACGGCTCTAAAATAGCGTAATCTACCGATATATTTTCAGCTTTCGGATAGGCTTTGGCTATAAAATCGACTTCGTTTTCAGTATTATAAGTAGCTTTACCTTTCTCAAAGAGTTCATACATCACCGGTTGATAGGTTTTATAGGCAGTAAGTACCGTTTGTGTACTCCATATAAAGATACCTGCATTCCACAAAAAATTACCTTGTTTTAAAAACTCTTTGGCGGTATCGTAATCAGGTTTTTCACGGAACTGATTTACTTTTTTGATATTAGTATTATCGTCTTTGTCATACTGAATGTAACCATAACCAGTGTTAGGGAAAGTAGGTACTATACCCAAAGTGAGGATATTGTCGGCTTTCTGTGCAGCATTAAAACAAGTAATCACATTGTGCATAAAAGCTTTTTCATCTTCAATCCACGCATCGCTGGGGGCTACTATCATTACGCCATTGGGGTTGCGTTTGTTCACTTTCATTGCGGCATAGAGTATACACGGAGCTGTATTGCGCATACAGGGCTCTAATACCAAGTTTTTAGGCAATATATTAGGAATTTGTTCCTCTACAATCTCTTTGTAACGTTCGTTAGTAAGAATAAGAATGTTCTCTTGCGGAATAAACTTCTGCAAGCGAGAATAAGTGCGCTGTAAAAGCGTTTGCCCTGTACCGAGCATATCGTGAAATTGTTTAGGATATTCAGTTGTACTTACAGGCCAAAAGCGCGAACCTATGCCTCCTGCCATAATCACTGCATAATAATTGTTCACCATAATATTTGTAATATTTTAATTCAAGTTTTTAAGCCTTTATGAGCTCTACTTCGGCGTGAGGTTGAAAGATATACTTCTTGCCTGAGCCGAGTTCCACACAATCATAACATTTCACACGGCGTTGTCCTTTGCGAAATACGCGTCCGTCTTTGATACGAAACGTACTACCTAAAGGAATCTCATAAATAAAGCTCATATTTTCATTGATATCAAACTGTTTTAGGGCGATTGTCAATGCGGGGTCTACATCACTAGTAGACATAGGGTTGAGAAAGTGCCGTTGTAATACCCCTAATAATTGCTGAGGAAATATCTCAGGAATGATAAAAGGTTTCATCAGTTGTTGGAAAGTGTATTTCCATTCGTTACCGTGAGGTTTGATAAGCCGTCCAAAGCGTTCAAAAGCTACCAGATGAGCCACTTCGTGAATAAAAGTTATCAAGAAACGATACTTATTAGCAGTAGCATTCATTGTGATGAGATGTTGCCCGTTAGGAAGTTGCCGATAGTCGCCGTGCCTTGTTTTTCGTTCGTTTACAATTCTCAAATAGATGTTGTTTACTTTTATCAGTTCGAAACAAGGTGTTACTGCGTTATCAGGTAAATATTTAACAAGAATTTCTCTCATAGCCTGCAAATGTACAAATAATATTTTATACCCACAAATAAAATTTGCCAATTTACTAATTTTCTCTACCTTTGCCGTGTTTGTTTGAAGAAAAGAAAAGATGCAATTTAAGAGTTATTTAAAATTCCTTTTAAAATCTACCAATGAGCACGGGGTGCACTCACCTTTTGTCTACAACTTTGTAACTCGTTGCTTGTACAATAAACAATTAGTAAATCGTCAAGAAATCAGGGGTTTTCCTCCTACCCTATCCAAAAGACAATTGGTGTTATTATTGAAGATTATTCGTTATTTAGAGGTAAAAACCATTTTCACTGATGAAGATATGCTAAATACTATAACTGCTTTAAAAGAAACCTGTAACATTAGCCTTCAGTTGCAACCTTCTGTTACATACGACTTGCTTTTTATCAATTACCCAAAAGAAGATTTAAGTATTTATTTAAATTATATGCACAACGATAGTATTCTTATCATCAACAATATTTACCAAAAAGAAAAAGCCTCTCTATGGCAAGCTCTTACTGCTAATGAAAGGGTTACGGTGTATATAGACGTTTACTCCCAAGGCTATATTTTTATAAGAAAAGAACAAGGAAAAGAAGGGTTCTATATAAGGTAAAAGATAATAAGGTAAAGCCAGCGAGGGCTCACAACTGGATATGTGAGTAAAAGGTAAAAGGGAACAAGTGCCACTATACTTGTTCCCTTTTACCTTTTAGTTGAAATTACTTACCTAAAAGATAAGCAAAAATAAGAGGTGCTACAATGGTAGCATCGGATTCTACTATAAATTTAGGGGTGTCAATATCTAATTTACCCCAAGTAATCTTCTCATTAGGCACTGCTCCTGAATAAGAACCGTAGCTGGTGGTAGAATCGGAAATCTGACAGAAATACGACCAGAAAGGTACGCCTTCCCATTCCAAATCTTGATACATCATAGGTACCACGCAGATAGGGAAATCACCCGCAATACCGCCTCCTATTTGGAAGAAACCTACGCCTTTACCCGCTGAATTGGCACGATACCATTCGGTGAGATAAATCATATACTCGATACCTGTTTTCACAGTAGAGGCTTTTAAATTCCCTTTGATTACATTGGCTGCAAAAATATTACCAGTGGTTGAATCTTCCCAACCTGGACATACGATAGGCAAGTTCTTTTCGGCTGCTGCCAATATCCAAGAGTTTTTAGGGTCGATTTCATAATATTGCTCCAATACCCCCGATTTCACTACTTGATATAGATATTCGTGAGGGAAATAGCGTTCACCTTTACTTTCGGCTGCGTGCCATACATCTTCTAAGTGTTTTTGTAAACGACGGAAAGCTTCTTCCTCAGGAATACAAGTGTCGGTTACACGGTTGTAATGACCGTCGAGGAGTTCTCTTTCTTGCTCAGGAGTGAGGTCGCGGTAATGAGGAACACGCTTGTAATGAGAGTGCGCTACAAGATTCATCACATCTTCTTCGAGGTTCGCCCCTGTACAAGAGATAATATCTATTTTTCCTGCGCGAATCATCTCGGCAAGCGAAATGCCTAATTCTGCCGTACTCATTGCTCCAGCAAGTGCTACGAGCATTTTTCCGCCTTCAGTGATATGGGTTTCATATCCTTTGGCAGCATCAACTAAAGCTGCTGCATTAAAGTGTAAAAAGTTTTTCTCGATAAATTGAGAAATAGGTCCTTTACTCATTTCTTTACTTTAAAATCTAAATTGTTGGTGCAAAGATAATACATTTAAATTTACTGACAAATTATCACGCACAAAAATATTATAATGATGAAAACGAGCTTAATAGTATAGGGCAAAATCAGGCATAAGAAATAAGAAAAGAAAACGAAATTATAAATAACAAGGAAATGTTCTTTTGGAAGAAAAAATCTTATACTTAGCTTATAGGGAGCTTATAGGAAGCTTATACGAATCTTGGACGATTGGTATAGAAAGGGTATGTAAATAGTTGATAATAAGAGGTTAAGAGTGAAGAAAAAAGGTAATTTTGAGGGCAATAAAACGAAAGAAAAACAAAGGAGTAACGAGCTAAGATACACGGACAAGAAGGAGCCAAATAAAGAGATGTGAGGTACAGAAACTTTCTTGTTTGATTAATTATTAAAAAATTCCTTATCTTTGTGCTTTCAACTGATATTCTTATAAGAACGATGAAACGACTACTTTTTATCTTTACTTTATTATTTTGCTCTTATGTGGTGAAAGCTCAAGAGAACGCACAAGCTTACAATCAAGTTATCAAGACTTTGGGAATTCCTAAAAACAAGATTGATAAAGACTTGTATACCGAAAAGGTATTGCCTTACGACACTCATAAATTGGTAATGGTATTTCCTATAAGAAAAGGGAACGATGAAAACGAGGCAATATTTGACCTTTATGTGGTGGTGTATGACTTCTTACAACAACGAATAACACAGTCGTATAAGGGAGTTGATGAGTATTATTCGGATGCTGTTGAATTACAAGAGCTTTCTATTGATACGGCTAAGTTTATACTTACCGAAGGAATACGTGCTTTTGGCATTCGGGCTTTCTATAAAAATGGTAGCAAAGTAAATCCTTATTCTGAAGAAACATTTAGTTTGTTTTTACCAGAAAACACTTCTCTTAAAAAAATACTGCATCAATATCAATTAAGTACATATAACGGGGAATGGAACTATAACTGTGAAGGAAGTTGGTCAGATGAGAGTAATTCTATGTTTATAATGGATAGTAAAAAAACAAATGGCTATTTCAACATTAAGGATAAACAGACTTTTATTAAAAAGGCTACAGATAAAAATTGCGATGATAAAGTAGTGGAAAAAAGCACTAAAACTGTATTCTTGAAATATAACGGCAAGGAGTATAAAGAAGAATAGATATTGATTATTGAGGTATTAAAAATAAAAATATCTTTTTTATGTTGCTTTCTTAAATTATATTGTTACCTTTGCAACTTAATATATAAACACTAAAAAGTAAATAAAAAAATGAATAAATCTGTTTATATCATCGCTACCAATGCACACAGCGGTAAGTCGGTGGTGAGTTTGGGTGTGTTGCAAATGATTATGCGCAACACTGCTAAGGTAGGTTATTTTAGACCTATTGTAGAAAGTAAATCTAAAAAAGACACTTTCATCGAGACCGTCTTGGAGCACTTTCAGCTCGATATGAATTACGATGAAGCCTATGCTTACACACGTCAGGAGGTTATCGCTCTTAAAAACGAAGGTAATATAGGAGAAGTATACGACACTATCATCAAAAAATACAAAGCCTTAGAAAGCAAATTCGACTTTGTTTTAGTGGATAGTTCAAGTACTATAGACGATAGCTATTTCGACACAAACTTCAACGCTTCGGTAGCACAAAGTCTCAACATTCCTGCTTTGATAGTGCTTAAAGACAACTTTTCATCAGAAGATGAATTGGTGAACCAAGTACAGGCAGATCTTAACAACTTCTTGGAAAAAGATTTGCGCGTACTTAGCGTATTTGTAAACAAGGCTACTAATGCCACTGCTGATACGCTCAGCAAATTAGAACAACGTTTTAAAGATATAACCTTCACTTTGATTCCGCGTAAAGAAGAGCTTTCACGCCCTACTATCCGCGAGATAGCCAATGCACTCAACGTTGAATTTCTTTACAAAGGCGACAATATAGACGTTACCACCAAACGTACCATTGTGGGAGCTATGCAACTTTCTAACTATTTAGCCAAACTAAACGAAGATACTTTGGCTGTACTCCCTACCGACCGTATTGACCTCATAGCAGGTTCTTTGATGGCTAACTATTCTAATTTCTCTAATATCAAAGGGGTAGTACTATACGGCGACTTAACCCCTGACCCTTCAATGAGTAAGATTTTAGATGGTATCCAAAAGAACATTCCTATAATGATAGCTAAAACAGATACTTTTGAAACTGCTAATATCATTGGGAATACAAAATCAAGCATCTATCCTGAAAATACTGAAAAGGTAAAAATGCTTCTTCAACTATTTGATGAAAATGTAGATGCTGCGAAACTCAACAGCAGTATAGCCTCTTTCAAATCGGAAACTATTACCCCTCGTATGTTTCAATACAATATGGTACAAAAAGCACGTGCAGGACAAAAACGCATTGTGTTACCAGAAGGTACTGACGACCGTATTCTTACTGCGGCTTCTCAATTGGCAGAGGACGAACTCGTTTACCTCACTATCTTGGGAGAGCCCGAAGCGATTAAAACACGAGCTAAGAACATTTTGGGCTTGAAATGGAATGAAGAACGTATCAGTATTATCAATCCCGCTGAAAGTGATAAATATGAAGCTTATGCTGAAAAACTATACGAATTGCGCAAGAGCAAAGGATTGGAGCTTTCGCAAGCCAAAGACTTAATGCTCGATTCGTCTTATTTCGGTACAATGATGGTATTCTTAGGCGATGCTGATGGTATGGTATCAGGGGCTGTAAATACTACTGCCCACACTATCCGTCCGTCTTTGCAATTTGTAAAAACCAAACCAGGGGTAAACACCGTTTCCTCTGTATTCTTTATGCTTTTGCACGACCGCGTACTAGTATATGGTGACTGCGCCGTAGTGCCTAACCCTACTGCTGAACAATTAGCCGATATAGCTATTAGCTCTGCCGATTCAGCTATTGCTTTTGGTATTGAACCTAAGGTAGCACTCCTCTCCTACTCTTCTGGAGACTCAGGTAGTGGTGCCGACGTAGACAAAGTGCGTGAAGCAACAGCACTTGTAAAAGAGCGTCGCCCAGAGTTACTCGTAGAAGGGCCTATACAATATGACGCTGCGGTAGACCCAAAAGTAGGGAAACAAAAGATGCCAAATTCACCTGTGGCAGGACAAGCCAATGTGCTTATTTTCCCTGACCTTAACACCGGTAACAACACCTATAAGGCGGTGCAACGTGAAACAGGAGGTTTAGCCATAGGGCCTATGCTACAAGGATTAAAGAAACCCGTAAACGACCTCAGTCGTGGGGCTCTTATCCCTGATATTTACAACACTGTACTTATCACTGCGATACAATCAGAGTTTTAGTATCCTCCCTACCCCCTCTCCAAAGAAGGGGAAAACTAACGACTAATAACAAAAGACTAAAATGGAAATATTAATCATTAATTCAGGGAGTTCATCTCTCAAATATCAGCTTATCGACTCTAAAACAGGAGAATCGAAAGTAAAAGGAATTGTAGACCGCATCAATATTGACGGTAGCTACGTGAAATATGTGGCTGTAAAAAACGGCAAAGAGATAGAAGTGAAGAAAGAACAACCTATTCCTACTCACGAAGTGGGTATGAATTTGGTAGCTGAACTTCTCACAGACCCTGAAGTGGGCGTTATCCACAACCCTAGCGATATTAAAGGGGTAGGACACCGCGTAGTACACGGAGGTGAGAAGTTTGTACAACCTACTGTAATTACTGATGAGGTAGTAGCCGAAATCAAACGCCTCATTCCGCTATCACCTTTGCACAACCCAGGACATTTAGAAGGGATACGCGTAGCACAAAAACTCTTTAATAAAGCTACTCACGTAGCCGTTTTTGACACTGCTTTCCACCAAACAATGCCTGCTAAAGCCTTCCGCTATGCCATTCCTAATGAATACTATGAAAAATACGGATTGCGCGCTTATGGATTCCACGGCACTAGTCATAAGTATGTAGATGCACAGGCTCGTAAACACCTTAATAATCAACATATCAAGAACATTACCATTCACTTGGGCAATGGGGCGAGTATGGCTGCTGTAAACGAAAAAGGACAATGTGTAGACACTTCAATGGGACTTACACCACTCGATGGACTTATTATGGGAACGCGCACCGGGCAGATAGATGCCTCAGTAGTTTTCTTTTTGGGGCAAGAACTGGGTATGAGTTATGAAGAAGTGAAAACACTCTTTAACAAGAAGAGTGGTATGCTTGGGCTCACAGGACACTCTGACGCTCGCGATGTGGCAGCTCTATATCGTTCAGGTGATGCCAACGCAGCCCTTTGCTACGAGATGTACGGCTACCGCATTCAGAAGTTTATAGGAGCTTATACAGCAGCACTTAATGGTTTGGATAGCATTGTATTTACCGCAGGTTTGGGCGAAAACGATGCTCTTACACGTTCATTTGCTTGTAAGCACTTAGATTTCTTTGGTATCAAGCTCGATGAGAAGAAAAACGAAGAGCTCAATCATCCTACTAAACCCGTAGAGATTCAAGCTGCTGATAGCCGCGTGAAGATACTTATCATCCCTACTAATGAAGAATTGCAAATAGTAAATGAGATAGTAGATTTGGTAAAATAACAAATTATTAGACTATACACTTTGCCAAAGGAACGAGTCGCATAGGCAATTCGTATCTTTGGCAAAGTTTTTTAAAACAACTTTCAGTAATGAAAAACTTATATAACGAAGTCGATAAAAACGAAATACTACATCGTTTAGAAAATTTAAAAGTAGATGCTGAGCGTCAATGGGGAAAAATGAACATTGTACAGATGTTAGCTCATTTGAACGCCTCTATAGAAACACCCTTAGGTAAGAACTTTCCGAAGAGAATGTTCATTGGTAGAATCATAGGAAAATTGATGAAGAAAAAGTTTCTAAACGACCAACCAATGGCAAAAAACGCTCCAACCGATAAAATGTATGTTGTTACCAATATTTCTATTGATGATTTTGACAAGGAAAAGCAAAAAACTAAAGAGCTCATCACCCTTTTCTACACCAACGGAAAAGAAAAATGTAGCACTCACCCACATTCTTTTTTTGGGAAACTCTCTCCTGACGAATGGGGTATTCTTCAATGGAAACACTTCGACCACCACTTGAGACAGTTTGGAGTATAAAATCAATTATATAGAAACTCAAATTATGCCAAAATATGTTTTTTATACTAATGAAGAATATATAACATAAGGTAGAAAAATAGGAATTGGTTTTTGAGGAAGAAGTTATAGCAATACTTTTTTCCATCGAATGTATTTGTAATTTAAAAATAATAATTACTTTTGCATTCTGATAAGTAATGATACACTATCACTGAACTATAAAATAATTTAATTACTAAAAACCTTTGGTTGCTGAAAATGAACATCTTATTTTTAAGTTATTTTCACTCTGCACGTACTCATTCCTTGCAAATTAAGTTTAAGGCAAAGAGCCTTTCACCGCTTCGTATTTGAATCAGGTGTAATTAGGTAATATGGATAGATAGCCAAGATGTTATCTGAATATTTTTTTACTAAAAAATTACTCATTATTTAAGTTACACTGTACAAATGAAAAATAAATATATCGACCTAATTGACCAAACCTATTACTTCCCACAAGACGAATTTACCTTAGATGGCGATGAACTTCGCTTTCACAATATCGATTTAATGGAGCTCGTACGCAAGTATGGAGCACCGCTTAAATTTATGTATCTTCCGAAAATATCCGAGAATATTCAGCGCGCCAAAAGATGGTTTGAAAAGGCTATCAAGAAGCACAAGTACAAAGGAGCATACAACTATTGTTATTGCACTAAAAGTTCGCATTTCAAACACGTAATGGTAGAAGCATTGAAGAACGATATTCATATGGAAACCTCTTCAGCTTTTGATATCAATATCATCAATAATCTTATCAATGACGGACTTATTAGTAAAGAGACTCACATTCTATGCAACGGTTTCAAGCGCGATGCTTATATCGATGGCATAGCTGACCTTATCAATCGTGGCTACCACAACTGTATTCCTATCATTGATAACTATGAGGAAATTAATTTATTTGAAGAAAAAATAAAAGGTTCATACAGTATAGGTATTCGTATTGCTTCTGAAGAAGACCCTCGTTCAGAATTTTATACCAGTCGTTTAGGAATTGGTTATAAAAACATTGTTCCTTTCTACAACCGTGAGATTAAGGACAACCCTAAAGTACAACTCAAAATGTTGCACTTTTTTATCAATACGGGGATTAAAGACAATGCCTACTATTGGAATGAGCTCCTCAAGTGTTTGCGTGTGTATATCCAACTCAAAAAGGTTGCGCCTGAACTCGACAGCCTTAATATAGGCGGTGGTTTTCCTATCAAGAGCTCGTTGGCTTTTGAATTCGATTATGCTTATATGGTAGACGAGATCATACGTCAGATAAAAATCACTTGTGACCAAGAAAAAGTGCCTGTACCGAATATCTTTACTGAATTTGGTAGTTTTACAGTAGGTGAAGCTGGGGGGGCTATTTATGAGATAATGTATCAAAAGCAACAAAACGATCGTGAAAAATGGGATATGATAAACTCCTCTTTCATTACTACCTTACCTGACTCTTGGGCTATCAACAAGCGTTTTGTACTATTGCCTATTAACCGTTGGAACGATGAATACGAACGCGTATTGCTCGGTGGACTCACTTGTGATGGTGACGATTATTACAACAGCGAACAGAATATGAACGCTATCTATTTACCAAAATACAACAAAAATAAGCCACTGTATATAGGTTTCTTCAACACAGGGGCTTATCAGGATAGTATTGGAGGAGTAGGAGGCTTACAACACTGTTTGATTCCACAACCTAAAATTGTACTTATTGATAAAGATAAAAATGGTAACCTTACCTCTCGTCTCTTTATGGAACAACAAAAAGCTGACGAAATGCTAAAGATTTTAGGATACTAAATGCAGCATATACTTTGCAAAGTCTTACGACTTTGACAAAGTATTTCTAATAATACCTAAACATTTAATTCCTAATTCTTAAAATCTAATATCTAACAAAATGAAATACATAATATTATTTTTCTTATCAATCACTACTTTATGGGCACAAGATACCACTTCCACTAAGAAGCATTACTATAAAATGTGGATAAAACCTTCTTTAAGTATCAATTATCTATCAATAGATATAGAAGATGAACCATTAAATCCTACTTTGAAAAATAAGTCGTTATTGCCCAACTACCCACTTACGGTTGGGTTAGGATTTGGTATCCACAATACTTATATTAACCTTGATTATGCTCAGAGCGTTGCCCCTTTGCGCAATGAGAGTAAATACGGGAAAACAAGATATTTTGATTTTCAGTTACATTCATTTGTAAGTCAAAAGATTTTACTTGATTTCTATTATCAAAGTTATAAGGGTTTTTACTATGAAGAAGGCAAGAATAATATTCAGATATTGGCAGATACTCGTATACAACAAATAGGTTCTGAAATGTTATATTTCTTCAACTTGAAAAACTTTTCAGTAAAGAATATTTTCAACCCCGATGGAGACCCTTTGCGACCTACTTTCAGTTGGTACGCAGGAGCTGGAATCTATTATCACAAAGTAGCAATTCCTGCTATTTCACTTGATGAGGATACTTTTAGACATATACAAGGAGGCTTCAGTGGAGGCGTTTCGGGAGGTATCGAAATATTGCCTCGCCTTACCTTTACAGCTTTAGCGGGTATGGGATTCTATTTTGGAGGTGAAGTTAATCCACTAAGCAAAATGAAGTTTAATCAGTACGTAAACTTTAGGCTTAATACTTCATTATCTTATACACAAAAAGACTGGTCACTTGCCTTTTCAATTCTTTACAACAACAAGAATTTGTACTTTAAAGATGTTGATTTACTGGGCATTAATACTGCGAATTTTAAACTTACATACATAAAACAAATCAAATTCTTTACTCGTCGCAGTAACAAAGTAACTCGTTATTTAGGAATGTAAAATTTAAGAGTAGAAGATTATCTTCTTCTTTTCACATTTTTTATAGTATCATCTATCACTCTGTCATAGATTTTACTCTTACCTAAATATTCCTTTTGATAAGTAGTTAAATGTTGTATTAGTGCTTCTTTCTCTTGTTTATTATTAGAAGATTTTAAAAACAATCTATATTCTGACATAACCTTATAATACGCCAATTCATAAGAAGGTATATAACCATTTTCACTATATATTGCTACTAAGTTTAATACCTTTTCAAATTGTAATCCGTCAAAAGCCTGCTTCAAAGTAGTTAACTGATGTTGTTTTGCTTTTTGAGAGCGGATACTTAAAAATATTTCTTGAGTATCAGGATATGATTTCAATGAATCACTCAATAATTTTATCCCACTTAAATCTGCCGCCCTTTTATCAATATGAGAGAGATAATAAGCTATTTGTTCTCTTATTCTCATCACTCTATTGAAGTCGAACTCAGCAATGTGTTCTTCATAATCTTTGGTAATTAAATCGTACTCTGTTTGAATTAACAAATATAATGAATCTAAGTCCTTATAAATCTCTCTTGTCTTTTGTGCGTCTACTTCCCAAAAGTAAAATATACATAAATATAATAAAACTCGTTTCATAATCTTTATTGTTGTTTGATTAATGTCCTTGAATAATATCTGCATATTTATTCCAAGCTCTAGCTATCCTATATTTTTCTACAAATTCAATAGGCACATAAATAGCTCTCAATTTCTCATCATTATATGCCAAATAACTTCCAATATATGTAAACATTTACTGGGAAAAGTCACTGAACGCAAATGCTCACAATCGTCAAGAGCAAAATCACTAATAAAAAAGTTAAGATGTTCTGGAAAAATAATATAAATGAGCTTATTGCAACCATAAAATACATCTCTTCCTATAGAACTCACTTTATTAAGTATTGGGTCAGCAGACATATTGATAGACTCTACCTCAGTATCAAGCCATTTCTTCAGAATAGTATCATCTTTTGTAACTACAAAATCATACCTATGAGAAGTGCTATCCTCAGAAGTATGTTCAGCTATGGGTTGATATGCTCTAACTAAAGGCGGTTGTAAAATAGATGAAGAAAAGGTTGATGCATTGAAAAAATTTACTCTCTTTTTAGGATCTTCTCCGTATTCATTTTTTCCCAATACACCTTCTGAAAAAAGTAAAAAGAAAGGATTATAGAAAGGTAAAAGCACATACCAGCCGCTTTGCCCCAAGTCGTGTGAACGTTTCACTGATTGAGTTAAAATAAACCAAAACAATAATGTAAAGAATAAAAACTTTATTACTATTCCTAAAGTTACTACGGCATCTATTACACCCAAAAATATAAGAGCAAAATAACCTATAATAATAGATAGTCCAAACTCTGTACGCCTAATACGTCCTTCAAAAAGAAAGATATTCTTAAACATATATCACTAATTTTATAATTACCTTATCTTTCTTATTCCTAACTTTATAGTTATTATTGCTGAATAGCATTTAAATACTCACAAGCTTTAGGACTATTATTCCTACACCCCTTCTCAAACCAGTAAATAGCCCTTTTTTGTGATTTATCCACACCAGTACCGGCATAATAGCAAAATCCTAAAATAGTTTGAGCTTCCTTGTCTCCTTGGTTAGCTGCTTTTTCAAACCAAAAGATAGCCTTAGTATACGACTGAGGTATTCCCTGCCCCTTGAAATAATAAGAACCTAAATTGCGTTGTGCCTCAACATCACCTTGATTAGCAGCTTTCTCATACCAAAGTACCGCATCACTATCTGATTGTGCCACTCCTAAACCTTTGTAGTAACAATATCCTAAAAAACTCTGTGCCTCTGCAAAATCTTGATCAGCTGCTTTCTGAAACCACAATACAGCTTGCTCATCCGATTGCTTTACTCCTTGCCCTTTGTGATAGCACACACCTAATTTCGATTGAGCCTCAGCATACCCCTGTTCAGCTGCTTTTTGAAACCAATAAGCTGCTTTTTCATAAGACTGTACAACTCCTTTCCGATAGTAATAACAAAGTCCTAATTTCGTCTGTGATTTTACATCACCCTGTTCTGCTGCTTTTTCATACCAAGCAACAGCTTTAGGAAAAGACTGAGGTACTCCAATACCTTTTTCATAATTAGTTGCCAAACGCACTTGAGCTTCCATATCACCCTTTGTGGCCTTCTCTATCAAAGTCTTAAAATCTTCTCGTTGAGCATAACTCATACCAAATAAAAATAGCAAGTATACAAACAAAACTTTAAAGAAAAGTTTATTCAGTTTTTTTAATACTTTTGAGTTGAATATTATATTCATATGTCAGCGAATTAAAAGTTAATAATAATGTAATGAAGTAGTCAGTTTTATATTATATTCGATGGCAAAGATAAAACATTATTTTATACAAAACAAGTTTTTTTTGATTATTTCTTACACACCTCTTTCACTATTAATTTGAAAATAGCTAATGTATATATATTACAAAAACATAACATATAAAATAAAGGAATCTTTTTAGTATATTTTATCTTTATTAAATACTCACTCATTCTTCGTCTTAAGTTCGTCTTTCCTTCGTTCATTGTTCGTCTTTCCTTCGTCTTAGCTTCGCTCTTCCTTCGAATAGACCCTGATTTTCAAGTATATTACCTACCTCACAAGCTTTCTTTCCCTACTCAATCAAAAACTTTTCACTCTTAACTTTTTACATATTCTTTGTATAACAATTGTTCAAAATTCATATAAGGTTCATATAAGCTAAGCTTTTTTGCAATATACAGCTTGTTAATTCTCCTACTTTCTCCAACTCGTCCTTCCCCCTTCCAAACAGTCCCACAACTTCAAACAACAAAAAAAGAGCAATTCTGATAAAGAATTGCTCTTTATAAGAAGGCGGCGACATACTCTCCCACAACAAGTGTAGTACCATCTGCGCTAAAAGGTTTAACTGCTCTGTTCGGAATGGTAAGAGGTGAGACCTTTGACTATAACCACCTTAAATCGTTTTAGGTAAGAGGTAAGAGGTAAAAGATAAGAGCTTTTTTTAAACTACTTTTTGTATCTTAACTTAAATACCTATTCCTAATTATATTTTTAACATATAGGGATAAAAAACATATTTTTAACTAACAACTTCTTAAGAGATTGATAATTGATAAAACATAAGTAGTATTACACTTTCTTATCTCTTATCTCTTAACTCTT
>NZ_CP027232.1:615000-1192500 GCF_002998835.1 Capnocytophaga sp. oral taxon 864
ATACGAGACTTTCACTCTCTATGGTGTGTCTTTCCAAACACTTCTAATCCAGCTTTACAACCTATATCTGGGTCCTACTACCCCCATATTGCCGTAACAATATGGGTTTGGGCTAATCCCATTTCGCTCGCCACTACTTTGGGAATCACTTTTGTTTTCTTCTCCTCCGCCTACTTAGATGTTTCAGTTCAGCGGGTTTGCTCACCTTTACGGTGTAGTACATCTTCAATGTACTGGGTTGCCCCATTCGGATATTTGCGTATCATATCGTATGTGCCAATACACGCAACTTTTCGCAGCTTATCACGTCCTTCTTCGCCTCTGAGAGCCTAGGCATCCCCCATACGCCCTTACATAACTTTTCGCGCTTGTAGTCCTAGTCAATTGACAATTAACAATTGATAATTGACAATTATCTAGGTACCTCTCGTTCTCTTTGATTCTTTTTAATATTTTTCGTTAGATTATCAATAATCTATTATTGATCTCTTATGCTCTTTATCCCAATATGTCAATGTACGTTTGTTGTGGAGAATAAGGGATTCGAACCCTTGACCCCCTGCGTGCAAGGCAGGTGCTCTAGCCAGCTGAGCTAATTCCCCGTGCTTAATGACGAGTTACGAATTACGAATTACGTTTCACGATATTCGCCTCTCTTCAGCTCCTAGAATTTCCTTCTTTAGCTTGTAGTCCCAGGCAGACTCGAACTGCCGACCTCTACATTATCAGTGTAGCGCTCTAACCAGCTGAGCTATGAGACTTTGTTCTTTTAGGTAAGAGGTTTTCTTCTCTTTGTCAATTACTCTGTACCTTATTTTTTTGTTGTCAGCAAGATTTAAAGAATCTGTTGATTCCTTATGCGTCAATTTTCGGTTTTCTCTAGAAAGGAGGTGTTCCAGCCGCACCTTCCGGTACGGCTACCTTGTTACGACTTAGCCCCAGTCACTAGTTTTACCCTAAACAGCTCCTTGCGGTAACCGTCTTCAGGTACTCCCAGCTTCCATGGCTTGACGGGCGGTGTGTACAAGGCCCGGGAACGTATTCACCGGATCATGGCTGATATCCGATTACTAGCGATTCCAGCTTCACGGAGTCGAGTTGCAGACTCCGATCCGAACTGTGACCGTCTTTATAGATTCGCGCCTGCTCACGCAGTGGCTGCTCTCTGTAACGGCCATTGTAGCACGTGTGTAGCCCAAGATGTAAGGGCCGTGATGATTTGACGTCATCCCCACCTTCCTCTCGGTTTGCACCGGCAGTCCCATTAGAGGGCTCGACCTTACTCGTTAGCAACTAATGGCAGGGGTTGCGCTCGTTATAGGACTTAACCTGACACCTCACGGCACGAGCTGACGACAACCATGCAGCACCTTGAAAACTGTCCGAAGAAAAGGGTATCTCTACCCCTGTCAGTCCCCATTTAAACCTTGGTAAGGTTCCTCGCGTATCATCGAATTAAACCACATGCTCCACCGCTTGTGCGGGCCCCCGTCAATTCCTTTGAGTTTCATTCTTGCGAACGTACTCCCCAGGTGGGATACTTATCACTTTCGCTTAGCCACTCAAACTCGCGTCCAAACAGCTAGTATCCATCGTTTACAGCGTGGACTACCAGGGTATCTAATCCTGTTCGCTCCCCACGCTTTCGTCCATCAGCGTCAATCAATTGTTAGTAATATGCCTTCGCTATCGGTGTTCTGTGTAATATCTAAGCATTTCACCGCTACACTACACATTCCAACTACTTCACAACCATTCAAGACCAACAGTTTCAAAGGCAGTTGCTCAGTTGAGCTGAGCGCTTTCACCTCTGACTTACCAGCCCGCCTACAGACCCTTTAAACCCAATGATTCCGGATAACGCTCGCATCCTCCGTATTACCGCGGCTGCTGGCACGGAGTTAGCCGATGCTTATTCGTAAGGTACCGTCATCAAACTACACGTAGCCCTTATTCTTCCCTTACAAAAGCAGTTTACAATCCATAAGACCTTCATCCTGCACGCGGCATGGCTGGATCAGTCTTCCGACCATTGTCCAATATTCCTCACTGCTGCCTCCCGTAGGAGTCTGGTCCGTATCTCAGTACCAGTGTGGGGGACATCCCTCTCAGAACCCCTATCTATCATCGCCTTGGGGAGCCGTTACCTCTCCAACTAACTAATAGAACGCATACTCATCTTTCACCACCTAAGCTTTAATAGTATCACGATGCCGTATTACTATACTATGGGGTATTAATCCAAATTTCTTCGGGCTATCCCCCAGTGAAAGGCAGATTGTATACGCGTTACGCACCCGTACGCCGGTCTCAGTTACCCGAAAGTAACCTCCCCCTCGACTTGCATGTGTTAGGCCTGCCGCTAGCGTTCATCCTGAGCCAGGATCAAACTCTTCATCGTTAAATTCTTTTATATCTTCTAACCGATCTTCAAGTTATTGACTTCAGGTTTCACTCAATTCTTTAAATCTTTTTTGTGCTGTACAACATTATGTCAAGGTACGTGTTGTTTCTTTCCACTCCAGAGGCACTACTCTCCTCTTTTGCGGGTGCAAAGGTATAACCTTTTTCCTAACCTCCAAAATTTTTATACACTTTTTTTTGAAGATTTTTTTAATAATTTGATAAGTAGTTGATTATAAGATTTATAAAATTTTATATATTTTATTTTCTTATTATCAATGTAACACTTTTTTATATTTTCTAAGCATTAATACTTTTCAAATACATCACCATTACTACAACAGTTTATGTGCGATAAGATACTCAGCAATCTGTATGGTATTAGTAGCAGCTCCTTTGCGTAGGTTATCAGCTACTACCCATAAGTTAAGAGTATTAGGTTGTGACTCGTCACGACGGATACGCCCCACAAATACGTCATCCTTGCCGTGAGCGTACAGTGGCATAGGGTAAGTATTCGTATCAGTATTATCCTGCACCTTAATCCCAGGTGATTGTGCTAAGAGCGCACGCACTTCATCAACATTAAAATCCTTTTTCAATTCTACATTCACCGCCTCACTATGTCCGCCTACTACCGGTATGCGCACCGCTGTAGCTGTTACTGCAATACTGTCGTCTCGGAGTATCTTTTTAGTTTCACGCACCAATTTCATTTCTTCCTTGGTATAACCATTATCTTCAAACACGTCACAATGAGGAATCACATTGCGGTGTATTGGGTAATGATAAGCCATCTCGCCTTTTTCTCCTTTGTATTCGTTTTCTAACTGGCGTACGGCTTTCACTCCTGTACCTGTAATCGACTGGTAAGTAGAGACTACCACACGCTTGATACCGTATTTCTTTTGTAAAGGGGCTAAAGCTACGAGCATCTGTATCGTAGAACAATTAGGGTTTGCAATAATCTTATCGTCTTTCGTAAGCACATCGGCATTGATTTCAGGAATTACCAATTTTTTAGTATCGTCCATACGCCACGCCGATGAGTTATCTACCACTGTTGTGCCTACTTGGGCAAACTTAGGTGCCCATTCTTTAGAGACGGTAGCTCCTGCTGAAAAAAGAGCTAAATCGGGTTTGAGCGATACGGCTTGTTGTAAGCCTATCACAGTATATTCAGTTCCTTGAAAAGTGATTTTCTTCCCTACTGACTTCTCCGATGCTACGGGAATTAATTCGGTTACAGGAAATTTGTGTTCTGCAAGTACTTCTAACATCACGTTACCTACCATTCCGGTAACGCCTACTACTGCTACTCTCATTTTTAATTATAATTTTGTTTTATTTTAATTCTTTTACTTCCATATTGTCATACTGTACAATATATACGCCTTGGTTTTCATAGCCACCACCTTTATAGAAATTTTTTAGGTAAGCAAATTTATTCTCTAAGTAAGAAGTCTCTCCTATACGTGTATTGGCACTAGTAAGATTGCCCGACACTCCCAAACGCAATACAGCATCCATAGTAAGGTCAAACCCGCGAATAGCATACTTATTAGGTAGAATACCATAAGTCTTTAAATATCGCGCAGAAAAACTATCTGTACCATTAGAATATTTATTTACAGTAGGATAAGTAAAACGTAAATCGGATAGCTGGTTGTTAGAAAGGTTATTAGAATCGTATACTGAACCTCTATCCACAGTCGCCAACATAATCTTAGGGAAGGTGTTGTTCCTTTTAGATTTAAGCGCATTGTGCAACAAACGCACTGCCATCGACACGTAACCTATATCATTCGACTGTAATAACACTACATTTTCCTTGTTGTAGTTTAGAGCATTAACAAATCCATTAGCCGACATTTCGGTTACTACCTTAGCATTAGGGAATGAACGCTCTAATTTCTCACGCAAAGAACTATTCTTGCTATCAGCTAAGATAATCATATTCTCATCTGAATAGTTTTTATTCAGATAGTCAATCATTTGTGCTTGCAACACCTCATCGTTCGGTAAGGTCTGATACACATTAGGATTGAGAGTTATATTCTTATTAGATAAAGGAGCTAATAATATCGTATTGTTATTTGTAACCAATGATGCTAAAGTATTAAACGATTTGGTGGTAAAAGGACCTATTACTACTTGTGAGTTCTGTACTGAAGCGTTAGAAGCTATCTTCTTTAAATCACCTTCACTATCGTATACGTTCACTTTAAACTTATATCCCATTTTTTGAAGAGAGTCCAAAGCTATTAGAGCTCCTGAATAGAAATCGGTAGCCACAGGAGTTAGTTTATTTTCAGTAAGTCTAGATTTTATAATAGCAACTTGCCCAGTGCTGACATCTGATAGTTTAAAAGGTAAAATATAAGATATCTCCTTCACATTGGCTGGTGAAGATGCTGAACGCAAGGTATTGTTAGAATTCTGAAAGTTGTAGTTTGCTGTATTATTCAGTGAAGCACTTTTATAGTGTTCGTAATTCTCTTTGGGTATCCATATTTGAGCATCGCTTTTTAATCCATCTTTAAGACTAGGATTTAGTTTCACAAGCTCAGCTTCCGATAAACCGAACTTGCGTTCTAAGCTGTAAAATCCTTCCCCTCTCTCCACAAGGTAAAGCACCACTTCTTTCTTAGTATTAGGGCGAGCTGGTGGTTCAGGCTCTGTACTATCGGTAGAAGAGGCTGGCACCCAGATTTCTTGCCCTTCTCTTATACTATTAGGGTTGAAACCTTTTTCGTTTTTGTTCAGCTTTTCCAATTCCTCTACACTCACATTGTGATTTTTAGCAATGCGCCAAAGTGTTTCTTGCGGTTTTACTACGTACCGCTTTTGTCCTTGTACGCTTTTCTGTACCATTTCAGCTGTTTTGCTAAATAGTGGAATAGTAATGCGCTCACCCTCTTGTAACTCTCTTATATAGAGGTCTAAATTATAACGCTTTAAATCATCAATAGTGATGTTGTATTTTTGCGACAGACCAAAGAAAGTCTCACCTCCTTTTACCAAGTGAGTCGTAAACCCTACAGGACGTTGGGTATTGTAATGCTTCACTTTACTAATAGGAATATTAATGGTCATTCCCTTTTGTACTCCATCTTTAAGCCCTGGATTGAGTTTTAAGATGTCAGCGGGCGAAAAGCGATAGGTCTTAGCTATATTTTCAATACTTTCATAGTTATTTGCTGTGTACGTTTGCGGTTGTGCATAGGCAACTCCTAAGCACAATAACAAAGCTAATGTAAAAAGTTGTTTCATAATATTGTCTTATGATTTAATTTTTTAGTGTTAATTGATAATTCTAAATTGTTTATTGTCTATTCCCATTCTATCGTGGCAGGCGGTTTACTGCTGATATCGTACACCACACGGTTTACGCCTTTCACCTTATTGATAATATCGTTAGACACTTTTTGCAGAAATTTATAAGGTAAGTCTACCCAATCTGCCGTCATACCGTCTATGCTTTCCACAGCGCGCAAGGCTACCACACGCTCGTAGGTACGTTCGTCTCCCATTACTCCCACACTGTTGATAGGCAGTAAAATAGCCCCTGCTTGCCACACTTTGTCGTATAGGTTATTTTCTTTCAGAGCGTTGATGAATATAGCATCTACTTCTTGCAAAATAGTTACCTTTTCGGCAGTGATATCTCCCAAAATGCGGATAGCCAATCCAGGTCCTGGAAAAGGGTGTCTGCCTAATAGTTCATCACTGATGCCCAAACTGCGTCCTACTCTTCGCACTTCATCTTTGAAGAGCATACGCAAAGGCTCTACTACTTTCAATTTCATATAGTCGGGTAAGCCTCCTACGTTATGATGTGATTTGATAGTCGCTGAAGGTCCCTTTACTGATAGTGATTCAATCACATCAGGATAGATAGTGCCTTGTGCCAACCATTGAGCATCGGTAATTTTATGAGCCTCATCATCAAATACTTCAATAAAAACACGCCCTATGGTTTTGCGTTTCTCTTCGGGGTCGGTTTTGCCTGCTAAGGCAGTAAGGAAACGCGCTGAGGCATCTACACCCTTCACATTCAGTCCCATACCCTCATATTGTTTCAGTACGTTTTCGAACTCGTTTTTGCGCAAGAGTCCATTATTTACAAAAATACAATGTAATTGCTTGCCAATCGCTTTGTTAAGTAATACAGCAGCTACCGTAGAGTCTACTCCTCCCGATAAGCCTAATATCACTTTCTCATTACCTACTTGTGCTTTTAGCTGGGCAACCGTCATCTCTACAAAGTTGTCGGACGTCCAATTAGGGATAAGTTTCGCTATTTTGAAAAGGAAGTTAGCTAATAGCTTCATTCCATCAACTGAGTGGGTCACTTCGGGGTGAAACTGAATTGCGTAGGTTTCTTCTCCTTCTATGCGATAAGCAGCGTTCACTACATCAGGAGTGCTCGCCAAACAAACCGCCCCAGTAGGCAATTGTTTGATAGTGTCACTATGGCTCATCCACACTACACTTCCTTCTGCAATCCCTTCAAAAAGAGGTTCATTAGGCTTAATATAGGTAAGGTGAGCACGCCCGTACTCTCGTATGTTCGAAGGGGCTACTTCACCACCGCCAAAGTGTGCCAAATACTGCGCTCCGTAACATACTGCCAAAAGAGGCATTTTACCTTTCAGTGCTGATAGGTCTGGGTGCAAGGCTTCTGCACTACGCACCGAATAAGGCGAACCTGAGAGTATCACTGCCGAGAAGTCTTCTAAGTTCTCAGGCAAATGGTTGTAGGGGTGCATTTCGCAATACACGTTCAATTCGCGCACACGGCGTGCAATAAGTTGGGTGTATTGCGAGCCAAAGTCTAATAATAAAAGACGTGAGCCCTGAAAAGTATCTTTATTCATCGTCAAGGGTTGCTGCGGCAGTAAGCACCGCTTGTTTCAAATTTTCTTTATAATCAATCATTTTTTGCAAGAGCTCAGCGTCGGCACTTGCCAATATTTGCACGGCTAATAAACCTGCGTTCTTAGCAGCATTTAAAGCTACGGTAGCCACAGGCACTCCGCCAGGCATTTGTAAGATAGAAAGGATAGAATCCCAACCGTCAATAGAGTTACTGCTTTTCACCGGCACACCTATCACAGGCAAAGGCGACATCGAGGCAACCATACCAGGTAAATGAGCTGCACCTCCTGCTCCCGCAATAATTACCTGAATGCCTTTTTTATGAGCGTTCTTACTGAACTCCATCAGCTTTTCAGGCGTGCGATGCGCCGACACGATGTCTACCACAGTTGTGATACCAAAGGACTTGAGGATATCAATAGCGTCCTGCATCACAGGCAAATCACTCTTGCTTCCCATTACCACAGCTACTTTCATTTTGTCTATATTTTGGTGCAAAGGTACAAAAAAATATCAATTCACAATATAAAGGCTTTATATTTTGTTTCCCCGTGCTACTTCCCTGCAACCTTGTCATTCGCCATTCGCAACTCGTCATTAATTTGGTATCATTAGTATTTTGGGTATTGTAATATTAAATTTGTCTTTGCGCTTTCTGCAAATACGCCTTGTCTTTTAGTCTAATAGCTATCTATATTTTTTCCTCTTGAAGTATGCTTATTTTTCTATTTACCTTTGCTCATCTCACATTTTTGTATCGCCACACTATCCTTTTAAAAAGATTACTTCTTTCTCTTATTTTCGTTTTTCTTCTACTTTAAATCCGCTTAAATCTCTTTTTTCTACTCATTCTTAACCCCTCATTATTAACTACTTATACACCCTTTCTATATCTATCTTCCAAGATTCGTATAAGCTTCCTATAAGCTCTCTATAAGCTACCACCACCCTCTCAACAGCTACTTTACCTCTTGTTTTTTACCTTTCACCTAAATTTTCTCTTCCGAATCTCTCCGTTATCTTCCGAAACCTCCAACCTGCCAAGTAACTTTTTTCATTCCACCTCATATTTTCGGTAAGTGTTTTGGAGCAGATGCACTATTTACTTTTTAGCTTCAAAAATAGATAGGAATCAGTACCTACCCGTTAATGAACAGAGATTTAATTACTAACTGACACTTTGTCATTTGTTACACATTTCTAATCAAGTAGTTATTATTAAATAATAATCAGATTGTTAATTATTTTTAGATTCCTATTTAATATTCTATTTGGTATAAAAATCCTTTTAAAAAACTGTCTTTTTGTCAGTTAAAAGCTGTTGGCACAACTCTTGCCCTATTGGGAGTGAACAAATCATAAAATGTTGAACACACTAAATTGAAAATATATGAATTTTAATAACTTTACTATCAAAGCGCAAGAAGCGGTACAAACCGCTCAGCAAATAGCCCAACAGTATGGGCACCAGGAATTGCAAAACGAACATTTCTTCAAAGCTATTGAGCAGGTAGATGAGAACGTATTGCCTTTCCTATTCAAAAAATTGAATATCAACCGCGAGCAATTAAATAAACAGTTGGAAACTGCTTTGCAAGGATTTGCCAAAGTCAGCGGTGGCGATATGGGGCTCTCACGCGAAGCGAACACTATGCTCAACGAAGCTGCTAACATCGCTAAAAAATGGAACGACGAATATGTATCCTTAGAACACCTTATATTGGCTATCTTCAAATCAAACAGTAAAATCGCCCAAGCCCTCAAAGACCAAGGCGTGAGTGAAAAAGAATTGGAGAAAGCCATTCAAGAATTGCGCAAAGGCGAACGCGTAACTTCGGCTTCGGCTGAAGATACTTACAATTCACTCAACAAATACGCCAAAAACCTCAATCAGTTAGCTGATAGCGGGAAACTCGACCCTGTGATTGGTCGTGATGAGGAAATACGTCGTGTATTGCAAATTCTTTCACGTCGTACCAAGAACAACCCTATGTTGGTGGGTGAACCTGGGGTAGGTAAAACGGCTATAGCCGAAGGCTTAGCACACCGTATTGTGAAAGGTGACGTACCTGAAAACCTAAAAGACAAGGTAATTTACTCCCTCGATATGGGTGCCCTTATCGCAGGTGCGAAGTACAAAGGTGAGTTTGAAGAACGACTCAAATCAGTAGTGAAAGAGGTAACCTCTTCCGATGGCAATATCATTCTGTTTATAGATGAAATTCACACCCTTGTGGGAGCAGGAGGAGGCGAAGGTGCTATGGACGCTGCTAATATATTAAAACCTGCCTTAGCTCGTGGTGAACTTCGTGCCATTGGTGCCACTACTCTCGATGAGTACCAAAAGTACTTTGAGAAAGACAAAGCTCTCGAACGTCGTTTTCAAAAGGTAATGGTAGATGAACCTGATACCGAGAGTGCTATATCAATATTGCGTGGTATCAAAGAAAAATACGAAACTCACCACAAAGTGCGTATCAAAGACGAAGCTATTATCGCGGCAGTAGAACTTTCTGAACGCTACATCACTAATCGTTTCTTACCCGATAAGGCAATAGACTTAATGGACGAGGCAGCTGCCAAGCTCCGTATGGAAATCAATTCTAAACCCGAAGAGTTAGACGTACTCGACCGTAAGATAATGCAACTCGAAATAGAAATTGAGGCTATCAAACGTGAAAAAGACGAAGATAAGCTCAAAATGCTATATGTAGATTTGGCAAATCTTAAAGAAGAACGTAACGCTATCAATGCTAAATGGCAGAGTGAAAAAAGCGTAATTGATGAAGTACAAACCACTAAGGAAGCTATTGAGAAATACCGTTTGGAAGCCGATAGAGCTGAACGTGAAGGAGACTACGGTAAAGTAGCGGAATTGCGTTATGGCAAAATCAAAGAAGCGGAAGACAAGTTAGTAGAATTGCAAAAGAATTTAGACAGCAAGTCACACGAAAATGCTCTTGTAAAAGAAGAAGTAACCGCCGAAGACATCGCTGAAGTAGTAGCAAAATGGACAGGTATACCTGTAGCTAAAATGTTACAAGGTGAACGCGAAAAGCTGTTGAACTTAGAAAAAGAATTGCACCGCCGTGTAGTAGGTCAGGAAGAAGCCATCGAGGCTGTTTCCGATGCCATACGTCGTAGTCGTGCTGGTTTGCAAGACCCACGTCGTCCTATAGGTTCTTTCCTTTTCTTAGGAACTACGGGGGTAGGTAAAACCGAACTTGCCAAAGCCTTAGCCGAGTATCTATTCGACGATGAAAATGCAATGACGCGTATAGATATGAGCGAATATCAAGAGAAACACGCTGTTAGCCGATTAGTAGGTGCGCCTCCAGGATATGTGGGTTATGACGAAGGTGGTCAGCTTACTGAAGCTGTGCGTCGCCGTCCCTATTCCGTAATACTTTTAGACGAAATTGAAAAAGCTCACCCCGATACATTCAATATCTTGTTGCAAGTACTCGACGAAGGTAGGCTTACTGACAACAAAGGTCGTACCGCCGACTTTAAGAATACGATTATCATTATGACCTCCAATATGGGTAGCCATATCATTCAGGAAACTTTTGAAAAGTATCCTAAGGATACCGAGCGCGCTATCGACGAGTCACGTGACGAAGTGTTACAACTCCTCAAACAAACTGTACGTCCTGAGTTTTTGAACCGTATAGACGACATTATAATGTTCACACCGCTCAACGCCAAGGATATCCGTAGTATTGTGCGTTTGCAATTGCAATCAGTATTCCGTATGGTTGCCAAAGAAGGCATCTTGCTCGATGCTACCGATGAGGCTATTGATTACTTAGCACAAAAAGGTTTTGACCCTCAGTTTGGTGCTCGTCCAGTGAAACGTATCATTCAGAAAGAAGTGCTTAACAAGCTTTCTAAAGAAATTTTGAGTGGCACAGTACAACGCGATGCTGTCATCTTATTAGATGCTTTTGATAACCAATTGGTATTTAGAAATCAAACATCAGAAGATAAAAAATAGAAATTAGTTGTTAGTCGCTTACTAACAACTAATGACTAAAAATGACAATTTGTCAGTTTTTATCCCTTTGGCATAATCATTGACTGCTACTAACTACGTAAGCGTAAGGCTTACAAAAATAATGTTGAACTTAAAAAAACGATAATATTAATGAGTAAGATTATAGGTATTGACTTAGGAACCACAAACTCTTGTGTTTCTGTAATGGAAGGTAATGACCCCGTGGTGATTACCAATGCCGAAGGTAAACGCACAACCCCTTCAGTGGTAGCTTTTACCGAAGGTGGCGAAATAAAAGTAGGTGACGCTGCCAAACGTCAGGCAGTTACCAACCCTAAAAACACGGTATATTCTATCAAGCGTTTTATGGGGAACAAGTTTTCTGAATTGGAAAAAGAAATCGCTCGTGTACCTTATAAAGTAGTACGTGGCGACAACGATACTCCTCGTGTGGACATAGACGGGCGTTTGTATACTCCACAAGAAATCTCAGCTATGATTCTTCAAAAGATGAAGAAAACTGCAGAAGACTTCTTAGGACAACCCGTAACAAGCGCGGTAATTACTGTACCAGCTTACTTTAACGACGCTCAACGTCAAGCTACTAAAGAAGCAGGTGAAATCGCAGGCTTAAAAGTAGAACGTATTATCAACGAACCTACTGCCGCTGCATTGGCTTATGGCTTGGATAAAGACCATAGCGACCATAAGATTGTTGTATTCGACTTTGGTGGTGGTACTCACGATGTGTCTATCTTGGAACTTGGCGACGGCGTGTTTGAAGTACTCGCTACTGATGGTGATACCCACTTAGGAGGTGATGATGTAGATGAAAAAATTATCAACTGGCTTGCTGAAGAGTTTGAAAAAGAGGAACAAATCGACCTTCGTAAAGACCCTATGGCATTGCAACGTCTTAAAGAAGCTGCTGAAAAGGCCAAGATTGAACTCTCTTCAACTACTGAAACCGAAATCAATTTGCCTTATATCACTGCTACAGCTTCAGGTCCTAAACACTTGGTGCGCAAGCTCAGCCGTGCTAAATTTGAACAACTCATCGACGACCTCGTAAAACGCACAATTGAACCTTGCAAAAAAGCATTAGAAAATGCAGGTCTCAGCGTAAGTGATATCAACGAAGTAATCTTAGTAGGTGGTTCTACTCGTATTCCTGCCGTACAAGAAGCCGTTGAAAAATTCTTTGGCAAAAAACCTAATAAGAGCGTAAACCCCGATGAGGTAGTAGCTATTGGAGCCGCTATTCAAGGAGGCGTACTTACTGGTGATGTGAAAGATGTATTGCTTTTGGACGTTACTCCTCTTTCTTTGGGTATCGAAACTATGGGAGGTGTGATGACTAAACTGATAGAAGCCAATACCACTATCCCTACTAAAAAATCGCAAGTGTTCTCAACTGCTGCCGACAATCAGCCGAGTGTGGAAATTCACGTATTGCAAGGTGAGAGACCTATGGCAAACGACAACAAGACTATCGGTCGTTTCCACTTAGATGACATTCCACCTGCCCCACGTGGCGTACCACAAATTG
The DNA here is from genome assembly GCF_002998835.1 of Capnocytophaga sp. oral taxon 864. NCBI lineage: Bacteria > Pseudomonadati > Bacteroidota > Flavobacteriia > Flavobacteriales > Flavobacteriaceae > Capnocytophaga > Capnocytophaga sp. oral taxon 864. The sequence continues at coordinate 627,831 of NZ_CP027232.1, forward strand.
AGGTTACCTTCGATATCGATGCTAACGGTATCATCAACGTATCGGCAACTGATAAAGGTACAGGCAAGTCTCACAATATCCGTATAGAAGCATCTTCTGGACTTTCAAAAGAAGATATCGAGAAGATGAAACGCGAAGCCGAAGCCAATGCCGAAGCTGATAAGAAAGCCAAAGAAAAAGTAGATAAGCTCAACGAAGCTGATGCGATGATATTCCAAACTGAAAAACAACTCAAAGAGTTTGGCGATAAAATCCCAGCCGACAAGAAAGGTGCTATTGAGACTGCTCTTAGCGAACTTAAAACAGCTTACGATAGCAAAGACCTCAGCTCTATTGAGACTGCTTTGGGCAAAATCAATACTGCTTGGCAACAAGCCTCTGAGGACATCTACAAAGCCCAACAGGGAGGCGGTAGCTCTACCGCACAAGAGCAACCTAACACTGGTGGGGCACAAGACGTCAATACAGACAACGTTCAAGACGTAGATTTCGAAGAAGTAAAATAGAGATTACTTATTAACAACTAATAAATATTAAAAACCACTATAAACACTTAGTTTATAGTGGTTTTTCTATTTTTTAATTAATCAAAAATATTTGTTTTTCTCATTTTTTAATCATAATTTTGTACCATATTTGTATCGGGTCTTAATTTACTACAATGTGGTTCTTAAAACGCTTATGATTCTTAATAGTATAAAATGGGATTTAGTAAACTGAAAATACCAAAGGTTTGTGAACAATGTCAGAAACCATTTGAGGCAAAAACAATAACAACTCGTTTTTGCTCGCATTCATGTGCGGATAAAAATAGGAAAGAACAAAAAAAGCGAGAGCTAGAATTACAGAAAAAAGAAAAAGTTTTAGAAAAATATGCAGATAAGATTGCTATTCTGCAACATAGAGAATTAATTTCTGTAAGTGAGGCAGTTGTTTTATTTGGAATTTCAAAAAGTTCTATTCATAGATTGATTAAGCGAAATGTCATTTGTAGTGTGAATTTGGGAGAACGACTTACGAGAATAAATAAAACAGAATTAGAAAAACTTTTATCTCCAATTATTATAAATGAAAATGATAAACAAGAAAAAGAACTTCCTAAAAAATATAAAAAAGAAGATTGCTATACGCTTTCGCAAGTGAGTGAAAAGTTTGCAGCAAATCCTTCGACAGTAAATAGCATCATAGAAAGATTTAATATTCCTAAGGAAAAAATAGGGAAATTTGTATATGTTCCAAAGGTTGAAATTGATAAAATATTTATTAGACAATGAAAGTAAAACCCACAAAATGTACAGTAAGACTTCGTAAGGCAGAATTTAAGAAAGAATGGTATGTTTACGTGGAGTCTTACCCTGTTTATGAAGCAAATGAAGAAACACCTAAAAGAGTCAGAGAATATCTCAATAGAAGTGTTAGTTCTGTAGTTTTTGACAAAACTCGCTCAGCAAAAACTGATGATAAAGGAAATGTTTCCTATAAACCCAAACGAGATGAAAATGGAGTAATCATTTGTAAAAGTGATTTAGATAAAGAGACAATGTTATTTGCGGATGCAATTCGTAGAAAATTACAAAAAGAATATGATGAGCAAATTTTATTAGGAGATAATCAACAATTAAAACAGAAAGAATTATTAGAAGAAAATTTTATTTCATATTGTGAAGAGCTATTGAAGAAAAAACATAAGAATAGTTCAGACTCCATTCGTGTAAATTGGAAAAGGGTAATAAGATTTCTAAAATTGTTTTCAGGAGAAGAAGTGAAATTTGCACAGATTGACATGAAATTTTCAGAGGATTTTAAAAATTTCTTATTATCTGCTCCTTGTGGGGGGAATAAGAAAGGAACTATATCTGTCAATACCTCTGCAACATATTTTTCTATTTTCAAAGCTATTTTAAAACAAGCTTTTATTGATGGATATTTTTTATCAGATTTATCAGGAAAAATAAAAGGTATTGCCGATAGAGAGTCAAGAAGAGAATATCTTTCAGAGGAAGAACTAAATATTTTGGCACAAACAGATTGTGATAATGATGTTTTGAAACGAGCTTCACTTTTCTCTGCTCTTACAGGATTAAGACATTCAGATATTCAAAAAATGAAATGGAAGGAAGTTATAGAAGATAATGATAAAATAGAACTCCACTTTACTCAGAAGAAAACTAAAGGAGTAGAATATAAACCCATTTCGAAACAGGCCTTAAAATTATGTGGAGAGAGAAGAAACTTAGAGGATTTAGTTTTTGAAAATTTACCTGATCCTTCTTGGATTTCTCGCCCTTTGAAAAAGTGGATTGCAAAAGCAGGTATTCACAAAAATATTACTTTTCATTGTTTTAGACACACATTTGCTACCTTACAATTAGCTAATGGTACAGATATTTACACGGTAAGCAAAATGTTGGGGCATACAAATGTAAATACAACACAAATCTATGCAAAAGTAATTGATGAAAATAAAATAAAAGCAGCAGAAGTTATTAAGTTGAATTTTTAATTGTAAAACTATTAATATGATACAAGAAAGATATTTAATTTGGGGATCAAGAGAATTAGCGATTATTATAGTTATGTTAATAGAGATAATAATACCTTTTATGATGAAATTTGAAGTTTATGAAACTAAAACGATTGTTACAATGATTATGATTACAATTATATTGTTAGTAATTTTTATTTATTGTAATCTTCAGTTACTTCTGATGGAAATTTCATACTTTATTAAAAATAAAATAAACTCTAAAAAAGTTATAAATATTAATACATTACTTTATAAAACAAAAGATACTATTCCAGCTAATATTATCCCTGCTAATACAGTTTTTCCTGATAGTATCCCTGTAAATACGGCTTCTTCAGATATAATTAATGATAATATAAATGATGTTAGCATAAGAAAAGCACAAAACAAAAAACGCAAATTTGATATTGCTAAAGAATATATAACAGAAACTTTTTCTCCATATTGTTCAAATGAAGAAGTTGAGAATATTTGTGCTGCTATAATAGATTATTCTAAAGGGGAGACTGATTTTTCAAAATATCCATCAGTAGAAATTAAGGGACTAAATAATCTTGATTTATATCATTTTGCTTGGAGTATTTGGAATCACTTTAGAGTTGGGAAACAAGATGTGATTGTCAAATTTTTGAAGGTAATTTTTAAGCAAAAATTATTAGATGTTGATGTGAAAACAATAAAAAGTCATTTGAGAGATGATGAAAACAAAGGATTAGTTAAAATCAAAGAAGATTTATCTAAACCTAATGAGTAAAAAAAAATAATAAAAAAGAATATTTTTATTGTGTTTTCCTGTGATTCTCTTGTGATTTCTATGTTTTATGTGTTTTTGTGTGTTTTTCTTATCACAAATAAAACACTTATTAAGTTTGCGCCGTGATTTTAAAATATCAAAATTATGAACGCAAACGAAATTTCATTTGAAAATCTGCCTAAAGCAGTTGCTTTTCTATCTCATCAGATAGAAGAATTAAAAACTATTGTAAAAAATAAAGATACAATAGAGATCAATAACAAGAAAAATCCTATAAGTATAGATCAGGCCTGCACAATCATAAAAAAGGCTAAACCTACAGTTTATACTTTAGTCAGAAAGCGACAAATTCCACATTACAAAAATGGAAAAAAGCTCTATTTCTATGAAGATGAACTTTTGGATTGGATTGCTCAAGGGAAAAGAAAGACAATTCAAGAAATAAATGAAATAGCCCATAAAACTGAAAAAAGGTTCAAGTAATTTTAACGTAAAAATGTATTAAGATGGAAGAATTACTTATACCTTACATTCGTGTGGGCACTACTTATTACAAAATTATAGAACGTCCACAAATCTCTGGCGACAAAATCACTTCACTCGTTAAGTGGTCAAGGGAAACTATTATCCAAGATCATGGCAAGAAATATATCTATGATATACCGAAATATGATGGATTTTGCTGTATTCCCAACCATTTGAAATATCAAAAAACAATTAAAAACTTCTACAATATTTATAATGAAATCCCCTATCAGCCAAGCGTTTCAGAGGCTTCGATAAATGATATTCCATTTACCATTTCTTTTATGCAACATATTTTTGGGAATCAAGTAGACTTAGGTCTAGATTATCTGAAAATTTTACTGGAAAATCCTACTCAGATTCTTCCTGTTTTATGTTTGGTAAGCAAGGAAAGAGCTACAGGGAAAACCACTTTTCTAAAATGGATGAAAGAAATTTTTGGAAGAAATATGACTTACATCAAGGGAGATTCTTTTAATAGTCAATTTAATTCTGATTGGGCTTCAATGTTGATTATAGCCCTTGATGAAGTATTTTTTGACCGAAAAGAAATTACCGAACGGTTAAAATATCTCTCGACTACCAATAAAGACAAATTGGAAAACAAAGGAAAAGACAGAGAGGAAATTGACTTTTTTGGAAAATTTATTCTTTGCTCTAATAATGAAGAAAATTTCATACAAATTGATGAGAATGAAATTCGTTTTTGGGTATTAAAAATCAATCCTATAAGGCTTGAAAATACTGAGTTTCTTCAAAATCTAATTACAGAAATTCCTTTGTTTTTAAGTTTTTTAATCCATCGGAAATTCTATTCAGAAAAGAAAAGCAGAATGTGGTTTGCTCCCGAAGAAATAAAAACTAAAGCACTTCAAAAACTTATTCTCAAAAATTCAAATAAGTTGGAATGTAAGATGATGGAGCTTCTTTATGAGTTTTTTGAATCAAATGAGGAAACAGAAATAGAAGTTGTTCCTCAGGATATTTTGAATATGCTCAATAGAATGTTCCGTCAGTTACATTATTCTCGAAATGATGTGAGAAATGTACTGAAAGAAAAATGGAATTTGGAACCCCAAAAAAATGGATTAACCTACACCCGTTATGATATTGACTATTCAGGAAATTTTTATCAGAACAATTCTGTGGGAAGGTACTTCAAAATTTCCAAAAATTTTATTCTTGAAAAATACGTTGATTTGTTGAATTAAATCTCAAGCCATTGAAAACTAATTAAATTTTTATTCAACGAAGTACTCAACAAATTTTAAAACATTGAATTTTGTTGAGCTATTGTTGAATAATCATAAACCTATTTTGTTGAATTGTTGAGTTTTTGTTGAGTGTATAAAGCACACTTGATGAGATGGTTACATTCTTTATTCAACAATTCAACGAAAAAACAAATATATTAAACTCAGATAATAACATATGAATTGTAAGCAAGCAAATACTCAGATATCTATTAGAAATGTTTTAGAAAGTTTTTCTCTTTTCCCAAGCAAAGATAATTCTAAGACAGCATTTTATTTTGCTTTTGATAGAGAAGAAAAAACACCCAGTCTCTTTGTCAATTTTGTAAAGAATATTGCTTTTGACTTCGGAACGGGAAAGAAATACGATATAGTCTCATTAGTTCAGGGCATCAAACAATGTTCTGTATCTCAAGCCTTAGAATATTTGTCTCAGTTTAATTTTTCTTTTAAGGAGCAAATGTACAATATAACTAGGGATGGAAGTAAATATGAAATATTATCTATTTCAGAGGTTAAACACTACGCCTTAATTCAATATTTAAAAGAAAGAAGAATTGAAAATAACATTCACTTGCTTAAAGAAATCCATTATAAAATATCTAATAAAAAATATTTTGGAATTGGTTTCAAAAATGATGCTAATGGTTATGAAGTAAGGAATAAATATTCAAAAATTTGTATTGGGAGAAAAGACATTACTACAATAAAAAATAAATCAAACAATCTTCGGATTTTCGAAGGATTTATGGATTATCTTTCTTTTAAACAAATGGAAAAAGCTCTCAAAAAAGCACTATCAGATTATGTGATTTTGAATTCTGTTACAATGATTTTTAAACTTGAAAAAATCATTAAAAGTTATGAGAAAATAGAATTATATTTTGATAATGATGAGGCAGGAAATAGGGCAACAAATGAAGTTAAACGATTAAATCCTTATGTTAAAGATAATAGAATATTATATCAAAACTACAAAGATTTAAATGATTTTATAATGGGCAAAATCTCTTTGCTACGATATTAGTGCAAAAAGTACCCATTGTTTACAAAAAGCGAGGGTGGCTTAATGTAAAATGGGACTTTTTGGTTTTTTCCTATCGTCAAAAACATTCTAAAAACGCTAATAAATAAAAGAATGGAACAAGATTTTTTAACGAATTTCATAACAAAGATTCAACAAGAGCAAGAACAAAAAGATGCAGAAGAAAAAAGGAAAAATCATTTCAAAACTATTGGTAAAAAAGGTGGTTTAGCCAAGAAAAAATCTGCTCTTTTTTCTAAAACAATTTCTGCAAAACTCACTGAAAAAGAATTTGAAATTCTCAGAATAAAAGCAGAAAAACTAAACCTCAAAATCTCTAAATATGTTCGATTAGTTTTAACGGAAAAAGAATTGAAAGTCAATGAATTTAAAACCGATGAAGTGCTTTTATCTTATGGGAATAACTTTAATAGAATTAAGAATCTATTGCGAAATCGTGAGTTTTCAAGTTTAGAGAATAAGGCTGAGATTATGAGAGAGATAGAAGGAGTTACTAAATTGATTTACAATTATTTATACCAAAATAGAGTACGAGATGAATAATTCTGCAACAACAAGACGAATTTCCAAAATCGCTTTACAATACAATGGAAATGATAAAGGCACAGCTGAAATGGTATATTCCAGCAATTTGTTATCCGATACTGCTGAAAATCAATTCCAAGAGATGAAATCGGTAGCAGATCGAAATAAGAATGTAAAGAATTGGGCTTTAACGGGGTATATTTCTCCCGAGAGAAGTGAAGAAAATGAAATCTCTAATGAAGTTTTGGTTGATATTACCCTGAAAGCTCTACAAAAAGTTGGTGTTACAAAAGACAATCAAATTCGACTAGATATTCATAATTCTACAAAACACAAACATATTCATTTTATAGTCAATAGAGTAAATACACATGGAGACAACACAATAAAAGCTCATAAAATAGGAGAATTATTCGGGCAAGCTGTAAGGGAGATTTGTAAGAATATGAATCTTAAAACAGATGTAGAAATCAGCAAAGAAAAGAAAGAGAAAATGCTTGAAAATCTACAAAAATCTCTGGGAAAAGCCTCTAATTTTGATGAATTGATTAGTGAAATGGATAAATTGGGTTACAAAGTAATACTGTCAGAAAATGTAAAAGTAGGCGTTTCAGGAATGCGGATTGTAAAACTTTCTGATATTAATACAGAAACAAAAAGGGAATATTTAGCAGGATACAAACTCTCTGAAATTACTAATAAACTTAAAATGAAAGAAATTAAAAAGATTCTGGAGCTAAATAGTTCAATTCTAAAAAGAGAAAAAGAAGAAATAAACAGACCAAGAAGAAGGTTTTAAACTAAATGTAAATTTTAAAGAATATGAATGCAGAAAAACAAGAAATAGATAATGGTTTAGATTTACTAAACAAAGTCATAAAGAGCAATGAGGATAACATAGAAAAACTAACAGATGTAGTTTTTGTTTATCAAGATATTTTAGATTTAGTAGGTGAGTTTGAAAGCTCAGCTAGTTCACTAAATCATAGAATAAATAATATTGAAACTTCATTTAAAGACATTTCTAAACAAATTGAAAGCACAACAAAATTTATTCCTAAGAGTATTAAAACGGATTTATCTGAAAATACACTTTCAAGATTAGAACATTTCGAGAAGAAATCCAAGTTATTAAAATATTTATTGCTAGGTAGTTTTAGTTGTTTGGGAATAGCAATTATTGTAATGTTTTTATCATTTTATCTTTCTAAGCAATGGTATGATACAAGTATAAAAACCAAAGAAGAAATTAGAAGCCAAATTTTTAAAGAAATGAGATCAGAAGGCAAAGAGTTTTATGATATAGAAGTATTTAATCGATTGAAAATGAATACAGAAATTATCAATAAATGGATTGAGAGAAATCCAAAACAAGGAAACAATTTTTTAAAATTTAAGGAAGGGTATGAAGCGAAGTGATTTTTTTAGTGTATTATCGTTTATAATCATTTATTATTGTACTTCTGCAAAATAATAACACTTTGGACAAAACACCTCTTTAATAGAAAAAGGAGGATATATTGATTTTTATATCAAAATAACCTCAAGGGGAGTAGAACTTACATTTATGGCAAAGACAAAATATGTGATAATTCTAGAATCCTTGCACAACGGAAAAAGCTATTACCTACTCACAGCTTACAGACTAATAACCAAAAGAAAAGTCCGAATGAATACAGCACAGTTATATTTTTTTAATTCTCTGTAGATTCACCTTGTTTATTTTGCCAGTCATTAGTAATCTTACTCCATTTTATTTCTCGCTCTTTCGTACCAGTCCAAACATCCCAATAATCTGGATCATTAGATTGTGGACGCTGTTCATCACGCAATGTGCGCATTTTCACCATAACGGGCAATTCTGATGCCCAACCTAATAGAACAGCATATTGAGAGGGAAGTGATGGTATTTCACGAAGAATTCCTCTCATATTATCTGGCAATAAGCGATGAATCAGTTCTTGATCTCGGTCATTAGATATACGATGCAACAAGAAAGAGTTGCATTGAGATAAAACGGTAGGAGACAATTCAGAAGGTCTTTGTGATGACAAAACAAGTCCTAGTCCGAATTTTCGCCCCTCCCTAGCAATCTTTTCAAATATCTTGCAACATTGAATGTTTGCTCCAAAGTTTTCAGCGTCATCATTATATCGCTTGACAAAATAATGAGCTTCCTCCATAACCAAAACAGTTGGGAGACATTGCTTGTTCAGTTTGAGATAACGCTGTTGTGTTTCAAATACCATACGAGCTATAACGGCTGTAATGATACTAGTTACATCAGAAGGCAGGAGAGATAAATCGATTATCGTCAGCGACTCTTGATTATTAGCCCCTATATAGTTATCTAACCAATCATTTAGCTGGAGAGTATTATTATCAATAACCTTCTTGACACGTACATCTGTCAGTAATGTTTTAATACGAGGCATTAGAGTGACAATATAGTCTGTTGTTCTCAGTATCTCTGCATTAGCCTCTATGGAACGAACAAAATTCTCTCCAGTGAATGGGATAGGACTATCCTCGTCTATGGGTAAAAATTCTTCCTCTTTTCCTCCTGATTCAGAGAAAATATTATTTAATAACTGAATTAGAGTTTCGATTTCTTCTCTTGAATAGGTATAGTCAATAAATCCATTTCCAGAGCGTTGAATGTTAAAATTATTTATCTTATCGTTAAGTGCATTTATTGAGTCTTTTAAACTGTCGGAAAAGTCTTCATCTATATTAAATCCAGCGCACCATTTCATTAAGATCGGATGAAAACCATAGGCTCTTTTTCTTTCAAATGGAGTTCCTTCTTTTACCTCAATTTGAAGGGCTTGAATAATAACACGAGTATAGTTTGCTAGCTCGCGCTCTTTTGTTTGTCTTTCGAAGACATTTCCACTTCTTACCGATTTTAGGGCATGCACAATGGTAGTTCTATGAGTTTTTGGAGATGCCTTAGTAAATCCACACCACTCATCTGTATTCCAAAACCATAAAGGAACTTCTAGTTGTTTATCTGTTTCCCCTTCCACATTAACAGTATAGATATTTGCATTACGCTTATCTGCAAAGGCTTTTCCATACTCTCCATTGGGGTCTAACACTATAAATCGACTATTAACTGTTTCTTTATTTGAGAGTTTCTCCTTTGCACTGTCGATAGACCAACGGATTAATCCTGCTACAGAACAAGATTTTCCACTTCCAGTATTTCCGAGTACGGCAAGATGGCGTCCAAATAAGCGATCAGGATCAATCATAACCTTAGCATCACCCACTAATGGACTATTGCCTATATAGACTCTCCGATTCTCTCCTGATTCTATGATAGAACGTAGCTGTTCATCTGTGGGTAATATGACTATGTCACCAACAGATGGAAAGGACTCAAGACCACGCTTAAACTTATAACCTCCCTCTATAGAACGAAGAGTTCCGACAGGCTGAAGTTCCATTTTTCTTAAAGGAAAGGGCAAGTCAATCAAACCAAAATCTTGAAAACCTCTTCGCTTAGGATAAGGAGAACGTTGAATGGTAATCCATGATATCTGTCCGACAACAAAACCAAGGTCAACGGGTATCATAACATAGCCATTAATATGTGGAAAGTTACGAGGTGTTCCTGCGTTCAAAGCTACACTCTCCGGAGATTCTATGTCAAGTTGAACTTCTATTTTATCAGGAGATATATATTCTACCGTACCTATACGGAGTGAAGCAAGATATTCAATTGGAGTTGTAGACATAAACTATACTATTAAGATTCTGAATTAATAATTTCTTCTGTAGCAGATTCATTTGTAGTTGAGGGTTCTATCTGAGCAGGTATAGTAGGGTTGGCTATATTTGAGGCTACCCCCATACGATTTTGCAGTAGTTCTGTCATCCTAATTGTAGCTCTATCAATAGCAGATTTTGGGAGATAATCTTTTGTAAGATTCGTTATATCTCCTAAATTTGCTCCAATCAATATAGACATCTGATCTTTATGTGCAGACTCAGAATAGAATTTTAAGATTCGTCCTATTGGGTCGTCATACGAAATAATAACTAAGTGAGTTGAAGGAATAGTGAGCATATCGCTAAGAACTCTATTTATATGCTCATCTCCAAACCCATAGCCGTAGGTAACCAGTGTGCTATTAGGTCTACAAATGGAAGCTGCCAAGTCTCGGAAGAGTTCTACATACGGATATTCAGCTGTTTCTCGATCCTTAGCTGAGTTGGGATAAATCATCAACTTCAATGCATCTGCACCCTGTAGTCCTGGAGCCTCCAAATAAGGATTTATGTTGGCTGCTCCAAATGGAAGTCCTATACGGCGAATCTCTCCACCACTTTGCACCCAATCGAGAGATCCATGAAGTTTTGTAATACGTGCTACTCCCTCCAAGTAGCGTGGTTCACCTCTAATTCCTGGAGGATTATAGTGAAGATCTAAATTGAGCCTTGATGAACGAAATATAGGCATAATGGTGCCTACAAACCTATCCATTAGGTGAATGCCAGCCAATTCTGCTCCTACCTCTATCAAGCGGTCATAATTAGTTGTAAATATATTCAACCTCTCTTTATTCCCTGTGCGACTAGCAAAACTTAAGAGAAAGTTAATGAGAGCACGATAAGCATTTTCTCGTTTATCTTCACTAGAAATTGCTATTTCTTTTTCAGAACTTAATAAGGAGGTTGCAAAATTGGTAATGATTGTGTGAAGCTCCTCCTCTAACTTCACTGCATTCTCATCGCCTAGTACTTTTAATCCTCGAAGTAAATCGTTAGCAACTCTAATTTGGTCTTCCATATTACCCTTTTCACGACCACTTGCTTTCGCTGATGCATCTACTGCAGCGCCAATCTCATCTTTATAGTTAGAGAATGTTATATCCTCCATTGTCGTTCCACTCTTTCCATAAGCTAGTAAACTGATTGCAGTTGTTATTCCAGACCCACACAATAGAGACAAATGTTCGGATTGAAAAAGTGAAGTAAGCCAAGGCTCTATACGCGAACGAAAGACACTGTTATTGACAGTCTCACTATTATTAGGAGTCCAGCTACACTTCTCTGGATTTACTACTTTTCCTTTGAGATCAATGAGAATCAATTCACGATCATCACGTGTCTTAATCACATTGCCTTTATTTTTTATAACCTCTTGTGGAGTTTTTGCTTGTTGTTCTTCCATATAAAAATAAAAAAAGTATAGTTTATTAATATGATTTCTATAATGATTATAAGAGAAATTTACTTTGTCTCAAAATCATATTTACTCGTTATCATAGCTCTTAAAGTTCTCCACCTGCTCCATCACCTGGTCAAACACCTCTTTGTTATATTGTGGAGGATAGCCATTTTCATACAGGCAGAAGAATATTTTCTGGTTTAGGTCGGCACGTATTTTACTGTTATTAAGCCAGTCTGTAAAGGTAGACTGAACATCTATCAGTTCTTTAATCTTCTTTGCCAAGTTCTTGCATTTTTCGTTGACAACCAATGCCCCTACCTTCTTGTCCTCGCCATACTCAAAGTTATATTTATCTCTGAGGTGCATCAAGATATCATAGAAAGCCTTTTCCTCAAAGCTCAGTCCTAGACCTCGGAAACTCTCCTTGTCTTCCCCCAACGCATTCAGTAGCTCTAATGCCTGCTTTGTAGCTTCATTAATAATGGCGGTCACAGCCTCATTTTGCGTCACCGTGGCTTCATCGGCAGATAGTGCTTCTCGACGTTTGTGGTATTCATCAAGGGTCTTACGGAGCATTTCTTCATACTTTTCTGCAGCAATCTTATTGGTTTTCTTATATTCCTTGATAGTCTTGCGCAACAGTTTCACAAGTACTTCCAGTTTCGTTGCAGGTAGTTTTACCCCTTCCAGTCGCTCGGTAAACTCTGGACTAAAAATCTGTTCCTCTACGTCAGTGTCTAAAATACTTACTACGGCATTACACTTCAAAGCCTCCTCAACCATCCGTTCAACTGCCTTATTCATACTTTCCACATCGTGTTTCTCACCAGATGTCTTACGCACATAGGACGCCACAGCCATATAACACTGTGACAACGACAGTTCTTCATAACTTAGAACGCCCGATGGCTGACAGATATCGTATGCCGTACGCAGGCTTTTCACGTGTGAGAGAAAGTAGGTCTTGGCACTGACCTTCTGTGGAAGTGCTCTCGCCTTGTGAATATTCTGCATTTCAGTCATTGACATAATATGCTCAGCGGCAGTCGACAAGCACTCAAGGCGCACCAGTGGTTTCACCTCCTTGTCCGTGAAAGGACTAAGGTCGAAGCCTGCAAAGAGCTGGTTAATAACCTCTAATTCTGTACGTAATATCTCTAAAGTCTGCTCCACATCGTCATCACTCGGACCGAAGCCGTTACCACCAAACTGCTTCATAGCTTCCATCATATTTTTGTGTATGCCGATATAATCAATCACATAGCCAAACTCTTTTCCAGGATAGTTACGGTTGACACGACTGATAGTCTGTATCAAGGTCTGTTTCTGCAGAGGCTTGTCATTATAGAGATAGGTCAGGCAAGGAACATCAAAGCCTGTAATCCACATATCCACAACGATTACAATGCGGAAGTTGCTATTCTCGTCCTTAAAGGAATCGTCCAGTAGCCTTGTCCGTGCCTTATCGCCCAGATAGTCCCACATCTCCTTAGGGTCGTTGGCACCACGGGTTGCCACCATAGCGATGGTAGGTAAGGGTGTCAGCCTTAGCAAGTCTTCTTTCGTGAGCTTACTGTCATCTGCTGATTTCCGTTCAACAAACCAGTTGGGGCGCAATGCCTTGAACTTCTGCAACAGTCGGTAGGCTATTGCACGCTTACTACATACAATCATTGCCTTCTGTACGACATTCACCTTGTTGTCGCAGGCTGTTTCGTAATGATTGATGATATCGATCGCCAATCGTCCCAATCGTTCGTCATCACCTAGGATAACTTCCATAGCGCTCATAGCTTTTTTGCTTTTCTCTATATCTTCCTCTGTAGCCCCTTCATCACCACACTGTTTGTAGTAGGCGTCAATTTCTTTTACCTTCTCCATGTCAAGTGTTACCTTTGCAATACGAGGGATATACTTGATGTCACGTGTGATACCATCTTCAACAGCCTGCCGCATTGTATAGCTGTCTACAATTTGTCCGAACACCTGTATGGTATCGTCTATCGGTGTGCCTGTAAAGCCCACGAATGTTGCGTCCGGGAAGGCAGTACGAAGCAATTCAGCATAAGGCTTTGTCACAAAGGCTCCTATTTTTTCTTTATCTTCATCCGTTACGGTTTTTCCCTTCTCAAGATCTTTCACCTTTAGATGTGTATCTAGGTGTACTTGTGTGCGGTGGGCTTCATCTGAGAAGCATACAATGTTATGTCGGGGATTGAGCAGTCCTGTTTCTTCACAGAACTTCTGTATAGTACAGATAAAGAAACCTCCCGACTTACGAGAACTCATTTCTTCTCCAAGTTCTTTTCTATTTTCAATTACCTTGGCTGTACCCAATGAAAGGAATTCTTCTGATTGCAAGAAGAGCTTACCTGCCTGTGTCTGCAAATCCTCACGGTCAACAATCATCACTATGGTTGGTGATTCTAACTCTGGGCAGCGTAAAGAGAGCTGACGCGCCAGAAACATCATAGTATAAGTCTTTCCACAGCCTGTGGCACCAAAGTAAGTACCGCCCTTCCTGTCGTTATTGGCAAAGGCTTTCAGGACATTGTCGCGCAACATACGTGTGGCAAAGAACTGAGGATAGCGGCATACCACCTCTTGTTCCTTTCCTGATTTGGCATCGGGGAAGTAGACATAATCTCGCACAATCTCCAAAAAGCGACTCGGCTCATAGACACCTCCGACGATAGTGCGCACCTGGTCTAACCCTTTCTCTGCTACAAGGTCTTCGTTCTTTATTTTCTTCCAAGCATAGTAATGTTGGTAGGGAGTATAGGTTGTTCCCAGCTTTGTATTGTTCTTCGTAGCATCACTGATACACGACAGCGGGCAATAGCGCAGCAGGTGCGGAATGTCACGCAGATAGCGGGTGTGTATCTGTGTATAGGCGTCAGCAATGGTGGCTTTCTCATCTGCAGGGTTCTTCAGCTCAAAGATACAGAGCGGAATACCATTGACAAAGAGAAGTACGTCGGGAATACGGACATCCGCCTGCAAGCCATAACCCACTTCAAACTGGTTGACCACGCGGAAGATGTTATTCGCAGTCTCATCAAAGTCAACATAGCTGATGTCGAAAGGCTTATTATCTCCGTGCCGTACATAACGGTAGCCGTCACGGATGAGCTTATATGTATTCCGCAACAGCTCGAAGTGGCTTTGTCCGCCGACGTGGCGCAGATGGTTGATAATCTCTTCCACATCGTTATCAGTCAGTTCCTTGTACTGGTCCTTCAGATAGGTACTCAGGTCGTCTGTCAGGAGAACTTCACGTTTTTTACGATGAATATTACCTCCATACGTATATTGCCAGCCTGTGCCGTCGGTCAGCAGGTTAATAAGGGCTTCTTCGTACTCACTTTCGTAGAATTTCGCGTTATGTCTCATTTGTGTTTATTTAAGAATGTATGGCTTTTTGTATCAATGCTGGGCAGAGTGTGCGCATCTGCTCACGGGCTTCTGCCGCAATCCGCTTCGCCTCTTCTATGCAATGATATAGGTTTACAATAGATTGCTGAACATCAAGAGGGGGGAGAGGGATTCTTACACGGCATAGCTCATCCCAATCAAAGGTTTCACGTGCACTGCCCCAAGAATTGAAACGTGAATAACGGTCAAACTCTGTACGACTCAAGAGCATATAAAGGTATTGGGGCTGAAGATATTCTTTACAGCTAAAAACCTCATAAGATGAAGAAACAATAAAGGTCTCTATGGTATCATTAATAGCAAGAGAGATTCTATTTCCATTACGAGAAGTTACTGTAACATAGGCAAACTCAGATGGCTTAATAATTTTGTAAGGTATTAAAGAAACGCCTTCCATATTTGCTTTTGTGTATATAAGTTTCTTTTCAATGCTGATACCTCGTACATCATCAATCGTATATTTCCCCTCGCTATTCCTTTCATCGCAAGACTCAATATACTCCCCCAAAGCCACTTCGTTATATTTTCTTTTACAATCCACAACAAGAGCTTCGCACGCTTGTGTAAGGGGAGCAATAAGGGCTTCATTGTCCTCTGCAAACGACTTTAAGCCATTATAGGTGTTTACCAATTCACGCTGAATGGAAATTGAGGGAAGAGGGATTTGTACACGGCACATTTCATCCCACCCAAAAAATTCATGTGCACTTCCTTTTGAGGCATATCGTGCATAACGGTCAAACTCTGAACGTGAAAAATACAACCAAAGAAAATATGGATTGATAATATTCTCGTCTTTTACTCTAAAAACACAATATGCAGATGAAACCGTACAATCTGGTCCAACGCGGTATGCAATAGAGATTTTTTCTCCATTTCGAGTTGTCGCTCTATTATAAGCAAAGTATCCTGTACGTACAATTTTATCAGCTTTTGAATTTATAGAAACTTGCTTAGGTTCTTGAAACACCTTTGTGTTAGCAATACCTTGTGAAAGAGTTATAGCTAAATCTGAGTTTCTTTCATCTATTTCTTCAATATAATCCCCCAGCCTTACCCATTTGGTCTTATTCGCACTCATATCCCAACTGTTTTAAAGCGTTACGCAAGGTTATGTCATTCTTCTGCTGGCGATGCAAGAGGTCTTTGACGGTAGCAGCGGTATCGGTAAGCACTTGATGATAGTCGATATTACTGTCACGGTCTACAAACTCGATATAACGGCTTGGCACCAGCGAGAAGTCGTTTTTGCGCAGTTCGTCAAGCCCAACAGAGCGGTAAAGCTCTGGTTCGGCAAAGTTCTTGCCATCTGTTCCTTCACTCTGCCATCGGAAATAGATGTTCGTGGCACGCTCTACCTGCTCTTTTACAAGCTGCACTTTCTTCTTCTGCTCGTTCTTGATGGCATTCTCGTTCCACTGGCGCAAGTCCATAAAGAGAATTTCTCCCTCACGGTTGCGCAGTTTTCGGTCGTGCCACTTTCCGCCTTTCTTATTTTGGTTGAGAATCCAAAGTGTCACGGAGATATCCGTGGTATAGAAGAGCTCACGTGGAAGGACGATAATCGCTTCGACTTTATCTTTTTCAATAAGTTTCTTTCTGATTTCCGCAGCATCGCTATCACCCAAAGCACCATTGGCAAGGAGGAATCCTGCTACACCACGTCCCGCCTTTAGCTTGGAGAGGATATGCAGAATCCAAGCATAATTGGCATTGCCCTCAGGTGGTAAGCCATAGTCAGCCCAGCGTGCGTCGTGGCTCAAGGACGTGTCATACCACTTCTTAAGATTGAAGGGCGGATTAGCCATTATATAGTCGAACACCAGTCCACGGTGCATATCATTGGTAAAGGTTGAGGCGTTCTTCTCGCCCAGATGATGAGAGATGCCACGCATAGCCAGATTCATCTTTGCCAGACGATAGGTGGCAGGGTCGGTTTCCTGTCCATAGACATTGACCTGCATAATATCGCCCTGCTTCTCCTCGACATACTTAGCACACTGCACGAACATACCGCCCGAACCGCAGCAAGGATCGTAGAGTGTACCATTGAAAGGCTCAATGAAGGCTGCTATCAGCTCAACAATATCGTGAGGGGTATAGAACTCGCCTTCCTCCTTCGTTGCATTGATGGCAAACGACTTCAGGAAGTATTCGTACACACGTCCGATAAGGTCGCGTTCTGTTCCGAAAACCTTATGAGAAATCTTGTTCACCTCGTCCATTACCTTCTTGATAACATTTGCTTCGAGATTGATACTACTGAAGAGTCCCAACCGCACACAACCTTTCAGTGAGCCTCCACCATTCTCCAGTGCCTGCAAAGCATCGTCGAGAGCACCGTTGAGCTTGTTGGCAGGCTGCAACATCAGATAGTCCCAGCGTGCCTCACGAGGAACGAAGGCGATACCGCTGTACATTCCGGGCTGATCGAGATAGGCCTGTATCATCTCCTCATCGGTCAGTCCGTTGTCAATACATTGTTGGCGAAGCTTCTGCTGTTCGTCTTCGAACTTCTCACCAATGAAGCGCAGGAAGACCAGCGTAAGCAGTAAGTCACGCTTGTCATTGAGAGAAGCGTTACTGCGGAGGTATTCACGACAGTTGAACAATATTGTTTCAAGGTTCAGCGAACCCGTTTCCTGTGTTTTCTTTTTCTTTGCCATAATCAGTTTTTAGATTGCTGTTTCCTTACTGGAAGTAATAAGAAGTCGTACTTCAACATCTAATATTTGAGCTATCTCGTATAGGTTGTCCAATGTTGACTGAACCTTATTCGAACACCATATTGAAACTGTATTTTCCGATTTTCCAAGCTGTTCTGCTAGCCATTTACTTGTACGCTGTTTCTCTACTAACATTATTTTAATTCTATTGATTGCCATTATATGATGGATTTAACAATATAAAACAATACTTATAACAGTGCAAAGATACACTTTTTATTTTAGAATGCACTACTGCTTCATAAAAAGTAATTATAACCAGCTGAATTACATAAAAATCATAGTCATTTTACAAGCAATCCCTTTATAAAAAGAGGCTACCAAATAACAAATTTGATAGCCGAATAATAGCTCGCATAGAAACTAGTAATAGCTATAAAATTTGTCGTAATGATATCGCTATCAGATAATGTCTTCACGATGTTTAATTTCTTTTAAAATATCATCGATAATATAAAAAAAAGACGTAATTTTGTCTTTTCAAAACTTTAGAGTTGTTATTTTTTTACAATTACAAACATACAAATCTTTTGTTTGCTTTTTTATTTTTTGAACTTTTCAACTAGCAAGTTGAATTACTTAAGTATAAATAGAAAGATATTATATATGAATCCAGAAACTAATCGTATAGAATACAAACAAGAACTTATAGATGATTTGGAAAAAGAAGTAGTCGCTTTTTTGAATTATCAAGAAGGAGGGATAATTTATATTGGAATTGACAAGGAAGGAAAGGCTGTTGGTGTTGCAGACATTGATGGAGATATGCTTAAAATCAAAGACCGATTAAAAAATAATATTAAGCCATCTTGTATGGGGTTGTTTGATGTATCAGCAGAAACTATAGATTCAAAAAATGTAATTAAGATTACATTGGCAAGTGGTACTGAAAAACCTTACTATATCAAGAAACTTGGGATGTCGGAAAAAGGTACCTTTATTCGTATCGGAACGGCTGCCGAGCCAATGCCCATAAAAATGATAGAATCACTGTTTGCTAAACGCACTCGTAACTCAATTGGTAAAATCAAGTCTCCAAATCAGAATCTTACTTTTGAGCAACTCAAAATATATTATGAAAGCTCAGGAAAGATACTAAATCAGCAGTTTGCACCTAATTTGGAACTTCTTACTGAAGAAGGACAATACAATTATGTAGCATATTTATTAGCTGATACTAATGGAATATCAGTGAAAGTTGCAAAATATGATGGTTTGGATCGTGTTGACTTGATCGAAAACAACGAGTATGGGTATTGTTCATTGATAAAAGCAACCAAGCAGGTATTGGATAAGATAGGAGTTGAAAATAAGACATTGGCAAAAATCACACCCAAAGAACGAAAAGAAACCAGATTATGGAATCCCGTTGCCTTGCGTGAAGCTGTAATTAATGCCATTGTTCATAATGATTATACCTCCGAAGTACCTCCCAAATTTGAGTTCTTTGATGATAGAATTGAGATTACCTCATTTGGTAGTTTGCCACAAGGCATGACAGAGAAAGAGTTTTTTGAAGGCTATTCGGTACCACGCAATAAAGAGCTGATGCGTGTATTTAGAGATTTGGATTTAGTAGAACATTTGGGTTCTGGAGTCCCTCGTATTCTAAGAAGCTATGGAAAAGAATGTTTCAAGTTTACAGAAAACTTTCTTCGAATGATATTTCCCGCTACTGAGCAAGTCACCGAGCAAGTCACCGAGCAAGTCACCGAGCAAGTCACCGAGCAAGTTGAAGATTTGATTAAAATATTATCTAAAGAGATGGATAGACAAGAAATACAAGATATGTTGGGGCTTTCTCACAGGGAACACTTTCGAGCAAAATATTTAAAACCTGCATTGGAACAAGGATTTATTGAAATGACTATTCCTGACAAACCTAATAGTAGGTTACAAAAATATCGACTAACCATCTTGGGAAAACAGTTAAAAGACAAACTATAAACTTAGATCACTAGTGTCTCATTAATAAAATATTTTATTAATGAGACACTAGTGATTATCCACCAGAACTTAAAAAAAATATGTTTATTATACAGACAATTTCTATCTAAAAGCTAATAAAATAGCCTTACTGTATAAGAATAGGTAGCAAGTTGAACTATTTTTTAGTGAATAAAGCAATATCCCAAGGTAAAAACCTTTTGAGGAACATCCGAAAAATGCTATTAGAATCCAGATTTATATAGCTATTATCACTTATTTCTCAATAAATATTATCAAAAACGACTTAAAACTTAAAGGAACTATAATCGAAACTATGCGCATAATAGAAGTTCTTCATTTGTAGACAACTCTATTATGGAGTTTTTCACATCTTGTAAGAGATAAGAAATTATCAAAAATATACAATTAGAATTTAATTTTTTAACATCAACATTTTATTAATAAACACCAATAGCTTTATTACTAAATCACGATATAAACTAACTCAATAATAAGCAAGATAATTAATGAAATATAAATTTTATCATAATCTAAAGGGAGATAATATGCTTAAGTATCTCTCTTTTTTGTCCGTGCAGCAGGAAAATTCCAGTTTCTGTTATAGATTAGAAACTGCCTTAATTGAAGCTTATTTGATGTGGAGACAGGGAAAATATAACTGTTCCCTCATTGATAAAATTCTTGAGCATGGCAATCCTCAGTTTGAAGATCCGCAAGAGAGATTGTTTATTGAAACTGTAAATACTCCGATTGGTTCTTACAAGGTATTCTCTGCGTTCTATTTGACTCATAAGTATCTTCTCAGCCAGTTATTGTTTTTGGCTCATAAGGAAAAGATTGATCGAAATAAGTTAGCAATTATCTATGCAATATTGGAAATATCCAATGAAATAGTTAATAGGTATAATTATAATCGGAATGTATGTGGTAAATATGATGCAGAATCAGTTTATACCTCAAACTACAAGGAATATAGCAAGTATAAATCATATAACTGTTTTAGCAAAGCAGAGGTAAACTCCATCCTTGCAAAATACCAAGTTGAGGGAAAGTATCTGCAATCATTTTTGTTATGCCTAAAAAGGAAAAAGTACGAAAAAGAATTATCTCAATTAGGGCATAGCGATACGTTCGAATTCCATCCGTTCTTAAAACTTGATAATGGGGAATACTTGGTTATGTTCCCAGCTAATCTCTTAAGGTTAGCCTACAGACTATGTTATGCTATTCTTGTAAAGGAACTGGGCGAGAAAACGTTCCTCTCGTTAATCGAAAAAGAGATGATCCAAGAAACTGGATTTCTTTTGCAAAATGGTCATGGATCATTTATAGAACAAAATAATTACCAAGACACACCTTTTCTTTGGTTTTGTTTTGATGAAGACAAGGTTGCCAATGTTGCAATCATATTAGCAGATAAGAATCCTGATTTAGAACAAGCAGTTAAAGATTCAGAGACAGCTATAAAACAAGTGTTCCCTTCCAAAAGCATATTCACGTTTTTAGTTACTCAAGTGATGACAGAGGAAGGTCTGTTTATGACCTTTAGTCACAACATGACTCATTTCTCGTTAGAGGAATTGAAAATTGTAATGAGTCAGGATAGAATAAATCTACTGAATTTATATTATTATAATCAAGATAAATTAGATCTAAACTTTGTTCCTCTTACCCAAGAAATTGATAGATTTGCATACTATTGTTCTAATAATTATACATTCTATCGAGATGAAATACCAGATATCACATTCATGCAAATAGGTTACGCTCTATCAATGCGTGAGAAATATTTGTGTGGACATGATGAGTATATTGTTCAATATGCCCCACGAGGGTGTCATGTTATGGTTAAACACTATGCAGACATTCCAAAGCAGATTCCTATCTACGCACCATATATGATAAAGGGTCTCCTCATGCTTCAGTTACAAAAGTACGAATTGTGGATTCATGTGGAATGCAAAGACGAGTTTCGTATATTTGGTAGAGAAGCAACTATCGCGTTGATGAATTGGGTATATGCTCTTGAGAAAAAATTGGAAATTGACAGTATTAGTAATACTCTTCATGTAGAATTATTGATTTTGCCAGGTCGTGACTACGAGTGGAAAAAGGCAAATGACAATACTATGGTATTTTGTGTACCTGAAGAAATAATGAGTTCGGATGTAACTACTTTGGAGAGAGAGTTAGTAGGCCAATTCCTTAAAGCAATTCAAGATTGTAAATTCTCTTCAAACGAGTCATTATTTGATGCTGGTATGCAATTGTTTGATTCTGCACCAGGTAGATTTATTCAGGTTGGCAAGAGTGAAAATATAACTATTATTGACGAGAAAGATGGTGTTGAGTCATGCTATTTTGTCAATTCTAGATGTTGTGATAAAGTGCTTTCGGAAATTGCTGATTTCCTAAACATGAAAGGGACAGAACAAACTTTTGATTTTGCAGAGTCAAAGAAAATCATGATTCAGGTATCAGATTATATTCTTTCAGAAGTGAAAATGCTATTGGCAGAGATAGATACCAAACAACTTCTTATAAGTCTTCTCAAGCTACATCATGCCATGATCTATTGGTCGAAGCTTACACAACGAAGGTATGAGTCATTAAGCAAAGCCTATTCTTTTTTAGATGCAACATTTGATAATCAGCTTGATTATGTCAATGAATATTCTGAGATGAATACGTTAACACAAGGTATGATTGAAACCATTGTTCTGAATGGCATTCACAATACTGGTGGAAAGCCTGGATTAGAGAAGTTGGATCGCCTGTTTGCCCTTATGCACTTTAGTTTGAACATGGGTATATATATGGATCAATTAGGAGAAAAAATAAAAGGTTCAGAGTTGACAATTCTAAAAAATGGAAGACTGGTAATGCCAAGACCTATAATTAATAAACTAAATGCCTATTTTTATAGGCTAAGAGAGTTGTCAATGAGTAATCCAGATTTGTACACAAAGTTACATAATCTGATACCAACTTCTTCCATCGACATAAATGATGATACGTTTGTAAAGGCTTATAAAGCGCAATTCGGCATCTCATTTGAGAAGTATTGTAAGATACTAACGGCTTCAATTGATTATGCTAACGATAATAATAAACCAGTAATGGTGTTACCGGAGAAAAAGTTTTTTGAGAAAGTATGTGCCGGCATATTTGATGAAGAAGAGGAGAAAGCATTCATGGCAAACTTTGTCCTTACGAAAGATCTCAATAATGGTGATCTTAAGTTTAGCGACAAGTGGGTTCAGAGGTTTAATCGTCCTGTACAGATTACAGCAAGACCTTGGATACTCTTTGATGGCAACATCTATTATTCAACTAAAACACTTTATGAGAGTTGGATGATTCGAGTAGAACGATTGAATAATGGAACTGTGGTTAATACTACCCCAGAGATGGAGAAACTTGTATCAAAGGTGAATTATGAAAAAGGTCGTGAATTCACTATAAACATAAAGGGATTATACGAAAGTCTGTCTCTTGACTATTTATATGTGAATTCCGAGGTTAAGATTATGCCAGGCAAACTCCTCAATTCCACCAAACAACTTGGAGATATTGATATTCTCCTTATAAACAAAAAGACAAAGCAAATTGTTTGTATAGAGGCTAAGAATTTCTCGGAGAGTAGAACAGTATACGAATTGATACAGCAGAACCGAAAAATTGTGACTAAAGAGCTTTCCCATGTGATTGAAAGAGATGTGTGGTGTAAAGGCAATGTCGATAAGTTTAAGTTATATGTACCTGAAGTAGATGCTCAATATTTTGTTAAGACGATATTCCTGACATATCATGAAAATGCTTACAAATATTTTGAGCATGATCAAGTAAATGATATTACATTCCTCTCTGCTATAGATATCGTGGCAGATCCTATGATTGTATTTACATAAAAAATACTATAGCAAAGTAATTTGCATGAATGAGAAAACTCAGTAGTTTGTACAACCATAAATAGAGGAATACATAACAAGCAATAAATATTATTCAGTAGAATGAGAACGTCGATACTTCCCAATTTTTATTGATTGGCAATATTAAGAGCATTTACACCCTTATTTGTACCATAAATTTATAAATTATTGATTTTCAGTATCTGTTATTTTTGAAGAAGTAAAATAGCGGAGAGCCTCCGCAAGCAAATAATAACAGCCCCATCTAATAAATAATTAGGTGGGGCTCTTTATATAGCTTTTGCAGAAAGAATACTATACAATAGTTCTTCGTGTAATATTTTTGTAATTCTACAATAATCCTATCCCCTACTCTGTTTTCTCTTTATCATCAATTGATAATTATCTGTTACACCAGCGGAACTAGTTGTTATCAACTGATAATTACTTATTATCGCTAAGAGTTCATTATCAACGAATATCCATTAAAAAACAAAATTATTTTTTTGTCATTAAAAATTAATTACTACCTTTGTCCTGCAAATTAATCATTTCTTTTTCAATTTTAAAATTTTTCAGATATGAAAACATTAAGAACAAATTAATGTCGTACTTTTGCACCCTATGAATATATATGATATAGAAAACGTTAAGCTACTACTTAAAAAACAGCTGAAAATAAGTATCATTCCTCACAAAAGCCCTGATGGAGATGCCATAGGGAGTTGCTTGGGACTATACTTGTATTTAAAACAATTGCACCAAGATGTAACGGTGGTGTCGCCTAATGATTTTCCTGATTATTTAAAATGGTTACCCTCAGCCGATGAGATTCTCATCTATGACAATGCTCCTGAAAAAGCAAAAAAACAAATAGAAAACTCTACGCTCATCTTTACGCTTGATTTTAATTCGCTTAAACGCGCTGATGGGCTCACACCTTTATTAGAAAGCTCGGTAGCTACATTTGTGATGATTGACCATCATCAAGCGCCTGAGGCTTATGCCAAAGTAACTTTCTCTAACCCCAATGCCAGCTCTACCTGCGCAATGGTATATTCGTTTATTGATGCAATGGGCGATAAAAACCAAATAGATAGAGAAATAGCTACTTGTTTGTACACAGGAATAATGACCGATACGGGAAATTTTAAATACCCCACCACTACTAGCAATACGCTAAAAATAGCAGCTTTTCTTATCGAAAAAGGAGCTAAAAACAGTCAGATTAACAGTAATGTGTTTGATAATAATTCATTTAACAAATTGCAATTACTGAGTGTAATTCTGAAAAATATGATGTATTTAAAAGAGTACGACACGGCTTACACAACGCTTAGTTCCGAAGAACTACAACAATATGACTGCCAAAAAGGAGATACTGACGGTTTCGTAAATTATGGGCTTACCATTAAGAACACTAAGCTGGCAGTAATCTTCATTCAAGAAGGCGATTTTATAAAAATGTCGTTGCGTTCCAAAGGTGATAACGATGTAAACCTGTTTGCACGCAAATATTTCAACGGCGGAGGGCACATCAATGCTGCAGGGGGTAGATTTGACGGTACAATGGAAGAAGCCGTAACTTATTTTAAACAAGTTTTGCCAGATTTTATTCACAAGAATATTTAAAATACAATGAATATACTCAAAAAAATAGCAATAATAATAGTTGCTGGCATAGTTTTCATAAGCTGTGCCGACCGACAAGCACGCCACCCTGTAACCAAGAAAACAAGTGCCTTTTTAAAGGAATCGGCTAAGAAAAACAAAGCGCTATTAGCTTCAGAAGAAGCTCTTATTGATTCTATTATCAAAAAAGATACGCTCCACACCTTTATAGATTCACAACACGGTTTTAAATTCTATTACCTAAACCAAAATCCTAATGCTGACTACACAGCACAGTTTGGCGATATCGTAACCTATGATTACAGTCTTTCGGATTTGCAAGGTAACGAACTCTACCAAGAGAAACCCGATGGTGATTATAAGTATAATGTAGATAAAGAAGAAGTATTCCAAGGGTTACGTTCAGCACTAAAATTGCTAAAAGAGAAAGAAAGTGGTGTTTTCTTTTTCCCCTCGAGCGTAGCGTATGGTTATCGTGGTGATAAAGATAAAATAACTTTCAACCAGCCTATTATTGCCAAGATAGAGGTTTTTAAAATTGAAAAAAACAAAGAGAAAATAGAACCACGACCTGAATAAGTAGAAATTTTAATTAATTATATATATGAGACGACTCAATTTTATCGCATTGCTTTCTGCAATGTTTGTATTTTTCAGTTGCAATTCGCAAAAGAAAGCCTATAAAGATTTAGGCGATGGCTTATTTGCGGATATCGAAACTACTCAAGGAAATATTATTGTAAAACTAAACTACAAAGAAACTCCTGTAACAGTAGCCAACTTTGTTACTTTGGCAGAAGGTAAAAACACTTTCGTAAAAGCTGAATACAAAGGTAAACCGTTTTACAACGGAACAATTTTCCACCGAGTAATCAAGGATTTTATGATACAAGGAGGTGACCCTACCGGCACCGGAATGGGAGAACCCGGTTACCGATTTGAAGATGAGATAGTGCCTACTTTAAAACACGATAAAAAAGGAATCTTGTCAATGGCAAACGCAGGACCAGCTACCAATGGCAGTCAGTTTTTTATTACTCAAGTGCCTACTCCTCATTTAGATGGTCGCCACACAGTATTTGGCGAAACGGTGAAAGGTTTAGAAGTAATAGATGCTATTGCTAATACTAAAACAGTAATGAATGACAAGCCTGAAAAGGATATCAAAATCAATAAGATTACTATTATCGCTAATGGTAAAGATGCTAAAAATTTCAATGCTGTAAAAGTTTTTGAAGATTACTTCAAAGAAATTAACAAGAGAGAACGAGAAAGAGAGGCTAAGACGAAAGCCGCTGCAGCTAAGTTCTTAGAAGAAGTAAAAGTACAGGAACCACAAGCTAAAGCACTTCCTTCAGGAGTAAAAATCTTTAAGTTAGTTGATGGCAAAGGCAAACAACCTAATCACACACATCAAGTAATGGTAAACTACGCAGGTTATTTGAGAAACGGAACCCTTTTCGATTCTAACGTAAAAGAAATTGAAGAGGCTTATGGTAAGTACAACTCATTACGTGAACAACAAGGAGGATACCAAGCCTTCCCTATGCCTTACAACACTTCTGCACAACTTATACCAGGCTTCAGAGATGCTTTACTTACAATGAAAGTAGGTGATAAAATACGCATATTTATTCCTGCTGCTTTAGGATATGGCGAAAGAGGTGCTGGCGATGTGATTCCACCTAATAGCGACCTTATTTTCGATATTGAAATTACAGATATAGCTAAATAAGTATAGAAAATAAGAATATACAAACTTTGTCAAAGTCTCTAACAGCCTGTCGTGCTACGACCTTTGACAAAGTTTTTTTACTAACAACTAAAATAACTAAAAATGGTATACAAATTCAGAGTGATACTCGACGTTAAAGAAGACGTTTTTAGAGATATTATCATTCAGGGAGAAGCTACTTTAGAAGATTTACACAATGTAATCAACCAATCATTTGGCTTTGCTGGTGACGAAATGGCTTCTTTCTATCTTACCGACGAGGATTGGAATCAGGGAGAGGAAATCACCCTTTTTGATGTATCAGAAAGTGGAGAAATGCGCTTGATGGAAGAGACAACTATCGAATCGGTAGTAAGTGAAGAAGAGCCTAAACTGTTGTACGTATACGACTTTATGTCGATGTGGACATTCTTCGTAGAATTAGTAGAGATTGATGAAGAAGAAACAGGCGTCTCTTATCCTGCTTTGATATACGCTCACGGTTCTATTCCTGCTGAAGCTCCCGAGAAATCATTCGTAGCTGATGATTTTGATGAGTTTGAAGATGAATTTAACGATTTTGACCTCGACGAAGACGATTATGGAAGTTTCAGTGAAGAAGAATACTACTAATTACGTAATAGTAACAGATAACAAGTAACTATGCTAAATTTATATACAACAAACATTGAAACACTTTCTATTCACAGGGTAGGTAATCTAAGCAAAGGAGAACCTTTATTCCTTTCAGAAAAACCTTATGCACTAAACGATGAGATTATAGGGCTACTGAAAGAATACTTCTTCAAACCTTTCCGTGAAAAAGAAGAAAACTACTTTCACTTAGTACACGATACCGATGTTGAGTTCAATGAACTTTACCAGCTGGTAACTCCTATTTTTGAGGACGAGAGCTCTATTCACGAGCAATCTAAGAAGATTGCGCAACACTTGTACAATCAGTCTAATCACCCACATATCAAAAGTGGAGAGGTGTATGTAGCGCTTCTTCACGATAGTTATTTAGATAATGAAAAGGTAAAAGCAGTAGGTATCTTCAAATCGGAGATGAGGAACAGCTTTTTGCAGTTTGAGGAACAGGCTAACCAGTTGGAGATGATTATCCAAGAGGGAGTGAACATTCACCGATTGGATAAAGGTTGTATTATCTTTAATGTGAATAAAGAGGACGGATACAAAATACTTTCCATCGACAGCAATCGTTATGACACTAAGTATTGGTTGGAGAACTTTCTAAATGTCGATGCGTTAATAGACGATAATTTCTATACTAAAAAGTACTTAAAATTCAGCCAAGACTTTGCCAAAGATGTAATCTTGCCTGCTGAAGATAAAAAAGAAGAGGTTTTGTTTATGAACCGTGCGATTAATTACTTCGCTAAGAATGATGATTTTGAAGAAACCTCGTTTATGAATGAAGTGTTTGAAAATCCTGAATTGATACCAGAGTTTAAGCACTACAAAGTAGAGAAAGGACCTAAGTACCAAATAGAAGATGTATCAACCTTCCCGATTGTTAATAAGGCTGTATCGGATGTGCGCAAAAAAATTAAAAATGTGATTGATTTAGACACTAATATTCAGATACGTATGGACTTTATCAATCCAGAATCAGTTGATAAGTTTATTGAGAAAGGTTGGGACGAAGAAAAACAAATGTATTACTATTTGGTGTACTTCAATAAAGAACAAAAAAGCTAATTTTTAAATGGTAATAGCATAAAAAAGAGTCTGTATATCAGACTCTTTTTTTATGCTTCTATCTATCTTATATTCCTTATACGAAAGGTGTATAAACTTAAATTCGGTAAAGAAATTGTATTCTTCTTTAGGTCTTAACACTACATTATCGAACTGTGGATGTTTAGTAGCATCGGCATAACCTTGTGCTTCAAAACAAATCCCTCTGCTTTGCCCTATAGTTTTGCGATGAGGTGGTTGCAACTCAGGTAAATAATATCCTGCATAGATATGCAAGACAGGGTGATTGGTACGCACTTCCATTGCCAATGAACCTTCTCCGTTAGTAAGTGTAGCCATTACTTCCTCAGGGGTAATCTCACGTACAAAAGAGTTATCAGTATGAGCATATACCTTTTGCCCTTTTCGGTAATCCAAACGTGTGCCAGCCACAGGAGGACGTTCACCTGTAGGAGTAAAGAACCCTTCTTCTAACGGTACGTACTTATCGGCTTTTATTTGTAAGGTATTGTTAAGCACATCAGTATTGCTTTCATTGAGGTTAAAATACGTATGCTGAGTGAGATTTAAAATAGTAGGTGCATCGGTGGTGCCGTGATAATCAATGCGCAAACGGTTATCGGAAGTAAGCGTATAGGTTACACGCACCGTTACCTCTCCTGGGTAACCCTCTTCGCCGTCTTTAGAAACATATTGTAAGGTTACTGAAGAATTATCATCTCCCCTATTTACTGCCACTACGTCCCAAAAGACACTATCAAAGCCTACTGAGCCTCCGTGTATTTGATTTTTTCCCAAATTGCAGTTCAATTGTATTTCCTTGCCATCGATAATAACTTTTCCATACTTTATACGACCTGCGTTACGCCCTATAATCGCACCAAGATACGGATACTCTTTGCGGTAAGCCTCACTTACGTACTCTTCAAACGTGTCGAAGCCCAATACACACTCTACTTTTTTCCCCTTTACAGGCACTTTAATAGAGCTAATCACACTACCAAAATTAAGTACGGTTACTTCCATACCTCCCTTATTAGAAAGTACGATAGTTTGTAATTTTTCTTTATGATATTCTTTTTTCATCAATAATTATTTTTTTAGATAAAGATATTGAAATAATGTGAATCAAGAGTTGGATTGAGTTGTATGTAAATAGAGTATATCCATTAAAATATATTCACTTCAAACTCCAAGGCAATACCAAACTTTTCTTGTACTTGAGCTTTTACATAATTAGCCACCGCTAAAACTTCTTCACCTGTAGCTTCACCATAATTCACCAATACCAATGCTTGATGCTTGTGCACTCCTGCATCTCCTTTCCGATAGCCTTTGAGCCCTGAGCGATCTATAAGCCAGCCTGCTGGCACTTTCACTTCGGTTTCATTCACTGGATAACAAGGAATTTCAGGATATTGCTGTTGTAGCTTTTCGTAATCAGTTTTTAGAACAATTGGGTTTTTAAAGAAACTGCCACAATTACCCAAAACATTAGGGTTAGGCAATTTACTTTCGCGAATGGTAATAATCGCATCGGACAACTCTTTGGGGGTAGGTTGGGTAATTCCTCGCTCTGAAAGGACTTGCTGAATAGCTCCGTATTGCGTGTGCAATTGGTGGTTCTTTTTAGTAAGTTTAAAAGTAACCGAAGTAATGATGTAATTGCCCTTCTCTTTCCCCTTAAAAATAGATTCTCGATAAGCAAAAGCACATTCTGCATTTGTAAATATGCGTTTTTGCAGTGTATGAACCCCAATCGTCTCACAACTCTCCATTACATCTTTTATTTCCACTCCATAAGCCCCTATGTTCTGTACAGGAGTAGTACCTACATTGCCGTAGATCAGCGAAAGATTTTCAAGTCCACCATAGCCCTGTTGTAAAGTATAACGCACAAATTGGTGCCAATTCTCTCCTGCTTGTGCTTTAAGCCATATGTATTCATCAGTTTCTTTTACAGTGCTAATGCCTTTAAGCAAAATGTGAAACACAGGTTGCGTAATATTTTTAGTGAGAAGCATATTGCTTCCACCCCCTAAAACAAATGGATTGTGATACTCTTGTAACGCACTGATGAGTTCCTTTTCACTATGGATAGGAATATATTTTTCAGCTTGAACTTTAAGGTTAAAAGTGTTAGGTATTTGCATAACTTACGGTCTACTTACAAGTGCAAAGGTATGTAAAAAAAATGAATTAGCAAATGTGAAAAATTAGTAAATTAGCAAAGGGAGATTGATGGCTTAGTGGTAGGGTCACGAAGAAACGGAAGATAACGGAGAGGTTCGGAAGATGATTGAAGGGGATTTTGGTGAAAAAAGGTTATTAGGAGGGTATGCTTAGCTTATAGGAAGCTTATAGGAAGCTTATACGAATCTTGGACGATTGGTATACAATAGCTATGTAAATAATTAAAAATGAGGAGTTAAGAGTTAATGGAAAACCGTAGTTTTGAGGGAAATAAAGCGACGTAAAACGAAAGGAAAGACCGTTGTTTGCTCTTAGTCTGTAAGTCTTATAAAGTTATTAGCAACCCCTTTTATTGCACTAAAAATAAATTTGTTACCTAATAAATTTTGGGTTTTCAACTTTTTTTTCTACCTTTGTGCCTTGAAAATGCCAACTACCTATCGAATAAGTAAAACACTACTAACAGCTTAAAACTAATAACAAATGGCTAAAATAGATTCTTTTAAAGAAACAATGCTCGCTGGATACTCCTTTAAAGGTGATTACATTACCTTAGGAGGGGCTATCTACGAAGGGCAACCTATTGAAAACGTATTGGTAAATTTACCTTTAAAAACACTTAACCGCCACGGGCTTATCGCAGGAGCTACGGGTACAGGTAAAACTAAAACTCTGCAAGTTATCGCCGAAAACCTTTCTAAAAAAGGTGTTCCTGTATTGCTAATGGACTTGAAAGGTGACCTCAGTGGTATTGCTGAATCTGGTGAAGTAAAACCTTTTATCTTAGAGCGTTTAGGTAAGATAGGCTTAGACTTTCAACCACAGGCATTCCCCACCGAACTACTGACCATTTCGGAGCAAAAGGGTGTGCGTATGCGTGCTACTGTATCAGAATTTGGCTCTGTGTTACTTTCACGCATCTTAGACCTAAGCGATGTACAAGAAGGCGTTTTGGCAGTGGTTTTCAAATACTGCGATGACCACGCACTACCCTTGTTAGACCTGAAAGATTTAAAGAAAATACTTCAATATGCCACTGATGAAGGAAAGACCGACTTCGAGAAAGAGTACGGAGCGGTTTCTAAGTCCTCAACAAGTGCTATCTTGCGTAAAATTGTGGAATTAGAGCATCAAGGTGCTGAACTTTTCTTCGGCGAGCGCAGTTTTGAACCAGCTGACTTAATGAGAACCAATGCACAGGGCGAAGGTTATGTAAACATCATTCGCCTTACAGACATTCAAGACCGTCCTAAGATGTTCTCGACCTTTATGTTGAGTCTTTTGGCTGAAATTTACACTACTTTCCCCGAAGAAGGCGATATGTCGAAACCTAAGTTGGTTATCTTTATCGACGAAGCGCACCTTATTTTCAATGAGGCTTCCAAAACGCTTCTCAACCAATTAGAGAACATTGTAAAGCTCATACGTTCAAAAGGTGTGGGACTTATTTTCTGTACTCAAAACCCTACCGATATCCCCGATGCGATACTTTCTCAGCTGGGTATGAAGGTACAACACGCTCTGCGTGCTTTCACCGCTAAAGACCGTAAAGCCATTAAGCTAATTGCAGAGAATTATCCTTCATCAGAATTTTACGACACTACCGATACGCTTACTTCCTTAGGAACAGGAGAAGCACTGGTAACAGTACTGAACGAAAAAGGAATACCTACTCCATTGGTAGACACAATGATGCGCGCACCGATGAGTAGAATGGATATCCTTAGTGATAGTGAAATTGAAGCGTTGGTAGGGCGTTCGGAGTTAGTGCGCAAATACAACGAAGTTATCGACCGTGAAAGTGCTTATGAAATCTTGAATAAGAAAATAGAGGACGTGCGGAAAGAGGAAGAGAAGCAAAAAGAAGCTAAGGAAGCTGAAAAAGCTTCTGCTCCTAAGCCCACTACACAAAAAACCACTACTAAGCGTTCGGGTACTAATCCTTTGATAAAAATGGTTACAAGTGCTTCGTTCGTAAGAGGAGTTTTAGGAATATTAAATAAAATCATCAAGAAATAATGAAAAAATACTTTATCATCATTACTGTTCTTTTAACTATTGTGGCGTGTAACAATAAAAAGAATGAGTTCCTCATCACTAATAACAGTGTAGGAGTCCTCCAAAAAGACACTCCCATACAAAAGTTAGATTCTATCTTTGCTAAGGACTCCATAGTAAACTCGACTATGGAAGGAGAGCTGCGTTATGCAAGTGCTGAACGCATTACTATTTTAGACAAAGAAGGTAAAGAGCTTCTTGAAATTACTCCCACTACCAATGATAAGGGGGACAAAATAGTGGAAAGTGTATTAATATTGTGCGATAAATACGCTACCGAAAAAGGGATTTCGTTACAGAGTACTTTTAAAGACGTAAAGAAAAAATATCCCGATTTAGAAATTGAGCCCTCTATCAGTAGCGTAATGGTTACTCCAAAAGGAAAGAATTACTACTTTACTTTTGATAAATCGGCTCTTAAAACAGCTTTTGACCTTACCGATAATATCTCAGAAGGAGATATTGAGGAAAGTGCCAAAATCGCTCGTATTACAGTTAATTTTTAAGTTGAACGAAGATTAATAACTATTTATAATTTTAACACGAGTAATGCACTCGTGTTCATTTTGTATAAAATCAATTGATAAAGATGAACAATATTAAACTAAACAGCATTGAAGAAGCTGTTGAAGACATAAAAAAAGGAAAGGTCGTTATAGTAGTAGATGATGAAAACCGCGAAAATGAAGGCGATTTTATTGCTGCTGCTGAAAAGGTAACTCCTGAGATGATTAATTTTATGATTACCAACGGTCGCGGGTTAGTCTGTGCTCCTCTTACTGAAAAACGCTGTGCTGAGCTTGACCTTCCGATGATGGTGCAAAACAACACCGTACTACACGAAACTCAGTTTACTGTTTCAGTAGATTTGAAAGGTCAG
The DNA here is from genome assembly GCF_002998835.1 of Capnocytophaga sp. oral taxon 864. Lineage (NCBI taxonomy): Bacteria > Pseudomonadati > Bacteroidota > Flavobacteriia > Flavobacteriales > Flavobacteriaceae > Capnocytophaga > Capnocytophaga sp. oral taxon 864. The sequence goes on from NZ_CP027232.1 coordinate 661,863, forward strand.
GGTTGTACTACCGGTATTTCAGCTTTCGACCGGGCAAAAACTATTCAAGCATTGGTAGACCCAAAGACCACTCCTTTCGACTTGGGGCGTCCTGGACATATATTCCCTTTACGCGCTAAAGAAGGCGGAGTGCTTCGCCGTACAGGACACACAGAAGCAACTATTGACCTCACTCGTATTGCGGGACTAAAACCTGCCGGTATTTTAGTAGAAATCTTAAATGAAGATGGTACGATGGCACGATTACCTCAGTTGGTGGAAGTAGCTAAGAAATTCGACCTTAAAATCATTTCTATTGAAGACCTTATTGCTTATCGTATGCGCAAAGATACACTTGTAATAAAGAAAGAAGATTTCTTGTTGCAAACCCCTTATGGAGAATTCCGCTTGCGCGCTTATGAACAAACTACTAACAAGCAAATACACTTAGCCTTTACACAAGGCACTTGGAAAGCAGATGAACCTGTGCTTACGCGCGTTCATTCATCGTTTATCAGCAATGATATTCTGGAAGTTATAGCAGGAGATAAGGACAACCCTCTTGAACGCATTTTCAGAAAAATTAATGAGGAAGGCAAAGGAGCTGTGATAGTAATTAATAAAGAAGGTTATTCGAAAACGTTGTTACAGCACATTACCGAAATCAAAGAACACCAAACAGGGCACCCTCTTCCTCAAGTAGGTAAAGATACCAAAGATATTGGGATGGGAGCTCAAATACTCAACGATTTAGGTATTAGAAAACTTCGATTACTTACCAACTCTAAAAATGCGTCTAATTACGTAGGAATGTCAGGCTACGGTCTTGAAATTACGGAAGAGATACCGTATTAATTAGAATGGGAAAATAGGAAATAATTATATGACACATATCATTATGAGAAAAATGACACTCTTTTTAGCCCTAATTGCCAGCTCATTTTCTTTTTCACAAGAGTTGAATGCCGTGGTAACGGTCAATACACAACAGGTAAATTTAAGTAATCGCTCAGTCTTTAAGACCTTAGAAAAATCTTTACAAGAATTTATCAATCAAACCCGTTGGACAGATTTAAAAGTACGCGAAAACGAACGTATCCGTTGTAGTTTTACTCTGGTGATTAATAAGTTTGAAAATTCGCACTATGAAGCAAGTCTTTTGGTGCAATCCTCACGTCCTGTATACAATTCAGCTTATCAATCTCCTGTATTTAATTTGCAAGATAAAGAAATAGCTTTTGACTATCAAGAGTTTGCTCCTCTTACCTTCAATGAAAATGCCTTTGAGTCGAACCTCACGTCGGTAATAGCTTACTATGCCTATTTGCTATTAGGGTTCGATGCTGATACGTTTGCTGAAAATGCAGGGAGACCTTATTTCTTAAAGGCACAACAAATTGCTAATATAGCACAAAACAGTAGTTATACAGGTTGGGCTGATAATGGTAAAAACAACCGATTCTTGTTAATAAATGAGCTCATTTCAGAAAATTACACTGATTATCACAAAGCTTTATACCAATACCATCGTTTGGGCTTAGATATAATGAGCACCGATGAGAAAGGCGGAAAAGAAGCTATCCAGAATGCTATTATTTTACTTGAAAAAATACCGAGCCTACGGTTGAGCTCCTATGCAATGATATTGTTTTTTAATGCAAAAACTGATGAAATTGCCTCTATTTACTCAGGTGGAATGATTTTTAATACCAAAATGCTAAAAGAAGCCTTAATGAAATTAGCTCCCACCCAAGTAACTAAGTGGAATGAAATAAAATAAGGAATATGCTCAACACTCTATCTATAAAAAATTATGCATTAATTGATGACCTAAAAGTTGACTTTCCTAAAGGCTTTATTATTATCACAGGCGAAACAGGTTCAGGAAAATCTATAATGCTTGACGCTCTTTCCTTAGTATTGGGGAAACGTGCCGATATGTCTGCTTTGAGGAATAAAGATGAAAAATGTGTAATTGAAGCCGAATTTTCTTTGCAAAATTATGAATTTCAATCTCTCTTCAATGAGCTGGAAATAGATTATGACACTCAAACTATTATACGTCGTGAAATTCTTCCTTCGGGAAAATCTCGAGCTTTCGTGAATGATTCTCCTGTAACATTAGACGTGCTTTCACGTTTAGGTGAAGTACTCGTAGATATTCATTCTCAGCACCAAACTCTTTCTTTAAGTGACACAGCTTTTCAGTTTGAAATTATAGATGCAATGGCTGAAAATAAATCTTTATTAGAGGAATACCAACGCCTTTTAGCACTACTTAAAAACGAACAAAAAAAACTACAAGAGCTCATAGATTTCCAACAGACAGCTAATAAAGAATACGATTACAATCTGCACCAACTCAAAGAACTGAAATCGGTTACTTTAGGAGAAGGCATTTTGGAGGAATTGGAAGAAAGCTATGAAGAAGCCTCTAACATTGAAGAGATAAAAGAAAGTGTAACTGAAAGTTTATATTTACTCAACGATGAGAACATAGGTATTTTGAATAATTTGCGTGAACTGCGTCGCTCTTTTTCAAATCTTACAGAATACAAACAGCAATACCGCGAATTATATGAACGCATTGACTCAGCTTTCTTAGATTTAGAAGATTTGAGTAGAGATGTAGCAGACATTGATGAAAACATAGAAACAGACCCAGAAAATTTAGAGGAAATATCTAAGCAACTCAATAAAATCTACTCACTTCAACAAAAGCACAAAGTAACAACCGTTGAAGAGTTGATGAGTATTCAAGAACGTTTAGAGAAGGCTGTTTCTAAAACTGAAAGCGCAGATTTCGACCTTAAAGAACAACAAGAGTTAGTTGCAAAACATCAAGCAGAAACTTCTAAAAAAGCAACTGAGTTACACAAAACTCGTGAAAAAGTAGTTCCTACTCTCACTAAACAATTAGAGAGCTTTATGCACGAATTAGGAATGCCAAATGGGCGTTTTGATATCAAGCTAACATCTACCTCACATTTCTTTAACAACGGAAATGATGAGCTCTCATTTTTATTTTCTGCCAATAAAGGAGGAGATTTTGGACCATTAAAGAAAGTAGCTTCAGGAGGAGAACTGTCGCGTATAATGTTAGCTGTAAAAGCTATAATGGCAGCACATACAGCGCTCCCTACTATTATGTTCGACGAAATTGACACAGGAGTATCAGGGGAAATCTCTCAAAAAATGGGTGATATAATGAAACAAATGAGCAAAAACAGACAGGTTTTTGCTATTACCCATTTACCGCAAATAGCTGCTAAAGGTGCTTATCATTTTAAAGTATTTAAAGAAGATATAACAGGTAAGACAACTACCCATCTTAAAATGCTCACCGAACAAGAACGCATTTCAGAACTCTCAGAAATGCTTGAAGGAAAAAATAGTGGTGAATCAGCTCGTAATCACGCAATAGAGCTTTTAAGAAAAGGATAAAAAACAGACAAGTATTAACTTTCTAAACTAATAATAAATTATTATGCTTCCCATTGAAGAGTATAAAACAGCTTTTTTACAGCATATAGAAAAAATTTTTACTCCCAAAGAGCCTATTCACCTCTATGAACCCATTCAGTACATTCTTAACTTAGGGGGAAAGCGTATTCGCCCTATACTTACCCTTATTGCAACCGATATTTTTGGTAAAGACTATCACAAAGGACTTAATGCAGCTACTGCCATAGAGGTTTTTCACAACTTTTCACTTATCCACGACGATATTATGGATAATGCTTTTCTAAGGCGTGGCAAACCTACTGTACATCAAAAATGGGATACAAATGTAGGTATACTTTCAGGAGATGCTATGCTTATCATTGCCTATAAATTATTAGAGAATTATCCTTCAAAAATATTTCAAGAATTAGTAAAAACATTAAGTGAAACAGCCCTTAAAGTATGTGAAGGACAGCAAATGGATATGGATTTTGAAAAGCTACAAGAGGTAAGTATTGAGGCATATATGCAAATGATTTCATACAAAACTTCAGTTCTTATAGGAGCTGCCTTACAAATGGGTAGTATTATCTCTGAAACTACTAAGGAAAACCAAATAAATATGTACAATTTCGGTTTAAATTTAGGAATAGCTTTTCAGTTACAAGATGATTATTTGGATACTTTTGGAGATGCTTCATTTGGTAAAAAAATAGGAGGTGATATTATAGAAAATAAGAAAACTATACTCTATTTAAAATCTTTAGCACTAAGCAATGAAAAACAACGTGAAGAACTATTGAGAGCATATGCTTTAAATGAAGTTGATAATAAAATAGCAAGAGTAAGAGAGATTTTTCAGATAACAAATGCAGACAAAGCAGTTCGCCAGCTGATAGAAAATTATACTCAAAAAGCTCTTATGATATTAGAGAAAATAACTATAGGAGATGATAAACGAGAATACCTCAGAACTTTTGCCCTACAATTAATGGATAGAAAAATATAAAACGGTATAGATTTTGTGCTTATAAAACAAGATTTCAAAACCTTTTAAATAACTTATGATATGAAAAAAACAACTGTTTTTATACTCCTAATTATGGCTGTTGTTCTTAGTTCTTGTGCTAGTGTATATGTAGCTACAGATTATGACCAACAGGCCGATTTTTCTGCATACAAATCATTTGCTTTCTTTAAAGAAGGTATTGATAAAGTTCCTATCTCAGATTTAGATAAGAAACGTATCCTACGAGCTATTGAGCGTAATTTAACGTCTAAAGGGATGACACTTTCTGAAAAACCAGACGTTTTAGTAAATATCTTTACACGTGAACAAGAAAATGTAGATGTGTACAACAATTCTCCATACTATTGGGGCTGGGGAATGGGCTGGGGACCTTTTTGGGGAGGAGCAACCTATAATGTAGCTCGAAGTACAGAAGGTTCTCTTTATATTGAAATTATAGACGCTCATAAACGCGAACTCATTTGGCAAGGTAAAGGTATAGGTAACCTACCTCAAACAACGGAGCGCAAAGAAGATGCTATTAATAACTTTGTAAATAAAATGTTAGAAAAATATCCCCCAAAACAGTAAGTCTCACAAATTATTCAAGTACTTACTCATAATAAAAGTTTCCTAAAATATGGAAACTTTTTTTGTTTATTAAGTTTTTTATCGTACCTTTGCCCCCGATTTAGAACAAACAAAAGATGGATTTAATTAAACTTTCTATTAAGCGTCCCAGTGTACTTATTGTGATGCTCTTGTTGTTGCTACTTGGTGGCTTCTATTCGTATAAGTTATTGAACTACGAACTCATTCCTAAGTTTGAAGTGAATGTAGTTACGATCTCTACTGTGTATGCGGGAGCCTCTCCTTCGGAGATTGAGAGCACCGTGACAAAGAAAATCGAGGATGCCGTTTCGGCTTTGGAAAATATCAAAAAGATACAATCATATTCGTATGAAAGCCTTTCGGTGGTAGTAGTACAACTTACTAACGATGCGAATGTAGATAATACCCTTAATGAGGCACAGCGCAAAATTAATGCAATAAGAGCTGATTTGCCCGATGATGCTAAAGAGCCATCATTGAGTAAATTCTCTCTTTCCGATTTGCCTATTGTGTCTATTGGGGTAACTTCTAAGTTATCGGCACAAGAATTGTACGATTTGGTAGATAAAAAAATACAGCCAGAGTTATCACGTGTTCCAGGAGTAGCACAAGTGAATATAATAGGTGGTCGCAAACGCGAAATACGCGTGAGCATTGATGCTAAGAAGTTAGAAGGTTATGGTCTTTCTATTGCTCAAGTACAACAATTGATTGCAGCTTCGAATATGGAAATTCCTGCGGGTAAAATTAAAACTCGTGAGAATAGTACCTCTATACGTTTGCTTGGTAAATTACAAGATGTAGAACAATTGCGCAACCTTATACTTGCTTCACAGAATGGAGTAGAGATACGACTTTCGGATGTAGCTGATGTGCAAGACACCGAAGAAGAAGCTACCAAAATAGCGCGTATAGACCAAGAAAATACTCTCTTGCTACAAGTATTGAAACAAACCGATGCTAATGCTGTATCGGTGAGTGAGTTGGTACGCAAGAAGATGGAACAAGTGGAGCAGACTTATAAAAATGAAGGTGTAAAAATGTTATTGGCAGAAGATACCAGTGAGTTTACCTTAGAAGCAGCCAACTCTGTAATGTCCGATTTGATATTGGCAATTGTATTGGTAGCAGTAGTGATGTTCTTCTTCCTTCACAGCCTACGTAATGCTATTATTGTAATGGTATCTATACCTACTTCTCTGATTGCTACTTTTATAGGTATGTATTTCTTTGGTTTTACACTGAACTTGATGAGCCTTGTTGCCCTTTCGATGGTGGTAGGTATCTTGGTGGACGATGCTATTGTAGTATTGGAAAACATTCACCGCCATATGGAGATGGGTAAGAATAAAGTGCGTGCTGCTTTTGATGGTTCTAAGGAAATTGTGCTTACTGTAATGGCAATTACCTTAGTAATTGTTGTAGTGTTCGTTCCTATTTCATTAGGTAATGCTATTGTAGTAAAAGTATTGCGTGAGTTCTGTTTGACTGTAGCTATTGCTACAATGCTTTCATTATTGATGTCTTTTACAGTAGTCCCTTGGTTGTACTCTAGGTTTGGAAAATTAGAACACGCAAATCCCAATTCATTTTTGGGAAAACTAACCATAGGCTTTGAAGGATACCTCAAACGATTTACACAGTTCTTCTCTGACTTATTGGTATGGGTATTTGCCAATAAATGGAAAACTATTATTTTGGTATTTTTCCTTTTTGTAGGTTCTTGTTCATTGATTCCTACTGGATTTATCGGATCTGAATTTATGCCTAATATGGATAGAGGAAAGTTTTTAGTGCAGTTTGAATTAAATAAAGATGCTTCCTTAGAGCAGACTAACTTTATGACCCAAAAAGCTGAAAATTATCTTCGTAGCTTAAAAGTAGAGGGTACCAATAAACCTTTGGTAGAGAGTATGATTACTACTGTAGGACAGTCTACCAGTGGTATGGGAGCTTCACAAGCAACCCCTTATAAATCGGAAATACAGCTTACTATTATCGATAAGAAAGAGCGTAGTGAATCGACTAAAGTGATTGCGGCAAAGCTGAAACGCAAACTGAGTCAGTATTTGGTAGATGCTAAAGTAAAGACGGTGCCTGTAGGATTGATGGGAGCTGAACAAGCACCAATTGCTTTGGTTGTTACTTCTGACAATGTGGAAGTAGCCCAACAGTACGCTGAGAAAACAGCTGAGCTTCTTAAAACTGTTGAAGGTGCTACTGAAATTAAGCTTTCCTCAGAATCTGGTAATCCCGAAATAAATGTGCAGATAGACCGCGATAAGATGGCAATGTTAGGACTTAATATTGCTACTGTAGGGGGAACGATGCGAACCGCTTTTAATGGTAATGACGACAGTAAGTTCCGTACAGGAGATTCAGAATACAATATTAATATAGTGTTTGAAGAAGGTAGCCGTCAGTCTATAGACGATATAGAAAATATGATGTTTATCAACTCAGTGGGACAACAGGTAAAACTATCACAATTTGCTAATATTGTTTATGCTTCAGGACCTACACAGCTAGAACGTTATGACAAATCGCCTTCGGTAACCGTAAAAGCTCAATCGGTAGGTCGTCCTACAGGTACTATAGTTTCAGAATGGAAAACTAAGATAGACCAATTAGAAAAGCCTGCTAACGTACACTTTGTTTTTACGGGTGACCAAGAGATGCAAGACGAGGGGTTTGGCACCTTGTTTATATCGCTATTTGCTGCTATTCTCTTAGTTTATATGGTAATGGTAGTGTTATACGACAGTTTTTCACGACCTTTTGTAGTATTGTTCTCTATACCGCTTTCGTTCATTGGAGCTTTAGTAGCTTTGGCATTAGCCAATATGTCACTCAATATCTTTACTCTTTTAGGTATCATTATGCTTATTGGGTTGGTTGCTAAGAACGCAATTATGTTAGTAGACTTCGCTAACCACCGCAAGCAAGAAGGGGAAGATACAGTAACTGCATTAATACAAGCAAACCACGCCCGTTTACGCCCTATCTTGATGACGACTATCGCAATGGTAGCAGGTATGATTCCGCTTGCTATTGCCAATGGAGCAGGTGCCGAAGTGAACAATGGTTTGGCGATTGTAATTATAGGTGGACTTATTTCCTCATTGTTCTTAACACTTATTGTAGTGCCTTTGGTATATCTTATTTTTGACAATATTGGCAGACGTTTCGGTAAAGGTACTAAAACTGATTACGAAAAACTGATGATTGCTGATTATGAGCACAGAGACATCAAAGGCGAACACGAAGTATAACTATAATTCATCTTATTTTTTACTTATCTCTTAGACGGTGCGAGGTCGTAGCACGACAGGCAGATAGAGCGAGACGCATAGGCAGATAGGAAAAAGACGAACGAATGACGAACGAATGACGAACGAATGACGAACGAATGACGAACAAAAGACGAACAAAAGACGAACAATGAACGAACAAAAGACGAAGGAATGACGAACAAAAGACGAAGGAATGACGAAGGAATGACAGACCTAAGATGATATTAAGTTGAACTAATGTTAGTCAGTTCATTTATTACCGCAACGGTATGACAGGCTACTATGGCTGCTGTCTCGGTGCGTAAGCGAGTATCTCCTAATGAGATAGGCACAAATGCTTGTTGCAAAGCGGTGTTTATCTCATTAGTAGAGAAATCGCCTTCAGGACCTATAAGCACGGTAATACGCTCAGGAAAGGGCTTGAGGGCGCGAGAGAGCAAGCGCTTTTCATTTTCTTGACAGTGAGCTATATATTTAGCTGAACTATCTGTCAGCATCGTTTTGAAAAACTGAGCTGATGCAATAGGCGCATTCAGTTTAGGCAAATAGCATTGCAACGATTGTTTCATTGCTGAAAGGAGTATCTTTTCAAAACGCTCTACTTTGATAGTGGTACGCTCAGAATGTTCACAGATAATAGGAGTAATTTCATCAACGCCTATTTCGGTGGCTTTCTCCAAAAACCACTCATAACGTTCATTCATCTTGGTAGGTGCTACCACCAAATGTAAGTAGTAAGGACGGGGAAGCTGAGGAGTACATTTCAGTATAGACACCTCACATTGTTTAGGTGTAGCGAAGTCTAATTTTGCTTCAAAAAGAAGTCCTTTACCATTGGTAATATGGAGTATATCGCCTGATTTTTTGCGCAGTACTTTTACTATATGTTGGCTTTCTTCCTTATCAAAAAAGCAATTTGTGCTACTTGAATGAAGGCTGGAGTGGAAAAATAATTGCATACTCATAATTTTATTTTCTTAGAAAAAATGGGCTTTATTGCGGGACAAAGATACAACAAAATAAAAAAAAGTAGATTTTTTATTTTGTAATTATAAAAATTGACTTACTTTCGCCCCGTGAAAAGTAATATTAATATGAAACGTGTAATAGTAGACTACAACAAACTAACTAATGAGATTCTCTCAATGTTGGTAGAGAAATACCCCGAAGGGTATACAGATGCAGATGTGATTCGTTTTAAGAATGCTAAAAATGAAACAGTTGATGCCTTGGAAGTCCGTACTGATGACACTATATATTTAGTGAAAGTGAGTACCCGCTTAGCTGACACTATGGAAAACTTCGACGAAGATGATGACTTTATGAATAACGAAGAAGATGATATGAGTGTAAGCAATTTAGATATACCTGATGACTCTTCATTAGACGACGAATAATAAAACACTAAAAAGCGTATGATTACCGCTTATATTCCTTATCAAAATATTCGTTTTTTCTCTAAACTCATCACTGATTATGTAGGTGAGAATAAAAAATTACGTCCTTTTTATCATAATTTCCCTTCATTGTTAGAGTTTAAAAAGCAAATAGAAGAAAAAGCTCTTGATTTTACCGAGGAGAAACGCCATATTTTGGTCAGTAGTTTAAAAGAACAATACGCTGAGGTAAAAACTACTCCGAAAGTACTTAAAAACATCGAACTTTTATCCAAAAGTAATACTTTTACCATCACTACGGGACATCAATTAAGTCTTTTTACAGGACATCTTTACTTCATTTTCAAGATAATTTCGGTAATTAATACTGCTAAACAGCTCGCCGAAAAGTACCCTGATAAGCACTTTGTACCTGTATATTGGATGGCTACAGAAGACCACGATTTTGAGGAGATTAACCACTTTCACTTCAACAATCGCACAATTTGCTGGAATAGCGACCAAACAGGAGCCACAGGCAACTTTGCTACTGACACACTTGAAGCGGTGTTTCATACTTTTGACAAAGCCATAGGTCTAGGCAAAAATGCTAATACTTTGCGCACACTCTTCCACGATAGTTATCTGAAAAATAAAGATTTAGCCTCTGCCACTCGTTACTTAGTAAATGCTCTCTTTGAAGCATACGGAGTTGTAGTAATAGATGGCAACGATAAAGCCCTAAAAAGGCAATTTATCCCTTACATAAGCGATGATTTACTGCACAGTGTGGCACATACTGAGGTTACTAAAAGTATTAAGGCTTTACAGACTGTAAATAGCTCTTATCCCGTGCAAGTGAACCCTCGTGAGGTGAATATGTTTTATCTTACAGAAGGAGGACGACATCGTCTTGTGCGCACTGCGAACGGCTTTGAGGTACACGATACGGATATTCGTTTTTCTGAGGAGGGGATTTTAGAGGAACTACGCACCTATCCAGAACGATTTTCGCCCAATGTAATCTTACGACCTTTATATCAAGAGGTAATATTACCCAATTTGGCATATATTGGTGGAGGCGGTGAAATAGCTTATTGGCTGGAATTAAAAGGCTTTTTCAATAAGGAGAAAGTACCCTTCCCGATACTAATGCTACGCAATTCAGCAATGCTTATTTCGCAAAGACAAGCTGAAAAACTACAAAAACTAAAACTTTCAGTAGAAGACTTATTTCTAAAACCAGAAGATTTAAAAAACAAGAAAGTAAGACAGTTAAGCGAATTTCCTATAGATTTTACTCCTGAAAAAGAGTTACTACACAAGCAGTTCGAGCATTTATATGAGTTAGCTAAACACACTGATGTTACTTTTGAAAACGCTGTAAAAGCACAAGAAGTAAAACAGCTGAAAGGGTTAGACAAACTGGAAAAACGCCTCTTAAAAGCCCAGAAAAGGAAGTTTGCAGAGGAATTGGAACAGACTATTTTTTTACAAAATGAACTCTTTCCTAATGGAGCCTTACAGGAGCGTTTTGCTAACTTCACAGATTTCTATTTGATGAAAGGAGAAGAACTCATTCCTGAGTTAATAAAAGACTTTAATCCGTTTGATTTTAGGTTTGTGGTAATACAATAAAAATGTTGTATCTTTGCACCCAAAATAACGAACAATGAAAAGTATTCTTGAAATAAGAACAGACTTCCCTATACTCTCACGCACTATTCATAACAAACCTCTTATCTATTTTGATAATGGAGCAACTTCACAAACGCCTACACAAGTGATAGAGGCAATAGTGCATTATTACAGTTACCAAAACGCTAATATACACCGTGGAGTACACACTCTCAGCCAAGAAGCTACTGATGCTTATGAAGAAGCGAGGAAGAAACTACAGCGCCACTTCAATGCCCGTAAAAGCTCTGAAATTCTTTTTACTGCGGGAACTACACACGGTATTAATTTAGTGGCTAATGGTTATGGCACACTGATGCAAGAGGGAGACGAAGTAATTATTTCGGCTTCAGAACACCACAGCAATATAGTGCCTTGGCAATTAGCTTGCCAACGGAGTGGAGCTACCTTAAAGGTAATCCCGATGAATGAGAAAGGAATTTTGGACTTAGAGGTGTATAACCAACTGCTAAATAAACGTACGAAGATAGTGTGTGTACAGCACGTATCGAACGCCTTAGGAAATATTCACCCTATAGAAGAAATTATAGAAAAAGCACACCGCGTAGGAGCTGTTGTATTAGTAGATGGAGCACAAGCAGCCCCACATTTGCAACCCGATATGCAAACTCTCGATGTTGATTTCTATGCTGTTTCAGCTCATAAAATGTACGGACCTACGGGGATAGGAGCGTTGTATGGTAAAGAAGAATTACTATTACAATTACCTCCTTATCAAGGAGGGGGAGAAATGATAAAAGAAGTACATTTTGAAGAGAGTACTTATGCCGATCTCCCTTATAAGTTTGAAGCAGGTACTCCTAATATTTGTGGAGGTATTGCGTTTGGAGTTACAATTGACTATATACAGCAATTGGGAATGGAAGCTATTGCTGCACACGAACACAAATTATTAGAATATGCTATCGCTAAATTACAAAATATAGAAGGCATTACTCTTTACGGTAATGATGATTTGAGTAAGCGTACCGCTGTTATATCATTTAACTTACAAAACATTCACCCTTACGATGTAGGTGTAATTCTCGACCAATTTGGAATTGCTGTACGCACGGGGCATCATTGTGCCCAACCTATTATGGACTTCTACTGTATACCAGGTACAGTTCGTGCCAGCTTTGCTGTTTACAATACCTTTGAAGAAATAGATACCTTTGTAGAAGCTGTAAAAAAAGCTCAGAAAATGTTAAGCTGATAAACACACAAAAGAAATATAAGATATAAATACTATAGTTTCTCGTAAAAAGGTCTCTCTATATCAAAGATTTCGCGCAATAGTTCTTCGGTATACTGACTGTACAAAGCGAGAGTTTGAGCAGTTACATCACAGTCTTTTACCTTGTCGATATAGGTGTGGAAACGCAAGAATCCTTTTTGCAAACGCTTGAATGATAGGTTGGCAACTATCATCGGTTCATCAATCTTTAAATGCTGGGTAATCATATAAGCATAAGTGAGGAGTTGGAAGGCTTTGCCATACTTAATATCGGTAATGAGGTTATTCCAATCTTTGATGCGCACATCGGTTTCTTCTACAATACCTGTTTTGTAGTCGATAATGTGCAACACTCCGTTACGTCTATCCACCCGGTCGATAATCCCTTTGAAATTAACAAGAAAAGGCAAGTGAGAAGCTTGGAAAGGTATTTTTATTTTCTGTTCTAAATACAGAGGAATAATTTCAGTACCACTCTTTATTTCGTTGAGTTCCAAAGTTAAAAAACTACGCACATATTTCTCTATTACATTGAAAATAAGCCAGTTTTTGCCCGTTCTGAAATCAGTACTTCGGTACTCTTCTTCAAAGCGTTTTTCGATAGTGGGAAGTACCAAAAGTTGCATTTTTTTAATGTACTCTTCGGTGAGTATTTCATTTAAGAAAGGTGTGTACAAATCTTCTAAAGTGCCGTGTACGATATTTCCAAAAGTACGGGCTTCAACAGTTTCTTCTACCTCTTTTTCTTCGTATACCTGTAGTACTTGTTGCTCGTAGAAAGTGAGTGGATTGCGGATATAAGTAGTTAGTGCTGAAGGTGAAATGCCTTTCTCCGCAAGTGCCTTTAGTGCATCGATTACAGAGGTCGTTTTTTTGATGTTAAGAGGTCGCAACACGGCAGGATATACCTCAGGTGCCTTAATTTGATGCACTACCTTGTGAGTGGGAATTTTCTCTGCCAACAATTGGAGAATAAACCTACTTTTTTCCTTGCTTTTCAGACTATTCATCTCGGTATCGTAAAATAGGTGTACTTGTTTGGCGCGCTGTAAAATACGGTAGAAGTTGTAACTGTACACCGCATCACGCTCTTTGTAGGTGGGCAATTCCAGTTCGTACTTCACATCGTAAGGAATCAGAGAGTTGTCGCTTTTGCCTAAGGGTAATACGCCTTCGTTTACCGAAGTGATAATCACGCGCTCAAAATCCAAACTACGGCTTTCCAACACACCCATAACTTGCAAGCCTTCCAAAGGCTCACCGCGGAAATTGAGTGAACTCTTCTGTAAAACATCTAAATAGAAATGATAAAGTGTTTTCACTGAATCGATATAGTTGTACTGCTCTTGCAACTGCTTCAACTGATTGAATAACTGAAAGAAGCGATAAGCATACTCTTGAGTGAGTAGGTGAGTATTGCTCTCAGGGTCGATTTGTGCTTTTAGGCGATAGATAAGCGTAATAGCATTGTCGATAAGGGTAGTGATGAGTGCTTTGCCTTTGGCATCGGGGAATAGCAAAGTAAGCTTTTTGTGTTCGGTTTCATCTACCGACTCGAATAGCTTTTTACGGGTGATATAGGTGAGGTTGTACGTTTTGATGTACTGCGAAATATGGCGCACCACTTCTTCTTTTAGCAAGGTGTGCAAGAAAGGTTGTGAGAGCAGGTTCAGTATATCTTTATGGTAAAAACTCTTGGAAAGATGCAAGCGAAAATAGGCAACAAAAAGGTCGTTGAGAGGAGTTTGTTGCAAGGGGTAGCCCATAGTAATGTTCACACTTGTTTTGGGTTGCACGGCTTGTAGTACAGGTATGAGCAAATTCTCATCGGCGATGATGAGGGCTGTTTTTTCCAATTGATTAGAGGGGGTATTCTTGAGCAGTTCGGCTACACTATGTGCCTGATTGATGCTTTTGGGTACTCCCGTGAGATAGAGTTCTTTTTCTTTTTCGTAATTGCTTTCTATAAACTTAGGCTTATGGGTTTGGTAATAACGCCAGTTTTTTATATACTTGCGCAAGAAGAACCCTGCATCGTGGGCTGGATTGTTTAAAAAATAAGTATCACCGTCCCAATAAATTTCACCGCCTATATCCATTAATATAGATTGAATGACGTGCTGTTCGGCTTTGGAAAGGGCGTTGAAACCGACGAATATATGAATGCTATTGCTGTGTGTTTGCAGGTATTTTGGGAGTTTTTCAACAGCTTTTTTAGCGATGAAACCGCCATAACCTTTACCCATTTCGGTGAGTTTGCTGTTGAGAGCGAAATAGTAATCGCCGAGGCTATTCCAGAAAGCTAAGTGCTTTTTCTGCATCTCGCTAAGCTCGTCCATACCCGACCAATGTTCTACTTCTTTGAGGGCGTGAATATAAGGGAATATCTTATCGGGATTTACCAAATACTGGTCGATTTCACTAAAATCTTTGAGAGCCGTTTGTCCCCAGCTGAGGAACTCTTCAAAGCTATCGGGGGTATCTTTACAAGTTTTTACATAACAATCGTAAAACTCGAAGAGCAAAGGCAAATTGCTGATAGGTTGCAGGTCCGAAATACGCGTAAATAGGTCGGCTATCCCGATGAACTCAGGGGCAATAGTAGCGTGCTTTACTTGCTCGGCAAAGTGTTTTTTGAGGAAGAGTGCAGGGCGTTTACCCGTAGTAACAAACACAAGACGCTCTATCTTATCAGAATAGTTTTCTAAAACATCGGTAATAACTTCTTGTAGATAACTCATAATGATTTGCTAATCTTTTAATTCCATCATTTCTTCAGCAACCGTACTCCCATATAGCCCAAAGGCAATGCCATTACTCCCAAATAGAAAGCGTGGCGTATCACTACCTCAGGAGCGTAGATTATTACTACTGCCAAGCCAAAGAGTGCCCCACCTAAATGAGCTGCGTGCCCTAAATTGTCTCCTTGTTGTGGGTTGAACATCATAAATACCGAATACCCAAAGTATAATGCTCCAAAGAGCCACCCTGGCAAGAAGTTTACACTCAATGCTGTAGGATATAGAGCAATAGCTGCAAAAATAATCCCCGATACAGCTCCCGAGGCCCCTATGGCGGAGTAATAGGGCTGTTTTTTGTAAATGTACAAACTGAACACACTCCCCAGTAGCATTGAACCAAAATAGATAAGCAAGAATAGTAGGTTCCCCATAGAACCGATAATCACATCTTGAAAGAAGTAGAGTGAAATCATATTAAAAATGAGGTGTTCCCAGTTGGCGTGCAAGAAGCCTGAGGATACCAATCGCACATAATCGCCCTTTTGCACTGCTCCTACATTGAACTTATAACGGTTGAAAAAAGTAGGATTGTTAAATCCATAATAACTCATTGCTATAGTCGCAAGAAGAATGATAATAAAAGTGATATTCATAAGTTTTATATTTTAAATCCACAATAAGATAGTAAGTACTACTGCAAAGATAATCACCAATGGCATACAAAACTGCAACCACTGTTTGTAGTTAATATTCACCATTGCTAGTGAAGGTAAGATAAGTCCCGTA
The DNA here is from genome assembly GCF_002998835.1 of Capnocytophaga sp. oral taxon 864. Classification (NCBI taxonomy): domain Bacteria; kingdom Pseudomonadati; phylum Bacteroidota; class Flavobacteriia; order Flavobacteriales; family Flavobacteriaceae; genus Capnocytophaga; species Capnocytophaga sp. oral taxon 864. The sequence continues at coordinate 678,017 of NZ_CP027232.1, forward strand.
GGGGTGATAAGCCCCATAATACCCATTCCAAAAAGATAAGCACTCACCACACTGTGTCCTTCTACTCCCACAACCGAAGCCAGTGACCCTATAATAGGCATCGTGAGTACCGCCATTCCTGAGGAAGAAGCTATAAATAAACTCAGTACACCAAATACTAACATCAGCATTGGCAAAAAGACCATTGGCGACATTCCTTGTACAAGGTCAGTGGCGTAATGCAAAATCGTGCCCGATATTTGTCCGTCGTTCAGTATAAACGATACCCCTCTGGCTATCCCTATGATAAAGGCTACGCTCAGCAAATCGCGTGCTCCTGCCATAAACTGACTGATAAACTGTTGTTCACTACTACGTTGTAAGATAGCAATCACAACAGCAGCTACCAAAAAGAGAGCTGTCATCTCTTGAAACCACCATTCCCATTGCGATACACCTACAATCATCACTATAAACGAGAGCGCAAATACTAAGAGCTCTATTTTAGTAGAAAGCTCTAAGGAAGTGGTCTTTTCTGGGGTATTAGCATTGTAGATTTCAGGGAGGACTACTCCATACACAATTGACTTTTCGGGGTGTTTGCGTACTTTTTCGGCATAACGAATAATATAAATAATACTTATCAGCACACATACCGCTAAGGCTATCACACGTATGCTAAGCCCCGACGTCCAATCTACTCCGGCGGCATCTGAGGCAATAATCACCGCAAACGGATTGGTAGTCGATGCCATAGAGCCTACATTTGAACCTATGTAAATCACTGCTAAGGGTACCATTAGGTCGTAGCCCGCTGCTAAAAAAATAGGCACTAACATAGGGTAGAAAGCAAGCGTCTCTTCGGCTAATCCAAAGGAAGTGCCTCCCAGCGCCAACAGAGTAGTGAGCAGAACGATAAGGATACCCTCGCGCCCTTTGAGTCGGTGTGCCAAATAGCCTACGCCCATATTTAGTGCTCCCGAACTGTTGAACACCCCTATAAAGCCTCCTAATATGAGTACGAAAAGAATCACCTCTATACTGTCGTAGATTCCTCGTATAGGTGAAAAAAGCACAGATTTAGCTCCTTGCGGGTGAGGTACGCTCTGCACATAAGTATTAGGTATCGAAATAGGCTTCTTAATCTTTTCATCTTTAAACTTGCTCAACTGAATATGAATACCCAAGTCGTCGAGTTGTTCTTGAGTAGCAGGTACAGTATAAGAATTATTTACAGTGTGTATCACAAAAGAGTCTTGTTGCTTATCATATTGCAAAGTGCTATATGACCCCGATGGCAACAAAAAAGTAAGGCTCGCAGCCAACACTATCACCAGCATCAGTACAGTGTAAGGGGTAGGAAATTTGAGTTTTTTCATCAGTTCTGTTCAAGGTTATTAAAAATCGACTTGCCTCCAAATATTCATTAGGCAAAGATATGGTTTATTTTTTTATTTGAGCAAATTTTTAATACTTTTCTGAACCAAGTACATTAAATTTACTCCAACTTATCTTTGCGTTAGATTCACTTTATCCCCATCCTTTCTTCGTTCATTGTTCGTCTTTTATTCGTCATTCCTTCGTCTTTTGTTCGTCTTTTGTTCGTCTTTTGTTCGTCTTTTGTTCGTCTTTTGTTCGTCTTTTGTTCGTCTTTTGTTCGTCTTTTGTTCGTCTTTTGTTCGTCTTTTGTTCGTCTTTTGTTCGTCTTTTGTTCGTCATTTCTTCGTCTTTTGTTCGTCTTTTGTTCGTCATTCCTTCGTCTTTTGTTCGTCATTCCTTCGTCTTTTGTTCGTCTTTTTCCCATCTGCCCGTGCGGCTCGCACCGTCTTTTGTTCGTCTTTTTCCCATCTGCCCGTGCGGCTCGCACCGTCTTTTGTTCGTTCATTTTTTGTCTCACTTTTTCCGTTGCTACACTCCCTCTCCTTCGGAGAGGGTTGGGGAGAGGATATTTTATTCGTCTTTTCTCCATCTGCCCGTGTGGCTCGCACTCGTAGAATATACTTTTTCAATTTTCACTTTTCACTTTTCACTTTTATTCGTACCTTTGCCACCCAAAAATATATAATTCAAAACTCAAAAAATGTCTAAACGTTATACCATTACGGCAGCCCTACCCTATACCAATGGACCTATTCACATCGGTCATTTGGCGGGAGTATATGTGCCAGCTGATATTTTTGCACGTTATCAACGCTTAAAAAACAACGATGTAGCCTTTATTTGCGGAAGCGATGAACACGGAGTAGCTATCTCTATCAAAGCCAAAAAAGAAGGTACTACCCCACAGGCTATTATCGATAAATACCACGCGATTATCAAGCAATCATTTGCCGATTTTGGCATTTCATTCGACAACTATTCGCGTACTTCTGCCCCTATCCATCACCAAACAGCTTCCGATTTCTTCAAAAAACTGTATGAACAAGGTGATTTTATCGAAGAAATATCTGAACAACTCTACGATGAAGAAGCTCACCAATTCCTTGCCGACCGCTTTGTGATTGGTACTTGTCCAAAATGTGGCAATCCCGAGGCTTACGGCGACCAATGTGAGCGTTGTGGTAGTTCACTCAACGCTACCGACCTCATCGACCCTAAATCGTCAATCACAGGAAGCAAACCTACGTTAAAAGCTACCAAACACTGGTTTTTACCCCTCAATCGCTACCAAGAGTTTTTGGAAAAATGGATATTAGAAGGTCACAAATCCGATTGGAAACCTAATGTATATGGGCAGGTGAAAAGTTGGTTAGACGACGAACTCAAACCGCGTGCTGTAACTCGCGACCTCGATTGGGGAATTCCCGTACCCGTAGAAGGCGCTGAAGGCAAAGTACTCTACGTGTGGTTCGATGCGCCTATCGGTTATATTTCTTCTACTAAAGAGTGGGCTGAACGCGAAAGCAAAGACTGGCGTCCTTATTGGCAAGACAGTGATACCCAATTGGTGCATTTCATTGGGAAAGACAATATCGTATTCCATTGCATTATCTTCCCAGCAATGCTCAAGGCTGAAGGTAGCTTTATACTGCCTGCAAATGTGCCTGCTAATGAGTTCCTAAACTTAGAAGGCAACAAGCTCTCTACCTCCAAAAACTGGGCTGTGTGGTTACACGAGTACTTGCAAGATTTTCCTAATCAGCAAGATGTATTGCGTTATGTTCTTACCGCCAACGCTCCCGAAACCAAAGACAACGACTTTACTTGGAAAGACTTCCAAGCGCGTAACAACAACGAACTTGTGGCTATCTTTGGAAATTTCATCAATAGAGTGGTGGTGCTAACACAGAAATATTATGAAGGAGTTGTGCCACAAGCAGATACTTATAATAACGTAGATACTGAAACTCTTCGTCAAATCACAGAACTTACCGATAAGATAGAACAATCATTAGAACGTTACCGTTTTCGCGAAGCCCAACAAGAGTTGATGAATATGGCACGCTTAGGCAATAAATATTTAGCTGATGAAGAACCCTGGAAACTCATCAAAACTGACCCAGAGCGCGTAAAGACTGTAATGTACATAGCTTTACAAATTGCAACAGCTTTGGCTGTCGCTAGCGAACCTTTCTTGCCTTTCACTTCCGAGAAACTCAAACGTATGTTGCAATTGGGGACAATTACTTGGGAAAGTCTAAAAACAAACGCCACCGAATTGCTAAAAGCAGGACATCGTATAGGCGTTGCGGAACTTCTTTTTGAAAAGATTGAAGATGCCGCTATCGAAAAGCAATTACAGCGTTTAGAGAACACTAAATTAGCTAATAAGCAAGAAGCACAAGTCAATGCTGAAACTGAAGTAGCTCCACAAAAAGAACTTATCAGTTACGATGATTTTGCAAAGATGGACATTCGCATTGGTACTATCTTGGAAGCCGAAAAGATGCCTAAGGCAGATAAACTTCTCGTTTTAAAAGTAGATACAGGTATTGATAAACGCACTATTGTTTCGGGTATAGCCCAAAGTTTCGCTCCTGAAGAGATTATAGGTAAAAAGGTAACTGTATTGGTAAACCTTGCTCCGCGCAAACTACGCGGTGTGGAAAGCCAAGGAATGATACTAATGGTAGAAAAATCCGAAGGCAAATACACCTTCATCAATCCTGATGCCGATGGAATTAGTAATGGTACAGAAGTAAAGTAAGAATATTATAAAAGTAGAGTTACATTGTATCTCTACTTTTTTCTTTTTAAGATATCTATCATTACCGCGATGATAATGAGTAGTACTCCTATAATAAGATTTGTTGTAAGACTTTCTTGCTGAAATATCCAAATACTGATAGCTACTGCTACAATGGGTTCCATTACCCCAATGATAGCTGTAGGAGTAGAACCTATCATTCTGATAGCATAAATAAGGGTGATGATAGAAAACAAAGTAGTTACTATACCGAAACTTGTGAGCAGTAAACTCATTTTTACTTCTGGAATGGGGAGAGGGGTACCTATAACCCATAGTTTTACAAGAAAGTAAACTGAAGAAAATAAGGTAGAATAAAACGATACTTTTATTCCTGAAGCCGATATTTTAGACTTATTGACAATGAGCATATAGAGTGCATACGAAACTGCCCCAAGTAATGATACTCCTGCCCCTACATAGTTGATTGAAAAGTTTGTTACATCTTTTACACTGAGTAAGAAAACACCTATTAATACAATAAAAAGTGCTAAAATCGTAGGAAAAGTAATATGTTCTTTGAAGAAAACACCCAAAGCAAGTGCTACTATTAGTGGATACATAAAAAATATAGTAGAAGCAATGCCTGGAGAGAGCAAATCGTAGGCAAGAAAGAGAAATTCAGCTGAAAGAGCGTACAGCAATCCTAAAATAAGGAAGATAAACACTTCACGAGGGGTAATGCGCAGTGTCTCTTTTCGGTAGAAAAGATAAAGCATAATAAAAAGACTCGTCGTAATAAAGCGATAGAAAAGTGCTGCATCTACTGAAAAACCTTGCTGTTTGATAGGAATCATAAACAGCGGAATCATACCATAAGTAACCGCTGAAATAAAAGCTGCTAAATACCCTTTTACTATATCTTTCATAGTAAAAATTAAAAGAGTTCCATTACATAAGGATAATAAATGATACAGAGCACAATGCTTACAGGTATCACAGCAAAGCCTACACTTCCGGCAGCAACATCTTTGATAATCCCAATAGTTTTATGATGATCGGGGTGGATGAAGTCACAGAGTTTCTCAACGGCTGTATTGAGACCTTCAACTGATAACACTATAGCGATACACAACAGTTGTACAATCCACTCATTGGTAGTAATGCCGAAACAAAAGCCTAAAATCACCCATACTAAAGAGATGACGATGTGTACCATCACTGGGTGTTCATTCTTTATTAAATAAAACAAACCTTGAAATACATATTGTAAGCTTTTGAGTCTTTTTCTTATAAATTCCATAATTCTTTATGCTGATTTATTTTTTAAATCGCATTCCGATAACGCCAAAGATAGCTTCACAGATAATGCTTTTATTCATTTTTGATTTTCCTTTAATTCTATCGGTAAAGATGATAGGTACTTCTGTAATTTTAAACTTTTTAAGATAAGCACGGTACTTCATCTCTATTTGAAAGGCATATCCCACAAATCGGATAGTATTCAGGTCGATGCTCTCTAATACTCTTCGGTGGTAACACACAAAGCCAGCAGTAGGGTCTTTGATTTTCATTCCTGTAATCACCCTCACATAGATAGAAGCCCCATAGGATAACAATATACGTTGCAAAGGCCAATTCACTACATTCACACCTTTTACATAACGCGACCCAATCGCAACATCGGCACCTTGCTGACAAGCCTCATAAAGTCGCAAGAGGTCAGTAGGATTATGAGAGAAATCGGCATCCATCTCAAAAATATATTTATAATCGCGTGCCAATGCCCACTGAAAGCCGTGAATATAAGCTGTTCCTAAACCTTTTTTCTCCGTGCGCACCTCTAAAAAGAGTTGGTTAGGGTAAATATTTTGTAATTCGCGTACCTTATCGGCAGTACCATCAGGAGAATTGTCGTCTACAATAAGAATGTGAAACTTATCACTTTGGGCAAATACTGCCTTTATGATAGCTTCTATATTTTCAATTTCATTATATGTAGGAATGACAATTAACAATGGACAATTAATAATTTAACAAGGTGGGTATACACAAAAACTTTGCCAAAGTTGGTCGTAGCATAGTAAGCTATCTCACTTTGGCAAAGTATTTTTATATAAAATATTCAGTTTACCATTATTGTTAGCTGAATTACATATCTCCCATTTCTTTAGTAAGTTCAGCATTCATAGCGCGGTATACGCCTGTTTCGAGTTTCTCACGAATCGCTGAGAATGCTTTCAAAGTACGGTCGATATCTTCTTTACTATGTGAAGCGGTAGGGATAATACGCAAGAGTATCATTCCTTTTGGAATCACAGGATAAACTACAATAGAAAGGAAAATACCGTAGTGCTCGCGTAGATCGTTTACCATCGCCATTGCCTCAGGAATACTACCGTGCAAGAATACAGGCGTTACACAAGTATTGGTATTACCGATATTGAAACCACGCTCTTTAAGTCCGTTTTGCAAACGATTTACATTATCCCATAACTTTTGTTGTAGTTCAGGCATTGTTTCCATCATTTCCAAACGTTTCAAAGCACCTTTTACATAAATCATCGGAAGTGATTTAGCAAACATTTGAGAGCGGAGATTATATTTGAGGTAGTCCACTACTTTAGCATTTCCAGCGACGAAAGCTCCAATACCTGCCATTGATTTGGCAAAAGTAGAGAAATAAACATCAATTTCATCTTGTACGCCTTGGTGAACTCCTGTTCCTTCTCCACGAGGGCCTAAGGTACCAAAACCGTGCGCATCGTCTACCAAAAGGCGGAAAGGATATTTCTTTTTAAGGGCTACGATTTCTTTAAGTTTGCCTTGTTCGCCACGCATCCCGAAAACACCTTCTGAAATCACCAAGATACCGCCTCCTGTAGTTTCAGCTAATTTGGCAGCACGCTCTAAGTTTTTCTCAAAGCTCTCCATATCGTTGTGTTGATAGGTATAGCGTTTACCGAAGTGCAAGCGTACCCCATCGATGATACAAGCGTGTGCATCAACATCGTATACAATCACATCGTTTTTAGTAACCAAAGCATCAATGATAGATACCATTCCTTGGTAACCGAAGTTGAGCAAATAAGATGCTTCTTTGTGTACAAATTTGGCTAAACGTTTTTCGAGTTCTTCGTGCATAGTAGTATGCCCGCTCATCATACGAGCCCCCATAGGGTAAGCTGCACCATACTCGGCAGCTGCTTCGGCATCTACTTTGCGCACTTCAGGATGATTGGCAAGCCCTAAATAGTCGTTAATACTCCAGTTGAGGATTTCTTTCCCTTGGAATTTCATATGAGGACCTAATTCACCTTCTAATTTAGGGAATACATAATACCCCTCGGCGTGTTCTGACCAACGCCCTATACTTCCTTTATTTGCATAAATATGCTCAAATAAATCTTTCATTCGTTCTTTATCTTATTTTGTTAATTGATAATTGTTAGTCAATAAATCCTTGTTTTTTCATCCAGTCGTCGCTATAGATTTTGTTCATATAGCGCGAACCGTGGTCGGCGAAGAGGACTACTACAATACTATTTTCGTCGAATTTACCTGCCTCGGCATATTGTTTTACCGCTTGTATTGCAGCCCCACTGGTGTAGCCCATAAAGAGTCCCTCGGTACGTGCTAATTTGCGAGCCATAAGTGCTGCATCTTTATCGGTTACTTTGATGAACTCATCAATGACATCGAAATCAGTAGCAGTAGGAATTAGGTTTTTACCTATTCCTTCTATTTTGTACGGATATACTTCGGCAGGGTCAAACTCTCGGGTTTCGTGATATTTTTTGATCGCCGAACCATATGCATCTACCCCTAATACTTGCACTCTTGGGTTTTGCTCTTTTAGGTAGTGAGCAATACCTGAAATGGTACCGCCTGTTCCACTACATACCACCACGTGAGTAATCTCGCCTTGTGTTTGTTCCCATATCTCACGCCCTGTCTGGTAATGAGATTCTGGGTTTAGTGGATTGAAATACTGATTGATGTAAATTGAATCGGGGATTTCGCTGTGTATGCGTTTTGCTACCTCGTAATAAGAACGAGGATCATCGGGAGCGACATTTGCAGGGCACAAATGCACCTCTGCTCCTAAGGCTTGGAGCATTTCTACCTTGTCGTGAGACGATTTATCGCTAATAGCAATGATACAGCGGTAGCCTCTTAGGGCACTTATCATTGCTAAACTGTAGCCTGTATTGCCAGAGCTAGTTTCTACGATGGTACTACCTGGTTTAAGTAATCCCTTACGTTCGGCATCTTCTACAATGTACTTAGCCACCCTATCCTTAGCAGAATGACCCACATTGAAAGCCTCTAGCTTTGCAAAATAACGCCCTTTGAGACCTTTGGTAATTTTGTGCAATTCCAAAAGGGGCGTATTACCAATGAGTTGTAGTAAGCTGCTATGTACGTTCAATGATTCATCTATTTTCATTAGTTACTTAGTTTATTTTGAGTGGCAAAAATACGAATAATTTATCAATTAGCAAATTTCTATGAGTCCTTGAAAGTTGAGTTTGTAGGGTTCATCTTTATATAAAGGGAGGGTTTCATCTGTTACATTGCTAAGCCCTACACCAGCGTAGAAAGTGCGAGCGTTGTGTTTTTCGGCGTGTTTGCGCACGACTTCCATAAATACGATATCATACTCGGTAGGGTCGTCGCCATAGGGTACTGCCCGCACAATGATGAAGTACTTTTGGTTGTTCTTGTCTACGCATACAAACTGAGGGTCGCGTTTGAGTTCACTATTTACCAATAGGAATTCCCATTGTAGTTCCTTTTGCAAGGCTTCACCTACAATGTTCATCGCTAAATTGTGGAGTTCTTGACCTGTGAGGGGCGTCATATTCACTTTTTATATAGCGACTATTTTGCCAATTGTTCTAAACCATATACTATCAAGTCTTCTACTACTTTTTTAGTATCCTTAGTGAAAGTACCTGTAGGGCGGTTGGCAATGATAGCATTGAGTGAAACAGCTTGGTGTCCTAAGAGTTTAGAGAGCCCATAGATAGCAGAGGTTTCCATTTCGAGGTTCGTCATACGATGACCATTGTGATTGAAGCTATGGAGCTTGTCGTTGAGGTCAGGGTCTTGCACTTGTAAGCGCAATACGCGTCCTTGAGGACCGTAAAAACCTGGAGCAGTACCTGTAATACCTTCAAATACTCTATCGGTGAGGAGGCGTTTTTTGAGTTCTTGTCCGCAAGCAATGATATAAGGGCGACCTTTGAGAGGATTCCAACCTGTATGAGCAATAAAAGCCTCTTCCATAGCGAGTTCACGTACCTTAGGACTATCTTTATACGAATGGAACATATTGTCCATACCCAATCCGTGAGAAGATAGCACAAAACTATCTACGGGTATATCAGCTTGTAGAGAGCCAGAGGTACCGAAACGCACTATATTGAGCGAGGTGAGCTGTTCTTTGGGCTGACGCGTATGCAAATCAATATTGGCAAGGGCATCGAGCTCGTTGATAACAATGTCGATATTGTCAGGACCTATACCCGTAGAAATTACAGTAAGACGTTTGCCTTTATAAGTACCTGTATGGGTGCAGAATTCGCGTTTTTGGGTGCTAAATTCTATATTGTCAAAATAAGCACTCACACGAGGTACACGATTAGGGTCGCCTACCAAAATAACAGTATCGGCTACTTGTTCAGGTCGCAAATTGATGTGGTAAATACTACCATCGGGATTCAAGATAAGTTCAGATTCTTTAATCATAGTATGGTGGGTTTTTAATTCTAAAATATTATTACTTATTATATTTGACTTATTGCATTATTTTCTTTAAATAACTTTCAATAGCTGGTTTGCATTCATTGTTAAACAGCTGTTCTAACTTATGAATTTGAGAATGTAAATCTGAAATGCTTTCATTAGTTACCTTATTTAAGTAGATAAGTATTTCGGATTCACGCTTGGCACTTATCTGTGCAAACATACTAGTCATTTTATGAGCTATTGCCTTAATACCTTTGTAATCCTTATTATCAACATAGATTTTTAAGCTTTCCAAGTTAGTATCTGTTTCGGCTAAGAAATGTTGATAAATATTAACAATACCTTCTATATCATCTCCCATAAAGTTCTCCAATACCTCAGGAGTATATCCTCCTGTGGAAGCATTATCGGTTAAGATAATTGTCTTTTGTTCTACTTTGGTGTCGAGCTTAGGGAAAAAGACTTTTAGTTTCTCATAAAACTGCTCAGGAGTAAACGGTTTAGGAAGGATACCGGAGAAGCCACTCTTCATATAAAAACTTTCGGGCACGTCGCGTCTACCTGTAATGGCTAATACAGGAAGCGGGTTGTTCTTATACTGTTCATTGAAGAGCGTTACAAAGTGGAAGCCATTCATTTCGGGCAATTGTATATCGGTAATTACCAAGTCGAAATTATGGTTAGTCATTTGAGTAAACGCATCTCTACCATTGTTAAACGTAATAGCGTTAATATTTTTCTGCTTTAACAGTTCTTCAATGAGACTAAGGATAGAGAAATCGTCATCAATTACTATAATTGTAATCTTATTGGCAGGCTTGTTTGAGGTTATAATTTGAGGTGCTTTGGTACGCTCTACTACTTTTTCGGCTAAGAAGCGTAAGGTAAAGGTACTGCCCTTGCCTTCGTTACTCTCTAAATATATCTTACCTCTGAGCAAATGTGCTAATTTTTGAGAGATATGCAAACCTAAACCAGAACCTCCATAACGCTTAGAAATCTCATCGTTGGCTTGAGTAAACTCATCAAAGATGTGTTGTTGCTGTTCTTTCTTTATACCAATACCCGTATCGGTAACGGCAATACCTATTTCATACACATCGTTGCCTAACGGACGTGCATCGGCTTGTATGTGTACGTTGCCACGTTCGGTAAACTTAAAGGCATTAGAAATGAGGTTATACAATATCTGCTTCACACGATAAGCATCGCTTGAAAAGTTTAGATTATTTACCGTTTCGGAGAAAGTGAAGGTAAGGTTTATTTCCTTAGTTTTATAAGCTGACTTCACATTATTGGCTACCTCATCAATAATTTCGGCGGTATTGAAAGGAACTTTTTCAACAGATATTTTTCCTGCCTCGATACGAGTATAATCTAATAGTTCATCTACTAATTTAGATATATATTCTGATGAATACTTGATATGTGAAAGATAATTCTTACCCTTATCGGAGATTTTCTGTTTGCTAAGCAATTCAGAATATCCCACAATAGAACTCAATGGAGTACGCAAATCGTGGCTTACCATAGAAATGAGTTGCTCACGGTTTTTCAGTAGGTTATACGATTTCCGGTTAGCGGTTTCGAGTTTGCGACGATAACGCTGAGAGGTAACAAAATCATTGATAATCACAATAGAAGAAATGGCAATAATGCCCAAAGCTACCAAAAAGGCTAACATCAATAGGTTTTTACTATTCTCAAAAATAGCTCGACGCTCTTGACTTAGTTTTTGTGAATTAGCCAATACCTCTTCTTCAAAATTATGTAGTAGGTCGTCAAGTTTTTGAGATAAACGCACATCGTTTTGCCAAAGGCTTTGCATTCGTTCATTAATTTGGCTTTTAGACTCTTGCGTATCTTCATTTACCTTATTGAGCAAGGTAAGCGTTTCCATTACTACCTTATCGAATTTGGTATTTTTGAACGTTTTTGGAATCTTGATGTTCTTATATTTCTTTAAGATAGAGGCAATATCAGTAGCGGGAACAGGGGTATATTCTCTATTTTTACGTCGGGAATAGGTTTTGTTATATACTTCATAACCTAAATAAGGTTCCAAACTTGAGAGCTTACTGATGGCACTGCGAATAATGATAGAAGTACTGTCGCTTTCTTGAAAAGCTTTTAACTCCTGCAAGTTTTCACTTTTAAGATTTAGCAAAGAAGTAATAGTATCGAGGGTTAAGAGCTGTCTTTCGGAAGTAATATCACGACGAAATTTTAGTACCTCATTCTGTAAAGTAACATTTTTTTCTAAGAAAACTTGAAGCGCTTCTCTATCATCGGTACGTATAGCGACCCTTCCTGCGCTTTCGGTATCGTTCATCAGGGTGAGTATCTTGCTAATTTGGATAATTTTATTTCTGTCTTGCTGGTTAATTTCTTCTTGGTGTGAGAGTTTTTGTATTTCTTTATAGACTACATATCCAGCTACAATAGACACGCAGATGAGCAATACATAGCTCACAATAACTTTAAGAGTTACTTTGTTTGACTTCATTTTGAGTATTTTAGTGCGTAAAAAAGACATTTATTAACCGACAAAAGTACGACTTTTTTTTAAATGTACAACTATAATAGGAAAAATCTATATTTTTAAGAAGTAAAAGATAAAAAAATGGTTAATGATTAATGGTTAATGGTGAAATTGGGAGAGGATTATAGAAAGCTTATAAGATAGTTGAACAATGAGAGGCTTTTCAGTGGCTCTACAGTGGCTCTACAGTGGCTCTACAGTGGCTCTACAGTGGCTCTACAATAAATAAAAGACGGTACGAGCTGCACGGGCAGATAGAGAAAAGACGAACAAAAGACGAACAAAAGACGAACAAAAGACGAACAAAAGACGAACAAAAGACGAACAAAAGACGAACAAAAGACGAACAAAAGACGAACAAAAGACGAACAAAAGACGAACAAAAGACGAACAAAAGACGAACAAAAGACGAACAAAAGACGAACAAAAGACGAACAAAAGACGAACAAAAGACGAACAAAAGACGAACAATCAACAAACAAAAGACGAACAAAAGACGAACAATGAACGAAGGAAAGGTGAAGGTAAGTTAACGTTAAAACAGAGATAAAAAGAAGATTATTGAAAGAACTTCTACTCTGCCAAAGTTAAATCTTGGCAAAGTTCATAACACTAAAGCGAAGATAAGATTGAGAGCAGAAGATAATTTGTTGTAGAACTGGTGTTTATAAGAAATGATTTATACAAGGGAATTTCCGAGGTGAGAAAAAAAGAAGAAAAAATTATTTTTTTTATTGTATGTATTAATATTTTTTCTACTTTTGTGGCATTAACTTAAATATTCAATGTTTATGGAAACAAAAAATGTAAATTTCCTAAGTATTGCACTTAGAAACGGTATTTTATTAGGGGTTGCTTGTGTAGTTTTAAGCGTATTGCTGTACGTAACAAACCTTTTGTACACTGGAAGTTTTTTGATAGGTGCTATCACTTGGCTATTGAATTTAGCTATCTGTGTAGTTTTTATCGTGATGGCTGTTCAGCAGTACAAAACGGCTAACGACGGTTTCTTAACTGTAGGTGAAGCTATTAAAGTGGGGATAGTAACCGCTCTCGTGGGAGGGGTAATCGCTGCTATTTATAGTGTAATCTACACTACTGTTATTGACCCTAACTATTATGAAAAAGTAGTAGAGGTTACAATGGAAAAAATGAGTGCTTTTACCTCTAATTTCAGTGAAGAACAAATGGAAGAGCTCCGTGAAAAAACACTTGAGAGCAAGCCTTCTGTGGTATGGACATTCTTTTCATCGATATTGGGCTCTGCCATTGGAGGTGTTATTATCTCGGCTATAGTAGGAGCTGTGAAGAAGAAAGAACGCCCAATGCCTCTTTAGTGTTTGATCCCTCTCAATAGATAAAAACAACTGATTATCAGTAATAAAACTTTGCCAAAGGTTGTAGCGCAACAAGCTATTGAAACTTTGGCAAAGTTCTTTTATTATAAAAGAGCTAACATTGCTAGTTACTTGTTGATGCTATTAAGTCAAACACATAAAATTTCCTTTTAAAAAGAAGAAACAGAAATTGAAACACATTAGTTTCAAAATTTTAAAAAAATCGGTAGCAAGCTACCTAAAAATACGTTGCTAAAACCTTTCACACAAGGAAAAACCTCAATTTTTGTTTAATTCATAATGACGTAAGCCTCACTTCTTTACTTATTGAATTCCGTACGTTTTCCTTAGTTAGTTCTTAACTATTACTTGCTAATTGTTATTTATTTTGTACCTTTGCACTCTCTTTATGATATTAAGATTATGGAAAAAATAAAGAAATTCAGACTTGACTTCATAGATGTGATTCGCGCCTTTGCTATCTGTATGATGCTACAAGGGCATTTTATAAATGGACTACTTGCTGACCGCTACCGCGACGAAAATAACTTTATATACTGGCTATGGCACTACTGCACTGGTATTACCGCTCCTGTGTTCTTCACTGTTTCGGGGTTTATCTTCACTTTTTTATTGGTAAAAGAAAGTGATGCTACAAAAGTAGGCTGGAATAACCCTCGCGTGAAGAAAGGTATTAGGCGTGGACTGATGCTCATCGGTATTGCTTACTTCTTGCGTATGAGTTTCCAAAGTGTAGATGTACTGCACTGTATTGGGCTTTCACTCTTGTTGCTCATCGCTACTTACCTACTTTCATATAACCGCAAATCGTGGGTAATGCCTACGATATTGCTCACCACTACCCTACTAGCGTTCACTTTTGAGCCTTTTTACAAGGAATTGCGCTTTGATTCACTACCCTTGCCTATTGCTAATTACTTGACTCGTGCACACGGTAGTTTCTTTCCTATTTTTCCTTGGTTTGGTTATGTGTCGTTTGGAGGGTTTATGGGGTATCTATTTCAGCAATACAAAAATCACCCTCACCTATACCGTAATGCTATTCTGCTATTTCTAAGCCTAGGAGCATTCTTGTTGTGGGGTTCTCACTTTGTGATAGAACAATTGTTCTATATCAACCATTCGCCATTTTTTGAGCGATTAATGCAGGACTTTGCTTATTTACGTTTGGGGAATGTATTGCTTGTATTTGGTTTCTTTGCCCTAATGCGCAATGTGATTACTTCACAACTGATTAAAACTATTGGGCAAAACACCCTATCGATTTACGTTATACACTGCTTTATCATATACGGTAGTATTACCTCACACGGGCTTATACAGCACTTCGGAGGGCAGTTAAAACCTTATCAAGTGGTTTTAGGAGCGCCTGCCTTTATAGCCGTGTGCGTATGGTTATCATTTATTTACAACCGCATAAAACCTGTTATCAAATCAGGAATTGCTTTTGTATTAAAAGAAATCAGAGCGTTTTTGGTAGAGAGTTACCAATTTATTGTAAAACTATTAGGAAGGCTTGTTGCCTTATTTGTTAAGGAATGAAAAAACATCTTATTATTTTAGCTTCGGTTATGGCATTTAATAGCATACAAGCACAACAACCTCTCACCCCCGAAAAACTATGGGAACTACATCGCGTGAATGGTATAGGTATTACCCCCGACCAGCAATATGTATTGGTGAGTGTGAGTACTCCAAATATAAAGGAAAATACTTTTAACAAAGAATACTATAAACTTGCCGTAAAAGGAGGTGTACCCATTCCTATAAGCAAAGAAGAGGTAGAAAAGCTCACGGCTAAATACAATACTGATAAAAGCCTAAAACTCACTCATAAGGAAGTAAAATTAAAGTCGGTTTTAGGGAAAGACTTCTATACCGACTTAGAAAAATCATCGGGGAAGCTGTACAGTAGCTTAGACCACCGCCATTGGGACACGTGGAATGAAGGCAGTTACAATCACGTGATGATAGAAGATAGTAATGGTAAGCAAACCGATATAATGGAAGGACTGCCCTATTACTGTCCGCAGTTGCCTTTTGGAGGTGATGAGGATTATATATGGAGTTTCGACGGTAAAAAGGTACTTTATGTTACCAAAGCCAAAGTAGGCACTGATTATGTACTGAGCACTAATACTGATATCTATGAGTACGACCTCACCTCGAAAAAAACAACAAACCTCACCGAAGGAATGATGGGGTATGACACTAACCCTCAGTATAGCAAAGAGGGCGTACTTGCGTGGCTCAGTATGGCACACAATGGTAATGAAGCTGATAAAAACGACCTTTATATATTGAAGGACGGCAAGCGCATTAACCTTACAGCTAACTGGGATAATACTGTTTTCAGTTACCGATGGAGCAATGATGGGAAGCAAATATACCTAATTGCGGCTACCCAAGGAACAGAGCAAGTGTTTGTAGTAGCTCCTTTTAGTAAAGATACTACTCCAAGACAACTCACACAAGGCGTATTTGATGTGAATGGTATAGTAGGACAAGCAGGCGACCAATTGGTTGTGATGCGCACGGATATGAACCACGCAGCTGAACTGTATACTATCAATTTAAAAGAGAAAAAAGGACGCATAACACTATCACAGCTTTCACATTTTAACGATGAGCTATACAAAGGGATTGCTGAATGTCCTATTAAGGAGCGTATCATCAAAACTACTGACGGCAAGAAAATGCACGCTTGGGTAATTTACCCACCCAACTTTGACCCTAACAAGAAGTACCCTACCCTACTCTACTGCCAAGGAGGACCACAATCTGTTGTGAGCCAATTTTACAGTTTCCGTTGGAACTTCCAAGTAATGGCTTCACAAGGTTATATAGTGATAGCTCCCAACCGCAGAGGATTACCAGGTTTTGGAGTAAAATGGAATGCGGAAATTAGCGGAGATTGGGGCGGACAGCCGATGCGCGATTACCTATCGGCTATTGATGATATAGCCAAGGAACCTTACGTAGACAAAGAACGATTGGGAGCTATAGGAGCCAGCTACGGAGGATATTCAATCTACTACTTAGCAGGTATTCACCAAAAACGCTTTAAGACGTTTATTGCCCATTGCGGAGTATTCAACTTACAAAGTATGTATGGCACTACCGAAGAGCTCTTCTTCAACAATAACGAAATAGGAGGTGCTTATTGGGATAAAAAGAACGCTGTAGCGCAAAAATCGTATAAAGAGTTCAATCCTATAGAGAAGATTACAGAATGGGACACCCCTATTCTCATCATTCACGGAGGGAAGGACTACCGAGTACCCGAAGAACAGGGATTCCAAGCCTTTACAGCAGCTCAACTGAGAGGCATCAAAAGTGAGTTACTTTATTTTCCTGATGAGAACCACTGGGTATTACAACCTCAGAATGGACTCTTATGGCAGAGAACGTTCTTCAAATGGCTAAAAGAAACATTATAAAACTAAAAGAGGCTACCCTAATCGGGTAGCCTCTTTTTTCTATATATTAGAAGAGTCCTTCTACTGACCAATAACGTTCGCCTGTATCATAGTTTACAGTAAGGACACGTGCCTTAGGGTCTTTTTTGAGTACTTTGGCTACGGCTGCCAAAGAAGCTCCCGTAGAAATACCAGCTAAAATACCTTCTTCTTTCGCTAACTTGCGGGCATATTCAAAAGCCTCATCTTTACTTATTAATAGAATATCATCTACAAGCTTCGCATCATAATTCTTTGGTACAAAACCAGCACCTATCCCTTGTAGAGGGTGAGGACCAGCTGCCCCTCCACTGAGTACGGGTGATAGTTCGGGTTCTACGGCTATGGTTTTAAGATGAGGGAAGTGTTGTTTAAGCACTTTGGATACTCCAGAAATATGTCCACCAGTACCGACTCCTGTTACAAAATAATCAAAGCCATCGGGGAAGGATTGCAAGATTTCTTGAGCAGTAGTGCGCTCGTGTACCTCAGGGTTAGCAGGGTTCTCGAACTGTTGAGGCACCCAATAGTTAGGTTTACCTTCGGCTATTTCGAGAGCTTTGGCAATGGCACCTCCTGTTCCTTTTTCTTTTGGAGTTAATACAACCTCAGCCCCATAAGCCGATACCAATTTACGGCGCTCTATACTCATAGATTCGGGCATTACCACAATGAGTTTATAACCTTTTACGGCAGCTACTAAGGCAAGTCCAACCCCTGTATTACCTGAGGTAGGCTCTACAATCACAGTATTTTTATTGAGGATACCTTTGTTTTCAGCATCTTCAATCATTGCGAGTGCGATACGGTCTTTAATACTACCGCCTGGGTTCAAGCGTTCTAACTTGATAAATACGTTGGCATCTTTACCAAACAATCGATTAATTTTCACTTCGGGAGTACGCCCGATAAGTTCTAAAACATTTTTGTACAACATTATATAATTATTTATTAGTTACGTATTTGTTAATAGTTAGTGGTTAATGATTAGTGAATTGGTATTAGGGACTAATGTTTAAAGACTAAATTACAAAATTAATAGGTTCTTCATACACTTCGTTGTCTTTTACTATAATTTGACTCTTGTGGAAAACTTTAGTAAAAGGTTCTATACTATGGGTAAGCCATACGTTCCCGCCAATAACACTATCGTGACCTATTACGGTTTCACCTCCTAAGATTGTGGCACCTGAGTAAATTACCACATTGTCTTGAATAGTAGGATGACGTTTGGTATGAGCCTTATCTACCGATACTGAAAGTGCCCCTAAGGTAACCCCTTGGTATACTTTTACGTGGTTACCTATAACCGTAGTTTCACCAATAACAATAGCCGTACCGTGGTCTATCATAAAAGGGACGCCAATGGTTGCTCCTGGGTGAATGTCGATACCTGTTTTGCTATGGGCGTATTCGGTGAGTATACGGGGCAAGAGTGGTACTTCGCGCGTCCATAGTTCGTGAGCGATACGATATACCATAATAGAAAAGAAACCAGGATAGGTAACTTGTACTTCTCTCAGAGAGGTAGCTGCTGGGTCGCTATCGATAAAATACTGAGCATCTTGTTTTAATTGAGCATAAATAGTGGGCAAAATACAATCGTAATAATCAGTTAGTTGCTCTTTCTGAGGTTTGTTTTGCAGAAAATCATCTACAATACTGATAAAATCATAACGCAATTCCTCATAGCGTGCTTCTATATTCGCTTTAGAGAGACAAGTACGCTCATCTATGAGAAATAAGAACTGAAAGAGTTCTTCTACAAAGGCGTTAATACGCTGTTTGCTTACGTGATGTTTGATATTTTTACTTTCTTGATAGAGTTCGATAATGAAACTCTCGGTGCAATTTACTTTTGTCATTATTATAAAAAAAATAGCCCCACTACCTATTATGAGCAGTGGGGCGTTGTTATTTCGTTTACTAAAATATATATACTGATACTTTCAAGAAATAACGAGTCTTGCACCGCTCACAGAGAAGGTACAACACATCATCATTATTTGAAAAGTATACAGTTTCATACAGTACTATTCTATTAATCGGGGCAAAGGTAAGAATATTTTTCTAACTACCAAAGAAAAACTGAAATATTTTTATTTTCTTTGTTATACAAAAAGATATAATCGGAGTTCTCGGATTGTCTTAGAAAAGAGATGAAGAAGCAGAAAGATAACGAAGAGGAACGGAAGAGGTAATTCAGGTAAAAGATAAAAGATAAGAGGTAAAATGGGTATGCTTAGCTTATAGGAAGCTTATAGGAAGCTTATACGAATCTTGGACGATTGGTATAGAAAGGGTATATAAATAGTTGATTCATAATATCATACAACAGCACTAAAAATGCCAAAAACAGGGTTTCGATACGAAAGAAAAGGAAGGGTAAATTAGAGAATTAGTCAATTTGAAAGTTAGGAAATTTGGAATTTAATAAATGTAAAAGTGACTTATTGGAGGTTTCGGAAAGACTTTGAAAGAAATGGAAGGAAGGGGATAGTAGGAGGTGCAAAGGTTAAATGAATTCGACGAGAGGTAATATAGTGATGCAAAAGCGATTGAAAAAATAGTATTCTGTTATATTTAACAGATGTTAAATTAAGCATTTTTATAAGTTTAATATTAATATTATTTAGATTTGTTTTATATAATTCAAAAAAAGTACTACCTTTGCAGTCCTATTTAGTGAAGAATGAAAAGTAAAAAGAAATATACACAATCATTACGATACCAAAGGTTCATCTCTTTGGCACTCATTGCTTTTCCTATTTTTTGCTCAGCTCTTTACGCTCAAACTGCAACTTTCACCACTGTTTCTCCTACTACTATTTCTGATACTACACAGCCTATTCAGTTAGAAGAAGTGGTAGTAACTGCCAAAGAACTTCCTGCTCCTACCTCTACTTTGCTTATCGACCGCAAAGCTATGCGACATCTCCAGCCTTCCAGCTTTGCCGATTTGGTGAGTTTGCTCCCTGGTCGGCAAGTTACGACTCCCTCACTGAACTATGCCAATACGCTCACTCTCAGGCAGACAGGAACGCCTATGGACGGCTATAGTATTTCCTCTTTAGGCGTAGGCTTCAATATTGATGGTGTTCCCTTAGATGTGAATAACAATATGCAATCTACGGTAGGTACCGGAATGATTATCACCCCTCAATCGAATTACGCCGATGAGAAGCGCAACACTACCCGCTCAGGGGTAGATATGCGCACCATTGCTACCGATGATATTGAAACAGTGGAGATTATACGCGGTATTCCATCGGTGAAATTTGGTGACATCAGCAGTGGAGTAGTAACAATTCACCGCAAAAAAGGCTATACTCCCCTTAGGGCGCGCGCCAAAGCCGATGGTTTTAGCAAACTTTTCTATATAGGCAAAGGCTTTGAACTTACTGAAAATCGCTTCAAACTTAACTTCAGTTTGGATTATTTAGATTCCCAACCCGACCCGCGTAACAGCTTTGAAAACTACAAACGTTACACTGCTTCGACTCGTGCCGAAAAACACTTTAATACCAAAAATCCGCTTACGTGGAATTTCAGCATCGACTATACGGGCACTATCGACAAGGAAAAACGCGACCCCGATGTAGGTTTTGATCGCTATGATGCTTATCAATCTACTTACAACAATATCCGTATCGCCAATGGGCTGAGTTGGGAACTCCACAAAACATTCTTCAAAACATTGGTACTCAAAACTAGTTACTCGCAGAGTTTCGACCGTATTGAACAAGACAAATGGGTGCAAATCACCAATGCGCGCCCTGTCTTCACAAACACAGAAGCAGGTGAATTTTATGGCGCATTTTCCGACCCTAACTATGTGTCGCACTTGCTCGTAGATGGCAAACCGCTACACCTTTATACCGACTTTGCAGCAGGAGGTTATAAACGTTTTGTAGGATTCCTTAACGAGTTTCTTATAGGGCTTACTTACAACTACAACAAAAACAACGGTCTGGGTCAGGTATACGATTTGGCGCACCCACCTTCACCTGAAATGACTACACGTCCGCGTGCTTTCAAGAGTATTCCCGCGATGCAGGATATGTCTTTTTATGTTGAAGAACAGTTAGAAAAAACCTTTTGGCATACCGATTTCTTTTTGCGTGCTGGTTTGCGTGCCAACACCCTTTTAGGACTTGATTCACGCTACGCATTGCATAACAAGGTGTGTTTCGACCCACGTGTGAATATGAAAGTTACTTTCCCTAAAATTGAGTTTGCTAACCAAAAAGCTCTCAGTATCAGTCTTACAGGTGGTTGGGGCAAGCACAGCAAACTCCCTACTCAAGAGATGCTCTACCCTCAAGAAAAATACGAAGATTTTGTTCAGCTAAATTACTATCACAGCCAAAGGGCATACCGCCAATTGCACTATAAAACGTATATTTTTCCGCAAGTGAACTACAGCATTATGCCCGCGGTGAACAGCAAAGCCGAAGTGCGTCTTGGCTTGGAATACGACCACCATTCGCTGTTTATCACCTATTTCGACGAGCGTATGCAATCGGGTTTTCGAAAAATGAGCGATTATCACAAGGTATTCTATAAAAAATACGATGCTACAGGGCTCAATCACAATGCGATTACTGCCCCTCCTTTGGTAGAAAACCTGCCCTATACTGTGCAAGACGCCCTAATACTCTCAGATATGGAGAGCAATGGCTCAGCTATCGATAAACAAGGGGTGGAATTTCAGTACAGTAGCAAGCGCCTACAATTGCTCAACACTCGCTTTACCCTTAGTGGTGCGTGGTTTCACAGCTTGTATTACAACTCATTGCCTGTATATCGTCCTGCCGATAAAGATATCATTAACAACCGCAAATATTACAATCTGGGAGTATATCCTGAAATGGAGAAGTACGACTGTGAACAGTTACAAACCAGTCTCGTAGCCGATACTTACCTCCCTGAACTGCATCTCATCACCTCTGTGCGTTGCGACCTCACTTGGTATGTTATCAACAGCAGTCCATCTCTTAGTCGTGTGCCCACTCACTACATCAGTGAAGATGGTGTGCGTCACCCATATACAGCGACAGAAGCGAGTGACCCCGTATTGCAATGGCTCATACGCCCTACAACTATAAGTCTCAGTGATAGAACCCCATTATCAATGAACATACATCTGAAAATATCAAAAGAATTTTATAAATACTTTACCCTTTCGATATATGTAAACAATCTGTTCAACTTTTACGAGGACTACCGTGTGAACAGACAATACATCAACCGTCGCGGACTCATCAACCCCTATTTTGGAATGGAGATGAACATTTCTTTAGGGAAGAGTAAATTAGCAAATTAATAAATTAACATATTATGAGACATTTAAAACAACTTTTAGCTTTAGCACTTACTTTAGTGCTCTTAAACGCTTGTAAGAAGGATGATGATAATATCAACACCATTGTTACAACACGCAATCTTACCCTTCAGCTACAAAATCCTAATAAGGTAACCAATGTTCGGTATGGTACGCTCACCCTTACTCTTACAGAACTCAACAAGAATGAGAAAGTAGAACGTATTTTTACTAATCTTTCTCAAAATGAATTAACCCTTCCTCTTTTGATGGGGAGCTATGAACTGCGCATTGCCACCACTGCTACTTATACCCTTGATGGCAAGACCGTAGCAGGTGAACTCAGTGCTTTCGTTAGCAAAATAGATGTGCTTAGCGATAGCTCTTTTAAAATACCTTTATCTATCAAAGCTAAAGGTAATGACTTTATTATAGAAGAAATCTTTTTTGTTGGCACTTTAACTCCTGAAGGAAAACAATACTTTGGTGACCAGTATATCAAACTTTATAACAATACCGATAAGGTGCTTTACGCCGATGGTTTGGTATTAGCAGATTCTAAGTTTTTAACGGTAACCAAAAGAGATTACACTCCCAATATAATGAAAGAGGCCTTTGCAGTAGAAGGTATGGTGCAAATACCTGGTACAGGCACTCAATATCCCGTGCAACCAGGTGCTTCTATTGTTATTGCTGAACAAGGAATTAACCATAAAGAAAACAATCCTAATTCTTTAGATTTGAGCAAAGCTAACTTTGAGAATTATTATCCTCCAAGAGTAAAAGATATAGATAGCCCTACTGTTACCAATAACATCAATTTGTATGGTATTCTCATATTCAATAATCGAGGTAATAGAAGCTATGTGATAGCGCGTTTCCCAGAAGGTACTGCTACTTCTACGCTTAGATATGACTATGAATATGAAGTTAATGTTAAAGGCAAAATAGTTAAAAAGACAGGAAGTACGTTGAAAATTCCTAATGAGTGGATAGTAGATGCCGTAAATCTAAGTACTGAAAAAGGTTTCGAATGGTTGGTGACCGATACTTCTTTGGATTCAGGCTATACTTATGTAACTAAAGATGAGGGAGACAAAACCCGTTATGGCAAATCTGTACGCCGTAAGGTTCTTTCTGAAAACAATGGTAAGCCTATCTTTAAAGATACTAACAACTCTACTGAAGATTTCGAAATCCTCACTACACCTACACTTAAAAAGTGAAAAGTGAAGAGTGAAATATTGCTTTTGCAGATTTAACTTTGCCAAAGTTAAACTTTGGCAAAGTTTGTAGCATTTTTTATTGACAAATCAATGAATTAGAATTGACACATCGTCCACTCAACATATTATTTTTATTTTTTCTCTGCGAGATGATTGCTTGGGGGCAAGATACCATCGATACCCTTCTGCTGAAACTGAAAGAGCAACAAAGTATTCAACGCATTTATAGAGCTTACTTTCAGAATCCGGCAACAATGACAGATTGGGGGAAATATCGCTTTTCGTCGGTGCAAACGACTTACGAGGGAAGCGATAAGCAGGCGTATGCCCAACAGTATCCTGAAGGTCATACTGCTTTCTCAGTAAAGGCGAACTCTTATTTTCCTTATGACAGCACACGTACGCTTTGGGGTGATGCGTCGTATATAAATCGAACCCTAAAACACATTCGCTGGAACGAGTCGTTAGATGGTGAGTTGCTGTATCCTTACTTCACTGCTGATGCCATAGGGGGAGATTTGCACAGCGAACAATACGCCTTTACGGGTGGTTTTGCCAAACAATGGCAACGCCTGCATTGGGGCATCTCCTTGAATTACCAAGCTGAATTAGCAAGTAGGGATAAAGACCCGCGTCCTAAGGATATTACTTCGCAATTGCAATTGCAATCGGGTTTTATGTGGAAGGTAATGCAGTGGAAGATGGGTGTTTATAGCACTTTTGTGAAATATACCCAATCAAACGAACTGAGGTTCTTTAACGAATTAGGGGTGCCTACGGTGTATCACCTCAATGGCTTGGGGTATTACAACCATTTGCTGAAAGGCAATAAACTGAGGGCTTTTTACGAAGGTTATGGTTATGGTGGGGGAATGGCTATCAGCAGGGCGGACGACTTTTTCCTCACAGGGGATTACCATCAACTGACGATTGAGAAGTATATGACTGATGACAATGGGATTGTTGCAGTAACCCTAACCAATAGGGTACTCAATACAGAACTTACCAAATTGTTCCGTCGTGCTCACTATCACTACGGATTTAAATTAGGATATTATCAGCAAAGTAAAAAGGGCGTAGAGCCTATCCTCTCGGGGCGCAATAACAATTGGACAGAGGTTATTGCGAAGAACAAAAACTATACCCTTAAATGCGAGCAATATCAGTTAGGTGTGCTTTTTGGTTTCGACAATGCTATGCAGTATCGTATAATGCCTTATGTGAGTTATGAAACCTATCGTGAGGATTATACTTTGGTGAGGAGTTTTCAGCATTTTGATTATATGAATGTTGGAATGACGATAAGTGTTGTAGCACCCTTAGGGGAGAAGAGTATAGGAGTAACAGGCGTGCAGTATCGGTATCGGAAAGTATTACACGAGAATTATCTATTGCGCAATGACCGCAATGAAGCTGAGCTCAGCGCAATGCTTTTGCACAATGCCCGCTTTCTTGCTTCGGATAGACAGCGTTATGAGGTGAGTTTGCAATACCATCACAAACTTTCGCCTTCATTAAGCTATTTTGTAGGGTTTAACAGTGAAATAGGAGTATTTACGAGTCAAAAAGTGAATACTTTTCATCAATTTAGTTTAGGGCTTACTTTCTGAGTTTGATATAAGGGGGAGTATTATGCGAGCAGTGGGTTATTAATTGGGAAATGTGGAAATGAGGAAATGAGGAAATGAGAAAATTAGGAAATGTGGGAATTAGTTGGAGAATTTCGGAGAGACTCAAAGAAGGGGTTTAGACTTCGGAGAAAAACGAAAAATATCAGAAGTAGACTGAGAGGGATTTTGAAGGAAAAAGGGTATTAGGAGGGTGGGGTTAGCTTATAGAGAGCTTATAGGAAGCTTATACGAATCTTGGACGATTGGTATAGAAAGGGTATATAAGTAAATTGATTCATAATATAATACAATAACGCTAAAAATGTTAAAAACGAGGTTTCGAGACGAAAGAAAGAGAAATAGGTGATAGACCTTAGGCCGTAGGCACTAGGAGGGAATATGACGGAAAAAGGAAGAGATGACTAGTGACAAATGAGAAATGACAAAAGTAGTGGGAGAGTGTAATTGGTGTAATAAAGAGACAAATAAATAAGGTAAAGCGAGGTATGTTTTGGCTCATAAAATAAAAAAACACATCAAGATACTTGCAATTACAATTAATATTCGTACCTTTGCACCCTGAAAAGTTAGAAGTTTTTATACCTTAATACATTTACTGATAAAAATGTTTAGTGAAACCACCCCTAATTCAAAAATCTTTGCTTGCTCTAAAAGCATAGAGCTGGCTGAGAAAATTGCGCAAAAATACGGTACTCAGCTCGGTGAAGTTAAACTTTCTTATTATAGTGATGGTGAATTTCAGCCCTCTTATGAAGAATCGATTAGAGGGGCACGCGTTTTCTTAATATGCTCTACTTTCCCTAATTCAGATAACTTGATGGAGCTTTTACTAATGATAGACGCTGCCAAACGCGCTTCGGCAAGGCACATCACAGCAGTAATGCCTTACTTTGGGTGGGCTCGCCAAGATAGGAAAGATAAACCCAGAGTGCCAATAGGGGCAAAATTGGTGGCTAATCTTTTGCAAGCGGCAGGTGCTACTCGTATTATGACGATGGACTTGCACGCCGACCAAATTCAAGGATTCTTTGAGCGCCCTGTAGACCATCTTTTTGCTTCGAGCATTTTCTTGCCTTATTTACAGGGGTTGCACTTAGACAATTTGTGTATTGCTTCGCCCGATATGGGAGGCTCTAAAAGGGCTTATGCTTATTCTAAGTTCTTGAAATGTGATGTGGTGATTTGCTATAAACAGCGCAAACAAGCCAATGTGATTGAAACAATGGAGCTCATAGGTGAAGTAGAAGGTAAAAACGTAGTATTGGTAGACGATATGGTAGACACAGCAGGTACTTTGGTGAAAGCTGCCCAACTGATGAAGGACAGAGGAGCTGTAAGTGTAAGAGCGGTGGCTACTCACCCTATACTGAGCGGAAACGCATATGAGCGCATAGAGAATTCGGCTTTAGAAGAGCTTATCGTGACTGATTCGATTCCACTAAAGCAGCCTTCGAGCAAAATAAAAGTACTGAGTTGTGCTGATCTTTTTGCTGATGTAATGCATCGCGTACACCACAACGAGCCTATCAGTTCTAAATTTATAATGTAGCAAGGTGAAAAGCAAAAAAGAAAAGGTAAGGATTGATGTTTAATATCTAACAAAACCTAACGCCTAAGAACAAGTAACTTAATAATTATTTATAAATAAATGAAATCAATTACAATCAAAGGATCTCAAAGAGAAAGCGTGGGCAAAGCTGCGAGCAAAGCCTTACGTAATGCTGGACAGGTTCCTTGCGTACTATACGGGGGAGACAATGTTCTGCATTTTTCAGCACCTGAATTAGCATTCAAAAACATCGTGTACACTCCTAACGTATACACCGCTGCGATTGAATTGAATGGTAAAACCTATAACGCCATTCTACAAGACATTCAGTTTGACCCTGTATCTGATAAAATTATCCACATCGATTTTTATCAGCTTCACAAAGACAAAGAAATTACTATTGAAGTGCCAATTCAAATTGAGGGAACTTCACCAGGTATTATGGCAGGGGGTACTTTGCGTATTGTGAACCGCAAACTAAAAGTAAAAGCTCTTCCTGACAATTTACCTGATTTTGTTCCTGTAGATATTTCGGGCTTAGAAATGGGTAACAAGCTATACGTTACTAAATTAGCACAAGATAAATACAAGATTATGCACCCAGATAATACTGTGGTTTGCCAGGTGAGAGTATCTCGTGCTGCAATGAAAGCCGCACAAGATGCTGCAAAAGCTGAAAAAGCTGCCACTAAGAAATAACTTTTAACAAATAGACTTTCTACAAAAAAGCCATAACAAACAATTGTTTGTTATGGCTTTTATATTGCAGTTTAGCAAACTCTTTTTTTCTCATAACATTATCATTTAATTATTCACTAATTAAACCACTGATTATAAACAGATTTGATTATTATCACACAAAAATAATCCTTCTCTTTAATAAAATTATTCATCAATTGTTATTTAGATAAAATAAAAATACTATCTTTGCACTCTCAAAATATGGTATGTGAAATGAAATTTATTTTATGGTTCATCTTTACTATTATTCTTTTTGGCGACGTGATAGCTCAAAATACTATCACTCTTAAAGGTGTTGTTAAAGATAAGGAAGGGACTCCTATTAGCGGAGTAACGGTACGTATTAACAATACAGCTAAAGGAATGGCTACTGATATAAACGGTGCTTTTTCACTTCAAACCTTACACCAGAAGGGTGAGCTTGTTTTTAGCTATATAGGAATGAAAACAGTAAAACGTACCTTTCAGGGGAGTGCTGAGTTTTTTATCACGATGCAAGAAGATATGTTGATGCTTGAAGGAGTACAGGTAACTGCTAAGCAAAACATCAACGAAATAGATGTACGTGCTAAAACGGGAAATGTAGAAGCTATAGCGATGCAAGAAGTTAAAAATATTCCTGTTCCTTCATTGGCATTGGCATTGCAGGGCAAAGCACCAGGGTTACGCATTATTAACAGGGGTGAAGTGGGAGCGACTCCCGAAATTCGCATACGTGGAAATTCTTCGTTACGTAAAGGAGACGAAGCTAACCAGCCACTGTTTATATTGGACGGAAAAATGATTTCGGCAGAGACCTTTTATTATCTCAATCCTGAAGATATCAAAGAGATGAAAGTGCTAAAAGATGCAGTAGCTACAGCTCTATACGGTATTAAAGCATCGAATGGGGTGATAGAAATAACCTCTAAACGCGGAGGGGAAAAGGTATTGAGTTATCACTTACAAACGGGATTTACCTTTGCATCACCCCTGAAAGCACAACTGATGAACAGTGCAGAGAAATTAGAATTAGAGCGTTTATTGAAGAATGAAGGTACACCAGGCTATCTGTACAGTGAAGAATACATCAATAGGAAATACGGAGGTACCCCTGAGTTGCAAGCACGTTTAACTGAAGGAAGACAAAAATTAGACTCTTTACGTGCCATCAATACCGATTGGCATAAGGAGCTCACTAACTTACAAGTATACCAAAAACACGATCTCAGTTTCCAAAATGGCAATGAAAAGACCTCTTATTTTTTCTCGTTAGGATATCTGCAACAAGACGGACAGATAAAAGGGAATGGACTATCCCGCATTTCTTCTCGTTTAGCAATAGATCAAGCCTTATCGGAAAATGCGGTTGCTACTCTATCAATTAATGGTTCTTATGCAAAGGTGAGTACTCCAAATGGTGCTAACTTTTCAATAGAGGATTTGATTTACCAATTGAACCCTTACGAGAGTAAAAATTCCAAACGACTATATTCCTATCCTAACAGAAGTTATAGCGATCTATTCAATCAGTTTAGCAGGGAAAACATTACTAAAAACATAGGGACTTCATTGAGTTTCAACTGGAAAATACGTCCTGAATTAGAGTTATCGGCTGTGGCAGGTTTAGATTATTCTTTGACAGATGATTTGCAAATAACTCCTGAGACTGCCTTTTCTGAAAGAAACTCTGGGAGAGCGCGCAACGCCTTAGGGACTTTATACCAAGCTAAAAATACACTTACCAATATTACAGCTAATATGCGTATTAACTACGAAAAAACTTTTGGCAAACACGAGCTTACCCTGGGTGCTAATGCCGACAACTATACTTCTATCACCGATAATCTATCGGTAGTAGGGCACGGATTGTACGGCAAAATACGCTCGGTAGCGGCAATTGACAACTCGCTTACAGGAGCGGGGAAACCTACTGTGGGAGGGCGTAAACAAACAGATCGGAATCTGGGGTTTGGAGGGCTCATTGGGTATACTTACAATAGTACCTACAATCTTTTTGGTACTTATAAACTTGATGCCTCATCGATATTGCCCAGAGAAAAACGTTGGAACAGTGCTTGGGCATTAGGAGTAAGTGTTAATATTAAAGAGTACGCTTTCTTAAAAGAAGTAGAGTGGCTATCACAATTAGATATACGAGGTTCTTATGGACACACTGCCAATGCGCAGGCTATATCGCCTTCACTGATAACAGCCACCTTTAAATATCTACCCGAAAGCTATGCCGACACGCGTATAATGAATATTACAGCACTCCCCAATAAAGATTTGAGAGCTGAACAAAACCTTATTACCGATATTGGACTTTCGGCTACTATTTTCAAAACTAATTTGCAATTCTCAGTATACGAGCGCACGACCAAAGATGCTTTGCTTACCATTCCTATTCCTTCTTCTTCTGGCTTTGAAGTACAGATGCAAAACATAGGTGTCTTGGAGAATAAAGGAATAGAAGTGAGTATCAATCAGCCTATTTTTACCTCTTCCGATTGGAATGTGAGCTGGGGCGGGAACCTTTCGTATAACGAAAATAAGGTGATTGACCTATACGGAAGAGACCGTATTTACACCAGTGCCGATCAGAAGCTCCCTGAATATCAGGTAGGCAAATCTACCGAGGCACTTTACGGGCTGAACTCTACTGGCATTAATCCTATTACAGGATTGCCTGAGTTTATCACAGCTGATGGTAGACAAGTGAATGCCACTACCACCTTGCGAGGGGAAGATTTTATCTACTTAGGGCAATCAACTCCACCTATTAGCGGAGGTTTCAACTTTTATGTGAACTATAAACAATGGCAACTATCTACTGACTTCTATTATACACTTGGCGGGGTGCGCAATTATAGCAATAAGTATATTCGCGACTTGGATTCGGCACGCTTCAATGCTGCCAAAGCCCAGCTTACCGATATGTGGTGGCGAGTAGGCGATGAGAACAAGAGATATCACACCCCTTTCTACTCGTCGAGTGCCATTGAGAACCTTAGTCAGCCTAACAACAAGACTTTAATGAAGACCGACTTCTTACGCTTTACGAATCTATCTGTGCGTTATCAGTTCAGTCAAGAAGACTTAGCTTCTATTGGGAAAATACGTCACGCTACTTTGGGAGTTACAGCTACCAATATTGCGGTATGGAGTCAATACAAAGAGAGCGACCCTGAAACAAATAATATTGTAAATCCGCTACCTCCTACTATTACCTTGAACCTTCACTTATCTTTTTAAATTGAATATTATGCTTATATACAGAATATTTCTTTTTTCGGCCATTAGTTTAGCTATTATGAGTTGTTCTTTAGACCTTCCGCCAGAAGACGAAGTGAGTGACCCCGATGCTATTACCTCGGTGGTTACCGCTGAACGTTCGCTTGCAGCGGCTTACACGTCCTTTGCTCCCTATAACGATGCCCTTACGTGGGTCGCAAGAAGCGATGATATGATACCAAGTAGCTACCTTCCGCGTGAAGTAGAGCTCAAAAACACTTACGAATGGGTAGGGCGTGAACTTATTAATCATTCTGAGAGCATATGGAAGTCTCTTTATGCTACCATTGCCCAATGCAATGTACTTTTGGAGCGTTTGCCTAATGTTTCGCCCCTCACCGATGCCGAAAGTAGGCAATTGAGGCTCATCAAGCAACGTGCTATCTATCTCAAAGCTCTTTGTTATTTTGAATTGCTGAAAATATTTTCTCCTGCTTATGCTACAACCAATAGCGAACCCTATGGAATTTTGATAAAAGACAAATTTAACCTTACCAAAGAGCAAAACAGGCTTACTTTTTCTCAATCGGTGAACGTGATTGAGCAATTGCTCACCATTTCGGCAGAGCAAGATACCAATACGTACTATATCACCCCAGAGGTAGCGCAACTTATCAGGGCGGAGTTGGCTTTGTGGACTCAGGACAATGTCAAAGCCATTGAGCTTGCGCTTCCGCTTTACGAAAAATACAAAACAAGCCTCACCACTTTGCCCGCAGCTAATATTTGGTCAGCTAATGCTTCTGCTTTGCGTCTTTTTGCCTTAGATACACGCAACGTTAGTGTCTCACCGTATATGAAATTGGAATACAATGAAAACATAGGTGATTACTTGCTTGTGGCAAGCACTATTTCATACACTACAACCGATGTACGAACTGATGTCTATACGATAGTAGCTCCCCACAATGCCAACAATCGCCTCTTGGGCAAGTATCGCAAGCAAGTGAAGGCACGTGAACAAGTGCAGTATTACACGTGGACACGCCCATCAGAATTGGTGTTCCTACTTGCTGAAGCCTACCTCAAGCAAGGCGACAAAAACAGTGCATTTGCCTTGCTGAATGTCCTTTTAACCGCTCGGAATGCCAATACACTTGCCCCAGCAGCTACTGACACCGACACTCTGCTTACCCTTTTGCTCTCTGAAAAGCAAAAAGAGTTTGTGGGAGAGCCCATCCGCTTTTTTGACCTCAAGCGCAATCATCGTCCTATTGTGCGTACCACTACGGCAGGTACAAACTACACCATTGAGGCAACCGATCCGCGCTGGACACTTCCTATTCCTGCCTCTGAAAAGCGTTACAACACTGCTATTTTACAAAATAAAGGATGGAATGTTGGAGAAGGTGTAAACCAGTCGTAGCACGACGAGCATTTTTTGGTGAAATGAAAAATAGGGCTAGTTTATTAAAGCTTAAATTAATGGTAGAGTTAGGAGAACCTATACGAACCTTATAGGAAAGACGAACAAAAGACGAACAATGAACGGTATGAGCCACAAGAAAAAATAAAGAACGAGTGAAGATAAGATAGAGATAAAGTGGAAAAAGTAATAATGTTAAACGGTTAAGATAAAAACATTTGACATACAAATAAGAAACATTTAATGAGTATTATATATGAAATTTATTAGTAAATTAGCAATGGGTATGTTTATTGCCCTGAACATTGTGAGTTGCTCTAAGAACGACGACTCTGCTCCTCAATACAGCGGTGAAAACCGTGTGTATATCACTGCCAAAGGCGATAAAGTGCTTACATTAGGAGAAGCTAATCAAAAAATTGAAGCTAAATTTTCACTAACAACCAAAGTGAATGCTGATACGGCCATTCATCTAAAAGTGGTAGATGCACAAGGTCAAACCTCCGACCTTGTAAGCCTTTCTGCTAATCCTATTATCATTGCCAAAGAGGCGCGTGAGGCTACTTTTACCCTCACTCTTAAAGCAAATGCAACCATAACCGAAGAACAACGCCTTAAAGTTACTTTTGAACCCGTAACAGGGCTTATAGCACAAGAAGATTTGGCTATAGTTGTAAAACCTTCAGCAATAGTAATGAATCTCACCCCTGCCCAACGCCAATTGTTAAACGCTTATAAGGCAAAAGGAATAGATTTGTACCCCTTTATGGGGAAAGTAAAAGTAACAGGTACTATTTTTAGTCCTGCTGGTGGTAATGCAGAACCATTTGTGAAGGAATTTACAAGAGAAATTAACGGAAGTACTCTTATCACGCTTAGTGCTTTGGCTACTTCTGATAGTCCTGTACTGAAAATGACTGATAATCCAATGGGATTGACAGAATTTTGGCTATTCTTGCTTAGAAAAAATACCGTTGAGGATACCGAATTTTTTCCCGCGTCACCTGTGGCAAAAGCTATAATGCCTTTGATTAATTGGAATAAGGATAGCAAAGAGACTTTTGGGGTTACTTTGGACAATATCAAGATAGGGAGTCCTACTAATGGGGTTAGCCAAATAGAATTTATCCATAAGACAAAGGATTTATACGATGATTTAACAGATATGGTACCTTTTCAATTCACTTATTCTGCTTATGATAGGTTTAAAAAGTTAGTAGATGAAGGAAATCCCATTGCGATAGAGAATAATGGGCAAGCGGGAGGTCCTAACCCTATTTATTATCTAAATACTACCAATATTTTAAGTGATAAATATGAAAAAGGAGCTTGGAAAGCTTCAACAGGAAGCATTAACTTTACGGAAAAGAAGATGTCGTTTGAATTTCTAATCTCTCACGAATATGGTGGGGACTACATTATCGTAAAAATAGAGTATATAGCCCAATAAACATTAAGTAAAAACACTTTAAAATTAATTATAAACAAAACTAAAAATGAGTTACATTCGTAATTACACGATGATTGCCCTTGCAATGAGCTTGGCAATCAGCTGTCAGAAGAACGACGACAGCGAAACACCTACCCCAGACAAACCCAAGCCCTCTGTGCCTTGGACAGAGCTTACGCCTGCCACTCCCATTTATGATGATCCTAAAAGCGTGACAAGCTGTAGTGCTGATGATGTGAAATTCCTCCGCAAAATAGCTAAAATGAATGGCTTTGAAGAGGACTTTAAAACTGATGACCCTTCGCAATGGAAAAAAGAACATTTGGGGGTCATCTGGAAAAAAGAAACTGCTAATGGTAAAGACACTTATTTTGTTTCTGAGCTCGGTGGCACAAAAGGTGGAGGCAAAGGTATAACCAAATTGGATTTTTTTGATGTAAATAATGCCTTTACAAAGTTAGAAAAAGTGGAACTTACTGCTCCTGAACTTTCTACTGTGTATATTGATGGTAGCATTCCGTCTTTAAAGAGTATTATTCTCAAAGGAAATGATACCCAAAAGACTTCTCCTTTGGAAAAAATCACTATTCGTAACTTGAAAGGCTTAGAAACTCTTTCCTTAACCGATTTCCCAAGCCTTAAAACCACTAACGATGAGGATTATTTTGCCATAAGTAGTTATTATTACTGTGAGAATTTAGTGAATGTTACTCTAAATAATATTGGGGCAAGTAATATTCAGGTGAGTGCTGAAAAAACACTTAAAGAGCTCAATTTGCTGAACAATGCAAATGTGACCGAACTGAATATTGAGGACGCTCCAATGAAGAATTTGGATTTTAATGCCACTACATATCCTAAATTGACCTCATTGGCACTTAAAAAACTTACTGCTAACTCTGCGAAAAATCTTAGTGTGGAAGGATTGCCTAACTTAACCGACATTAATATCAGCAAAATTTCTTCAGTTACTAAGGCATCCGTTACCGCTTGCCCAAAACTTACTTCGCTAATGATTCAGAATGGTAATTTTAATAACATCACCCTTCAAGGGTTAAGCGAACTCAAAACGCTTGACCTTGCAGGAAATAAGATTGCAAATATTGAAGCTTCTTCTCTTAACAAAGTTACCAAACTCCATCTTAACAACAATGAACTAAAAGGTAGCACTCCTTTCAAACTTCCTGCCAATGTCTCGATGTTGAGTTTGCAAGGTAACGAAGGGCTTACTGCTGTTGATTTATCACCTTATAAAGAACTTACTTTAGTAAATATTAATGGGTATAAGAAAGGAGAGACCAAAGCAACTGCACCAAGCGCTCTTTCCTATCTTAAAATTGCTGGACTTGCTAAATTAGAACGTTTATTAGCAAATTGGAACGCACTTTCAAGCATCGACACCGATGGACAAGAAAACATTTCGGCTAAAATAAATCTCATAGAATGCGAAAATAACGCATTGCATCCAGATGCTATTTATACCCTTAAAAAAGCATTTCCTTCGCTTGACTTTTCGTTATCAGGAGCTGGTAGTAGTTCAAAAGCGTGTAGTTATGTAAAGCAACGTGCCTTTAAGATAGGCAGAGTTACTAATAACCAAGTAACTTTTGCCATTAGCCAAGAGCCTACTCACGGTGTACAAACCGAAGTAACCCTAAAAGATACCGATAACAGTGCTTATCAGTACGACAGCAACACAGGTGTGCTGACTGTAAAGAAAGCTGGAAGCTATAAAATCGTTGTGAAGAACACGAAACTATTAGGGCAAATGAGAAATGGCTTTGTAAGTGAGAAAGTAACATTCAAATAGATAGTTGCAGTAAATTATTTATAATAAATTAAGGAGCTTTGGCAGATATTTTTTATATTTGCCAAAGTTTTTTAGTAAATAATATGCAAAGATATATTATACTCGTAGTGGCTATTTTAGTAAGTGAAATTACTTTTTCACAAGGTAAAAAGTTTTTATTACCCAATAATGCTACAAAGGAAACCCTTAGCAATGGTTTTAGTTACGTGATAATGCCTAATGAACAGCCTAAAGGAAGGGTGGAACTCTGTTTGTGTTTGCGGGTAGGATCGTTTCAAGAACAGAAAGGAGAAGAAGGTATTGCTCATTTCTTAGAACATTTGGCTTTCAGTGGCTCAAAACATTACCCTAAGAATAGCGCGCTAAAATTCTGGGAAAGTTTAGGGGCAAAATATGGAGAAAACATCAATGCGTATACTACCGATGACCGAACTGTATACAGCGTAAGCCTTTCGAACGTGAATACTGAGCAGGTAGCTAAGACTATTCATATACTATCCGATTGGTTATACTATATGGATATTACCACACAGGCAGTGGAGAAAGAGCGCAAAATCATCACACAGGAAATTGCCAGCTATAAGCCTTACAAAGACCTTAACCCTATTATGGTAGGCTATGACAAGCAACTGATGCGCTTTCCCATAGGAACTAAAGTAGAAATAGCTAAAGTTACACCTAAAAAACTTCGCTCTTTCTATGAGAAATGGTATACTCCACAAAATGCCTCGCTTATTGTAATAGGAAATATAGACCCACAAGCTACTGAGAAGGCAATAAAAGAACACTTTGGAATGCTTGGACAGCGAGGAGAAGAAGTGGGAAATCTTAAACCTATTTCCTTTCCCAATAAAAAAATGTTTTCAGTTGAAAAGGAGAAAGGCAAGAGAACAAAACTATCTTTGTTATACCCCATAGAGTACGTAAGTACCCCGTTCATAGACGAATATAGAAAAGAAATAGAACTTCCGAAAGTAGTATTAGAAATTCTTAATAACCGTTTTAGGGCACATAAAGAAGATATTCGTATCAGTCAGTATTGGTATTTGCGTAGAACGAGTTTTTTGGAGATAGAGATGACCTCTGACGATATAGAGCAAACCCTCAAAAAAACATTTGCTATTATTGAAGGTGTAAAAACCTTACTCACAGAAGAAGAAATAGGTAAAGCCTTAGAGAAAGTAACTACTGCTATTGAGAAAATACCCACCGAGAGAACTTCAGAGGATTGGGTGCTGAGTTTTATTGATAATTTTGTTTTTAGAGAGCGTTTTATCTCTCAGTATAGGGACAAGGAAAGACTTATTAAAGAGTTGAGAGAAGACTATCAACTCCACCATTGGCAACACATTTGCAAAAACGTACTGAATTTAAAAGACCCTATCATTCTATACACTCCTGCAGATAATAAAGAATATACTTACGAGGATTTTAAGCATATTATCAGTGATGGAATAGCACACCCTGATACTACCGTTCCCATTTTCAAAGAAGAAGAAAAAACAATATCTGTTGTTATACCTGAGGTACTCACAAAAGAGATTTCTTTTCATCCCAAAGACATTAAAAATGAAACCTTTTTTAAGGAAATAGGAATACATAGGATTGAACTCACTAATGGAGCTACTATTTACCTCAAACCTACAGAAAATGATGAGAAACTAAATGTTACACTACTCTTTAAAGGAGGGTATTCGCTATTGCCACCAAAGGAATTTAAACAATACGAAGATATTTTGCAATATGTACACTTAGGTGGTATTGAATCATTAAAAGGTGAAGCTTATGAAGAACTACTATATCACAACAACCTTACATTTATAGTAGGTACTGAGGGCTATCAGCACTTGGCAATGGCAACCGCTCCTGTGAATAAAAGCAAGGAGCTTTGTAATCTTATCTATCAGAAGTTGCGGTATCCCGAGCGAGCATATAAAGCCTTTGAAGAGGTGAAGGCTGATGAAATACAATCTCTTAGTAGTAAAAAGAATGATAAAAAAGCAGACCTTCTTAAAGAAATGGCTTTTAAATTAGAAGCCATAAAAGGAGCTACTTATCCGCTTACTGAGCTCAATAAAACTACTGATGATATTCAGAAAATGAATTTAGATACGCTTTATAGTTATTATCAAAAGTACTTTTTATCTTCTGATGAGCTTCTATGTGTAGTAACGGGTAGCTTTGAGATAGATAAACTAAAGAAAGAATTAGTCGGGACTCTTTCTCATTTAAAGAGACAAGAGGGAGCCTCAGTAAAAAAGACTATACAAAAACCTTTTTTCCAGACACTAAAAGTAACACAAAACAAACGCACAAGTTTCAATATCGTATATAAAGATAGTTATCAGAAGAATTTAAAAGGTATATTATCTATCAAACTGCTGCGAGAGCTCTTGCGCAAGGAAGTGATTGCTGAAATACGAGAAAAAAAGGGCTGGGTGTACACTCCTTATGTAGAATTGGAGTATTATAGTGAGCCTACTCCTACCTTTGTGCTTATCGTAAGTGGTGAAACTGATGAAAAACACTTCAATGATGTAGAAAAAAGCGTCATCGGAATTATCAATAATCTTGTAAAAGAGAAAAAGATAAACCAGAATGCTTTAACTGACTTTAAATATTCTTTTGCTGTGAACAAAAAAGAATATCTCTCTGATGAAAATGCTTATAACTGGCGCAATTATCTTATGGACTGCTTTAAAAATGATGTCTCTTTAGAAGAACTCTCTTCTTATGAAAAAATATTGGAAAGTATTGACTTATTGAATAAATAGAGCGTTAGTGTATTTCTTTATCCATTAACACTTGTCCTCGATATAC
Organism: Capnocytophaga sp. oral taxon 864; assembly: GCF_002998835.1. Lineage (NCBI taxonomy): Bacteria > Pseudomonadati > Bacteroidota > Flavobacteriia > Flavobacteriales > Flavobacteriaceae > Capnocytophaga > Capnocytophaga sp. oral taxon 864. The sequence goes on from NZ_CP027232.1 coordinate 716,423, forward strand.
TTTTTTATAACGAATAAGCTGCCTATTTTTGTAATATCCTATATAATAAGCGCGTTCTTTACTGTGTGTTTCGGAATCTTTTTGCGTTATTTCATCGTATAAATAAGTAGAACGGTTATCTTTTTGTTTGTGCAAGTCGGAACAATTGAGAAAATAGCGTAACACTACACCTCCGTCCTTTTCTTCACAATAATTCATAGGCAATCACGGATTGTAAAAGGAGGGCTTCTGCTGTTTTTCGTTGCTCTGGTGAATGTTCACAAGAGAATAGCGCCAATAAGGAGGTTAATAAGGATATCTTTTTCATATTATAAGCTTGCTTTTAAAAGTAATATAACTCATTTAGTTACTTTTTCTAAAAGTAATACCATAAAATTTATTATCCCAAAACAATTCTGTTTTCTTTTCAGCCACTGAAGTAGGAATACATTGTTCTATGGCATTCAAATCGACTGTTTTGCCTTCGAAATAGGATTTGGAGAAGACACTCTTCTTGTATTGGGTCTCCACAAAGTCGGCTGTTTCATCTGCAATAAGCAATTTGCTTCCCACTTTAGCCACTCTAAGCATTTCACTCATTGCACGAGTTTTGTCGTTAAAAAAGTTAATGCCCCCAATGTGAAAAACAATATCAAAGATATTATCAGCAAAAGGAAGATCTTCAGCGGGGCATTGTACAAGCGTTAAATTAGTTTTCTTTTGCATTTTTTTCTTGCACTTTTTGAGCATTCCCATCGAAATATCAACTCCTACAAGGTCTATCGTTTTCAAATCAATCCCTTGTGGCAGGTAATGCAAGTCAGCTCCTGTACCTATGGAAACATAAAGCACCGAAATATTGTTTTTCCATTCCAAACGGCTCATCAACTCGGTACGTAGATGATCAATAGCGTGTCCATACTTGAGTCTTCCTATCCATTTCTCTCCAAAATCATAGAAAAAAGACATCCAATCGTACATTTTCATATACCTTTGGTTATCTCCACTAATGAAATAGTCATTCATACAGCATAAAATACCATTTTCTTGCTTCAAATCTTCTACTTTTATATCAGATTTTAGCTTTTGAGATATATCTGTTATCATATTTATTTATTCAAATGAGTTTCTCTTAACTAAGTTATATTTCAAATTCCATAGGGCTTTTTCCCTTTTTATATCTTTTCGTTCTACTACCTATTTTTGTTACTTTCCCTATTATTCTTGATAAAAAATCCAAGAAATCCGAAAAATATTTCCTCACTTTTTACCAAAAACAAATAATATTCAGTATATTTCTTATCTATTCTGTCAGTTTTCTACTTCATATTGCATTGCCTGTACTTAATATCGTATTATTTGAACCTGATATTGTGTTTCCTGTACTTCATATTGTATTGTTTGGACTTAATATTGCATTGTTTGGACTTAATATTGTATTCTACAGACTTAATATTGCTTTCTACGGACTTAATATTGCTTTCTACGGACTTAATATTGCTTTCTACGGACTTAATATTGCTTTCTACGGACTTAATATTGCTTTCTACGGACTTAATATTGCTTTCTACGGACTTAATATTGTATTCTACAGACTTAATATTGCTTTCTACAGACTCAATTTTGTATTCTACAAACTTAATTTTTACCTTTATTATTTTTTCTTAATTAATATATCTCCCTGATTCAAAAAAAGTTTTTCACCCTCTATTTGTAACTCTTGCCAATATTTCCTCTCTTCAATTTCTGTATCATCTACAATACGAAAATTAGCAAAATCGGTAGAAGGAGCAGGCAAAACAATGAGCTTTTCTATATTTTTTCGTTCCAAATGATAGGTGTCTGAAAGGTTTTTAAGGAATAATAGCTGTTCTAACTCCTTTTTATAATCTACAAGTTCTTGCTTCTCTTTTTCTGAGAGAAAATGTTCTTTAATCTGCTGAACTGTTTTTTGAAGTTCATTTTCTATAAGTTGTTGAGCAGTTGTCTTCATTATAATCCGTATTTTTTCCAGCCTCCGTCACGCCATTGGCACTCGTCAATCTTCCAAATACCGTCTTTTCGGATAATTAGGAAGCGATACTGAAAGTTTAACTCGTCTTGGGTGTAAATATATATCTTATTCTTGGTAAGGGTTTCACTATCTATAATTTGATGATTGCCATAGGTCCCGCCTTTTGTCATAGAAAAGCTAATCCACTCAGGACGATAGCCTATGCGGCATTTGTCGGTGCAATATTTTTTAAAAATCGTTTTACATTTTTCTTCTATCAAAAGGTCATCCTCTTCTGTTTCATCATTTTTTGTAGCAAATTCTTCCCACTGGGTCATCGCCGAGAAAAAGTTTAAGAGCAATTGTTTCACTACTTGCAAATCATCAGCATTGGTAGCAGTAGGTTTCTTCTTTCCTGCCGTGCGCTGGGCTTGTTCAAAGGTTTTTATTTGTTCCTCGGTGAAAAACTTATCGAGATAGAACTTTATTCTGCTATAATGCGCCACAGCCATTAGCCCCTCGAAAGTGATGCGGGTACGGCGCAATGAAATAGACTTCAAGCGAGGCACTTGCAAAACAATTTTCAAGGTTTCATCGGTTACGGGGCAACCGTCCAACGAAACGTGGTCAACAGGTTTCTCGACAAAGTATTTGAAGCCTTCGCCTGTGAGTTGCTTATTGTCTTCTAAAAAAAGAAGTTTTAGTTTGGGCAAAGTAGCCAAGTATTTGAGGGCTTCATCGGTAATATCAGTATTGATAAAACCCATATTTACTAAGGATTTTACTTGCACTATCTGCTCTACCATCGCATCGGTGAGGGCAACATCTTTATAATGATGCCCTTTGCAGAAGCGCTCTTCGGTTACTTCTTTTAAAGCGGCTTCTAAGGTAATAGGGTGTTTGTAAACTGCCATAGTAATGTGATTGTTATGAGTGCAAAAGTAGACAAAATAGCATTTAAAAACAAAAAAATATGAATAGTTTCTTGCTAATACTTAATTATTTGCTATCTTTGCAGGCGTGATGAATATGAAGATATTAGAAACACCTTATGGAATATGCCATTTGAGCGTTGTTCCCGTACGTTTAGAGCCCTTTGAGGGGGCTGAGATGATTACGCAATTACTCTTCGGAGAGTTGTTGCAAGTAATTGATAAAGAAGAGCATTGGAGCTATGTACGCTTGCTGTTCGACAATATTGAAGGCTGGGTAGCCAACAGTCAGTTTACAGAAATTTCGGATAAGGACTACAAAAAATCTCTAAAAAAGAAAGAAAAATACGCTCACCGATGGCTTACAAAACTCCGTTTGAAAACCGGAGACAACCTCTTTCTGCACATACCCAAAGGTGCTACCTTTTCTCACAATCATCTATTACAAACTTCACAATCTACCCAAAGAATACCTCATCAAGGCATTATCCCCACTGCTTTGGAATATTTAAACGTACCTTTCTTAACAGGAGGCAAAACTCCCTTTGGGATAGATGCCGCCGGACTGGTGCAAATGGTTTTCAAACTCAACGGCATACACCTACCTCGTACGGCTAAAAAACAGGCTACTTGTGGTGTTTCTCTTAGTTTTATAGAAGAATGCCAAGCAGGTGATTTAGCTTTTTTCGACGACGAAGAAGGCAATATCATTCACGTGGGCATTCTCTTAGGCGACAACAGGATTATTCATTCTTTTGGCAAAGTGCGCATCGACCGGTTAGATCATATCGGTATTTTTAATAGTGAACTGCGCAATTACACTCACCAACTACGCCTCTTGCGAAGAATCTCAACGACTGAAAAGTAGTATAAATTCAAGATTCCTACATCTTAGGTTCGTTTATCGTTCATCTGCTCGTGCAGCTCGAACCATTTTTCGTTCGTCTTTTCTTTATCTGCGCGTGCGGCTCGCTCCGTCTTTTGTTCGTCTTTTGTTCGTCTTTTATTCGTCTTTTGTTCGTCTTTTGTTCGTCTTTTGTTCGTCTTTTGTTCGTCTTTTGTTCGTCTTTTGTTCGTCTTTTGTTCGTCTTTTGTTCGTCTTTTCTTTATCTGCTCGTGCGGCTCGCTCCGTCTTTTGTTCGTTCATTGTTTATCTGACCGTCGTGCTACTACTACTTTGCGTATTTTAACAGAAGAAATAAAATATTTAATTTATAATAGTCAATTATGAAAATAGCTTTACTCGGATATGGCAAAATGGGTAAAACCATTGAACAAATAGCCATCGCTCACGGACACGAAATCGTGTTAAAAATAGATAATGCCGAAACTTCTTACGACATTACAATAGCCGATGTGGCTATAGAATTCAGCACCCCCAGCAGTGCCTTTGCTAATATTAGCAACTGTCTCACACACAAAGTCCCCGTGATTGCAGGTACTACCGGTTGGTTAGCCCAATACAATGAGGCAGTAGCTTTGTGCCAAAAGCACCAAACCGCTTTTCTCTACGCCTCTAATTTCAGTATAGGGGTAAATGTATTCTTCGCACTGAACAAAACCTTAGCCAAACTGATGGCTAAACTCAAAGACTATGAGGTAGCTATCGAAGAAATTCACCACACTCAAAAGCTCGATGCCCCCAGCGGTACTGCGATTACTTTGGCAGAAAGTATTATCGCTGAAACTGATAAAACAGGTTGGCATTTAAACACAGCTACCGAGAACGAAATTCCTATCGTAGCCAAGCGCATAGATAGCGTCCCAGGCACTCATATCATCACCTATACCAGTGAGGTAGACACCATAGAAATCAAGCATACCGCTCACAATCGCAAAGGCTTTGCTCTCGGTGCCGTTATAGCAGCCGAATGGATTGTAGGTAAGCAAGGAGTATTTACGATGAACGATGTACTCAACCTTCATTAAGCGTATTTTTTAATCAAAAAACTACTTATCTTAAAAAAAGGCATTATCTTTGCACTTTAATAACTCATAATTTTTAACATAGGACTCTTAACTAAAAGAATGTATAAAATTATCTTTTCTGATATCGATGGCACTCTATTAAGTGGTTCGCGAACCCTTACGCAGAACACCATTCACGAAGTAAAACAACTGAAAGACAAAATACCTTTCATTTTAGTATCTTCACGTATGCCTGAGCAAATGTATCACATACAAAAAAACTTAGGCATCGCAGGATTACCACTTATCGCTTATAATGGCGGATTAGTGCTCAATGGCGAAAAGGTGCTACACTCTACTACTATCCCCTACTCTATTCTCGAAGAAGTAGTCGCTCTCAACGAACAAGAGTTCAATGCTCAGATACACATTAGCTTTTATTATAACGACGAGTGGTATGTACCCGCTAACGATGAATGGGCACAACGTGAAGAAACAATTACCAAAGTAACTCCTACCGTGCGACCCAATCGCGAAGTACTCACTCAGTGGAAACAAGCAGGACACGGCGCTCACAAGCTAATGTTAATGGGAGAAGAAACTCTTATAGAGCGAATGTTCAAGCTACTAAACGATAGATATACAGAGGTAATGCAAATTTATCGCGGGAGAGAAACTTATATAGAACTATCAGATATCAGTATTTCTAAACTCACAGGAGTGAAAATAGTATCAAACGAGATATATCACTTACCTTTGAGCGAAGCAATAGCTTTTGGCGATAACTATAACGATTTGGAGATGCTCAAAGGCGTAGGTTGTGGCGTAGCAGTTGCTAATGCTCGCAACGAAGTAAAAGCTGTAGCCAAATACATAACGCTTCACCACTCCAAAGACGGTGTGGCAACATTCTTAAAACAGTTGAGAGAACAAAAAGTAATGAACCTTTAAACGTTAATCATTCATCATTATGATATATTTATATATTTTAATCATTGCACAGCTCATTAATGGGCTATTCTTTTGGAAAGGATATGAAAAAGCAGGTTACAAAGCTTGGCAAGCCTTTGTTCCCTTCTACAATACCGTTATTTTCTTACGTATCATCTCTCGCCCTTGGTGGTGGGTATTCCTGTTGTATTTGCCTGTAATAGGTAATATTATGGTAATTGTGATGACTTACGAATGGTTACACGTATTTAACTATCGCAAGAAGCGTTACACCTTGCTATCAATAATTACTTTGGGACTTTTTGCTGCCTACATAACCTATTTACCTTCTACACACTACGTAGGTAAAGATGTAGAAGCCATCAAAAAGAATGTTTCCTCTTGGGTGAGTGCTACTATCTTTGCGGTAGTAGCAGCTTCGGCTATTCACACCTACTTTATACAGCCTTATATGATACCTACTTCTTCTTTAGAAAAAACCCTCTTGGTGGGCGATTTTCTTTTTGTAAGTAAGTTTCACTACGGCGTGCGTGTACCTATGACTCCACTATCATTGCCTATGGTACACGATTCAATTCCCGTAATAGGTACAAAATCGTATATCAAAACGCCTCAGTTACCTTATTTGCGTTTACCTGCCTTGCAGAAAGTACAGCGCAATGATATTACGGTATTCAACTGGCCTACCGATACAGTAAGGTACTTCCGAGACAATTCGGGTATTCACGTAGATAAGCCCATAGATAAGAAGTCTAACTATGTAAAACGCACAGTAGCTATCCCTAACGATGTATTAGAAATCAAAAACGGCGATGTATGGATAAATGGCAAAAAAGAAATCTATCCTGTACGTGCCAAGTTACAAACTTCTTATATAGTGGTTACACAACCCAATTTATTCAGTCATCCCGATGAGTTTAGAGTAGTGATGTACCAACAGTACGGTGTTACCGATCCCGCTTATCCCATAAACAACGACACTTATATTTTTACTTCCCTTACAGATGACGTAGCTAAGGCTTTGGAAGCTAATACAAGTATTGTGTCAGTTACTCGCAATATAAATAAGGCTGGGGTCTACAATCCTGCAATCTTCCCTCACAGCCCTACTTTTGCTTGGAATGAGGATAATTACGGACCTATTACCATTCCTGCCAAAGGAAAAAACGTAACACTTACTAAAGAGAATTTGCCTTTGTATAAACGCATTATTAGTGAGTATGAACACAATAAATTAGAAACAAAAGGTGATGATATTTACATCAATGGACAGAAAGCTTCCTCTTATACCTTCCAACAAGATTACTACTGGATGATGGGAGATAACCGTCACAATTCAGAAGACAGTCGTTTTTGGGGTTTTGTACCTGAAGATCACGTACTTGGTAAACCCGTACTCATTTGGATGAGTTTAGACAAGAATGCCTCAGGATTTAAGAAAATACGTTGGCAGCGTTTGTTCACTACCGTAAATGGTGAAGGTGAACCTGTGTCCTACCGATATATTGTATTTGGGTTACTTGGTTTGTGGTTGGTATATAGTTTGGTTAAAAAGAAAAAAGTAAAAGAATAATATGGTAGAACAAGTATTATTACACCCTACTTATTTTCCTTCTATTGCTCAATTTCACTTGATGTTGAACAAACCTTGCGTTTTAGAAGTGTCTGATAACTATCAGAAACAAACCTTGCGCAATCGCACATATATTTACGGTGCCAATGGCAAACAATCCTTAAACTTACCTATTAAGCACGTAGGAGGTGATACCGGACGACAGTTGTTCAAAGATGTGAAAGTGGAGAATAATTTCCTATGGCAACGTCTGCACTGGAAAAGTTTAGAGACAGCCTATCGCACATCTCCTTATTTTGAGTATTATGAAGACGATTTGGTACGTATTTTTGAAAAGCAATATACTTACCTACTCGATGTAAATATCGACACAATTGAGACCGTTTTAGCCTGTTTGTTAGTACATATTAACTTTGACAAGACAAAAACGTATGAAGCCGAGCCACAAGGAGTGAAAGACTATCGTTTTTTGAGTAGTGCTAAAAAAAATACCCTGTAACAATGCCCTCTTACCACCAAATATTCTCAGATAAATATGGTTTTATTCCTAACTTATCTATTTTAGATTTGCTTTTCCACGAAGGACCTAATACACAAGAGTTTTTAACTAAGGTAAAAGTGTAGTGCTATAAAGTGTGTAAATAGACATCAAAAACGTGTAATTACACAAATAAAAAGAAGGTTACAAAAAGTAATTAATTTTTTATTATCAAAATATACTTCCTTATAATCAGTAATTTACAAAATGTAATATAAAGGAATGTTTTTTTGGCACAGAGTTTTCAATGTAGTAGACAGAAGATTGCTAAAAGAAACATTGTTAAAACAAGAATTAGAAAAAACATTTTCATTAAAACTATCAAACTTAAAACAAAATCTTATGTAAAAAAACTTTATTACTGAGAACAGTAGTAGAGATTCTAAAACTGAAAAAATTTCTTCATTTTTGGAGTTAGTAGTAGTATTTATATGCATTGTGAAAAAGGCTCTCTAAGAAATTAGAGAGCTTTTTTATATTTAGAATGCTATTGCTAACTTCTTTTTATATAAATACTCATAATAGAATATTTTTTTCTTAATTAATTTGGTACTTTAAAAAAGTCGCTGTACTTTTGTGGTTCATTTTAACACCAATTCATTTATGAAAAAATTCGTATTCTTCTTTGGGCTTTTATATGCCACAACAGTTTTTGCACAAAGCAAACCTAACATTATACTTATTGTTTCAGACGACCATTCGTATCAAACGATTGGGGCTTATAACAATGGGGCTACTAATGCAACTCCTGCAATTGATAAACTTGCTAATGAGGGTGTAAGGTTCAACAAAGCTTTTGTTACCAACTCCATTTGTGGTCCTAGTAGGGCTTGTATTCTCACGGGTAAGTATAGCCATAAGAATGGCTTTATGGACAATGAGACATCACACTATAATTCTTCACAACAACAGTTTGTGAATCTCTTGCAACAAGGAGGCTACCAAACTGCTTGGGTGGGAAAATACCACTTAGGTGATGACCCCAAGGGCTTTGACTTCTTCAAAATCTTAGTTGACCAAGGTCGTTATTTTAACCCCGACTTTATCATTGAAGGTAAAAAACGTGTAAACGAGCAAGGTTATGTAAGCAATATCATTGAAGATGAAGCCGAAAAATGGCTCGATCGTCGTGACCCTAATAAACCTTTCTGTTTGGTAGTGGGGCATAAAGCGGTGCATCGTACTTGGATGCCCGATTTACCTGAATTAGGAGCTTATGAACAGGTAAACTTCCCATTGCCCGATACTTTCTTTGACGATTATGCAACTCGCAAGCCCGCAAGTTTGCAAGAAATGTCCATTGGTAAGGATATGATAATGGGCTACGATTTGAAGATGTTCAAAGATGAAAAAGAAGAAGTGCAAGATGCAAACTTCTCTCGTATGACCGCTATTCAATTAGCACATTACAACGATTTCTACAATCCTATACGTCAACAGTATTTCAGCACAAACCTCAGTGGTAAAGAATTAGCACAATGGAAGTTCCAACGCTATATGCGTGATTATCTATCTACCGTAAGATCGATGGATAAGAACATTCAGCGTATGCTCGATTACTTAGAAAAGCACAAATTGAAAGACAATACTGTGATTATCTATATGTCCGACCAAGGTTTTTATATGGGCGAGCACGGTTGGTTTGACAAACGTTGGATGTACGAAGAATCTTTCCGTACCCCAATGATTGTCTCTTACCCTAAGCTCTTTCCTAAAGGCACAACCAACGATGATTTTGTATTGAACATCGACTTGGCGCCTACTTTCTTAGAATTAGCAGGCCTGCCTATCCCTGCTGACATACAAGGCAAATCGTTCTTACCGTTGTTTGCTAAAAAAGCTAAACCTATACGCAATCAAATATTCTATCACTACTACGAAAACGGGGAGCACGCAGTATCACCTCATTTTGGTGTTCGCACTGATCGTTATAAACTCATTCGTTACTACAAACGCGTGAATACTTGGGAGCTATTTGACCTCAAAACCGATCCTAAAGAACTCAACAACGTCTATGGCAAAAAAGAATATCTAAAAATTACTAAACAGTTAGAATCTTTACTTTTAAAAGAAATTCGAGACAAGCAAGACGATTTGGCTGAGAAGGTATTTTTCAATAAAGAGTTTCCTGTGAAATAAATTTTATAACGATTCAACTTTGCCAAAATTTGTAATATATTATTTGTATGAAAAACTACCTATACATTATTATATCATTTTTTCTAACTATAGTCTCTTATGCACAACACTTGGATTCCATTTTCGAAAATCCAGCACTGCAAGAAATCAATCGAATGCCAATGCGTGCCTCCTACTTTCCGTTTGAGAATACAGCTAAAGCAAAAAATGGTACGATAGAGCAATCAGCACGTTTCCTAAATCTCAATGGCTTGTGGTCATTTCTCTGGAAGGAAGACTATCGTCAGTTGCCAAAAGACTTCTACAAAACCAATTCTAACGAAAGTCAGTGGAAGAAAATTCCTGTACCTTCTAATTGGGAAGTACAGGGATATGGCGTTCCAATTTACGTGAACGCTTCTTACGAATTCAATCAAAAGAACCCTACTCCTCCCGATATTCCTGATAGTCTCCAACAAAATGCTGGTCTGTATCGCAAAACTTTCGATTTGCCCTCTTCTTGGCAAGGAGAAAAGGTATACTTACATTTAGGAGCAGTGAAATCGGCATTTAAACTGTATATAAACGGTAAGTTTGTGGGTATGGGTAAAGACAGCAAGTTGGCTTCGGAATTTGACATTACACCTTATATCACTAAGGGCAAAAACCTCATTGCAATGGAAGTGCGTCGATGGACGGACGCAAGCTACCTCGAATGCCAAGATATGTGGCGCTTTTCCGGGATTTCTCGTGATTGCTACCTCTATATGCGACCTAAAGTGCATTTATACGACCTTAGCATCAGCGCTGGTTTAGATAAAAACTACACCAATGGCAAACTCACCACTTCGGTAGAAATATGGAACGAAACTCCAAGCGATGCCTCTAAATACCAAGTAGAAGTAAGTCTGTTCGACAAAGAACAACTGCTCTACCAAGAGCAAAAAGAAACTATCGGACTCAAAAAAGCCTTTGGTAAAACCGAATTGCAATTCGAAGCACAATTGCCACAAGTGAGAGCGTGGAGTGCCGAAACGCCTTATCTGTACCGTTTACAAATGGTGCTGTACGATGCTGAGGGAAAGGTGAAAGAAGTAGTAAGTCGTCTCATAGGCTTTAGAACGATTGAGATAGAAGGTGCTAACATTTTGGTAAACGGCAAACGCATACTCTTCAAAGGAGTAAACCGCCACGAAACCAACCCGCATACGGGACAAGTAGTGAGTCAAGAACAGATGGAGAACGATGTAAAGCAGATGAAAGCCCTCAACTTTAATGCTGTACGCACTTCTCATTACCCTAACGACCCTTATTTCTATGACCTTTGCGATAAATATGGGATTTATGTAATGGACGAGGCTAATATAGAAAGCCACGGTATGCATTATGAAATGGATAAGACTATCGGCAATGACCCCGTGTGGGAATATGCTCATTTGCTACGTATGGAACGTATGGTAAAGCGCGATAAAAACCACCCATCGGTTCTGTTTTGGAGTATGGGCAACGAGTCTGGTAACGGTTGGAACTTCTACAAAGGCTACCAACACATAAAAGGCTTAGACTCCTCACGCCCTATTCACTATGAATTAGCTCACTACGATTGGAATACAGATATCGAGTCGCGTATGTACCGTCGTATTCCTTTCCTTATCGACTATGCACTCAGCAATCACACTAAACCCTTCTTGCAATGTGAATACGCTCACGCAATGGGTAACAGTGTAGGTAACTTTCAAGAATATTGGGACGTGTATGAGCATTATCCTAAACTACAAGGTGGTTTTATTTGGGATTTCATCGATCAAGGGCTTTATAAGACCTTACCTAATGGCAAGAAAATAGTAACCTACGGGGGTGATTACGGTGATAAAAATACCCCCAGTGATAATAATTTTCTTATCAATGGAGTAATAGCTTCCGACAGAAGTTGGCATCCTCACGCCTATGAAGTACGCAAAGTGCAACAAGAAATAGGTTTCCAATATCAAAATAACCAACTGATATTGCGCAATAAACATTTCTTTAAAGATTTATCAAACTACGAAATACATTGGCAACTGCTCAAAGAAGGTGTGCCTGTTCAAAGTGGTAATATTACCAACTTAATAGTATTACCACAAAGCGAGGCTACTTTTTTACTACCTCCTCTTAAAACAGACAATAAGGCAGAATATATCTTGCAATGTACCGCCCGTCTCAAACAAGACGAAGGCATTTTAAAGAAAGGTACAGAACTTGCTTTTGCCGAGTTTCCTCTCACCTCCTACACTCCTCAAAAAGCTATTGCTGATACAACACTTTTAGAGGTAGAAGAAACAACTAGTCACATTCTATTGCATAATAAGCATTATACAGCTAAAATAGATAAACAAACAGGCAAATGGGTATCGTTTCAAGTGAAGAATGAAGAACTCTTTGCTCCCGAAGGCTTAGAGGTAAATTTATGGCGGGCTGGCACTGATAACGACTTTGGGGCAGGTTTACCTAAAAAACTGCAACAGCTTCAAGAGGCAGATAAAAAAGCTGATAGTGTCCGTATATCGGTAGAGAAACTAAACTCTGGTCAAGTGAAGATAACCCTACGGAAACGATTGGTAGAAGGTACAATTGATTATACTCAAGAGTTGCTTTTTGATGGCAAGCCTTCCGTAACGGTGAGCAATCACTTCAAACCTCTAAAGAACGACATAACGCTTACTTTTAAGATAGGCAATCATCTTACACTTCTGCCTTTTCAGCGCATTCAGTGGTATGGTAGAGGTCCTTGGGAAAGTTATTGGGATAGGAAAACATCGGCTATGATAGGCTTGTACGAAGGAGCTATTGCTAACCAGTATTACCCTTATGTGCGTCCGCAAGAGAATGGTAATAAAACTGATGTACGTTGGGCAAAGCTCAGTAAGAAAAAAGGAGTAAACATTGCCATTTATAGTACAGGTTCTCTACTAAATATAAATGCCCTGCCTTATAGTCCTGCACAGTTATTCCCTGGTATAGAAAAAGGACAAACACACGCAGGTGAACTCACCCCTGATAAGTATACTCACTTAGACATCGACTTGCAACAATTAGGTTTGGGAGGTGACAACAGCTGGGGCAACTTACCAATGGAACAATACCTACTGTATCTGTATCAGCCTTACAGCTATAGTTACAGAATAGAAGCTTTTTAATGGCATATTCTTATATAAGCAAAGCACAGACTTCTTGATAAACTCAAGTCGTCTGTGCTTTTTTGTTAAACCCCTTATAAAATTCTTTCCTTCTAATATATATCAAGTGTTCTTTCTTCTTCAAAGCCGTCAGGAAGCGTAAATATAATAGTGTAGCGTCCTTTGGGTAGATATACTTTACCATCAGTAGCAATAGGTAGAAATATCTTTTGAAGACTCTTCTCATAGGCTGTCTTTCCCGCATAAGACATCGTCAAGTCATAAGGTATATAATTAAACCCAACATTTGTCCTATAAGTAAATGTTTGCAAGGTAACACGTCCTTTCATCACTTTTATAGGTATTGATAAATTTTCCTTTGAAGCAAAAGCATAGAAATACACATTAGGCTTCACTGGTTCTTCCCATTCGTTATTGGTATTTCCCCAATTTGCAGAATAAGGAAGCGTAATAGGCGTTTCAAGTGGATAAAAATCTTGCGAGGTAATCGCTACTCTTAGCTCTTGCATCATCTTCACCGAGGTGCGAAAAATACCACGTCCCAATGTCGCAACTGTCATTTCGCCATTTGTTTCGTCTATATAAATATCGTAAACACCTGTTTCGGGCAATCCTTTGCTGAATGGTTGCCAACTTTCACCTAAGTTAAACGAAATATACACCCCATTATCAGTTCCTGCATAAAGAATCTGACTGTTTTTAGGGTCTTCTTTGAGTACATTTACTTTACTATCGGGCAGGTTAGAATGGATATCTGTCCAACTCTTGCCATTGTCATTACTCATAAAAATAATAGGGTCGATATTGGAATCATCAGTACTAATAAGGGTTGCCAATACGCGGTTACGCTGGTGTTTAGAGGCAATAAGGTTGTTCACTTTTAGCGGACGAGGGAAGGCGTTGTATATCTGTTTCCACGATACCCCTCCGTTGTCGCTGGTGTAAATCATACCATCGTCACTACCCGTATAAAGCAAACCAAACATAAAAGGCGATTCAGCTATAGCCGAAATTGTACCATATGCCTTGTTGCCCTGCTTGTTACCATTGGTTACATCGTCCGAAATAGTCCGCCAATTCCGACCTTTGTCCATAGAAATGTGCAATTTGTCGCTTCCTATGTAAATAATATCTTTGTTTTGTGGCGAAATAAGTAGTGGTGCATTCTTGCCAAAACGCAACGGTTCCTTGTTTTCACCGTAATAAGCACTTCCTAATGGGAAAAGCTGGTCTCTATCAGGCAAAAAAGTAAAGAACTTGCCATAAGGTTCTGCGGCATAGCTATCATTGCCAAACGATAGCGAATGAATAGCTTTTCTGAACGTATTCCAATGACTGTTATTCTGCGCCAATACCACTTGGTCACTCACATAGTAAGGCGTTTTGTTAGCTTTGTCGTAACTCAGCTGGGTAAAAGCCATTGCTTGTGGCACATTCTTAAAAGCAAAACTTTTTCCATTGTCGTAAGAGACCTGTAATCCACTGCGAGTTGTACAAAATAGAGTACCCTGTTGTAAGTAAAGTTGTTCATAGCTGTTGTCCAACGAAATCGGTTGTTTGCTTTTCCACGTCCTGCCTCCATCGGTAGATTCCAATAAGGGATATCCTCCTATAAATAAGTGTTTTTTATTACTAAGGTCTACGCTGATGCCCCCAAAACGCTCTCCGTTTTGGTAATACACATCATTCAGAGGCTGAACATTCGCCTTTTGCCAAGAATTACCCCCATCTTCGGTTACGTACACTTCCGCACCTATAACCTCTTGGGTACTTACACCCAAATAACTCAGTAGTTTAGCAGGAGAGGTTACCTCTGCAGCTATCATATCTTTGAGATTCTGAGCTGTATATTTCTCGTCCTGACCAATATTGTGCAAAAACACATTTAAACGGTTGTTATCTAACGCGAGGAAATCGGCTTTGCTCATCACATCAAAATCTTGAGCGGAAAGATGAATGCGCACTACTTTCTGTACAGTGTTAATATTCTCTTTCTTTTTGGCGTTGCGATTATCTACTATCGCATAATAAGTTTGACTGTTAAAGCAACTCACCCCTATCTTGCCAATGTTATTTCCTTTGAGAAATCCGTTATTTACCGTGATTTTCGTCCACGTATTGCCTTTATCAGCGCTCTTGTAAATAGCACTATTACTGCCATAAGGAGCACTGTCCCACTGACTGTTATTCACTTCCCACGATACAGCCAAAAGCATTGCTCCATCAGGCGAAGCAGTAATTTGCGTAATACCCGCACGAGTGCTTACAAATAGTTTTTGTTGCCACGTTTTTCCGCCATCGGTAGTTTTGAAGATACCGCGTTTTTCATCGGCTTTATAAGGGTTACCCAATACTCCTGCCACAAGTTCTTGGGGGTTAGTAGGGTTGATATACAAACTACTAATGCGTTGCATTCCCCCTAATCCCTTAAAGTCAGTTGTTTTGCCTTTATCAGTAGAGATAAAAACGCCATAAGGGGTCGCAACCGCCAAAGTCCCCGATTGCCAATCTACCGCCAGTGCTGTGATACTTTGTGTAGGAAGGGTTGAGCATAGTACTTCATAGGTTTCCCCGCCATTTTGGGTAAGCCATACGCCTCCGTTTTCTGGAGCAACTATAAACTCACTGCTATTTTTAGGGTTTACACTCAGCGCACTGATGCGGTTGCCTATCTCTTTTACTATCACTTGCTCAAAAGGCGTTTCGCGTACCCACGAACGCGCTTTGAGCTCCTCTTTCTGACGCAAAGGAAGCGGTAGCAGTTCTTGGGCAGTGAGAGTTGTTGTGATGATTAATAAAGAAAATACAAAAGTAAAGATTTTATTTTTCATATTTATTTGCAGAATTCTCTTTAACTTGTTGTTTTTAGGGTGCAAAAGTACAACAATTTATTGAAATGAGCTAATATTCTAAGAATATTTATCCCAATTGTCCTTGTCATTCCTCATTCGTCCTCTCGTCATTTCTTCTTTTTTCCGTCTCCACATTCCCCCTCTCCGAGGGGGCTAGGGGGAGGTTTCTTTTAATTTTCCGTCACACTCCCCCCTATTGCCTATGACCTAAGGCCTATCACCTCTTCCTCTTTCTTTCGCCTCGAAACCTCATTTTTAACATTTTTAACCTTATTGTATTATACTATTAATCAATCACTTATATACCCTTTCTATACCAATCGTCCAAGATTCGTATAAGCTTCCTATAAGCTCTCTATAAGCTAACCCCACCCTCCTAATAACCTTTTTTCGCTAAAATCCCTCTCAGCTTACTTCTGATATTTTTCGTTTTCCTCCGAAATCTAAGCCCCTCCGATATTCTTATTCCCACATTCCCTCATTTCCTCATTTCCTCATTTGCTAATTAAGTTACGCTATCTATCTCTTACGTCAAACTCCCTATCAATTCATAAAATCATTATTAATCATTAACCACTAACCATTAATCATTGATATTTATTTTTGTAATTGTATATTATTTTGTACTTTTGCGCCCTCAGAAAATAAAGAGATATCAAGATGTTTAGATGGATAAAAGCCAGCTTCTGGGGTACCATTGCGGGCTTAATATTGCGCAACCGAATTGCTTTTTTACTACTCATAGCTGCTATCACTGGGGGCTTAGCTACACAGTGGAAGAACGTGCGCTTTACTTTTACCGAAGCAAATATGCTCCCCGATGATCACCCTGTGAATATGGAGTACAAGCACTTCCTCGATAAGTTCGGCGAAGAAGGTAACTTGATATTAATGGCGTTAGACGATAAAAAAATCTATACACCTGAAGTGCTCAACAAATGGATTGCCCTTAGTAACGAACTAAAAAAGTTCAAACAGATAGATGCTGTTATCTCTATCGACAATTTGCCTATCTTAGTGAAAGACACTGCACAGCAACGCTTTGTTACCCATAAGTTTATCGAAGGAAAAGTAAAAAACCAAACTGAAGCTGATAGTCTCAAGAAAGTACTTTCCGAGAAACTACCTTTCTACGAAGGTCTCATCTACAACAAGAAAACAAATACCTTGCAAACAGCCGTGTATATGAACAAAAAGATTGTCAATACACAAGCCCGCAAGGATTTTATCCTCAACGATTTTATTCCCATAGTCGAGAAGTTCGAAGCGCAAACCGGACTCAAAGTGCACACTTCGGGTATGCCTTATATTCGTACCCTCAGCGCTCAAAACATAATGGACGAGATAGGGTTATTCATCTTGGCTGCCTTACTCTCTACTTCAGCCATCTTCTTTTTCTTTTTCCGTTCATTCAGGGCGATGTTTATCTCTATGGGCGTGGTATCCATTGCAGTAATGTGGGTATTTGGTTTTCTAGGGCTTTTCGGCTACGAAATCACCATTCTCACAGGACTTATTCCGCCTTTGGTCATTGTAATTGGTATCCCGAACTGTGTATTCCTCATCAATAAATACCAACAAGAAATCAGTAAGCACGGCAACCAAGCCAAGTCGCTTATTAGGGTAATCCGCAATGTAGGCAATGTAACCCTGCTCACCAACCTCACTACGGCTATCGGTTTTGCTACCTTTATTTTTACCGAAAGTTCTTTGCTCAAACAGTTTGGGGTCATTGCTTCTATCAATGTAGTATCTATCTTCTTCATTTCTCTATTGCTAATCCCTATTATTTACAGTTATATGCACATACCTCAGGAAAAACACCTAAGGCATTTGCATCGCAACTGGATAGGTGGACTTATCAAGTTCATTGAGAATACAGTAAAGCATCACCGTATTGCAGTATTCACTACGGCTATTGCTCTGCTTATCCTCAGTATTATTGGTATTTACAAAATAAAGGTTTCAGGTAGTCTCATCGAAGATATGCCTAAGTCAGCTGATTTTTTTGACGATATCACTTTCTTCGAGAAGAATTATGGCGGAATTATGCCTTTGGAAATCACTATTAATACGAAGCAGAAGAACGGTGTTACTCGGTTAGTGAATCTCAAACGCATTGACGAACTCTGCACTCATATTGAGGAAATCCCCGAAATATCCAAACCGCTTTCGTTGGTAAACTTGGTGAAATACGCCAAACAAGCCTATTACAATGGCAACCCTAAATATTATAGCCTGCCCACTACCCAAGAGCAAAACTTTATCCTTTCATACGTCAAAAACTCTAAAGGTAATGCTAATATGCTCTCCGCTTATGTAGATTCATTGGGGCAAACGGCACGCATCACTACTTTTATGAAGGATATTGGTACTGAGAAGATGCAACAAATTGAGGACAATATTTACACCAAAGCTCAAAAGCTTTTCCCAAGTAATAGGTATGAAGTGAAAATTACCGGTAAAGCCTATTTGTTTACCAAAGGTACTAATTATTTAGCTACCAACCTCATTTGGTCATTAGCCTTGGCTATTTTGCTCATTGCGCTCATTATGGCGTATATGTTCCGTTCGTTCAAGATGATAGTTGTCTCACTCATTCCTAACCTTTTACCGCTACTCATCACCGCAGGACTGATGGGCTATTTTGGCATTCCGCTCAAGCCTTCCACTATACTTGTGTTCAGTATTGCCTTTGGCATTTCGGTAGACGATACCATTCACTTCTTGGCTAAATATCGCTTAGAGTTAGTAGCGCGTAATTGGAAGATAAGCAAATCGGTATATGCAGCTTTACGCGAAACAGGGGTAAGTATGTTCTATACTTCTATTGTGCTACTCTGTGGTTTCTCAGTGTTCTTGCTCTCCAGCTTCGGAGGTACCAAAGCACTCGGTGGACTCATATCAGCCACTTTGCTTTTCGCAATGATGACGAACTTACTACTCTTGCCAAGTCTATTGCTTTTCTTAGAACGCAGTCTGTCCAACAAAGAAACTATCAAAGAACCTAAGATTGAGATATTCCCTAAGGACGAGGAAGAAGAAAACACTGAAAAAGAAAATAAAACATTATAATTACACACTGTTATCAGCTGATTGACAAATTTGTTAATTAGCTAATTAAAATAATCATTATGGAAAACAAAAAGCATATCGTAATTGTGGGCGGTGGCTTTGCTGGCTTAGAGCTAGTAAAAGTGTTGAACCGCTCTGGTAAATATAAAATTACCTTGGTGGATATGAATAACTACAATTTCTTTCCACCTCTGCTATATCAGTTGGCTGCGGGCTTTATGGAGCCATCATCTATCTCCTACCCTTTCCGCCGTCTATTTCGCAAGTATAAAAATGCACGTTTCAGAATGGCTACCTTGCGAGAAGTCGTTCCATCGGAAAACAAACTCATCTTGAGCAATGGAGAACTGCATTATGACGTATTGGTAATGGCTACGGGAGCTGAATCAAACTTCTTTGGTAACAAAGATGTAGAAGAAAAAGCAATGCCTATGAAAACCGTAGGCGACGCCCTTATGCTTCGCAACTTAGTATACACCCGTTTAGAGCGCGCTACCCGTACTGAGGATAAAGAATTGCGCCGTAAGTTACTCTCTTTTGCTATTGCAGGAGCAGGTCCTACTGGGGTAGAGTTATCGGGTATTTTTGCTGAAATGAAACAGAACATTATGCGCAAGGATTATCCTGAGCTTACTTATGATGATTTAGGTGATATTTATCTCATCGACGGACAAAACACCGTACTCGCTCCTATGAGTAAAAAAGCCCAAGCATATACCGAAAAAATCTTGCTTAAAAAAGGTGTAAAACTCAAATTAGGAGTACAGGTAACCGATTTTCTGAATGACGAAGTATACCTTTCGGACGGTACCATACTTGATGCTCGTAACCTAATATGGGCAGCGGGGATTTCAGCTAAAACCTTTAAAGGTATTGACGACAAGCAACACTTGGGTCGTGGACGACGTATGAAAACCGATGCTTATAACAAAATGGAAGGCTTCGAGAACATCTATGCAATCGGCGATTCGTCTATTATGACTGCCGACCCTCACTTCCCTCAAGGGCACCCTCAGCTCGCACAAGTAGCCATACAACAAGCTAATAACTTAGGAAAAAACTTCAATAAAGATTTCGTAAACCCTACTCCTTTTAGTTATATCGATAAAGGTTCAATGGCAATTATTGGTCGTAACCAAGCCGTCGCCGATTTGCCTAAACACATTTTCCTCAAAGGCTTCGTAGCGTGGGCTATTTGGGCATTTATACACATAATGTCACTGGTAAACTTCCGCAACAAACTAAAAGCTTTGTACAATTGGATAGGTTATTATATCAGCAAAGACCAGTCGTATCGTATGGTGTTGCGCCCTACCGAAAAAGCTAAAGGATAAAATCTAGCTTTCCTATATACTTTGCCAATGTTTGAAACATTGGCAAAGTTAAACCTACATAATTACAAAAACATAATTTTGTTTTAATTTTTAAAGAATTCTTATTCAATTTCTCTCCCGTAACGGAGACTTCTTTCACTAAAAAGCGAAGAATGGAGAACACTGCTAAACAATGGAAACAACAACTGCAATACCTACTGAAAGGAAGAGACTACGAGTCGCTTATATACACTTCAGCAGAGGACGTTCCTATCTTACCTTTTTACACTTCCGAGAACGTAAAAAGCCCTTATGCAGTTGATATCCAAACACAAGTAGCTGTTCCTCTTTTTGTATCCGATAAAGAGCAGACCCTCAAACGCATTGCTTTTTGGCAAAACCAATCAGTTCACTTTTTTTTGCTCAACCTGCACACTGAGCTTATTCAAGACGAAGTACAACAATGGTTACCTACTGATTTACACTACTTGTTCACCAATGCCCTCACTGTAGATACCTCAACCTACCAAAACACAGGAGCTTCAATGGTGCAACAAATCGCTTTCGGAGTAGCCCAAATGCAGGAAATACTGACTACTTCAAAAGTAACCACTGCTTTTGTAAAAATAGCGGTTGGGGGTAGCTTTCTGTTAGAAATTGCCAAACTACGCGCTTTTCGTCGCTTATTTAGCGAGCTCTACCCTACCCTACCCTTTCATTTAATAGCCGAAGTATCTCATAGAGGCTTATCACTTCTGAAATCGTCGCATAACCAAAACTATGTACAGTTAGCTTACGAGGCTGCTGTATTAGGAGGTGCTGATTATTTATTGCCTAAAAATTCCCTTTTCTTTAAGAAAAACAGCGTAAATACCGAAAAAGCAAATGTAACTACCATTCAGCAACTCACTGCTACCCGAAACGCAACACGGCTCAACGGAATGTATGCAATTGAGGCTATCAGCTACGAAATGTACAAGAAAGCTCTTGTGCTATACCAGCAAGTTCATAAACAAGGAGGATTGTCGGTTATGCTAAAAAGCCACAGCCTGCAAAAACAAATAAAGGCTAAGGCATCGCAAGAACAACAGTTTTTTAATGCACAATGTACTACTTTCTTTCCTGAAAACAGTACCGTTGAAGTTTATCCACGTAAAGAATGGGATTTCTATCCTTTTACCAGAAATCACATCGCTGACTCATTAACACCCAAACGCCTCTGGGAACCCTTTGAAAAAAGAATAAAACAAGAAATGTATGAGCAAAAACAATGAAACTATGGCTGGTTTGCCGCCTTATGAACGCGGGTATCGCGCAATGGGGTATTTAGAAGGAATGCCCTCTTTGCGCATTGTGGCTATGGAAGAAGAAAGCATTTCGCTTAACGAACCCACTGAAATACTTTATCAGAACATCGAGAATTTTACACAAAGCAAAGCATCTTGCAAATCATTGGTGATAACTGCTATTGATACTTTGCCCCAAGCCTTATCGGTAAAAGAAGCTCAATACCTCTATATACCTGCATCTCTTCTTTTAGAAAACACCATTAAGGAAACTTTCATCCACATTCTTACTCCTAACGACAAACTGCGTATTTTGGTAGATAGTGCTCACAATGGTTTTGAAATCATTGCAATGCTCCGTAGCTTGCGCGCTCTTGCCCAACTGCCTATCACCTGCTTAGTCCATTCTATCACCGATTATCTATACGCCCTCATCGCCCAATCCGACGATTTGATATGTGATATTAAAAACAAAGAGTTGGCTTCACCTGAAAACCAATTCCTAATAGAAAATAGTTTAGTTATCAAAACTATCGACCCATTCTTCCCCTAAGCCTCACTTTTATTAGGCAAAACGCTCAAAACAGTATTTCATTAGCTCCACTTTACCTTCACTTTGAGAGCACTATTTCTTCGTTCATTGTTCGTCTTTTGTTCGTCTTTCTTATAAGCTTCTCCCAAATTAACCATTAATCATTAAACAAGGCTTTCTCCCTCCTCAAAGCCTTTTCTCTTCAAAATTACCCTCAGTCTGCTTATGATGTTTTCGTTTCCCTTCGAAAACTACGAGTCTATTCGAGTTTCTCTGAGTCCTTCCTACGATTCCTACAAGTCCGACCAATCAAATAACTATTTTTATCCCTACTCATCATTTACTAATTTGCACATTTGCTAATCGGCTAATTCGCTAATTAATATTTTTAAAGATTTATACGTAATTCAGATTTTTAATGTATATTTGCAAAATGAAAAAGAAAAAGCTACAAAGAAGTAAGTCTCGTATATCTGCAAAAAAGAAATCTCTATTTGGGAACTTTTTTACTGTAAGCCTCCTATGCATTTTGTTGTTGGGAGTAGGTAGCGTTTTCTATATCAGAACTTATTATCCTGCCATTTACCAAAAAATACTAAACAAAATTACAGCCCGTAAAATAAACTCTACCTACGAAAGCAATCGTATTGAACATATCGTAAGCCTCTACTACGATAAAGTCTTCGGCATCGACCTTTCGCACTATCAAGAACGCGAAGAAATAGAATGGGATAGCCTCTACATCCGAAATAAAACTGCAAAATACCCTATTCAATTTGCCATTTTTAGAGCAACAATGGGGAACGATGGAACCGATAAGAACTTTGCACACTTTTTTTCAGAAGCTAAAAAACACCAACTTATCAGAGGAGCTTACCATTACTATCGCCCAGACGAAGACCCTAAGCTACAAGCAAACTCCTACCTAAAGAATGCTCGGTTGGAAAAAGGAGATTTCTTACCTATTTTAGATATAGAACAATTGCCTAAAAAGAAATCCAAAGAACAGTTTATTAAAGATGTACAAACGTGGTTAGATATTGTTGAAAAACACTACAAACGCAAACCTATTATCTATACTTACATTAGTTTTTACGAAGATTATTTGTATTCCACATTCAAGCAATACCCATTATGGATAGCCAATTATAATAATGTGTCAGTTCCCACCTCTGTTTTTTCTTGGCAGTTATGGCAATTTACTGAAAATGGTATTACTGCAGGAGCAAAAGTCAAAATAGATTTTAATATTTTCAATGGTGATAGTAGCGAACTGAACAAACTCTTATTGTAGTATGACAAAAAAAGAACTCAGGACACTCTATAAGCAAAAACGCAATGCCCTATCAGCTGAGGAGAGAGACCTCCTCAGCCAACAAATAGCTGAAAGTTTACTTCTTTTTCCTAATTCTTTATGGGAGTATCACACTTACCATATATTCCTCCCCATAGAACGATTAGCCGAAATAAACACAAATTATATATTGAACATACTACGCGATAAGAATAAGCAAATAGTAGTCCCGAAAATGGATAGCAATACTCGCACGCTGTCCTCTATTCTTCTCACCAAAGATACTCAGCTCATTAATAACGCTTGGGGAATTCCCGAACCTAAACAAGGTGTTGTTATAACTCCCGAAACCATAGATGTAGTATTCGTTCCTCTTCTTGCCTATGATAAATATGGCAATCGGATAGGGTATGGCGGTGGTTATTACGACCGTTTTTTGAGTGAATGCAGAGGTGAAACACTCAAAATAGGACTCTCCTACTTCCCTCCTGAAAATAACTTTTATGCTTTGAGAAATGCTACTGATGTTTTTTTAGATTATACTATCACTCCTTCTGCAAATTACACACTCACAAAAAGAAAATATTGATAAGTTTTTATTGAGGGAAAGTTTGCTTATATTGAACTTTTCAAAATAAAATACCATATTGTTTTGTATAATTCTAAATAAGTAGTATCTTTGCGCCGTCAAATCAAAATACAAACAATATTATGAGATTAAAATTTTTAGCTCCTGCGCTTATCGCAGGAATGATGGTGATCACTACTTCTTGTAGTAAAGACGACAATCCGACCCCTATACCTTCTACTGCTAAAGAAGTTAAAGAATTAAATGTTTCTTCACAAACAGAGTGGGTGTATTTTTCTTTTTCAGAAGGGAAACAAGTAGAGGTAACCAATCCTCGCACAAGTGATAATTGGGATATCGCTTTCAATCGTTATAACGTAAAAACTAATGGTGGTACTTCAGGTATTGGAGGCGTGGAAGTAGCCAATACAGGAAGTAAAGATTTTGCTACTGTTACTCAATACCCTGGCATAGGATATGAGAAAGACATATTAGTAACTTCTTATGGGCGTCCACAACCAGGACAAACAACTCCTACTACTATAACTATCTCAGTTAATCCTGCCATTACAGGTACAGTACAAAGCCCTGACCCTAAAGGTTTTTATAATTATATGCCTCCTACACCAGGAAGCAATACTCCTCATATTACACTTACCAAATATGTATATGTAGTAAAAACAGTAAAAGGAAAGTATGTAAAATTACAAATTACTGAGTATACTAACGCTAAGGGTGAATTAGGTTATCTTACTTTTAAATATGATACTCTTACCTCACAAGCTCCAGTAGAAAAAGTAAACCTTACTTTTACCAAAGCAGTTGGAGAAGTACAATTAGATGCTACTGCCGATTGGCAATACTTTTCATTGGCAACAGGAGCAGTAGTAAGCGTTACCACTCCAGAAACTGATACTACTTGGGATATAGCTTTCAAAAGTTATTATGTAAAGCTCAATGGTGGTGTGAATGGTAAAGGAAAAGGAGAAGCTCTTAAAACAGAATCAAAAGATTTTGATGCTGTAAAAGAAACTGTAGTGGTAGGTTTTGAAAAAGACAAAGAAGTAACTTTTACTGGTAGAAACAGCTCTACTAAAGTAAACGTTTCACCAGTACTTACAGGAGGCTTTGGTTCTACTACAGGTACTATAAACATCAGTCCTAGCAATACAAAAAAATGGAAAGGAGTTTACGCTCCCAATGAATGGGTATACATTATCAAAACAGCTGATGGTAAATACGCTAAAGTGCAAGTAACTGATTTTTATAAGGAAGTAAACAGCGAAAAAGTACCTAATTACCCGAAACTAAGATATCAATTGAGTGATACTCAAAGTAAATAATAAAGATTATGAAAGTTAGATTATTAGTATCAGTTTTAGCTATAGCCCTTACTTTTGCTTCTTGCAGTAAGGACAATGATAGCAAAGAAGAGAAAAAAATCTCAAAAGGAACACAAGTGAAGAACTTGTACACTTTCAACAAAGATAATTGGGTATACTTTTCTTTTAAAAAAGGAGTCATAACTATTCAAGATCCTGAAAATAGCTTAGATTGGGATATAGCTTTTTTTGCTCATTATCTCAAAACTAATGGTGGTGTATCAGGTAAAGGAGAAGGAGGAGCTATAAAAACTGACTCTAACGACTTTGACGCTGTTACTTCTGCTCCTACTGAAGGTTATACACAAGATGTAAAAGGTACAATGTCTTATGGATCTTATCCTAATCTAACAGAAAAAAAAGGTACTTTTTCTCCAATTGTATCTGGAGATTTTGAAACAAAAACAGGTTATGTTTCTCTTTCACCCAACAATATAGGAAAATGGCCAAGTGTGTATGCTCCTACAAAGTATGTTTACATAATTAAAACTGCAAAAGGAGAATACGTTAAATTTCAAGTTACCGATTTTTATAACGATGGAGCTAAACCTAACTACGTTACTCTTAGCTATCTAATTAGCAAGGATGGTAAGTTTTAAGCCTAAACAATAATCACACTGAGGCTGTCTTGATATAGGCAGCCTCTTTCGTCTAAATTAAATTATCAATATGCGAAAGATTTTTATCACTGCTTTTATTTCATTATTCTACTCGCTATCTACTCTTGCTCAAAACGACAAGAAGGAAGATGAACCTATAAAACTCAATGAAATAATTGTAACGGCTACACGCGCTCAAAAGAACTTAAAAAACGTACCTATCACCGTACAAGTAGTTACCGCTGAAGATATTCGCAAATCGCAAGCTACCGACTTTCAATCGTTTTTAGAAACGGAATTTGCAGGTATTAACTTTACTTACGATGGAGGTATGCCTAACATTAATATGATGGGATTTGGAGGTAAATATGTGCTCTTTTTAATGGACGGCGAGCGTATGGCAGGAGAAACTTTTGACAATATTGACTATAATCGTATTGACTTGGATAATATTGAACGTATTGAAATTATCAAAGGGGCTTCTTCCTCTCTTTATGGCTCGAATGCGCTAGGAGGGGTGATTAATATTATTACCAAAAATGCTAAGAAACCTTTTGAAGGTAGCGCGAGTTATCAGTACGAGAGCATAAAAAGTCATAAAGCGAATGTAGGCGTGGGGAGCAAGCAGAAATGGGGTAGTATCCGCCTGACATCTTTTTACAATTTCCGCGAACCTTATGTTTTGGAAGACAGCGAACCATTAACTGTTTATAAGAATGGAACAGCTGTTACCTCTGAAAAAGGAGAACTCAATATTGCGGGGTTTACTACTTATGGGGTTACCCCTAAACTTACTTTCAATTTATCACCTAAAATAGACCTTGCCCTTACGCCTAACTACTACTTCAGCGAGCGCAATCAAGGGACAGAATCTTCAAGGAAACTACGTGATAGATATTATAACTACACTTTATCGGCTAAATCTAACATTGCACTCACTGAGAGCAAAAAATTAAGCCTATCGGGAGCTTTTGACCGCTACGACAAGTTTAACTACTTCCCGTTATTAAAAGAAAAAGAAAAGAACTATGAAAACACCATATGGCGTGCAGGAATGCAATACAACCAATCGCTATGGGAAAAACATTCGTTAGTAGCAGGAGCAGAAATATTTTCAGATGAACTACTCAGTTTTCGTTTTGATAATACGGGTACTGAAGCCAAAGAAAATGCACAAAACTACACTGCTTTCACCCAACAAGAATGGACACTTTCTTCTGCCTTCACCTTGGTAACTGGGGCACGTATAGATTATCATTCACTTTTTAAAGAACACTTTACCTATCGCTTGTCAGCGATGTTTAAGGTAGAGCAGTTTACTTTTAGAGGAGGTTTTTCCACAGGTTTCCGGTCGCCTACCTTGAAAGAACTCTACACTAATTGGTTTCACCCTTGGGGGGGTGGCTTCCAAATAATGGGTAACAAAGACCTTAAACCCGAAACCAGTAATAACCTTAACCTTTCAGTAGATTTCGACAGCAAGAAAGTGAATATTACTGCGATGACGCAACTCTCGTCGGTAAGAGATAAAATAGCCTTCCGCTGGACGGCTGCCAGCGATACTATTCG
Organism: Capnocytophaga sp. oral taxon 864; assembly: GCF_002998835.1. NCBI lineage: Bacteria > Pseudomonadati > Bacteroidota > Flavobacteriia > Flavobacteriales > Flavobacteriaceae > Capnocytophaga > Capnocytophaga sp. oral taxon 864. Next base: position 744,061 of record NZ_CP027232.1, read on the forward strand.
TTATGTAAATTTTAATGGCAATACTGAGATTGTAAGCTCTGAGATATCGGCGACTTATCACCCTACAAAAGCTTTCCGCTTTAAAGGTTCGTATGCTTACTACTACATTAGCAATAGTACAGGTGAAAACCGCCCGCATACTTTCACTGTAAAAGCTGAATACATTCCTAAGCGTGATGCCCTCTATATTCCTAACGTTGTGTTGAGTGGCAAATACGTAAGTGCTACCCGCATTCACGATACCGATAGTAATAACAATGAGCTCTATACCTATTATGAACCTTATAGTATATGGCATTTGCAACTATTCTCTAAACTTCCCTACCACCTTACCTTCACGGCAGGTATTGACAATCTTTTCGATTATGTAACTAAAACCACGAGTTTCTACTCCAGTATTTCTCCGGGGAGAACTTATCTGATAGGATTGAAGTGGACCTATTGATTTTCAAAAATAAGTTGGGTTAGAAGTAAGAATTCGTACGAATTTCATTCTTCTCTGTTTTTTCACTCAAAATAACTCCATCTTTTTTTCGAAATATATCATAAGAATTCGAAAATAGAAAATTAGGTAAAGAGTATAAGATAAGAGATAAATTGGGTACGGTTAGCTTATAGGAAGCTTATAGGAAGCTTATACGAATCTTGGACGATTGGTATAGAAATGGTATATAAGTAGTTGATTCATACTATAATACAACAATGCCAAAAATGTTAAAAACAGGGTTACGAGGCGAAAGTAAGAGAAAGATAAAATCCTCTTAACACGTACTTACTCGGCAGTTATTGAGAAACTCTCCTAAGGATAGGGGACTTAGCGATGCAAAGGTAAAGACAAAAATAAGGTAAAAGTGGAGGAGATTAGTAAATTTTACAAATTTGTTAGTTCATAATTATTTTATACCTTTGCACCAAAACTAAAAATGAAATGATGTCAGAAGCTTCTTTTTCAGGATTTATACAGACTATCCTTATTATTATATTAGTGTTTTGGGGACTGAGAATCCTCCTGAGAATATTGGCTCCTTATATGATGCGTTTTTTCATAAACAAGGTAAGTGAAAGAATGCAAAAAGAATTCGAGCGTACCCAAAATCAGTACCAACAAAATGCTTATGGGCAAAATCGCTCAGAAGAGAAGGAAGGCAAACAAACTATTATAAATAAGAATTCTCATTCTAAAAACCCTGAAGCTACCAAGCAAGTGGGTGAGTATATAGATTACGAGGAAGTTTGATTTAAGTAAGAGATAAAAGGTAAAAAATAACCAAATGAAAAAAATAGTCCCTCACGTTGTAGTAATAGCGCTATTTGCTGTAATAGCGCTTGCTTTCTTTTATCCTGTATTACAGGGAAAAGGTATCTTCCAAAGCGATATTGTTCAGTATACCGGTATGGCGAAGGAGCGCAATGATTACCGTCAAACAGAAAACAAAGAGACATATTGGACAAACAGCGCTTTTGGTGGTATGCCTACCTATCAGTTAGGGGCACAATATCCTAATGATTTTGTAAAGCAGCTAGACAGAACGTTACGCTTTTTACCTCGTCCTGCCGATTATCTCTTCTTGTACTTTATAGGCTTTTACGTCCTACTTTTGGTGCTAAAAGTGGATTACAAGAATGCTTTCTTGGGGGCTATTGCCTTTGGTCTTTCTACTTACTTGATTATTATTTTAGGGGCAGGGCATAATGCCAAAGCACACGCCATTGCTTATTTTGCTCCTTTATTAGCGGGTATCTTATTGGTATTTCAGCGGAAATACCTTTGGGGAGGATTACTCACAGCAGTAGCGCTGGCGTTAGAAATCTGCGCTAATCACTTCCAGATGACGTATTACCTGCTTTTATTGGTATTGCTCTTAGGCGTAGGCTTCCTTTATAAAGCTATCAAAGAGAAACAACTCAAAGATTTTGCAAAAGCTATGGCAGTACTACTTGGGGCTGTAGTGGTGAGTGTACTGGCAAATGCTACTTTACTGCTCACGACTCGCGAATACGCCGATTGGAGTACCCGTAGTAAATCGACACTTACCATTACTCCTGATGGGACTCCGAAAGAGCAGAACAGCAGTCTATCAAAAGAATATATCACCGAATATAGTTATGGCATCAGTGAATCACTAAACCTTATCGTGCCTCGTCTTTTTGGAGGTTCTAACCACGAAAACTTAGGAGAAAACTCTAAGACGTATCAGTATTTGGTACAATTGGGGGTACCCCCTATGCAGGCATTACAAGAAACACAACGTTTACCCACTTACTGGGGCGACCAACCCATCGTGGCTGCCCCTGCCTATATAGGAGCTGTGGTGTTCTTCCTATTTGTCTTAGCACTTTTTGTAGTAAAAGGTAGAATTAAATGGTGGCTTTTAACGGGCTCAGTAATGGCACTCGTACTTTCGTGGGGCAAGAACTTCGGACTGCTCACTGATTTTATGATAGACTACTTTCCGTTATACAATAAGTTTAGAGCGGTATCGTCTATACAAGTAATTTTAGAACTCTGCGTGCCTATATTGGCGATAGTAGGGTTACAACAGTTCTTAAAAACACCTGAAGAGGAGCGCAAAAAATACTTGCTTTACAGTCTTTATATTTGTTTGGGGGTAATGTTATTGCTTTTCTTAGGAAAAGGATTCTTTGATTTCCAAAGCGCAAACGATGTGTATTACGGCAACAGAGAGATTGTGCAAATGATAGTGGAAGACCGCAAAAGTATTTACACTGCTGATTTGCTGAGAAGCACCGTACTTATAATACTCACGGCTTTGGCTTTGGTGCTTTATCAGTACAACAAAATTCCTCTTAGGGGAATGCAAATAGCACTCTTAGCATTGCTTTTCTTTGATTTGGGAGGAGTAGCCAAACGCTATGTAAACAAAGACAATTTTGTAGATAAATACCTAATAGAAAATCCTTTTGAGGCAACTCCTGCTGATATGGCGATTCTTCAAGACAAGAGCTATTATCGCGTATACGAACCTCAAGTGGGTATCAATGGTGCACGTACTTCGTTTTTTCACCATTCGATTGGAGGCTATCACGCAGCTAAACCCAAGCGCTTGCAAGAGCTCTTCGATTACCAAATAGCCAAAGGAAATATGGAAGTGCTCAATATGCTAAATGTGAAATATATACTTTTGCGCAACCAAGAGGGAGAAATACAACCAATGCACAACGAAGATGCCTTAGGTAATGCGTGGTTTATAAAGCAACTTAGCTTAAAAAACAGTGATAATGAGGTGATGAAAGCTTTAAAAGAGTTTCACCCTTCCGAAGAGGCTTTAGCAACGCTCAAAGATTTGAAAACAAACCTTCCATCACAATACACTGTGGATAGCACGGCTACGATTGCACTAAAACATATGCGCCCTGATGAATTAACTTACGAAAGTAACAATTCTCACGAGGGCTTTGCGGTTTTCTCGGAGATGTTCTACCCTCACGGATGGAAAGCGACTATCGATGGCAAAGAGGCGCCTATCTACCGTGTAGATTACACTTTACGAGGAATGTCTGTACCCGCAGGAAAACACGAGATACGCTTTGCTTTTGAACCCGAAGTAGTAAAAACAGGTAGTAGGTTAAGTCTTGTAGGGTGTATTTTATTGCTTTTATGGCTTGCAGGAGGTATTTTTGTACAATTTAAAAAATGAAAACACTTTTTACTACTATTGGACTACTGCTAATCAGTGTTATTCACGCTCAAGATTTTATAGGCAAAGAATGGCGCATTGATAATTTTTTAGGGGAGTTTCCTGACGTGACCGATGTGTATTTCCTAAAAACGCCTGAGAGTAAATATACTTTTGGCGACCGTATTCTCTTCAATTCAGATGGTACTTTCTCCTCCTGGTTAGTAACTGAATGTGGTAATACCTGCTCTTCTCCTACTATAGGGACTTATGAAGCGGTAGGTAAGTATTTATCTATTCAGGTAGAGAAAATGGAAAAACGAGGGGTGGAATGTGATAGTATTCCTATAGAGCTCAATCTTAATCTCGGTAGTTATTATCTCCACAAAATCTCCAACGATGAATACTACCTCATTAAAAGTACTGGTAATTTTGTTGCCGACAAACAGAAACTAAATGACGTAGCCACTTTACTGCGCTTTATTAAAATTTATGATACACGAGGCAAATCGCCTAATCCTTCTTTCCAACTGAAAAGTGATATTCCTAAAGACGAGCGCATTGGCAAATTCGTACGCAAACTCTTCCATCTCACTACTTATGAAATCCTCAAAGGCTTCCCTGACAACCATAATACTCATTACCTTGTAAAAGACCTTAAAACTAACACCTATTACTACCTACGAGAGGAATATTTTAGCAATAAAGTTACTATTTACTACTTTACTGAAAAAGACTTAAAACAACGTGCTAAAGAATTGAAAAAACAACGATAAATAAGGAAGGTAAAAAGACAAAAGAGGTACCTAACAGAAGAAGCGAGAACCGAAATAAAACTTAAAAAATAAATAGTTCTCAAAACTACTTTATATTAAAAAACAAAAAGGAGCCACAATAATGTAGCTCCTTTTATTGTACCTGAGGAGGGAATCGAACCCTCACTCCGAAGAACACGAGTTTGAGTCGTGCGCGTCTACCAATTCCGCCACTCAGGCTCCTTTTTAATTCGGTTGCAAAAGTACATAAGTTTTTTAAATATACAAAAAAACGATTACTTTTTTACAAAATAATTTATAACAACCTATACTTCAATAGTAACTGCTTTGTTTTTTACAAGGCTACCTTCCTCAAAAAAGAAGTCTACTCTTCCCAAATTAATACCATAACAACCTACTTGATTTACCAAAGTAGTATTTCCTCTTTTATTTGTAACCAAAGTAGGGCGAGGTAAAAAAGTATGTGTATGACCTCCTATAATTAAATCGATATAAGAGGTTTGAGCAGCAACTTTTAAATCGGAGACCTTAGGGCTATTTTTGTAATCATATCCTAAGTGAGAGAGACAGAGTATTAAGTCACAATGTTCTTCATTATAAAGTTTACGTTCCATATCTTGTGCTATCTCTATGGGGTTCAGATAAACTGTTTCGCCGTATTGTTTTTTATTTACCAAACCTTCCAATTCAACACCCAGACCAAAGACTCCTATTTTAATACCATCTACCATATAAATTTTATAGGGTTTTGTGTATCCATTGAGGAGCGTTTTACTTACATCGTAATTAGAAATGATAAAATCAAACTTGGCGTGAGGAAGCTGTGCAAAAAGCCCCTCTACCCCATTGTCAAAATCGTGATTCCCTAAGGTAGCAGCGTCGTATTTAAGCATTGACATTAGCTTAAACTCTAACTCACCTCCATAGAAATTAAAATAAGGAGTGCCTTGAAAAATATCTCCTGCATCGAAAAGCAAGGTATGAGGATTTTCTTTACGTACTTGGTCGATGAGATATGCCCTACGTGCTATTCCTCCTTTATTAGGGTTATGAGGGTCAGTAATAGGAAAAGGGTCGATGTGACTGTGTACGTCGTTTGTATGCAAAATAGTAATTTGTTTTGCATTGCTTGGCTTCATTGATAGTGATAGACCTCCTACCCCCATTAGCAAAGATGAAGCTCCTATGTTTTTAATAAAAGTACGTCTTTTCATAATCGTATTATGGTTTATATTCAAATCGGTTATCTTTTTTAGCGTCTAATACGTCTATTTTTTTGAAATAGTCAATCAGTACATTGCGAAGTTTATAATCTGTTTCATCTACTTTTAAAGAATTTTCGAAGAAGTACATCGCATCTCCCCCATTCATTAAATAATCGGAAGTAGCGACTATATAAGTAGCTTTAGAATCGAAAGGTTTCCCATTGATATTGAAATGAACCACCTTACCATCTTTAGTGATTTGCAAATCTATTTGCTTTGACAGAGGGTGAGGTTTTCGCTCTTTAATCAGATAGTTAAGAAGCTCTTGTACTTTCTCTCCTGACATTGTAAGTACTACTACTTTATTCTCAAAAGGCATTATATCATAAACTGAACCTACTGTAACATCTCCCTTAGGCAAATCGGAACGAATACCTCCCCAGTTGAGCATTACAAAGTCGATATCCTTACCTGTACGTTTTTTGTAAAGAGGATTTACAATTTCGAAGGTAGCATCAGCCATAAAATTACCAATAGCGGTATTTAACGCTTTTTCTTTTCTATCTTTCACCAAATCGGCTGGGTTTTGAGCTAAGACGGTAGACATCTCAGAGGATATGTGTTCGCGATATGGTGTGATAAAGTTTTCTATTTCAGCTTTTTGTGAAATAGTATCGGTAATAGGAATGTTTATAGCTTTTACTCTTGTAAGCTGCGTTTTAGACGAAGAGCAAGAGGCTAAAAATCCTATTGTTACAAGCAATACAAAAAAATAATGCTTCATTACATCAAACTTTTTCATAAATATATTTCTATTTTAAAAATTATTTTTACCTTTGCAATCACACGCAAAATTACAATATATTTTGGACATCGTAAAAAATTATAACATAAAAAATAAAATTCGGAAGAATTTTAAAGCCTTAGAAAGTTATAACAAAAGGTTAGACAACAACTTAGCAAAAGTTGGTTGTATTGTGGATATGGATGTAGTGAAGAATGTAGACCCCTTATTGGAGCTTATAAAATACTATTCCATTCGCCCTGAGAACTATATTGTCTTAGGATATAAGCGTGAATCAGAAGAAACTCACGCTAATGGAACTCCTTTTCTGATTGATAAGGAAATTAATTGGCAAGGAAAGATTAGGAATTACCACGCCGATAGATTAGCTGAACAAGAATATGACTTGCTCATTAATTATTTTAGCGAGCCTAAATTGCCATTGTTGCTATTATCTTCGTCTATCAAGGCTAAATTAAGAGCTGGTTTTGAAGGAATAGGGCTACAGTACAACGATATTGTGATAGCTTGTTCTCCTGCTGATGAAAAGGTTTTTGCTAATGAATTAAAAAAAATATTAGAAACCATTATTCGCAAATAAAAAAATTATGACAAAACAACTAAGAGGAACTGGTGTGGCTCTTATCACACCTTTCACAGCTGAGAAGCGGGTGGATACTAAGGCTCTTACCCGTATAGTAGAATATGTAACTGATGGTGGAGTAGATTTCATTGTAGTTTTGGGAACTACCAGCGAAGCTCCTACTCTCAGTAAGGAAGAAAAGGCTCTTGTGCGAGAGACTATTATCAAGGCTAATAAAAAGCATTTACCCTTAGTATTAGGTATTGGGGGCAATAATACCCAAAGTGTTATTGAGGAAATCAAGAGTACGGATTTAACCCCTTTTGATGCGATTCTATCTGTAACGCCTTATTACAATAAACCTTCGCAAAATGGTTTATATGCACACTTTGCAGCAATAGCCAAAGAGAGTCCTTTACCTATTATTTTATATAATGTACCTGGACGCACAGGGGTATGTATGACCGCTGAAACCATATTGCGATTGGCTAATGACTTTAAGAATATTATAGCTGTAAAAGAAGCTTCGGGTAATTTAGTGTTAGATATGAATATCTTAAAAGATATGCCTAAACATTTCACTTTCTTATCAGGAGATGATACTACGACCCTTCCTTCAGTATATATGGGTGGTAGTGGAGCAATTTCGGTGATTGGGATTGCTTTCCCTAAGGAATTTTCTGAGATGGTACGGTTAGGGTTAAATGGTAATACTTCTAAAGCCAATGCTTTGCAATACGAATTGTTACCTATGATGGCTTTAGCCTTTAAAGAAGGGAACCCCACAGGAATTAAAGCTATTTTGGCTACTCAAGGCTTATGTGAGCCCTATGTACGTTTGCCTTTGGTAGAGGCTTCGGATAGTTTAAAAGAAGAAATAAGAAAAGCTTTAAAATAAAGGGCATTAAAATAAGTGACAAATAAAAAAAGCGGTTTGAAAATTAGCTTTCAAACCGCTTTATGTCTTTCAACTGTTCATTATCAAGATCGTAGATATCATTCTTTATAGTTGCTTCGCCTTTCTTATCTACCGATATAGTGTAGTACAGAATATTAATCATATATTTTGTATTGAGTTTTACACGATACTGATTGCGCTTATTATTGTTCATAAAGTCTTTAACCTTCTCTTCTGTCCAAGACTTTCCATCACCTTCATTCTTCAGTAGATAATAGGCTAATTGCGAAGGATTTTGCACGCGTACACAGCCGTGACTAAGTGCACGTTGCTCACGTTCGAACAAATACTTCGATGGTGTATCGTGCAAATATATACTCATATTATTATTGAGCAGGAACTTCACTAAGCCCAATGAGTTGCGCTCGGAGGGAGCTTCTACAAAATAAAAAGCACGTTTATGCACTAATGGATTCGTCCAATCTACTTCTAAGGGGTCTATCACCTTGCCATTTTCATACATAGTATAACCTCTATTTTTGTATCTTTCGGGGTCTTCTTGCAATAGCATTTGAGGAATCATTTCCTTTCTGATAATACTCTGAGGCACAGACCACGTAGGGCGAAATTCTATTGAACGAATAGAATCGGTGAAAATGGGAGTTGAGCTTTGAGCTCGCCCCACCACTACTTTGGTTTGATATATTAATGAGTCCTTATGATATAAAAAAGTCTATAATCAGGGATATTCACAATTATATAATCATCACCTAAATCATTATTGAAAACACGCATACGCTCCATATTGAGCCTAAGTAAATCGCGCTGGCGTGCTTTATTCATATTCAGACGATTGAGTGTTTGGATACCTAAGGAACCATCGGGAGTAAGCCCATTACTGCGCTGAAATCTTTTCAATGCCCATATAAGGGTACTATCTACTTCCTGAGGGTCGATTTTGGGAACTGACCCAAAGCCTTTTTTAGCTAAGGCATTGCGCAAGCTCTCAACCTCAGGATCGGTATACCCGTAAACAAAGTTTTTAGGGTCTGAAAACTTAATGATACGAATAGTGTCAAGAGGCTGATTTTTGAGTTGTATATACTTATATTTCATTCGTCTATACTGTTCTCCTTTGGGATAAAGACTTGCTAATTTTGCTTCTAAATCATCGTTATCTCCCAAATGTAAAAGCATATCAATATTCCGATATTTATACTTTGGCTTTATCCACGTGTGTTTTCCATAGGCTCTTTTAGAAAAGCGACCAGAAGTAAGGTGCTTGGCAAAAAGCAAAAAAGAGGCGGTAATTTGTTTATCTAAATAAGCCTTATAATCATTAGGGAGTTTATATTTATAGGCACTATCTACCACTTTTTTCAAAGCAGAACGCCTATAAGTTTCGGGGTTTAGACCATCTTCTTCAATACATTTTAAAGCATCTATATATTGCGAAAAGATGCGAGAAGGGATATCTTCGAAGAGCCAACGAGTTTTTCCTCCATTTTCTGTATAATAACTATGGGTTTCGGACTGTATTCCTTTTTTATAAGTAGCATCAAGAACTGTAAGATTTTCGAATGAAGTTACAGAGGTATCTACTGCAATAGTAAGAGCCTCAGTATAAACCTCTTTACCAGCCTCATTTAATGAAGAATTGGGGTGAGAAGTAGTGGGAGTAGTTTTTCTACAGCTTTGTAAGGTGATAAAAATAGCTATTAAAACTGCAATTTTTATCTTTAAATCAATATGAATCATATTAAAAACATATTTTGGGTGCAAAGATAAGGATAATTAGGGAATTAGCAAATGTGAAAATTAGGAAATTAGTAAATGTGAAAATTAGCAGATTAGCAAATTTGGGAATTAGCAAATGATGGGGAGAGATTTAAATAGTTATTTGATTGGTCGGAATGAGGTAGAACTTTCGGAAGTAAACGAAAAATACCAGAAGTACACTGAGGGTAATTTTGAAGAGAAAAGGCTATTAGGAAGGTATGCTTAGCTTATAGGAAGCTTATAGGAAGCTTATACGAATCTTGGACGATTGGTATAGAAAGGGTATATAAGTGATTGATTAATAATATGATACACCAACGCAAAAAAATGCTAAAAACGGGGTTACGAGGCGAAAGAAAAGGTAAGGTGAGATATTGGAGAAATATGGAGGAACTCTAAAAAACTCGGAGGTAAAATATGCTTAACTTATAGAAATCTTATACGGAATCTTGTACGATTATTATAGAACAGCCTTTTAAACTTCTATAAAATAAGGAGTTATATTATAGAAAAACACCTTATTAACCGTATCAATACACTTTTTTAGCTGTTTAGTTTTTAGTTTCCACTTTTTTTCAGTACCTTTGCACAACTTTTTAAAATAGACAAAAATGTTTGATAATTTAAGTGATAAATTAGAGAAAGCCCTACATAACTTAAAGGGACACGGTAAGATTACCGAAATAAACGTAGCTGAAACACTGAAAGAAGTGCGTCGCGCTTTGCTTGATGCCGACGTGAATTATAAGATAGCCAAAGATTTTACCAATAACGTAAAAGAAAAAGCCTTAGGACAACAAGTGCTCACTACCCTACAACCAGGGCAGTTAATGGTGAAGATTGTAAAAGATGAGCTCACCCAGCTAATGGGAGGAGATGCTGCTGGGGTGAACCTATCGGGGAATCCTACTGTTATATTGATGTCGGGGTTACAAGGTTCTGGTAAGACTACTTTCTCAGGAAAATTGGCTAACTACCTCAAAAATAAAAGAAATAAAAAACCATTGCTCGTAGCGTGCGACGTGTATCGTCCTGCTGCGATAGACCAATTACATATTGTAGGAGAACAGGTGGGGGTACCTGTTTTTTCGGATAAAGGGAACAATAACCCTGTGGATATTGCCAAAAAAGGGGTGCAATACGCCAAAGAAAACCACTTGAACGTGGTGATTGTGGATACCGCAGGTCGGTTGGCAGTAGACGAGCAAATGATGACCGAAATATCGAATATCCACAAAGCACTGAACCCACAAGAAACCCTTTTTGTAGTAGATGCGATGACGGGGCAAGATGCTGTAAACACGGCTAAATCCTTCAACGATGTGCTAAACTTCGATGGGGTTGTCCTTACCAAACTCGACGGGGACACCCGCGGTGGGGCGGCTATCACTATTAAATCGGTAGTGAATAAACCTATCAAATTCGTAGGTACCGGCGAGAAAATGGACGCTATTGATGTGTTTTATCCCGACCGTATGGCTGACCGTATTCTCGGTATGGGCGACGTGGTATCATTAGTAGAACGCGCTCAAGAACAGTTTGATGAAGAGCAAGCGCGCAAATTGCAAAAGAAAATTGCAAAAAACCAATTTGGGTTTGACGACTTTCTTGAACAAATACAGCAAATTAAGCGTATGGGTAGTATGAAAGACCTCCTTGGTATGCTACCTGGTGTAGGCAAAGCAGTGAAAGACCTCGATATCAAAGATGACGCTTTCAAGCATATCGAAGCAATTATCCATTCGATGACTCCAAAAGAGCGCAATACGCCTGCTATCATAGATTTAAACCGCAAAAAACGAATTGCCAAAGGTAGCGGTCGCGATATTCAAGAGGTAAACCAACTAATGAAACAGTTTGAGCAAATGAGTAAGATGATGAAAATGATGCAAGGTGGCGGGGGCAGAAAGATGATGCAGATGATGCAGGGAATGAAGTAAGTGAAATGTTAAAAATATAACTATGCTAAAGAAATTCATAGAGACCGTAGTAAAAAATAAAGAAGTGTTTTACTTAGAGGTAAACGAATCGTTTGCTATGTGTGGTTCGCAAGCCTTCTACATTGAGGAAACCAAAGAAGCTATTCCTGTAGCCCTCTTTTGGGAAGACGAAGAGAAAGCTGTAGCTTGTAAAGCCAATGAATGGGCTAAGGGAATTGTAAAATCGGCTACCTTAGAAGAGTTTATTGAGATATGCTTTGGAATGCAAGTAGAAACAATGGCAGTGGGTATTGGGTTCAACGCTGATTTATCAGGAGGAGAAGAACTCGTACCTGTTGATTTGATAAAAGCATTGATAAAAGAAATTGACAGAACAAAAACAGCGGTTACTTTTAGTGACTCGTTCGAATCATTAGCCCAAGTAAAACAACTTTTGAACCAAATAGAGCTTGACATCACCGATGAAGAAGCTCTTTAACCACTAAAAACACAATCAGTAATGACTATCTTAGACGGAAAAAAGACTTCAGAAGCCCTCAAACAAGAAATTGCTGAGGAAGTAAAGCAACTAAAAGCTGAGGGAAAGAAAGTACCACATTTGGCTGCTGTATTGGTAGGCGACGATGGGGCAAGTCTTACCTACGTGGGGAGTAAGGTGAAATCTTGCGAACAAGTAGGCTTTGAGTCTACTTTAGTAAAACTTCCTGCTAACATCAGTGAAGAGGCGTTACTGCGAGAAATTGAAAAGTTAAACGCTAATCCTGAAATTGACGGCTATATAGTACAATTACCACTACCTAAACACATCGACGAGCAGAAAATACTTTTAGCCATAGACCCTACAAAAGATGTAGACGGCTTTCACCCTGCTAACTTCGGTAGAATGGCACTGGATATGGAGGCTTTTATTCCTGCTACACCTTTCGGTATTATGGAGTTGCTGAAACGCTACGAAGTGCCTACCAAAGGCAAACACGTGGTAGTAGTAGGACGCTCACACATCGTAGGTCGCCCCATCAGCATATTACTCAGCCAAAAGGGAGCACAAGGCAACGCTACCGTTACACTTACTCACAGCCATACCCCTAACCTCGCTGAGCTTACGCGTCAGGCAGATATTGTGGTAATGGCATTAGGTATTCCAGAATTTCTAAAAGGCGATATGGTAAAAGAAGGCGTAACCGTGATAGACGTAGGAATTACACGTCTAAAAGACGATAGCACCCATAAAGGTTATCGCATAGTAGGCGATGTAGCTTTCGATGAAGTAAAAGAAAAAGCGAGCTACATTACTCCTGTACCAGGGGGCGTAGGTCCTATGACCATAGCAATGCTCTTGAAAAATACGTTATTAGCTTATAAATGGTATCGATGAAAATAAAAGAATCTAAATATTATCACCCTGTAAACCTCTTGCAGATAGACTCCGACGACCACGTAGAGGTGTACGATAAATACAAACTTCTGACTTTCAGCAACCCGTACCGTTGTTTGTTAGACGACTTGATGGCAAGAATTTATATAGGAGGAGAGGATTTGGTTATCCAACGAGACAAACTGAAACACTTTGTGAAATGTACTGACTATTACACCATAGAATACGCCTCCAAACAAAATGAGCTATACGAATCGGAAGAATGCTATTTTCACCCAGAGCTCGAAATCTTTTTGGTAATAGACAAAAATCTCTCCAACGAGTACGATAACCAGATTTTTGAAGACGGATTATACAAAGTAAACTCAGTATACTACCAAAACGACAATCCAAAGGCTAAGGAACACCTCAACACCTTGTTTTCAGAATATATAGAAAAGTATATCTCTAAAGAATCTAAGGTTTCTATACTACTAAAAACGCAAATAGGATTAGAAATCAAAACTCATAGCATCAAGCCTTACCGCATAGATTTTGAAACGATGTACAACAATGATTTCTTCGAAGTACATACTCGAGTGAAAAATGCGCTAACGAATGACAACAAGGGCGTGGTACTATTTCACGGGATTGCTGGTTCGGGGAAGACAAACTACATCAAATGGCTTACAAGTCAAATCCCGAATAAAAAATTTATCTTTGTACCTACTACAATGATAGGGTCGCTTACCGATCCTGCTTTTATTAGTCTGCTCATAGGCAATAAGAACTCTGTATTGGTACTCGAAGATTGTGAGAACTATATAGCTGAACGCACCTCCTTCAACAGTAATACCGATGTAGTGTCGTCTATCCTCAATATAGCTGACGGTATGCTTTCTGATGTATTAGAATGCCAGCTGATATGCACGTTTAACTCCGATATTTCTAAGATAGACTCGGCATTATTGCGCAAAGGCAGATTGATAGCCGAGTATAAGTTTAAAGAGCTAACTGTTGAGAAGTGCAATAAGTATTTGCAATCTACTGATAGAGATTTTAGAGTAGATAAGCCTTACTCATTAGCAGAACTGACCAATATAGACATAAAGGAACTCAAAGAACAAGACAAGCAAACTAAAATAGGTTTCAAATAAATGATACGTGTATTTCTGACTTTTCTCTTCTTCTCGATAACTTTTGCCCAAGAAACAGGTAACCGAATGTCATTGCTTTTTATGGGGGATATAATGGGGCACGTGCCACAAATAGAAGGAGCTTACGATATTGAAACAAAGCAATACAATTATATGCCTGTATTTGACAAAATCAAGCATAAGTTTACGCAGGTAGATTTTGCTATTGCTAATTTGGAAGTAACTTTGGCAGGGGAACCTTATACAGGTTACCCCCAGTTTTCGTCGCCCGATGCTTTAGCAGTTGCTTGTAGAGATAGCGGAATAGATGTATTGGTAACTGCCAATAATCACACTTGCGATAGAGGCAAAAAGGGAATTATTCGTACTTTAGACGTACTCGACTCTCTGAAAATAGCTCATACAGGAACCTTTCGCAACAAAGCAGAATTTGAGAAACATAATTTATTGGTGCTTTCCAAAAATGGGATTTCAGTGGGAATACTCAACTATACTTATGGCACTAATGGTTTACCCGTTCCTGAACCTACCATCGTAAATAAAATAAATCTCAACCTAATGAAGCAGGATATTGAGAACGCTAAAAAAGTAAATCTCGATAAACTGATAGTAGTGATACACTGGGGGATAGAATACCAGCAAAAGCAAAACAAAAAACAGGAAGAAGTAGCACAATTTCTTTTTGACAACGGAGTAGACATTATTATAGGAGGTCACCCACACGTCTTACAACCTATGTATTACTATCCGCAAACGGGACTTCATAAGGAACAGATGGTAGTTTATTCACTGGGTAATTTTGTATCTAACCAACGCAAAAGCTCAACAGACGGAGGTGCGATGGTAGAGCTGACTCTCTTCAAAGATGCTTATGGCACTCGTATCCTTGATAAAGGATATTATTTAGTTTGGGTAAATCGCACTCCAAAAACTAATAAGAAATATCTTTTTGAAATACTACCTTGCAAAGAATACGAAACTACTCACTACAAAGACCTTACTGAAAGCGTTAAGGATAGTATGAATATCTTCATAAACAACTCCCGAAAGTTATTCAAATCTAATATTTTAGTTAAAGAGAAACTATAGCTTATTACAACATTTCTTTTATATATCAGCTTTAGAAAATAAATAAAGGCTTTCTAATGATTATTATTTAGATAGCCTTTTCTTCTATATTACTTTTATAGCTACTTAGCTTTTATCATACGATCATTTCCAAAAAGGTCTTGACGTAAAGTTATCTCAGTAAAATGCTTTTGTTCTAATAATGTTTGCATTTCTTGCCCTAAATACTGATTAATTTCAAAGAAAAGACTCCCATTAGGGTTTAGAGTCTGCTGAGCAAGAATAGCTATTTTATCGTAAAATAATAACGGATTATTATCACGGACAAAGAGTGCTAAATGAGGCTCATATTCTAAAACATTATGGCGTATCTCTTTCTTTTCTAACTCACGTACGTAGGGCGGATTAGAGATAATGATATCATATTTATCAGAAAGAGTTTCTATTCGCAAGATATCTTGTTGTAAAAATGAGTAACTACACTGTTTAATTCAGCATTACGCTTAGCTACTTTCAAAGCTCCTTCCGAGACATCTATAGCTGTTACTACGGCATTAGGAAGAGCTTTAGCAAGTGAAATAGCAATACAGCCACTGCCTGTCCCTACATCTAATATTTTGATTTTCTCGCTTTTGTCAGGATATTCTTGAAGTACCCAATCCACTAGCTCTTCTGTTTCTGGTCGAGGTATCAATACATTTTCATTTACGAAAAAACGATTAGAGAAGAACTCAGTTTCACCCAAAATATACTGTATAGGTTTAGCTGTTTGTAATTCTCTAATCGCTTGCAAAATAGGTTGTGCTATATCTTCAGTAAGTAAAGTATCAGAATTTGCTAATATTGTAGCTTTACTGTACTTCCCATAATGCTTCAAAAGAATAAAGTAAAACGCATTTATTTCACTCTTAGGATAAAGTGTTTCTAATTTATGATGTATATACTCTCTTAGCTCACTAAAAGTCATTAGTTCACACGAATTTGTTGTCCTACTTTTAGGTTACTACTAGTCACATCATCAAAATTATTAAGCTTCATCAATTGTTGTACAGGTACTTGTTGCTCCCGTGCTATTTTATAAAGAGTATCACCTGTTTGTACTTGATAATAGACTTCAGCAATAGCCTCTTTTTCAATGGTCGTGGTATCAATAGTATTAGTAGGTCTAACGATTGTTTTTGTTACAGTGGGTTTAGACACCGATTTAATAGCTGTAGCTGGTTTAGATACTTCTTTTTTAGGAGTTGAAACAGTTGCTACTTGGGTATTAGAAGAAGTTATATCTCCTCCATTAGCTGCTATTACTTGATTGTCATACTGATGTAATTCAAACTTTTTGATAAGAGCTATCAATTTCTTTGCATAAGTAGGGTCAGTAGCATAGCCTGCTTTTTTGAGCCCGTGTGCCCAACCTTCATAATCTGTAGGACTAAGGTCAAACAGTACTTTATAACGATTGCGATTTACAAGAAATTGTGAATGGTCTTCAAACGATTCGTATGCATATCTATATTTGCGAAAACATTCGCTCTTCTCATCGTCGTCGTGGGTAATAGTCTTGCCGTCCCAAGTAGCGTGACATTTAATTCCAAAGTGGTTATTGCCATAACGTGCCAAGCGTCCTTGCCCCGAGCCACTTTCTAAAATGCCTTGTGCCAAAGTAATACTCGCAGGAATATTGTAACGTTGCATCTCTACCATTGCAATATCCTTATAATCCTGAATATACTTTTGAGTAACGGCTGTCGTAACTTGTACCGCAGGAGTTATCTCGTGAAAGCTGTCTTCTGAGACATCTCTACGATTGTGTTTTGAATCAGCTAAAGCCTTACTTCTTTGGTCTATCTCCGAATGTGTAGGCTTTTTCATCTCCACTCTCGGTGTCGGCTTTTGTCCTCGATAGATTACCGAATGAGAATTTCTCCCTTTCCTGTAAGGCTGATCAGAGCACGATGATATTATAAAGAGAATTAGCAATAGCAAACTAAATCTTTTCATCATAATTCAATATACTTTTATGTTTTTTAATTCGTTCGTTGTTAAAACCTTTAATCCCTTGCAAACCACCAGTATGAATGGCTAATATACGGGTATTGGGTGCAAAATATCCTTGCTTTGTGAGGGCAAAGATAGCAAAAATCATCTTACCTACATATATCGGGTCTAATAAAATTTTCGTCTGACTGTTAAAATCATTTAAAAAATCTACTAATTCATCAGTTACTTTAGCATAACCACCAAAGTGATAATCGTGCACTAATTCCCAATTGTTTTTGGTTGTGTATTGTTTAATTACCTCACTTAAAAACGCTCCTTTCAAAGCTGGAAAACCAATGACTTTCTGATGATTAGCACTTGCATTGATGAGCCCTGAAATCGTCCCACCTGTTCCTACCGCACTGCATATTACATCAAAAGCGTTGTCCTCAGGAGTAAGGATTTCTTCACAACCCTTCACTGCCAGCTCGTTAGTACCTCCTTCAGGGGCTATATAGATGTTTTGTCCATAGCGTTTCCTAAGATTTTCCAAGAACTCTGGCGTATGTTTTTGTCGGTAAGCCTCTCTTGTAACAAAATAAAAATCCATACCACAAGATTTAGCAAACTTTAACGTAGGATTAACATCTATTTTAGAACCTAACTCATCGCCACGAATCACACCTATGGTTTTCAAACCTACTATTTGTCCCGCAGCTGCTGTCGCAGCAATATGATTGGAATAAGCTCCTCCAAAAGTGAGAATCGTATCCTTGCCTTCCTGTTGGGCTTGTGCTATGTTGTACTTGAGCTTTCTGAGCTTATTCCCTGATACAAAAGGGTGATTTTTGTCCTCTCGCTTTATTGTAAGAGTAATCCCATCAGGCAACGGGATATTCACAGGTTCGTTTTCTATATGTAAGTTATTGAATAATAAAGGCTGCATAGTTTATTCATATCTCAACGCTTCTACAGGATCTAATTTCGAGGCTTTTACTGCCGGATACAATCCTGATATTACTGCTACTACAAGAGCTATACATATAGCAATAATAATAACACCCCACGGAATGGTAAAATCAAACTTAACGGCTTTAGATATCAAATATCCTAAACTGATACCTAACACAATACCCGTAAGTGCTCCCAATTGAGCTATTATTAGGGTCTCGGTAAAGAACTGTAAGGTAATAGATTTGCGTTTAGCTCCCAACGCTTTGCGAATGCCTATCTCCTTAGTGCGCTCGGTTACCGAAACGAGCATAATGTTCAATAGGGCGATTGAAGACCCCAAGATGGTAATAAGCCCAATCACAAAACCAGCAACAGAAAGGGTACCCGTAATACTGCCTATGCGTTGCAATAGGTCGTCACTGCGTTCTATCCCAAAATTATTTTCTTGTAAAGGTGCTAAGCCTCTCAGGTTACGCATCACTATGGTAGCATCATCTATAAGTCCGTCCAACTGGTCTTTGCTCTGAGCACTTATTTTGAGTTGAAAATTAGGATTATCTATGGGAAAAATACTGCGTGCAATTCCTAAAGGAATCAACACTTGAAAGTTTTCGTAATTCCCAAAGGAGGAACTTTGTTCTTTAAGTATACCTATGACTTTGAACTTATAACCACGTACCGAAATACTCTTTCCTAGTGGATTTACATCTTTGAGTAGTGTTTTCTTAAAATCCGGACCTATCACGCACACATAGCTATTGTTCTGTATATCGAAATCGCTAAAATTGTGTCCCTCTTCCACTTCTAACCCCGAATTGCCAATGTAGTATTCATCTACGCCTATCACTACGGCTAATGGGTCAGTTTTTTTGTTCTCGTACTTCACCTCAGCTGAGGAGGCAACATTCATAGAAATACTCGTTTTTGCAAACGGATTATCTAACTGTTGTTTAAACGCTACTGCTTCTTGATAGGTAATTAAAGGGTGTGGCTTTTGGGTGGTACCGCTCCCCTCAGCTCGCTGACTGTATTGATACCTTGTAATCGAAAAAGTATTAGCTCCCATACTCGAGAAATTACCTTCAAGCGTATTGCGCAAAGCAGTAATCACACTCAGGATTCCTACCAATGCCGTAATGCCAATAGCGATGATGAGCACGGTGAGAATTGTGCGCAATAGTTGCCCTCTGATACTGTCAAGAGCTATTTTTATATTTTCACGAATTACAATCCACACGGTTTATAACAAATGCTTATGAGCGCGGTAAGATGAACGTACTAACGCTCCACTTTCCACGTGACGAAAACCTAATGATAAGCCTATTTCTTTGTACTTGGCAAACTGCTCAGGAGTGACAAAATTCTTTACAGGAAGGTGCTGTTTCGAAGGTTGCAAATACTGACCGATAGTTACAATATCCACTTTTGCCTCTTTAAGGTCGTGCAAGGTTTCTATCACCTCTTCCTCGGTTTCTCCAAGTCCTAACATAATCCCCGATTTAGTACGGTTCGCTCCATTTTCCTTTAAGTAACGCAACACACCCAAACTTCGGTCGTATTTAGCTTGTATACGCACTTCACGAGTCAATCGGCGTACCGTCTCCATATTGTGCGAAATGATTTCAGGTGCAGCTTTCAGTATACGGTTTAAGTTGCGTTCTACTCCCTGAAAATCAGGAATCAAGGTCTCCATTGTGGTATTAGGGTTCATTCGGCGCACGGCTCTCACCGTCTCAGCCCATATAATGCTTCCCATATCCTTTAAATCATCTCGGTCTACCGAGGTCAGTACTGCGTGCCTAATGTTCATCAGTTTGATAGAACGTGCCACCTTTTCAGGTTCTTCCCAATCCAAACTTTCAGGTCGCCCTGTTTTTACGCCACAAAAGCCACACGAGCGCGTACAGATATTCCCCAATATCATAAAAGTAGCTGTGCCTTCTCCCCAACATTCTCCCATATTGGGGCAACTGCCCGAAGTACAAATTGTGTGAAGGTTATATCTGTCCACCACACTCCTCAGTTCAGTATACTTTTTACCAGTGGGTAATTTTACCCGTATCCACTCTGGTTTATTGCTCTTTAAGGTAGTAGTGGTAGTGGTTTCTATTTCATCTACAGCAAGTGTTTCTGCATTCATTATTTTTTAATGTTCTATATAATTTTTTACAAAGATACTACAAAATTGATGATTACAAAAGTTTTTAGACCGAAAAAATATCTATCCCCTATCGGAAGTACTGATTATAAGTGAAGCACAAAAAGTTACTTCTTATATCTAACCCAAGTTTTACTAAGGTAAAAGCCTATTTTTTTCTTATATGAGAAAAGGCTAAAACAGAAACAAACGTTCTATTTTAGCCTTAAAAATAATTTTATCAACATTCTGACTTTGGCGGAGAGAGAGGGATTCGAACCCCCGGAGGTGTTACCCTCAACGGTTTTCAAGACCGCCGCATTTAACCGCTCTGCCATCTCTCCAAGTGCACAATCACAATTGTTTTCTCAATTATGCGGGTGCAAAGGTACAACTATTTTTATTATCTGCAAATTTTAAAAGCAAAAAATTAGATATTTTTTCTCTTCTATTTATAATTTATTGTTTTACAGATATGAACTATATTGCCTTTGTAAAAAACTAATTGTTCATCGTTGCCAAAAACTCTTCGTTATTGCGCGTTAGCTTAATTTGCTTTTCCATAAATTCCATCGCCTCTATCGGGTTCATTTCTGCCAAATACTTGCGCAATACCCAAGTGCGATTAAGCGTGTTTTCATCAAGCAACAAGTCATCTCTACGAGTAGACGAAGCTATTAGGTCAATAGCTGGGAAAATACGACGGTTCGAGATACGTCTATCCAATTGTAACTCCATATTACCCGTTCCTTTAAATTCCTCAAAAATTACCTCGTCCATCTTTGAACCTGTCTCGGTAAGAGCCGTAGCGATGATAGAAAGAGAGCCTCCGTTTTCAATATTACGAGCTGCTCCGAAAAAGCGTTTAGGTTTGTGTAAAGCGTTAGCATCTACCCCACCAGTAAGCACTTTCCCCGAAGCTGGTTGCACTGTGTTATAAGCGCGAGCCAAACGAGTGATAGAGTCTAACAATATAACCACATCGTGACCACATTCTACCAATCGTTTTGCTTTTTCAAGTACTATATTAGCTATTTTCACGTGTTCGGCAGCTTCCTTATCAAAAGTCGAAGAGATAATCTCTCCTCGCACACTGCGTTGCATATCAGTTACCTCCTCAGGGCGCTCATCAATCAAGAGTACCATTAGGTACACTTCGGGGTGATTTTTGCTAATGGCATTCGCAATATCTTTTAAAAGCATTGTTTTACCCGTCTTAGGTTGTGCCACTATCATACCGCGTTGCCCTTTCCCAATAGGAGCAAAAAGATCTATCAAGCGAGTAGAAACAGTAGAGCCTTTGCCTGCCAACTCAAATTTTACATCAGGAAAAAGAGGCGTAAGGTGCTCAAATAGTACTCGGTCGCGCACCACTTGGGGGTCAAGTCCGTTTATCTTTATAACTTTTAGTAGCGGATAATACTTTTCGCCATCTTTGGGCGGACGCACTTCTCCATATACAGTATCTCCTGTTTGCAAGCCAAAAAGTCGGATTTGTGAAGAAGATACGTAAATATCATCAGGTGAAGCCAAATAGTTATAGTCCGAAGAACGCAAGAAACCATAACCGTCAGAAGTGATTTCTAAAACCCCTTCACAGTCTACCACGCTGTCAAATTCAAAATCGGGGGCGCGATAACGGTTTTTCTTTTCTTTATCAAAATTCTCATTATTAACAATAGTATTGCCATTGTTCACATTTTGATTGTAATTACCATTATTGCCATTGCCATTTTGTACAGGAGAACTGTAGTTTTTTGTTGGAGTAGCATTATTCTGATGATTGTTAGAAACCACAGAAGTAGTGTTTTTCTTCTGATACGTTTTAGATTCATCTGCCGAAGAAACCTTTTTAACGGTTGGTGTTTTTGAAGTCTTTTCTTGTTTAGAACTGCCTACTTTTTGAGGTATTTCTATTTTCTTTTTACGACTGTTTTTTTTGGGTTCAGTTGTGTTCTCAGTTGTAATAATAGGAGAATTGTCTTTTTGAACTTCTTCTTTTTTGTTGGGGAGTTCTTTTTTTTGATTTTTTAGAATTAGGTCTATGAGTTCAGGCTTATTTACATACCGAAATTTAGGTATATCCAAATGTTTTGCTATTTCCTGTAACTCAGTTAGCTTTTTAGATTTTAACTCTACAATGTTAAGCATTTTAAATAGTTATTATTAAAGTAAGTGATTTTTTTCAGTAGTCAAGATAAGTGAAATTCCTCTTTTTATATAGTTAAGATGGGATATTATTGAAAGTATTTTTTAATCAGAGGTACTGAAATCGGGTGCAAAGATATAAAACATTTAGCAATTAGCAAATTATTTTCTTTTTTTTATTGTCCCGCCAATTCCTTTATCAAGTGCAATTTTTTTTATTAGCTTCTGATAGAATAAACCTTTTAGTTTTTCAAAATCTAATACTTTTCTTGCTCTGTACAAGTTCCCATCACTACATTACCTTTGTCATTCGTCACCCGTCATTCGTCATTCCTTCCTTTTTCTTTCGTTTTAACATTTTCTACCACACACTCTTAATCATTCATTCCCAACTACTTAAATACCTTTTCTATACCAATCTTCCAACATTCGTATAAGCTTCCTATAAGCTTTCTATAAGCTAATCCCATCTTAAAAGCACTTTCACACCTGCTACGATACCCTTCGTTTCCTTCCGAAAAGCCCCAATATGCCACTTTTGTAGTACACACTTTGTTAAAGTTTTTTTATTGCCTCAGGTATTTCTAGCTTTATTGGCATTATTGGCATTTCTGGTATGAATCAATTATTTTGTAGTATCAAAAAAAGAATGTATTTTTGCCTCATAAAGAAGTAACTATGAAAGAACGTAACCCTCTTATCGATGTGCTCAAAGGTTTTGCTATCATCTTGGTAGTGATAGGGCATGCTTCGCAATGGTTTTCGGGCGATGACCGCACCAACCCCTTGTATGTAACCATTTACGCTTTCCATATGCCTCTTTTTATGTTCCTTTCAGGTTATGTGAACTTCAATATTCGTGGCGAACTGAACCTCAGCAAACGCTTTCAGGTGTTGGTGATTCCTTTCTTCGTTTGGTTTTTAATTTCTGCCACCTATCACGGTTATATCCTCGATATAGAAAAAGTATGGGAACATCTTTGCGTGCTCATTTATAAACCCACACAAGGAATGTGGTTCTTGTGGTTGCTATTTTGGGAGTGTGCCTTGCTCTATCTGGCTTTGAAGATTAATAAACATCGTGAAATATGGGTGATGATAGGTCTCTGGAGCATTCTCATCTTCTTGCACCGAGTTACAGGAGCACAACCTATCTTTTATGGATTGCCCGAATTGTGTTGGTATTTCATCTATTTTTCATTGGGTTACGCCACACACAAGTACAAACCTCAAGCACTGAAAGTTCTGCGCCCTATGGGTTGGGTGAGCTTTATTGCCTTTCCGCTCCTATTGCTCTTCCCTGTCGATAAAGCTCATTACATACTTCACTCTCTCCGTTTATACGCTTTAGCACTTACGGGTATCGCTGCTTCTTATGTTTTATGGGAATGGTTCTGCCGTTCAGAAAATAAGGCAACACAATGTTTGAAGTTTTTAGGAGGCATTTCTTTAGAAATATACGTCACCCACTATTATATGCGCTTCTTAGTAGTTTACATCAAAGAATATATAAGCGATAATTTCTATTTGAACGTAGCTATATTTACCGTTTTAGCCATCATCGCTTGCGATATAATACAACGATTGGTACAGCGCATAAAATGGCTAAGAAGAATACTCTACGGCAGATTTTAGATAGGTGAAAAACTCTTAACTTTTCACTTCTCCATTTCTTTTTCTGCCTTGCGAGCTTCTTCTATATAGTTTTTGAACTCTTTGCCGTATTTAGAATTGGCAACCTCTTTATTGAGTTTTCCATAAATAGAATCTAAGTATTTTACGCGAGTATTGGGGGCATCAACCAATACCACATAAGGGGTGATATACGAATCGGGGTGCGTGAGGGCATAGTTCAGCACAAAGAGGTGACGACGGAAGTTATTTTTCTCCGATGCTGCATTCAGCGAGTCGGCTAAGGTAGTATTACCCGCCTTAAAAGCATTCACTTGCTGTTCAAGGAGTTCAGCATTGCGCATTCCGAACTGTCGCATAGTGTGGGCATACTCTCCATAATCCTTTTGCGATTGTGAACCACTGATATTGGCTTTCACTTCAAACATATCATAAGAACTGTTGATAGTAATCAGCTTAGGTTCACCAAAGAACATTAGGCGGTCACCGAGGTCAGTACCTGCTTGTTTTTTTAAATCGAGGTAAATAAAAAACACTTCAGGACTCTCTAAATGTCGCTTGAAGGTAAACTTACCATTGCCATTGGCTACTACCGAATCGATATTGGTGAGCTTATCGTTTACGAATTGTTGTAGGTAGATAGTACCTACTTTCAATCCGTCGATATTTCCTTCCACAATCATTGTGTTTTTGTCTTCCTTGTTGCAAGCTATCATCAATAGTG
This sequence comes from Capnocytophaga sp. oral taxon 864, assembly GCF_002998835.1. Classification (NCBI taxonomy): domain Bacteria; kingdom Pseudomonadati; phylum Bacteroidota; class Flavobacteriia; order Flavobacteriales; family Flavobacteriaceae; genus Capnocytophaga; species Capnocytophaga sp. oral taxon 864. The sequence continues at coordinate 768,815 of NZ_CP027232.1, forward strand.
CGGACATTGCCATTACTATTCTTTTCATTATAATTTAGTTATTAATCATTATTACATTTGTGTTTCTACCCTTCATCAATTGATAATTCTTCGTTACATTTCGTTTCTGCTTGCTATCAACTGATAATTGCTCGTCACACTTTGTTTTCAATTCATTTTCTATAGAAAATTATCTCCCGCAGTTTGGGGAAGGTCGTGTTCTGTAGAATTTTGTCTCCCACAGCTTGGGGAAGGTCGTGTTCCGCAGAATTTTGTCTCCCATAGCTTGGGGAAGGTCGTATTCCGCAGAATTTTACTCAAAACACTTTTTTCCTATTTTTCAACAGAAATTACCGATTTCATTGTTTGTGTTTTGTTCTGTGTTTCCTCATATTCTTTTTCGGGCACAGAGTCTTTAGTAATTCCTCCTCCCACATATAGGTAAGTTTGCTCTCGTTCTATCTGCATACAACGCAAATTCACATAGAATGCTTGGCTATTGTTGGACACCCAGCCACAATAGCCTGTGTAATATTGCCTTTTATAAAGTTCGTTTTCTATAATAAAAGTGCGAGCTTCCTCAGTAGGATAACCACAGACGGCTGGTGTAGGGTGCAGACGTTTTATTAACTCATATACTTTATCAGGAGCTATCTTCCCTTTTATTTTAGTACATAAATGCATCAGACTACCTGCTTGCACAGTTTTAACTGCTGAAACCTCAAGTTCATTAACATACTCTTGTAACTGCTGCACGATGGTATCAGTAACTATTTGCTGTTCTTCTTTTTCCTTAGTATGCCAATGTATCTCACCTTCTTTAAAAGGTTGTGTACCTGCCAATGCCATTGTGCAAAAATCTTCGCCATTACTGCGGAAGAGCGTTTCGGGCGTAGCAGCCATCCAAGTCCCTACTTTAGGGTGATAAAACAAATAGCAAAATGCCGAAGGGTATCGTGTTACCATATTGGCAAAGCTCTTAAACGGATTTACGACTTCTTTGATAGTTATCTTGCGCGAAAGAACCACTTTCTCAAAATGACCTCCGTGTATCTCATCAATAGCTTTGGTTACTAAATCTATGTGCTTTTGTTTTTCGGCTTCGGTATCTTCTAAAATATCAATATTAGTATTTTCTACAATCGATTGTGTAGGCAAATGGCTTACGGTAACTTTGTTAGGAGTGATGATAACAGCAGGTTCGTTAGCATCGAAAGGAGCGAAAACAAATCCCTCTTGTTCTTCTTTATCAGTGTTAAAAAAATGAAGTGTATCATCTTCTTGTTGCAACAATATTACTGAAGTGTGATAAGGGGGCTTGTAGCACACAAAAGGTAAGTGTTCAGCATATTTGTGCTGTACTTGTTTTAAAAGTTCTTCAAATGAAATATAATCTTCGGTTTTAATCTTCATATAAATAAAATGCTTGCCGTGCTACGGTTTATATCGTTTGTGAATCATAAAAAGCTTTAAAAGCACCATTTTGTACCAATAGCTCATCTTTGGTACCTTGTTCTACTAATTTTCCTTTGTCGAGCATCAGTATTTTATCGGCGTATTTAGTGATAGACACACGATGACTCACTATAATTACGGTCTTGCCTTTTAAGGTATCGCGCAAATTAGTTAAAATCTTCTCTTCGGTATCGGTATCTACGGCTGATAAACAATCGTCTAACAAATAAATTTCGGCTTCTTTGAGCAATGCTCTTGCGATAGCTACTCGTTGGCGTTGCCCGCCACTGAGTGATACCCCGCGCTCTCCAAGCACCGAATCGTATTGATGGGTGAACTCTGTAATATTGTTGTGTACCACTGCTTTTTGGCAGGCTTGTATTATCTGTTCTTCGGTAGCATTTTTATTGCCAAAACGCAGATTGTTGCGAATAGTGTCCGAAAACAAAAAGTTCTCTTGTGGCACTACCGAAATGGCTCTGCGCAAGCTGTGTAGATTCAATTCTCTTACGGGTTTGCCTCCTATCAGTACTTCACCCTGATTTGCATCGTACATACGTGCAATGAGGTCTAACAATGTAGTCTTACCACTACCGGTTTTGCCTATAACGGCTACTGTTTGTCCTGCTTCTATATGGAAAGATACGTCTTTAAGAGCTTCTATCCCCGTATCTTCATAACGGAAAGATACTTTATCAAATGTAATATCTCCTTTAATAGGCGTAAGCTCTCCTACCTGATTGCGTATCTGAGGTACTTCGGAAAGAAACTCGTTGATGCGCTTTTGTGAGGCTTCTGCTTGTTGTACAATAGAACTTACCCAACCTACGGTAGCCACAGGCCAAGTGAGCATCATCACGTAAATACTGAACTCTACAATTACTCCAATAGATTGTATTTCACCGGTGTAATAGAGCTTTCCCCCAATAAAGATTACAAAGATAAGGCTCAATCCTATCATCAGTATCATTGTAGGGATAAAGAAAGCCTGTATCTTAGCGAGCTTGATGTTTTTCTGACGACCGTCTTCGGCGAGTACTGCTAATTGCGCATCGGTAGCTGCCTCGTTATTATACGATTTTATCACTCCAATACCCGAGAAAGTTTCTTGCGAGAAAGTAGAAAGGTCGGATAGGTAGGCTTGTACCTTCATCGTTTCGATATTAATCTTTTTGCTCATTTTGTAGATAAGCAAAGAGAGAATAGGCAATGGGATAAGGGTGTAGATAGTAAGTTTGGGAGAGATGATAAACATTAGCGGAATTACGCAAGCAAAAAGTGTAATAGTTTGCACACTGTACATAATAGCAGGACCTGCGTACATACGTACTTTCGATACGTCCTCGCTGATACGGTTCATCAGGTCACCTACTCGGTTGCGTTTGTAGAAGCTAAGCGATAACTGTTCGTATTTCTTAAATATCTCATTTTTCATATCGTATTCGATATAACGAGATACATTGATGATAAGCTGACGCATAAAGAACATTAGCACCGCCGATATGATAGTTGTACCGATGATAATAAGTGCGTATTCTATAAGTAAGGAAGTCATTTGTGAGGCATCTTTGTTAGCCGATTTAGCAAAGTCCTCAATGGCTGCGATAGAGTTTTTTACATATCGCGGCATAAAGAGTGAAAACACTCGCGACACTATGGTAATGAGTATCCCAAGTAGTAAGTGGTATTTATATTTATAAAAATATTTACGTATATGTCTCAGATGTGCCATTGGCTTAAATTCTCAATCAGAGTGCAAAAGTAATAAATAATGAGCAAATAACAATAGAAACTCAACTATTAAAACTTCGGTAACTCCCAATGGTATTTTACCGATAGCAATCGCACAGCTATAACTACCATTATGGTAATGAATACTACTAAGTTGTGATTTACAAAGTTATCGATAAGGAAATAAACAGTACCTCCTGCTATGCAAGCCGTTGCATAAATCTCCTTGTGGAAGACAGCAGGTAGTTTGTTGGCTAATATATCCCGAATAACTCCTCCGAAGCTACCTGTCATCGTACCTAAGATAATAGCAATAGTAGGCGACAAGCCAAAACGCAATGCTTTTTCTATCCCGATGATAGTGAACACCCCCAGCCCAATAGTATCAAACAACATCAGCGATTTGCTCCAATGCTCAGAGAATTGCTTTTTGAAAACAACAGTAATCACTACACTAATGACTATCATCAATATATACGTAAGATTGTTCATCCAGAATACCGGTACACTGCCTATCATAATATCGCGAAGCGTCCCCCCTCCTACTCCTGTTACAAAGGCTAAAATGAGCATTCCAAATATATCCATACGTCGTTCTAACCCCACTAACACGCCCGAAATACCAAATACAGCCGTTCCTATTAAGTCCCAGAGATAAATCTGGTCTATCTGCGATAGTACATTGATAAAATCTTCCATTCTAAGTTTTATTTTAATTTCTGTGACTTGCCACACTTCTCTTAGCATTAATGCCAAATCTCCAAAAGTCGCCAAGTGTCCCCTACTGGCACAAACACAAACGCAATGGCTTTTTCCGTATTTTTACAACATACCCCATCGGGATAATAACTAAAAGTATAGGTTTGTAGGGCATTGATATCATCGGTGAGTAACTCTTCTTCGGTAAGAAGTATACTGCCGTCTTTCTGTAGCAACAAACGCATTAAAGGCTCTGCCAAATGCTGTTGCCTAAACGCCATATCAGTAGTGAATTGCTTGAAGAAAGCGGGGAACTGCTTTTGCTGGTCTACCAGCTGTTTAGTTTGCTTTTCCATTTCGGCATAAGGTAATAAGCTACCGTCCTTTCGCTGTAAGAATACCTGTTTGCAATCATCTTTAGCTACACAAAAGGTGTACAAATGTATATCGGCATAAGGCAATTGGCTCAGCAACTGATAGCGGTAATACGCTTTACTATCTTGTTGCAAGCTATCTTGCACCCAATAGGTGCGATTACTACCCGCAAGACTTTCTATCTGTTGTATTTTCCCTTTTACTTCTGCTAATTCAGCAACCGTTTGTTTAGCGGTCTCGGCATTACAGTTCTTTTTTAAGGTAATAACAGAGTTATTGCAAGCTAAAACCAGTAGTGAAAGGGGTATTGTTAAAAGAAATTTCATTTTATATCTCACCTTTTACCTTAAACAAATTCAAATCTTACCATTCCGTCTGCATCTATCTTAGTGAGCTTTACTTTGTGCAATGTATTCACTAAAGCAGGATCCCAAGGAGCTTTTACTTTTACATAATTCTCGGTAAACCCGTGAATATATCCCTGCTTGTTGTCGCTCTCAAAAAGCACAGTCTTCTCTTTCCCCAGCTGACTCGTATAAAAGGCATTGCGTTTCTTTGCCGAGAGTCCACGTAACATCTTACTGCGTTTAGCGCGTACGGCATCGGGCACTACCCCGTCCATTAGCACCGCCTCAGTATTGTCGCGCTCGGAATAAGTAAATACGTGCAGATACGAGATGTCCAAATCATTCAGGAAGTAATACGTTTCCAAGAAGTGCTCATCAGTCTCCCCCGGAAAGCCTACAATTACATCTACCCCTATGCAAGCATCGGGCATAACTTCGCGTATTTTGGCTACTCTACTCACATAAAGCTCACGCAGGTAGCGGCGTTTCATCTTTTTGAGAATTTCATTACTTCCACTTTGTAACGGAATGTGAAAGTGAGGCACAAAGCTGTTAGATTGCGCTATAAAGTCAATCGTTTCGTCCTTAATGAGATTCGGCTCAATCGATGAGATACGCAGGCGTTCTATGCCTTCAACCTTATCAAGAGCTTGCACAAGTTCCAAAAAGGTATGCTCGTGCTTTTTGTTGCCAAATTCTCCCTTGCCGTAATCACCTATGTTCACGCCCGTAAGCACAATTTCTTTGATACCTTTATCCGAGATTTTCTTAGCATTAGCAATGATATTTTCAATAGTATCACTGCGCGAAATACCACGTGCCATCGGTATGGTACAGTAAGTGCATTTGTAGTCGCAACCGTCCTGCACTTTTAGGAAAGCCCTCGTACGGTCTCCGATAGAGTAGCTCCCCACATAGAAATCAGTTTCCGAAATCTCACAGGAGTGTACCACACCCTCATTGTTTTTGGTAAGGTCATCGATATATTGGGTAATGTTAAACTTTTCTTTTGCTCCCAACACCAAATCCACCCCATCTACCGAGGCGAGTTCTTCGGGTTTCAGCTGGGCATAACAACCCACTGCCGCCAAGAATGCCTTAGGGTTTGTTTTCAGTGCTTTACGTACGATTTGTTTGAATTGCTTGTCAGCATTTTCAGTTACTGAACAAGTATTGATTACATATATATCAGCGGGTTCGTCAAAATCTACGCGCTGGTAGCCTTCTTCTTCAAAGCTCCGCGCAATAGTTGAAGTCTCCGAGAAGTTCAGTTTGCAACCCAAAGTATAAAATGCTACTTTCTTCATTTAGTCATTAGTTTTTTTACCTTTTACCTCTTACCTTTTACCTATCAAAAAATTCTCTCTCTAAAAAATACTGTACAATGGCTTTTTTCATCAGTATGGTTTGTTCACCAGGCTTTAGGTCAGGGAGGTTTTGCACCAAACGGTAATGAGGCCAGCCGTCAGGGTCTGTAAATTCGTATTGGTAATAGCCAAAGGGTTCTAAGAGCTTACAAATGCCAATGTGCATCAAGTCTACTTTCTCATCTTTGACATAAGTGCGTCCCAATTGTCCCAATTCTTGTACCCCGATGAGATAGATAATCCCATCTATCCCCAATGTTTCTCCTTCGGTAAAAGTATCGGAAAGGCGTTGTACCACCTCTTCCCAACGGGCTTTTAGTAGCTCGTGTTCGGTCATAATAAATTCATTTAGGGTGCAAAAGTACAAAAAAAAATCATATTGCAAATTTGTGCTACATCTGCCTTACCTTCATCTTATCCCCTCTTTAGTTCCACCTTATCGTCGTTCTTGGTTTGTCTTTTCTTCGTCCTTTCTTCGTCTTTTGTTTATCTGCCCGTGCGGCTCGCACCGTCTTTTGTTCGTCTTTTGTTCGTCTTTTGTTCGTCTTTTGTTCGTCTTTTCTTCGTCTTTTCTTCGTCTTTTGTTCGTCTTTTCTTCGTCCTTTCTTCGTCCTTTCTTCGTCCTTTCTTCGTCTTTTGTTAGTCTCTTTATTATCTGCCTGTCGTGCTACGACTGCCCGTGTGACTCACACCTGCCTGTGCGGCTCGCACATTTGCTAATTTGCCAATTATTCCCTATCTTTGCACCCTAATAAATCATTATATCATTTTTATGAAGAAAATCAGTCTTATACTGTTGGCTTTTTTATTGCTCACTCCCATAGCAAAAGCCGACGAAGGAATGTGGTTTTTGATGTTCATCGAACGTCTCAACCAAAGAGATATGCAGAAGTTAGGCTTACAACTCACTGCTCAAGAAATTTATAGCATCAATAATAACAGTCTCAAAGATGCTATCGTACAATTTAATGGAGGTTGTACTGCGAGTATCATCTCCAAAGATGGCTTAGTGCTCACCAACCACCATTGTGGCTATGGCAATATCGCTCAGCTCTCTACACCTGAAAACAACCATCTAAAAAACGGATTCTGGGCACGCTCTCACGCCGAAGAACTTTCTCCTAAGCAATCATTCGTGCGTTTCTTTGTGCGTATGGACAATGTAACCGACCGTATGCTATCAGTGGTAAAACCTTCAATGAACGAAAAAGAACGCGAAGCTGCTCTTAACCAAGAAATGGCTAAAATACAAAAAGAGAACAGCGAAGGGGGTAAATACGTAGTTTCAGTACGTCCATTCTTCCAAGGTAATGAATATTATTACTTCGTATACCAAGATTTTAAAGATGTACGACTTGTAGGTACGCCTCCTGAAAGCATTGGAAAATTCGGTGGCGATACCGATAATTGGGAATGGCCTCGCCAAACAGGCGACTTCTCACTTTTCCGCGTTTACACTGATAAAGACGGTAATGCCGCCGACTATTCACCTAATAACGTACCTCTTAAAGCAAAACGTTATCTTAAAGTGAGCCTTAAAGGCGTGCAAGATAAAGATTTTGCAATGATTATGGGATACCCAGGACGTACCAACCGTTGGGAAAGCTCTTATTGGGTAGACCAAAACGTAAAATATGCCTATCCTGCGTGGGTAGAAGCCTCTAAAACAGCTATGGACGCAATGAAGCGCTTTATGAATAAAGACGATGCAGTACGCTTGCAATACGCTTCACAATATTCAAGCATTGCCAATTATTGGAAAAACCGCCAAGGTATGATTGATGCACTTACCGCTCATAAAACAGCAGCTACTAAGCGCAAAACCGAAGCTATTTTTGCCAAATGGGCTAATAAAGCTGAAAATAAGGCTGAATATGGCGACGTGCTGAACACTTTATCTAATTTCTTTGAAAAAACCAATGCTAAATCAGCCGATGAGAATTATTTGGGTATGCTATGGCGTGCTTCTTTCTTCGTAAAGATTCCTACACGTTACATTAGCTTGGTAAGTAATGCTAAAAAAGGCGGTATGCCTACCGACGAATTGGAGAAAAGAGTGGACGACCTACTCACTGAGTACGATAAAGTAAACTTAGACGTAGAAAAGGCTATCCTTGCCGATATGCTGAAATTATACACTAACAAAGGTACTGATGTCCCCTCTGAACTCAAAACTATTAAAACACAGTACAAGGGTGATTTTAACAAATACGTAGAAGAGCTTTTGGCTAAGAGTATCTACCGTAGCAAAGAAACTGCTAAAGAAGGTGTTTTTCCTAAAAACAAAGTCTTTCAAAATGAAGAGCAGATAAATATGGCTTTAGCAAGCGACCCTATTTTAGCACTTTCTATAGCACTTTTTGCTAACTATCGCAACCCTTCAGAAGAACAACTTAGCTTAGAAGACAGCTATGCCAAAGCCTTCCGCAAGTTCGTAAAAGGTATGCGCGATTCTAAAATCAGTACTATTTTGTATCCCGATGCCAATTCTACTCTGCGCCTTACCTATGGTACGGTCATTCCATTGGCTGCCGATAAACGCAACCCCGATGTGAAAAAGAACTACTATACTACCTTCAATACCCTAATGGCAAAGTACAAAAAAGGTGATGCCGAATTTGATATGCCACAGCGTATGCTCGACCTTTATAAGAAGAAAGAATTTGGAAGGTATATAGACAAAGACGGTTCTATGCACGTAAACTTCCTTACTAATAACGATATCACAGGTGGTAACTCAGGTTCGCCTGTAATGAATGGTAAAGGAGAACTCATAGGGCTTGCTTTCGACGGCAATATCGAAGCAATGGCAGGCGATGTAATCTTCGACAAACAACTACAACGCACTATCAACGTAGATATTCGCTACGTCCTATGGGTAATCGATATTTATGCCGGAGCCAAGAACATTATAAATGAAATAGAAACAGTACAGTAGATAAAAGAGTTAGGAGTTAGCATATAAGCTAATTCCTAACTCCTAAAATAGAATGAGCCTATCAAGTTATACAAAAGAATTCAAATACAACTTTAAAATTGCTTACCCCATCATATTAGGAATGCTCGGGCACACCCTTGTTGGGTTCGTAGATAATGTAATGGTAGGTAAAGTAGGTATTACCGAACTCGGAGCTGCTGCTCTGGGTAATACCGCTATATTCATTGCAATGTCGTTTGCCATTGGTTTTTCTGTTGCTAGTACTTCCTTAGTAGCAATGGCTGATGAAGCAGGTGATAAACCAACTGCTCAGTCTATTCTCAATCACGGAATGGTACTCAATGTAATATTAGGAGTAGTACTCTTCCTTTTATTGTTTTTTGTAGAACCTGTGATGCGCTATACAGGACAAAGCGAGAAAGTAATAGAGTTGGCAGTACCCTACACCCATTTGGTAGCTTTTTCGCTTATTCCGTTGGGTGTTTTCACTACCTTCAAGCAGTTTGCCGATGGCTTATCAATGACCAAATATGCTATGTATGTTACTATCTTAGCAAACTTGCTAAACGTCTTTCTAAACTATCTTTTTATTTATGGTAATTGGGGTTGCCCGAAATTAGGAGTGTTAGGCGCTGGTATTGGCACCTTAGTATCACGAATTGTAATGCCTATAATGCTTTTCTTTATGCTGAAAAACTTAGAGAAGTCGCGTGAATATGTTATGAGTATCAGTTTTAAGAATATGCAACAAGCAATGTACAAAAAGATAACTGCTCTCGGACTCCCTACCGCTATGCAAATGATTTTTGAAACAGGTATCTTTACCGCAGCTATTTGGATAAGCGGTATGCTGGGCGAAAATCATTTATCAGCAAACCAAATTGCGCTCAACTTATCGAGTATGACTTTTATGGTTGCTAATGGCTTAGGAATTACCGCTATGATACGTGTAGGAAATCAATTAGGAGCGAGAAACTATGCTAATTTGCGTAGAGTAGCTATTTCGGTATTTCTGTTAGTACTCTGCACACAAGTATTTTTTGCCCTTCTTTTAGCGGTATTTCGCACTTGGTTACCGTCATTGTACTTAGAGATGGATAACATAGAAAAATTAGCTAATAATACTCTAGTAATAGGCGAAGCTACCAATCTCTTGCTCATTGCAGCTATTTTTCAAATATCCGATGGAATGCAAGTAACAGCTCTTGGTGCCTTACGTGGAGTACAAGATGCTAAAGTGCCTATGTACATCACTTTTGTAGCCTATTGGCTGATTGCCTTCCCTATTCTTTATGTGTTAGGCGTTCATACCAATTTAGGTACTATGGGTATTTGGATTGGCTTGCTCACCGGTCTCACAGTCGCTGCTGTTTGTCTTTTGTATAGGTTTAACCGTATCAGCTTACAACTGATAGCCAACAGACACCAATATACTTCTTAAAGTTTTTTGTAATTCATAAATAACAAAGGGCTGTTCAATGTACATTGAACAGCCCTTATATTTTTATTATAATAATTTATAAAATCTTAATCTTCCTCTTCTCCATCTCCATCCCAGTATTCCAAAAACTCCTTTATGAGCTTGGCCGAATTGGCTTTCTTTGTCCAAGAAATAGGCGTATCTTCAAAATCTCGCTGGTGAATAATGATAGGAATATTACGTCCAAATACCTTTTCTACCTCCCCGTCGTCCAACAATCGTTTGGCGAGAGCTATCACCTCTTTGATAAAGTCTTTACCAAACTTATCACCTTTTTTGAGGAGTTTGTCGTAAAGTTCTTCATCTTCTTCTATGGCGCGGTCGTTTTCCTCATCAGAATAAAAATAAGGGGTTTTAGCAAACCACTGCTTGAGCAATTTGTCTTTTTTACCTCCTACGGTTTCCACTTCTGTTTGTAACCAATAATCAAAATTCCACTTGGCATCTTCTTTCGAAGTGGCGTTGTAACTCTCTTCTTTTACATTTGAAAGGGTATTATAGCCCAGTGTAATTTTAGGAAATCGCAAGTCATCATCGTCACACGTATAACAAAAAGACAGTGCATAGACTTCTTTTTTATCCTCTTCATTTGCAATTTCTTGAATTGCATTTTTCAACTTCTCGCAACTCTTCTCTGTAAAGTTTTTTAGTTCCTTTTCCACTATAAAATATTGATATTTTAATTTCTATTTGCTTTTAATGATTTTTTCAAAATGTCTGCAAAAGTAACTATTTTATTTTACATAGCGTAATTTTTGAGCTTTTTTTTTTCATTTCAGATAATGAATAAAGAAACGAGCTTTTTAAGATACTATTTTATACAAATTCGTAAGTTTTAGTGCTACCGTTTCATCAAAGGAAGTCGTATTCTTCACTTGTATGTCGGCGTCTTTATGCTGAATGGTGAGTGTGAGTTGCAAAATAGGGTGAGTAATGGGGTTGATAAGCGCCATAAACTTCACATTGGTAGTTTTGGCTAAAAAGAGTTTATGCCCTGTAATTTCCTCAGTAAGGTTCTTGATTATTTGCATCATACACACTCCTGGTGTAATAGGATTACCAGGAAAGTGCCCTTTGAAGATAGCGTGTTGAGGGTTGAGGGTAAGGGTGCAGAGATAGTTTTCTGCGTCTTGCTTTTCTAAGCTATTGAGGGTATAAAATTCTTTTAACATTTTTGAGAATAAGCAATTAATGATTTATAATTAAGGGTTCTAAAACTATTTTAATAGTAAAGGTGTGATGTTCTATGGTTATGTTGTTGCTATTATAGGTAAAAGTAGTGTATAGTTTCTTACCTTGCATATTGAGCTGTTTGGAGAGGTTGGTTCCTGAGGTAAACAAATAAACGGCATCATTCCCATCTTTGCTTTGTTGTACTTCGATAGTGCCATTGGTGTATTTTTGAGTAACCTGCCAATAGGTTTTAAGAAGGTGCTTAAAGTCAGTGGTGAGGGTACGAATGATGATTTTCCTATTGAGGTCGGGGGTTATATAATTGGTCTTTATCTTTCCGTTTTGGTTTTCAAAATCGAAAAGCGTATTACCAAAGTCGGTAGTAAGGGCTACTCGCCACGTATTATCTGCGGTAATTTTAGCTACTAAGAGTCCGTTGAAAGTGTGACCATAAGCGGTAATGGTAGCGCGATAGAGGTACTCCTCCCCTACCCTTATGTGGGGATTGGCTATCGTTGTTGGCGTTGTAACCATTGATTGGTATTCAGCAGGAAGATTATAAGAAGGTGAGCAGCTGCTAAGGCTAAGCAATATAGCAAACAAACTACATTTTAAAATTTGCTTCATCAATTTTTGTATTTAGTTTTTTATTGCTGAATAAGATTTCAGTGTAGTCTTTAGAAGGTTCAATGAGTCTTACACGTTCCACGACACTATCGACATCAAAATACAGATGTATTTCACTCACATATTTCAAAAACATCTTATCCTTGGGCAATAGTTTTACCAATGTAGCTTTGCCCGATTTGGCAAAGGTCATCGCAAATTCTTTCTCGTTGAACATATCACCACTGATAGAACTCACAATGAGGTTATTTATTTTTTTGAAGACTTTATTATCAGCTTTCATCTGTGAGACATTACCTGCATCGTTCACCGTGATATTGTCTTTTTGAAAAATAATGCGATATTGGTAAGGCTTCGTGTATTGCCAATTCAGTTTGTCGGGTTTAGCAAATGCCATTTTTCCAAAAGTCTCAATATCCTTACTCATAAAATCCAAGTGTTTTTTCTGAGTAAAATCCGCTTGCATTGTTTGGATTGACTTGTTTTTAGCAATAGTTTGCGTTTTGAAGTCTCGTATTTGGGCTTCTGTAAGGGCTTGAGCACTGATTGTTAAAGGTGCAACACAAATAAGGAATATTAAGAGTTTTTTCATTCTAAATTATTTATAATTGTATAGTTATTTTCTTTGAGATACTGCAATAAGCGTTCCAAAACGGTGAGGGTATGAGGCAGACGGTCGTGCATCAGGATAATATTGCCGTTGGTAAGTTTGCGCACGATGCGATGAAAAAGCTTGTCTTCGTTGTGTATTACGGTATCTAATGAGCGTACATCCCAACCTATGGCTTTTTTAGCTGTTGCCCGAATTGCTCTAGCAACGGGTGGTGAGGTGATTCCGTATGGAGGTCGGAAATATGGGGTAACGATATCCAAGTGCGCCAATGCTTCATCGGTATGGCGAATTTCGTTGGCAAGGGCTTTTGCGTGCAGAATATTTTTAGGTTGATGGGTGAAGGTATGGTTTGCCACTAAATGACCTTCGGCTTGCATACGTTTGACGACCTCTGGATACTTTTGTATTTGTTCACCTACACAAAAAAAGACTGCTTTGGCGTTGTATTGCTGCAATAGATCTAAGAATTGTGGTGTGAGTTCTGAGGGACCATCATCAAAAGTTAGCGCTACTGTTTTTACTGGACGCCCCTTTAAGAAGTATTGTGTTTTAACAAAATAAGAGAGGCGGATATCGAATACGCCCCAAGAGGTAATGCCTAAAAACAACACTATTAATAACACATATACCCACCAAGGAGCATTTTGTATAAATGCTGTTACAAGAGTAGCTACAAATATTGCAATTATAAAAAGATGTTTGTTCAATGTTTAAATAATATAGAGTTGATACTTTGTTAAGGAAAACCTCACACGGATTTCACGGATTTACACTAATTTGATTTGGCTTAAAATACTTTACAATGTATTTACTTACGAATGTCTTAAGTGAATTAAATATTTTGTATCAGTTTTTTTATACAATGAAAGTATATTTATATTAAGCACGGCAAAAATAACATACATTTTACTTCCTTACAAATATTTTAATTACTTTTTCCCGAAACGTAGAAAATAAGTTTTTATTAAAAATCTTTTTACTCTTTTAGTACAAAACTTTCTTCTTAAAAATTAAATAAGAACAATTTCATTATCAATCTTAATATGTTATTTATGTAAGCACCTATCTTTCAAAGAGAAATTTCACACATAACTTCATATTTTATCAGCTCTAATGAGGAAGGTTAAATATTATTAAAATACTCGTATGCTGATAAATACAACAAATATAGAAAGAAATGAAACCTTCTGAAAAGTTTAATTTTGAAAGGAGCTTACTAAATATCATAATAAATACAGCTCAAAATAAATATAGCTCAAACTTTGGCAACCTCTTTACAACGAAAAAGCGACCCTAAAAGTCGCTTTTTTTATTTTTTCAAAAGTACAAAACTAAAATCTTTGCCTCTATATGAATTTACTAATAAAATATATTGTATAGGGGTGGAGAGAGTAAGCTCGCAAATGGTGGGAAGGGTTTGCTTTTGTAGTACTTGGCAAGCCAACCAAAGTCCGAAGGCTGAGGCTGTGTAATACTCACTACTCAAGGTTTTGTAGTGCAAGGTAGGGCGTTGCCAAGAACGATTTTCTGCTTCACCAGTAAGTATCAAATCTATATTAGAGAGGGTAAGATGGTGGCGAGAAAGAAAGTCGTTAAGGGCTGTTTGTTGTTGCTCGGGGGTGAGTTCATTGTACAAAGCTACATCCACAAGTTCTCCATAGGTATTGGGGGTAGCTTCTGCTGATAAAGCAAAGAAACTTGCGCCTTCCCCTTTTTGGTCAAACCCTACTAAATCATATAAATACAAAGTGTGCGGACTGTGTTCATCTACACCTCCTACCAAAGCCGTATTGATAGTATCTTGCTCCATTTGCATTTTAGCATCTAATAAAGCTGATTCAAATGATACAGCCCCATTTACATAGGTAAAGTTTTCTCCTTTGCACTGTAACAAAAGGGCTATCTGTCCGGCAACAGTATTATGAGTAGATTGTATAAAAGCCGTGGGAGTGAGGTGCTCCTCGTTGTCGTTGATAAGCACTGTAAGGAATTTTTCAGAATCTTGTAGGCACCCCATACCGGTACCCACCAAAATAGCATCAAGGGTAGAGATATGCGCTTCTTTTAGAGCTTCGGCAGCAGTAGCTATAGCCATTTTTACGCCTTTAGCCATACGACGACTAGCATTAGGGGCTATATATTCTTTATAAGAAGGTTCTTGAGCGTAACACACTTCCTCTGGAGTAACTTTTAGGGCTTCATCGAGGAAATGAGGTGTTAAGAAAGTAGGTTGAGCCGAGATACAGGCTATTCCATTGATATAAGACTTCATTCAATTAACAATTTACAATTAATAATTAACAATTTAGGAGTTAGAAATTAGGGATTAGGAATTAGTATTAGTGTTCGGCAAAACTTGTGATGCTTTTTTCACTCTCAAATACGATACCAGTCCTAACAACAGCACTATACCCACAGCATAATACACAAAAGCAGGGGTGATAATTTTATCGCCTGTGGCATAGCTGTGCATACCTGTAAGGTAGAAATTCACACCAAAATAAGTCATTAGGATACTGCCAAAGGCAACAATGCTCATAAAGTTGAACACCCATCGTCCACGCCAATGGGGTATCAAGCGCAGGTGTATCACCAAGGCGTAAACCATAATGCTAATCAATGCCCAAGTTTCTTTAGGATCCCATCCCCAATAACGTCCCCAGCTTTCGTTTGCCCACATACCACCCAAAAAGTTGCCTATGGTGAGCATTACGAGTCCTACTGTAAGAGCTAATTCGTTTACAATAGTGAGTTCTTGTTGTATAAGGTTGATTTTATGAGCATTCTTTTGAGTAGTAACTATCATCAGTAGGAGGTTGATAATACCTAATAGCATTCCTAAGGCAAAAGGTCCATAACTACCTACAATCACGGCAACGTGCAACATCAGCCAATAGCTATTGAGTACGGGTTGGAGGGTTCCAATAGCAGGATCCATCCAATTCCAGTGAGCGATCATCAGTATCATAGCGGTTACAAAAGCGGTGGCAGCAACCGTGAGGGGGGAACGTCGCGAAAAGAAAAGTCCTACCCCAATAGCCGACCACCCTACATATATCATACTCTCATAAGCATCGCTAAAAGGTGCGTGACCTGAAAGATACCAACGAACGGCAAGTCCTACAGTATGCAGGATAAAACAGAGCCACAGTAAGACTATACCTATTTGGGTAAGTCTTCTAAAAATTTGTTTTGGTATAAAAATATGCCATAGTAATACTATAAATAACACTGTGCCAAGATACAAATACGCTTGAAAGAGTTGTTCAAAAATGTTGATGCGATTGTACCATAATTCGGTTTGTACTTTGGCAGGTGAGGGCAATACCTCAGCCGAGTAAAATTCTTGTTGTAGTTTGATATTGTTGAGCACCTTATCAGCTTTGCTATAATTGCCTGTTTTAGAGGCTTGTTGTAGCAAGATAAGGTAAGCTGGTAATGCGTTTTTTACAAATTGTTTATACAGTGGGTCGGTGATTTGGAGGGTGTCGTTTACGTAATCTAAATGCGAAATCCACTTATGATTAGGGTCATTAGGCACAGGGAAGACCTTAAAAATATCACCTTGTAACGCTCTGTTAAGCAACCCAATACGTTGGTCTACTTCCTTAAAATCTTTTTGAAATTGGTTAGGAGTATTCGTGTTGTAAATATCTTTCAGCAAAGGGGAGAGCTTGTACTGTCCATTTGCATCAAAAAAATCTTTAGGCTTTACCCATTTGGTTCCTTCGGGGACTCCCAAAAAGTGATGTAAACTGTCATTAGCTTTCTTCAAATAGATAATGTCCGACTCATACCACGCTTGCGGACTGAGGAGCATAGAAAGCAAGACTTGATCGGAAGTAAGCCCTTTATAAGTATCGTGTTTGCTAAGTTTTCGTAAGAGTTCTGAAGAGAAGGTATTCACGGGCTTAAAGCGCCCATCATCTTGAATGAGCATTGCACCAAACTTTTCAGCGTGCGCTTTGTCGGGTACTACCATAGGAGTTTGGGCTGTAGCCAAAGAGCCAAAACATAATGCCAAAACGATTGCAACCCTTTTAGCTTGTAGGTCTTTAA
Source organism: Capnocytophaga sp. oral taxon 864 (assembly GCF_002998835.1). Taxonomy (NCBI): domain Bacteria; kingdom Pseudomonadati; phylum Bacteroidota; class Flavobacteriia; order Flavobacteriales; family Flavobacteriaceae; genus Capnocytophaga; species Capnocytophaga sp. oral taxon 864. Next base: position 785,658 of record NZ_CP027232.1, read on the forward strand.
GTTGCTGATTGAGTTTCCTAAATCGGGATTTGCCTACAAACATAAACGCCAGCAAACTGCCGAAGAGCAGTATATAACCTACGTAAGTGATGAGGGTACCCCAAAAGTCACGATTTACCGAGAGTATAGTACCTTGTTCATCGGGGTGAAAAGAAGATTGAAACAAACGATAACCTTGATAATTGAGGATATGGTTCATCTCAATATCATAAGGAAAGCTCTCCCCTCCCCCATTCACGGTTACTTTGCTTTTAAAGGAAGCATAACTATTCTCGGTACCAGGGTATTTTTCGGCTATAAAATCGTTGAGGGTAAGACTGAAAGGCAACTTCTCTTCACGTGCTCCATAGCTTAGATGAAACTGCAAGCCGTTCAAAGTGATAGTAGTAGGAGGGTGTTGCACACCGCGTTTGCCCATTACTGTTACTTCTTTGCGCTGATTACCTGAAACAACTTCCAATACCAAGACATTCATCTCCTTGCCTATACGTTTAAACGATTTATAGGTAATGCTAAAAGGTTTGCCTTTAAAGTCAGACGACCACTGATAATGATTAGAGGTATATGAAGAAAAAAGCACCTCTTTTTGTTTCTTTTTGCGCAAGGGAGCTCCTTGATAAGTGCCATCTACCATTGCAGTGATATAAGTGCGATCGGAGAGGTAAGTATTTATAGTTTCTCCTTCGCGTAGAGAAATCATACCTTCATCACCAAAATAACGCGTAACTCCAGCCCCTACGATGATAAACACCCACGAGAGGTGCAACACCAGCACCGCCCAATTCTCTCTTTTGAGCAATCGATAGCGAGAGATATTCCCTATAAAATTTACCACAAAAAGCCCCATTATCGCCTCAAACCACCAAGTGTTATACACCCAAATGCGGGCGGTATCGGTATCGCAGTCGTTTTCTATAAAAGTTCCTACTGCCATAGCTATAGCAAAAGCAATGAAGAGAATTGCCATCAGCTTGGTAGAATAAAGGAAAGAGATGAATCTGCGTACTATCATAATTGGGGGCAAAGGTAGTGAGTAATTAACAAATTAGCAAATTCTTCAATTAACTAATGAAGAGAGCTGAGAATTCGGAAGAAAACAAAAAGGTTCGGAAGATGTTTTTTAGTGAAAAATTAAAAAATAGCTTCTGGAGGAATATAGTTAGCTTATACAAAGCTTATAGGAAGCTTGAACGAATCTTGGACGATTGGTATACAATAGCTATATAAAAGTTGAGAATTAGTAGTTAAGAATTAAGATAAAGAAGAGGTTTGGGCGAAGGTAAAGTGATAAAAAACGAAAGGAACTACCTAAAAAGGCAGTTCCTTAATTGTATAACTATAAAATTACTTATTTACAATTGATAAGCTGTTTGAGTGCACTCATTTCTTTATATTTCTCACGAGCTTCACCAGCAGGATAACCAAAGTAAGTTTGTCCACCCTCTAAGGATTTAGAAATACCACTTTGGGCTAAAATTACTGCTTTTTCACCTATGGTGATACCGCTAGTCATCCCTACTTGTCCCCAAATAGTTACTTCATTTTCTATTACCACACAACCAGCAATTCCTGTTTGTGAAGCAATGAGACACTTCTCTCCTACTACCGTATCGTGACCTATATGCACTTGATTATCTATCTTTGTTCCTTTTTTGATAGTGGTATCACCTGTTACTCCTCTATCAATGGTACAAAGAGCGCCTAAATCCACATTGTCCTCAATTACTACACGTCCGCCTGACTTGAGTTTATCAAAACCTTCGGGGCGTTTTTTGTAATAAAAAGCATCTGCTCCGAGCACTGTACCGGCGTGAATAGTTACATTATCACCTATCACACAATCGTCGTAGATACTCACATTAGAATGAATACGACAGTTGTTGCCTATTACTACATTGTTACCCAAAAAAGTACCTGGTTGCACTACTGTATTTTCACCTATACGAGCTGAAGGGGCTATAAGTGCAGTTGCTTTTTGAAAAGGTTTAAAAAAGTCGGTGAGTTTATTAAAATCGCGAAAAGGGTCATCGGATATTAAAAGGGCTTTCCCTTCAGGACATTCTACTTCTTTGTTGATAAGTACAATAGTAGCCTTAGAATGCAAAGCCTTCTCGTAATACTTAGGATGGTCTACAAAGACTATATCACCTGCTTGTACTACGTGAATTTCGTTCATTCCAAGTACAGGAAAATCTTCTGCACCTACGTATTTCGCATTGATGATAGTAGCTATTTGCTTAAGGGTATAAGGCTGTGAGAAACGCATAATTAGTCTTTCATTCTTTCGACGTAAGTACCTTTTTCAGTTTCTACCTTAATACGGTCACCTTCGTTGATGAAAAGAGGTACATTCACAATAGCTCCTGTTTCTACAGTAGCAGGTTTGGTAGCATTAGTAGCTGTATTACCTTTTACTCCTGGTTCTACGTGCGTAACAGTAAGGATAACGTTAGCAGGCATTTCAACTGAAAGCGGTGTTTCGTCTTCGGCATTGAAGATTACCATCACGGTTTCACCTTCTTTAAGTAAATCGGGGTAATCGAGCATATCTTTGCGAATATGCACTTGGTTGAAGTCGTCGTTGTTCATAAATACAAACTCATCGCCTTCGGCATACAAATATTGGAAAGAACGAGTTTCGACACGTACATCTTCAATTTTGTGACCAGCAGAGAAAGTGTTGTCAAGAATTTTACCTGTGGTAACACTTTTGAGTTTGGTACGCACAAAAGCAGGACCTTTACCTGGTTTTACGTGTAGGAATTCAATGATTTTGTAGATATCGTGATTGAAGCGAATGCACAATCCTTTTTTAATGTCTGCGGTTGTTGCCATTTATTCTATTTTAAATTATTTGTTTTTTGTTTTAAGTTCTTACTCTTTTATTAATTCACCGTGATAGCCTTTCATAATACCGTGCTGTGAGCGACGCACGAATTGCAATATCTCATCGCGTTCTACGGTGGCTTCCATTTCAGCTTCTATATAGTCCAAAGCGTGAGAGGTACTGAGTTTCTTTTGGAAAAGTACACGGTAAATATCTTGTATCTCACGTATTTTCTCAGTAGTAAATCCACGACGATGTAACCCTATAGAATTCACTCCTACATAAGAAAGTGGATTGCGTGCGGCCTTTACATAAGGAGGAACATCTTTACCTACAAGCGAACCTCCTGTTACAAAAGCATAACTCCCTATAGAACAAAACTGATAAACAGCAGTCATTCCTGCCATTACAGCACAATCACCTACAGTTACGTGTCCTGCAAGAGTAGTACCATTAGAGAAAATACAATTGTCCCCCACAATACAATCGTGAGCGATATGAGAGTAAGCCATTATCAAGCAATTGTTGCCTACTACAGTTCTCATACGGTCGACGGTACCTTTATTGATGGTTACACACTCTCTGATAGTAGTATTATTGCCTATGTGAGTAGTGGTTTCTTCACCTTTATACTTGAGGTCTTGTGGAATGGCTGAAATTACAGCTCCAGGAAAAATTTTGCAGTTTTTCCCAATACGCGCTCCCTCCATAATGGTTACGTTAGGTCCTATCCAAGTGCCCTCACCTATTTCTACATTTTTACTGATAGTAGTAAAAGGCTCTATCACTACATTTTTAGCGATTTTGGCATCGGGGTGGACATAAGCCAAAGGTTGAATCATATACTTTTATTTTACTTTAACAATTTGAGCCATTAGCTCAGCTTCCGTAGCCAACTTCCCGTTCACATAAGCGTAAGCTTGCATATGGCAAATACCACGGCGAATAGGCGTTAGCAATTCTAACTTGAATATAAGGGTATCCCCTGGCACTACTTGTACCTTGAACTTTACATTGTCTATTTTCATAAAGTAAGTGAGATAGTTTTCGGGGTCAGGAACAGTACTAAGTATTAATACTCCTCCCGTTTGTGCCATTGCTTCTATTTGGAGTACTCCAGGCATCACAGGAGCTCCTGGGAAGTGCCCTACGAAGAAAGGTTCATCCATTGTTACATTCTTTAAACCTACGACGTGTTTATCGGAAAGTTCAAAGATTTTATCTACCAACAAGAATGGCGGACGGTGAGGTAACAACTTCATTATATCAACAGTATTGAGTAACGGCGGTTGATTGATATCTATAGAAGGAACGTTGTTACGACGTTCATTTTTTATAATCTTAGAAAGTTTTTTAGCAAATTGGGTATTGGTGAAGTGTCCAGGTTTAGTAGCAATTACTTTACCACGAATGCGTGTACCTACCAATGCCAAATCCCCTATTACATCCAATAGTTTATGACGAGCAGCTTCGTTAGGGTAATGCAAAGTAAGATTATCAAGCACTCCGTTAGGTTTCACTGAAATATTATCTTTGTTGAAAATCTTTTTGAGTTTCTGCATCGTACTATCAGAAATTTCTTTATCTACATATACGATAGCATTATTCAAATCTCCTCCTTTGATAAGACCGTGGTCGAGTAAAGCTTCGAGCTCGTGCAAGAAACTAAAAGTGCGAGCATCAGCTATTTCGGTTTTAAATTCGGAAAGTTTATTGAGGTAAGCATTTTGGGTGCCCAAAATCTTAGTACCAAAATCTACCATTGTAGTCACTTGGTATTCCTCGGCAGGAATGAGAGTAATCTCACTACCTGTTTCTTCATTTACGTAAGTAATTACTTGTTTTACTATATACTCATCACGCTCTGCATCTTGAGGAGTGATACCCGCTTTTTCTATAGCTTCTACAAAATATTTAGAAGAACCATCCATAATGGGAGGTTCAGAGGAGTTGAGCTCAATAATCACATTATCCAAATCCATACCGACGAGCGCTGCTAAGATGTGCTCACAGGTTTGGATTTTCACCCCTTTTTTCTCTAAAACAGTACCACGTTCTGTACTTGCTACATAGGTAGCATCCGCTTCGACAACGGGGTTTCCCTCTAAATCGGTACGTACAAAGGTAAAACCATTGCCTACTGGTGCAGGTTTGAGCACCATTTTTACTTGTTTACCAGTATGTAACCCAATACCTTCTAAGGTAATTTCTTTGGATAAAGTATTTTGCTTTACCATAGTGTATTTATTTTAATTTTTTTTCTAATTCTTCTAAGCGTTTAAGCAAGTTAGGTAATTTTCTAAAAATAACATAAGCTTTGTTGTATTCAGCGTGCCCCAAAGCGGGAGAGCCTTGTATCGCTTCGTCGTCTTTAAGGTTACGACCTACCCCTGTTTGGGCTTGTATTTTCACTCGATTGCCTATTACTAAGTGACCTACGATTCCCACTTGACCACCTATCATACAATTTTCGCCTACTTTAGTTGAGCCAGCGATACCTGTTTGGGCAGCAATCACTGTATTTTTACCTATTTCTACATTGTGGGCAATATGTATTTGGTTGTCTAACTTTACTCCCTTACGAATGATAGTAGAGCCTAAAGTTGCACGATCTATAGCTGTTTCTGCACCTATATCTACAGAATCTTCAATAACGACATTACCTATCTGTGGCACTCTGCTGAACTCTCCTTTTTCATTGGGCTGGAAGCCAAATCCGTCAGCACCTAATACTACTCCACTGTGGAGCATACAATTTTTGCCTATGACAGTTTCGGAATATATTTTACAGCCTGCAAAAATAGTAGTCCCCTCACCTACTGATGAGTTATCACCTATGTAAGTGTTAGGATAGATTTTCACATTATCGCTTACCACTACATTTTCGCCAATATACACAAAAGCTCCTATATATACATTTTGTCCTATTTTAGCAGATGAAGCGATAAACGAAGGTTGTTCTATACCTACTTTATTCATTTTCACTTGATTGTAAAATTCTAAGAGTTTAGTAAAAGCGGCATAAGCATCGTCTACTCTCACTAAGGTTGCTGATATTTTATCTTCAGCCTCAAAGTCCTTATTTACAATCACTATAGATGCTTGAGTAGTATAGATAAAATGTTTGTATTTAGGGTTTGCCAAAAAAGATATACTCCCTTCACTTCCCTCTTCAATTTTTGAAAGTTTATAGACTTCAATTTGGGGATTTCCTTCTACTTCACCGCCGAGTACATTGGCTATTTGTAATGCTGTAAATTTCATTTAATTAGTTTATAATCAAAACGATATAAAGCAATATTTATATGTTTTTGTCTTAAAAAAAGGTTGTTTTTCGCAACAAAAATATAAAAATTATTTCATATAGCACTATTTTTGCTATTTTTTTTCTCTATTGGTAATTTTACTCCCTCCTTTTCTACCTTACTTTGGATAGCAAATATAGTATCGTTCAGTTACTTGTGAAAGAGGTTCTAAATTGATAGCTTCAGAGGTTTTAGTAAGATCTACTACTCTTCCATTTTTGGTAAGAATCTTAATTATTTCCTTTCCTGGATTATACGCTCTGTTAGTCATCACTCCTGTAAAGACAAAGTACTTCATATCTTTTTCGCCTACTCCTTTGGCAACTGATAGTTTCTGCAGTCTCTTTATCTTCTGTTCTTCAAAATCGTTCAATCTGACTTTTATTTTTAGCAAATCGCGATTGAGCAACATTTTGCTGAGTTTAGAAAGGACTACATCAGGGTGAAACTGCCATTCTTTCATTGCCGAAATAATATCTGTATCGTCTAAACGAGCAAACATCTCAAGTACTTCTTGTGAGAAATTATCTTTGGATATCTTGTTTTTCACAAAGAAAGCTAAGGCGGTGGACATAGTCAGTTCTTGTCCTTGTTTTACCAACTCTTTGGCGCGATTGAGCAACCTGATGAGTATCTGCTCGGCTACTACGCTAGTTTTGTGCAGATACACTTGCCAATACATTAAGCGGCGAGCTATTAGGAATTTTTCTACTGAGTACAAGCCTTTTTCTTCGACTACTAATTCGTCGTTGCGTACGTTAAGCATTGAAATAAGGCGTTCAGAATTTATATTCCCCTCGGCGACTCCTGTGTAAAAACTATCGCGTTTGAGGTAATCGGCTCTATCCATATCCAACTGACCAGAGATGAGTTGATGCATAAACTTACGAGGGTAAGTACCTTGAAATATTGCTATAGCGGTATCTAATTTGCCATTGAATACCTTGTTAAGCTCTTGCATAAAGAGAAGAGAGATTTCCTCGTGAGAAATACCTTCGACAATGCTGTGTTCCATTGCGTGAGAAAAAGGTCCGTGCCCTATGTCGTGCAACAATATGGCAATATAGAGTCCTTCAGCCTCTTTTTCAGAGATTTGTATACCTTTAAAGCGCAACATTTCTACTGTTTTCTGCATCAAGAACACACACCCCAATACGTGCTCAAAACGAGTGTGTTTAGCCCCAGGGAACACCAAATACGAAAGTCCCATTTGATTGATACGCCTGAGCCGCTGGAAATAAGGATGCTCAATAATATCGAACACCAGAGTGCTGGGGATATGGATAAACCCATAAATAGGGTCGTTGATAATTTTTAGCTTATTTCTTGACCGCATTGAACTGTTTGTTTTTTAACCACTCGGCAGTAGCTTGATAAGTACCAATACAAGCATCGGCTTGTTCTTTATTCACATTATTTTCTTTTATTTGCTTATAAAACAACGGATACTCTTGTGAGGGTTGTTCGGCTTCTTTGTGCAAACTGTATTGAGTGGTTTTTCTCAAAGGTGATATAATAGTGAGTTTATCAGGGGTTAAGTAACCTAAATCCTGATAAGTAGCAATATAAGCGCGTGGCTGATAGCCTTCTTTTAGTACATCTTGCCCTATGAACTTAGAGGTATAATTGAAATTTAGCAAACCAAAAACGGTAGGCATCACATCTATTTGTGATACCATTATATCTATTTTCTTAGGAGTGATAAAATCGGCAACAATAAAACAAGGAATGCGATAACCATCTAAAGGCAATTCGGTACTACCTGCACTCGATGCACAGTGATCGGCTACAATCACAAAAAGAGTATTTTTGTACCAATCTTGTTGTTTTGCCATCTCAAAGAATCGTTTGAGCGCATAATCGGTATATTTTACTCCACCTGCACGTCGTTTCTCAGTAGGAGGAATATCAATTTTACCTTCAGGATAAGTAAACGGACGGTGATTACTTACTGTCATCCAGTGATTAAAGAATGGTTTGCCTGCTTTAGCTTGTTCATTCATCACCTTTATAGCTTTGTTTGCCATATCTTCATCGCAAACACCCCATATATTGGAAAAAGTTACTTCTTCTGGAGTAAAGCTCTTGTTATCTATAATATCGTAACCATTACCACTGAAGAAATCCTTCATATTATCAAAATAACTATCACCTCCATAGAGATATTTCACATCATACCCTTTGCTTTTGAACACACTGCCTGTGGTAAACTTATTTTTATTATCCTTACGCTTCACCACGCTTTCTCCTGGGGTAGGCGGAATACAAAGAGTAAGCGCTTCCAGACCACGTACTGTACGGTTACCTGTAGCATACAAATTAGTAAAAAACAAGCTGTTATTAGCTAAGCTATCCAAGAAAGGCGTACGATTATCGGCATTGCCATACATTGTAAGGTATTCTGCCGAAAGACTCTCTACTGAAATGAGGAGCACATTGCGGTGTACTTCGGTAGTATCGCCTACAATTTTTCGTTCGAGGGCAGGAGCATTGAGTTGTTTGAGCACAATGCTTTCAGCCTCTTTATCTGGCAAGGTAGGATAAAACTGAAAGAAATCTAACTCACTATGGGTAAAAGCGTAATAAAACTTGTAAACACCATTACTTTGTATTTCTTGAGCAAAAGTATTTTCGGCAGTCATAGCATCAAGCTGGGGTAATCTCCACATTCCTATAAGCACTAACAGTAAATAGGGCACTACTATAACCGTTTTTTCAAAGAGGGTAGGTATTGTTTTGAGCGCACTCTTAGTCTTGAGAAATAAATATATAGTAATTGCCAATACTACTACAAAAACCCCTGTAAATAAAGGTACTACGGGGTAACTCTCCATTATATTACCTATCACTTCATTGGTATAAATAAGGTAATCTACTGCTATAAAGTTATAACGAATACCAAATTCATTCCAAAAGAAATATTCGCTTACTGCATTCATCACTATGGCAAATACATAGATAGCCAATGTAATAAAATACAGTGCATTGCGCAGTTGGGCTCTGTACTTAGGCAAAAAGAGTAATAAGGCAAAACACAGCGTTTTAAAGCCGAAGAAAGCTAATGCGATTTCGGGAATCACGCCCCCATATTGTGCAAATATATTGTTAGGATAAAACTGTATATAGAGTAGTATGAGGATAAATGCTCCTAAAATAATGCCTCCGTAAGGTTTTTTGTACTTTACATTGGCGATAAAGAGGAAATAAAGCATTAAAATACTACTTGCCAATACTATCACAAAAGCATCGGATAGTAAGCCTATGAAAAGCATCTTAAACACACTCCACACCGAAAATGTGGTAGCAGTAATAGGGTGCACCATAAAAACGATGCGCATCACAAACGATACGATTAGGTATAAGGCAGCTATATATGTAAAAGGCTTTATTCTTTCTAAAATGGACTTCATAGATAGTTATTTTTGAATGATAAACATTGTGATTTCTCTCTTAAAAAAAGAAACGCCTTAAAAAGACTCATAAGGCGTTTCATTTTAAAAATGAAAAATTCTTTATTTATTGATTTGTGTTAAGCATAATTGGCATTGCCAACATTAGCACTTTCTCACCCTCATCAAGTCCATCAACAGGCGTGATAAGTCCGGCGCGATTTGGCAACGACATTTCTATCAAGATTTCATCAGAGTCTAAGTTATTAATCATCTCTTTCAAGAACTTAGAGTTGAAGCCTATTTCTAAATCGTCTCCCTGATAGTTACAAGTGAAACGCTCCTCACCTTTATTGCTGTAATCTACGTCCTCAGCTGAAATTACCAAGCTAGAACCAGCTATTTTCAAGCGCACTTGGTGAGTGGTTTTATTTGAAAACAACGACAAACGGTTAATAGAACTATAGAATTGCGAACGATTTAAGATAAGTTTGTTAGGATTTTCTTTAGGAATTACCGCATCGTAGTTAGGATATTTACCATCTATAAGGCGGCAGATGAATTCCATATCGTCAAAAGAGAATTTTGCATTGCTCTCGTTGTATTCTATTGTTACTTCTGTTTCGCTACCTGCTAAAATACCTTTGAGAATGTTCAACGGTTTTTTAGGCATAATGAAATCAGCAGCTTCATTAGCTTTGACGTCTAAGCGTTCGTATTTCACTAATTTATGAGCATCAGTACCTACAAAGGTAAGTCCGTTTTCACTGAATTGGAATAAAATACCGCTCATTGTAGGACGTAAATCGTCATTTCCTGCTGCGAAGATAGTCTTTTGCACGGCAGTTGCTAATACATCGCCTATCATCGTTACTTTGCTTGCTTCAGGCAAAGCTACAGGGCGAGGGAACTCCTCTCCATCTAAATAAGCTAACGTATAATTACCGGTAGTAGAGCTAATTTCTATTACATTATTCTCTTTTACCAAAAAGGTAAGCGGTTGTTCTGAAAAGGTTTTAAGAATATCTATCAATAATTTAGCTGATACTGCTATGCTCCCTTCTGAATCTGATTCTACTTCCAAAGTACCTCTTACAGTAGTTTCCAAATCGGAAGCAGAGATAGTTAAAGAATTGGTAGACAGTTCAAACAAAAAGTTATCGAGTATAGGCATTGTATTGTTGTTATTGATTACACCGCCAAATACTTGTAACTTCTTTAATAAGTAGGAACTTGATACTATAAACTTCATATTTTTATATATTTTAAATGACAAAACTTACCCCTTTGCGGAGTAATAATGGCAAAAGTAGAAAGAATATTTGTTACTACCAAATTTTTTTAGATATTTTTTAATTTTAATGTGAGTTTGACGTAAGAAATAGTATGACTTACACTACAGAAAATCCTAACACAACAAGCAATTACAAATAGGTAGTTTCGCTGTTTTTTTTAATCTTCCACGAATTCCAAAAAATAGAAACTTTACCGACGATAGAAAAACGAATTTATAAACAACAAAGAAAGACAGTTTTTGTTTGAAGCAATCTTATACTTAGCTTATACGAATCTTATAGGAAGAACGAACAATGAACGGTGCGAGCCGCACGAGCAGATAAGCAAAAGACGGTGCGAGCCGCACGGACAAATGAACGAATGACGAACGATGAACGAACAAAAGACGAACAATAAACGAAGAAATGCTAAAGAGAAGAGGAAGATAAGATAGCGTTAATAGCTTTTTAAAAATAAAAAATAATATATTTTGCTTATTTCTATTTGTAATTAAAAAAAACTTTGTATTTTTGTGCCATTATTTTAAACATAAAATTATGGAGAAATTTGGTGATATCATCAATGTAAATACACCTGTGCTCATTTGTTTTTATTCTGAAGGTATTGAAGTTTCACTACATATGAATGCTGTATTACGCGAAGTAGTTACTATTTTGAAGGATAGAGTAAAGGTTGTGAAAGTAGACATTAACAAGAATAAAGAATTAAGTAAGGCACTGAAGATAAGTGTCTTGCCTACTGTTATTATCTTTAATAATATGAATCTTATTTGGCGGGGAGAAGGCTTTCAAGACAGTGAAGTCTTACTAATGGAACTTAACAAATTTCTGTAATTAATGATTAAAGGTCAATGATTAATGGTTAGTTCTAATTCCTAATTTCTAACATAATGAGGAATTAATAATCCTACCACTAAATCATAACTATTGATACCTTGTGATTGTTTGTTTGCTTTCAAGAATGCATCGTAGCTTGCTTTAAAAACAGGCTCAGCTTTGTTCTCATATTGTTGCCAAAACAAACGCACTTCTTTATAGTTTTCAAAGATACCTTTGTGAATTTGAGAGTGAAGGCTTTCATATTCAGTAGGGGCTACTTGAGCTACTTCATTGAGAAAATAGCGTAAGGCAAAGAGTTCTGCACTGTATTTAAAATAAGGATTATCAGTTTTTAGAGCTGCCAAATACCCTAAATAATTTGCTTCTTCTTCGGCAGCATACCCCATTTGATGTGCTATCTCGTGGCAAACAGTAATAGGCACACTATAACCTATCATCTTTCTGTTTACTTGGGCTTCATTAGTAAACGGATTCAAATACCCACTATATCCCATATAGGTAAGCAGTTTACTGTAAAGAGAAGGTTTGACGCTTTTCATTGCTTTAAAGTCTGTAACACCTTGTTTCTCCAAAGGATAGCCGTTATAAGCAATGCGATATATTTCTTTTTGTGAAAGCCAAAAGTTTACTTTAGTAGTATCATTGGTTGCCAATCGGGAATGGATTGTGTTGGCTCTGTCAATACACGTTTGTGTAGCTTTCAGCAGTTGGGCTTGTGTATATTCTTTAGAAATGTGCAAAGATTCCGATAAAGGTACCCTGAAATAGTTGAACCCCCAAAGGAAGAAAAAGGCAAAGGCAATACGTATTATTTTTGAAAATATCTTATCTAAGATTTTTAAGGGGGCTTGCCATAACTTTTTGAAGTGTTTTACTACGGCTAAAAATATACCTATAATGAGCAACGTGTATAGAATATCGCCCATAGAAAAAGGTATCCACCCGAATAAAAAGTGCAACACTTTAGCTATATATGGGTAGATACCTTTACTATAAATATGTTCTGTAACGGTAGGAAAAGTACGAAAAACAAGCCAAATAACTATGTAAATAGCAAAAACACTATATTTCCATACTTGTTTTCTTTCCATTATTTCTTATCGTCTTTACCTTCCAAGTCTCTCTCAAATTGTTTTACTTCTTTGAGTTGCTCTATAATCTTATCAATAGTTTCTTTTTTGTCTATTTCAATAGGAATTTCCACTTTAGTGTACTCCCAACGAATTACTAAATTTACTTTTTCATTAGAAATGTTCTCGAATGAGAACTCTAAAGCTTCTTGTAAATCTTTGGTTTGAGTAACAGGCACTGTAAATTCAATAGCATTCTCATTAGGGTCATAGCTATAAGCTCCCCACGCATCGGCATCGTAATTGAGAACTACCGTCCACTGGTGAGCTTCAGGAGTTACAAAAATAGCATAATCGCCCTTTTTTACCGACTTGCCACCAAATTTTACAGGCTGAAGAAAACTAATACTCGTAGCTTGATTAGCTCCTAAACGCCAAATCTTCCCATAGGGAACTAATTCGCCAAATATTTTACGCCCGCGCACACTTGGGCGACCGTAATCTACTGTAATTTGACTCACAGAAAACTGTTGTGTGATTACCTGACGCGGACTTGCCATAGGGTAGCTAAAGTTCTGCGCATAAGACGCAAGGCTTATCATAAAAACTACTATAAGGATTAGTTTCTTCATATTATTCGAAGTTTAGATTTAATAAGAACCCACGACTCTTTAAACCATTAAGGTTACTTGTCCAAGGGCTATTGGGATTATTATCGGGTATCAACTCATTATTAACTGAAAATAGGGCTCTCAGAGAAGGAGAAACTCTAAAATAAGGAGTGTAGAAGTCAATACCTAAACCTAATTCGTAGAAGAAAACATTTCTTGTAGCACGGAAAGTCTTTTCGGAATTATCAACATTTAGATTCGCATTACTACTCAAGTTAAACACCATAGAAGCTCCTGCCGTTACGTAGGGTTTTACGTTATACCAGCGCTTAGCGCTATACTTTAGCAATAATGGAATATAAATATATGTAGAAGGAACATCGCGCATCGAATCTCTCGAATCAGAGAACCCAGGGAAGATAAGAATACGCTTATTGTACACCAAACCTGGCTCAATTCGCAAATCGAGATGTTTCACTAAGCGCACAGAGCCTGTAAGACCTACGTTGAAACCTAATTTACGGTCAGTTTGTATTTCTCGCAGATTAGCTGTGCGATAATTTAAGTCGCGGTAATCTATTTTGAAGTCAAACACATTGGTACCAAAATAGTACCCCCATTGAAAGCGTTTGTCATCAAAATGTTCTAAGTTCATAATAGGCTCTTTGATTTGCCCATACAAATTCAATGCTCCTAAAAATAAGAACAACCCTATAAGACTCTTTTTAAATGTTTTCTTATTCATTTTTTATTGTTAAAGTTCTATTTATTAGCTATGTAAATGGTAACTACTCCACCTAAGGTTTTAGGATAATATTCAGTTTTCTGATAACCTACCTTATCTAATATCTCTTGAAACTTCTTCCCGTAAGGAAAATGGATAGCCGAATCAGATAAGTACCTATAAGCCGACCTGTCTTTAGAAAAGAGTTTGCCTATGAGAGGCATCATATAATTTGTATATAGATGATACCCTTGTTTGAAAGGGAACTTTTTAGGTACAGAAGTCTCTAATACCACCAAGCGCCCCTTAGGTTTCAGCACTCTGAGAATTTCACTTAGTCCCTTTTCTAAATCTTCAAAGTTGCGTACTCCAAAGCCTACCGTTACAGCATCGAAAGTAGCATCAGCAAAAGGTAGTTGCTCACTGTCTCCGTGTACTAAATTAATGCGGTCAGTAAGTTTTTTTTTAGCTATCTTTTCGCGTCCTACTTCCAACATTCCCTCTGAGATATCTAATCCTGTAATTCTCACATTTGGAATAGTAGTAAGAGCAATTGCTAAATCGGCTGTGCCTGTTGCTACATCAAGCACCGTAGTAGGGTGTATCTCTGCTACTTTTTGTACTACAAATTTACGCCATTTTACATCTGAGCCCCACGAAATCAAACGGTTCAAACCATCATAAGTATCCGAGATAGTGTTAAACATTTGGGTAACTTGTTCTTTTTTACCCTGTGCTGAATCTTGATAGGGCATAACAGTGTTCTTAGGCATATAGTGCTTAATTTTTTGCAAAGATAGAAATTAATTTTCAATTGACAATATTTTTGTCTCTTATTCACATACACGCCAATTCCACAACCCTAGCTTTACCTCTTACCTATTTAAATGCCTTTGTATTATTCTTAATAATCGCTTCCTTCTCGGCTTCTGGAATAGAGTATTTATGACCATAAGCAGCTCCTTCCCAATCGCCGTAAGAATAGTTAGGGAGCACAATAAAACGCTTGCCAAACTCTGTTTTGTTCTTATGTACTGCCTCTGAACGTTCTTTTGGAGTACCACCATCGAAATCTTTAGAAAAGTCGGAAAGGTTGTCGCCCATCAAGAGCACGATGTCGTAATCTTTAGCAATTTGTAATCGACGATTTTCTTTGCTCTTCTCAGCAGAACGCAAGATAAGTCGATTGTCTGAAGGCAAAGGAAAATTGTACTTGCGCAAGTTCTTGGTCGTACCTTCACGTTCGTTGTCACGACGATTAGTCACATAAAAAATAGCTACTCCCTTGCTATCGGCGTATTTAAAGAACTCTAACGCGCCTGTTAGCGGTTTGGCATCGCCTAAAACTGTCCATTCTTCCCACACTTTTTGTGAATAACTAATACCCTGTTTCGCACAATAGGCTTCAAAGGGCGAATTGTCCAAAAAGGTTTCATCTATATCGGTAACAATTGCCAGCGGTTTATCGCCCTTTTTAGCAAGGGCTTCGTCCAATCGCAATTGTGCCACGTTGAAGGCTTGCAAACACAAAGCTTCATATTCAGCAGCGTTTTGCTGAAAGTAAGACGACCACAATTTGCCGTTTGCAATGAGGGCACTTTCTTGCGTAGTAGTTTGCGTTGTGGTAATGTTTTTAGTAGCACAGCAACTGCCGAGCAGTAAAGCTACTACTCCAATGAGTAAATAATTCTTTTTCATTTCTATTTAATTTATCAATTTGCTAATTTTCCAAATTTGCTAATTATCTTGTCTACTATTATCTGCGCAAGCTTTTCTTTACTTTCTAAAGTCCAGCCTGCAATATGAGGAGTGAGAACCACATTATCCGCTTCCAATAGGTATTTAAACGATTTGGGCATTTGTTCGTCGCTAAAGAAGTCTTCAAACGATGCCTTTTCATATTCTAACACGTCTAAGCCTGCCCCTAATACTTTCCGGCTTTGCAAGGCGCGTACCAAATCATCGGTAACTACGCTCTTCCCACGTGCAGTATTTAAGAGCCAAAAACTCTTAGCAAAACTATTGATAAACACTTCATTCACCATACCTATAGTCTGTGGAGTTTGAGGTGTGTGCAAGCTCACTACATCTGCCTGACGAAAAAAGTCTACTAAGGTTACTTGTTTGGCATTCTCGTCACCTTTGTTGGGGAGTATATCGTAGCAAATCACACTACAGTCAAAACCGCGTAACTTCTTAGCAAAACTCTTTCCCATATTGCCGTAGCCTATGATACCTACTGTCTTGCCGTCGAGCTCCCAACCTCTGTTCTCCTCGCGCAACCATTTGCCGTTTTTAATTTCGTTATTGGCTTTTTTAAACTTGTTCAGCAATGCCAGAAGCATACCGAGTGCGTGTTCGCCTACTGCATTTTTATTGCCTTCAGGGGCTGCGATGAGCGTTATACCTTTACTTTCGGCATAAGCTACGTCTATATTTTCAAGCCCTGCACCTACTCTGCCTATGAATTTCAATCGAGTAGCTTTGTCTAAAAATGTCCTGTCTATAGTAAAACGACTGCGTATAATAATTCCTTCGTAATCAGCTATTTTAGCTTCAATAGACTCTTTAGAGCTTGTATAGTCTTCGTAATTTTCAAAACCCTGTGCTGCGAGTTGTGAAAGCATCAAGGGGTGGTTTTTGTCTATATGTAATATCTTCATTTTAAAGTGAATCCTTTTTTATCTTTAAATATAAAGAGCCTAATAGAGGTCTTAATTTTTTGCAAAAATAATAAATAATTACGAACTACAAGTGAAGAACCACAAATAATTTGCTAATCCTCAAATTTGCTAATTTGCTAATTATCCCCTACCTTTGCCGTCTATTAATAAAAAAAATTATGTCACTATCCTATTTACAACCCGTTGATGAAGCTTTCACCTTAGACGATTACAAGCCACAACAAGTGGGTTTCCAACTCCATAAACACCTCCCCTCCCTTGGTTTACCTGACCTTACCGATGTGAAAATTGCCTTTTTCTGTATCGAAACAGAAGGACAGTCATTCTATCGCTTCCGTCAGCATCTGTATTCTCTCTTTATGGGAAATTGGAATTTTGCCATTGCCGATTTGGGTAACTTGCCCTTAGGCGAAACCGACGACGATACTCATTTTGCTATCAAAGAAATTGTAGCCGAGCTCATTAAGCAAGACGTTATCCCTGTGGTACTGGGTGGTTCGCAAGACTTTACTTATTCCCTCTACCGCGCTTTCGATAGTCTCGAACAAATGGTGAATGTAGTGTGTGTAGATGCTAAGTTCGATTTTGGCGATACCGAAGAACTCTTTGTAGAGAGCTCCTATATGAGCAAACTCATTTCAGAACCTCCCGTGAATTTACTCGATTTTACCAATCTCGGCTATCAGTCTTACTACGTAGCTCAAGAAGAGCTCGATTTGCTCGAAAAAATGTGTTTTGAGGTACACCGCTTGGGCAATATAGTGAATGATTTGAAGATTATCGAGCCCGCAATGCGTGATGCCGATATCGTGAGTGTCGATATGACCTGTGTGCAGGCAAAAGATATGTTAACTGAAGGTAATGTAAACGGCTTCAATAGTAGGGAAATATGTGCTATCACGCGTTATGCAGGTATCAGTAGTAATGTGCAAGTGGCAGGTATTTTCGATATCCCCAATACCGATTTGGCAAGTCAGCTACTCGCCGAAATGCTTTGGTATTTCTACGAAGGATTTAACTTCCGTATCAAAGAACTACCTGTGATAAACGACGAGAATTACACTAAATACATCGTACCCATTGAAGATATCCAAATAGAGTTCTTCAAAAGCACACAAACCGAACGCTGGTGGATGAAACCCGGAGGCGATAAATACTCCGGACCTCAAAACCACATACCCTCCGGACTTATTCCTTGTCTACCTCAAGACTACGAAGAAGCCATTAGTGGTACTATCCCCGAACGTTGGTGGCGCTCCTATCGCAAATCAGTATAAGCAAATATCTTTTCTATAAAGCCATAGAAAATTGCAATTTCATTTACTTTAAATTCGCTTTTTGTTCATTTATTCTTTATCCACCCTTGCGGCTCGTACCGTTATTTGTTCGTTTTAGGTCTACTTTAGCTTCGCTTTCTCTTCAAATAGGTCTTGTCTTTCAGATTGATAGTCTTCACCAATTTCTCTTTAAGGCTTGTCCCCCTTCGGGGGTTCGGAGGCTTTCGTCATTCGTCATTCATCTTTTCCTTCACTTTTCCTTCATATTTTCTTCGTTCATTCTTCGTCTTTTCTCTATCTGCCCGTGCAGGTCGCACCGTCTTTTATTCATTGTAGCCCCATTGTAGCCCCATTGTAGCCCCATTGTAGCCCCATTGTAGCCCCATTGTAGCCCCATTGTAGCCCCATTGTAGCCCCATTGTAAACCCATTGTAAACCCACTGTAAACCCACTGTAGAACCATTCTTTCTTCGCTTGTTGTTCGTTTATTCCATAAGCCTTCTTTAATTTAACTATTAACTATTAATCTTTATGATTTCAAATTTTTATATATCATTTTTTTATCCTATTTTTGTCGCGAAAAAACACTCTCTCTTCTATGTTATCATTATCTTTTGAAGAGAGTATAATCACTTAAATTATGTCATTAATCAAATCAATCTCAGGTATTCGTGGTACTATTGGGGGTGTACCCGATGAAAATCTAACCCCTATCGATGCCGTAAAATTCGCTGCCGCTTATGGTACGTGGCTCAAAGAAAACCTCAACAAAGCAAATATAAAGGTAGTTGTAGGAAGAGACGCACGTATTTCGGGCGAAATGATACAGAACTTAGTACAATACAGCCTTGTAGGATTAGGCATTAATGTAGTGGATATCGGGCTAAGTACAACTCCTACCGTCGAAGTAGCTGTTACAATGGAAAAAGCCGATGGGGGCATTATTCTCACTGCAAGTCATAATCCTAAACAGTGGAACGCCTTAAAACTTCTCAATAATAAGGGAGAGTTCCTCAGTGCTAAAGAAGGTGAAAGAATTCTAACCATCGCTCAAGAGAACAAAGTGGTTTTTGCTGACGTAGAAGCTTTAGGAAGCATTTCTCACGATAATACCTATATTCAAAAACATATTGAGGCAGTGTTAGGGTTGCTAACATCTTCCACTATCGAAGCCATACGCAATTGTAAATTCAAAGTAGTTGTTGATGCGGTGAACTCCACAGGAGGTATTGCAATTCCAAAGTTATTAGAACGTTTTGGCGTAGAAGTAGTTCATTTGTACTGTGAACCAAACGGACATTTTCCTCATAACCCCGAACCTTTAAAAGAACATTTGGGAGACATCTGCAAAAAAGTACTTGAAGAAAAAGCCGATTTTGGTATCGTAGTAGACCCCGATGTAGATAGATTAGCTTTTATTACGGAAGAAGGTGAAATGTTCGGCGAAGAATATACTTTGGTTGCTTGCGCCGATTATATTTTAGGAAAAACCAAAGGAAATGTAGTCTCTAACCTCTCTTCTTCTCGTGCATTGAGAGATATAGCCGAAAAACACGGAGTACAGTATGCAGCAGGAGCTGTAGGTGAGGTAAACGTAGTTGCTAAAATGAAGGAAGTGCACGCAATCATAGGTGGTGAAGGCAATGGAGGTATTATCTATCCTGAACTACACTATGGTCGTGACGCTTTGGTAGGTGTAGCGTTATTTCTTTCCTTACTTGCTGAAAGAAAATGCAGTGTAAAGACCTTGCGCAATAGTTATCCTGCTTATTATATGAGCAAGAACAAAATACAACTTACCAAAGACATTAACCCCGATAATATCCTACGTGAAATGCAAAAGAAGTACGCACACGAGCAAATCAATACTATCGATGGCTTAAAGATTGATTTTCCTCAAAGCTGGGTACACTTGCGAAAATCTAATACTGAACCTATTATTCGCATTTACACTGAAGCTAAAAGTCAAGCAGAAGCCGATGAACTTGCTCTGCGTTTCATTGAAGAAATGAAAGTCGTTGCTTTTGTAAAGTAACTGATTCATAATTTACTAATTATTAAAACTCCCTGTAAAGCTAATAGCTTTACAGGGAGTTTTCTATATCTTTTTCTATAATTCCTTAGAGCTCAAGGGCTTGTTTAGGATTGCCATTCATTAGAATTTCTACAGGATTTTCGAGAGCTTCTTTTACAGCTACTAAAAATCCTACTGATTCACGCCCATCGATGATGCGGTGGTCGTATGAAAGAGCGACATACATTACAGGAGCAATCACTATCTGTCCGTTGCGCACGATAGGGCGGTCGACGATGTTGTGCATACCCAAAATCCCTGATTGTGGCGGATTGATGATAGGAGTAGAAAGCATAGAGCCAAACACGCCCCCATTAGTAATCGTAAAAGTACCACCGGTCATTTCATCTACCGTAATTTGTCCATCACGAGCGCGGGTAGCTAAGCGTTTTACTTCGGCTTCCACACCTCTAAACGAAAGGTTCTCGGCATTGCGAATCACGGGAACCATCAAGCCTTTAGGACCTGAAACGGCAATAGAGATATCGCAGAAATCGTAAGTTACCTTGTCTTGTCCGTCAATCATCGAATTGACATCGGGGAAGAGTTTAAGGGCACGCACGACGGCTAAAGTAAAGAACGACATAAAGCCGAGACTCACATTATGGCGCTCTTTGAAGGTATCTTTATACTGTGTACGCAACTCGTAAATAGCCGTCATATCCACCTCATTGAAGGTAGTGAGCATAGCGGTTTCATTCTTAGCACTCACCAAACGTTCGGCCACTTTGCGACGCAACATACTCATCTTAGTACGCACTTCTTTGCGAACGCCACCCGTAGGAGTCCCCATCGAAGGTTTAGAGGCTTTAAGTGCATCATCTTTGGTAATACGACCGCCTTTGCCTGTACCCACTACTGCTGATGCAGGAATCTCACGTTCTGCTAATATTTTACGAGCGGCAGGACTTGGAACTTGCTTTGCAGAAGATGCAGGTGTTATAGGAGCTGTGGAAGGTGCTGGAGCTGTAGGTTTGGGTGCCACAGGAGCTTCCTGTTTAACTGGTTGCGATGGTAAAGTACCTGCTGAAGCTCCTACTGGTGCTTTTGCTTTAGTATCAATCAGGCATACCACTTGTCCTACTTTTACAGCTTCGCCTTCTTCGGCTTTCAGTGTAATGACTCCACTGGCTTCAGCGGGAAGTTCGAGAGTAGCCTTATCAGAATCCACTTCGGCAACAGCTTGGTCTTTGGTTACATAATCACCCGTTTTTACAAGCCAACGGGCTATTTCTACTTCGGTGATAGATTCCCCAGGTGAAGGGACTTTCATTTCCAACATATCGTTTAGTTTTAAGCGTTAGGTATTAGTTATTTCGTCGTTAAAAAGTTTTTCAATTTTGCTAGGAGTCCTTTGCGTTCTTGTTTATCATTTTGCAAGAGAGTTTCGAGTTCTTGTCGGTTGAGGGTTATAAGCATATAGTGACCATCGAGTTTTTGTATTTTCTCTTGAGGCAATCGCTCTAAAAAGGTTTGGTAATCGAGTCCATCGAGTACCTCATAAGCATCAGGGTCGTTTTCGTCGCCGTTGATAACTACCAAACTAATGCGCCACAACTTTACATCGTCTTGACTGAGGTTTACTTGGGTGAAATCTACAAAAGGCGGATATTCATATGGCAAGATAGTAGGAACGCCCTCTGTAAGAGCATAAGCTCCCATCACCTCTCCTCTGTCATTTCTAAAAAACTGCTGACGTGCGATATATGCATCAGGGTGCTCATATAGTTGTTTTTCTATAAGCTGACTAAAGGCTTTTACCTTATCTTCGGAGACTAATAACCCGTTTATCATTTCGTCTGACAAACATATAGGACGGTAGACACCGAACAGATAAGATCCTCCTTTTTCACCTTCATAACATTTGATACCAAATTTAATATCGTTTCTATAATCGTACGTAATGGCATTGGGCTCATAAACCTCTCCTTCTTCATCAACTACTTTGCTACCCAATGCGGTGGCTACTTTGCCAATAAACTCGTACGCACCTAACCAATCGGCTTCGGTACTGGGAGTAAAGACGCGCACACCGTAGTCTTGAGTTTCGGTGTCGTAAGAGACCTCAAAACCGCGACCACTGATGCCTTCTTGTCCCATCAGCATATAGCCCCAATCACTGAGCGGTGCATTCATCACTTGAGAGTAATGCTCGTCGTTATCATCAATAGAGTATTGTACAAATCCCTCACGCTGGAGGTCGAGCAATTGCTGAGGAGTCATTTCCTTAGGTGCTTGTGTATTTTTAATGTAAAAAGTTCGACTCATTTTTTTAGGTGTTATGTGTTAGAAAGCTC
The DNA here is from genome assembly GCF_002998835.1 of Capnocytophaga sp. oral taxon 864. Taxonomy (NCBI): domain Bacteria; kingdom Pseudomonadati; phylum Bacteroidota; class Flavobacteriia; order Flavobacteriales; family Flavobacteriaceae; genus Capnocytophaga; species Capnocytophaga sp. oral taxon 864. The sequence goes on from NZ_CP027232.1 coordinate 808,051, forward strand.
CGTTCCCCATAGAGGTTGAACTTTGCCAAAGTTTGCGACGAATTGCTCGTCGTACTACGACTTAGGTTCATAAGGTGGTATATCTAACTTTTCAGGATTTCCTTTTAGAGTAACTAAAATCACTCCGTTTTTAGCTTTCTCACCGTATTTTTCAGTAGCTTTTTTGTCTTTTAGCACTACGATACTCTCTATTTTTTTAGGGTTGATATTGTTCATAAAAAGCTTTCCTACTTCAGGATCTGAAAACTCTACATCATTGACAATAACCAGAGGAAAAGCTTTATTAGGAACTTCTATTCCTGATAGGTTATCTTTCTTAGAAGTGTCTTTGCTTTTCTTCAACGTAATGATAACCACTCCTTTTTCGGCTTTACTACTACATAAAACAGTAGCAGAAGGATCTTTAAGTGCGCTTTTAAGTACGTTGATATTCTCAATATCATTAGGATCAATTGCGTTTAAAAAGATACTACCTATCTTGTTATCGTCTATCAGAACGCCATTCACCACGAGCAAGGGTGAATTCTGCTCTCGTGACACAATTTTGGTAACTGTTTTTTGCGCTGATAGCGCATAAGTGGTTATCAGCAATAGTAATGTAATAATTCGTTTCATATCAATTGGTATTTTTAGTTTTTTATTATTCAAATACAGCTGCGATAGCTTCGTTATGGCGTTTGCGGTCACGAGTATGGCTACCAGAGGCAGGTGCTGCATAGGCGGGAGTACCTACATAACGCCATTTTACCAAATCGAAATTCATTAACATATAACCATAAGCGCCCATATTTTTAGGTTCTTCTTGCGCCCAAATAAAGTCGGTGGCGTGTTTGTACTTCGTTATAATGGTTTTGAGCTGTGTTGGCGGTAGCGGGAACAACTGCTCGATGCGCACTAAGGCTATATCGTCTCTGCCAAGTTTTTCGCGTTCGGCATAGAGGTCGTAGTAATAGCGACCAGAGCAAAATACTACGCGTTTTACTTTTTGAGCTTTAGCGATAGGGTCGTCTAACACCTCTTGGAACTGTCCGCCAGCTAAATCTTCCACAGTTGAAATCACTTGGGGGTGACGCAATAAGCTTTTAGGAGTGAATATTACCAACGGCTTACGGAAGGTAGTCTTCATTTGGCGGCGTAGTAGGTGGAAAAAGTTAGCGGGGGTAGTACAATTGGCTACATACATATTATTCTCAGCACAGAGTTGCAAATAGCGTTCTATGCGTGCCGAAGAGTGCTCAGCTCCTTGTCCTTCATAACCGTGAGGGAGTAACATTACCAATCCGTCTTGCACTTTCCATTTGTCTTCACCACAACAGATATACTGGTCAATCATTATTTGTGCGCCATTAGAGAAATCGCCGAACTGTGCTTCCCATATGGTGAGCGTGCGCGGACTTGCCATTGCATAGCCGTACTCATAGCCCAAGACTCCATATTCGGATAACAGCGAATTGTAGATATGGAAAGTACCTGTTGCCAATTGTTTGGCTTTGAGGTCTTGCAAGAAGCATATTTCTTCTTCGGTATCTTCTGTTTTGAGCACAGCGTGACGGTGCGAGAATGTACCCCGTTGCACATCTTCCCCAGTAATACGTACATCATAGCCCTCAGTAAGGAGTGAACCATACGCCAAGAGCTCTGCCATTCCCCAATCGATATGGTTGTGTGCATACGCCTCTTTACGGTCGGCTACAATCTTCTTCACCTTACTGATAAAAGGTTTATCGGCAGGCAATTCAGTAAGTGCCTTGGCTATTGTGTCGAGTTTTCCTTTGCTAATAGTCGTATCTACCTTTTGTAACATTTGTTTTGGCGATGCTATTTCAAAGCCTTGCCATTCGGTTTGCATAAAAGGCTTTAATATCGTAAGTGGTTCGCGACGAGATGCTTCGAGGTCAGCATCAAGAGTAGCTTTATAAGCATTCTCTATCTCGGCAACATAACTTTGCTGTATGAGTCCTTCTTCGATTAGCTTCTGTGCGTAAATATTGCGGGGATTGTCGTGCTTACTTATAATTTTGTACAAAAGAGGTTGTGTAAAACGCGGTTCATCGCCTTCATTATGACCGTATTTACGATAGCCAAAGAGATTGATATACACGTCTTTGCCAAAGGCTTGGCGGTAATCGATTGCCAAGAGAAAAGTGCGCACTACGGCTTCGGCATCGTCGGCATTTACGTGAAGCACAGGCGAATCGTTCATCTTTGCAATATCGGTACAGTACAACGACGAACGCGAGTCGGCAAAATTAGCAGTGAACCCTACTTGGTTGTTTATTACTATATGCACGGTACCCGCATTGGTGAAGCCTCTCAAGCCACACATCTGCACCGTTTCGTAGACGATACCCTGCCCTGACACAGCAGCATCACCGTGAATGATGATAGGCAAGGCTTGTCGGAAATTCCCTTGACAATAACGGTCTTGTTTCGCACGAGTAATACCTCCTACAACGGCATCTACAGCTTCGAGATGCGAAGGATTAGGTACCAAATTCATATCTACGATTTTTCCGGCACGAGTAGTGCGTTGGGTAGTGATACCCAAGTGGTATTTCACATCACCGTCGAACCAATCGTCCATTTCGTAATCCTTACCGTCGAACTCGGAAAAGATATCCTTTGGATTCTTGCCGAACACATTAGCTAATACATTTAATCGCCCACGGTGCGCCATACCGAGTACTACGTGTTTTACGCCTTGCTCGGCAGCAGCTTCCACCATAAAGTCGAGACCTGCGATGAGCGCATCGTTGCCTTCAAGCGAAAAGCGTTTTTGACCTACATACTTAGTATGAAGGAAGTTCTCAAAAGAAGTGGCTTCATTAAGTTTATTAAGGATTTGCAGTTTTTCTTCCTTAGAAAACTGAGGTTTATTGTGATTTTGCTGTAATCGTTTGGTGAACCAATCGCGTTCTTGGGGATTGTGAATATACTGATATTCTACCCCTATCGACTTACAATAAGTAGTATTCAACGCCTCAATAATTGCACTTAAAGGCGAGGGAGCTAAGCCTATTTCACGAGCAGCATCGAATGTAGTATTGAGGTCAGCCGTCGTAAGTCCGTAGTTTTCGATAGCCAAAGTAGGTGTATATGGCTCACGAGGACGTAGCGGATTAATTTGTGCGAATAAGTGACCGTAAGTGCGATAACCATTGATGAGGTTAAGCACGGCAAACTCTTTCTTGACAGTTTCGGAAAGCGCAGGGTTTTCGTTACCCACCACTTGTTGTACCATTACGGGTACCGCTTCTTCTACCGGAGTGCTGTATTGCTCTTGAGCAAAATCGAAACCTTGAAAGAAAGCACGCCAACTGGGTTCTACCGCATCGGGGTTTTCGAGATATTTATCGTATAAATCACCAAAATAAGCCGTACTTGCGGCATTCAAAAAAGAATACTTATCCATAAAAAGCAATTGTTTCGTTTATTTTTCATTAATGATAGGCAAAGGTAATGTTTTGTTTTGGAATAACCATACTTTTTATGAAATATTTTTAAGATAATGTATTAGTAATTTGGGAATTAGCCAATTAGCCAATTAGAAAATTAGCAAATAAAAATTCAGAATATAAAAGGAATATCTGACCTTATGGAAATCTTAAAAATCAATAAAAAATGAAACTGTAAAATAGTTATGATATTAAAAAAATATCAACTCATTAAGCGGATAGTTTTCTTTATATAGATATTATCTATGGAAAATGAAGAAAAAAGAGCCTTTTTAGAGGGAGTTTGACCGAAGCTAAAACGAACCTAAGACGAAGCTAAGACGAACAAAAGACGAACAAAAGACGAAGGAACGCTATTAATAACCTATATATTAGATGTTTATAAGAGCTATTTATGATAGATAAAATCTATTGAAAAGAGGAGATTTAGTAATGTTTATTGTGAAGGCAATTTGCCAATCGCCTCTACAGTGTAGCGACGCAAATGCAATTTAAGACTTTTGGAACAGCCTCGATGTAGCTCTTGAAGTATCTTGGCACTTTTTTTGTAATTATATATTTTCAAAAGATTTGGTTTTTATGAAGAAATACTTTTTTATAGCACTCCTCTGCTGGGGAGGCACTGCTCTTTGGTCTCAAAACAGTGAGGAAATAAGTAAAGAACGCGCTGGTTATGAACAACCTTATCACCCTGAGGAAGACGGTGATGCACGTATTACACAACTGCTAAAACAAGCTAAAAAAGAACACAAAAAAGTGTTGGTGCAAATAGGTGGCAATTGGTGTGTGTGGTGCTTGCGCTTTAACCATTTGGTGACTACTACACCTGAACTGAAAAGTATTTTGGATAAGAAATATATTTTCTATCACCTAAACTTCTCACCTGAAAACAAGAATGAAAAGGCTTTTAAAAAGTACGGAAACCCTGGCGCACAATATGGTTATCCCTCTTTTTTGATTCTCAACGAAAAAGGAGATGTGCTTTTCACTCAAAAAAGTGAAGATTTAGAATCGGGGAAGGGGTATGACGTGAAGAAAGTAAAGAAATTCTTGCAAGGAAGGTTGTAATTTGCAAATTAGAAAATTAGAGAATTAGCAGATTGTGTTATTGGCTAAATAGACTAATAATTTTGATAATTTCAACGGCTTGAATGGCGGGGACGGGATTGACACCTTTGCCCGTTAAAGCTTGGTAAAGGTCGTTATAAAAAAGCCAATAGTTACCGTGTTGGGCAGTGGTAAACAAACGTTTTTCAATTGTATGGAGAATGCCATTAGGCTCGGTAACAGAAGGTAGCCACTGAGAGGCTGAAGGGATAGTGCCCGCTACTAAGGCATTTTCTTGTCCGTCGAACCGCTGTTGAAGGAAGGAACCCTTAGTGCCGTGCAAGGTGTACTCCCATTGGCGTTCCAAAGCATAGGTAGTGGATTTAAGACGGACGCGTAGTTCGTTTTCGTAAAAGAGAATCAGTTCAAAATAATCGTCGGTTTGAGTACCTTTGCGAAGGTAACCCAAATCGGCATATACGTTTTTAGGAGTACCGAATAGCTGGAGTGCTTGGTCTATGAGATGTGCTCCTAAATCGTAGAGAGCCCCTCCCCCACGTTCGGGAGTTTCCTTATGAGCCTTAGCACTAATTTCACTTCGGAAACGGTCGAAGCGCATTTCTACTTCTTTAAGTTCGCCCAGTACACCACTGTTTACTATTTCTTTTACCTTTAAATAATCGCCATCATAACGCCTATTTTGGTAAACGGAAAGCAACTTACCTTGTTTTGTAGCTAATGTATTGAGTTCTTCAGCCTGCTCAACAGTAACCGTAAAAGGCTTTTCAACCAATACATTCTTATTTGCTAATAACGCTTCTTTGGCATACTCATAATGGGTTTGCACGGGGGTATTGACCACTACCAAATCTACCGCAGGGTCTTGTAGCATTTCGTTTACTGAGCGATAAAGTTTAGCATCAGGATATAGAGCGTGCGAATCGGAACGATGGCGTTCTACTATCGCATAGAGGTGATACTGTGGGTGTTGTGCTACGAAAGGGGCGTGAAATACCCGTCCACTCATACCAAAGCTGGCAAGGGCTACATTAATAGTCATTAGATAAGTATTTATAATTCTTTTAGGGAATTGATAATGTCCTTCATCTGCTGGTAATTCTTTTCTTTTTTGCTAGCTAACGTCCAGGTAAAAACTTGGTAGTAGGTCTTTTTAGTTTCGACAATAGCTACCACGTAAAAGACTCCGATACCATTGACGGTTTCGGTAGTTTCAACTACTACAGCAGGATATTTATTAATGGTAGTTTCGGTAATTTGTTTATCAGTAGGGCGCATCATCTTGGCTTCTGCCCAACCTTTTTTGCAGATGCTAAAATAGTCCTTTAATCCGAAAGATTTAACAAAGGCTTTTTTGTTTTTAATATGCAAAGAGTCCTTTAACACTTGGTAAAGTACCTCATTAAGCTCCTTGCGGTCTTCATCGATTACTGCAACAAAAAGCTCAGACTTACCGTTGCCATATTGCAGAGAGGCTTCTTCATAAAGATTATTTTGGCTGGTAAGAGAGTTAGGTAGTGTCATTTCATATCTATCTTCAACTTTCACTACTTGAGTGGCTTCAGAGGAGGTATCGCTCACTCTGCAAGCCGTAGCTAAAAGGAAGACAAAGATGAAATACAAGTTACGTTTTAAACGCTTCATCTCTTTCCTAATTTAGTTTTTTCCGCCACAAAAGTATAAATAATTTTTAAACTAATCAACTTTTTAGCAAAAAAATAACACAAATACTTTTTTAGTTGAAAAAAAAGGTTGAATTTTGTACCCGAAAATACAAGAAGATGCTACCGCTGAAAGACACATTAAAACACAAAGGATTACGGAATCAATTAGCTGATTTATTGAGAGAAAAAGGCATAAAGGACAAGCGTGTATTGGAGGCTATTCGCACGATACCGCGCCATTTGTTTATGGACAGCAGTTTTGAAGATCACGCTTACCAAGATAAGGCTTTCCCGATAGAGGAAGGGCAAACTATCTCTCAACCCTATACCGTAGCTTTCCAAACGGAATTGCTACAAGTATCACCTCGACAAAAAGTATTGGAGATAGGTACAGGCAGTGGCTATCAAGCTAGTGTACTGCTATATTTAGGGGTACAGCTTTACACTATTGAGCGACAACAGAAACTCTTTAAGCAAATACAAAAACTACTTCCCAAACTAATGAATCGTACTGTGCATATGTACTTTGGCGACGGTTATAAAGGGATTCCTAACGAAGCACCTTTTGACCGTATTTTGGTAACGGCAGGCGCTCCATATGTGCCGAAAGCGTTGCTTGCACAATTGGCGGTAGGAGGACGTTTGGTAATTCCGATAGGAGAAGAAACTCAAACAATGACGCTTTACGAGCGCATATCGGAAAAAGAATTTCACAAGACTACGCACGGTACTTTTCAGTTTGTACCGATGCTAAAAGAGAGAAACTGATGATTAATGGTGAATGATTAATGGTGAATGATTAATAATAATTTTATATGAGAACCTTTACTTTTGTTTTACTATCGTTATTGCTGTTTTCGTGTAAAACAGTACAACGCCCTAAAATGACAGCTCCTATGGATGAAGCTGCTATTAAGACCCTTAATGAAGGAACGTATTATGTGTATTCTGAGCCTATGGAAAAGCAAGCTCCCTTGTTCTTTCCGCTACTGCCCAAAGAATACCAAGAAACAGCGCTACCTTTAAGTAGGTTTAAACTGCAAGTAAAAGCAGATTCGCTGTACGTGAGTTACCAAAAGGTGAAGGATAGCACCACTACTGTGAGAATGGTAGCTGGTTTTAAAGGCAAACAGAAGAAGAACTTTTGGCAACGCTATAATAGGTTTAGAATCTATCCGTTTATTCCTATTTATTTAGGAGTAGATATTGATAGAATACGCATAGCTCCTGATAAAGATGGGGATTTGTTAGTAGAAGTCTACAAAGACCGACAAGGTGCGGTTATGTTTGTACAGTTTTTCAATACTTATTATGATACTTTTGTATTTAAACGCGAAGAACATAATGAATTACCTGAAAAAACTACAACAGAGTAAGTTAAGATTTTTTGGAGTGACAGATAAAAAAGAGCAAAGCACTTTAACGCGCTTTGCTCTTTTTGTTCCTTAAATAAGTTTCTAAGGTAATGATATGAGAGATTTATTGCTTGACAAAAGTCATAATATAAGTATGTTTATTTCCTTTTTCATCTTCTTTTGAAGCACTAAGAGTAAGTTTATTTCCTACTATAGACATAGATTCTGCTTCTCCAGTAGTTGATTTTAAAACTATAGTATTGCCTGAGACAGTGTAAATAAATGAAATAGATTCACACTTACATTCGTTGTTTTTTAAAGTTTCAAGCGCACAATTAGAGAATACCCCTTCTTTTTCTAAGAAAGTGAAAGATCTACGATAAAGGCATTTTTTAGAGGCTTTAGATATCTTTTCACCATCGTCAAAAACAATATCCTCTACATTCTTTCCATCAATAGTCATACTTTCTAACTTCCAAGTTCCAATCAAATCCTTGTTTTGTACACTTCCCCCGCTGTCGCTTTTATCACAAGCGATAAGGGTTACTAAAATTACTGCCATAATGGCTACTACCTGTGTAGCAGTGCGAAAGGTCGACCACGCTACGTTTTTGTTTTTGTTTTTCATTGCTATTGTTACATAAAATTAAGTTTATACCTACTCTGTTCAGGCTTTTCGGTTACCGCCTTTTAAGTAGGTTTCGCTATAATAAAGCAATAAAAAACGTGGGAACATTCCTTATTGCTCAATTTCTGAAGCCCGACCAAAGGCTATGTTACAAAGCAAAAGGAATGCCCACGTAACCGCAGGCATTTCCACTTTCACTTTCCTTGTAACATTGAAAAATTGGTCGTTTTCAGAAATTAGGAAACTGTAAAGCGAAACGCTATATGTTATTTTATAATACTATTTTAAAATAGTACTTCTTATAATAGTTATTTTGGTTTAATGAGGCAAATGTACAAAAAAATATCATTCCTACAAAATAAAGGAATATTTTTGACAAAAATATTGTGTTATCAACTTTGGCAAAGCTTGAAACTTTGCCAAAGTATGTGAAGCAACAAAAAAAGCAATGTACATCTTCTGCACATTGCTTTTTTTATTTATTACTTCTTATTTCTTATTTGTAAAGATTGCGAAGTTCTTTGGCGGTATCCACCATTGCGTGAAGAGCTGCTTTGGTTTCTGGCCAGTGACGCGTTTTGAGTCCGCAGTCGGGGTTTACCCACAATTGCTCTTTTGGCACTACCGAAATAGCTTTCTTCATCAAGTTGGTCATTTCTTCTTGTGAAGGTACGCGTGGTGAGTGAATGTCGTATACTCCAGGTCCTATTTCGTTAGGATATTTGAAGTCACCAAATACATCGAGGAGTTCCATTTGTGAACGTGAGCATTCTATGGTAATCACATCGGCATCCATATCGGCGATAGCTTCAATCATATCGTTGAACTCAGAATAGCACATATGGGTGTGGATTTGAGTTTCGTCTTTCACACCTGAGGCTGAAATGCGGAACGCTTTGATTGCCCAATCGAAGTAGGCTTTCCACTCGCTCTTGCGCAAAGGCAATCCTTCGCGGATAGCTGGTTCGTCAATCTGAATAACTTTGATGCCCGCTTTTTCGAGGTCTACTACTTCATCGCGGATTGCTAAAGCTATCTGCAAACAAGTTTCAGAACGCGGTTGGTCATCGCGTACAAACGACCATTGCAAGATAGTCACAGGTCCTGTAAGCATACCTTTTACTGGTAATTTAGTAAGCGATTGTGCGTATTTGCTCCAGCGTACAGTCATTGGTTCTGGACGTGAAATATCACCAAAGATAATCGGTGGTTTTACGCAACGTGAACCGTAGCTTTGTACCCAACCGAATTTGGTAAAGGTGTATCCTTTGAGCAATTCGCCAAAGTATTCCACCATATCGTTGCGCTCAAACTCTCCGTGTACGAGTACATCGATATTGGTATCTTCTTGGAAACGGATAGACTCTTCAATTTCTTTTTCCAATAACTTGTCGTATTCAGCTTGAGTGAGTTCTCCTTTTTTGAAGCGAGCACGCCAGCTGCGTACCTCGTCGGTTTGAGGGAATGACCCAATAGTAGTTGTAGGGAAAAGAGGTAAGTTTAACGCTTTGTGTTGTGCTACTTTACGCTCGTTGAACGGACTGTGGCGCACATCGTCTTTGGCTGTGATGTTGTTCACGCGCTCTTTCACTTTGTTGTCGTGGATAAGCGGTGAAGTTTTACGTGTTTCAGCTGCTTTTTTGTTTTCTTCAAAAACGGCTTTTACCTCAGGAGTTATGTGACCTGTAGCAAGAGCTTGCAAAGTAGTTACTTCTTTTACTTTTTGTTTAGCAAAAGCCAACCATTGTTTGATTTCAGGGGTAAGCACTTTCTCGTTGTTTTCGAGTTCGAGGTTGCAAGGAGAGTGCAATAAAGAGCAAGAAGTAGCTATCAATAGGCGATCAGCCCCGATAGCTTCTTTAGCTTTCTCAATCAATGCTAATGAGTGTTCGAAGTTGTTTTTCCAAATATTACGTCCATCTACTACTCCAAGCGATAGTTTTTTATCGGCAGGAAGTGCTTTGAGCACTTTGTCAAGCTGAGCCGCTGCGCGCACTAAATCGATGTGCAATACATTGAAAGGCAATGAAACAGCTAATTCGGTATTGTTATCCAATGCTCCGAAGTAGGTAGTGAGGATAAATTCGGTAGTAGGGAATTTGCTTCTTAGCTCGGTATATACTTTTTTGTATACATCGGCAGCGCCTTCAGGAAGGTCGAGAACTAAGTAAGGCTCATCTATTTGAATAGTTTTAGCACCTGCATCTACTAAACTTCGTACGATTTGTACATACACAGGTAATAGACGCTCAGCCAAGTCTAAACGGTGGAAACCTTGTTCTTTTTCTTTACCGAGAAGCAAGTAAGTTACCAAGCCGATAAGTACAGGTTTAGTATCGAAACCGTGTTTTTTAGCTAAGTTATACTCTTGCAAAGGTTTGTTTACAAGAATTTTGAAAGATTGGTCTTTAGTAAATTCGGGTACGATATAGTGGTAATTGGTATCAAACCATTTGGTCATTTCCATAGCAGTAATATCGATACCATCTTTTTGATAGCCACGTGCCAAAGCGTAATAACGTTCTAAATCACGCAAATGTTTAATTGGTGTAAAACGCTCAGGAATAGCGCTTACTGTAAACGAAAAGTCAAGCATTTGGTCATAAAGAGAGAAGTCGTTAGAAGGAATCAAATCTACTCCTGCTTCTTTTTGTAGTGTCCAGTTATGTACACGAATATTTTCAGCCACAGCTAAGAGTTCTTCTTCTGATATTTTACCAGCCCAGAAAGACTCATTGGCTTTTTTAAGTTCTCGTTTTTCACCGATACGAGGATAACCTAATACGTTTGATTTCATATATTTTTATTGAAATTTTAATTGGGCGCAAAGATATGAAAAATAGTATCGGTACACAAATTTTTAATAATAAAACTTGTGTACCGATATGAATTTAGAATATTTTCCTAAGAATAAACTTCAAAACAGAAAAGCTAAAATAATTATCTGTAGTTTATTGTAATACTTCTTTTACTTTATCGGCGGCTTCTTGGAAGAGGATTGCTGAATGAACCGCTAAGCCTGAATTGTCTAATATTTCTTTAGCAAGCTCGGCATTCGTACCCTGCAAGCGCACGATAATAGGCACTTTGATAGCGTCGCCCATATTTTGGTAGGCATCTACTATCCCTTGTGCTACACGGTCGCAACGCACAATACCACCAAAGATATTGATGAGGATAGCCTTCACATTAGGGTCTTTGAGGATAATACGGAAAGCAGCTTCTACGCGTTTAGCATCGGCGGTACCTCCTACATCAAGGAAGTTAGCAGGTGAACCCCCCGCTTGTTTAATCAAGTCCATCGTAGCCATTGCCAAGCCTGCACCATTTACCATACAGCCCACGTTACCATCGAGAGCAACATAGTTGAGTCCTACCGCTTTAGCTTCTACTTCTACTGGGTTTTCCTCACGCGTGTCGCGATAAGCCGCATACTCAGGGTGACGGAAAAGTGCATTGTCATCAAGAGTTACTTTGGCATCTACTGCCATTATTTTATTATCAGAAGTTTTTAGAACAGGGTTAATTTCAAACAAGCTAGCATCAGAAGACACATAAGCATTGTAGAGTGCTGTTACGAACTTCACCATTTCTTTTTGAGCGTCACCAGTAACTCCTAAGTTGAAAGCAATCTGGCGAGCTTGGAAAGGCAAGAGCCCTACGGCAGGGTCGATTTCTTCGGTGAAGATAAGGTGAGGTGTTTTTTCAGCTACTGCCTCGATATCCATTCCGCCTTCGGTAGAATACATAATCATATTTTTACCTTTGGCACGGTTCAATAGTACCGACATATAGAACTCTTTGGGTTCGCTTTCTCCAGGGTAATATACATCTTCGGCGATGAGCACTTGATGTACTTTTTTTCCTGAGGGGGGCGTTTGAGGGGTAACGAGTTGCATACCTATAATTTGAGAAGCTATAGGCTCTACTTGGTCTAAACCTTTGGCTAACTTAATGCCACCGCCTTTTCCGCGCCCTCCGGCGTGCACTTGTGCTTTTACCACATACCACTGAGTATTAGTGGCTTCGGTGAGTTGTTTGGCAGCCTCTACGGCTTCGGTGGGGGTTTGAGCAACGATGCCACGTTGTACGCGCACCCCAAAACTCGAAAGGATTTCCTTTCCTTGGTATTCGTGTAAGTTCATACGAGAATGATTTGGTAACTATTCGGCAAAGATACGAAACAATTTATTAATTAGCAATAAATAATAAACAATTTTTAGTATTAACTTCTTATCTCTTACCTGAAAGTACCTCTTTCGGCACTCCTCCTTTGTGAAGCATAATGGCAGTTGTTTTAAACTCTACAAAGGCTTTAGTTACGTACAAGTAGCCTTCATAATCGTTGCGCAAGCCCCAAGAGTTTTTCACGATGTAGTACTCACGTCCATTTTGGTCTTTGGCAAGCCCTACGATGTGCATTGCGTGGTCATCGGTAGTTTGATAATTGTCAAAATCACGCTGACGCATCTCGGGGGTGATGGTTCTTTCGGCAGTGGGAGGATTAGAAAAAAGATACAAGGCTTCCTCATTACTCATCTCACTCACTTCTTTTTCAGGCACAAAAGCCACTCCGTTTTTCCAACTGAAATAACGCTCACTCACATCGGCTGCCCACGCTACCGTATAACCTTTTTTAAGGGCGTTGTCAATGGTTTTAGTGAGGTCTGTCATTGCAATATTGTAAGCATAATCAAAGCTCCAGTTATCGGGTACTGCCATAAATACGTTTTTGTAGAGAGGCTGATCGGCATACGATACCATTTCTATATAGTCGGCAGGATTGATACCTACGCGCTCTTTAGCAAAGCTCTGAGGAGTGTACTTTTTACCTTCGTACATAAAACTTTCGGGCACTGCACCTAAATAGGCATCAATGGTAGCTGTGAAAGCAGGTAGCCAGTTAGGGGTGAGTTTTTTCTTCTTTTCACCATTTCTTATCATTCCTTTTAAAAAGCCTTGTAGGATAGCGTGCAGTTCACCAAAATCATTGCGAGTAGTACCATAGTGCAAGCCTGTATAAACATTTTGAGGTACAGCACCATATTTGGCGTACATATTGATTACATCGTGGAGTTCACCTCCTTGTCCGTAATCCAAATTGCCGTGCATACGCACATATTGTTTAGCTTTTTCGATATAGCAGTTGCGAGCAGTGAAGATTTCGGCAAGATCAATAGGCTTTTTACCCATACGCTTCATCTCACTTTCTATAAACGAAGCCCCTGCATAGCTCCAGCAAGTTCCACTGCTACCTTGGTCTTTCACGTCGGTGCGTTCGAGGTTAATAATGGTAGTAAACTGAAATCCAGCATTAGCCGATTGATTTCCTGCTACCGATCTGATTAGGTCGTCTTGTGCTGTTACTACAAAAGAAGCACACAGCGCTACAAATAATGTAATGTTTTTCATAAAAAAATACTTTATAATGAAGTGCAAAAGTATAAAACAATTGGCAAAATAGCAAATTTGGCATAGTTATCGCTATAAAAAAGTAAATGCTCAAACAATATGAAACATTTATGTCTATACATATTACTTTTATTAGGGGGATTAGTAGCTCAAGCTCAACCTTTTGAAACACGTAAAAAAGATGAAAAGGTAGTCATTCCGTTAGAAAAATCACCTGAGATAGAGTACAAGGGTAGTCCCATCAATCTGCGGGTAGCTCCTAAAAAAGAGAATAATCCCTGGATGAAGATGCCTGAAAAGAGCATTGATTTTACGGGAAAGAGTAATTTGGTACAGCGTAAAATAGAGTTCAAACCTAATTATGAGGTACTCAACGACCATAAACGGGAAGATTACGAAGCCCCAAAAGGCGACCAGTTTTTTGGCGACTTCACCAATAATGGAAAGTTTGTAAATGTATATTGTCGCGACTTCGCAGCTATTGATGGCGATCGAGTGAGTTTATATGTGAATGGAGTAGAAGAAGTTCGCGATATTTTTCTTCTTGGGGAGTTCAGAGGTTTTAAAGTAGAATTGAAACCAGGTTTCAACAAAGTAGAGTTTTTAGCACTCAACCAAGGTGAATCAGGTCCTAATACAGCCGAGTTTATGGTGCTGGACGACAAAGGCAACACCATTATACGCAACCGTTGGGATTTAGCAACAGGCTCGAAAGCACAACTCGTAATTGTAAAAGACCAATAAAGCGAAGAAAATTATTTTTATTTGTTACTTTTTTTAGCTCATATTTTTACAGGAGAATTCCTATAAAGATATGAGCTTTTTTGTTACCTATTACCTCAAAGAAAGTCGCGCTTGTGCAGTAACTTCTTGTGCCACAAAATTTCCTTCTAAAAACTTGTGATACCCTACGATACCTATCATCGCTGCATTATCGGTACAATACTGAAATTTAGGTACAAAGGTTTGCCAACCGTACTGCTGTCCTAAAGCTGTGAGGGCATTGCGAATACCCGAATTAGCCGATACCCCTCCCCCAATAGCCACTTGCTTGATACCTGTTTCTTTTACAGCTTTTTTGAGTTTGCTCATCAGTATTTCCACAATAGTGTGTTGTACCGAGGCACAGATGTCGGCTAAATGTTCAGTTATGAAATTAGGATTTTCTTCAGTGTTTTTCTGTACAAAATAGAGAATACCTGTTTTAAGTCCTGAAAAACTGAAGTTGAGACCAGATATTTTAGGTTTAGAAAAACTGAAGGCTTTAGGGTTGCCCTCTTGGGCGTATTTATCGATGAGAGGCCCTCCAGGGTAAGGGAGCCCTAATATTTTAGCGGTTTTGTCGAACGCCTCCCCTACCGCATCGTCGAGGGTTTCGCCCAGCACCTCCATATCAAAAAAGCTGTTCACCTTCACTATTTGGGTATGCCCTCCGCTGATGGTCATTGCGAGAAAAGGGAACTCTGGTTTCGGCTGACCTTCCTCTATAAAATGTGCCAAAATATGTGCCTGCATATGGTTCACTTCAATGAGTGGGATATCTAGTCCCATTGCCATCGATTTAGCAAACGATGTACCTACTAATAGCGACCCCATCAAACCAGGTCCCCTTGTAAAGGCAATAGCCGAGAGCTCTTTTTTGGTTATCCCTGCTTTTTTGAGCGCTTGAGCCACTACGGGCACTATGTTTTGTAAGTGAGCACGCGAAGCCAGTTCAGGCACTACCCCGCCGTATTGTTTATGCACCTCTTGATTTGCCACCTCATTAGAAAGCACTTTATCATTGCAAAGCACTGAAGCAGAAGTGTCATCGCAAGAAGATTCTATAGCTAATATATAGGTATTTTTCATTCTTTTTCAGTTTAGAGCGCAAAAGTAAGGATTATTTGCTAATTTAAAAAATTGTACTTGATGGTGGTGGAATGGGCGATTAAAATAAAAACTGAAAATTATTTGCTTTATTCGTTTTTTATCTCTACATTTGTAGCCTTAAACAACAAATAAATAAAACACTATGAAAGTAACTTATTTAGGTCACGCTTGCGTGAATATAGACATCAATGGGACTCACTTTCTCGTAGACCCTTTTATTAGCCCAAACCCTTTGGCTTCACACATTGATATAAACTCTATCAAAGCGGATTACATTCTCATTACCCACGCCCACGGCGACCATATTGCCGATGTAGGGGCTATTGCCAAACGTACAGGCGCTCAACTGATTACCAATCCTGAAATTCTCGCTCATTACGAAAAATTAGGGCTTAGTGGTCACGCAATGAACCTCGGAGGCTCTCACCGCTTCGTAGATGGCAAGGTAAAAATAAAGATGATTAAGGCAGAACACTCATCTTCCTTCCCCGATGGTTCTTATGGAGGCAATCCTGCTGGTTTTTTGATTGATTACAACGATAATACTATCTACATTTCAGGAGATACCGCCTTACATTACGATATGAAAATTATTCCTCACCAATACAAGGTGAATTTAGCTATTTTTCCTATCGGCAACAACTATACAATGGGCGTACGCGATGCTCTTACAGCGGCTCGTTTTGTAGAGGTAGGCAATGTGTTAGGTGTGCATTACGACACCTTCCCTGTAATTAAAATTGATAAAGAAGCGGCTAAACGCAAATTCAAAGACGACCACCGTCGCTTACACCTCTTAGAAATAGGTGCTACTCTTGATTTAGAGGATTTGAACATCAGCACGCTTTAAGAAATCTTATCACACGAACTTTGCCAAAGCCATAGAACTTTGGCAAAGTTTTTTTTTATACCTAAAATATCAAAAATTTGCTAATTTACTAATCTACAAATTGGCTAATTAACAAATTATTCTTACTTTTGCGCCGTTTTTACAAAAGCAAAATATTTTAAACGGAAACAATGAAAAAACTTATCGCTTGCTTATTATCCAATCTTTTACTTTTTACCTCTTACCTCTTACCTCCTACCTTAGAAGCTCAGTCTTTCCAGGTCGCAATGCCTCTCAACACTAAACCTTTGCTCGCAGGTAATTTCGCTGAATTGCGTCCCAACCACTTTCACGGTGGCATCGACCTAAAAACCGAAGGTCGTGAAGGATTGCAGGTGTTTGCTGCCGAAGATGGCTATGTGTCTCGTATCAAAGTAAGTCCTTACAGTTATGGCAAAATGTTGTTTATTACTCACCCCAATGGTTATGTAACTACTTATGGGCATTTACAAAAGTACGCTCCTGAAATAGAAGCTTACGTAAAGCAAAAACAATACGAAAAGCAAAGCTATGATATCGATATACTTCTTCCCGAAAAACAATTTGTCGTAAAAAAAGGCGATTGGATAGCTCTCAGTGGTAATACGGGCGGAAGTAGAGGGCCACACTTGCATTTCGAGGTACGCGATATTCACAATAACGGTTGGAATCCTCTGCTTTTTGGTTTTCAAGAAATACAAGACACCACTCCTCCTGATGTATTGCTTGTATATGCTTATTCACTAAGTGATGACGCACAAATAGATAACACTCAGTTACCACGTCAGCTCAATAAAAATAAACAGATAGACGGCACTTACCTCACCGAGAAAGTTAATGCGATTGGCACCATAGGTTTTGGTATTTTGGGCTATGACCGTCAAGATGAAACAATGCATCGCAATGGTATTTACAAGGTGAGTTTACTTCTAAACGGAGAGACCCAGTTAGAAACTGTCTTTGATAAAGTAAACTATGACGAAACACGTTACCTTAATGCACTTATAGACTACGAACGATATGCACAACACAAAGGGTTTGTACAGCTTTTGTACAAATTGCCTAACAACAAACTCGAATCAGTATATCCTACCTTAAAACCTAATAAAGGTTATCTTACTATTGAAGAAGGTAAACAATACACTGTATCTATTATTGCAGAAGACTTTAAGGGGAATACCACTAAAATCAATATTCCTATTGAAGGCAAACGAGAGCCTTTAAAAACAGCTCAACCAGAACCTAAAGGCAATAAGCAAGTAATTGCTACTCGTGATAATTATTACGAAATGGAATACGGAAGTGTATACTTCCCCGAAGATACTTTTTATAAAGACTATTTGATGAATATTACTAGCACTAAAGATACTTTAACCGTGGGTAGTTCGTTCATTCCTGCTCAAAAGTTCTTTACTATAACTATCAAAAGTGATACTTATGCCAATGAAGATACTTCTAAGGTATTTATAGCTCGTTCGAACGGGGGCTATGAACCAACGGTCTATAAAGATGGTGTGTTTACAGCCAAATCGCGTAACTTAGGAAAGTTCTATTTGCGTAAGGATACTATTCCGCCCACTCTTAAGGCAGTGAATTTTAGGAACGGAGGCATTGTGAAAGGTAATACTCTCAAGATTTTAGTAAACGATAATCTTACGGGATTTGAATCTTGTTCTGCCACCCTAAATGGGCAGTGGATTCTTTTTGAATATGAACCTAAAAACCGATGCCTCACCTTTCATTTCAGCGATATTGATACTACCCAAACCAATAGATACGAACTCATTGTAAACGCGAAAGACAGAGTAGGCAACATAGGAACTCTGAAAGCCAACTTTACAAAACTAACGACAAACAATTAACGACTAATAACTAATAGCTATATGAAACATATCATTTTTACAGAAAAAGCGCCAGCACCCATTGGTCCTTACACACAAGCCGTGAAAGCTGGCAACACACTCTACGTATCAGGACAAATACCGGTAAATCCTGCAACAGGAGAAGTAGTAAAAGGCATAGAAGCCGCTACCAAACAAGTAATGGAAAATCTCAAAGCTATCCTTACCGAAGCAGGAGCTACTTTTGAGAATGTAGTAAAAACCACTATTTTCTTAGCCGATATGGGGCAATTTGCGGAAGTAAATGGCGTATATGCACGCTATTTCAACGAGGCAACAGCACCTGCACGCGAAACCGTACAAGTAGCACAATTGCCTAAATCCGTAGAAGTAGAGATTTCTTGTATTGCTGTATTGTAGTGATGCTGTGTAGAGACAAAAAATCCCCGCAAGACTTGCAATAAGTTTTGCGGGGATTTTAATGTTTTAAGTGTTTTTAATTCCTTTTAAAGCCTTTTCTTCAATTTCTTTAAAGCGTTTAAATGATTGGTATCTTTCTTCATTCTGATATAGTTTTTTTAAAACCTCTCTGTACTTCTTTTGTTCTAAAAGATATTCTAATGCATCAAAAAAAGAGTTTGCTTCTTCCATTTTTCTCATTGATAAAGCCTCTTCTTGTAACTTTTGAAATCTACTATACATTCCATAAAGAGCTCTGTTCTCACTTAAACTTTTTATAACAGACTCATAGTCGTTTTTCTCTAAAAGTTCTTCTAACGAATCAAAGTAATTTTTAGCTTTTACTTGCTGAATATTACCTACTATTTGATCTTTAATCAACTTGAATTCTGGTAAAAAACCAAACTCGTCCTCTTTTTGTTCTAATAACATTAGAGCTTTTTCAGGCATATTCTTATCCCTCAGTTTCTGAACCTCTTCAAAGAAATTTTGAATATTCTTTTCATTTGCTTCTCTGAATGATGTAATGTCAGAGGTGAGATTAGATTCTTCTCTTTTTTCTTTTGGAGTAGTTTCTACTCCATCAGAAGAAAGCTCTCCTTTTAAAGCTTCTTCTTGAAATTTTAAACGCATATAGGCTACTTGTATTACACAGGGGATAGTAACTCTATAGGCAGGAGAAGCTATATCTAAAAGTGTCCATAAACCTGTAACTATCCAGCCTATAGGACCTAAAGCTACCCCTAACGTTCTTGTTAAAGTAGCATTTCCTGCAAATGACAATCCTCTACCTAATAGACTTCTTGCAACAGCATTCGCTACAATTACAGCCATTTTGTAGGTTCCAAAGCCTCCTACTCTAAGTAAAGCAAGTGCTCCTGCAGTCATAGCTTGTTTAGTTCCTACTATTTTTCCTGCATTCATTTCATTAAGAAAGTCTTTCAATTCTTTCTCTGACATTTCTTCAATAGCTTTTTGCATAATAGATTGCAAAATGTATTGCTCTATAAGTTCTACACTATTGTCAGAATTGAAATTTACCTTTTGCTTCTTTGCTACATCATCTAGTATTTCTCTATAAGAAACTCCAGTGCCACGAAGTCCATTCGCAAAAGTATTTCCTCCATAGTGTTGTAGCTCTTCAGCTATTAGTTTCCACATCATAGGTAAACTATGTGGATAATACTTTTTGTATGCTTCAGTTCCTGTCAAAGTTTCTGAAACACGTAAAACACCATTCTTGTCTTTGGTTAAGTAATCTACTAATACTTGCAAGTCTTCAGTACTGCAATATTGTAGAAATTCTAAGTTTTTGTCTTCTAAATATGCCATTTGATTATATTATCGATTAAACTCTGATTTAGAACTCGGAACTCCATTTGATAGGTAAATAGTTGTTTTATAACCATTAGTTATTTGAAATGAAGGAATTCTTAAAAAGGTTTCATTTCTCATTGTTCCAACTTTTACCTTAATAGTAAAAGTTCCACACTTGTTTTTAGGTATGGAATATACCCTTTGCCCGTTTTGGTTAATAAATTCTGTATGGAAAATAGAATTATAACCGTTTTTTGTAGTCATTATTTTTATATTAGAAGGGCTTCTAAAGTTGTTTATTACAATTAACTGTGCTTGAGCCATTCCTTTTAAAGCTAATAAGAAAAATAATGAGCTTAATAGAATTTTACGCATTAAATAAATTAATTTTAGATAACTCCTACTATTTAAAGGTATTTCGGAAAGTACCTATTTTGCTCCCTTCGGATAGAGCCTTTGTCGTTCATATAAGCGCATAAAAAAACGCGGGCACATTCCTTATACTTTTATAGAAGCCCGACCAAAGGCAGTAACTAAAGCAAAAGGAATGCCCACGCTTATAACGTAGGCATTTCCACTTCTACTTCCCTTTAGTTACTTTAATAAAAATGGTCGTTTTCTATAAAAAGGAAAATGTAAAGCGAAACGCTAATTTATGTCTTTATGTAAGTGTTTTTTCTGTTTCTTTTAAATAGTGTTTAAATGATTTTTAAATTCGCTACAAATGTACAACTAATTTTTAATTGTACAATTTTTTGGTGCATATTTTTTAGGTACGAGCTACAAGCTCGCACTAGCAAAGGATAAATTGAAACTTGAACAAATGATGAAGGGAGGAAGTCGCAAGGGTAGATGGGTAAATTAAGGAGGTTGCTTATACAAGGCTTAAAGGATAAACGAACAATGAGTGGGTCTACAGTGGCTCTACAGTGGCTCTACAGTAGCTCTACAGTGGCTCTACAGTGGCTCTACAGTGGCTCTACAGTGGGTCTACAGTGGCTCTACAGTGGCTCTACAACGAACAAAAGACGAACAATGAACGAAGATAAGGTGAAGATAAGGTGAAGATAAGAGGAAGATAAAATAGAGGCAAGGTGAAATTAAAATGGAGCTTGATAAAATCAGAATTGTAGCGTTTTTGAAAAAATAATTTTTCTTGCTTCATTGTTAATTACTGATTATTTTGTACTTTTGTCGCTTTGAGTGCTAACCATTGTTTACTGATGAAAAAACAAATTACCAATACTGTACTAATGGTGCGCCCTGTGCGCTTCCGTATGAACGAAGAAACCGTTGTGAACAACTATTTCCAAGAGGAAATGGATTTGAAGAACGAGGAAATCAATCGCCAAGCGCAACAAGAGTTTGATGCCTTTGTGCATAAACTACGTGAGGTAGGAGTAAAAGTGATTGGCGTAGACGATATTTACGAGCAAAACACTCCTGATTCGGTATTTCCGAATAATTGGATTACCTTTCACCAAAATGGCAACGTAGCAATTTACCCTATGTTTGCTGAAAATCGGCGTCGTGAGCGTCGTGAGGATATTTTGGACAAGGTAGAGGAAGAAGGTTTTCTCATCGAAAATGTGTATGACTATACTGATGCTGAGCAAGAAAACATCTTCTTGGAAGGTACGGGGGCTATGGTGCTAGACCGTGTGCATCGCAAGGCTTATTGTGCGCTCTCGCCCCGCGCTGATGAGGAACTATTTATTGAGTTCTGTGAAGATTTTGAGTATACGCCTGTAATTTTCAAAGCTTACCAAAAGGTAGATGGTAAGCAAGTACCTATCTATCATACCAATGTGATGATGGCTTTAGGTGAAAATTTTGCGGTGGTGTGTTTAGATACCATCACCGACAAAAGTGAGCGCAAGAACCTTTTGCATCACCTAAAAGAAGACAAGAAAGAGATTATCAGCATCACCCCTGAGCAGATGTGTCAGTACGCAGGCAATATGCTACAAGTGCAGGGTAAGGACAATACTTATTTGGTGATGAGTGATGTCGCTTATAACGCCCTTACCCCTCAACAGATACAGACGATTGAGAAATATACCCAGATACTCCACAGCAATTTAGAAACTATTGAGACTTGTGGAGGAGGCAGTGCGAGGTGTATGCTAGCAGAAGTGTTTAATCCACGTAATTAGGTAACAAGTAAAAAAATGGACAAAAAAGAATATATTAAAAGTAAAATTAGAGATATTAAAGATTTTCCTAAAGAAGGAATTATCTTCAAAGATATTACACCATTACTAATGGATGTGAAAGCAGGGCAATATGTAATAGACCTGCTCGTGGAGAACCTGCACGGACAGAAAATAGACAAAGTAGTGGGTATGGAAAGTAGGGGTTTCTTCTTCGGAATGTTGCTTGCACAACGATTGGGGGCTGGCTTTGTACCAGTGCGCAAAAAGGAAAATTACCTTACAAAACCCTCTCGCAAACCTACGATTTGGAGTACGGACAAGACGTATTGGAAATTCACGCAGACGCTATTGTGAAAGGTGAAAAAATCCTTATTCACGACGATATCCTCGCTACCGGTGGTACTGCTGAAGCGGTAGTAAAACTTGTAGAACGCCTCGGTGGCGATATTGTACAACTAGATTTCTTGATGGAACTCCATTTTCTGAACGGCAGGGAGAAACTCAAAGGACACCCTGTGTATAGCATTTTATAAGAATTAGAAGTTAATAATTAGAGCGAAACCTAAATCTCAACTGCTAAAATATAACTTCTGTATTTCAGCAGGTTATATTACATTAAGTGAAAAAATGTGTTAAATAATTTCGCCACTTAAATAAAAACTCCTACATTTGCACGAATAAAAACAAAACAAGTAATGAAAGTAAAGAATTACATTCTATATATCACTTTATTTGTAACCTCACTCATTCCTCTACAAGGTTTTGCAACTGAAAATGAGGAAGGAGAACCTTTTCAAATCAACGATTTGATTGATGAACACATCAACGATTCACACGATTTTCACTTGTTTGATTATAAAGGGCACACTTATTCGTTGCCCTTGCCTATCATTCTTTATACCGATAAAGGATTAGTGACTTTCCTATCGAATGCCTTCCATCACGACAACAAAGGTACAGTAGTAGTAGATAAAGACGGACAGCGATTTGTGCGCTACAAAGAAGATATTTACTATGCAAATGCTGATACACCTCTCTCTTTCAACGCGAAAGGAGAAGTAACCAATACACGTCCGTTGAACTTTTCTATTACTAAGAACGTGTTTTCATTGCTTTTAGTATCGGTATTGATGGTGCTCATCTTCACCTATATGGCACGTTCTTACAAGAAGAACCCCAAAGCCCCTAAAGGCTTAACAGGAGTTTTAGAACCCATAGTGCTTTTTG
The DNA here is from genome assembly GCF_002998835.1 of Capnocytophaga sp. oral taxon 864. NCBI lineage: Bacteria > Pseudomonadati > Bacteroidota > Flavobacteriia > Flavobacteriales > Flavobacteriaceae > Capnocytophaga > Capnocytophaga sp. oral taxon 864. The sequence goes on from NZ_CP027232.1 coordinate 831,370, forward strand.
TGCGCGATGAGATAGCGATTCCTAATATAGGCGAAAAGTACTACAATAGGTATATGCCTTATTTGCTTACTGTGTTTTTCTTGATTTGGATAGGAAACCTCTTCGGATTAATTCCGTTTTTCCCCTTTGCTGGTACGGTAACTAACAATATTCTTTTCACAGGTATGTTGGCTATCTTTACCCTTATTCTCACCTTATTTAGCAGTAACAAACACTATTGGAAGCATATTTTTGCTCCCCCAGGAGTTCCTACCTGGATATTACCGATTATGATACCTATTGAAATGTTGAGTGTTTTTACTAAGCCTTTTGCCTTAATGATACGTTTATTTGCCAATATGACGGCAGGGCACATCATCGTACTGAGCTTAATTTCACTCATCTTCATCTTTGGAACGGTGTATATATCGCCTGTATCGGTATTATTTACCTTGTTTATCAGTATCTTGGAGCTATTGGTAGCTGTTTTACAAGCCTATGTGTTTACACTGTTATCAGCTTTGTTTATAGGACAGGCAGTGGAAGAAGAACACTAATCAATTGATAATTAACAATTGACAATTAACAAGTAACTAATTAATTTTATATATATGGTTTTAGCAGGAATTGGGGCTGGATTAGCAGCCATTGGAGCCGGAATCGGTATTGGTAAAATTGGTGCTTCTGCTGTTGAAGGAGTAGCACGCCAACCCGAAGTGTCTTCAAAAATTCAAACTGTGATGATTATTGCAGCAGCACTTATCGAAGGGGTAGCCCTTTTTGCTGTGGTAGTAGCACTCATCGCAAAATAGGACGACAAAACCGTTGTGCAACGGTTGGTTACACAACGGTTTTATAAAATTAGGGCGTATGCCACTAATGGTGAATTGCCTTTTATCCCTACATAAAGGGACACAAAAGAGAATAAAATAATCATATTATTAAAGACTAAATAACAACTAAAGAAATGAATTTAGCACACCCCGAAAGTTTATTATTCTGGAATACTCTCATATTTCTGATATTGCTTTTCCTCTTAGCAAAATACGCTTGGAAGCCCATAATGAATGCGGTAAAGCAACGCGAAGACTCTATCAATAAGGCTTTGGAAGCTGCTGAAGAAGCTCAAAAACAAATGGCAAATCTCAAAGCCGATAATGAGCGTCTTTTAGCTGAAGCACGTGCCGAGAGAGATGTAATTTTGAAAGAGGCAAGAGATGTTAAAGATAAAATAGTAACAGAAGCCAAAGAAGAAGCACAACGCGAAGGCGAAAAACTTATCAAGCAAGCGCAACAAGCGATTGACAGTGAGAAGAAAGTAGCCTTGGCACAGCTGAAAGACCAAGTGGCAGCTCTTTCTGTTGAAATGGCTCAGAAAGTGATGATGAGCGAACTCTCAGACGAGAAGAAACAAACTGCTCTCATCAACGATTATCTAAAAGGTGTTACATTAAACTAAAATAGGTTATGTACGGATTGAGAGTAGCAAATAGATATGCCAAGGCACTCTTGGAATACGCTCTTCTACAAAATGCATTAGAAGGGGTTTTCGCTGATATGACCTTGATAGATAAAACAATAAAAATGAATAAGGACTTGGAGCGTATGCTCATTTCGCCTATTGTGAAAACAACGGTAAAGAAGAATGTCCTTACTGAAATATTTACAATGGTTACTCCTGAAACGCAACGTTTGTTCGATTTGCTTATTCAGAACCGACGCTTGCCAATACTCGGAGCAGTAGCCGAGAAGTTTGTTGTATTGTACAACGATTATAAGCATAACAAAACAGCAGTAGTAACTACAGCAACTCCGCTTAATGAAGCTACCCGCAAAGAGATACTCGAAAAGGTAATGATGCTTACTAAAAATAAAAATGTTACTCTTGAGAACAAGGTAGATAAAAATATTATTGGGGGCTTTATTCTTCGTGTAGATGATGTCCAATACAATGCTAGTGTAGCTCACAAACTCAACCGATTACAACAAGAGTTTCAAGAGAAACTGTTTCTGTAAGTAAGAGATGAATGGTAAGGAGAAAGAATTGTTTAAAGATTGATATAAATAAGACTGACAACTAAAAACTAACGACTAAGAAATAAAAACTGAAAAAATGGCAGAAATAAAAGCCGCTGAAATTTCAGCAATTTTAAAAGAACAATTAGCTCACTTCGACGCCAATGCTTCTTTGGAAGAAGTAGGAACAGTATTACAAGTGGGAGACGGTATTGCACGTATCTTCGGGCTATCGAATGCGCAATACGGTGAATTAGTGAAATTTGACAACGGACTACAAGGGATTGTCCTCAACCTCGAAGAAGACAACGTGGGGATTACTCTCTTAGGGCCGTCTACCGATATTAAAGAAGGGGATACCATAAAACGCACAGGGCTTATTGCTTCTATCAACGTAGGTGAAGGCATCGTAGGGCGCGTGGTAAATACCTTAGGACAACCTATTGATGGAAAAGGACCTATTACTGGCAAACTATACGAAATGCCGTTGGAACGCAAAGCCCCTGGGGTAATCTTCCGTCAGCCTGTAAATGAACCTCTACAAACAGGTATCAAGGCTATCGATGCAATGATTCCTATCGGTCGCGGACAACGTGAGTTAGTGATTGGTGACCGCCAAACGGGTAAAACTACCGTGTGTATTGACACTATCCTCAACCAAAAAGAATTCTACGATGCGGGTAAGCCAGTATATTGTATCTATGTGGCTATTGGTCAGAAAGCTTCTACCGTAGCAGGTATCACTAAAACCTTAGAAGATGCGGGTGCTTTGGCTTATACTACCATTGTAGCTGCTAATGCTTCCGATCCTGCTCCTATGCAGGTATATGCACCTTTCGCAGGAGCTGCTATCGGGGAATACTTCCGTGATACAGGTCGCCCAGCTCTTATTATCTACGACGACCTTTCTAAACAAGCGGTAGCTTACCGTGAGGTATCACTTCTATTACGCCGTCCACCTGGACGTGAGGCTTACCCTGGTGACGTGTTCTACTTGCACTCTCGCTTATTAGAGCGCGCTGCCAAAGTAATTAATGATGATACTATCGCACGCCAGATGAACGACCTACCCGAAAGCATTGCACCACTCGTAAAAGGGGGAGGTTCTCTCACTGCCTTGCCAATTATCGAAACTCAAGCGGGTGACGTATCAGCCTATATCCCTACTAACGTGATTTCTATTACTGACGGACAGATATTCTTGGAGTCTGATTTGTTCAACTCAGGGGTACGTCCAGCTATAAACGTGGGTATTTCGGTATCGCGTGTGGGAGGTTCAGCACAGATTAAATCGATGAAGAAAGTAGCGGGTACTCTCAAATTAGACCAAGCTCAATACCGCGAACTCGAAGCTTTCGCCAAATTCGGCTCTGACCTCGATGCAGCTACTATGGGGGTTATCGAAAAAGGGAAGCGCAATGTGGAAATCTTAAAACAACCACAAAACGACCCTTACCCCGTAGAAAACCAAATTGCAATTATCTATGCAGGTTCTAAAAACTTATTGAGACAAGTGCCTGTGGACAAGATAAAAGAGTTTGAGAGAGAATATTTGGAGTTCCTCAATGTATCCCATCGTGACATTTTAGACGAGCTAAAAGCTGGCAAACTCACCGATGAGATTACAACTACCCTCGAAAAAGTAGCGAAAGATTTGAGTGAAAAATACGCGAAATAGTAAATACATCTTTTTAAACATTTATTCTTATGAGTGTTATTATATGGGTAATTATTGGAGCCGTCTTTTTATTTGCGCTAAAGATTTATGTAAATAAAGTTTATACAAAAAAACATTTGCAAAAACAAATAGGGCACATCAATCAAAACCCTTTAACAGAGGAACAGATACGATTACTTACTTTTGGAGCAATACTGACGTATTACCGTGGTGAAAATCTACTAAACCTGATACCTACTGAAATATTAGAAACATATCAGAAAGGATTACGTCGACAATGGGAAATAACAGATACAGCATCTGCTAAAGAAACTATAAGTGACTTATTAGCACAGAAACGTTCGTTACAGTTCCGACATCTGCTAACGCAAACCTCACCTGAGCTTAGCAAAATACAGAAACAAATAGCCAAAGGTTTGGAGATAGAATTAGCACAAGTAGAAGCAGTAAAATCGGCTTATGCGTGGGATTTGTGTAGAGCAGCTTCTTTGGCTAAATGGTGTTATTGGTGCCAATATATCACAGAAACTGAAATGTGGGATATATTGCAAAAAGTATCAGAAATAGCAAAAGAACAAGGTAAGAATTGGCAAGAATATACCATATCTTTCCTTTTAGGACGTACTATTCAGGGTTTTGATTTGGAAAACCTTATTATTCTAACCTCTCAGCTATTCCATAGCAAATCACCTTCATTAAGGAAGATAGAAGGAATAGATGTTTATCAAAGGTATTCTTTTTAACAGCAATGATAAAATTGCTAACTGTTAATTGATAAAATGGCGAATTTAAAAGAAATACGAAGCAGAATTTCATCGGTAAGTTCAACGATGCAAATCACAGCAGCGATGAAAATGGTATCGGCAGCCAAACTGAAAAAGGCGCAAGATGCTATTGTAGCGATGAAGCCTTATGCTTATAAACTCAAGCAGTTATTAGAACATCTTAGTGCTGCCTTGGGTGATGAGAATGTTTATAACCCGCGCAAAGGAGAGGTAAAAAAAGTACTTTTAGTACCTATCACCTCTAATAGAGGACTCTGCGGGGCGTTCAATGCCAGCGTGATTAAAAAAGCGTTAGAGTTAGAACAAACTACCTATAAAGACAAGCAGGTGCGACTCTACACCATAGGTAAAAAAGGCAATGATGTGCTGAAAAAATACGACAATATTATAGCTCATAACAGCGAGATTTTCGATAAGCTCACCTTTGCTACAGCTGCTACTTTGGCTGAAGAACTAATGGAATTGTACACTTCGGGTAAATATGATCAGATAGTATTGGTGTACAACAGCTTTAAGAATGCAGCTACACAAATTCTTACCGAAGAAACATTTTTGCCTATTCAGCCTATAGCGACTAAAGCAAAAGGCAAAGAACTAAACACAAATTATATTTATGAGCCTTCTAAGCAAGAGATCGTAGAAGAACTCATTCCGCGTTCTCTGAAAACAGAGATTTTCAAAGCCTTACGCGACTCAGTAGCTGCTGAGCACGGTGCTCGTATGACAGCTATGCACAAAGCTACCGACAATGCTCAAGACCTTAAGAACGAACTCATACTTACCTATAATAAAGCCCGTCAGGCTACCATCACAGGTGAGATTATAGAAATCGTAGGAGGTTCAGAAGCCTTAGCATAATGTAATGCGTCGGGATATATAATAGAGAGATTTAATTTATATGGAAAACAAAAAATTTAACAACTACAAGAAGAATAGCTATTCCTCTAATGGGAATTCAGAGAAAAAGCCTTACAATTCTTCTTATAACAGCAGTAACAATCGTAACAACAACAGCAATAGTTCATTCAAAAAGAAAACTTACGGACAGAACGAAGGACGCAGTTACAGCAATAACAGTGGCAACCGTTATGAAAATAATAGCAGTAATCGTTATGAAAATAACGGTGGCAATCGTTACAACAATAGTAACAATGGTTACAACTCCGAAAATAGAAAATCTTACAATCCTAACTTCAAAAAGAACGAGGGATATAACAAGCCTAACAACTACAACCGTAATGAAGGTTATAACCGAAACGATAATTATAAAAAACCTTTCAACAAAAAACCTTATAACAATACCTACAAACCTCAAAACAACGCTCCTATAGATTACCCTACTACCACTCCAGCTGAAGTGCGTTTGAACAAATATATTGCCGATGCTGGTATCTGCTCACGCCGTAATGCCGATATGTATATTTCGGCAGGTAATGTAACGGTAAATGGTGAAGTAATGACCACGCTTGGCTATCGCGTAAAGCCTACCGATGAAGTGCGTTTTGATGGAAAACTCCTTTCTTCTGAAAAGAAAGAATACATCTTGCTCAACAAACCCAAAGGTTTTATCACCACTACCAACGATGAGAAAGGACGCAAAACTGTAATGGATTTAGTCGCAAATGCTACCAATGTACGCATCTTGCCTGTAGGTCGTTTAGACAGAGCTACTACAGGGTTGTTATTGCTTACCAATGATGGAGAGCTTACCAAAAAACTGACTCACCCCACTCACGGTGTGCGCAAAATATACCACGTAATTCTCGATCGCAAACTCGACTACAAAGACTTTATGAAGGTACAAGACGGATTAGAGTTAGAAGATGGTCTTATTGAAGTAGATGAAATCAGCTATGTGAACGACAAACCTAAGAATGAAATAGGCATCAAAATTCACAGTGGTCGTAATCGTATTGTACGTCGTATTTTCGAACACTTGGGCTATCAAGTAGAAAAACTCGACCGTGTAGTATTTGCTGGACTCACTAAAAAAGATTTACCTCGGGGTCATTGGCGTCGTCTCACTCAGCAAGAAGTAATCAACCTTCGCAATATGAAGTGATTCAATCTCCTAACTCGTATCCTCTAAATCCTAAAAGCTTGAATAAAAACTTAGACCCAAATAAAGAAAATTATTCGGCGCAAGAACTCGATATAGAAAGAGCCTTGCGCCCTTTGTCGTTTGATGATTTTGCAGGGCAAGAAGCAGTTTTAGAAAACCTAAAAGTATTCGTAAAAGCTGCTAATATGCGTCACGAAGCACTCGACCATACCCTTTTTCACGGACCTCCTGGACTTGGAAAGACTACTCTCGCTCATATTTTAGCTAACGAATTGGGCGTAGGTATCAAAATTACTTCAGGTCCCGTGCTTGATAAACCTGGTGATTTGGCAGGATTACTCACTAATTTGCAAGAACGTGATGTGCTTTTTATTGACGAGATACACCGCTTGAGCCCAGTAGTAGAAGAGTACCTTTACTCAGCTATGGAAGACTACAAGATTGATATAATGATAGAATCAGGCCCTAACGCCCGCACCGTACAAATCAATCTCAATCCATTTACACTTATAGGGGCGACCACCCGTTCAGGGCTACTTACAGCTCCTATGCGTGCACGTTTTGGTATTCAAAGTCGATTGCAGTATTATTCTACCGAACTTTTGGCAGATATCGTTCAGCGCAGTGCTTCTATCCTTAAAGTACCTATTTCTATGGAAGCTGCTATAGAATTAGCAAGCAGAAGTAGAGGTACCCCACGTATTGCCAATGCTCTTTTGCGCCGTATTCGTGACTTTGCTCAGATAAAAGGCAATGGTGAAATAAATATTGCTATTACCCGTTTCGGACTCAAAGCCTTAAATGTAGACGCACACGGATTAGACGAGATGGACAACAAAATTCTCTCAACCCTTATTGATAAGTTCAAAGGAGGGCCTGTGGGAATTACCACTTTGGCGACTGCCGTTTCCGAAAGTGCTGAAACTATTGAAGAGGTGTATGAACCTTTCCTCATTCAAGAAGGATTTATCGTACGTACTCCTCGCGGACGCGAAGTAACCGATTTAGCTTATAAACACTTAGGTAGAGTGAATTCTGCGAAGCAAGGCACTTTATTTGATTAAACAAATAACAATTAGATAGAAAAAATCCCTTAAAGTATGATGTTACTTTAAGGGATTTTTTATTGCTTATCTATTTTATACTTGTATCACACCCAAATTAAACGCTCTTTCAATAGGGGCATTATTAGCGGCTTCTATACCCATTGCTATCCATTGGCGGGTTTCTAATGGGTCGATAATGGCATCAGTCCAAAGGCGTGCGGCAGCATAGTAGGGTGATATTTGCTCGTCGTATTGCTCTTTGATATGAGCAAAAAGCACAGCTTCTTTTTCAGGGGTAAGTTCTTCTCCTTTTTTTCTTAGGTTGGCAGTTTCTATCTGCAAGAGTACTTTAGCAGCTTGTACTCCTCCCATTACCGAAATGTTTCCACTGTGCCACGATACGATAAGACGCGGGTCGTAAGCCTTACCGCACATTGCGTAGTTACCAGCCCCATACGAGTTGCCTATCACGACCGTAAATTTAGGCACTACCGAATTAGCAACTGCATTCACAAGTTTAGCCCCATCTTTGATAATCCCTCCGTGTTCTGATTTAGAGCCTACCATAAAACCGGTAACATCTTGCAAGAAGAGCAAGGGAATTTTCTTTTGGTTACAATTGGCTATAAAGCGGGTCGCCTTGTCGGCACTATCAGAGTAGATTACTCCTCCAAACTGCATTTCCCCTTTTTTAGTTTTTACCACTTTGCGCTGGTTGGCAACAATGCCTACCGCCCAACCCTCAATACGCGCATAGCCCGTGAGAATAGTTTGTCCGTACCCTTCTTTATATTCGTCAAATTCTGAATTGTCTACCAATCGAAGGATAATTTCCTTCATATCATAAGGCTCTGTGCGCAATTTAGGCAATATACCGTAAATTTCGTTAGGGTCTTTCAGCGGTTTATGAGCTTCAATGCGGTTAAAGCCCGCTTTTTCGGCATCGGCAAGTTTAGCCATTGTACGGCGTACACGGTCGAGAGCGTCTTTATCATCGGTTGCCTTGTAGTCGGTTACCCCGCTAATTTCACAATGGGTAGTGGCTCCACCTAAGGTTTCATTATCGATGTTTTCGCCTATCGCTGCCTTCACTAAATAGCTACCTGCCAAGAAGATACTGCCCGTTTTATCTACTATCAGTGCCTCATCGCTCATTATTGGTAGGTAAGCCCCACCCGCCACACAACTGCCCATTACTACGGCTATTTGGGTGATGCCCATACTACTCATCAGGGCGTTGTTGCGAAAGATGCGACCAAAGTGTTCCTTATCGGGGAAAATCTCGTCCTGCAAAGGCAAGTACACCCCTGCACTATCCACCAAATAGATGATAGGCAATTGGTTCTCCATCGCAATTTCTTGAGCGCGTAGGTTCTTTTTGGCAGTAATAGGAAACCACGCTCCCGCCTTTACAGTAGCGTCATTAGCTACTACTACGCATTGTTTACCAGCTACATAGCCTATCACCACCACTACACCAGCCGAGGGGCAACCGCCGTGTTCTTCGTACATTCCCTCACCGGCAAAAGCGCCTATTTCTATTTGGGGTTTATCGTTGTCTAACAGATACTCTATGCGTTCACGAGCCGAAAGTTTACCTTGGCTATGAAGCTTTTCGAGGTTCTTTTTGCCCCCGCTTTCTTTTACTTTTTTCAAGCGTTTGCGCAACTCGCTAAGGGCTAATTTATTGTAATCTTCGTTTGTATTGAATTGAATGTCCATTGTAATGTTATGAGGGTGCAAAGGTAGGAAATAATTATGAATTACAAATGATGAATGATAAGTAAGAAAATAATACAGAAAATGAATCGTATAGACCTTTTGTATTTTTACATCAGTTCAATATAACAAAGTAGTACTTTTCAATCACTTTTGCGTTGCTACAATCTCCCTCAGAAGGTAGACAACTTTCGTTTTTCATTACTTTTCTTTCGCCTAAACCTCTTTTTATCCTTCACTTTTAACTATTCACTATCAACTACTTATATACCCTTTCTATACCAATCTTCCAAGATTCGTTCAAGCTTCCTATAAGCTCTCTATAAGCTAAGCATACCCATTTACCCTCTATTTTTCACTTTTTAGCCAATTTACTCCTTCCGAACCTCTTCGAAATCTTTCGATAATCCAACTCTCTCAGCTTGCTAACTTAATCACCTGCGTAGCTCGCACTGTCCATTATACCACAACTGCCCGTACAGCTTACATCTAATTTGCTAATCAAAAAAATTGGCACTAATTTTGTAAAGGTAGAAATAAGGTATATGTTACCTAACTCTAACTAAGAGAGAAATTGTTAAAAATGTTAAATTAAAAAGGGAAACTGTACAACTTTTAAGAAGTTTTTGTACATTTGTGCCTTAATTTGAAATGAAAAATATGAAGATAAAAGTATTATTTGCGCTATTCTTAGGAGGTTGCTCCTTAGGTTTTTCACAAATAAAAGTATCTCCTGTCGAAATTTATAACACAGTAGTAGATAGAGGATATGAAATACAAGAAGTTGTAGAACGATTAGGCGATTATTACTATGCTAGTAAAGATTATCCTAAGGCATTCTATTGGTATGAAAAACTGATGAAAGACGGCAACTACTCTCCTCAACCTATCAACCGTTACCGCTATGCAGTGGTATTGCAAGCCTTAGGTAAAAAAGACGAAGCTAAAAAACAATTTAACCTTTTCGAGGTACTCACAAAAAAAAGTGACGCTCCTCAAACTAACCCTACACCAGATTGCTCTCGTGAAATTATAGGCACTGTAACCGATGCCGAAACAGGTGCCAAGATTTCTGGTGCTCAAGTTTTTATATTTGATAGTGCTATGGGAGCTCTTTCCAGCAATACAACTGATAGTAAGGGCTCTTTTACTACCAAAAAACTGAACTGTAACTTTCAAAATGGCTTTGTGGAAATCGTAAAAAAAGATTATGATATTGCCGATACCCCTATCGTTTTTGAGAACAATAACACTCTCAAAAAAACAATATCATTAGCCCCTCACACAATAAGCCTTAACGAGGGCGATGATTTAGCCCCTGTTTTTGCCATTGATAATATTCATTTTAACTACGGAAGAACCAATATCCGATATGACGCCTCTGTGCAATTAGCTAAAATTGTGGCTTTTTTGGAAGCCAATCCTACTGTAAAGATAGCAATTAAAGTGCACACCGATAGCCGAGGAGAAGACGGTTACAATATGAACCTCACCGAAACTCAAGCGCAATCTATCTATCAATGGCTTGTAAGCAAAGGTATTTCTCCTAACCGATTAACTGCCAAAGGTTATGGCGAAACGCAATTGGTAAATGGTTGCGAAAACGGAGTACCTTGTAGTGAAGAAGAACACCAAGCTAATAAACGCGTAGAATTTATTATTATCGAAAAATAAAATACTTTTTTCATTAATTTTCATAGCTTCTACACTTTGTTAAACAGCAAGTTTAGCAAAGTGTAGTTTCTTTGATTCTAAAATTAAAAAAACTTACACAATATGAAAGGAAAATATTTACTCCTATTTTTTGTCTTACTAATCGCTTGTAAAGACGAAAAATCAAATCCTGAAAACAAAGAACCAAAAGCAGGAGTAGGATTAAGAATTGCTACTGCTTATGGAGCTCCTAATGTCGATAAATGGATTGCTAATGCTAAAGCTATGGGTATTAATTGTATGCGATTGACTGATATGATACAAAAAGATAAAGGTCATTTGCAAGATTTAACCAGTGACCCTGAACATAAGTTTGACGAAATGGATAAAAAAGTAGCCAAAATAGTCGCCAGCGGTATGACTTATGTTTTAGATTTATCCTACATACGAAATCAACTCATAAAAGAAGGTATCAACCCTTATTCACCTTCTACCGATTGGACTCCGTATTTAGAAGTTGTTTTAAACAGAACCCCTATAAAAGGATATACTTATAAAAACGAACCTCACCTTGCTTTCATAGCCATAGCAGGCGAGCCTTTTAGTAAATACAGTGATAATCCAATAGAGAAAGCGGGTAATAAAGCTAATCTCATTGCCTTCTATAAACGGTTAGCCCTTCAGTTGAAGAGAATGGGAGTAACTCGCCCTATTTCAGCAGGTGCGTTCCTCCATCAAGGCAAAGACGGCTGGGGTACCGATGCCGATTTAGGTTTTAAAGAAATATGGTCGTTGCCCGAGATTGATATCCCCACCATACACGTATACGACGACGACGCTATTAATAGCATTCCCCAATTAGTTGCCTTTTGCCATAGCATTGGTAAACCTTTGGTCATTGAGGAAACAGGAAAAGAATACAAAGGAAATGATACTGAGAGAGCTAAATGGTTTGAGAAGATTGCCTCCAAAATTAAAGACTCTCAAGCCTTCCCTGATGGTATAGGTTTGTGGAATATAGGCGAAATGAATGGTTTTGATGTTCGTGCCGATGAACACCCTATAACTACCAAAGCAGTACGAGAACTAATGCTATTAACTCAAAGCAAGCTACTAAATTAACAAACAGCTTATTATCGTCTGATTATGACTATTATTATTCCTAAAAACTACTCAACTCCCTACGGAATAATGGATACCGAGCGAGCTATAAAACTAATCAAAGACTCTTTTGAGCAGGCTTTGGCGCGTGCTTTAAACCTCACACGTATTTCGGCTCCTTTATTTGTGAAGCGTTCCACAGGTCTTAATGACAACCTCAACGGAATAGAACGCCCTGTTAGCTTTGAAATGAAAGATTACAAAGGTGAAGTGATAGAAATTATCCATTCGCTTGCTAAATGGAAACGTTTAGCCCTGAAACGCTATGGTATTAAAGCAGGCGAAGGCATTTATACTGATATGAATGCTATCCGTAGAGATGAAGAATTAGATAATACCCATTCTATTTATGTAGACCAATGGGATTGGGAAAAAGTGATAACTCCCTCTCAGCGCACTTTATCTTATCTCAAACAAACCGTAAAACAGCTATATAATGCCTTTCTTGAAACAGAAGCGATATTAGTAAAAGAATATAACAAGTGTAGAGCTTTCCTACCTCGTGAAGTAACATTTATAAGTTCACAAGAATTAGAAGATATGTATCCTAACTTATCACCTTCTGAACGCGAACATAATTTCACCAAAGAAAAAGGAGCTATTTTTATTACTCAAATAGGCAAAACACTTCTTTCAGGAAAAAAACACGACAATAGAGCCCCCGATTATGACGATTGGGAACTCAATGGCGACCTTATTATTTGGAATCCTGTACTAAACAGCGCTTTAGAACTTTCTTCAATGGGCATTCGAGTAAACGAAGCCTCTCTACATTCTCAACTGAAAGCTTCAAAATCAGAAGAACGCGAGAAGTTAGAATATCATCAGATGCTATTACGCGGTGAATTACCCTTAACTATTGGGGGAGGTATCGGTCAATCTCGTATCTGTATGCTACTCTTGCAAAAAGCTCATATCGGTGAAGTACAAGCATCCATATGGACAGATGATATGGTTCAGTTATGCGATAAGAACGGAATTCATTTATTGTAAACGGATATTGTACATATTGAGAAAAGATGTATCTTTGCACCAAAATATAACAAGATAAACTATGAAATGGGAAGGAAGAAGACAAAGTAGCAATGTAGACGACCGTCGCGGAATAAGTGCTAAAGGTGGTCTTATAGCAGGCGGCGGTATCGTAGGTATCATCGTAGTATTGTTACAACTCTTTGGAGGCGAAACAGGACAACAAGTAGCCTCTGTAGTAAGTCAAGTAGCAGGTGGTAACCAAACTCAACAAGCGGTAGAACGCGTAGAACTTACTGCCGAACAAAAGAAAATAGGTGAGTTTACCGCTACAGTACTCGCCGATACCGAAGATGTATGGGATAAAATATTTGCTCAAAATGGCTTAGGAACCTATAAGAAACCTACCTTGGTACTCTTTACTGCTAATGTAAATACAGGCTGTGGAACTGCCTCTTCTGCAGTAGGTCCATTCTATTGTCCTGCTGACCAAAAGCTCTATATGGATATGGATTTCTTTGAAGAACTCAAAACACGCTTCGGAGCTAAAGGTGGCGACTTTGCTATTGCCTACGTAATGGCACACGAGGTAGGGCATCATATCCAAACGCTCTTAGGCACTTCGCAACAAGTACGCCAAAAACAACAAGGGCTCTCCAAAGCAGCTGCCAATAAATGGTCGGTAGCACAAGAATTACAAGCCGATTTCTATGCGGGAGTATGGGCACATCACAACCAAAAATATTTAGATGTCGATGATATTGACGAAGCTCTTAGTGCGGCTAACGCTGTAGGTGATGATGCTATACAAAAACGTATGCAAGGACACGTAGTACCTGATTCATTCACTCACGGTACTTCTGAACAACGTAAATATTGGTTTACCAAAGGGTACAATACTGGAGATATCCGTCAGGGTAATATTCAAACTATTTATGAACAAACAAGTAATCGTTAAGGATTTATGTAATAAAGACTACAAAGAAACGTGGGACTACCAAGAGTCGCTGTTTGAAGAAATAGTCGCACAAAAAACAAATAACAAAGCTAATGGCACAAACTTGCCTACTACTAATTATTTCCTTTTTGTAGAACACCCTCACGTATATACACTTGGCAAAAGCGGTCATATAGAGAATCTGCTCATCGATGAAGAAGGACTAAAAAATAAAGGGGCTACTTTTTACAAAATCAATCGTGGTGGAGATATCACCTATCACGGACCTGGACAAATTGTGGGGTATCCTATCTTAGATTTAGAAAACTTTTTCACCGATATCCACAAATATTTGCGTTCTTTAGAAGAAGTGATTATCCGTACTCTTTCCGATTATGGTCTCAAAGGCGAACGCAGTGAAGGTGAGACAGGGGTTTGGCTTGATGTAGGAACACCTTTTGCTCGTAAAATTTGCGCAATGGGAGTCCGTTGTTCTCGTTGGGTAACAATGCACGGTTTTGCCCTAAATGTAAATACTGATTTAGGCTATTTTGATAATATCATCCCTTGTGGTATTCGCGGTAAAGCAGTAACGTCTCTAAATGTGGAATTAGCAAAAGATAAGGTGGATACTCAAGAGGTAAAACAACGTATCCTTACTCATTTTAAAGAAATCTTTGAAGCAACATTATAAAGAATAAAAAAAGGGAGGTATCAAAATGATAACCTCCCTCCTATTTTATAGAAATATTCTTTTCTTACATTGATATAATAATAAATTCACTACGACGGTTTGCTTGATGCTGTTCTTCAGTACAAGGTACTCCATTTGAGCAACCATTTACTAATTGCGTTTCTCCATAGCCCTTACCCGTAATCCTATCTTTGTGAATACCGTGAGCTATAAGCCACTTAATAGTTGATTTTGCACGTCTTTGTGACAAAGCTAAGTTATAGCTATCAGAACCTCTACTATCAGTATGCAAGCGCACATCTATTTTCATAGTAGGGTACTCTTCCATTACTTTTACTATTTTAGCCAACTGTTCAGCTGCATCAGGACGAATATTAGCTTTATCATAGTCGAAGTATATATTATCTATTTTTAATTCCTTTGATAAATCATCTCCTATTTTTATAGGTTTCTTCTCAACAATAGGAGATAACAATACTTCAGCATATGCGTCTTTTAATCCTGTTAAAGTAATATTTTGTTCATCAGAAGAAAAACCTCCCCTTATTGTTTTAATTATTAGCTGTTCATCTTTGCAATTGGAAGTATAAGGAAAACTAAAAGCCCCCTCCTTATTCGAGATTTTTTCTTCTATTAACTTCAATGACTTATCTAATAAAGTAATTTTAGCATCTGCTATTACTTCTAAACTTTTTGCATTTTTAACAACCCCATTAATGGCTTGTTTGCACGAGAACTGTACTGGGGTTTCTTCATAAAAACTATAAATATCATCACTTCCTTTACCTCCTGGTCTGTTCGAAGTAAGATAACCTATTTTAGTATGAGTGTTAATTACATAACAGAAATCATCTTCAGCACTATTGGCAGGGCGACCTACATTCACAGGTTTAGAAATAGGATTGCCTTCCTCATCTAATTTTACGGCATAAATATCTAAACCGCCTAAACCTGGAAAACCATCTGATGAATAATACAATATGTTATCATCTGAAACAAATGGGAAAGACTCTCTACCTTGTGTATTGACAAGTGCTCCTAAATTCTCTGGCTTCCCATAACCGTTTTTCAGTATTTTAGCACGATAAATATCCGATGCTCCAATAGTGCCTTTCATATCCGATGCAAAATAAATATATTTGCCATCAGGACTTAAAGCAGGGTGAGCTACACTATGAATATTACTATTAAAAGGCATTTCTTTTACATCTTCCCACTTACCGCTCTTATTTTTGGTAGCTTTAAATATTTTCAACAATACTGTTTCGTCCCCATTAGTCTTTACTTCATTATGGATAAAGTTATTACGAGTAAAATAAATCGTGTTTCCATCTTTGCTAAACGCAGCTGTCGATTCGTTAAACTTAGTATTGATACCATTGAGCTTTCCTTTCTTAAAAACTTGCAAGCTATCGGTAGTTGCCTCATACAAACTATAAAAATTATCTCCTGTCCAATCTGCACGCTTCTTTAAAATACCTCCTTTGCTAGTAGCATATACTATATTATTACCATAAAAAGCTGTCCCATACTCTGATTTATTAGTATTAATCTGTAAGGGGTGTAATACCATTCTATCAGAATTCCGCTTAATTTCTGCCTGATAATCTCTGTTCTTTTGAAAGAGTACTGCACGCGAATCAGTATTCCCTTTAAGAGCCACAAACTTATCCATCATTTTGTCAGAGGCTTCATAATCTTCCACTGATTTTAAAGTTTGCGAATAACGATAGTAATATTCAGGATTAATATTATAAGTTTTTCCTGTCTTAACATCAGTATTTGCAAAGAGTTTTGCATACCACTTATTCGCTTGTTTGTAATCGGCATTATAGTAGTAAGCATTAGCCAAATTTTCTAATAGCTCTTGGGGTTCCACTCCTTTACGAGCAATACTTTCATAGGCATTAATAGCCTGTACATAATCCAAGTTCCTGTAATAGTTAGCTGCTTTCTGTAAAGCTTCTTTTTCACTTTGTCCACAAATAGTTTGTGTAAAAGTACTTACAAGAATGACTAATAAATAGAAAGGTATTTGTTTCTTCATAAATCAATAAAAGGAAAAAATTATAAAAAAGAAGGTTTGTAATATCAACTGGGTAAATAGAAAAATAGGAGTTAATTTATAACTCCTAATCTTCCATTACAATATTTCTATTAATCCATACTTACCACAATAAACTCACTACGGCGGTTAACTTGATGTTGTTCTTCAGTGCAAGGCACTCCATTTGAGCAACCATTTACTAATTGCGTTTCTCCATAGCCTTTCGCTTTCAATCGCTTGCGGTCAATACCTTGCTTAACTATCCATTCAAGAGTTGCTTTAGCTCGGCGGTCAGATAAAGCTAAGTTATAAGCATCTGTAGCTCGGCTATCGGTGTGCGAACGAATATCTATCTTCATCTTAGGATATTGTTTCATCACTTCCACAATCTTAGCTAATTCTACCGCTGCATCTGGTCTGATGTTCGACTTGTTTAAATCGAAGTATATTTCTTTTATCTCAAATACTTTAGCTAAATCAGTATCCTTTGAGATAGCTATTTCTCTCGGTTTTAACAAAAACTCGTAGAAGATATCTCCTTCTTTACCCGTTAATACTTTCACTTCTGTGGTTTCATATTTATCTTTTTCAGCTCTTAGGTAATAATATAATTCTTTACAATCCACCTTCTTGAATGCAAAAGTACCATCTTCTTTAGTTCTTTGAGTATCTACCTGTTTCATTGTTCTATCTGATAGCACTATAAGAGCATCTACAATAACGCTTTTTGTATTAGCATCTTTCAGTACTCCTTTCAGCATTTTCTCACAGTCAAAGGATAAAGGTTTCTCTTCATAAAAGCTGTAAATATCATCTTTACCCTTTCCTCCAGCTCTGTTAGAACTTAAAAATCCTATCCTACTGTCACTATCCATTATAAAACAAAAATCATCATCAGCACTATTACCTGGCTTACCTATATTAATAGGTTTTGATACAGTTCCGTCTTCATAAAACTTTACTGCAAAGATATCCAAACCTCCTAACCCTGGAAAACCATCTGATGAGTAATACAACACATTGTTCTTAGAGATAAAAGGGAAAGATTCACGTCCCGACGTATTAATAACATCTCCTAAATTTTCGGGTCTACCGTATTTATTATTTCCTAAAATCTCTACGCGAAAGATATCCGAACTCCCTAAGGTTCCTTTCATATCTGAAGCAAAATAAAGATATTTTTCATCAGGACTCAAGGCTGGGTGTGCCACATTGTATTGGTTACTATTAAATGGCACCTCTACCACATTCTCCCAATCACCTTTTTCATCTTTCGTTGCTTTAAGTATTTTTAGTAAGATAGTATTTTCTCCATTCGTTCCTATCTTTTTATTTATATAGTTATTACGGGTAAAATACACTGTTTTTCCATCTTTTGTAAACACAGCCGTAGATTCATTAAACTTTGTATTTAAAGCTGATGAAAAAGGTTTCTTATTACTTAATTCTTGCTTACTGCGGTCTGCTATATACAGGTCATAAAAACTCTCTCCTGTCCATTGTGAAATTCCTCCTTTAGAAGCTCTACCGCTATTAGCTGCTGCAAAAACTATTTTATCACCATAAAAAGCTGTCCCATATTCTGAATATTCGGTGTTAATAGCTACTGGGTGTAATTGCAAACGTCCTGAGTTACTCTCTATCACTTCCCGATAGTCCTTATTCTCTTCATAAAGTACAGCACGCGTATCATTATTACCTGTAAGCTCAGCAAACTGAGACATTAGCTTATTTGCTTCGTCATATTTCCCTACTGATTTTAGTACTTGTGCATAGCGATAGTAATATTCAGGTTTGATTTTATATTTCTTATTCTCAAATAGCTGTTTGTACCAAGGTAATGCTTTCTTGTATTCGGCATTGTAGTAGTATGAATTACCAAGATTTTCTAATATATCTTGATTCACAAATCCTTTCTTAGCAATGCTTTCATATATTTTTATAGCATCAACATAAGCAAAGTTTTTATACATTTCCTTTGCTTTTTGCAACTCTTTCTCATTCTGGGCAAACAGTACAGATATTCCACAAAATAACGCTATTATAAAAGTGTATTTTCTCATCAACAATTCAATTTTAAGTAATTTATAAAGGCTTATACTCTCTGTTCTCCTTCCTAACTAAAAGAAACGAGGAGACACTATTTTCTTATAGGTTTTGAGCAGTTCATAACGCAAAAAGATTTCGTGTGAACCTGAATTATATTTTGATAATTCAGTCGTCTCAAAGTCATAAGCATATCCCGCAAACCAACGTTCACTTATCTGAAAACCTGCCATTACACTCACTGCTGCCGACCATCTGTAAGCTGCCCCCAACACAAACTTCTCATTAAACATAAAGTTTGCCGATAAGTCCAATTGCAAGGGTGCTCCAAAAGCTATCTTAGAAAGCACTGCGGGTTTGAATTTTGTGTTCTCTGACAAGTTGAACACATAACCACCGATTAAATACATATGCTGCGTATTCTTCAACACAGACACTGAACTCTTGTTGTAATGAGTGGTTTCCAACATATTAGGCACTGAAAACCCTAAATAATACTTATCTGTATACCAATAAATACCCGCTCCTATATTGGGAGAAAAAACGCTCTCACTGCCCGATAAGTTAGGGTCTGCTTGGTCTTGTTTGGTTAGCTCATCATAATTTATTTGAAATAAGCTACCCGAACCATTGATACCAAAAGCTAATTTAGAGTTCTCAAAGTTCAAAGTATATGAAAAATCAATCGTTAAATCCGTTTGATTTTGAGGTCCTATACTCTCTCTAAAAATACTTCCTCCCAAACCTACATTGCGTAAGCTCTCCATTGGTTGGTGATAACTAATGCTTCCATTAGTGGGGGCTCCTTTGATGCCTACCCATTGGGTACGAAACATACCAAAGAAACTGCCTACCTCTCTCGAGCCTGTATAAGCTGGGTTAAACATCATAGTGTTGTACATATACTGGGTATATTGCGACTCTTGTTGTCCATATACCCCTACACTAAACATTGTTAATACTAAAATAAACGCTTTTTTAATCATTTTTAAACTATGTATTACTTAAATTTTATTCTTTATTATTGTAAATCAGTTAGATAGTAAATCTAACTGACTTTTATTTCGGCAAAAGTACAACTTTTTTACATTTCTACCACTTTTTACACAATATTTTATATCTATACCCTTATTATTTTTGTATATACAGCCACCCTATTTGTGTTTCTTTTCGTTGAGCATCGTAATATTCTAACACATAGTAGTAAGTTCCTAAGGGCATTTTATCTCCTTTTAATACGCGAGAAGTATTGTCATATCCTTTTATATCAAACACTTTTTCACCTGCCCGATTATATACCTTAACTCTATTATTGGGGTAATGCTCTATTCCTCTGATATAAAAACAATCATTTTTTCCATCTCCGTTTGCTGACAAACCATTGTAAACAGTAATTCTTTTCAATTCACTTGTTGTTGTAAAAGTATCTGCTTTTACCTCTATTTTGGCTACTGAACTCGTTACAGTGCCACATCTATCAGTTATAGTCACATAATAATACCTCTCCCCTACTGTTTCAGTTGAAGGTGTATAACTATTCGCGCGAGAATCTATTGCCTTACCACCGATATTTGTATTCATAGCACTCTCATACCACTGATACACAGGTGTAGTGGTACCCTTCACTATCACATATAAAGGCGATGGCAAAGCTTTCTGAATATAAACACCTGAGGTAGGTTGTTGTTCGATAGTTAAATAATTCACCTTCAATATTGCTTCCTCAGAGTACTGAACGGTAGCAGTTTTTACGTCTGTATAACTATATTTAACTCTATACTTATTCCCGTTTAAGTCAGCATTGACAGCATCGAAAACTAAGGTTACTTTATCTCCTCTTCTAACAGAGCCCTTTTCTGTATCTATATCCTTCCATTGGGTGCTTTTATTAGTTAATTCTTGCCACTGATAGCCGATGTTTTTTCCTGTAGCACTTGCTGAGATAAGTTTAGCCTCAGAAGTAAATACAGCTCTTTCTCCATTGCATAACACTTGACTCTCAGGTTGTGTTACAACAACAATATCAGGTGTTACTCCTTTTTCATTTTCTACATTATACACAAGTTGTTGTATATTGCATTCCATTAAATTATCATTACAACTCCTGCCTGCATAAACCTCAACGGTAAAATGTGTCATATCGAAGTTAGTCACTCGGTATTCCAATCGATAAACCATATCTGTATAGGCTCGTAGCTCACTTAAAGAATAATACTTCTTGCCTTGCACATCTTGGGCTGTGATAACTCTTTGCTCTTTCTGTTTAATAGGGTCTACTGCTAACAATCTCAATACTTCTATACCTTGTATATTGGGGAGCATAAGCCAAATATTATCTATGGGCTCCCTATTCAAATTTTGTAACCTAAAGTCTATAAAAAAGGTCGTGTTATGTATTTTTATATTCTGAGGGGTGATAGACTGCAAAGTAATAGAGCGCTGTCCCCCATAAAGCAAAGTATTCGATGTATTCTGTTTTGTAATCTTTGTCTCTCCACTATTGGCATAATGATAATAGAAACCTTCATAGGTTACCCCCATAATTACTAATTGATTATGGTTAAAGGCTTCTTCTTCGCTTGTGCATACTTTTGCTTTACAAGTAGGCTGTACAAAAACTTCTATATACTGAGTCTCATCATTTTGTCCCGAAATAATTTCTGGCGGTAAATATCCCTCCGTTCCTTTCATAGGGTTAGTATAAGTATACACTTTAAAATCCTTATCTTCATTCGTTGTAAAGCTTTCTAACGGAATATGCACTACATTAGTTGCCGTGTTTTCTAAATAATGATACGCCACCGGCTTTACCAAATCATAACCCTTAGGCACTTTTATCTCTATAATCTTTACAAGCCTCTTAGGACGATATTCATCTTTAAATATTCTATCGGTAGTCTGCTGAATAACACTACTCTCTGTCTTATTTCGTAGAGAAAATAACACACAATCTTTCATCTTATAGCAAGAGTAAACATCTTCATCAGGTATATTTACAATATAAAATACACTCTTACTCTCTTCTCCACAATGCAATTCCTCCGTATGATAACCTCTTTCATTTATGTTTTGTTCTTTTGTTCCATCAATTCTATAAAAAAAAGAACCTATCTCTTCTTTTAATTGAGAGGTTGAAGTAACATCTTCGGCAGTACAACTCTCCACTCGATAAGTAACAACAGCAGTAAATTTCTCATCTGCTAAAACTCCTCGAGAAGGTAATGCCTCTGTTAAATTCCACAAGAAATAATTATTTTCATCATCGGTGGTCTGACAAAGGACACCCTGCTTGGCAACCAATGTTATGAGATGCTCTCCTATCTTTAAACTAACCTGTTTAGGCAATAATACCACTGTTTTAGGTACCCGCACATAATAATAAAGATTCTTAGTAGAGCCCCCTAATTGTACTCCCTCCGATATTATTTCAATATCGTCTAAGTAAAGTGCTCGCTTGCGGTCTTCTTGTCTCACTTTTGCGCGCTTTTGCCGTTTGGTCATTGTATAATCTGTCCAACCATATGAATTTTCAGCCCTTTCTATTGTTGTTGAAAGTGTTTTAGGGGCATTCTCAAAGCACTCATCAGGACACTTGGCAACTATCGCCCTTTGTGTACAAATATAAGGTATTTTGCAATAAGTATTATACCTATTCTTATCCATTTGCCAAATTGAATATTGCAAAGAAACCTTGTTTGCCTTATAGGTTGTTAAAATCATATCAAAAGTGATATATCCCCAAACCTCATCTGCTGTGGTATAACTGAATGTTCCTCCCGAAGGGACATCAGGCAGAGTTATTGCAGATGCTACCGAACCCCCATAAGCATCGGCTTTATAAAACTTTATATTCATCATTGCCATTCCTTCGGGTAACAACAGCTCATAACGATACTTCCTTTCTGCTATTTCTTTGTGATGTGATTGTAATTGTTGAATATTGTCTTGTGAAGTTACAGAAGCAGTAAAAGATATTGAAGCCGGTATAGGTTGGTTAAGTGCTAATAAGGTAGGAAATTTTGAAGTGTCTTTCACATCTTTTATTTTTCGTTTAAAAGTATGGTCACTTAATGACTCTTGTTTATGAAAAGAAATACCACACAAGCTATGGTAAGAAAGCTCAGTAATAATACTTACTGCAAATATCCCTTCGGTAGATGATAAGCAGGGAATATTATCATTTCTAACTAAATCAAAACGTATTTCTAACTTTTCTTCTGGTGCCAAATCATCTCTTACCCCGTCACCATCTTCATCAGTAAGACCTATATTGCTTTGTCCTAATGCTAAATCCTTAAAACTTTCTAATTCAGCAAAGCTAATGATGCGTTTTCCTAACACACCATCAGGCATTTGTATGGCTTTATCAGGGATAATGATTTCTTTTTTCTCACTATCTATAATACGGAAATTCGTAGGCTTATAAGCCTTAAATTTCACCGCATCCTCTTCTTCATAAAGGGTCAGTTGAAGATCATAAGCCGTTGCATTCCCTTTATTAATGTATTGTGCAGTAAACATTCCCAAAGTATTTCCACAGAAGCCATCACTCCATTTAAAATAAGTTGCTGTACTCTGTCGATTTAAAATAACATTAGGGTTTTCATCAGTTGCCTCCTGCATTGTAATCGATTGAACAGCACTACTCACTTCATATAATTCCAAAGGATTTTCTCCCCAATAAGCCTCATAACGCACCTCTCCATTGGCTTTACAACCTTTCGCCGTATACTCTTCTGTAATCCAAACTCCTTCCTTCTCTTTTAATCCTTCCGAAATTCGTATCACATACAAATCCTCTCCTCCATTTTGCCCTATATGCTGTGGCACTTTACTTATGGGAGTAAGTACTTTTTTATTGTAAATCATTTTTCGTGTTTTAACCCCTAACGGGTGTTTCATCGAAAAATAAATATCGTTTATGATACCTACTCTTTTTCCTTCTATGGTTTTATTCTCAATACTGAATACTCTCGAATAATCCC
This sequence comes from Capnocytophaga sp. oral taxon 864, assembly GCF_002998835.1. NCBI lineage: Bacteria > Pseudomonadati > Bacteroidota > Flavobacteriia > Flavobacteriales > Flavobacteriaceae > Capnocytophaga > Capnocytophaga sp. oral taxon 864. The sequence goes on from NZ_CP027232.1 coordinate 855,150, forward strand.
CCATAGAATTCTCTTTCACCTTTTGTGTCGTAATTTGCAGATTAGGAGTATTTAAAAAATATTCATTAGATTTTTTAGTAGCAACCGTTACCTCATCAATCATTACACCCACTTCATCTTGAAGAGATAGATGTGTTTTCAGATAGTTGTACCCTCTTTTAGTAATTCTGCGTTTCACTAAAAGATGTGTTGTACTTCCTGGTCTACTTAGTACTGTAAGCACAGGGTTATTAGGTAAATTTATATCTTTGGGAGTAACTTTTCGTATGGCACTGTTCTTTTCAAGAGTATATCCCGCATATTCAATTCCTTCAGGAAAAGTGAATCGTATATCTATCTTTTCTTTATCTTTAGGAAAAATAATTCTCACGGAAATATAAGTACCTTCCTGAAAACCAGAAGTAGTAAATTTTATATTCTCTGAAATTACAGTTTTTAGTTGCTGTGCTTTAAGAATCTCTGTTGAAGAAAAGAGTATAAGTAGTAGTATTAGAGTAAATACATTTACTGTTCGTTTAAAATCCCACATCATTATTAAGCCTTAAAAAACTTCATTTTGCAAGGCAAAATTACGTCTTCATCCATAAAAACACAAGATTTTTAACATTTATTTTTTATCAGTGCCTAATAAATATATTATTCATCTATAATAGCTGTCATTACAATACCCGCTTAACAGATATCAGCAATTGGAAAATAAGTGAATAAAGAAACCTTTTTAATATATCTCTCCTTCACTTTACTTCCACTTTACATTCGTTGTTCCTTCGTTTATCGTTCGTCTTTTGTTCGTCTTTTGTTCGTTGTAGAGCCACTGTAGACCCACTGTAGACCCACTGTAGACCCACTGTAGACCCACTGTAGACCCACTGTAGACCCACTCATAGTTCGTTTATCCTATAAGCTCTGTATAAGTTACCCCTAATTTCACCATTAACCATTAACCATTAACCATTAACCATTAACCATTAACCATTAATCATTAATCATTAATCATCTTCTATTTAATTCCTTTGTCATCAACCCATCTTGTATATTGCTTTTTCCCTTGTAGGTGTTGCATATAGGTACGCGAAAATTTATGATAACCGTAGTTTTCAGTATCAGCAACAAAAAAGAGATAATCGTGTTGCTCAGGGTTGAGCACAGCTTCAATACTCGATATATCGGGCATCGTGATAAGTCCCACAGGTAAACCGTAATTCCGATAAGTATTATAGGGGTTTTGCAAACTTGTATGCACCTCGGTAACGCGTTTTATTACCATATTATAGTTACCCGTATGGTTTTTCATAGCAAAGATAGCAGTAGGGTCAGCTTGCAATTTCATATTGATATGTAAGCGATTCAAGTAAACCCCTGCTATGCGCGGACGCTCGTCTACCTTAGCCGTTTCTTTCTGTACAATTGATGCCAATATACTCACTTCTATGGGCGTAAGCCCTTGCTTTTGGACTTGAGCTTTGCGTTCAGGTGTCCAAAAACGCTCATATTCTTTGAGCATACGGTCGCGAAATTCTTCGGCAGAGGTATTCCAATAGAACTCATACGTATTGGGGATATACATTGCCAATGCAGTAGCATCGGTGAAACCGTTTTCTTTGAGGAAGTTAGTGTCTAAAAAAGCACGCATTAAAGTAGTGCTATCAGGCTCTATTTGTGCAGCGATACGTCCTGCAAAGTCTTCTAATCGCTCCTGATTATTGAATTTGAGTTTTACAGGAGTATTACGATTGCGAAGAGTGCGTACGATATCTATATTGGTTGCCCCTTTTTTGATGATGTATTTACCTGCTTTTACTTTATCAGCATAGCCTATACACTTGGCTACTTGGATAAAAGAAGTACGGTCTTTCAACAAGGGACTCATCACGTACAACACATCGCTAAAATCGGCTCCTGTAGGGATATATACTATTTCTTCTTTGGTTTGAAAAGCTGTATTGCTCACCAGTACAGCGCGATAAATAAAGAAGCCTAATACGGCTATCACGGCAATCACCGCTCCTATAATCCATTTTTTCATAGTTGTTTTTCTATTTTAAAATTTCCATTCTATGGTTTTGTCTTCTTTTTCTCTAAAATCCTTCTCTTTAGCAATCTCATTTTGCAAATGTTTAGTATACTGACTAAACATAAAAGCATATATGCCTCAAAGTTTTCGTTTGTTCGCACAGAGTTCAAAGCCTCGTAATAAGCTGCTTTATCCTCTGCAAATACAATACCCAAAGGCAAACCATACCACTGTTGAATAAAGTTCATCAGCAGGCGTGAGGTTCTGCCGTTGCCATCAAGAAAAGGGTGAATGTTCACTAACTCACAATGAGCATAAAATGACAGTGCTAATTGAGCTTCTTCGGTAGTTTGCTTAGGGAGTAGTTCATTTAGTTTTTTTACTAACTGCTCTAATGTTGCCGGTACTTTTTCAAAACTCATAAACGATACACCTCCTGCGGTTACTCTCACCTTACGCAATTCACCTTTGCTGGCATCTACAGTACCTAAGGCATTAGTAAGCACTTCTCCTGTAGTTTTCATCACTTTGGCAGCTATTTCCTGAATAAAAGTTACTGATAGAAGTCGTTGTTGTGTAGCTTCTTTTAGTACAAAATTCAATGCCTCATAATGATCTTTAGTTTGATTGGCAAACAATAGAGGCTTACCATTAGGAGTGTTGCCTTCTTCAATCAGTACGCGAGTTTCGTTTAAAGTTAAAGTAGAGCCTTCTATACGGGTAGAGTGACTGGTAATAAGAATCTTGTTGAACTCATTATAATTCAACGAGGATTCTAAACCAAGTGCTCTGTAGGTTTGTATAATTTCTGGAATAGTCATTGGCTTCTATCTTTTAAACAACTGGCACCCCCATTTTGGGATGAGATAAACCCCTATGAGGCAGGTTACCATTACGGGAGAATAAGAATGGGTGAAATAGCTTATTAGGATATGCCATACCAAAAAGAAACTCAATCCTGCGAGGTATATCCCAAGAGCAATTCTTGTAGCTTTTTCGTTCTTTCGACATAAAAAAGCAATGACCGCTACCAAAACAAGTTGTCCTATGGAAGCTCCTATAAAATATTCAGGGTGAGATTTTGCTAAATGGGCATTCTCTAAAATTCTTGAAAACTGCAACCAAGAGGGTATCTTATCTACAAAGTCAATATACCATTGCCAGAATGAAATACTCTCTTCTACTTGATGCAAAGCGTGTAGTCCCATTATGGGTAGCCACAAATGTATGTATCTATTGGTTTGCATATACTTCTGCTTTTAATGTGGTAATATAGTTTTGTTGTATCCGTTTTAAATTCCAAAAGAGAGGCGCTATGAGTCTTAAAAAGAAGTTTTTAATATGTATTTTCTCTTGAAAGCAAACTTTAGTACCTCCGTTATACGATTCAAACTTTCCTTCCCATTCTCCATAAAATAGTTTGTGTTGCATTGTAAAGGCATAATACTCATTTTCTTTCTTCTGAATATTCTTAAAAAACGTGTGTCCCCCACCTTTGTAATATTCAATAAAACCGTCTTCTAATAACTCAATGTTTTCCACTTCCTTTCGCCACTGAAAGTTCTTATTATCAGTAACAATATTATATACCAATGCTACAGGTGCATCAATCACATCAGTTACGATTGAAATTAGAAAGGGTTTCATTTTTGAAATCTTTTATGTGATGGCAAAGATACTAAAAAAAAGAAAAACCGAAAACTTTATACTATAAAAGTACCAAATCTTCGGTTTAAAAAATATTATGAATACAAAAATTCTATGATAGGCTTTGTCAAATTTTGAGATTTTGACAAAGTTTTTTGCTATTCTTGACGTGGTTTTTGGTTATTATTGTGTCCTTTAGGGCGGTCGTTACGAGGTTTACCGTTGTAAGGTTTATCTGATTTTGGGCGGTCTTCTCTCGCTGGACGGTCAGGGCGCTCTTCGCGTGGTGGACGTGGCAACAAGGCTTTGCGTGATACTCTTGTTTTCTTGGTTTTAGGGTCGATACCAAGGTATTTCACTTCTATGATATCACCTTCTTTAAGAGCATCTTCTATTTTGTCGATTCTATCCCAAGATACTTCAGAGATGTGGAGCAAAGAGTCTTTACCAGGAACAAACTCTACAAAAGCCCCAAATTCTACCAAGCGCACTACTTTTACAGTGTAAGTTTCTCCTTCTACAGGTTCAAATTTCACTGCGTTTACTGCCTCAATAGCTTCTTGAATACCAGCTTCGTCGGTACCTAAGATTTCTATGATGCCCAATTCGCCCACTTCTTCTACCACAATAGTAGTATTTGTGCGCGCTTGCAAATCTTGAATGTTCTTACCACCCGTACCGATAAATGCTCCGATGTATTCCTTAGGCATATCCATCTTAACAATTTTAGGTGCGTGAGGTTTCACTGTTGGGTTAGGTTTGGCAATAGTATCAGTGATTTTGCCTAAGATGTGCATACGTCCTTCGCGGGCTTGGTTCAAAGCTTTTTCGAGTATTTCGTAAGAAAGACCTTTGATTTTGATGTCCATTTGGCAAGCGGTAATACCATCGGCGGTACCGGTTACTTTGAAGTCCATATCACCTAAGTGGTCTTCATCACCTAAGATATCGGAAAGTACTGCATAACGCTCGCCATCGGTGATGAGTCCCATAGCAATACCCGATACAGGTTTTACCATTTGTACCCCTGAATCCATCAAGGCTAAAGTACCTGCACATACGGTAGCCATAGATGATGAACCGTTAGATTCCAAAATCTCGGATACTACACGCACGGTATATGGGCAATCCTCAGGAATCATACGTTTGAGGGCGCGTTGTGCTAAGTTACCGTGACCTATCTCACGACGTGATGTTCCGCGTAACGGACGTGCTTCACCTGTTGAGAAAGGAGGGAAGTTGTAATGCAAGTAGAAACGTTCTTCACTTTGTTCTGAAGGCAAATCGATTACGTTTGCTTCGCGTGAAGTTCCCAACGTAACGGTAGTAAGCGATTGGGTTTCACCACGTGTAAAGATAGATGAACCGTGTGCTGATGGCAAATAGCCTACTTCGCACCAAATAGGGCGTATTTGGGTAGTGTTACGACCGTCTAAACGAATATTTTCGTTTAAGATAAGGTTGCGCACGGCTTCTTTTTCAGCCTCGTCAAAATAACGAGTGATGATAGGTGTGAGTTCTAATTCTTCTTCGGTGAAGAGTGCCAAGCATTCTTCTTTTACCGCATTGAACTTCTCGCCACGTTCTTGTTTGGTAGTATTTTCTTTGGCAATAGCATAGCATTTTTCGTAAGCCAAAGGATATACTTTTGCTTTTACCTCTTCGTTTTCAACCTCTGGCTCATAAGTACGTTTTTCGATCTTACCTACTTTTTCAGCCAAACGCAATTGTGCCTCAATATGAGGTTTGATAGCCTCGTGTGCGAATTTGATAGCTTCAGCCATATCCTTTTCACTCACCTCGTCCATTTCACCTTCTACCATTGCCACGAAGTCTTTAGAAGCACCTACCATAATATCAATATCAGAAGCTTCTAATTGTTCACGGCTTGGATTTACGATAAATTTACCGTTTACACGACCTACGCGTACTTCGGAAATAGGACCATCAAACGGAATATCGGACACTGCCAAGCAAGCAGAGGCAGCAAGACCTGCCAAAGCGTCGGGCATTACATTCTCGTCGTGAGAAATAAGCTGAATCATCACCTGAGTTTCAGCGTGATAATCTTTAGGGAATAACGGACGCAATACGCGGTCTACCAAGCGCATTGTAAGGATTTCTTGGTCGCTAGGACGCGTTTCACGTTTGAAAAAGCCCCCAGGGAAACGACCTGCTGCTGCAAACTTCTCACGATAGTCTACAGTAAGAGGTAAAAAATCAGTTTCAGGATTGATTTCTTTAGCCGATACTACGGTTGCCAATAGCATCGCATTCCCCATTTGCACCACAACAGCACCGTCGGCTTGTTTAGCCAACTTGCCTGTTTCGATAGTGATGGTACGGCCATCACCTAATTCGATGATTTCTTTTTTTACTTCTGGAATCATTCTTTAATTGTTAATTAATAATTAATAATTGTTGTGTTGTGGGCTTTAGGGTCTAACCAATGAAAAACTGCTGTAATAAACAAAAGGAGGCACAAAGCCTCCTTACTATTGCTTATTTTCTGATGTTTAGCTCTTTGATAATCGCACGGTATCTTTCGATATCTGTGTTCTTCAAATAATCGAGCAAACTTCTGCGCCTACCTACTAATTTCACCAAGGAACGCTCGGTATTAAAATCTTTGCGATTTACTTTCAAGTGTTCTGTAAGGTGATTGATTCTAAGGGTAAAAAGAGCAATTTGCCCTTCTGCTGAACCAGTGTTGGTTTCTGAACCTGCGTACTTTTTGAAAATTTCCGCTTTTACTTCTTTTGTTAAATACATTCCAATATTAATTTAATGATTATTATGTAATTTTTTTCAGGCGCAAAGATAAAAAGATTTTATAAGCTGTGCAAATTTATAGATAGATTTTTCCTCTTCTCAATTTATCCTTAACCTATACAAAGCTTATAGGAAGCTTGAACGAATCTTAGAAGATTGTTATTCAAAGGGTATATGACATATTGATTATCATTAGATTACAAATTTATTTTTTATCTCAAAAATATAACATTTTATATTATATTTTTAGTTTGCTAGCATATTCTTTAACAACTTGCTTATCAAAATAAGGTTCTTCATCTATACGTAAGAGCACGGGGAGTCCTGTTTTATGAAAAATAAACTCCTCGGTAGACGGTGTGGGGGTACCACTGAAAATAATGCCGTGAACGTTGAGTCCTTTGTTTTTAAGGGCTTCATAAGTGAGCATTGTATGATTAATACTACCCAAATAGTGGCGAGAGACGAGCACTACCTTATCGGTGGGGAGGATAAGATCGAGCATAGTATCTTCATCATTTAAAGGAACATAGAGACCTCCTGCTGCTTCAATAATTAAAGTGTTATCGGTAGTAGGACGCACAATTTTGGAAAGCTCAATACGAACGCCATCTAACTGAGCAGAAAGATGTGGACTAGCAGGTGTGTGTAGCCCATAACTATTAGGGTGAAATACCGTGCGGGAGTTGCTAATGAAGCGTTTTACCTTATGAGTATCGGAGTTTTCTAAATCGCCAGATTGGATTGGTTTCCAATAATCGGCTTGGAGAGCTTCGGTAAGGATAGCCGAAACGACGGTCTTACCGACTTCGGTGGAAATGCCCACCACAAAATAAGTGTCTTTCATTTTGAATGGTTTATTAGTTTTGAAAGTGCAAAAGTACATAAAAAGCACATAGCATAAAATGAAAAAGTAAAAAGAATGTTAAAAATATTTTTAAAGATAATTTGGAGGATTTGCTAAAAGTCCTTACTTTTGTTGCTTGAAAATAACCATCAGGAGGCTTCTCCTGACTTAAATAATAGATTATATGAAAGTTACAGTAGTAGGCGCTGGTGCCGTAGGAGCAAGTTGCGCAGAGTACATTGCTATTAAAGACTTCGCGTCTGAAGTAGTTTTAATTGACATCAAAGAAGGTTTTGCCGAAGGTAAGGCTATGGATTTGATGCAAACCGCTTCCCTCAATAGGTTTGACACTCGTATTGTAGGGGTAACCAATGATTATTCAAAAACAGCAGGCAGTGATGTAGCTGTGATTACCTCAGGTATTCCTCGTAAACCAGGTATGACTCGTGAAGAGCTTATCGGTACCAATGCAAACATTGTGAAATCGGTTGTAGAACAATTGGTAAAATACTCACCTAATGTGATTGTGATTGTAGTAAGCAACCCTATGGATACTATGGCTTATTTGGTACACAAAGCTACTAAATTACCTAAGAACCACATTATTGGTATGGGTGGAGCACTCGATAGCGCTCGCTTTAAATATCGCTTGGCAGAAGCACTCAACAGTCCAATTTCAGACGTAGATGGTATGGTAATCGCTGCTCACAGCGATAGTGGTATGCTACCTCTTACTCGTTTGGCAAGCTATCGTGGTGTGCCTGTAACTGAGTTTTTAAGTGCTGACCGCCTCAATCAGGTTGCTGAAGATACTAAAGTAGGTGGCGCGACCCTTACTAAACTCTTGGGAACTTCGGCTTGGTATGCACCAGGGGCTGCCGTATCAGCTTTAGTACAAGCAATCGCTTGCGACCAAAAGAAACTCTTCCCTTGCTCAGTATTGCTCGAAGGAGAATACGGACAAAAGGATGTGTGTGTAGGAGTGCCTGTAATCATCGGTAAAAATGGTGTAGAAAAAATTGTAGAGGTAAAACTCAACGATGCTGAAAAAGCCAAATTTGCTGAAAGTACCGGAGCAGTACGCGAAGTAAACAAAGCGTTAGCAAGCGTATTATAGTTGGGATAGAACAACTATATAAACACCAAAAAAGTGATTATTTTCAAGAGAAAGTAATCACTTTTTTATTTGTTCTATTTGAGTAAAAAACTAAGTTTTTACATAGTTGGGATAGAACAACTATATAAACACCAAAAAAGTGATTATTTTCAAGAGAAAGTAATCACTTTTTTATTTGTTCTATTTGAGTAAAAAACTAAGTTTTTACTTAGATGTATATCGTCTAAAACTGGAAGTAAATAAAGGGTTGTGCTCCACTTGAAGCAGTGGCATATACCACCCAAAAAGTAAGTGCCAAAATAATTGCTTTAAAGAGAATAGGCATTGCACCAAATACCTTTTTAAGCCATTCGTTTAAACTGGTAGGGAAAAAGTGCCAAACAAAGCCTATTGCCATTAACAAAAATACATTTTGATAGCCCTTGGCAATAACTTGAAATTGATGAAGATCATAAGTTATAGACTGGATATTGTAGATTACACTTAAAGCGATATCGAAATCTTTGGCTCTGAAAAATATCCAGCAAAAAGCTACAAAGTGGAAAGTAATCACTACAAAAATGATATTAGCGATACCTTTAAAAAAAGTTCTCTTCTCAGGATTCTTATTAGGGAAGAACTCCGTAAAAGTTTTATGAACAGCCAAAGCTAAACCGTGTAATGCTCCCCAAATAATGAAACGCAAATTAGCTCCGTGCCATAAACCACCTAGGAGCATTGTCGTCATCTGGTTGAAATGACTACGCACTGATTTTTGTCGGTTTTTAGAGATAAGTATAGCCAATACAAACACAACGATAGCTCCTAAGGTAATGTAAAGAGGCAACATTGTTTTTTCTTGCATATGAAATGCCCATAGCAAAGTGGAAGCAAAAAAGACGGTTGGGAAGAAGTAGCCCCAAAAAGTACCTTTGCGGTTTCCTCCTACTGAAAAGTAAAGATAATCTTTTAGCCAAGTAGATAAGGAAATGTGCCAACGTCTCCAAAACTCAGTGATATTTTTAGACTGATAAGGAGTACGGAAGTTTATGGGGAGAGTGAAGCCCATTAGTAGTGCTAAACCTATAGCCATATCGGAATAGCCTGAGAAGTCGCAATATATTTGTAAAGAATAGCCATATACTGCCATTAAGTTCTCAAAAGCTGTATAGCTGTTAGGAGCATCGAAAACTCTATCTACAAAGTTTAGGGAGATATAATCGGAAATAACTGCTTTTTTAATTAGTCCTCCAATAATAAGAAATAAAGCAAAAGAAGTTTCTTCTTTCGTTAAGCTTATTTTTTTGTATATCTGTGGTATGAAATCCTTGGCACGCACAATAGGCCCTGCCACTAATTGAGGGAAGAAACATACGAAGAAAGTAAAATCTAAGAATGATTTAGCAGGTTCTATCTCTCGGCGATATACATCAATAGTGTAGCTCATTGTTTGGAATGTATAGAACGAGATACCTATAGGCAAGATGATATCTTGTAAGGCAAAGTTGCTTTGAAGCAGTGTATTGAGACTATCAATTAAAAAGTTAGTATACTTAAAATAGGCTAAAATACCCAAATCGGCAACCATACTCACTGCCAGAAAGAACTTGCGCAATGAGGCATTCTGTCTTCTATAGATTTGTCCTGCAAAGAAATAATTTAACAATGAGGAGATTATCAGCAACACAAAGAAGTTACCTCCTGCCTTATAATAGAAGAATAAGGAAAATAAGGTAACATAAACAGTACGGAAATGAGCGTGTTTTTTGGTAATAATATACACCAAATAAAACACCAAAAATAACCCTAAAAACAAACTACTATTAAATAATAGTGGATGATTAGAGTCATAAATGAACCATTGTCTTACTTGTTCGGTTGTGAATGAGAAATTATCAACAAACCATTTAGAGATGTTTTCAGTTGTGAATGTATCAATAAACCATTGCAGTAAGGCATCTATACTCAATTTAGATAGGGTTTTAAAGATAGTTTATATTGTTTTTTATAATTCAAGTAATTGCTCATAAAAGCATCATAAAAGAGAGCGCCTTGCTCAGTATAGCCACTTCTTGTGTAATGTATGCGGTCACCAGCAATAAGATTTTGCTGAATAAAGCGTTGAATCGCTTCATTTCCTCCTACAGCTCGATAAAGATCAAAAACACTGTAATTATCTTTTACTGAATTATCGATGAGAGTATCGGCGTATTCCATACACAAGGGGTTAGGACTTTTCTTTTTGTAAAGAGAAGGCGGAGGTGTAGTAAGCAATATAGGACATTGACCATATTGAGAACGAATTGCTTTTATGAATTTATTTACCTCTTCGTCATAACGAGTTGCAGACATTCGACAATAAGCTTCATTAGTACCCAAAGATATAATGATTAAATCGGGTTCTAAGGCTTTGATTTGGTCGAAAAAGAGCTGTGATTTATTATAATCAGAGAAATGAGCACCATTTACCCCTATGCTGTGATATATAACTCCGTTTTTATCATTTTCTAAGACAATTCCATTAAGCGTAAATGAAGAGCTCTCGGTATTGGCTGTGAGATAAACCTTATCGGAAGGGGTTAGATTATCATAAGAATAATAGCTATATAAAGAATTACCGTTTAAAATGGTAGCATTAGATAAATCTACTTTTTGTTTAGTAGTAGAAGCTACCATCTCTTTAGTAGGGATACGCAATACTTGCCCTATTCTTATTTGTGCGCTTTTTAAGTTATTAGCTTGTTGTATTTTTTCTACTGAAGTGTGATATTTCTTTGAAATACCATAAAGTGTTTGCCCTTGCTCTACTTTGTGTGAAAGTGTTTTAGGTACACTAGGTTTCAAACGAGCTACTTTACCTACATTGGTAGCCAATTCGAACAAACGTTCGTTATTAGGGGTAATAATCTTTACCGTATTAAAGGTGTAGTTTTTATTTTTTAAGTCCAATTCAATAACAAAATTCTTGTTACTGGTAGAAAGAGAATAACCTGTAATACCAACAGTTGCAGAAGAAGTATTCTTCTCACTATTCCAAGAGATATTGGAAGTGAAGCTCACATTATGTCCCCCATTGGTTCTAATAAGTGAATACGGGAATACCAAACCTAAACCAGCATTTCCGAACTCTTCTTGCAAGCGTTGTCTTACAATATTAGTCATTACATCGGCTTGAATATGAGAGTCGCCAATATGAACAATATTAATCTTCCTATCTTTCAAGTTCTCCAAAGCAGCAAGCTTTTCGAAAAAAGGGTTCAAAGCTGAGGCATTGTACAAATTATTGTACTCCTTAGGAGAGTCATCATCACCTGCAGCATATGCCAAAGGCTGCGGAATAGCTTCCTTGAAGGCATCTTTATCAATTCCTTCTTTATTCTCTATATTTACTATCTTTGAAGTAAGTGAAGATAAATTAATAGCTGTAGTATAATTAACATTAAAATAGAGGGCTACTGTAATGATAAACAATACAGGAGCTATTAGTTTCTTTATGAATGGCGTTCGCTTTTTCATTGTTCTATTTTTTAGTGTGTTATCTATCTTGTTATGTTATCTATGTAAATTGTCTTTCTTTTCTTTAATAGTATCTTTATGCACTTTATTTGTAATATTCTGTACTGCCTGAATTGTTGATGGTTGTACTCGTTGAGTCGTTGGTGATTGCACTCGCTGAGTAGTCGTACTTTGTACTCGTTGAGTGGTTGTACTTTGTACTCGCTGAGTAGTTGTACTTTGCACTCGTTGAGTCGTTGTACTTTGTACTCGCTGAGTAGTTGTACTTTGCACTCGCTGAATAGTTGTACTTTGTACTCGCTGAGTAGTTGGTGATTGTACTCGCTGAGTAGTTGGTGATTGCACTCGCTGAATAGTTGTACTTTGTACTCGCTGAGTAGTTGGTGATTGTACTCGCTGAGTTGTTACAGTTTGTGTTCTTGTTCTATTTACATTAGGTTGAGTAGTAGGAGTAACGGTTCGTACTGTTTGAATTTCTTTTATTCTTTCTTGGAACACATCGGCTTTTTCACTATTACGAGGATCTTTATAGTGCTCATACTCTTCCATAAGTTTATTATAGATGAGGTGGGCTACTTTTTTAGCTCCTCTTGGATTAAAGTGAGTATAGTCTTTACCTGCTAACGGTGGATTTGCCTCTACCCATTGTTTCATAGAGCCTCTACCTCCCATCAGTTCATATAAATTAATAAAACCAGAGCGAGTATCTTGTGCATATTTCCGTTGTGCTTTTGCCAAAGGTACTACTGCTTTATCGGTTTGCATCTCCATATCTACTTTAGTAGACTTATCGGCGGTAGAGATAACAAGAATTGAGGTATGAGGGAAGCAAGCTCTTATCTGGTTAATCACCTTTGTCATTCCACGTTCATACCACGAATAATCGAGTGTACCGTAATTGAGTACATTAGCACCAAAGTGTAATACTACAAGGTCATATCCGCCTAACGCTCTATCGAAAGCTCTCATTAAATCAGGATTAAAGAGCGATAAGGGTAAGCCTGAGTTACCTCTGCTTGAAAAGTTATCTATATATACGCCTTTACCTTGCATTGAGCCCACTCCATAAATAGGAATAGAATCGGACTTATAGAAAGTAATACGCACTGATTTAGTGTTTGCACCTTCGGTTAAAGGCAATACATTCAGCAATTTATCAGTGTCTAATGATTTTACTACCCTTACAGTATCGTTATAGGCAATTTCTACTTTTGCTTCTTTATTACCAGAAGCACCATAGAACAATGCTGGTGCATACAACTGACTAATATGAGCTTGGTTTGATGACCTATATTGTACCCACGTGCCATTGCCTTGTGTAAAGAACACTTGCCCAGAGACACCAAAAGGACGTTTAGGGCGTTTTACATTCACATAAGATTGGGTTTTCCAAGTATTGGAATAAGAATGGAATACGCTTCCTCTTGATTTAGCCGACTCAGAAGCAATGGGCAAAAAGCCAATTCCTAACCCCCCGAAAGCGTTTTGGAAAAGAGCTCTCAAATCTTGCACGATGAGGTCGCCATCAGTCATCGAATCGCCGTAATAAGCGATTCTTATTTTACCATTTTTAGTTTGTTCTAACTCTTCTAATTTTTTAAAGAAAGAAAAAAGATACTGGTCAGACTTTTTAAGTCGTTGTTCTTGTGCTAAAGAATCATTGGCTTGGCTGAGTACTTTGTCGATTTCTTTACCTGAAATGGCTTCCAACATTAAGCTATCTACTACTACATTGCTTCCTGAGGCTTTAGTTTCGGGAAAAATACGCGCGGGTAAGCAGTTCTTAAATCCAATGAAAATGAGTGTTGCAAATAAAACAATAAGAAAAGATTGTTTAAAATAGGGTGTCTTCACAAGTTAGCTTCTTTTTCTTCCAGCGGGCAAAGATACAAATAAATAATGAATCAACAGCAAATTTTTTACAAATTATTTTTCTAAGGCTTGTTTAAAATCGGCGATAAGGTCGTCAGCATCTTCAATTCCTACTGCTACGCGGATGAGTGTACGGGTAACGCCTCGTGCTACTTTTTCTTCTTCGGGGAACTCGGTGTGAGTAAGTGAACTGGGGTGAGTTACCAATGTTTCGACTCCTCCTAAGCTCACTGCAAAAAGGGCTACTTTTAGACTCTCGAAAAACTTTTTGGCTTTGGCTTCGGTTTTTACTGTAAAAGAAAATACTGAACCTCCACCAGAAGCTTGGCGTTCTTGTATTGCTTTCCCTTTATTTTGTGTATCAGTAGGATAATACACCTTTTCTACTTCAGGGTGTGTTTTAAGGAAATTTAATAGTTTAAGGGTATTGGCTTGAGCTTTTTCGACTCTTAGTTTGAGGGTTTTCATACTGCGCAAGAGCAACCAGCTATCAAACGGAGAAAGCAATGCCCCTATGGCTACTTGTGCAAAACGTATTTTCTCGGCTAAGGTTTCATCATTTACCACCACTGCTCCTGCGATAATATCGTTATGACCTCCTAAATATTTGGTAGCACTGTGTAATACTATGTCGGCTCCTAACTCTAAAGGGCGTTGTAACACGGGCGACATAAAGGTATTATCGACCATAGTGAGCAGATTATGTTTCTTCGCGATTTCTATTACCCCGCATATATCGGTAACGTCTAACAGAGGGTTGGAGGGTGTTTCTATAAAGATGGCTTTTGTATTAGGGCGAATGGCTTTCTCTATTTTGGTTAGGTCAGTCATATCGACAAAAGTAGCTTCAAAACCAAATTTATTGAAAATATCGTGCATAATGCGATAAGTACCTCCGTAGATATCTAAGCCTAACACAAAATGGTCGCCTGTTTTAAACATTGTAAAAACAGAAGAAATGGCAGCCATACCTGATGAGAATCCGAATCCGTGTATGCCACTTTCTAATTGAGCTATAAGACTTTCAAAATCCTTACGAGTAGGGTTTGAAACGCGTCCGTATTCAAACTCTTGTTCTACACCGTATTCTTCAATAGGGAAAGTAGAAGCCATATTGATGGTGCTTCCCCAGTTTTCTGTGTTTTTATTGGCAGTTCTTACGCCGTGAATGGCTTTAGTTTCAAACTTCATTTCTTATATCTTTGCTATTAGAGCGACAAAAGTAGTACTTTTTTATATGCTACGCAAAAAAAGTTAATTATTAATGATGAATGGTTAGTGGTTAATGGTTAGTGGTTAATGGTTAGTGATTAATGGTGAATTAGGGGTAGGGAATTATACAAAGATTATAGGAAACTTATAGGATAGATGGATAAAGAGTGGGTCTACAGTGGCTCTACAGTGGGTCTACAGTGGCTTTATAGTGGCTCTACAGTGAGTAAAAAGTGACTAATGAATGAAAGGTAAATGAACAAATTATAAATGTAAGATGAATGTAAGGCGGAAGTAAGATGCTAAAACATACCCCTCTACACATACCCAGCTGTCGCTGGCTACCTTCGAAGGGGAAGTGTAGTGACACAAAAGCAATGACAAGATGTAAGATAAAATAAAGGAAGATTAAACACAGCTTAGAAAATTATTTTACAAAAATATTTGTCAGTTTAGTAAGAAAAAAATACTTTTGTAACCCGTACTAATAACAAGACGGCACAGTATTTGTATTAAAGAAAAACGCTAAAAAAATAATTTGTACTATGGAACAAAGAACATCTGTAGATATCAGTCAGATAAACGAAATGATAGAGCGTGAAAGTGTGTTTATCGATGCGCTCACCAATGAGATGAACAAGGTGATTGTAGGGCAAAAACATATGGTAAATGCCCTGCTTATCGGATTATTAGGCAAAGGACATATCCTCTTGGAAGGGGTGCCTGGACTAGCAAAAACACTATCCATCAACACCCTTGCTAAATCGGTACACGGGTCGTTTAGCCGTATCCAGTTTACGCCAGACTTATTGCCTGCCGATGTGATAGGAACAATGACCTACAACATCAAACAAAACGAGTTTTCTATAAAAAAGGGACCTATCTTTGCGAACTTTGTATTGGCTGACGAGATTAACCGTGCGCCTGCCAAAGTACAGTCTGCCCTATTGGAAGCAATGCAAGAGCGACAAGTAACCATTGGTGATTCGACCTTTAAGTTAGACGCTCCTTTTATGGTAATGGCAACTCAAAACCCTGTAGAACAAGAAGGAACTTATCCACTGCCTGAGGCACAAGTAGACCGTTTTATGCTTAAAACGGTTATCGACTATCCTAAACTGGACGAAGAGCAACGGATTATGCGCGACAATCTCAGCAATAGTTACGCAGTGGTGAACCAAACAGTGAGTTTGGAACAAATCCTAAAAGCACAAACAGCCGTGCGCGAGGTGTATATGGACGAAAAGATTGAGAAATACATCTTAGACATTGTTTTTGCGACTCGTTATCCTGAAAAATACAACTTGGCAGAGCTTAAACCACTTATTAGCTTTGGGGCATCGCCTCGTGGTAGTATCAACTTGGCAATGGCGGCAAAATGTTATGCTTTCATCAAACGTCGTGGTTATGTAATTCCTGAGGACGTACGTGCGGTAGTATTTGACGTATTGCGCCATCGTATCGGTATTACCTATGAAGCAGAGGCTGAGAATATTACCTCAGTAGAGATGATTCACAAGATAGTGAATACCATTGAAGTACCATAGCAGGTAAAAGATAAAAGGTAAAAGGTAAAAGGTAATTCTGAGATATTAAAATAACTGGTTTTATTATGAAAACAATGAGTACTTTAATACTGACCTTATGCTTGCCGTTGGCTATTAGTGCACAAAGGGCAGTTCTGCCTTTTGAGTTATTAGAGGATAAGTACGTGTTATTAAAGCTATCAGTAAAAGGTGAGGCAACGCCTCTTACCTTTTATTTTGATACTGGAGCCTCCACTACTATTTTAGATAAAAGTGTTGCTGAGCAATATGGAATAAAGCCTAATCATACCCAGAAAGTAGAAGGTGCTGGAGGGAGTAAAGAATATCACATAGCATTATCACAAACAATAAATTTAAATTCTGAGTTACAAATTGGGAATGTAAATATTGTTTTAGAAGATTTAAGTAGGTTGAACAATGCTTTTGAGAAAAAGTTCGATGGTATCATCGGGAATGATATTATAAAGGATTATATTACAAAGATTGATTTTCAGAGGCGTGTTATTTCTCTTTATAATCTTAGTGAGACTCTAAACACAGAAGGATATACAGAAGTACCTTTTGAATTTAAGTTAGGAGTTCCTATTCCTCAGTTCCCTATCCGTATTAAATTAGAGAATGGGGAAGTGTTTGACGGAGATGTATTTTTTGACAGTGGAGCAGGACTTTCGTTACTCATCAACACTCCCTATAAAGAGCAACATAAGTTGATTGAAAAAATAGGAAAGACTTTGGTCTCTTCGAGTGATAATCTGAGTAAAAAGAGTACTGTAACAACCGGAATGATAAAGGAACTTACCGTTGCTGGATTTGACTTTAAAGATATTCCTATTAATTTATCGTCAGACAAAGAGGGAGTAAGTTCGTTTCCTAATTATTTAGGAATTTTGGGGAGTGAAATCATTAATAGATTTGATATTATCTTGAACTATGAAACACATAAATTATACCTAAGACCTAATAATTTATTTAGTAAAGAATTTGAAAAACTCATAAGTCCTATTTCTATACAACGGGTAAATAATGAGATTGTAGTTACAAGAATAATTGTAAACTCGGAGGCTTACCAAAAAGGGCTACGAGAAGGAAGTAAAATTATGAGTATCAATAAAAACAATACGGGGGACTTAGAACAATACCGACAAATGCTAAAACAAAAAGGTAAAACAGTTAAGATTGGATATAAAGCTCCTAATAGTGATGAAGAGAAGACAATAAAGATAAAATTAAAAGAATTGTTGTAATACTGAACTACGACAACTCACTGAGTACTCTGAGGAGAATGTTGTGACAGAAAAAAATTATTATGTTATAACTATATTATTTTAAGCTTTAATTTGTATTCATAACTTACAATAAAACAATAAAAGTGGATACCAAAGAACTATTAAAGAAAGTACGCAAAATAGAGATAAAAACGCGCAAGCTCTCCGATAATATTTTCGGAGGGGAGTATCACTCTACCTTCAAAGGTCGGGGTATGACTTTCAGTGAAGTACGTCCGTACCAATTTGGTGATGATATTCGCAATATCGACTGGAACGTAACGGCACGCTACAACGAGCCTTTTGTGAAAGTATTTGAAGAGGAACGCGAACTTACGCTAATGTTGATGATAGACGTGAGCGGTAGTGAGTTTTTTGGTACGAAACAGGAATTCAAAAGTGAAGTGATTACCGAAATAGCAGCTACCTTGGCGTTCTCAGCTTTACAGAATAACGACAAGACGGGATTGATACTCTTTTCTGACCAAATAGAACTGTATATTCCACCTAAAAAAGGGAAATCGCACGTGTTGCGCATCATCAGAGAACTTATAGAGTTTCAGCCTAAAAGTTTTAAGACTAATATCTCGGAGGCTTTGCAGTTCCTCAGTAGGGTAACGAAGAAAAAAGCGATTGTGTTTATGCTCTCGGACTTTATGGATAAAGGCTATGAGAAACCTATACAGATAGCTGCCAGAAAACACGATATTACCGGTATTCGCATTTATGACAAAAAAGAAACTGAATTACCTAACTTAGGTTATGTAATGGTAAAAGATGCTGAAACGGGAGCGCTGATGCGTGTGAACACCGCTTCATCGGCAGTGCGAAATGAATATGCAAAACAATATCACGAGACGGTGAACTATTTTGAGACGCTTTGGCAAAAATCGGGTGCAGGGGTAGTGAGCTGTAGAGACGATGAGAGTTATACCCAAAAGCTGTTGGGATACTTTAAAAATAGATAAGAGATAAGAGGTAAGAGGTAAGAGACTAAATTAAGTATTAAGCGGTAAAATGAGACGAATATTATATTTCATATTAATATTATTTGTATTTCCTACTCTTTACGCACAAGAGGTGAAGGTAGAGACTAATACAAAGAACATAAAAATAGGAGAACAGATAGAATACAAGATATCGGTAGAAGCCCCTGCTGATGCGGCTGTGGCATTTCCGGAAGGACAGAGTTTTAGTCCGCTAGAAATGGTAAAAGCCGACCCTACTGATACCTTGAAAGAGGGAGGTAAGTTTCGTTTGGAAAAAGCCTACTACCTTACCCAATTTGATGAAGGGAAGTACACCATTCCGCGACAAAGGATACACATCAGTAACAAAGACTACTATACCGATTCGCTACTCGTAGAAGTACATACCGTAGCGGTAGATACGCTCAAACAGCCTTTATACGACATTAAACCTATT
This sequence comes from Capnocytophaga sp. oral taxon 864, assembly GCF_002998835.1. Taxonomy (NCBI): domain Bacteria; kingdom Pseudomonadati; phylum Bacteroidota; class Flavobacteriia; order Flavobacteriales; family Flavobacteriaceae; genus Capnocytophaga; species Capnocytophaga sp. oral taxon 864. Next base: position 874,363 of record NZ_CP027232.1, read on the forward strand.
ACCGAGGTAGCCTCACCTACGGCTTCACGTATGTGGTTATGGATTATTTCAGGAATTATAGGACTACTTTTAGTAGCAGGTGGATTATACTTCTTCGTCTTCCGCAAGAAGAAACTATCAGCCGAAGAAGAACGCAAAAAGTTACCTCCTTTTGAGCGCGCCATACAAGACCTAAAAGACTTACAAAATTCTAAATACCTCATAGAATCACAACACAAAGCCTATTATACTCGGCTTACCGATATTGTAAAAGAATACTTGGAAGACGAGGTGCATATTTTAGCCAAAGAGAGTACCACAGATGAGCTTTTGGCTAAAATTAATGTTTTGCAAGAAGCAGGAAAGCTACACTTATCGGAAGAGACTATCAGCAACCTCAAACGGGTATTACAAAATGCCGACTTGGTGAAATTTGCCAAGAGTAAGCCCTCGGACAACAATGCTGAATACGACCGTGAGACCATTGAGAATGTGGTTATCAAAACCAAAGAGGCTATCCCTGTGGTAGTAGCCGAAGGGGAAGTGCCTACACAAGACGCTTTCGCAATGAGCGTACTGAAAATAAGAGAACGCAGAAAAAGACGCAACCGAGTGGCTCTTATCGTCGCGCTTTGTTTTGTAGTATTAGCTCCTGTATTGCTTATGGGATATAGTATCTTGTACAACAAATATTTCAATACTTATGCGAGTATCAATCGCAGCGAGTGGGTAACAAGTGATTACGGTTATCCTATTACTGAGCTCACTACGCCAGAGATACTCATTCGCAAGCAAATAGTAGACGTAACGGAATACAAATCGATTATAGATAAGCAATACACTTTCTATTACGGCAGTCTTAATTCACCTTTATACATAATGACCAATATCATTACCTTTAAGAAAGACGCCCAACATACAGCACCTCAACAAGAGGAACAAGGCGGTGGACTTACCTTAGACCCACAAAAGGTGAATGAAATAGTGCTTTCGCAATTGGATAAAGCTAAGGCGAAGAACATCACTACCTTGCAGGAAGAATACACCTCGCCCAGCGGTGCAAAAGGTATAAAAGTTTTTGGCAAAATGAGTATTCCTAACGAGAAAGGTAAATACTTTAGCGCTTCTTATGAGCTGTACAGTTTTACTGAAAACAATGCGCTCCAACAAGTTCTTATCACCCATATAGACGAACCTAACGCAGATAAGATAGCACAAAGAGTTATCAATTCTATTGTATTTAAAACAGAATAATATGCTTAAAAATATTACTTTCGCCAATCCACAGTTCTTTTGGTTACTATTAGTCTTACCACTAATGGTGGCGTGGTATTGGTATTGGAATAAGAAATCTAAACCGAATGTAACTATATCTTCCACTATCGCTTTTAAAAAGATGAGTTCGTGGAAAGACCATTTATACCATTCTTTATTTGCCTTGCGCTTATTGGCAGTAGCCTTACTAATTATAGCATTAGCACGCCCACAAACCCATTCAGAAAATGCACACACAAAGATTACTGATGGGATAGATATTGTAATGGCAATAGACGTATCGGCGAGTATGCTTTCAAAAGACTTAAAGCCTAACCGTTTTGAAGCACTAAAAAAGGTAGCTTCACAATTTGTAAAAGACCGTCCTAATGACCGTATTGGACTTGTTATCTACGCAGGGGAAAGTTATACTAAAACTCCTGTGACTACGGATAAAGGTATTATCTTAAACGCTCTTTCGGAACTTACTTATGGACAAATAGAAGACGGTACAGCCATAGGTATGGGACTGGCAACGGCTGTAAACCGACTCAAAGAAAGTAAAGCCAAGAGTAGAGTTATTATCCTCCTTACCGATGGAGTGAACAACACAGGATTTATAGACCCACAAACCGCAGCTGAGTTGGCTGCTGAGTACGGTATTAGAGTATATACAATAGGGATAGGCTCCAATGGAACGGCGCTCTCACCTTACGCACTCAATCCTGATGGTAGCATAATGTACCGTATGTTACAAGTGGAAATAGATGAGCCTCTAATGAAAAAGATAGCTGAAGTAACACACGGGAGATACTTTCGTGCCACTGACAACCAAAAGCTCCAACAGATTTACGATGAAATCAACAAGATGGAGACTACCAAGATTGAAGAATTTAAATACACTGAGGTAGATGAGAAATTCAGACCCTTAGCGATAATTGCTGTTGTTTTATTACTTCTTGAGTTTTTATTAAAAAATACTATCTTTAGAAACGAAATATAAAAAATTGTCGTATCTTTGCCCCCGCAATGAAAAGAAAACTTATCAACATATTATTATCAGCGCTTATCCTTTTCTCCAATTCAGGGTGGGCGATTACTTTTCATTATTGCAAAGAAACCTTATCGTCAGTGTCCTTAGAGTACCCTACTTCTGCGAGTGAGGAAGAGGAAGACTGTACTTCAATGGACTCTTGCTGTGCTTCGGATGACGATGAGAACAAAACAGAAACTTCACATAAAAAGTGTTGTGACGACACATCTATCACTTCTTCTATTTCTGATAGTACATCGGTAGTAAAGGTATTGGAGTTGCAATTACAGCCCTTTGTAATAGCTCCCCCTACCCTACCCATATTAGAGGAGGTAAGCATTACTGAGACGGTAAAGAAATCTATCACTACTGATTTCTTTACACAGCTGAATGCTCCGCCTCTGTACGAATTGTACTGCCAGAGAGTGTTTTATTCAGGGAAAAGATAAGAGATAAGAGGTAAGAAGTAAACTCCTTTACCTCTGTTTTCTAATCCTTAAATTCTAATTCCTGAACTGAATAAAACAGAACAATAATGTACAAAAAATATATCTTTTTATTAGGGCTGTTGTTGCCCTTGTCGCTCTTTGCTCAAAATTTTAGCAAAGGGTCTGTAATCGATGAAAACAAGACACCACTTATAGGTGCTGATGTATATTGGGAAGGTACCCAAATAGGGACTTCTACTGATAACGAAGGAGCTTTTACCTTAAAACGACCTGAGGGAAGTTCTACTTTAGTAGTAAGCTATGTAGGGTATAAAAAGAAAACTGTGAAAGTAAGCGGTAACACACCCTTACACATTCAGTTAGAGCCTGAAACTACTTTAGAAGAGGTAGTAGTAAGCTACAAACGTGCTAATACAATGAAATCGCAGTGGCAAGTTGCCGATGTTCACACAATGAGCAGTGGGGAACTGCTGAAAGCCGCTTGTTGCAACCTATCGGAGAGTTTTTCTACCAATCCGTCGATTGATGTGAACTTCTCGGACGCCGTTACGGGTAACAAACAGATAAAGATGTTAGGTTTGACCAGTCCGTACATACTAATGGCAGAGGAGAATATCCCTACGATGCGCGGAGCTTCGCAAGCCTACGGACTCTCGTTTGTGCCTGGTACGTGGATTGAGAGTATCCAGATTACCAAAGGAGCAGGGAGTGTGATTAACGGGTATGAGAGTATTTCAGGGCAAATCAATTATGAAATAGAGAAGCCTATCAGTGCCATTCCTTTTTTCTTGAACTTATACGCATCGGAGGATAACCGCTACGAAATCAACGCCCATACCAATAAAAAGCTCTCTGATAAATGGGCGACTACCCTCTTTGCTCACGGCAATGTGCGTCAGCAAAAAGCTGACCACAATCACGATGGTTTTATAGATAACCCGATAGGCAACCAAATCAACTTGTTGAATCGTTGGCAGTACGCCGATGCTCAAAAGGGTTGGGTAGGCTTTTTGAACCTCCATTATATGAAAGATGAGCGCCAGGCAGGTGAATTGCGCTTTAATCCGCTGACTGACAAAGGTACTACCAATGCTTGGGGCAGTGAAGTAAACTCCGAACGCCTCAGCGCATCTAACAAAATAGGGTATGTATTTCCTGATACGCCTTATAAGAGCATAGGCTTACAGAACTCTTTCCAATCGCACAAGCAGGATTCCTACTTTGGTTTGAATCGCTATGATATACACCAAAAGAGTTGGTATGGCAACTTGATATACAACTCTATCATCACCAATACCAAGCACAAGTTTGCCACAGGGCTCAACGGTACTTACGACGATTACAACGAGATGCTTAGTACTAGGGCTCTCACAGGGGATTTTTCACGTGTAGACCGCTCGGTGGGTGCCTTCTTTGAATACACTTACGACAATTTGAGCAACTTCAGTTTTGTGGCAGGGGTACGCGCCGACAGTCATAATCACTTAGGAAACTTTATCACTCCACGCTTGCACGTGCGTTACAATCCTTGGAAGCAAGCTACTTTTAGAGTATCAGCAGGACGAGGTAAACGAGCTGCCAATGTGATTGCTGAGAACCAACAGCTCTTGGCTTCTGCACGAGAGTTTACTATCGTAGGAGGTGATGGTGGTAAGCTCTACGGTTTGAACCCTGAAATCGCTTGGAATTACGGCGTGAGCTTTTTGCAAGCGTTTAAAGTATTGGGCAAGAACGCTGAGTTCTCTATAGACTTTTATCGCACTGATTTTGACAATCAAGTAGTAGTAGATTTGGATAACTCACCCCAACAAGCCTTGTTCTATAACCTGAATGGTAATAGCTTTGCTAACTCTTTACAAGCTGAGTTCAGCATCACACCTGTCAAAGGTTTGGACTTTAAAGCAGCCTACAAGTATTACGATGTGCAAACACAGTTTACCAAAGGACAATTGGAGAAGACCCTTACCCCAAAACACCGTTGGTTTGCCAATGTAGCTTACGAGACTCCCGAGCGTCACGAGAACAACCATTCGCAATGGAAGTTTGATGTAACCTTCAATTGGTTAGGAGAACAACGCTTACCTACTACGGCTACGAACCCAGTGGCTTATAGACTTAGCGATTACGCTCCCTCATTTGCTACACTCAATGCCCAAATCACCAAAGTATTCTCTAAAACTTTTGAGATATATGTAGGCGGTGAAAATATCACCAATTATAAGCAAGAAAACGGAATTTTGGCTGCCAACGACCCTTTTGGTGCGTATTTTGATAGTACTATGCAGTACTCTCCTGCTTTCGGACAGATGTATTACGCAGGATTAAGATTTAAAATTCTATAATTAGCAAATAATCGTTAGTGGTTAGAAAGCTAACGATTAATGACTAAAAACGAACAACTAATAAGTATTTTTCAGAATGAAAACACGTATTTTATTATGGGTAGCTTTGAGTTTCTTTGGACTCACTACCGCAAGTGCTCAACAAGCATCTAACAAAAACAAGAAAGTAGAGTTTGCCGTAGGAGGCAATTGTGAACAGTGCAAAGCGCGCATAGAAAAGGCAGCTTACAGTGTAAAAGGCGTAAAGAGCGCTAATTGGAACATCAAGAGTGGGAATATGACTCTTATTTTTGACGAACGCAAATGTAGCGAAAGCGATGTACAAAAAGCCATTGCCAAAGTAGGACACGACGCAGGCAAAGAACGCGCTGACGACGAAGTGTACAATAAGTTACACCACTGTTGCTTGTACCAACGCTTGCCTTAGAACCTAAGCAAAAACACAATCATAGGAAGAGATAAGTCCATCTCTTCCTATTTTTTTATCATTTGTATACAAAATATATCAAATAAAGTAGTATCTTTGCGACTGTTAAATTATTAGAGATGATAGATTACTATAAAACCTTAGGGATAGATAAAACTGCTACCCAAGACGATATAAAGAAAGCTTACCGCAAGTTGGCACGCAAGTATCACCCTGATATGAACCCCAACGACAAGACGGCAGAGCAGAAATTTAAAGAGATTAACGAGGCTAACGAAGTACTTAGCAATCTTGAAAACCGTGCTAAATACGACAAGTATGGCGAACACTGGAAATACGGAGAAGAGTACGAAAAAGCCCAACAACAGCAACGCTCCCAAGGTGGTTTTGGAGGATTTGAAGGCTTTGGCGGAGGTAACTACTCTGAGGGAGACTATTCTGATTTCTTCAGAGATATGTTTGGTGGACGGACTTCGGGATTTGGTAGAGGTTACGGTAGTGCCTCAGGTAAGTTTAAGGGACAGGATATTTTTGCGGATATGTCGCTACCACTGCGAGAAGTGGCAACTGCTCAGCAACGTACTTTTACGGTGAACGGCAAGAATATACGCATCACAGTACCTGCGGGGATATATGAAGGGTTGCAAATTAAGCTAAAGGGTCACGGATACGAAGGATATAACGGAGGACCTAACGGTGATTTGTATATCACTTTCCATATTGAACCCGACGCTCAGTTTGAACGCAATGGCAACGATTTGAAAACTACTGTAAACATCGATCTATATACAGCTATGCTAGGAGGCGAAGTGCAGATAGATACTCTCAGTGGTAAAGTGAAAATGAAAGTAGCTCCTGAGACACAAAATGGCACTACGGTGCGCTTAAAAGGTAAAGGTTTTCCTGTGTACAAGCAAGAAGGCACGTTTGGCGACCTTTTTGTAACCTATCAAGTACAATTGCCTAAAAATCTTACAGAACAACAAAAAGCATTATTTGAACAACTTAAAAATTCATAATTATGAAAGATAGAATTTCAAGAGAAGACATCGTTCGTTTGTACAATATAGAAATCACATTCTTTGACGATTTAGAATCAAGCGGACTTATAGAAACGGAGGTGATTGACAACACTACTTACCTGCATTACGACCAGCTTTCGGCTTTTGAACGTTTTACTAATTGGCATTACGACCTTGATGTGAATATGGCTGGGTTGGAGATTATTCATAGGCTATTACAACAAATTGAAGAATTAAAGGGAGTGAGAATGATTAATGATTAATGATTAATGGTTAATGGTTAATTTGGGAGAAGCTTATAGGAAAGACGGTGCGAGCCACACGGGCAGATAAACAAAATACGGTGCGAGCCGCACGGGCAGATAAATAAATAACGAAGGAAGGGCAAACAAATGACGAAGAAATGATGAAGGATAATGGAGGGAAGCTTAAGGATTGATTATTACAGATTTAAAGGAGGTATGTTAACTTCATACTTATATATTTATGCTGTTTTAAACTTGATATCATTATAACAAAAGGAATGAAAATCATTACATTAACTACTGATTTTGGTTTACGAGATTACTCGGTAGGAGCCGTAAAGGGTGCTATTTATAGTAAGTGCCCCGAAGCTTGCGTGGTAGATATCTCGCATTTGATATCACCTTTTGATGTGTTTCAAGCTGCCTTCATCTTAAAGAATGCTTATGTACATTACCCAAAAGGGAGTATACATATCATAGGAGTAGATGCGGAGCGCACTCCTGAGAAAAGACATATGGTAATGAAACTGAACGGGCATTATTTTATCGGGGCTGATAACGGTATTTTTCATCTTTTAGCAGAAGATAAAAAGAACGCTGAACTGTATGAAATAAAAGGCGAACAAAGCACTGAACTTTTCCCTACGCTGTATTCATTCCCTTTGATTGCCCAGAAAATATGCGAAAATATCCCCCTTAACAAAATAGGCAAGAAAACCGATACGTATTTAGAGGCTACTCATTTTAAACCAGAGATATCTGCTGATAAACGTTTTGTTTACGGTACGATTATTTATATTGACCACTATGGCAATGCGGTGAGCAATATCAGTAGGAAATTATTTGAAGAAATAAGACAAGATAGAGCTTTTGAGGTTATCTTTAATATGTATACCTTCAAAAAGATTTATAACCAATACAGCGAATTTATTGATTTTAGTGTTCCTCTTGACCTTCGCGCTCCTGATGGAAAACGAATGCTTTTGTTTAACGACCTCGACTATTTGCAGTGCAGTGTTTACAAAAGTGATACTCATACGGTGGGGGGAGCTTCTTCTTTATTAGACATCAATTACCTTGATAGAGTGAGTGTTCACTTCATTTAATAGTAGATAAAACAACCCAATGAAGAATGAGAAAAAAGTGAATGAAGGTAAAAATATGGAAACTTTTTTTGTTTATTAAGTTTTTTGTTATACCTTTGCCCCCGATTTAGAACACTTAATACAGTAATTTAAGAAAAATGAAAAAAATAATTACTACAGTTATCATAATAGTCCTTGTAGGATTAATGGGGCTCCGCCTATATTCTAACAAACAGAAAAATGCTGAAGAGGTAGCTATTGTAGCCCAAAAAGAAGCCCAAGTAGCCGTACGTGCTGCCAAAGTAACAGAAGAAAAAGTAGCCGACCTTTTTACGGCTAACGGTACTTTTGTAGCGGAACAAGACCTGAATGTATCTTCAGAAGTAGGAGGACAAGTCATAAAAATTTACGTAAAAGAGGGTGATTTTGTGAGAGTAGGGCAAGTATTGGCGCAAACAAAAGCCGACAGAACCAATGTGCAGTTAGACAATGCCAAAGCGGTACTCGAAACTGCAAAATCGGATTTAAAGCGATTTGAAAGTGCTTACCAAACAGGAGGAGTTACCGCTCAACAATTGGAACAAGCGCGCTTGCAACTCAAAAACGCCCAAGCGAACTATAATTCGGCAGCTATTGTATCGGGTGATACAGCTGTGCGTAGTAAAATCAACGGGATTGTAACTAGCAAAGAGGTAGAAGAAGGAACACTTGTAAGTGCTGGACAGACGTTATTCAACGTGGTAAATATCGACAATCTGAAATTGAAAATTACCGTAGATGAAAGTCAAGTAGGAGAACTAAAAGTGGGGGATGTTATTAAAATTAAACCCAGCACTTCTTCGGAATTAGTAGAGGGGAAAATTACTTTTATCGCACCGAAATCTAATGGAGCTCTCAAATTTCCCGTAGAAATATTGGTAGCCAACAAAGATAAAAAGCTAAAAGCAGGAATGTATGCGACTGCACAGTTTGGCAGTGGTAATGATGAGGTTACAGCTCTTGTGGTACCTCATTCTGCTTTCGTGGGTAGTGTGAGCCAAAATAAAATTTTTAAAATAGTAAGTAGCAAAAATGCTAAAGGTCAGGAGGTGCTTAAAGCTGAAATGGCAAATGTGAAAAGCGGTCGCAACTTTGGTGATAAGGTAGAAATCATCAGCGGACTTACTGTTGGTGAAGAAGTGATTACCAGTGGACAAATTAATATAGATAACGGAACACCTGTGAAAATAGTAGAGTAACTTACTATTTATCTTAATATTTGAATCTCTCCGTCTGTATCAAACCTAATCAGACGTGAGGGATTTTTTATTTGGGTATCGTCTTGACGGTAAGGTACTACATAATCACATTGCGCAATAATTTGGGGATTAATGAGTTGGTAATACAAAGGTGTTGGCTCTCCACTGATATTAGCAGAGGTAGAGACTATGGGTTTGCCAAAATCAGCAATCATCTGTTGGCAGAACACATCTTGTACGACCCTAATGGCTACTGTATTATCAGCAGCTATCACATTCTTAGCCAAATGCAAAGGGTGACTATAAATAATAGTGGTAGGCTCTTGCAAGGTTTGAAGATAGGTAAGCACCTTAGGAGGTATATCCGTTACATAGTGCTGTAACATCTCTGTATCACTCACTAAAATGATGAGGCTTTTGCTCTCACTGCGTTGTTTTATTTGGAAAATCTTAGCTACCGCTTGAGGATTTGTAGCATCACAACCCAAGCCCCAAACGGTATCGGTGGGGCATAGAATTACCTTTCCTGCCTTTAATATTTCAGTTATCAGATGGTTATTTGCCATTAGTTTTGTAATTTTGCCCGCAAATATATGTAAAAAATGTATACCTCCATCATATCATTCTTTAAAAGTTTTTCTTTCTTCAAAGGGTGCCTTAAAACCATTGCGGTGCTTATTCCCTTAGGGTTGGGCTATTGGTTTGACCTAATGGATATTGGCTTACCCATAGCTTTGAGTATTGTTGCAATTTCGCCCAGCGATATTCCAGGGAATCAAAAACACCTCTATGGTGGTCTTTTCATAGCAACATTACTAGCAACTATCAGTTCTACTTTGGTAAACCTCACGGCTCCTTACGAATACTTATTACTGCCTACCATATTTCTACTCACCTTCGGGAACGCTTATATTTCGTTATACGGACATCGCGCTACAATGGTAGCTTTCGCGGGATTATTTGAGATAGCCTCTACTTTAGCCCACTTGCAAACAGGGTGGGGTATTGTTTTGTACAGTGGTTGTGTGTTATTAGGAGGTTTGTGGTACAGTGTATTAGTGTATATATTCCTAAAAATACGTCCGCGTTTGTACAGTGAACAGCTGTTAGGGAAGTGCTTTGCTCTTACGGCAGAGTATTTTTCGGTAAGAGCTGACTTACTCATCGCCAAAGACAGAAGCGAGGGACTCAAAAAGCTCATCAACCTGCAAACAAGCCTCAATGAAAAATATGAAAAGCTCCGTGAATCCGTACTTGATTCACGGAGCAAATCAGGTAAAACCGATTACCTGCAACGCCAATTTTTGATGTTTATAGAGCTAGTGGATATCTTCGAGCTAGCTTTAGCCAACCCCGTACAATATGAGAAAGTGGACAAGGCTTTTGCCGAGTATCGCGAATATTTACAAACTTATGTAGATTTTCTCAAAGAGCTATCGAGACAGCTACAACAAATGTCCGAATACATTGGGTCACGCAAGAAGATACAATTAGACAACTGTTTAAAAGACTTATTAGTGCAAACCAAAGAGAAGAACGAAGCCTTGAAAGCACTTTCAGAAGTATCAGAAGAAGATAAAGAACGCGCTTTGCTGTTGCGAAATTTTTATATTTATATAGAAAGTCAGTATCATTCTATTGAAAATATCCGACATATTTTTGAGAATTATTACAGCAACGATGCAGGGGTACGCGATGAGAGTACTTATCGCAAGTTTGTGAGTTACCAAAACTACTCGTGGCGACGGCTCAAAGACCATATATCTTTAAAATCTACCTTTTTTAGGCACGCAATGCGCCTATCTATAGTGGTATTTTTGGGTTACCTCATAGGTGATATATTCCCTATCAACAATGCCTACTGGATTATCCTTACCATTTTCATTATTATGCGCCCTGGTTTTGGGATTACCCAAGAGCGCTCACTCAGCAGAGTTTATGGCACTATGATTGGTGGGGTTGCCTCGTTTGCAGTGATTTACCTACTCCCCTACCCTAGTTTGTACCTCTATGTCGCTATTTTGTGTATGCCTATTGCTTTTGGGTTGATTCAAGAGAACTATATGTACGCCTCTATATTCATCACTATCAGTGCGATATTTATTTTTGCACTGATTACACCTAATGTTTACAGCCTTATTTATGACCGCCTATTGGATACCGTTATAGGGGTTGGACTATCGTTTGCAGGTAATTATCTCATTTTGCCTACGTGGGAACACAATACTTATAGGGAAGCGGTTACCAAATCAGTAAAAGCTAATATCTGTTACTTACAGCAAGTAAAAGAGATTTTTAACACCGGAGAAGGGATTACCACTGCCTATAAAGTATCGCGCAAAGAAGCTGTGTTGGCACTCTCAAACCTAAATACCACCTTCCAACGAATGTTACAAGAGCCGAAGTTTATGCAGTACAAAAATCCATCAGTATACGGGATTATCGTGATACAGCAAGCCTTCTTAGCCTCTGTGGCTTCGTTTGGCATTAGGTTGAACAGCAAGAAAGTAACCTTCCCTAAATCGGTATTCAACGAGGCAATTGAGAGTCTTATAGCAGCCTTGCAACACTGTTTGACGTTACTTGTTGAACCTACGGCTACTGCTCAAACTGATTATAAAACGCCTATTGAACAATTTAATCAGTCCATTAAAGAAATAATAGACACTCATCAAAATACAGATACCTCTTCACCTATCTCAATGCGAGAGACACAATTCTATGGAGAACAGTTCAACTATCTGTTTGGATTAGCGAAGAACTTAGAACAAGCTATTCGGTCTATCAATACGTAATAAAAACTAAGGCGTCACCAAATTGATGACGCCTTAGTTTTTATTATTTATCTTATAATTATAATTGTTCTACAAATGGAATAGTTAATAACCAAAAGCCTATTAGGAAGCCTCGATGTTGTTGAAAACTTTTAATATAAGTATAGTGTTTTAAGATAAAAAACAATATCTCTTAGCGAATTGTTTTGGGATCTACCCCCATATTCACAATAGCTTGGCGAATATCAGCAAAGGTTTTGAGATTAGCCTTCCCTTTTACCAATTCGTAATTGGTTCCTTTTTTAAGGTAATTAATCAAGCTGGTTTGTCCTCCAAAGTAAGAAGGTTTAACTTGGTCAATAGAAGTACCATTTTTAAGTGCTGTAAAGAACATACTATATTGGTTCGCACGTTCCTCTATCTCTCTTCTACCTTGGTTAAATTCAAACATTACCACACTCCAATCATTGCCTTCCAAACGTTTTAAATTCATTTTCACTCTATCTACAACTTCTTCAGAACAAGCCTGTGAATTAAAGCGTTTCATATCTGTAACAAAGGTTTCTGTAAGCGATACATTTTTAGCGATAGGTCGAGTAGTATTCTCTCCTCGTTTCACTGTTTTAGGATCGCGTGGCTCACTTATAGTTACAGGTCTTTCAGTATTGTAAGAAGGGGTAACTGTTTTAGGTGTTCTTCCTACTGTAGTTTCATTTCTATTAACAACAGTTGCTTCAGGTTTGGTAGCAGGTTGCTCTTCTCTCTTAGGTCTTTCTACAGCCACTTCCACTTGGTCACGTGCTTTACTTTCTCTAATTATTCTTTGCAAATCTGTTTGATAAGACTTCAATTCAGAACTACCTCCTTTTAAATAAGGACGCAAAAGGCTATCTACTTGTTCACTATTATAAGCAGAATAATCAAAATCCTTTAAGAAATTTTCCCATACGGCTTTTTCAAACTCAGGTCGTAATTTATCTGTAAGGAAATTGCGCTTTTGAGCTTCTGCTATAAAAAGACTTCCCTTAGGGTCTGCGTGAGTTTCTTTCCAATTATTCACATCCAAAAGAAATGCCATTGCAGGCGAAATCAAATCTATTTTAAGAGTATCTTTGCTATTTGCTTCCACCATTCGAGCTAACTTATTGAGTTGTTCTTCACTTAATAACAAGGTGTCTTTCCCCTCTTCTTTGAAGCTAACAACCAATTTTGTCTCAGCAATAGGCAAGCTCTTTTTTAACCTAATATAAGAATCCTCAATCTCGTAAGTGCGCTCATCTATATTAGTTAAGAAGTGCATTTCGTCTATTTCACTCTCCGAATTGATTGCCACATAGGCCTTCACAGGATTTTTAAGCATCGGGAAAATAAACCAATAGCCTACACCTACTAATATTAAAACAAAAGCAACTGCCGAAGCAATCATTATCCAAAACCCACGAGACTTAGTGTTCATCTCTATCGCTTCGCCTCGTTCAGTGGTAGCAACCCCTCTGTTTACTACTGATAAACCATTAGAAAACTCAGGACTCTCTGAGGCAATCATTTGTGGATTGTAAGCACCTTTAGCTCTATCAAAATTAACCTCTCCGCTCTTCGATATACTAATAACTCTTCCTGTATCTTGATTTTCAAACTCAAAATGGTATAAGTTCTCAGGTAAAACAATCTCTACAGGCGAATCACTGCGCAAGTTTTTACTAAATACAATACCATTGATTTTTAGAGATACTGAAGTTATAGTACTCGAAATAATCGTAAACTGATACTTCTCAAAAGGTACTGATAAGGCCACCCTATCGTCTACCATATAGTTACTCTTGAAAACAATACCATTGTAACTAAGGTTGAATACATTACGCGCCTCATCTCCTTTTAGTAAAAAGTAATATCCCTTTGTATTAGAGTATAGCTTAGCTTTAAAAGTCGTACTCTCTAATGATAAGAACGAAATGTATTTCTCAAACTCTCGTTGAGGAGTTTCTACGTACACCTTAAACTCTTTTGGAGCAAACGGAATTAAATCAAAAGTATAATTGTTTTGTACTTTCTTGATATAACCTCTTTTTATCGCTTTCTTAATCGTATCGTGATAAGAGAACATCTCGTGGTATCTCGATTTTTCAAGAAGCACTTCAATTGTATCGTCGTCCGAAAAGACTTCGTTCATATAGGTAGCTCCCACGTCTTTACCATTCTTCATAAAAGCTAATATCTTAATATTAGCATTAGAAGGCACAAACCGAGAAGCTCCGCTACTTCCTCCTGTATTGGTTGTTTGGAAAGTAGAGGCACTTGTTCTGGGTATTGCGTATTCTGGAAAAAGGAAGTCAATACTATAAGCTCGGGGGTCTTCCACAAATTCTTTACGCAAGAACACAAGGTCTTGGTATTTCTCAAACTCAGGACGGTAAGGCATATTGAAGTACTTATCTACCTCATAAATATCCATATAAGGGAAAACCTTAGGCATATAGCTTTGGTCTAATGCGAAAGAAGCCGTTACTGGTTCCTCTACCAACTGCTTTTCATACCCTCTCAGAAGATTAAAATATGGGAATATATCCTCTTTTTCATTGAGTAACGGAATATTGTTCTCGTAATTGATATGCTCTGCAAAGTACATATCCATTAACAAGTTCAATACTTGTCGTACCCCTCTCCATTGTAAAAAATGTGGTATATACAATGAAATGGCTATATACACACCGCTCTGTCCATTCACTTCTTTTGAGGAACGGTATTGTGTGTATATCTTGTAACTATTGCTAAACTGCAATGTGTAAAAATCTACACGCGGGGTGTGTATGCGTATAAAGGCACTGATATCTTTCAATCTATCCTTTACTTCTTGCAGCTGAAAGTTAACTCCTTGTGAGGCTAACACCTTGCATCCCTGCTTGTAACCCCATATTGTTAGACCTATTGTATTAATTTTGGATTCCATAGTATTTTTTGAGATTCTGCTAAAATTGGTACAAAAGTACACATTATTTTTAATATACAAAAATTTTATTGTAAAAAAAATACCTACAAAGGTAAATTTCCCTTATAGGTATCAAAAATTATAATTGATATGAACTATTTAAATCCTTATAATTTATTAGTTTCCAGCAGGTTGCTCAGTAGCAATTTCCGTTTTGGGCTCTTCAGCCTTTTCTGCAGGTTTTGTCTCTACTTTTGCTACTTCTGCTACAATTTCAAATGGAAAATCAACAATTACTTCACGGTGTAAACGGATAGAAGCATTGTATTTCCCAGCACGTTTGAGGGTGTTACCAGCGATAGAAATAAATTTCTTATCAATATCGTGACCCGCTTTGGCTAATTCTTGTGCCAAATCACCATTATTAATTGACCCAAAAAGCTTATCTCCAGCACCTACTTTGGCAATAATTTTTACCGCCAATGACGAAAGTGCTTGAGCTGTTTTCTTAGCCTCATCAATAATGTGTTGCTCTTTGTAAGCTTTCTGTTTTAAATTTTCAGCTAATACCTTTTTTGCTGAGGGAGTAGCCAAAATTGCAAATCCTTGCGGAATGAGGTAATTACGTCCGTAGCCGTTCTTTACTGTAACGACATCGTCCTTAAAACCTAAATTATGTACGTCTTGTTTTAGTATAATTTCCATAGTTTCTACTCCTGTTATTATTTTAATAAATCGGCTACATAAGGCATTAATGCCAAGTGGCGTGCTCTCTTCACAGCGGTAGCCACCTTGCGTTGGAACTTCAATGAAGTACCTGTAAGACGACGAGGTAACAACTTACCTTGCTCGTTTACAAACTTCAAGAGGAAGTCAGCATCTTTGTAATCAATGTATTTAATACCTGATTTTTTAAAACGACAATATTTCTTTTGTTTTGAAGTGTCGATGTTTAGCGGAGTAAGATATTTGATATCTCCTTTTTTTTGTTCTACTGCCATTTTCTTACGCTTTTTTAGTGTTTAACTTTGCTCTTCTCTTTTCAGCCCACTCAATGGCGTGCTTGTCTAATTTCACAGTCAAGTAACGCATCACGCGCTCATCACGACGGAATTCCAATTCAAAAGCATCAATTACTTCACCAGCTACTTTAAACTCGAAGAGGTGGTAAAATCCGCTTTTCTTGTTCTGGATTGGGTAAGCTAATTTCTTCAAGCCCCAATTCTCTTTTGCTACAAATTCTGCACCCCTTGAAGTAAGAAAATTCTCAAACTTTTCTACTGCTTCCTTTATCTGTGTATCAGATAAAACGGGATTCAAAATGAAAACAGTTTCGTATTGATTCATAAATAAAATGATTAATTTCTAATTCGAGGTGCAAAAGTACTACAATTATTTTACCTGACCAAATAATCTGCAATATTTTTTACAAAATAATATCCAAATACCTGACAATGAATAATTATTATAACTCTCTCACCTTTCTTAAAATCTATATTAAACCTTCTTGTATCAAATTATGCAAGTGTATAATCCCCTCGTATTGCCCTTCACGCGTTACCAATAACTGCGTAATTTTATTCTTCTCCATTAGGTGCAACGCATCAATAGCCAAACTCTCTAAGTCAATCGTCTTAGGGTTAGCACTCATTATATCTTTAGCCACCAATCCTTTTATACTATCCGTTTTACTGAGCATTCTGCGGATATCCCCATCAGTCACTACCCCCACAATTCGTCCATTATCAATCACAGCAGCTACCCCCAACATCTTTTCCGATATTTCCACAATCACCTTCTTAATATCAGTATCCGGAGCCACTTCGGGTTTTTGGTTGTGCACTACAATGTCAGCCACTTTCAAATACAAACGTTTCCCTAATGCTCCACCGGGGTGATATTTAGCAAAATCACTGCTACCAAAATGCTTCATTTCAAGCAAACACACCGCTAAGGCATCACCCAAAACCAACTGAGCGGTAGTGCTAGTCGTCGGAGCTAAGTTATTAGGGCAAGCCTCTTTCTCTACGTGAGCGTAAAGCACACTATCAGCCTGTTGAGCTAAAACCGAATTTCTGTTAGAAGTAATCGCTATCAATTTGTTATTACCGCGTTTGAGCAATGGTACCAATACTTTTATTTCGGGCGTATTACCACTTTTTGAAATGCATATCACCACATCGTCCTGTTGTATGATGCCCAAGTCACCGTGAATCGCATCAGCAGCGTGCATAAAGATAGCAGGCGTACCAGTAGAATTCATTGTCGCCACTATTTTATTAGCAATAATAGCACTCTTCCCAATACCCGTAATCACCACACGCCCCTTCGATTGCAGTATATACTCCATCGATTTAGTAAAATCGTCATCTATATAGTCTACTAATTTAGCAACTGCCTGAGCTTCTTCACTGATAGTTTGTTTGGCAATGGTTATAATTTCTTCTGTTTTCATTCTCAATAAATTGTTTTGCGTGAGGCAAAAGTAATACTTTTTTTGTTCATATAAAAACACCATTCGCTTTTTTGCTTTTTAACAAACATCTTTTCTATACAATTAAAACGCTTTATTCACTCCCTCTTTGCAGTACTCTCTTGGCTAAAAAGAACTGTTTGCCGTACTACGACCTTCTGTATAAGATGAAATCTTGAATAGCCATTTTACAAGGCACATCCTTGATTTTGTTTTAAATTTGAAATCAATTTTGCTTAATTTCTGAAGCACAGCCTCACATCTCTACTTCAAACTCACATTTTTTACTATCCCCACATACTTCGCCAAAGTTTGAGATTTTGGCAAAGTTGAAATCACCTTCGCCCTCCTATCCACTTTTCACTTTAAACCTTTCGTTTTTCCAATCTTTACCCTTCGCCTAATTAACACTTTTTAACTCTTCACCCTTCGCTCTTAATCCCTCATTCTTAACTACTTATACACCCTTTCTATACCAATCTTCCAAGATTCGTATAAGCTTCCTATAAGCTTTCTATAAGCTAACTATACCATAACCCTATCTTCGATACTTTCCGATTCTCTCCGAGATTCTCCGATAACACACCTTTGCAATCCCTACTCTATTGAAAAAAATAAGGCAATGGCAATAAAACCATTGCCTTATAATAATTATTTTTTGTTCTCTTCTTTGCTCATTCCTTTTTCACTTCTTGTAGCATTACATCACAAGAACAAAAAAGTAATAGGTATAATAACTGTTTCATAGGCTTATCTTTTATTCTTCTCCTTTTCAGACCATTCTTTTTTAAGCTCTTCAGCCCATATTAACTCTCTACCTACTTCTTTTTTTATAGCAGGTTCACTGTTATGTGAGTGACGCGGACTTTGAGTGTCGAACAAAAAATCATAACTTCCCGCTACAATGCCTTTGCCCTCTATATAAGCAAAGCGTTCAATGCCACGATGATAAGCCTCTAACCCCGAGCGATTATTCCAAGCAGTGAACGTCCAAAACAGATAAACAGTATCTTTGCCCCGTTTTTCTGTACCCGATAGGTAAATACTTTCAAAACAACTATCCAAGAAAGATTCTTTATCTTCCATCGGTGAAGCATATTTACTAATATGTGTTCCTTTGTTCAATTCTTTTTTTAACTCAGCATAAGTAACAAAATCTTGTTTTGTATTGATGATATTACTATCGTTCAAGTGTACTTTCGAAGAATAATCCATCAACTGAAAAACTTCTACTAAACAGCATCTCGCTTTATAATACTTGTCGCCTTCTTTTTTTACTAAAGAGAAGGAGTTAAAGAATTTATTTTTATTACTTCTGCGAACTTCTTCTATCTTAACAACAGCTTTTTCGACCTCTTCCTTAGAGACTTCTACCCAAGAGTTAGCATTGTTCATATCAGGTAATACCGAGATGAGAGTTAAATAATTATAACCAAAGGAAACTCCCTGATTATAAACGTTATACATCTCAATCTCTTTCCCTTCATAAAAAGATTGAGGGCGTAATGTATAGTGTTTTACCCTATAGTTAGCGGTGAGGCTATCTAATAGTATATATTTTTGTTCTTGTGCCATTACAGCACAAGAACAAAAAAGTAATAGGTATAATAACTGTTTCATTTCCCTTTCTTCCAGTTTTCAAGTTCTTTCTCTTTATCCGCCCATTCTTTTTTAAGCTCCTCTGCCCAAAGTAAACGATTTTTAGCACCGTTAATTACTTTGTCCCAATCACTCCTTTTAGTGCCAGTTCTATCGATCTTTCCTATTGGGTAAAAATAATCGCCATAGGCTCCTGCCACAATTCCTTTATCTTTAATATAAACGAGCTCATCAATACCTCTATTATCATAATAAGAATATTGATAAAAGAAATACATAGTATCCTCCCATTTTTCTTCTATATTAGAGAGGTAAACACCTTCAAGAATATCAGGTATAACAAAAATATCATCTAAATAAAATTGTTGAAAAGGCTTAAATTCTTTATATTTCTGCTTCAATACGTTAATAGGTACTATAGGTTGATTGGTATTAAGGATGAAATTCTTGGTAGCTAATTGAATCTCACGAGGCACCTCTATACAATAAAAGTCATCTACTCTAATAATTTTGCCTACATAATACTTGTCTTTTACCTTTTTTACTAATCTCACCCCACTAATATCATCTTCTTTCCTGAGAGGAAGACTAAATACTTTATAAACAGCTCTCCTAAAAATATTTTTAGTAGGAAACAGATTGTTTTTTATCTTTTCAAAATCTATCACTTCCCAATTCGTTTTACTACTGAGGTCAGGAAGTACAGAAAACAAAATTATATAATCAATCCCTTTATTTGCACCATAATATGGAGAAAATACATTATATATTTCGATAGTATTTTTAGGTCCATAAGGAGAAGTATTAAGAGTATACTTCTTTACTTGATAGTTAGCGGTTAAACTATCTAACAATATATATTTTTGTTCTTGGGCCATAGTGGTACAAGAACAAAAAAGTAATAGGTATAATAACTGTTTCATTTCCCTTTCTTCCAGTTTTCAAGTTCTTTCTCCTTGTCTGCCCATTCTTTTTAAGCTCTTCAGCCCAAAGAAGAGGTTTTCTACCATCGTGAATTACTTTCTCCCAATCTCCTCCTAAAATATCTCTTTTTCCTTTTGAGTAAAAGAAATAAACATAAGCTCCTGCTACAATACCTTTATCTTTGATATAAACAAATTTATAAATAAAGTTATCATCACAAAATTGATAAAAATAATACATCATATCTCCCCATTTTTCTTCTATATTCGAAAGATAAGTACCTTCCAAAACATCAGGAATAAGAAAACCTTCGTCTTTACCCAAAGGAAAAGGATGATAAGGAATTACTTTTTTGTAATCTTCCTTTAATATACTTATAGGTTTTATTGGCTGATTGGTGTTGAGAATAAAATCCTTTGTTGCTACTTGCATATCACGAGGAAAATCCATACAATAGAAATCATCTACACGACATATTTTACTTATATAGTACTTATTATTTATTTTCTTAACTAATTTTACCCTATTAATATGTAAACTCTTATCAGAAAAGACTCCAAATATTTTATAAATAATTCTCCTAAAAATATTTTTAGTAGGAAATAGATTGTCCTTTATTTTATCGAAATCTATTAGTTCCCAGTTTGTTTTACTGTTAAGATCTGGAAGTACCGAAAACAACACTATATAATCATCATTTTTGTTTAATCCGTAATAAGATGAAAAAATGTTATATATTTCAATAGTATTTTTAGGTCCATAAGGAGAAGTATTAAGAGTATACTTCTTTACTTGATAGTTAGCTGTTAAACTATCTAACAATATATATTTTTGTTCTTGTGCCATTACAGCACAAGAACAAAAAAGTAATAGGTATAATAACTGCTTCATTTTCCTTTCTTCCAATTTTCAAGTTCTTTCTTCTTGTCTGCCCATTCTTTTTTAAGCTCCTCTGCCCAAAGCAAACGATTTTTAGCGTCGTTAATTACTTTGTCCCAATCACTCCTTTTAGTACCAGTTCTATCGATCTTTCCTATTGGATAAAAATAATCACCATAAGCCCCTGCTACAATCCCCTTATTTTTAATATAAACAAGTTCTTCAATGTCTCTGTCATCATAACCACAGAATTGATAAAAATAATACATTACATCCCCCCATTTTTCTTCTATATTACAAATATAGGTATTTTCAAAAATATCGGGAATAAGAAAACTTAAATTTTTCTTATCTAAAGGGAAAGGGTGGTTAGGAATTACTTTTTTATAATCTTCCTTTAGTACATTTATAGGCTTTATAGGTTGATTAGTATTAAGAATAAAATTCTTGGTAGCTACAGCCATATCACGAGGAAAATCCATACAATAGAAATCATCTACACGACATATTTTACTTACATAGTACTTATTATTTATTTTCTTAACTAATTTTACCCTATTAATATGTAAACTCTTATCAGAAAAGACTCCAAATATTTTATAAATAATTCTCCTAAAAATATTTTTAGTAGGAAATAGATTGCCCTTTATCTTATCGAAATCTATTAGTTCCCAGTTTGTTTTACTGTTAAGATCTGGAAGTACCGAAAACAATACTATATAATCATCATTTTTGTTTAATCCGTAATAAGATGAAAAAATGTTATATATTTCAATAGTATTTTTAGGTCCATAAGGCGATGTATCAAGCGTATAGTGTTTTACCTTATAGTGAGCGGTAAGACTGTCAAGCAATATATATTTTTGTTCTTGTGCCATTATGGCATAAGAACAAAAAAGTAATAGATATAATAACTGTTTCATTTCCCTTTCTTCCAGTTTTCAAGTTCTTTCTCTTTATCCGCCCATTCTTTTTTGAGCTCTTCAGCCCAAAGAAGAGGTTTTCTGCCATCGTGAATTACTTTGTCCCAATCACTCCTTTTAGTACCAGTTCTATCAATCTTTCCTCTTGGGTAAAAATAATCGCCATAGGCTCCTGCTATAACTCCTTTATCTTTAATATAAACAAGCTCACCAATACCTCTATTATCATAATCAGAGTGTTGATAAAAGAAATACATCACATCTCCCCATTTCTCCTCTATACTAGAAAGATAAATATTTTCAAAAATATCAGGCATAACAAGGATTATATCATCTAAATAAAATTCCAAAAAAGGTTTTAAGTTTTTGTATTCTCTTCTCAACACATTAATAGGTGTTATGGGTTGATTGGTATTAAGTATAAAATTCTTGGTAGCTAATTGAATCTCACGAGGCACCTCTATACAATAAAAGTCATCTACTCTAATAATTTTGCCTACATAATACTTGTCTTTTACCTTTTTTACTAATCTCACCCCACTAATATCATCTTCTTTCTTGAGAGGAAGACTAAATACTTTATAAACAGCTCTCCTAAAAATTTCTTTTGTAGGAAATAGATTGTTTTTTATCTTTTCAAAATCTATCACTTCCCAATTCGTTTTACTACTGAGGTCAGGGAGTACAGAAAACAAAATTATATAATCAATCCCTTTATTTGCACCATAATATGGAGAAAATACATTATACATTTCGATAGTATTTTTAGGACCATAAGGAGAAGTATTAAGAGTATACTTCTTTACTTGATAGTTAGCGGTTAAACTATCTAACAATATATATTTTTGTTCTTGGGCTTCTACAGCCCAAGAACAAAATAATAGTAAGTAAAATAAGTTTTTCATAAGCCTTATTTTTTAGCCTTTTCTTTTTCAGTTTATTCTTTTTTAAGCTCTTCAGCCCATATTAACTCTCTACCTACTTCTTTTTTTATAGCAGGTTCACTGTTATGTGAGTGACGCGGACTTTGAGTGTCGAACAAAAAATCATAACTTCCCGCTACAATGCCTTTGCCCTCTATATAAGCAAAGCGTTCAATGCCACGATGATAAGCCTCTAACCCCGAGTGATTATTCCAAGCTGTGAACGTCCAAAACAGATAAACAGTATCTTTGCCGCGTTTTTCTGTACCCGATAGGTAAATACTTTCAAAACAACGATCCAAGAAAGATTCTTTATCTTCCATTGGCTGAGCATATTTAGTAATATGTGTTCCTTTGTTCAATTCTTTTTTTAACTCAGCATAAGTAACAAAATCTTGTTTTGTATTGATGATGTTACTATCGTTCAAGTGTACTTTTGAAGAATAATCCATCAATTGAAATACCTCTACTAAACAGCATCTCGCTTTATAATACTTGTCGTCTTCTTTTTTTACTAAAGAGAATGAGTTTAAAAATTTATTTTTATTACTTCTGCGAACTTCTTCTATCTTAACAACAGCTTTTTCGACCTCTTCCTTAGAGACTTCTACCCAAGAGTTAGCATTGTTCATATCAGGTAATACCGAGATGAGGGTTAAATAATTATAACCAAAGAAAACTCCCTGATTGAATACATTGTACATCTCAATTTCTTTTCCTTCATAAAAAGAATGAGGACGTAATGTATAGTGTTTTACTTGATAATGAGCGGTAAGGCTATCCAAGAATATATATTTCTGTTCTTGGGCGTTGAGGGCACAAGAACAAAATAATAATAAATATAAAATTAACTGTTTCATATCCCCATTCTCTTTCTCTCTTCTTCTTTTTAGCCCATTCCTTTTTGAGTTCCTCTGCCCAGAGGAGTTCATTTTCGGGAAGACGTTTTAGTTTACGCCAATTACCTGTTTTATCAATAAAAAAAGGGCCTGGCATAAAATGATTAAAATACACACCTGCCACAATTCCTTTCCCTTTAACATAGCCAAAACGACTTATGTTCGTATGTAAATTCTCGTAAAATTGGTAGAAACAATATATCATATCCCCTCCCCTTTCTTCTATGTTTGAAAGATAAGTATTTTTAAGAAAATCGGGGATTCCACAAAAAGAATCGGTATTTTGTTCAAAAGGGAAATCCTGACAAAGAGGAGATAACTTCCTAAAAAAATCTCTTAAAGCACCAATAGGTGTTATAGGCTGATTGACATTGAGAATAAAACTTTTTGTAGCTATTGGTATGGGAAAAGAGTCGTTTATACAATAAAAATCTTCCACCCAACAATACTTACTTGCATAATATTCTCCCTTTATTTTTTGACTAATTTTACCTTATTAATATATATATTTTCATTAGAAAATACTCCGAATACTTTATGCATAATTCTTCTAAAAATGTTTTTTGTTGGAAAAAAGTTATTTTTAATAGTTTTATAGTCTATTTTTTCCCAATTTGTTTTGCTATCAAGCTCAGGGAGCACCGAAAAAAGCACTATATAGCAATCATCTTTACTATTCCCGTCATAAAATACATTATACATTTCTATTGTATTCTTAGCTCCATAGGGTGAAGTATCAAGTGTATACTGTTTTACCTTATATTTAGCGGTAAGACTATCAAGCAATATATATTTTTGTTCTTGGGCTTCTATAGCCCAAGAACAAAAAAGTAATATAAATAATAAACGTTTCATAACTTATGAGATTTTAAGGGGTACAAGTTGTTCCACTTTTTCCCAATTTTTGTTGCTCATCTAAATATTTTTCTCTTTCAGACAAAGAATAATCTTCTACCACTCCTGCTTTTGCCATTGCAATGGCTTCTTCCATAGAAATTCTAGTGCCAGGAAGAGACATAATACCTTTTGCCAAACGCTCTATAAAAGGCGCAAATCTTTCGTGTTTATCTAAAAAAACATATCTTCTAACTTGTTCGCCTCCTATGGAAAGAAATTGTTGTTTAATAAAAGGATATTTTCTATTAAATGCTTCTTGCTCTAATGAAAATGATTCAGCATTTAAATAGCCGTGAATTACTTCGTGGTAAACAGTAGCTAAAACATATTCTTGTGAAGCTCCTTTTATGATATCATCATTTAAGTAAACATCACATTCAAAAGTATTTGCAGTTGTACTTCCCCAAGATTTAGTATAGGCTACATCACCTTTATGTCGAGAGTCTGTTGCAAAAGATTCATTATGAAATGTTATATTATAATTATCATCTGAACCAAACATTCCAAGAATATTAGAAATCTCATTATTCAGTGTCTTAGCTTGGTCTAAAACAGCTTTAGCACAAGGGTTCGTGAATTTATTAATAATCTTTTCTTCTACTTTAGTTCCGTCTGAGCGCATCAAACTGGCTCCTACACTACTACTCCCTCCTTTATATGAACCTCCACCTGTATAAGAGTGATGATCTTCTTTAGAATCAGGGTCGGGAAAACCATTATTATTAGGTGTATAAGGGGTGTAAGACGGATAAGGAGTGTAAGAATTATTAATACGCTTTTTACGCTTTCCATAAACTGTTACTTCTTCTAATGGAATAGGATTGTCATCTGAACCTAATCCACCACCGTCACTATTAGCACAATCACAGTCGCCCTCTCCATATTCAGTTTCACATTCACATCGAATAGCAAAATGATGGTGACCATCTCCTTTTCTACCTGCCTGTGCTGCCTCCGTATCCACTACAAGTCTATACCTTCCTTTGTATTTAGGTACCAACTCGTGGGTAATAACCCCCTCTTTCATTCGGTAGGCAGAAATAAATTTTCCTTTGGGGGTAAACAAGTAGAAGTCAGCATTTACAATGCGGTTATCGCTCGTAAGGCTATCTACCTTAGTAACAAAAAGGGTTTGTTCGGTAATGCCGTCTTTCTTCAAAAAAAGTATTTCGGCACTTAAGTCACTACCTACTATAGTTACCGGTATTTTAGAATAAGCATCGCCTACGAGCGTTTGTGTTTGCACAAAATACCGCCAATCGGTTTCTAATTCAATAAACGGGTACTTCCTACGGCTTACACTGTTAGCAGTGCGTTTCTGGTTTTCCGAAGCCTCAAAAAGACTCTTGGCTTCGTTTAAGCTCACTACCGCTTGTGGGTCTACGGTAGGAACAGGGTCTTGTTGTGGTGCCTCAGAGGCATCTTCACGTTGGCAATAAGTAAGCGCAAAGGCTACCAAAGCCAACATTCCAAATTTGAAAGTTCTTTTTCTCATAGTTTATTTATTTTTATTTTTGCCCCAAAAGTATAATGTATTTCTTTAAAAGTCAATAGGCAAAAGTAAATTTTAACATTTCGTTTCTCCTTCAAACTTTGCTGAAAAATAGGGTAAATCCTTCATTTTAACATTTTTTTCTTAATCATTTTGTCCAAACATTGCTGAAAACTCAAAGTTTAAGTCAAATCATTGTATTTTTTTCAATAACACAAACTATAACATTTAACACATTTTAATACTCTACAATCTGTAAATTTAACTTATATCTCTCCAAGAATTTCAAATAAACTCACATTCTCACATTTTCTCATTCTCTCATTTCCCCTGCCCGTGCGACTCGCATCCCCTTTAGCTTCAAATAAACCTTGATTGTCAAACTGATATGTGTTGTCATTTTTTAGAGCTTGTCCTCCTTCGGGGGGTCGGGGGCCTTTGTCACTCGTCATTCTCTCATTTCCTCATTTTCTAATTCTCTCATTTCCCTGCCATCGTGTTACGACCGCCTACTGCGCTACGGCTATTTTCTATATAACCTCCTTTTTTCACTTTTTCTCCAAAAAATTTCCATCATCCAAATATTTTTTCTACCTTTGCAGGAATTTTGTAAGGTAAAATAGTTGCCTTACTGAACTTATATCAATGGAAGAACCAGTATTAGATTTAAAAGAAGTATCAGTATATCAAAAGAATACCCTCATTCTCTCCAATGTAAATCTCACCATTGGAAAAGGTGAATTAGTGTACCTTATCGGCAAAACAGGGTCAGGAAAGAGTAGCTTAATCAAGTTGCTCTACGGCGATTTACCCCTTACCAAAGGAAAAGGAAAAGTCGTAGGTTTCAACCTAAATAAACTCACCGAAGACGAAATCCCTCTGCTCCGCCGTAAACTAGGAGTCGTATTCCAAGATTTCAAACTGCTTACCGATAGAAGCGTGCACGATAATCTCGCTTTTGTGCTGAAAGCTACCGGATGGACTGATAAAACAAAAATACAACAACGCATAGAAGAGGTACTTGCAAAAGTAAAAATGCAGAATACAGGTTTTAAGTTCCCTCACGAGCTATCAGGAGGCGAACAACAACGCATAGCTATCGCACGTGCCTTGCTCAACAACCCCGAACTCATCTTAGCCGATGAACCCACAGGTAACTTAGACCCCGAGACCAGTGTAGAAGTAATGCAAGTCCTCAAAGAAATCAACGCCTCGGGACGAACCATACTGATGGCAACTCACGACTATGCCCTCATTCTCAAGTTCCCTTCCAAAACCCTAAAATGCGATGGCGAACGCATCTTTGAGGTTGTACAGAGAAGGGTATAATTGAAATTGGCGATTTGCTAATTCACTAATTTACTAATTAAATTAATATAATGGCGATAAAGATACTTGCAAACGATGGAATTTCCGATTCAGGAAAAGAAGCGTTAGAAAAAGAAGGTTTTGAAGTTATCACTACTAAGGTAGCTCAAAACCAATTAATAGACTATATAAACAAACACGCAATCGATGTGCTCTTAGTGCGTTCAGCCACACAAGTGCGAAAAGATATCATCGATAGCTGTCCGTCACTCAAACTCATCGGTAGAGGAGGCGTAGGAATGGACAATATAGATGTGGCACACGCCAAAAGCAAAAACCTACACGTGATTAATACCCCAGCCTCTTCGGCTAATTCGGTAGCCGAGCTCGTTTTTGCTCACCTTTTCAGTGGCGTACGCTTTCTACACGATGCCAACCGCAATATGCCTTTGGAAGGCGACACTCAGTTTAACGAACTCAAAAAAAACTATAACAATGGTGCCGAATTGCGCGGTAAAACCATAGGCATTATAGGTTTCGGACGTAGCGGACAAGCGGTAGCTCGCATTGCTATCGGTTTAGGTATGAACGTAATGGCTTACGACCCCAAAGTAACTGAGGCAGTAATAACCCTCGACTTTTTCGACGGACAAACCTTGCCTTTCACTATCAAAACCGTAGAAAAAGAACACCTACTGGCAAAAGCTGATTTTATCACTCTCAACAACAGCCCAGCAGAAGGAGGTTATATACTCGATGCAAAAGAGTTTGCCTTGATGAAAGATGGTGTAGGAGTCATCAATTTAGCACGTGGAGGCGCTTTAAATGAAGTAGCCCTTATAGAAGCCTTAGATAGTGGCAAAGTAGCTTTCGCAGGTTTAGATGTATTTGAAAACGAACCCAACCCCGCTATACAAGTGTTAATGCACCCTCAGGTATCGCTTACCCCACACATAGGGGCAGCTACTAACGAAGCTCAGAACCGTATAGGCTTTGAGTTAGCCTCACAAATTATAACCTTATTTAAATAATTATTATATGGCAGGAATGTTAGATTTTTTAGGAGGTGATAACCTTCAACAACTCGTAAAAGGATTGAGCGAGAAAACAGGTATCGGTAGCGATAAAGTAAGCTCGGTAATGGATTCACTCAAATCGATGCTAGGCAAAGCCGAAGGTAGTGAGATTTTAAACAAACTCACTGGCGATGGGCAATCGTCTACCTTAAAAGCTATCAGTGAGAAAACAGGTGTTTCATTGGATAATGTAAGCAAGATTTTCGAAAACTTAACCCCAATGATATCCAACTTTTTCTCAGGTAAAGGAGGTAACATCAGTGAAATGATGAACTCTTTCTTCGACAAAAACAAAGACGGAAATGTAATGGATGATATTATGGGAGGTATTGGCAACCTCTTTGGCGGTAATAAATAATTACCTTATAACCGTATTTTTAACATTACTTTGGCAAAGTTTTTGTACTTTGCCAAAGTAATTTTTATTTCAATGAATACTGACGAATACTTTATGCAAAAGGCTTTAGAAGAAGCACAATTAGCTTTCGAGGAAGACGAGATTCCCGTAGGAGCCATTATCACCATTGATAACAGAATTATCGCCAAAGCCCATAACCTTACCGAGCGCCTCAACGATGTGACAGCGCACGCCGAAATGCAAGCCATTACTATGGCAGCTCACTATTTGGGAGGTAAATACCTCACAGGTTGCACTATGTACCTCACGTTAGAGCCTTGTGCAATGTGTGCAGGTGCTTTGTATTGGAGCCAGTTATCGCGTTTGGTCTATGCTGCCCCCGACACCCATAGAGGCTACAGCGTAATGGGGGGCAAATTGCACCCCAAAACCGAAGTAGTTACTGGCATTTTAAGCCAGGAAGCTACAATCTTGTTAAAACAGTTCTTTCAGCAAAAAAGGAAATGAGAAAAACCTTTACTCTTATAGCACTCTTTCTCTTGGGAATGAATTATCTTCTTTCTCAAGAAATAGATACTTTAAGGGTAAGAGACTCTGTACTGGGAGGCATTTCACCTGAAAGAGAAGCTAAAAACAGAGTATTTTATGAGAGAATCAAAAACTTCTTTAGCAAATATAAGCTCACTAAAAATCTCAATAACTTTATTATAATTGAGGAAAAGACATCCGAAGGTACAAGCACCTCTACCGTTACTCCTAAAAAAGCCCCTTCTTATCAAGGGAAAATCATTAGAAATATCGTTATTACTACCTTAGACCCTTTTGGGTTTGACGAAAGAGATTTAAGCAAAGTACCAAACACTCGTTTGGAGCGTTTGGGTAATGCACTTCACGTGAAAACCCGCGAAAGCACGGTACGAAAGTTTCTTCTGTTTAAAAAAGACAAGCCCTTAGATACCCTTTTGCTGAGTGAAACCGAACGTATATTGCGCAATCAGCGGTATATCCGTAGGGCACAAGTGTGTGCTATCCCTGTGAGTCAAACCTCCGATTCAGTAGATGTGCAAGTGAATGTGCTCGATAGCTGGTCTATATACGTCGACGGCGACTTGGCAGGCAGTAGAGGCTGGACACGACTTACCGAGCAAAATCTCTTTGGGATAGGACACGAACTCTCGCTCACCTATCAACAATACTTTTCAGGAATCGGAAACAATGGTAAAGGCTTTAATTATGTGGTGAGAAACATCAAAAACACTTACATCAATGTGCGAACCGGTTATTATTCCGATTACGAGAACTATTTTTCAAAGAGCATACAGGTAGAGCGACCGCTGTATTCACCTTTGGCACGCTGGTCGGGGCGCTTAGGGTACTACGAATATCGATATGAAGACGAAGGCATTAGTTATCGCGACTCTATCTATATTCCTATCCTAATGACACGCACCTTCGATGCTTTTGGTAGTTGGGTAAAGCCCCTCAGAAAAGTAGAAAATAAGCGCATCAATAACTTTATCATAGCTGGACGTTTTCGCAATATAAATTATTACGAGAAACCTTCTCCCGAGATAGACCCCGAGCAATATTACGGCAACGAGAACCTATATCTCACCCAATTCAGTCTCAATAGTACAGGTTTTGTGAAAGACCGCTATATATTTCGCAACGGCGATATCGAGGACGTAGGAATAGGGCGTTCTTTGTTTCTCACCTCAGGGATACTGCGGAAGAACTACGCTACTTTGCCCTATCTCGGTATAGGCTTTGCTGAAGCAAACTATACCAAGCGTGGTTACCATTCTATCAACTTTGAGGTAGGCACATTCTTTAAGGATGGCACGAACAAAGAAACTGTGCTAAGAGGTGAAGGTACCTATTTCAGTAAATTGTTCGACATAGGCGATTGGCATTTTCGTCAGTTCTTGCGCTCCTCATTTGTAGTAGGTTTTAACCGAAATGTATACCAGCGCGATAGGATCAACTTAAATGAATCTAATGGTATCTTAGGCTTCAATAGTCGTGAAGTATACGGCACACGCAAACTTATTCTCACCTCACAAACGCAAGTATATGCTCCTTTTCAGCTGATAGGTTTTAGGTTTAGCCCGTTTCTCTCAGCCGATATAGGTTTTATAGGTAGGGAAAACACTGCCTTTCTAAAAACAGAAGTATACTCTAAGGTTTCCATAGGTTTTTATATCTCCAACGACTATTTTCCCTTTGGAGCCATACAATTCTCCTTTGGGTATTATCCTAATATCCCAGGTACAGGTAACAATATCTTCAAATTTACAGGCGTTACTAACGACGATTTCAGGCTACACAGCTTTTCTCAACGCTTACCTAATATCGTATCGTTTAGATAACTTCGTCATTTCTTCGTCATTTCTTCGTTGATTGTTCGTCATTTCTTCGTTGATTGTTCGTTTTTCCTTCGTTCATCTGCCCGTGCAACTCACACCGTCTTTTATTCGTCTTAGCTTCAAATAGTCTTTGATTTTCAATCTTATTCCCCTTCTCTAAAAACTTTTCACCCTTCATTTCTCATTTGCTAATTATCAAATTTACTAATTTGCTAATTACACTTGCTTGTGCGGCTCGCACCTCCACATTTTTAACTACGTGACAAAATGTCTGAAACTAACTGACAGAAGAATAATGGCAATGTTTTTGCTTTTCTAAAAGGAATGTCTTATCTTTGCGCGCTTTCAAGAGAGATACAACAAGTTTAAACTGTAAAAATAAAGAACATTGAATAAGGAAACATCATCAAATCAGCTTATTAGTAATATTATAGCTGGTATAGAAAAAGTAAAAGGAACCGATATTACCATTATGGATTTGCGCGAGGTAGAGAATACCGTGTGCGATTATTTTATTTTGTGCAATGGATCTTCTAATACCCAAGTGTCGGCTATCTCTGGTGCTATCCAAAAGGTAGTGAGTCAAGCCGAAGGTCATCAACACCCGTGGCACGTAGAAGGTGAAGCTAATGCCGAGTGGGTACTCATCGATTATGTGGATGTAGTGGTGCATATCTTCCAAACAAAAATACGTGAGCATTACGACCTCGAAGGACTTTGGGGAGACGCTAAAATTATCAACTTAGAAACTAACTATTAAAAATATGTCGGACAATAAAAGCAACGGGTCTCGTTTTTCAGCCTATTGGTTATATGCCATATTACTGCTGATACTTATAGGTTTTAATTATTATTCAGGAGCCAGTTTTTGGTCACAACCCAAAGAGATTCCGCAATCTAAATTTGAAGAATACCTTAGCAATGGTGATGTATCCAAAATCATCATCTTAAACCATAAAGAAGCTAATGTATATCTCACCCCCGATGCTCTTAAAAAAGAAGAGCACAAAGAGGTAAAACCTACGGGAAATACCTTTATGCAAGGTGCTAACGCAGGTGACGTACCCCAATACCGTTTTGAATTAGGCGATTTGAGTAATTTCGAAAACCGATTCGACCAAATTGTAAAAGATAACAATCTCAGCACTACTCGTGAGAACAAAACCCAGCAAAACATCTTCGGCGATTTGCTGTTCTCTATTTTGCCTTTTATAGTCATCATAGGCTTATGGATTTACGTAATGCGTCGTATGGCAGGAGGCGGAGGAGCTGGTGGTATCTTCAGCATTGGTAAATCTAAGGCGCGTGTATTCGATGAAAAGAAAGAAACGCGTGTAACTTTTCAAGATGTAGCAGGCTTAGAGGGAGCAAAAGAAGAAGTACAAGAGATTGTAGACTTTCTCAAAAACCCCGATAAATACACTTCATTAGGAGGTAAAATACCGCGTGGAGCCCTATTAGTAGGTCCTCCTGGTACAGGTAAAACTCTTCTTGCGAAAGCTGTAGCAGGTGAAGCCCAAGTACCTTTCTTCTCACTCTCTGGTTCAGACTTTGTAGAGATGTTCGTAGGGGTAGGTGCCTCTCGTGTGCGCGACCTTTTCAAACAAGCTAAAGAAAAGTCTCCTTGTATTATCTTTATTGATGAAATTGATGCTATAGGTCGTGCTCGTGGTAAAAATGTAATGACGGGAGCTAATGATGAGCGTGAGAATACTCTCAACCAACTCCTTACCGAGATGGACGGTTTTGGTTCACATACTAATGTTATTGTATTGGCAGCCACTAACCGCGCTGATATCCTCGATAAAGCACTAATGCGCGCAGGACGTTTCGACCGTCAGATTTATGTGGAGCTTCCTAACTTAAATGAGCGCAAACAGATATTTGAAGTACATTTGCGTCCTATCAAAACAGCAGAAACATTAGATATAGACTTCTTAGCAAAACAGACCCCAGGATTCTCTGGCGCTGATATTGCTAATGTATGTAATGAAGCAGCCCTTATTGCAGCGCGCAAAGGTAAAACAGCAGTAAGCAAACAAGAATTCCTTGATGCAGTGGATAGAATTGTAGGTGGTTTGGAGAAGAAAACTAAAATCCTTACTCCCGAAGAACGCAAGACGATAGCCTTCCACGAAGCAGGTCACGCTACTGTAAGTTGGCTCTTAGAACACGCCGCACCACTTGTAAAAGTAACTATCGTGCCTCGCGGACAGTCGTTAGGCGCAGCTTGGTATTTGCCAGAAGAACGCCAAATAGTGCGTACTGAACAGATACTCGATGAAATGTGTGCTGCCCTTGGCGGTAGAGCTGCAGAGAAAGTGATATTCGATAAGATTTCTACAGGTGCTCTCAGCGACCTTGAGAAGGTAACCAAACAAGCGCGTGCAATGGTAACCATTTATGGGCTTAATGACAAGATAGGTAACCTTACTTATTACGATTCAGCCCAAGCTGATTATAGTTTTACCAAACCTTATAGTGAGAAAACAGCACACCTAATAGATGAAGAGATTTCCAAGATTATAGAAGAACAATATCAGCGTGCTATTGATATTCTCACTGAGAATAAGGATAAGCTTACTACTTTGGCAAACTTGCTCTTAGAACGTGAAGTAATCTTCCGCGAAGATCTTGAAAATATCTTTGGTAAGCGTAAGTTTAAAGACCCTCACGATATTATTGAGGAAGAAGATAAATCCTCAGAAGTTGTATCGTAATTACAATAAAAAAGATGTATCAATTCTCTTTGATACATCTTTTTTATTCTTTATTTTTCTGCTTTTGCTAATCTTTGGTACTCACCCCACGCCTCTATAAGCATAAACTCCATTTGCTTATTTTCCTTCTTCCTTACAAGATCGTGGAACTCGCTTCTCTCCATTACATAATAGGCTAAAACGTCTATTTCCTCTTCGTTTAGTTTGAGTTCTTTTTGTAGAAAGACTTTCATATTTTCACGTATATAGTTAGCGACAGCTAAGTTCTGTTCATTAGCTACAATTTTCTTTAAGAGCTTCTTTCGTCCACTTATAGTATTAATGAGTAAATCAATGCTTAATAAATTTCCTCCTGCACTATGAGTAGCACTATACAACCGTTTTTCAGCAAAAGTACGCTCTACAGGAGTATGTTGTAAAATACCTAACCTTTGAGCAGAAACCCCTTGATATTTTGATACTTCAACTTCATCAAGCTGATTGACCTGTTCTTTCATATGTATTAAAACTCCTCCGAAACCAAAATCAGCTTTTGTAAGAGTGTGATAAACAGTTTGCATTCCTACAAAAGTAATTTGCAAAGTATTACGTTCACTTGCTTTTAGTGTAAAATAACCATTGGCATCAGTAGTAGTAACAGCATTGGTATAAAGATTCATCACGTGAGCTCCTGACAAAGGTATTGTATCACGCACCACTCTACCACGCACTTGTTTTTGTGCAAAGACTCCTACACTAAAAAACAACCATATAATTGTTAGATATTTCATAAAATTACTATGAATATTTTACTGTTTCCAAGTATCCGGACTTTTGCGCCATTGCTGGAGCATCTCTAAATCTTCTTTTTTGATACGACCAAAAAGTAGGGCTTTTTCTAATAGACTGTCGTAATCGCCAGCAGTGTAAAGCGGTACCTTTTCCTTGGTAAAACGCTCATTGGCTACATCAAAATTGTAAGAGAAAAGGGCTATCATTCCCAATACCTCAGCACCACTATCGCGTAGGGCTTTTACCGCATTAAGGCTACTCATTCCGGTACTTATCAGGTCTTCTACCACTACTACCTTTTGTTCAGGGCGCAAAAAACCTTCAATTTGGTTTTGTCTGCCGTGTTTTTTAGGTTCAGGACGCACATACACGAAAGGCAATTGGAGTGCATTAGCTACCAACATACCGATGCCAATAGCCCCCGTAGCTACCCCTGCAATAACTTGTACTTCGGGAAATTTCTCTTTTATGCCTCTTGCCAATACGCTTGCAAAGTACGAACGAACCTCTGGAAATGAGAGAATTATACGGTTATCGCAATAAATTGGTGACTTCCAACCGCTCGCCCAAGTAAAATAATTTTCAGAATTCAATTTAATTGCGTTAATTTGCAATAAAAATTCAGCGGTATTTTGTGCCGTAATACTATCTAAAATCATAGGTTATGTATGAAATATTTTTAGACGAAAAGTCGATTATTTTGACAAATGTACGAGAAAATATTGAGAACGTCAAATGTTTTCCAATAAAAGATGTTACTCTTGATGTTATCTTGGAGGAACTCAAGCGAAAAGAGGTAGAAAAAATCTACTTATATCACCCTAAGGAAGAAAAACTTATGAAGAAATTTAAGCAACTTATTCCTACCATAAAAGCAGGGGGTGGCATTGTGTATAATCAAGATGGAAAAGTACTGATGATTAAGCGTCACGGCAAGTGGGATTTGCCCAAAGGAAAGAAAGAAAAAGGCGAAAATATCGCTACTTGTGCTTTGCGTGAGGTAGAGGAAGAAACAGGTGTTAAAAAACTGCTTATCCAGCGCTTCCGAATGATTACTTATCACATATTCAAACGCGATGGACAATATTTTTTGAAAGAGACCTATTGGTATGATATGACTACTACCTTTAAGAAGAAATTGGTACCTCAAACCGAAGAAGATATAGAAAAAGCGTGTTGGAAAGACGAGGCAGAGGTACGCGAGTTGGTGAAGGATTCGTATAAGAATATTCAGAAGCTATTCAATTAGCAAAGAATCTCTCTCACAAGCTGGTGTGAGCAAAACGCTCGTGTCCTTTTTATTACTACCTACACCGAAGCTACACCGAAGCTATACCGAATCTTTAGTGGCTCTACAGTGGCTCTACAGTGGCTCTACCCAGAACACTAAGCGAAGTTATAGCGAATACCACTGGAATACAATCACTATATCAAACAGTTAATTGTTAATGGTTAATTGAAAATTTATCCTTACCTTTGTATCACTAATCTAAATTCTAAAACCTGACCTCTAAACTCTAAGAAAACTATGGCGAAAACAAAGAACGACTCCCTAACAAAAGGGTTTTCGGGAAAAGTCGGTAACCAATTCTTCTTCCGTCAAGTGGGGAATAAGATTACCAACTGCTAAGAGTAAAAGACAATTTCTATATGGTATAATAATAACATCACACACAATTTTGGCATCTTTGCGTCATTTAATTTTATTAATCAATTTTTATGACTTTACAACGACACTTTGCTAAATACATTTTTGGAGAAACCGAACAAATAGACATATCAGCTAATTAACAAATTAACATTATGACCTCAGACGAATTTGCAAAGAATTTTTATATTGAAAAGCTAAATTTTTTAAAGTCGTGCTTTCAGGTACAACCAGACTATCCTTCAGCTGTAAATACCAAAATAAAAGAAATGGCACTGAGCAGTACTCAAAAAGAACAATTAGAAGCAGTGATTGACCTATTGTTGAACGATGTGTTTTATAGCGTGCTATTAGGCTTAGACGGTGAATGCCCCATAGGCAACATACAGCAAGTTTATAGTATATACGATGAAGAAGGGTGCCTTATTTCTGATTGCGGGGAATTGGAAGTGAGTGCTTACGAATACTTTCACGGAGGCAAATACGAAAAAGAAACTAATTAATAGATTAATAACTCATTATAAAAAAGACTTAACAGACAAAAAAATAATGAAAGCCCTTATCATCGGCGCTACAGGCGCCACTGGAAAAGATTTAGTAACACAACTTTTAGCTGACGACACTTATAGCGAGGTGCATTGCTTCGTGCGCAAACCTTTAGCCCTCACTCACCCCAAGCTACACGCTCACGTGGTCAATTTCGATACCCCTGAGGCGTGGGCAGATTTGTTGCACGGCGATGTAGCTTTCTCTTGTTTGGGTACCACCTTAGCCGTTGCAGGTAGCAAAGAAGCTCAATGGCGCGTGGATTACGATTATCAATATCACTTCGCACAGCAGTGTAAAGCCAATGGAGTACCTACTTTTGTACTCGTCTCGGCAGCAATGGCTAATGCACAGTCTAAAGTGTTCTACAACCGTATGAAAGGACAGTTAGAGGACGCTATCAAGGCACTTGGTTTCCCAAGCCTGCTCATCTTCCAACCCTCTATACTCATCCGCTCTAATAGCGATAGAGGCGCTGAGAACTTCTCAGTAAAAGCTATTCATTTCCTCAACAAAATAGGACTTTTCAAGCGGTATCGCCCTATGCCTACCGAAATATTAGCCGAAAAAATGCTATCAGCGGTATACAACTCCCCTAAAGGAACTTTTACCTTTGCTTTAAATAAAATTTTTGAGCTATAATAAATTGGTCAACAGCCTCAAATTAGTCTAACAATTCCCGCTTTTGGTATAGAAAAACAATTCTTTTTCTTCTAACAATTCTTTTTTCTGTACTTTTGCCACTGTAATACTTAAATTTTTATTATAGTGAAAGAGACGATAACTTTTATAGCACTGCTCTTTGTAGCAGGTGTTTCAGCGCAAATCAGTGTAAAAACGGAGTATATAAGCAATTCCAAGTTCTACGATGCAGTAAGCGACAGCAATATAGGCGATGGCTCGGCTATGATTTACTCTGTGGGAGCTTTGGTGCCCCTCTCGATGAAACTCCCTGAGGAAGACGACCCTTACCAGCGACCTACCGTATGGGGTGTAGGGCTTAACGGCACTTTTGTAAAGATGAACAACCACAACTTTCCTATCGGGAAAGAACTACCTTCAGAGGTAATGAACCTCGGCGTGAGCGCTATTCATCTCCGCCCTTTAAAAACACGTTGGTCTATGCTTATGGCACTTGGTGCAGGAAGCTATACCCCCGAAAATCGTCTTTCGTCTATTTATATAGGTGAAAATGTAGTAGCAAATGGCGCTGTAGTGTTTATATGGCACTGGAAATCCAACTTAGAAATAGGGGGAGGTGCTGCCCTTAATAACACCTTTGGCTACCCTATGGTGTTCCCTGCCCTTTATGTTAAATATAAAGGCGGTTTTGCCGACAAATTCACCATAGAAGCTGCTTCTATCGATGGTGCAAAAATTGCTTTTGGGTATAACTTTAGCGAGCGCTTCAATCTGAAATTAGTTGCTAATGTGGGAGGTTATGCCGCTTACTTAAAACGTAACGGACGAAAGGAAACTTTCACCCAACAGAATATCATCACAGGCTTGCAACCTGAATTTAAAATTGGTAAACACCTAAGTATTCCTATTATAGTAGGGGCTAACTTTTTGCGTTCGGGTGTATACCAAGAGCGTAAACTCTCTGCGATGTTCAAGTCTGAAGCCAAAAATGAAGATGGCACTTCTCGCTCCAGTCAGTTTAACCCTGCTTTTTACCTTTCGGCAGGGATTACAATCGGAGGAAACTAATAACAGGCTTCAAAAATCTAAAAAGGTAAGACTTTACCAAATAGAAACTATGAACGAAAATCCCTATATTTTTCTAAAAAACAATCTCTTCTTACAGTTCCTTATTGCCGATAGATATCGTATCTATAGGCATATAACTGCCTGTGTATCATTGCTATTGTTTTTCCTAATCACTAAAGAATGGGGAGCGTACAAAGGCTTTGTTGACCACTTGGATTGGATAGAGAGATGTATGATTATCACAGCAGCTTTTTACTTAAATATCTATGTGCTTATTCCGCGCTTTTTGTTTAGAGGAAAACTTGTTACTTACACCTTTAGCCTTATAGGAATACTTTTCATCTGTCAAGTGATTACCTACTACCTAAATGCCGTTATATGGAGAGAGTATATTATCAGTGAAGACCTAAAAAAAGCAATGGCACTGCCCATTCCTACCCTATTTATCTTTTCATTATTGAGTTTATTGCCCTTTATAATGCTATCCACACTCATAAAAATATTCCAATTGTGGATAAAGAGCACCGAAAAGATGCAAGAATTAGAACAACAAGCTGCCAAAAGTGAGCTACAAGCCCTCCGTAGCCAGATACAACCACACTTTTTGTTCAATATGCTCAATAGTATCAACACATTGTTGTATATCGACCCCGAAAAAGCTTCGTACACCCTCACAAAATTATCCGATTTCCTGCGGCATTTGCTCTACCAATCGCACGAAGAACGAGTTTTTCTCTCTTCTGAATTGCGTTTTCTCACCGATTTTCTCTCTTTGGAAGCAATGCGCCGTGATGATTTTACTTATGAGATTACCTACAACGAAAAGAATATACAAGGCATACAACTGCCTCCTAATATACTGCTTATCTTAGCTGAAAATGCAGTAAAACACAGTATTGATGCCCTTGCACCTACTTATATCTATATGAAATGTGAACAAAAAGAGGGATGGTTACACTTTTCTGTGCGCAATTCCGTATCTTTGCAACCTAATCCTCAACAAAAATTCAGCGGTATAGGATTAACTAACCTCCGCCGGCGGTTAGAACTGCTCTATGGCGACCGTTTTAAGCTGTTGCAAGAAGCTCTACCACAAGAATATATAGTAACCTTAGTTCTACAACTATGAATTGTTTGATAATAGACGATGAACCCTTAGCGCGTATCGGTATGGAGCGCCTCATCAGGCAATACAGCCATTTGAATGTAGTGGGCACCTTCAAAAACACTGTAGGCATCGCCGACTTTCTGAAAAAGAACGAAGTGCACTTACTCTTTTTGGATATAGAGATGCCTGGGGTAAACGGCTTGGAGTTTGCCAAAACCTTACCTGAACATACTTTGGTTATCTTTACTACCGCCTACAGCCAATATGCCTTAGACAGCTATGAAGTAGATGCCCTCGACTATTTAGTAAAGCCTATTACTCCCGAACGATTTAAAAAAGCCGTTGCCAAAGCCGAAAGTTATCTCCAACTGCTCTCGCAGCAGAAAACCGACTTTGAAGCTACCGATACGCAATACATCAGTATCCGCGCCAATAGACGCAATTACCGCATTCCTCATAACGATATCCTATATATAGAAGCATTGAAAGATTACGTGATTATCCACACCTTCACCGACCGCTACATCACGTGGATTAATCTCAAAAACATACACAGCCAGCTCCCCGATTCGGTATTTGTACGCGTTAATAAGAGTTATGTAGTGAATATCCAGCACATTACTTCTTACACCCACCAATTTGTGTATATAGGTGAGACAGAAATTCCTATTGGCAGGGCGTATGAGGTGATGAGCAAATTATAACTTCCCCATTAGTAGAGAAATCTACCGGCGGGGATTTTTTATATCCCCAACTCATCGTAATACCTACACCTTAAAAAAATATTTATAAAATAATATATAGTAAGTTTGCTTATTATGTAAAAACATATTACCTTTGCGCCCGAATAAAGAAGTAAATTTAAATTATATATGAAAGTTTTAATTATCAACGGGCATCCTACTATGGAAACGTCTAACGCCAATAAGGCTATTTTAGAAGAAGTAAAACGCTTGCTCCCTGAGGCTGAAGTAAGTAACTTGCAAGCCCTTTATCCTAACTATCAAATTGATGTAACTGCCGAACAAGCTAAACTTGTAAAAGCAGATGTAATTGTATGGCAGTTCCCTGTGAATTGGTATTCACTTCCCGCCTTGTTGAAAAAATGGTTAGACAACGTATTTTCACACGGCTTTGCTTATGGCAACAACAAGCTGATGGGCAAGAAACTCATCCTTTCTTTCACCACCGGAGCACCTGAAGAGGCTTATCAACACGGTGGCGCACAGAACTATCCGTTTACCGATTTTCTCAACATTCACCGCCAAACTGCCAATCACTGCAAACTGCTATTCCAAGAGCCTGTAATCTCTTACGGAATGAAGTACATCCCAGAAGTAATGCCCGAAGAAGTGCTTACAACCCTACAACAAAGAGCCAAAGATCACGCCGCTCAATTGGTTGCGCAAATCAAAGAATTAAGCTAAATTTGCAATTGACAAAAATCGCCGTGTGGCAGTGTGTCACACGGTTTTTATTCCATTTATAAATGAAAAAGAGACCTATCAAATATTGGATTATCGTGGCGAGCAAAGACCACGTACAAATGGGCGTTGCGGGAGGCTTTGCCCAAGCCTGCCACGGCAAAGCACAGCCTTTGAAGCGTATGCAGGAGGGAGACGGTATTCTCTATTACTCTTCCAAACGCTATTTTGGAAAAGAAGACAAATGCCAAGCCTTCACAGCTATTGGCAGAGTAAAAGACGAGGAAGTCTATGCCTTTCAGATGAGTGAAAATTTCTGTCCGTTTAGGAGAAATATTACTTTTGTAGACTGCGAAGAAACGCCCATAGCCGACCTTATTGAGCTATTGGAATTTATCCCCAACAAAAAAGCGTGGGGATATCCTTTTCGATTTGGTATTTTGGAAATATCCGAGAACGATTTTAAACTTATAGCCTCTAAAATGTTACACAATGACCTCTCAGCCCTCAATTTTTAGTTTAAGAGCCGAAGAAAGCTCAGGGCTTTTACTTTGGCAGGTAAGTATGTTATGGCAACGCGGAATCAAAAAAGTGTTGCAACCTTTTGACCTCACACACCCTCAGTTTGTACTCTTGGCGAGTGCCCAGTGGTTTGCCCAACAAGGAAAGGAAATAACGCAGGTATCTTTGGCAAATTTCACCAAGATAGACCCAATGACTACCTCGCAAGTGGTGCGCACTTTGCAGAGCAAAGACTTCATCACAAGGGAAGAGCACAAGACCGACACCCGCGCCAAAGTAGTTGCTATCACCGATAAAGGTGCAGAACTCATCGCACAAGCTGTCGCTAAGGTCGAGGCTTTCGACGATGAATTTTTCAGTATTTTGGCAACCGAACAGCCCTCGTTCAACGTTCAACTGCACAAACTTTTGACGAATTAGCAGAATTGTTTTGCTCCTTGCTATCCTTTATATAGGTTTCCCCTTTGGGTATTAATGGAGTGAATGCTTTGAAGAAGGGAGCGGAGAACAATTGAGCAATTAGAAAATTTGGAAATTAATAATTGTGTTTTATTCCATTAGGAAAGTTCCTTTTTCAAGTACAATTTTATTTCCCCATTGGGTA
The DNA here is from genome assembly GCF_002998835.1 of Capnocytophaga sp. oral taxon 864. NCBI lineage: Bacteria > Pseudomonadati > Bacteroidota > Flavobacteriia > Flavobacteriales > Flavobacteriaceae > Capnocytophaga > Capnocytophaga sp. oral taxon 864. Next base: position 916,307 of record NZ_CP027232.1, read on the forward strand.
AGGGCATCGAGTATAGGCAAAAAAGATTTCCCTAAGTCGGTGAGTGAATAGATAGCCACCAAAGGAGGTTTTTCGCCATAGACAACTTTAGAAATAAGCTCGTTGTTTTCCAATTGTTTTAGCTGGATACTCAGCGTAGTTTCGGTTACCGAATAGAGGTCTTTTCTCAGTTCGCTAAATCGTTTTTCACCTTCTTTAAGGTGGTACAAAATCACAGCTTTCCATTTTCCTTCTATCAAATCCATCGCTACGGCAATGGTGCAAGGATAGGTTTTTTCTCCTAAGCGAACGCTGGGGCAGTACACTCTATTTTTGTTTCCATAATAGTTGAAATTATAAAGTATCTATTTAGATAGTTATTGCCAGATTGAAAGTTGTACTATAATTTTGCGCCAAAATTAAAAAATAATTTCGATATGGCATTAGTAATTTTAGCACACCCCCATTTTGACCAATCGATAGCCAATAAGGCTATCATAGAGGAGCTTTCTCGTAGCGATATAGATTTTGAAATCAGAAATTTATCAGCGCTATACCCTACCTTTCAAATAGATGTAAAAGCGGAGCAAGAAGCCTTACTCAAGCATCGAGAGGTTATCTTTCAATATCCTTTTTATTGGTATAATATGCCAGCGATACTCAAGCATTGGTTTGATGAGGTTTTCACGTATCAGTTTGCTTATGGTTCACAAGGAGATAAGCTCAAAGGGAAATATTTTATCCCAAGTTTTACCGTTGGGGCACCCGAAAGTGAATATCACACTTTGGGAGAACACCATTTCAAAGTATACGAGTTCTGTAAGAATTTAGCACAAACGGCTTATTATGCGCAGATGAAGTATGTAGAGCCTCTATATTTTCACGGGACATCAGTAAATGCAGGCTATACCAAAGAAGATATAGAAGCAAAAGCCAAAGCGCAAGCCCAACGATTGTTAGCATTTCTTTCTTCGCTGAAATAACACGCAAATTAGGATAAGAAAACACCCTCCCCATTAGTAGGAAATACTACGAGTGGGGAGGGTTTTTATTAGTTACTCTTCAAGTGGTCATTTCCAAAACGGATAATCGCTTCTATGATAGGCAAGGCTTCTTTACCTAAATCTGTAAGGGAATACTCCACTCGCGGGGGTACTTCTGGATAACTTACTTTTGCTACCAATTGATGAGTACAGAGCGTTTTTAGTTCTTCATTGAGTACTTTTTCACTCACTTGTGGAATGGCACGCTTTAGTTCTCCATAACGATGTGTGTGCTGACTGAGATGAAACAGTATAAGCATTGCCCATTTGCTTCCCATTATTTGCATTGTTCGCCATACAGGACAGTCTTTGTTAATATTTTTTTCGTCCATCGCAATATTTTTTCTATTTGATACTGAGTAATTCTAACTTTTTTGTAAGGTGCTTACTTTCTCGTAAGTACTTGTGTGCTTGGATACAAAGGTATAATTTTGCGGTGAAATAACAAAGAAAAATTCATATAAAAATGACAAAAACAGAAATTGTACATCAGTTTTATATCTCCTTAGCTAAAGGAGATTTTGAGAAAGTAGGCAGTTTATTAGCCGATGACTTAGTATGGCATCAACCAGGGAAAGGGGCTCTTTCAGGTAGTTACAAAGGTAAAGAGGCTGTATTCTCTCATTTGGGAAGAATGTCGCAACTCAGTGGAGGCACTTTTGCTATTGACCAAATCGATTATATCACCGAAAACGACCCTTTGGTAGCTGCTGCCGTCGCTTTTGAGGTCTTTGCTTTTGACAAAAGTATGCGAATGAGAGGTATTGATCTCTATCGGGTAGAGAACGACAAAATACAAGAGGTTTGGTTATTCTCTGAACACATAGACGAAGAAGACGCTTTTTGGACAGAAGCCCTCAGGTTATCTAACCAACAAAAATAATATTTCCCCGCTCGTAGAGCATACTATGAGCGGGGATTTTTATGTTATACTAGACCTTAGGTATTTCCATTACATTGGTAACTTGCTGCAATTTTTATAGAACAAAGGTGCTTCTATACCTTTTTTCTTACCTTCTTCATACACGCACTTGCATACATATAATAAGTCGGGGAGGTTGTTGTGGAGAGTCATTATTTTTGGGGTAAGGATATTGTTGGCAAACATTCTTTTCATCAAAGGTGCTGAAAGGAAAGTAGGCAATTTGTAAGGTAGTAACTCGTTGTTGTAGTGTTTTAGTACCACTCCTCGTGAGGCTACTATCTTCACCGTTTCACGTACCGATTTTACGGCTTGCTTCAGTAGTTTGGCAGACTGTATTAGCTTCTCGGCTGCCTCAGTAGTTTGTGCATTATTGCTATAATTTTCCATTGTAGTACTTGCTACCGAAATAACTCCTGCATTAATAGCCAGATGCAACCATATCCATTCGAGCATATCGTAAGGGTGTTCTAAGGCTATGTGGCAGTCGCTAAATAGCTTTACTAAATCGTCATAATTATCAATAGTAGTTTTTGCTTTGCTCTCCAGCATAAAATGGTCAAATAGACAAGCATTGAGGGTCTCACCTTCTAAGTTGCCTCCTGCTACGGGATAACCCAATACATAAGGACGATTACCTAAGAGTTTTTCCAGATAATTCTTATCTTCCCAAATACCACAAGCAATGAGCAGTGTTCCTGTAATATGCTCTCTATTGAGTTCTTCTATTACACTTGCCAATTTTCCAGAAGGTACCGCAATGAAGATAAAATCATACTCCTTTTCTGTGGCGTGCTCAATAGAATAGCTATCGGTATACGAAAGTCCTTTCTTGTGTCCACGTCCGTCCAAGATATGAACGTTTAAAGTGTGTATGTTATTCTTTTTACTGTCTTTTCTAAGATAATGTGCTACCGTGTGTCCTGCTTTAGAAAATACATAGCCGTAAATAGAACCTATAACGCCTATGCCTATTACTAAGATTTTCATAGTGTCTTTTTTATCTAAGGACAAAGATATAAAATTATTATTATTATACCCTTCAATTTCCTCAAAATACCTATCCAAATGGCATCCTATTTCCATATCTTCATCGGAAGTATCTCGTAATACCATAAACTGACAATTTTTCTCGGAATTAACGAATACAAAATTGTGTTCGCCATAGTAAGCTTGGTATCCTTCTCTTACTAACGACCAAACTTCACCCGATTTAAAGTTGAAAATATCATTTTTCACCCGATAGCTCTTTCCTACTTGCAATTCCATAATAATATGTTTTTTTAAGGCACAAAGATAATAATAATTAGTCAATTTGCTAATTAGCTAATTAGCAAATTATTTACTACCTTTGCCGAGTAAACAGTCAGCAAAAAAAGAAAAGGATATGAGCGATTTTAAACTAACACTTTTGAGAAAATGGGAATTTGACAATGAATTCTCATTTGTTTATGCTTCGATTTTACTACCCAATGGCACTGCTGTAATTTTAACTTCCGATCATACCGATTGGCATAAATATTACGCCCTTGTCCTTTCAACCGAAGGCGTCAAAAAGATTCCTATTGAATATAGCCCAACATCCAACAGAGATTATCCTGTGCTTTTCAGATATAAAGAAGGGTTTGGCATCATCATCTCGGCAAAAGAAGTGCGGTATTACTCAGATATGCATTCGTCTCCAGCACTCATTCCGATAAAAAATAAATCATTACTCAGGTATAACATTGTACCAGAGAAAGCTGAACAGCGGTATTTTCAAAATATATCCGATAGCCAAATAATTCCCGTTTGCTTTGAAAATGAAGTTTATTACGGCAATGCAAGATGTTTTGCCCTTTTAGAATTTGATGATACAGCCAAAACTGCCAAATGGAAATCCTTTTCTTACATAGATAAAAAAGCATTTACACATCGTGACAACAGAACCACCGACACCCCAAAAATAGACAGTCTTAAAATATCGGATAAAAAAATCTACGCCTTCATTCCGGGTGAAAGCGCTTCATCGGTCAATAAATGGGGAATGGATTATTATGCGCTCGCACAAATCTCTGCCGAAGGGAAGGTCATCGAGAAAATTATTGAATCGGACAATTTGCATACCGATTATAAAAAACGCGGTGTTAATGGCTGTTTCACGGACTCAGAATATGTGATACTAACACCTGTTTTTAAAACCGATGAATGGAAGGGCAATCAAAAAGTCTTTTCGCTCACCACACGCGAATATGGCAATATTTTCTTACCTAAAGGAATGACAAAACACAAACTCCAAAATATCACAGGTAACCTTTGCTTGACCTCTTTTTTCGATAGAGGTTTAAAAGAAATATCCTTGTTTAATTACAATAACTTAACGTGAGTTCGACGTAAGAAAAGTGTAGCTTACGCTACAGAAATCTTACAAATCTTAAAAAAATCAAACAAATAGGCAACAAGTTGCCTTCAGACACATACTCTGCTATGCCAGCTCGCAGACTACACACAGATTACACGGATTGCACGGATAGTCTTTCAATTGACAATTGATAATTGACAAATGTGATGGGCACGAATTGGCAACTGCGTTGCTGGATTTCACAGATTACAATATAAATGCAACTGTAAATCAGTATTATATATATCGAATTGACATTAACTTATAAAAACACCTTAGGCATTTTATGTCTCAAAAAATCAAAGTTTTCAATAAATTATTAGCCCATTACGGCAAGCAATATTGGTGGAATGACCCCAATCGCATCACTGATTGGATTTCGATGATTCTCATTCAGCAAACTACCCAACAGAATACCGAAAAAGCCCTTGCTAACTTAGAGGGTAACTTATCAGTAGAGGCTTTACACGCTATGGAACTGAACACTTTACAGGAATATATACGTCCGGCAGGCTTCTACAAGCAAAAAAGCACTTACATCAAAGCCCTGATGGAATGGTATGTGTCGCACGGAGCTTCCTTACAAAAGTTTGAAGCTATCCCTACTGAGGAGCTTCGCAAAGAATTGCTCTCTATCAAAGGTGTGGGCGAAGAAACTGCCGATGCAATGTTGTTGTACATCTTTGAGCGAAAGGTGTTCATAGCTGACCAGTATGCTATACGACTTTTGAACCGCCTGAACCTTTCTACCGCACAAACCTATAAAGCCCTACGTGAAGAATGTATGCCCTTAGTGACTGAAATTCCCTTAGAAACCTGCCAAGAATGGCACGCTGTGATTGATGTACACGGCAAGGCTTACCGCAAAGGTTTTACCGATGAACAATGGTTATTAGAATAATAAATAAAAAAATTATGAGCAAAATATGGAAAAATATCATTGCCCAAACACAAGAAGAGGTAAAGGCAACTTTTCAAGAATTATACGCTTCTGTGGATTTCGGAGCTTATATAGCCCCGCAAGATTACTTTGTGTCTTACATCTTTAAAACAGAAGAGGAACTGAGCAAAGCAAAGGAAACTGGCTTACTGCAAAAGATAAACGACTATCACCAAAAACTATTGCGTGATCAACAATACCCTGAGGAAGGTATAAAAGATTGTACTTTTGCCTCTCAGGAAGATTGCGACAAGGAGTGGAACGGAAATTGGTATTATTATTACAAGTAAACAAACAACATCACAGCGAACTATCAAAAGAAGATTTCATCTTTGTAGGCTATTGCGAAGCCCTCGAAACTCATTTAATGACGGTTTTTGTGAGTTGGGCAGGCGATAAACAAATCTAACAGTATTACCAAACAATTGTAAGTATGATAAAATCAGTTTTAATAGTAGGACTTGGGAGCTTTATGGGCGGAGTTTTTCGTTATGTGCTTTCAGTAGGATTGAGCAGATGGGGTAAAATATTGTCCTTCCCCATAAGTATTTTTATGGTAAATATATTGGGGTGTTTCTTGATAGGAATACTCTACGGTTATTTCAAGAATAAAGAAGTAGATAGCTATTTAGTTTTATTACTAATGACAGGCGTTTTGGGAGGCTTCACCACGTTTTCTACTTTTTCATTGGAAGTACTGCAATTATTTCAGCAAAATGAACTACTAAAAGCTACTTTTTATGTAGTAGGAAGTGTAGGATTAGGAATTTTGGCGTGCTTTTTGGGATACATTATAGGCAACAGGTAAAAGGTAATAGATTAAGCTAGCAATAGCTGTTTTTTTATAGTCAAACAAAAATAGATTGCAACTCAATAGGCTTGTTCTTAGAGGGCGATTTGCAAGTCGCCCCTACAATATACTGAAAAAGAGACTGATTATCAGTGTATCAACTTTGCCAAAGGTGCGAGCCGCACAAGCAAAACTTTGGCAAAGTGTAGCGACGCAAAATTTGCAAACCAATTCTGATAGACTGTAAATTAAAAATTTTTACATTAAAAAATATATACAACAATGAAGAAATTTTTGTTAGGAGTAGCTGTGGCTGTAGTAGCCTTGCTATTAATAAAGTATTTTACTGATAAGAAAGAAGACAAAGAGAGATTGGAGGCTGATACGGCTCTGATACAAACGCAAATAGCCAACGTAAGCAAGTTGGTTGTTACTGAAGGACATTTTGCAGAAGTACTCTCGTATACCGATACTCAAAAGTACTTTATGGATTTGCTTTCGTTTGATAAGAAAATCCTTACAGTAGTAAATGCTGATGTAACGGTAGCTTACGACCTGCACAAAATCAGCTATGAGGTAAACGAAGAGCAAAAGAAAGTCATCATTAAATCACTGCCAGAGGCAGAGGTAAAGATATACCCAACGATGAAATATTACGACGTGAGCCAGAGTCAGGTGAACCCTTTTACTCCTACCGATGTAGAGAAGATACAAAAGAAGGTAAAAGCCGAGTTGGAACGCAAAGTGAATGCTTCAACCCTAAGGAGCAATGCCGAAAATCGATTGCTTACCGAACTTTCTAATCTTATTTTTGCTACCCGAGCTGTGGGCTGGACGTTAGAGTACCAAAATACGCCTATTGAGAGTAGAGAAGATTTTAAAATGCTGAAACCATAACAAAAGTGTATTAGTTTTGATTATTTTCTGTATATTTGCCCCATAAATCAAATATTGAATATTCACTTATGAAAACGGAAAAACAATTAAATATTAAATATAGCGTTTTTGAGGGGGTTACTGACCTGCCAAAAAAAGCACAAGAACTAATGCAACAAGCGATTATGGCTAGAGAAAATGCTTATGCTCCTTACTCCAAATTTAAGGTAGGAGCGGCGGTTCGTCTTAAAAACGGACAAATTTTCATAGGTTCTAATCAAGAGAATGCTGCTTATCCGTCGGGGTTGTGTGCTGAAAGAGTGGCTATTTATCAGGCTTCTACCCAATGTCCTGATGAAGAAATAGAGATGATTGCTATTTCGGGCACTGCCGAAGACCCTACTTGTTACCCTGTTTCTCCGTGTGGAGCGTGTAGGCAATCACTTTCAGAATACGAGACTAAGCAGAAAAAGCTAATACCTGTTTATTTTATGGGAGCAGAAGGGAATATCATCAGAACAGCTTCTATCAAAGATTTACTACCTTTCCTCTTTGACGGTAGTTTGATGTAAAAGTGCGAGCTACAAGGGCAGGTGAGAGTTAATAGATAAACGTAAAAAAGAAATATAAAGAGTAACTGCTATAAGGCAATGGTATGAAAAACCATTGCCTTATTTTTTGCAAAAGAGAGGGATTTACAAAAGTGCATTATCGGAGTATTTCGGATATACACGGAAGATATCGAAGATAGGGTTATGGTATAGTTAGCTTATAGAAAGCTTATAGGAAGCTTATACGAATCTTGGACGATTGGTATAGAAAGGGTATATAAGTAGTTAATAATGAGAGGGTAAGAGCAGATATTAAAAAGTTAAAAAATGTTAATTAAACGAAGAGTAAAGAGGGGAAAAACGAAAGTGAAGAGCGAGTTAGGAGGAGGAAGGTGATTTCAACTGGGGTGGTTATCCGTTTAAAAGGCGAAGGTAGGATAATGATAAGATAGGGTGAAGGTGAAGTATATTTAAAAAAATAATTTACACATTTGGTGTAGAAAAAAAGTGATATCCTTTGCTAATTATACTTTATTTTATATTTTTGCACCAAATTACATTATCTCATAATGTACCTATCTGCCAAAAAAGAGGTTATAACGTTATAGCAATAATTTGGTTTATAGGTGTTTAATTATTTCTTATAAGATGTCAGTAAAGCAACGTTTAACCTTATTTCTACTACTTTTAGCAGGATTCAGTGTTCAAGCACAAGTAACCCCTACGACCCAAACCGCTACGAGTACTCAAACTGAGACGACTGTGCGGAATGGCATTGGGCGTATAGGGTTAGAGCAACCTAAAAGCATTGTGCATCAGTATACCTATAACCCGACGCTCGACCGCTATGTATACACTGAGAAATTAGGAAATTACGACCTTTCTACCCCTATGTTTCTCACGGTACAACAATATGAAAACTTGGTGTTGCGTGAGCGTATGAAGGAATACTACCGAACTAAATTGGACGCCATAGGCGATACCCAAAGCAATACTGCCGATAAGAAAAAAACGCAACGCGACCTCTTGCCCGAATTATACGTAAATTCTGACTTTTTTGAAAGCGTGTTCGGGGGGCGCAATATAGAACTGATTCCGCAGGGAAGTGTAGGGGTAGATTTAGGCGTACGCTATACGCGCAACGACAACCCCGTAGTGAGTCCGCGTTACCGCAGTTCGTGGGGCTTAGATTTTGAACAGCGCATCAGCTTAGGGCTTACCGGTAAGATAGGTACACGCCTAACACTTAACGCTCAATACGACACACAAGCCTCCTTTGATTTCCAAAATGTATTTAAATTAGAATATACCCCTGATGAAGACGATATCGTACAAAAAATAGAATTGGGTAATATCTCAATGCCGATGTCTAACTCACTCATCACAGGTTCGCAGAGCCTTTTCGGGGTGAAGACAGAACTTAAATTTGGGCGTACTACTATCACGGGTGTTTTCTCTGAACAGAAATCGGAGCGAAAGACCGTAAGTGCCCAAGGCAGTGGCACTATTACAGAGTTTGAATTTTCGGCTCTTGACTACGACGAAAACCGCAACTACTTCCTCGCACAGTTCTTCCGTGATAACTACGACCGCGCTTTAGAAAACTACCCATTTATCAATAGTAAAGTGCAAATTACCCGTTTGGAGGTGTGGGTAACCAACCGCAATAGCCGTATGGGGAATATCCGCAATATCTTGGCTGTACAAGACTTAGGTGAACCCAAAATGGAGAATACACGTTTGGGAAATAAAGCAGGAGCCAGCTTCTTTAATGCTACCACCAATAATATGCCTGCCAATGGGGCTAACAAATACGACCCTACACGTTTGGGCACACCAAATTCGGTACTTACCAGCGCTATTCGCGATGTGGCTACGGTACAACAAGGTTTTGGCACGAACAGCTCCTACGTAAGTCAGGGTTACGACTACGCCGTTATAGAGAACGCTCGTAAACTTGAAGAGGGAGTGGACTATAAAGTAGATACCAAACTCGGTTATATATCGCTGAACACAGCCCTTAGTAGCGATGAGGTATTGGCGGTAGCTTATCAATATACCTACGGTAGCCAAGTGTATCAAGTGGGTGAGTTTGCCAACGACGGTATCTCGGCAACTACCAATCAGTTTTACGGAGGTGGTAACAATGCGATTACCAACAACCTTTTGGTGTTGAAGATGCTTAAAAGTAACCGCCTGAATGTGAAAGACCCTATTTGGGATTTGATGATGAAGAACGTGTATTCAGTAGGTTCAGCACAGCTTTCACCAGAAGATTTCCGTATGAATATCTTCTACTCCAACCCCTCCCCTATTAACTATATCGAAAAAGTAAACAATAACGGTTGGCCTACAGGATTGGAAGACCGCATTTTGTTAAATCTCTTCAACTTCGACCGCCTCAACAAATACAACGACCCTCAGCCAGGTGGTGACGGGTTCTTTGATTTTGTTCCGGGCATTACCGTAGACGAACAATACGGAAAAATATTCTTTACCAAAGTAGAGCCTTTTGGTGAATACCTCTACAACACCTTAGGTGGTGGTGCAAATTACGACGACCCTGCAACTTATAATGACAACCAACGAAAATACGTTTATACTTCACTATACAAAAATACGAAAACCCAAGCCCAGATGGACGGTGATAAGAATAAGTTCCAAATGAAAGGACGCTATAAGTCATCGGGTAGAAGAGGTATATCCTTAGGAGCCTTCAACATACCTCGTGGTTCAGTAACGGTAACAGCCGGTGGGCGTATACTGGTTGAAGGATTAGACTATTTAGTAGACTATCAATCAGGAATTGTGGAGATTATCAATCCGAGTCTTGAAGCGAGCAACTTGCCTATACAGGTTTCAGTAGAGAACAATCTGATTTTTGGAGGGCAAACCACCCGCTTTATGGGCGTGAATGTAGAACACAAATTCAACGATAAGTTTATCATTGGAGGTTCTATCGTGAACCTACGCGAACGACCTTATACCCAAAAGACCAGCTACGGGCAAGAAGCCGTAAACAATACTATCTTCGGTTTTGGAGGAACTTACTCTACTGAGCTACCTTTCCTAACTCGCTGGGTAAACCGTATTCCTACGATTAAGAGCGATGCGCCGTCGAATCTATCTATACGAGGTGAATTTGCTTACCTAAGAGCCGGTACCCCTAAGGCAGATGATTTTGACGGAGAAACTACCGTGTACTTAGACGACTTTGAGGCAGCGCAAGCCACTATTGATATGCGTTCGCCTCTTGCGTGGAAATTGGCGAGCACGCCTTTGGAATTTGGACAAGGCAGTGGTACAGCTTCACGCACCCTATACGGTAATGGGCCTGATGACCCCAATAACTTACGCAATGGTTATGGGCGTGCCAAACTGTCGTGGTATACCATAGACCCTGTGTTCTATTCAAACCAAAAGCCTTCGGAGATAAGTAGTAGCGAAATCTCTAAGAATAGTACGCGTCGTATTTTTATAGAAGAAATCTTCCCACAACAGCAATTAGCCCAAGGACAATCGTTAGTACAAACTACCTTAGACTTAGCTTATTACCCTAATGTAAAAGGTCCTTATAACAACGACCCAAGTTTTACTTCTCGTACTAAAAACGACAAATGGGCAGGGATTATGCGCGGTATGAGCTATTCGGATTTTCAAGAAAGTAACATAGAGTTCTTGCAGTTCTGGGTAATGGATCCTTATTATTCAGGTGAATACAGTGGTGATGGAGAATTGGTGTTCAACTTGGGAAATATATCAGAAGACGTACTTAAAGACGGTAGGAAACAGTATGAAAACGGCTTACCAGGACTTTCTTCTACCTCAAGTGTTAATACCTCTTCTTGGGGTAAAGTACCTGCGGCACAATCGCTGATATATGCTTTTGATGACAACTCATCTAACCGTGCTCTGCAAGATATAGGATTAGATGGACTCAACGACGCCGAAGAATCGAGAATATACAACAATAACGTAGCTACCTCACCTAACGACCCTGCGATGGATAACTACGAATACTTTTTGGCGCGTAGTGGTGGTATCTTAAACCGTTATTACAACTACAATGGTACGCAAGGAAACTCGCCTGTGGCAGTGACTAATACGAACAGAGGTTCGACCACAATTCCTGATTATGAAGATATCAACGGTGATTATACGATGAACACCGCCAACAACTACCTTGAATACAGAGTGCGTATTAAACCTAATATTACCACTGCTGACCCTTATGTGAATGATATTCGCGTGGTATCGGTAGAAGCACCTAACGGGCAACAAGTAAGTGCCCGCTGGATACAGTTTAAAATACCGATTGCCAGCGGTGAGATGTGGCGAGAAGGGTTCCAATACCCATTGAACAACAACGACAAGATGGATATCATCAACTCGATGACCCATATGCGTATGTACCTTACAGGCTTCCCTCAAGAAATGCTATTACGCTTTGGTACACTTGACCTTATTCGCGGTGATTGGCGTTATTACAACTACACCCTCAGCACTGATAAGGACGACCCAAGTGATGACGGCACCAAAGTAGAAATCAATTCAGTAAACTTAATTGAGAACGAAACCCGTCAGCCTATTCCTTACCGTATGCCACCAGGGGTACGCCGTGAGCGTATTAATACCAACAACACCTTGGTAGAACAAAACGAGCAGGCTTTATCTTACATAGTGGATAACCTTGAAAACAACGATAGTAGGGCGGTATACAAGGCAATGCGCTTTGACCTTCGACAATACAAGTATATCAAGATGTTTGTACACGCTGAAGCCTATAAGAACAAACCGCTGAGCGATAATCAGGCAGTGGCTTTCTTGCGGGTAGGTACTGACTTTAACGACAACTATTACCAAGTGGAAGTACCCTTACAGGTAACGCCTGCGGGTGCTTCGACAGAGCAACTGATATGGCCACAAAACAACCAATTGGTTATCCCAATGGACGTGCTCACCAAGTTAAAAGCTATAAGCATACGCAACCAAACAATGAGTGATGCGGTATACTACGATGCAAACTTCAATGTAGTACCTGAGAGTGCGCCACACGTAGCGGGACAAAACCGTTATGTAATCAAAGGGAATCCGTCGCTCGGTAGTGTAAGAGCCGTAATGATAGGGGTGAAAAACGTATCGGGCAGTAATGGACTGAGTGGGGAATATTGGTTCAACGAATTGCGTGTAGCCGAATTGGAAAACCACGGCGGTTGGGCAGCCGTAGGCTCTCTTGATGCGAATGCCTCTGAACTAATGAACATCTCGGCTACAGGACGTATGCATACCGTAGGTTTTGGAGCGGTAGACCAAGCTCCTAATCAGCGCGCCTTAGAAAGTACCCGCGAATACGATGTAATGATGAACATCAATGCGGGGAAACTGCTCCCTCCTAAGTGGAATATGCAAATACCGGTAGGCTTGAATCACTCGCAGAAACTCTCGACCCCAGAGTACGACCCCGTATATCAAGACATCAAATTAGAAGACCGATTGGACGTAGCACAAAACGCACGCGAGCGAGAAATTATTAAAGAACAAGCAGAAGATTATACACTAAGACGCGGTATTAACCTCATCGGGGTGAAGAAAAACTTAGGCGAAGGACAGAAAAACCGTATTTACAACATAGAGAACTTTACTTTTAACTATGCTTACAACGAGAAGAACCACCGCGATTACGAGTTGCGTTACGAAGATGAACAACAAGTGCGCGCAGGCTTTATGTACAACTATACTTTCAAACCTACTGCCGTAGAGCCTTTCAAGAAAAGTAGTAAGTTTGCTAATAAGCGCTATTGGCAATGGTTAGCAGATGTAAACTTGAACATTCTGCCTACCAGCATTATGTTCACTACTGATATCAATCGTTCTTTTACTAAGCAATTGTTCCGCGATGTACATTTTGATGGTGTGAATGCAAATCAGCAAAAAGCACTCCCTGAGCTACAACAGCGCAATTACCAGATGAATCACCAATACGCTATCAACTACAATTTGACTAAATCATTGCGATTGAACTTCAATGCTACTAATAACAGTATCATTCGCAACTACTATGTGTACGATGGCAATGGGGATATATCAGGCATTAATAAAGAAGTATCACTTTGGTCAGATTTCTGGGATTTAGGAACTCCAGACCACTTCTTCTCGAAGTTCCAAGTGAACTACGATTTGCCTTTTAGTAAGTTTCCTTTCTTTGAATTTATGAAAGCTAACTATACTTATTCTGGTGATTTCGACTATCAGCGCGGTTCACAAACTCTCTTACAGTTGGCACGCCAAGAAGTAAACACCTTGCAAAACGGCAATACGCATAACTTTACAGCAAACCTTACTTTCGACCAGCTGTATCGTTACTTAGGCGTAAAAGCTACTCCAAGAGGAGAAAAAGCCAGTGTAGCTAAAACTTTCTTGACAATGCTCAAAACAGTAGGAGTGAACTACTCAGTTACCAATGCTCGCACCATACCAGGATATACGCAACAAGTAGGCTTCTTAGGCACCTTTAAACCATCGGCAGGCTTTATGTTTGGTGACCAAACTGACTTACGTTATGAGATGGCAAAACGCGGTTACCTTACTGAATTCCCTGATTTCAACGACCAATACATCAAATCACAAGAGAAACAGCTGTTGCTTACGGCTAACTTGCAACCTATCCCTGATTTGCAAATCAATTTAAAAGCTAATCGTCAGTATACCGAGAACTATACTGAAACCTTTGAAGTGCGCAACTTTGTTTATAATCCATTAGTAGGCAACCAAGTGGGTAGATTTAATATTTCTACCAACTTGATAGCTACTACCTTTAATAAGATTGATGAATACAAGTCGGAAGCCTTTGAACGTTTCAAAGAAAACCGACTTACCGTAGCACGTCGTTTGGCTGAGGCGCGCGGTTTGAATCCAGCCAGCGTAGATGCAGAAGGTTACCCTATAGGTTATAGCAAAAAGAGCCAAGCAGTGATGATACCTGCTTTCTTTGCAGCCTATTCAGGAAGTAGTGCCAGTGGCGTATCGCTTGATGCTTTCAAGAATATTCCTATCCCTGAGTGGAATATACGCTATACCGGACTAATGCGCGTAGAGTTTATCAAGAATACTTTCCGTCGTTTCTCATTGGCACACGGTTATCGTGCCAGTTACTCGCTTAGTGAGTTCCGCACTAACTTAGAATATGAACCAGCTAACCCTAATAAAACGAACGTAGCAGGCGATTTTCTCAATGAGAAACTCTATTCTACTGTTACTCTCGCTGAGCAGTTCAATCCGCTTATTAGGGCAGATATGGAATTCAAAAACTCTATGAGCTTCTTGGCAGAATTCAACCGAGACCGTACTATTTCTATCAGTTTGGACAATGATTACCTGACTGAGATTCTCAAACGCGAATACAAATTCGGGGTAGGATACCGATTTAAAGATTTGCGTTTCGTTACCCGAGTAAATGGTAATCTCACTACCTTAAAGAGCGATTTGGTACTGAAAGGCACTCTTTCCTACCTCAATGAGTTTACGGTAATACGCAATATGGAAATATTCAACAACCAAGTAACGGCAGGACAAACCTCGTGGTTGGGTAACCTCACTGCCGAATATGCTCTTACTCGTAACCTTTTGGCATCGTATTATTTCCAATACAATTTCTCTAAATCAGCTATCTCAACTGCCTTCCCAATGACGACTATTCGCACAGGACTTTCAGTGAAATATACCTTTCAATAATTAGCTAATTTGGATACCTACAAAACCATAGCTACCTCGGTAGAAGAGGTGATTTTTAAGAAGAAAAGCAGTAAGTTTTTAGGCTATGCTTTCCCAATTACTTCTGAAGAGGAGATAAAGGTGCATCTCGAAGCTGTGAAGAAAGAACATTTCTCGGCACGGCATTGGTGTTATGCGTGGCAGTTGGGATATGGCACTACCCAGCGTTATCGCACTAACGACGACGGTGAACCTAACAATACAGCAGGGATTCCTATTTATGGACAAATACAGTCATTTGAGCTTACTAACGTACTGGTGGTAATAGTGCGCTATTTCGGAGGGATTAAATTAGGGGTAGGCGGATTGGTGCAGGCTTACAAAACTACTGCTCAACTCACCTTGCAAGAAGTAGAAATTGTAGAAAAGCGCATTACCGAGGAACTCATCATCAGTTTTGAATATCCACTGATGAACAAAGTAATGCGGGTAGTAAAAGAGCAAAACCTCACTATCAGTCATCAACTGCTCACTGAAAACTGTGTGCTACATTTAGCCGTACGACAAAGTGATTTTATAAAAGTAAAAGAGATTTTTAGTAATCTCTTTGGGGTACATATAATAGAAGAAGATTAGGGTGTTTCTTTTCTTGGGTGCTTACTTTCTATATGAGGATGGTAATATTGATTGCCTATTTGTATTTCCTCTTTAAGAATAACAAGAAAGAAATCAGAGTTTTCATTTTTCTAATACAAGTATAGGGTTTTCAGAGCGCATTGCAGGGCGCTTGGTCTCTAAGTTGGGTTTATAAAAACTATTATCAATCTTTACTATACATTCCTGCTCTGACTCTCCTCCCATAAAAGCTTCCCACTTACTCAGATGAACTGTCTGTAAGTTGTATTCATTACCTTTGTGGTCTATGAACAAAGGCGTAAGTCCTTCGTACACTAATATATAATCCCAATAGAGGGTACGCATTTCTATTTTGCTGTATACAGCAGGAATAAATAAATAAGGCTTTTTTGACGAAGAGTTAATATCATAGGTAAAATAGCCTACTTTATCACCTATCCCTAAATTATAACTTTTTCCACTACATCGTTTTTCAATATAACTATAAATAAGAGGTAAGATAGGTACTCCTGAAGGTTCTAAAAACCCGTAGCATCTTTCTTTTTGTGCTATAAACAAAGGGTGACTGTCTACTGATTTATCATACTGCAAAGCATCGTATTCTAAAGGAATGATCATCTGACCATTTTTATCAATCGTTCCCCACTTGCCTCCTTGTTCTACGATAAAGAAACCATCGGTATAGGCACTGATATAATCATATTGAGCAGGTATGAACAATTTTCCTCCCTTGTTGATACCATATTTACCATTTTCAAAAAAAGGAATCATCAGCTCTTCATCATTGATACGCTTATAAATATGCTTCAGTTTATAGGAATAACCTGTTCCTAATATAACTAATACAACCCCCTCATTATCTACATAAGTATCCACTCTCAAATTTCCTTCTTCAGTAGGGCGCAAACGCAACCGGTGAATATAAATCCTCATATAAATAGGAAAATAAGGTTCTATTTCACGAGCAGCATAATAGCGCCAAAAGCGCCGTTTTTGCTTACCTTTAAAGCCTCTTACTACAGGAATAGTTGAGTCATTAGCAATTGAGTCGTAAGTTACAAACAAAGAATCTTTTTTAAAATGCAACCGAAAGCTGTTCACTACTGCCTTTTGCTGTTGATATTCCAAAGGTACAAAAGGAAATTTACGTTCATTATCTCCTTCCTTTTCTTTAGAAAAAGCATAAAAGGGCACATCATTTAGCACCGTCATATCTACTGTTTTACAAGCGATAAGTAAGAAACATAAAATAAAGGGTAAGAGGAGTTTCATTGTTAAGAACTAGAAGTTAAAAACTTTGCCAAAGTTTTTCTATCTGCACGGCGCGCTCCCTTGACAAAGTTGAATATTATAGAGAGCTACACTTTCTTCACTATAAAGTAGTTTTTCTTTCCGCGTTGTAATAAGATAAATTTCTCATCTACAAGGTCTTTTTCCCCTATTTGATAGTCTTCACCTACTTTCTCTTTATTTACGGAAATAGAGTTCTCTTTCAAGGCACGACGTGCTTCGGAGTTAGAACTAATGAAGCCCGTTTTTGCTGAAAGAATGGCAATCATATCAAGTCCACCAGTAATATCGGCGGCACTTACTTCGGCTTGAGGTACGCCGTCAAACACTTCTAAGAAAGTTTTCTCGTCTAAAGTGCGTAAATCGGCAGAAGTAAAGTTACCAAAGAGGATTTGTGATGCTTTTTTAGCTTTCTCAAGCTCTTCGCGTCCGTGTACTAATAGGGTGAGTTCTTCAGCTAATTTGTTTTGCAATATGCGCAAGTGAGGTGCCTCGGTGTGCTGTGCGATGAGAGTATTGATTTCCTCTTTGCTGAGCATTGTAAAGATTTTAATATAACGTTCTGCATCGGCATCGGAAGTATTAATCCAATATTGGAAGAACTTATAAGGCGAAGTTTTCTCAGGGTCAAGCCATACGTTACCGCCTTCACTCTTACCGAATTTAGTACCATCGGCTTTAGTAATCAGCGGACAAGTAAGGGCATACGCCTTTCCTCCAGCAATACGGCGAATGAGCTCGGTACCAGTGGTAATGTTTCCCCATTGGTCAGAGCCGCCCATTTGCAAAGTGAGGTTTTTCTCACGGTAGAGATGCAAAAAGTCATAACCTTGCAAGAGTTGGTATGAGAACTCAGTAAACGACATCCCATCGGTATTCTCATTGGGGTCGAAACGTTTTTTTACCGAATCCTTAGCCATCATATAGTTTACGGTGATGTGCTTACCAATGTCGCGAATGAATGAAAGGAATGAGAACTCTTTCATCCAATCGTAGTTATTCACGAGTTCAGCACGATTAGGCGCAGTGCTTTCAAAGTCGAGAAACTTAGCTAACTGCTTTTTGATACCCGCTATATTGTGTACTAATACTTCTTCAGTGAGCAAATTGCGTTCTACCGATTTACCTGAAGGGTCGCCTATCATACCTGTTGCACCTCCTACAAGTGCATAAGGTTTATGACCGCAATTTTGAAAATGGCGCAACATCATCACACCCACCAAGTGACCAATATGCAGTGAGTCAGCAGTAGGGTCTATTCCCACATAAGCGGCGCGTAAGCCCTCCATAAGGTGTTGTTCCGTTTCAGGCATTATATCCTGAATCATACCGCGCCAACGCAATTCTTCTATAAAATTCTTCATTAGTTTTGTTCGTTTATAATCTATTTGGGTGCAAAGGTACGAAAAAAGTAAAAACACTCTTTTCTTCTTGCTAAAGTTCTAAATAAGTAAGTATAAATATCTGTATGTAGTTGATTTTTCTTCGGTTTAGGTTCGTTCTTTGTTCGTTCTTTGTTCGTCTTTTGTTTATCTGCCTGTGCGGCTCGCACCTGCCTGTGTGGCTCACTCCTATACCCTAAGCTTATTGCTCAAACGATTGCATTTCCACTAACTTTTTATACATACCGTTCTTTTGTATCAGTTCAGTATGGGTACCCTGCTCTACTATTTGCCCTTTTTGCATTACTACTATTTGGTCAGCATTTTGGATTGTTGAAAGGCGATGTGCAATCACTACCGAAGTGCGGTTCTTCATCATATTTTCTAAGGCATTCTGTACCAAACGCTCGCTTTCAGTATCAAGTGCCGAAGTTGCCTCATCGAGTACCATTATAGGTGGATTTTTCAGCACTGCACGAGCAATACTAAGACGTTGTTTTTGTCCGCCACTCAGTTTACTACCTGCATCGCCTATGTTGGTATCGAAACCCTTGGGAAGGTCTTTTATAAATTCATAAGCATTAGCTATCTTAGCCGCTGTCACTAGTTCTTCATCAGTAGCATCGGGCTTTCCTATCAGCAGATTGTTCTTTACCGTATCATTAAAAAGAATAGAATCCTGCGATACCATCCCTATGAGCTTTCGCAAGGAGGCAGTTTGCATATCTTTTACATTCACCCCATCAATAAGTACCTCTCCCTGATTTACATCGTAAAAACGAGTAATAAGATTCGCAATAGTGCTCTTGCCACTCCCCGATTGTCCTACTAAGGCAATTGTCTTTCCTTTAGGTATTTCCAAAGAAAAATGACTGAGTACTGGCAGTTCAGCATACGCAAAAGTAATATCTTTCAGAGCTACAGCAGTGGTAAAATCAGAAATTACAACAGGATTTTCACACTCTTTAATAGGATTCTCGTAATCAAGAATTTCCAAAATACGTTCGGCTGCTGCATTCCCTTTTCGCATATCGTATGATGCCTTACTGATAGCCTTTGCGGGGGTGAGAATATTGTACGCCAATCCCATAAAGGCAATGAATTGAGTGCCCTCTAATGTTTTATCTACCAACACTAACGAGCCTCCAAACCACAGCAAAATAGCAATCATCAGGATACCGAGAAACTCACTCATTGGCGACCCTAAGTTCTGACGGTTCATTACCTTATTGCTCAATCGGTTAAAAGTATTGCTAGATTCCTTAAATTTCTTAGAGAAAATACCCTCAGCATTAAATGCCTTTATAACGCGCAATCCGCCTATAGTCTCTTCTATGAGCGAAAGAAATCGTCCTTGCTCTTGTTGTAAAGCTATTGAATTCTTTTTTAGTGATTTGCCTATCCTCGAAATTACTGCCGCTGCAATAGGAATAAATACAAAGGTAAATACCGTGAGCTTCACGCTAATACCTAGCATAACCAAAATAGAAAAAAGAATAGTAAGAGGTTCTCTCACAAAAGCCTCCAATCCCGAGAGCAATGAGTATTGTACTTCGTTTACATCACCTACCATACGCGACATAATATCGCCTTTACGCTGTTCTGAGAAAAATGCTATCGGTTGGCTTACAACTTTTTTATAAAGTGCATCACGCAAATCGCGTAATACACCATTGCGAAGGTAAGTGATGAAAAAAGAAGCTAAATAGCTAAACATATTCTTCAGCAAGAAGAGTGAAATTACCAAAGCAATCACTATTCCAAGAGCCCAAATAGTATTTTCTCCCGCAAGGATTCCTACTTTGTAGTTTAAGTAGGCTTTACCATAACTCCCTAAATCCAACAAATTACCCGAATATACAGGAGCTTCAGCTACTGTTTGCGCTTTGCCAAAAAGTACATCAAGCATCGGGATAAGTGCCACAAACGAAAGTGCACTAAAGAGTGAATAAAGAATATTGAAAAATATGTTCAGTATTGCCTGTTTCTTATAAGGCAATATATAAGGGATAAATCTCTTGAGTTTCATCTTATTTCTTGTATTTCTTAACCGTTTCGTCCCTTCTTAGCTTTTGATTATCGGTATACACAAACTTAGGAACGAAATAGATTTGGCGAGGCACTTCGTATTTCAGTATATCTTTATCCATATAAATATCGTGTGCCAAAGTAGGGTAATCCTTCTCCTCTCCCTGTACGTAAAGCACTGCACGTTGCCCTAACTCATCATCAGGTTCTTTAGTAATAAAGTAATCACCTTTGATGTACTTCTTAATCTTGTGCTCTACACTTTCTGGAAAGACTTTAAAGCCTCCCGAATTGATAATATTGTCAAAACGCCCTAACCACTCAAATTCGCTATGCGATATGAGATTTACAATATCATTAGTAATCACAGGGTGGTCGGCAATCAAAGGTGCATTTATTACCAAACAATTGCGGTCGTCTTGGGTAAACGTAACATTAGGCATTGCTTTATAGGTAGTTTCGTGCTCCATCGTGTGATTTACCCTGCGCATCGCAATATGCGAAATGGTTTCAGTCATTCCGTAAGACGAATACACTTCTGTGGGAATATTCTGCAATTTAGCCTCTAATTCTCCATCAATAGAAGCTCCTCCTAATATTACCTTCTTCACACGAGGCAAATCAGTAAGAGATTTCGCCGCTTGCAAAGGTATCATTGCACAAAAATCATAATCCTTACTGGTAAGCGATAAAGGCATAGACGAAGGGCGAATGATATCAAGGTGTAAACCTAAAATAATGGCACGAATAAGCATCATCTTACCTGCAATAAAGTCAGCTGGCAAACACAACAAAGCACGATTCTTAGGTGAAAGATTAAGGTATTCACCCGTAGCCAAAGCCGAATTAACCATCCCTTGTTTCTTGAGGTGAATTTGCTTAGGAATACCGGTAGAACCTGAGGTTGTCGCTTCTATATAATCCCTGTCGTCAAGCCAATCCAAAAGAAACCTCCCCACCGATTTGCGGTAAGGCAGACCATCTTTCACGTAGGCTACCGCCAAGATAATAAGTCGTTCTCTATCTATAGGAAATCCATTGATTCTAAAATCTTTATGTACAAATTTGTAGTCTATTTCGTTCATCTTAAATGTAATATTGTTTTAATAGCAGTGGCAAAGCTACAATAATTAAACGAAATGAGCAAAATTAAATGTAAAATCTTATATTTTCATCGTTACAATTCGCCCTCATTGGGATTGTCGGCAATTACCAAACCATCGCTCTATTCTCATTTTATCTTTCTATTACTTTCGCCTCGAAACCTCGTTTTTAGCACTTTTAACCTTGCTATATTACAGTATAAATCAACTACTTATATACCCTTTCTATACCAATCGTCCAAGATTCGTATAAGCTTCCTATAAGCTCTCTATAAGCTAACCCCACCCTCCTTACACCCTTTTTTCATCAAAAACCCCTCTAATCATCTTTTGATATTCTTCGTTTCCCTTCGATGATTCTGTGTCTCTCCAAAAACTCTAATGTGTCCTTTTTGCGACACACACTTTGGCAAAGCTGATTCAATTGATAATCAATTTAAAGACAATACAAACTATTATTGAAAATAACCTATTCTGTAAAATATACTTTACTCAGAAAATATTTCTATAGTTTTAGCCTTTTGCAACCCAATTATTCATCTAAAAATAATAATGATTATGAGCCTTTTATAAAAAAACAGAAAAAATATTTTGTCTTTTCCCCTTCTATATCAAAAATATTTTCTAATTTTACCCCCAATAAATTTATAAAAGTATGTATGCATTAGACCGTATTGATTTAGCACTTTTAGATGAATTACAACAAGATAGCAAACAATCTATTAAAAAATTATCCGAAAAAGTAAGCCTATCAATCACTCCAGTTCACGAACGTATCAAACGATTAGAATCACTAGGAATAATTCAAAGATATGTAGCGGTAGCCAATCCTAAAGCTCTCGGAAAAAAATTGGTAGCTTATTGTCAAGTAAAACTTCTTAAGCATAGTGCCGAATTATTTAATGAGTTCGAAAAATATATAAGCACTTTAGATGAAGTGTTAGAAGCCTCGTATATGGCAGGAGGCTACGACTTCCTGCTAAAAGTTATGCTCAACGATATGGAAGATTATCAGAGATTTGTAGTACACAAAATATCTAAATTAGAAATTATCTCTAACATTCAAAGCTCTTTCGTAATACAAGAAATCAAGAACACCTCTATGATTAAATGTCTACGTGAGGAAGCTGAAAAAAACTAATTAAAAATGCACATAGCAATTGCAGGAAATATAGGAGCTGGCAAAACTACCCTTACCTCTCTATTAGCCAAACACTACCAATGGGAAGCCCATTTCGAAGATGTGGTAGATAACCCTTATTTAGATGATTTTTATCACCAAATGGAGCGCTGGAGTTTTAATTTACAAATATACTTTCTAAACAGTCGCTTCCGACAGATTTTGGATTTTAGAGAGAAAGGGAATAACATCATTCAAGACCGCACTATTTACGAAGATGCTCACATCTTTGCCCCTAACTTACACGAAATGGGACTGATGAGCTCTCGTGATTTCGATAATTACAAGTCTCTATTCGCTCTGATGGAGCGCCTTGTTCTCCCACCAGACCTACTGATTTACCTCAGAAGCTCAGTACCTAACTTAGTAAACCAAATACAAAAGCGCGGTCGAGATTACGAAAATACAATCTCGATAGACTATCTTAACCGCCTCAACCAGCGATACGAACAGTGGATAAAAAGTTACGACAAGGGGAAACTACTCATTATAGAAGTAGATAATATTGATTTCGTAAACAACCCTGAAGATTTAGGTGAAATCATCAATAAAATAGATGCTCTCCTCTACGGATTGTTCTAAAATAAAAAAGACACCCACAATAGTGAGTGTCTTTTTTATTTTATCTTTTATTCGTTATTAAAAGAATTTGTTTACGTGGAAAGCAACCAAACCATCGATTGGTTTTCTTAGCACTGTACCCAATTTAAGATTGTTTTCTGTCAATATTTCTTCCAAAATATCTTGGAGGAAGAAAGCAATACTACCTACAAAGTTGATAGGCACTTCGTAACGGTCTTCATACTGAGAAATCCAGTGGTCTACAAATAGTTGCATACCTTTTCTCACCATCTCACGGCAATATTCGTGATTCTTATTTTCTACTACGAATTTCGCAAAAGTAGCCAAGTAACTGTTAGGGTTTGGCATCTTGTACAAATGATTTTTAATCACATCTGAGCCCAATTCATATTGGTTTTCAAATTTTTGTACAAGGTCTGATGGCATTTTCTTAAAGTAATAGTCGATAATCAATCGCTTGCCATAAAAGTTCCCACTTGATTCGTCCATCAAAATATAGCCTAATGAATCTACTGCTTGGTATAATTCTTTACCATTCCAATAAGAGCAGTTAGCACCTGTACCTAAGATACATACGATAGCTTTATCGGTGGGAGCTGTAGTGGCAAACACAGCTGCATAAGTATCTTCTTTCACATCTATTTTAGCGTTTTTGAAGATAGTTGCCAAACTGCGTTCTACAAAGTAACGAATGCGTTCAGTACCACAACCAGCACCATAGAAATAAACTTCTGATACTGAATTTCTGTTCTCAAACAATTGATAATTGGTGGTAATACGCTCTACGAGAATTTCTTCTGTAAGAACTTCAGGATTTAACCCTAAAGTTTGAGTAAAAAATATTTTTTCACCTTTGCTATTTAAGGCTGTCCAATCGGCCTTAGTAGCTCCACTGTCTACAATTAAAATCATATCGTTTCGGTTTTATTAAGTTGTTTACTATTAAAAAAGGTGAGTATGCCTCCATAGGCAACTCACCTTTTTTCTTTATGAATTACAATTTAGCAATGTGCTGTGCTAAATCTACCAATTTGTTTGAATAACCAGTCTCGTTATCGTACCAAGAAACTACTTTGAAGAAGTTAGCACTCAAACCGATACCAGCTTTTGCATCGAAAATAGAAGTGTTTTTGCAACCTACGAAGTCTTGAGAAACTACAAGGTCTTCAGTGTATCCAAGTATACCTTTCAATTCACCTTCTGATGCTTTTTTCATAGCAGCGTTGATTTCCTCTAAAGTAGTTGATTTTTTAGTGCGAAAAGTCAAATCTACTACTGAAACATCGGCAGTAGGTACGCGGAATGCCATACCTGTAAGTTTACCATTCAATTCAGGGATTACTTTACCTACAGCTTTAGCAGCACCGGTAGTAGAAGGAATGGTGTTGCAAAGTGCTGAACGTCCACCTCTCCAATCCTTTTTAGAAGGACCGTCTACAGTTAATTGTGTAGCGGTTGTAGCGTGAACTGTAGTCATCAAAGCTTCTTCGATACCGAAGTTATCATTCAATACTTTAGCGATAGGCGCCAAGCAGTTAGTTGTACAAGAAGCGTTAGACACGATAGTATCAGTAGGTTTTACTGATTTGTGGTTCACACCCATTACAAACATAGGAGCATCAGCTGATGGAGCAGAAATAACTACTTTTTTAGCTCCTGCATTAATATGAGCTTGTGCTTTTTCTAAGGTAGTGAAGATACCAGTACATTCAGCAACTACATCGGCGTGTACTTCGTTCCATTTAAGGTTGTTAGGATCTTTTTCAGCAGTGATACGCACTTTTTTGCCATCTACTACTAAGTGACCATTTTCTACTTTCACATCACCTTTAAAGGTTCCGTGAACTGAATCGTATTTCAAAAGATAAGCGATGTAATCTACATCCAAAAGGTCGTTAATACCAACGATTTCTACGTCGGCTCTTTCATAAGCAGCACGGAATACGAGACGTCCAATACGTCCGAAACCGTTAATTCCAATTTTTACTGACATAATTCTCTTTTAATTTAATTTATTCGTTATTTAATTTTAAGTTTGTTACGTTACTAAGTTGCCATTATTTCGGCTACACGGAGGAGTTCTGTATCTATTTTAGAACTGCCTTTGATAGCTTTTTCAAGCGGAGTGAGTTCCATTTTGTTGTTACGGATTCCTACCATATAGTTAGATTTTCCTTCAAGGAGTGATTCTACTGCTTTTACCCCCATACGGCTTGCCAATACGCGGTCGAAGCAAGAAGGAGCACCTCCACGTTGCATATGCCCTAATACTGATACACGCACATCGTAATCGGGGTGGTGTTGTTCTACATATTCTTTAAGTTCGAATACGTTTTTACCTATTTTATCGCCTTCAGCAACCACTACCAAGCTGGAAGTTTTACCAGTCCTACGACTTTTTTCCAAAGATTCAAGTAGCTTTTTAAGTCCTATATTCTCTTCTGGAATCAAGATTTCTTCAGCACCTGCCCCTACTCCAGAGTTCAAGGCGATGTGTCCCGCATCACGCCCCATTACTTCTATGAAAAACAAGCGGTTGTGGGAGCTTGCGGTATCTCTAATCTTGTCGATAGCCTCAATTACAGTGTTGAGAGCGGTATCATATCCCAAAGTAAAATCAGTACCATAGATATCGTTATCGATAGTACCAGGGATTCCCATTACGGGGAAACCAAATTCTTTGTTGAACAAGAGTGCCCCAGTGAAAGAGCCATCACCTCCTATTACTATCAAAGAATCTACCCCTGCAGCTTTTAATTTTTCATAAGCTGTCTTGCGCCCTTCAGGAGTTTTAAAATCTTTAGAGCGGGCTGATTTCAAGATAGTACCTCCTCTATTGATAATATCTCGAACGCTACGTGCGTTCATTTCTTCAAAATCGCCTTCTATCATTCCCTGATAACCACGATATACACCTACCACTTCGATGTTGTGGTATGCACAAGTACGTACCACTGAACGAATGGCGGCGTTCATACCAGGAGCGTCTCCTCCTGATGTTAATACTGCTATTTTTTTTACTGACATTGTCTGTTTTTAATTTTCCGCCTCAAAAGTACAAAATATTTTTGATATAGCAATAATTTTATGTGTTTTTTTTAACACTAAAAAATATAACTATTTAGTTTATTAGGAATTAGAAAATAGGTGTTAAAAGTTAGTTTTATAAAAATCTTAATGTTTGTTGTATTCCTTTAAAGCTTCACCTAATATGTGAATGGCTTTTACTATCTTCTCCTTCTCGAGCACATAAGCTATACGCACTTGGTTGCACCCTAAACCTTTGGTAGCATAAAAACCTTCGGCAGGAGCCAACATTACCGTTTCGTTATTTACTGAAAAATGGCCTAAAAGCCATATACAGAAGTCTTCTGCATTTTCTACAGGCAATTCGGCTATACAATAGAAAGCTCCCTTAGGCATCGATACACGCACACCTTCTACTTTTCGAAGTTCTTCAATGAGCACGTTCCTACGCTGAGTATATTCTTTTAGTACCTCTTCAAAATAAGTTTCGGGTACATCAAAAGCGCGTTCGGCTCCTATTTGTGAATAAGTAGGGGGAGACAAGCGTGCTTGAGCGAACTTCAAAACAGACATCATCACATCCTTATTCTTAGAAACTACCCACCCGATGCGCGCTCCACACATACTGAAACGTTTAGATACCGAATCTATCATTATAGCATTTTGTTCAATACCTTCTACTTGCATAATGGAATAATGGGTAGCATCATCATATACGAACTCTCGGTATACCTCATCGAAAATGAGGAAAATATCGTGTTTTTTAGCTATTGCTGCCAATTGCAAAATTTCTTCTTTAGAATACAAATAGCCTGTAGGATTTCCGGGGTTACAAATGAGAAAAGCTTTGGTTTTAGGAGTTATCTTTTTCTCAAACTCTTCTATAGGAGGTAAGGCAAAGTTATCATCAAAAGAAGACGTAATAGGCACACACACTGCATCAAAGGCTTCTGAGAAGCTAATATAGTTCGCATAGTAAGGTTCTGGAATGATAATTTCATCATCGGCATTGGCAACAGTAGCAATTACATAGGTAAGAGCTTCAGAACCTCCACAAGTGATGATAATATCACTACTTTCTACCTTAATATCGTGTTTTTTGTAGTATTCCACCACCTTTTCTCTAAGAGAATCAATTCCCTCACTTTTTGTATATTCCAATACCTTAGGGGTAAAATCTTTGACTGCTTGAATAGCTATTTCAGGGGTTTTAATGTCAGGCTGACCGATATTGAGGTGATAAATAGTCTTCCCTTCCTTAGCTGCTTTTTCAGCGTAAGGGGTCAGTTTTCTAATGGGTGACTGAGGCAATATTTGCGCTCTATGTGATATTGTAGGCATCTTTTTAATTATTAATGGTTAATGAAAAATTAGCAAATTAGCCAATTTGTCAATTAACACATTGGCTAATTGATAAATCGGCTAATTATCTTATTTTTTTGCTACTAATTCAGCAATGCGAATAATCACTTCGGTAGCTTTTTCGAGGTTTTCTACGGGCACAAATTCGTATTTACCGTGGAAATTATGTCCGCCTGCAAAGATATTAGGGCAAGGCAAGCCCATAAAGCTAAGTTGAGAACCATCGGTACCACCGCGGATAGGTTTAGTAATAGGAGTAATACCTAATTCTTTCATCGCGCGTTCGGCTACTTCTACAATATGCATCACAGGTTTGATTTTTTCACCCATATTGTAATATTGGTCTTTTATTTCGGCTACTGCCACATTAGGGATTTGCTTGTTAAGGTCGTCTACAATTTGCTGTACTACAGCTTTGCGTTTGTTGAAAAGGTTTCGGTCGTGGTCGCGGATGATAAGCTGTACTACCGTATTTTCTACATCTCCAGAAATATCGGTAATGTGATAGAATCCTTCGCGACCTTCGGTGCGCGCTGGAATCTCATCGGTTGGTAATGCATTGATAAACTGAGTAGCTACGAGCATTGAGTTTATCATTTTGTTTTTGGCAGTACCAGGATGCACGTTCTTTCCTTTGAAGTGAATTTTAGCCCCAGCTGCATTGAAACTCTCATATTCAAGTTCGCCTATTTGTCCGCCGTCCATTGTATAAGCCCAGTCGGCTGCGAATTTTTTCACATCGAATTTATGTGCTCCACGTCCTATTTCCTCATCAGGGGTAAAGCCTACGCGTATTTTGCCGTGTTTGATTTCGGGGTGTTGTACGAGGTATTCCATAGCGGTTACAATTTCGGCAATCCCCGCCTTATCGTCAGCTCCTAAGAGGGTCGTACCATCGGTTGTGATAATGGTATTGCCTTTGTAGAGCAACAAATCCTCAAAATAAGAAGGTGATAACACTATGTTTTGTTCTTTATTGAGGACGATATCTCCCCCATCATAATTTTCTATAAACTGTGGATTTACGTTTTCACCAGAGAAGTCAGGTGATGTATCGAAGTGAGAAATAAAACCAATGGTAGGCACTGGGTAATCTACATTCGATGGCAACGTAGCCATCACGTAGGCGTTTTCATCTACAGTTACGTCTTGCAAACCAATGGCTTTCAATTCTTCTACCAATAGGTTTGCCATATTCCATTGTTTTTTGGTGCTAGGAGTTGTTTCGCTCTCAGGGTTGGACTGAGAGTCTATTTTTATATACTTAATAAAACGGTCTACTAAATTTTTCATTATATTATAGTTTTTAGTTATTTCTTCTTATTGTTAATTGGCTAATCTTCTAATATTTTCTTGCGTCTCAATTCAAAGTTTCTTCCAAGGTATACTTTTCTTACCATCTCATCAGCTGCTAATTCTTCAGGCACTCCTGATTTGAGGATTCCTCCCTCGAACATCAAATAAGTGCGGTCGGTAATGGCTAGTGTTTCCTGTACATTGTGGTCGGTGATGAGAATACCTATATTCTTGTCTTTGAGCTGTGCTACAATGCGTTGGATATCTTCCACCGCTATAGGGTCTACCCCTGCAAAAGGCTCGTCGAGCAAGATAAACTTCGGACTAGTAGCCAAAGCTCGTGCAATTTCTGTACGACGGCGTTCTCCCCCTGAAAGCAAGTCTCCACGATTTTTACGAATATGTCCTAAGCCAAACTCTTCTATCAGCTCATCGGTTTTGCGTTGTTGTTCTGCCTTAGAGAGTTTGGTAAGTTGTAGGACACTTTTGATATTGTCCTCAATACTCAGCTTTCTAAATACCGAAGCCTCTTGTGCCAAATACCCAATACCGCTTTGAGCACGCTTGTACATTGGATAACTGGTGATTTCGGTATTATCCAAAAAAATAGTACCACCGTTGGGCTTGATGAGTCCCACTATCATATAAAAGGAAGTCGTTTTTCCTGCTCCGTTAGGCCCCAAGAGTCCTACAATTTCGCCTTGGTTTACTTCCAGCGAAACGCCTTTTACTACTTTTCTTCCTTTGTATATTTTGATGATGTTATTTACTACTAATTTCATATAATCTTAAAACGAAAAGCGATAAGGCATTTCGTTGAGTTCTGTTTCTAAATCTACCCAATCGTGCACTTCGGTTACGATACTGTACACCATCTCTTCGGTAAGCACTTTCCCTTCGTAAAGGTCGGTAATGGTTTGTTCACTCATTACTTCTTGCAAGAAGCCTTCGTCGCCCAAGTATTCCACTGCCCATTCTTTGTATTTCATAGGGTCAGTAGAAATATACTCAAACTTATCGATATGTTCTTCCACAGGGAAGTTCTCTACACATTGCCACGTTTCGCCATCTAAAGAGTATATCACGAAAGGAATATCACTTTCTGAAAAGTTTTTACGATAGTACGGCAAGAACACCTTCGGGATACGCTTCTCGAAGTCGTGATTATCGCCTCCTTTGCTATCTTCGGCGCTCGAAGAGGGAACGATTAAGCAGGCTTTATCAATAAAATAAAACGACAGCGACGAACCGTCTTCATCTTCAAAGCCGTGCCCCCATTGGGCTTCATAGCCTTCATATTCTTCTTCATTTACTTTGTAGTAGGTGTGATAAACTTCAAACTCGTGACCACAAATAATCCAATCTAATACGGCTTCGCCTTTGCAAAGCTGTTTCAACGTTTTCACGTTGGGTAGGTGCTGTAAGTAGGTATTACAATCCATTAAAAATATTAAATTACCTTGTTTTGTTCTTTTTTTAAAACGTAAGCTGAAATAAAAATACTTATTTCGTATAAGAGCATTATCGGTATCGACACGATAATTTGGCTTACTACATCAGGAGGGGTTATAATTGCTGCAATGATAAGCACTACAATGACTGCGTGCCGGCGATATTTTCGCATAAAAGCAGGTGTTATCACTCCTAATTTGGTAAGAAAATAAACAACAATAGGTAGCTCAAAAATAATGCCACACGAAATGACTGACGAGCGTACTACCGAAATATAAGAGTTTAAATCTATTTGGTTTCTCACTTCGGGACTTACTGAATAAGACCCTAAGAAATTCACTGATAGTGGGGTAATGAGATAATAGCCAAACAAAACTCCTATAAAAAACAGCAAAGAAGCAATGAGAATAAAGCCACGAGCCAGCTTGCGCTCGTTTTCATAGAGTGCTGGACTGATGAATTTCCACACTTCATAAAGCACATAAGGAAACGCGAGAATCACTCCTGCCCAAATAGACGTCCAGATATGAGCTGAAAACTGCCCTGCCATTGTACGGCTTTGAATTGTAAAAGGCAATTGTTCAGCACAAAAAGCACTTTCAAATCCAAAAAGATGACCTATCTTACAGAACATTCTGTAAGTAAAGAAATCGCCATTCTTAGGAGCAAAGATGATTTGGAAAATAAAATCCTTACACACAAACGCTACCACACCCACTGCTAAAACAGCTATAATAGCACGTATCAAGTGCCAGCGCAAGGCTTCCAAATGGTCTAAAAAGGACATTTCATCTTGTGATGATTCCATCGTTGCTTTGTTGTTTTTATCTTTTATAACAAATTTGATGGTGCAAAGATAATAAATAATTCATAATTTACAATTAGCAACTAACTTTTTTAACTTACTACCAGTAATACCAAAAATACCAATAATCATCTTTGCCAGAGGTCGTAGCACGATGGGCAGGTGAATAAAGTAGTTGTACTTTTTAGACTTTTCGGGGAAATTCGGAAAGACTCAGTGCTATCGAAGAAAAATGAAGGATATCAGAAGTGAGAATTCAGTCAAAAGGTAAAAGATGAGAGGTAAATCGGGTATGCTTAGCTTATAGAAAGCTTATAGGAAGCTTGAACGAATCTTGGAAGATAGATATACAAAGGGTATATAAAAAATTGATACTGAATAATTAAGAGTGAAGAAAAAAACGTAGCTTCGAGGGTAATAAAACGAAAGAAAAGAGAAGAAAAATTAGATGTGAGCTACATCAGAAATGTGAGCCACACAATATATTATGCAAAAAAGGCTGTTCAGCGAAATGCTGAACAGCCTTTTTTGAGGTTCTTCTATTTATATAATGCTATTTCTTAATGTATAACCAACCAACTAAAGATTCTTTGTTGTTATTACTATCATAATACTCTATCACGTAGTAATACGTTCCTTGTGGGAGCTTATCGGCTTGTTCGATAGTTACACGTCCGTTAGAGATGCCTCTAAATACGCGGGTAACATTGTCATAACCTTCGGTCTCGAATACTTTCACACCCCAACGGTTATAGATACGTACCACATTGTTAGGGTAACGCTCAATGCCACCGATATGAAAATAATCGTTTTTGCCATCGCCATTTACCGACATACCATTGTACGGCACTATCTTGTTCACTACATCGACAGTAACAGTAGCTGAAGCACAACCATCGGTGTTGCAAAGTTTATACACAAAGGTATCAGTGCCCTCAAAATTAGTATTTGGACGATATTCTATAGAACCATCTACATTCACAACTACTGTACCGTTAGCAGGGGTGGCTACCACATTAGGAGTTGTTGCTCCATTAGGGATATCGTTACCCAATACATTCACCACTACTGGAGTATTGATAGTGGTTGTAGAACGATCATCTACTGCTATTGGCAATACTGGGGTGGTGCTTGTGGTTGTACCACTCACTGTTACCACAATACTTGCGGTGCTACATACCGTAGGACTTGCTACGGCGCATATAGTGTAGCTTATCGTATGGATACCCACAGGGGTGTTTGGTGCTACCGTAATCGTTCCATTAGGGTTCAAGGTGAAGCCCGTAGGAGTTGCTGTATTCCAAGTAAGTGTTACAGAACTGATACTTGGATTTGGTACACCATTGAGTTTATCGTTAGTAAGAACGCTTGGCGTAGTGCCACCTATAGTGCTTGTAATCGTAGTTACCCCATCGTTCACTGCTTCAATAGTCGTTGGCGTTACTACAGTAGGAACAAACACTTTTACAGTAGCTGTGGCTGTTGCACAGTTATCAGGGTTCAAACGCTCACAGATGCTGTATACTATCTCATAAGTACCCGATTTAGTACCCGAAGGTACCGTAACAGTACCATTGTTGTTGAGCGTAGGCGTTTTAGTCGCTCCTACTACATCGGTGGTGGTAGTTACTACGGTAAGAATCACATCGACAGTGGTTGGAGTTTTAGTGCCGAGTTTATCGTTATCTAATACCGTACCGGTGGTAATTGTTGTGCTAGTACCATTGGTTATCGTATAAGTATCAGCTTTAGCAACAATTGGCGTACTGCCTACTTTTACAGTAGCTGTGGCTGTTGCACAATTGTTTGGATTCAAACGCTCACAAATGCTGTATACTATATGGTAAGTACCCGATTTAGTGCCCGAAGGTACCGTAACAGTACCATTGTTGTTGAGCGTAGGCGTTTTAGTCGCTCCTACTACATCGGTGGCGGTAGTTACTACGGTAAGAATCACATCGGTGGTGGTTGGAATTTTAGTGCCGAGTTTATCGTTATCTAATACCGTACCAGTGGTAGTAGTGGTGCTAGTACCATTGGTTACTGTATAAGTATCGGCTTTGGCAACAATTGGCGTACTGCCTACTTTTACAG
The DNA here is from genome assembly GCF_002998835.1 of Capnocytophaga sp. oral taxon 864. Classification (NCBI taxonomy): domain Bacteria; kingdom Pseudomonadati; phylum Bacteroidota; class Flavobacteriia; order Flavobacteriales; family Flavobacteriaceae; genus Capnocytophaga; species Capnocytophaga sp. oral taxon 864. Next base: position 949,735 of record NZ_CP027232.1, read on the forward strand.
TAGCTGTGGCTGTGTCGCAAACAGTTATACTATTTTCGGTATGGCAGATTTTGTACTGAATAGTATAAGTACCCGATTTAGTGCCTGCAGGGACTGATATTTTACCTGTAGCGGTATTAAGGGCAGATATATTGGTTCCTCCAGTAGCAGGGGTTACTATCGTAAGCTGGACATTGCTTATAGTAGCTTGTGTACCTCCTACTCTATCATTTTGCAATACATCAATCACATCATTAGCACCATTGGCTCCATTGATGATACCCGTATGCGTATCGTCTACAGCATCAATTTGCAATACTTTGATAGTGCTTGTTTTGGTAACGGTGTTGCCTAATGGGTCTTTACCTACAAAGGTAATAGTTACTATCGAAGTGTTACACCAATCCGTCGGTTTCACCGCAGTGTAGTTGTGGGTAAGGGTAGCCGTACCACAAGTATCGGTAACTGTAGCTTGGTTGAGCCAATTGCCTACAGTTGTTGCTATGTTAGCATCATCGCAAGCAATGGTTAAAGGTGCTGGTACAGTAAGGCTTAATGTATTGCTATAGACTACATTCACTGCTGTACGGAGACTTTCACAACTGCCATTTCTCTGAGCTACATAGTAAGTACTACCCGCTACCAAAGGTGTTGTATTTGCTAGAGGTGTTGTGCTGGTAGCTGTAGCATACCATACTATATTAGCACCTTGCGGTTGCAAGGAAGCTATGGTGGCATTACTACAGAAAGATTGGGTAGTTTGGGTAACTGTAGGAGTGACAGGACGCTGCAAAAGTGTAAAGGTAATAGGAGCCTTTTCACTCACACATTTCCCAATATCGCGAAGGGTGTAGTAATAATTGGTAACAGCATTAAGAGCTGTAGCATCTGCTTCCTCTACATATTTATTTTGACCATTAAGTGTATAGATTTTCACTTCATTACCCTGCAAGGCTACTTTCAAATCCCCTATAGTAGCATTGCTATTGCACAATGATAAAGAGACTGGCTGTGCTAAAGTTTTACCTCCTAATGATTTTGAAAGGTATATCCTTTCTTTTCTACTTTCACAAGTATCTCCTGTGTTTTTTATAGTATAGAAATATTCCATACCTGCTGTCCAATCTATATTATCATTGTCATTAACTTCCATAGATAGAACAGCCTGCTGAGAGTTTGTCTTTAATCTTTTATAAATTTTGATATTATTTCCTGTTAATTTAGCTCTTATAGCCGATACTTTATCTTCTTCACACACACTTATAGCTACCGAAGTAGCTATAGCACGATTAATATCGGCTACAACGATGATTTTCTGTTTAGCTGATTCACATTTTCCTGCTTCTTGCAAAGTATACGAAAAACTATCATTATTCAGATATATTTTATCAGTAGGTTTTACCTGAGGAATATAATTAGGTCCAAAACTTCGATACAATTTAACTGTCTTACCCGCATACTTCGTTTGAAGGTAATTCATTACCACAGCATAAGTAGTATAATAAGATAGATTTTCCACCTCGTAATCACAAACTGTTACACTCTCTACTGGAGGTATGGGAGTTATAGGGGTGAGGGTGAGATTTATGTTAGCCGAAGGTGTTTCACAAGTGCCCACTTTATACGTATAAGTATACTGAATGCCTGTTTGCAACACATCATCGTTAGAAAGTAGGGTTGTACCCTTATAAACAGCTATTTTATTTACATCGGAAGTAGATGGCTTAGCAATTTCTTTCTTCAAGTCGGTTACGATAGTTCCTTCACAAAGTGTTATGGTTTTATCACCTTTAGAAGATGAGGAAAGACGCGTGATATTCACTTGTGCAGGAGATGAAAAACAGAAACTATCGCCTACGTGTTTCCCTTTTATGTAATACTGATTATTCCCTTCGGATAGAGACAGCGATGGAGCGGTAATTCTATTCGTTTCATTAATTGCATCTGCGGAAGTAGGATACCACTGAAACTCAAAGTTATTACCAAATATAGATGTTGTTATACCTGCGTTTGTATTTTTAATAATCGTTTCGAGTTCAGCCAATGTTTTGGTAGCTTCACAAACATTTATACTTGTAGCAGGAATTCCTTTATAAGTTTTTACTTCTAAAGTAGCTTCCGTTTGTGTAATCACAGAACCACAAGCTGATTTTATGCGGTATATAAAAGTATGTTTCCCTACAAGTGCCGGACTCATTTTAATCATATCTTTTATACCCACATAATCCATTTTGGTAGTAGAAATCAATCCATCCTTATCAATTATATCGTAAGAAATGCCACTTTCAAAAGAAGTAGGAACGTTTTTAAACAGCTTATTTACATCGTAAATGTTATTAACACTATTATTTGTTTCGTCTAAACACTCCACTCTATTAACCGCTACAGGAGCTTTATAAGTTTGGCTATAAGGAGCGTGAGCATTGAAACGAATAGTGTCAAAACCATTGAGATTTTGCTCTATACAGTTTTTTACATTAGGGTCGGTAATTTGAGTAAGTGTTAGCTTCAAGCTAAAAGTATTGTCGAGATCGGCTTGAGTAAGGTTGTTTATAACAAGTTCATTGTTTGTACTCAACACCGTTGTAGGCTGATCGTTGCGATACCACTGATAGCTAACGCCACTTATTTGTGGCACTGATAGTACTCCTTTAGAGCCCACACAATAGTAGTCTTGACTTTTCTGTACAGCAAGAGGTGCAATTTGTGAAAGAGTCTCTTCATACACTTTCCCTTTGCCACAAGAATCTTTTACCAAAAACTTATAGCGAGCCTGAGGTTTAGAAGCATCTATATTGATAAAGAAATTGTTATCGGCATTATTTTGATACACAGCATTCGTAGTGCTACCATCTATCTCAGCTTCCGATAGTTCAAAAGTATAAGGAGGCACTCCCCCTTGTAGAATAATGGCTATATGATATTTTTGAGTCCCTCCTATTGCCGAGCAATCCATACGTACTCCTTTAGGCTGTTGCATTTCACCTTCGGTAAATTCGTGTTCAGCTACCACACGGGTACATTCTTTAAATCTATTTCTACTATCGGGTTGTATAATGCGTAAGACGCGATATTTACCTTGTTGAGGATTCGGGATATTGAACTCAAATCTATCTCTTCTCGCATCAAGAAAAGTATCTCCTCCATAATAACCATAAGTAACCGATGCCCATCGGTTTTCTTTAGTCTCATAGCGTTCTAAAATATACTGTATTCCCTCTGTAAGCGAATAAGAAGTATTTCTTTTCACTATCAATTTAGGATTACAACCGTCTTGCCATTCAAAGGTAGTGCTCTCAGTACCTCCGGTTTGCACTTTTAGAGTTTCTGTTTTATTACACGACCCCGACCATCGCACATTGTAAACTCCTGCGGGGAGCTTTATTCTCCACTGTTGTGCTCCCGATCTATAGGCTTCAGTAATATCGATAGGCAATGTAACAGGCATTAAGGCACTATAGTCGGCAAAGCGACTATCTTTTTCATAGGAAATAATTTCGACTTTGGTAATGGTACCATCGGCAATACTTCCCCTTTGGAGTACAACTTCTTTCCAAAGAGAATTATCATCGGGAGTTCCCGAAGGACTACTACAAGTAGCATAGGTTTTAGCCTCTAATGTAAAACGCCCTTGACTAGTAGCGTAACCTGTATAACTGAGGTCATTAGTAGTATTCGTACATTCGTCTACCACTTTAAATTTGTAATTACTACCTTCTTCTACAAACTTTGCAGGCAATAATGTTTTTTTACCATCAGCACTTTCAAAGAATTTCACCCATTTGTTTTGCAAATGAGGATTAGAAGTCGTTATTTTATAAAAACCCGCCGCCTGATAATCAAATCCAGCAGGAGCATTTTCTAACACTGTATAGAAGTTCTTTAAAGTTTGTACATAATTACTATTAGTAAGAACGAGTTTTTGGTTTCTACAATTAATAGCCAAATCGTCTTGAGCAGTACCTATCCCTACCCCTGTAATAGGCAAAAAGACCTCTTTTTCAGTTTCAGGGATAACATTCTGTTTGCCACAAATAGTATAAGTCCCTTTAAGTTTCCATTTGCCCGCCTCATAAGGAATGTTGTTGTTAGAAAGTTTGAGAGGTCTTAGTGCGAAACTATTGCTACTCACATTAAAAGTATCTTCTAACTCTTGCTGGTTATTCACCACAAAAGAGAAGTGATACACCTTATTAGAAGGAGAAGTCATCTCAAAAGTAAAAGCAAGTGGATAAGGAATCAAGTTCTTTTCAACCATTTCTCTTGCATCTTTCACGTAGAGTTCCGAGGTAAACGAAACCATATAAGGACAGTCGGCTTTAGGCGAGAAGCCACTGTGATTAGTAACCTTGAAGAACCCTAATCTTTTGGTGACTTTGTAAGTTTGAGTAGAAAAGTTACCACCACTGGTACCACAGGCATCGTACACACGCACTTCATAGGTAGCTCCTTCTTCTACATCTTTAAATATAGGAGAAGTTTGATTTTTTATCTCTACATTATTTTGAGCAAAGTAAAAAATAGGGGATAACTGTTATCAACTGAACCTCCTGCCTTTCCTTTTTTAGTATCTACATAAATAGCCATTTTGCCAGTACACACATCGGCTACACTACTCAATTGAAAATCGACATGTTTGGTAAGCTTCTCTATTTTTACTTTTTGTGTATAGGTTTTACTACTGTCATTCTTGTTTACCGCTTTTACTTCGTAGGTACCTGCATCTAAACTAGTATAAGAATGTCCTGCCAATTGCTCAAATTTGCCATTAGGCTTTTTGAAGAAGAAATTGTAATTGGCATTATCATCACCCACCATATTCATATGCACTGCTCCTGAGTGTGCACACCATTCATGTTCGACACTGAGAGAAAGTTTGAGTTGAGTATTGGGGGTAATTACATAATATCGCTTATTAACATCGCGATTGTCCAACGATTGATAAGCACAATCGCCGTTGGTAGCCCTAAATATAAAGCTCTGCTCAGTAGCTACCTTCCCTACTGGAATCTCAATAGTGAGTTCCTCAGGCATACCTGTGTAAAGTTTGCTATAAGCAACACCAGTTGCCTTATCTATAAATGAATAGGTAGTACCTTTCAGAGGGTTTTTAATGAAGAATGAAGCATTACTGTCTTTGGTTACTTCTTTATGGTAATAAATACGGGTTCTTTCCAACCCTTTTAATACGTTTTCATCACACGACTGTGCTTGTCCTTTTACAAATAGAAATAGTAAAATAAATAGCGATAACTTAATAGTTAAATGTTTGTACATTTTGAGTTTTATAATTGTTTCGTTAGTGATTTTCGGGGTGCAAAAGTAGGGAAAATTTTTCACATACAAAATATTTTGAGTAATATTTTCTTTTTCTTCTCAACTATTGTTACTTTTTCTACGAAACTGTACAACAAAAAAGCTCTTACTAAGTCCTAAAAACTTAGTAAGAGCCTATGTTTATACTTTATATAAGTAGCCTATAATTTACTAATATGCAAACAAAGGTCTATCTTCCATAAACATATTTACTTCTTCTGCTATTTCTTCAAGAACTTCATCATTATCTCGATTAGTAATCGCACGGTCTATAAAGTCGGCAATGCGTTCCATATCAGCTTCTTTCAGTCCACGAGTAGTGATTGCTGATACTCCCACCCTAATACCACTGGTTACAAAAGGCGAGCGAGTATCAAAAGGCACCATATTCTTGTTCACAGTAATATCTGCTTTACCAAGGGCTTCCTCTACTTCTTTACCACTTACATCTTTATTGCGCAAATCAATAAGCATTAGGTGATTGTCAGTTCCTTTTGAGATGATATCATAGCCTTTTGCTAAAAGAACAGATGCTAATTTACGCGCATTCTTTTGCACTTGTATAGCGTAATAGAGAAAATCATCAGAGAGTGCTTCACCAAAGGCAACCGCTTTTGCTGCGATGATATGTTCCAAAGGACCTCCTTGGTTACCTGGGAATACCGCACTGTCTATAAGTGACGACATCATTCGCACTTCTCCCTTAGGAGTCTTTATACCAAAAGGGTTCTCAAAATCTTTACCCATCAAGATAAGTCCTCCTCGAGGCCCTCGCAGTGTTTTATGAGTAGTAGTAGTTACAATATGACAATACGGGATAGGGTCGTTCAAGAGTCCTTTGGCTATAAGCCCCGCAGGGTGTGCAATATCAGCAAAGAGGATAGCACCTACCTTGTCGGCTATTTCCCTAAAGCATTTAAAATCGATATCACGAGAATACGCCGAAGCTCCTGCTACTATCATTTTAGGGCGCTCTCGTTCCGCTATTTCTAATATATTGTTGTAATTGAGTCTTCCTGTTTCCTTTTCTACCCCATAAAATACAGGTTCGTACAATCTACCTGAAAAATTCACAGGTGAGCCGTGTGTAAGGTGACCACCGTGTGAGAGGTCGAAACCGAGAATTTTATCACCTGGTTTAAGACAAGTAGCATAAACTGCCGCATTAGCTTGCGAACCGCTATGAGGTTGTACATTGGCATATTTAGCACCAAAAAGCACTTTAGCGCGGTTAATAGCTATTTGCTCTATTTCATCAATTACTTCACAACCGCCGTAGTAACGCTTACCTGGATAACCTTCAGCATATTTGTTAGTCAGTACCGAACCTGCTGCTTCCATTACTTGGTCACTCACAAAATTCTCTGAAGCGATGAGCTCAATTCCCAACTCTTGGCGCTCTCTTTCGTCTTCAATTAGTTCAAAAATATCAATGTCTCTTTGCATCTTAAAATTATTTAATGTTTAATACTCTTCTCATTGCTTCTATTTCTGGGCAAATATATGTTTTTTTTTCAGTATCACACAAACATCCGTAAAGAAATATTTGTTAGCCCAATACCACGTCCATTGCCATCATCACTACAAAACCTATTAAAAAGCCTATGGTAGAAACATCGGTGTTCTCATTTTGCTGGGCTTCAGGTATTACCTCTTCTATGACCACATAAATCATAGCTCCTGCCGCAAAAGCAAGGGCATAAGGAAGTATCGGAGTAAAAAAGAGTACTGCAAAAGCTCCTAATACCCCTGCTATGGGCTCTACAATAGCCGAAAGCTGCCCATAAAAAAAGCTCTTACATCTACCCACACCCATACGTCTGAGTGGCATCGCTACAGCTATTCCTTCAGGAAAGTTCTGTAACCCAATACCGATGGCAAGAGTTACCGCTCCCGCAATAGAGGCTTCGGGAATACCAGCGGCTACCCCTCCAAAGAGTACCCCTACCGCCAATCCTTCGGGAATGTTGTGCAAGGTGATAGCTAAAATAAGTAAAGTAGTTTTTTGCCAATCGGTTTTAATACCTTCTGTTTGTTTGAAGTTGGCGTGAAAGTGTGGTAATAACTTATCTAATACATAAAGAAAAAATGCTCCCATAAATATCCCTACCGTAGCAGGTAGAACCTTTATAAAGCCTTCACCTTCTGTCATATTAATAGAGGGTATTATCAAACTCCACACACTGGCTGCCAGCATCACCCCTCCTGTAAAGCCTAGCATACCATCTAACACGGTCTTGTTTTCTTTCTTAAAAAAGAATACCACTGCAGCCCCCAAAGCTGTTACGCTCCACGTGAAAATGGTAGCGTATAAGGCAGCAAGTATAGGGTTTATGGTCTCTAAATAAGTAATAATATCTTGTATCATTTTATGACTTATCTGAAAATATTTTGGTATAATAACATATCTTTATAAACTCCTTGACTGTAAAGCCAGTCTTTTTGTACACCACTGCAACTAAATCCTACTCCCTCAAAAAGGCGTATACTCACCTCATTATCCGCAGGGATATAAGCAATCAGTTGGTGTAAGTCTAAGTATTGTTGCGTATGAGCTATCAACTGTCGCAAGGCTTCTTTGGCATAACCTTTCCCTCGATAGACGGGCAAAAGAGCTATCCCCACAGCTGCTCTACGGTGCTTCGGACTAAAATCGTATAAATCTACACAGCCCATAGGCGTTCCCTCTTCAAACGCTATAACATAGCGATACTGCTTAGCTTCGTAAATATCCTGTTGGGCATTCCGTATATAATCTTGTAGCAAATGCTTAGCAAAAGGCAATTGGTTGTCACTCACCTCCCACAAGGCTTCTTCGTTTTCTAACTGATACAAGAAATCTATATCCTCAGGTTCTAACGCTCTTAACTTTATCATTCTTTACCTTTTAACTCCTCTATTGTTCCTTCAAACACGAATTGAGCACTACCACTCAAATAGATATTCTCATACCCCTCTCCTACTCTATCGAAAGCCACTTGCAAGTCACCTCCTCGAGTGTGCAGGGTAATCTGTTGTGCATCGGTTTCTCCTATGTGATAAAGAGCAATCGCTACGGCTGTAACCCCTGTACCGCAAGAGTAAGTTTCATCTTCCACTCCACGCTCATAAGTGCGCACTTTAAAGCCTTTCTCTCCTTTGCTCACAAAATTCACGTTACTACCGCCCTGAGTAGCATAAAGTTCTCCATAGCGTATAGTAGCTCCTTCGCTTTTCACGTCTACGGTATCTACCTCTTCCACCCATTGTACGTGGTGAGGCGACCCTGTATTTAAGAATACGTAGCCTTTGTGTTCTTCCACCTTAGTTACATTTTTCATTTGCAAGCGCACGTAGCTATCCCCTTCAATCGTAGCACGATGCTCCCCATCTACAGCTATAAATAGTGTTTCGTGTTCTATAATACCCAATTGTTTCGCAAAAGCCACCACACAGCGCCCGCCATTGCCACACATCGTACTTTCACGCCCGTCAGAATTGTAATACACCATACGGAAATCATACTGCGGGTCGTTCTCAAGCAATATTAATCCATCGGCTCCAATGCCAAAACGCCTATGACACAATTGTGCCACAAGCGTTTCGTTATTTTTAGGAAATACCCCTTTGCGATTGTCTATCATCACAAAATCGTTCCCTGTTCCTTGATATTTGTAGAATTTCATCATCAAAAAAGGTCAAAAATTAGTAGCGTTAAGTACGCAAAAGGCGAGGCAAAAATAAGGCTATCCAAGCGGTCGAGTAAACCCCCGTGTCCTGGCAGTATCGTCCCGCTGTCCTTTACCTTAGCAGTTCGTTTAAAGCTAGACTCTACCAGGTCGCCTACCGCACCGGTAACCACCAAAATCACTGCCAACATAAGCCATTGCCATAGTGGTCTGCCACTGTAATACGAAATAGCCGTAGCAATAAGCATCGCCCCTATGAGTCCGCCCACAAAACCCTCAATAGTTTTCTTAGGCGAAATGCGCTCAAAGAGCTTGTGTTTGCCAAAGGCTTTGCCTGTAAGGTACGCAAAACTATCACTCGCCCATATAATACACAACAGTCCTATCATCGTAATTTGCGACTCGTTGTTGAATATATTCTGATAAAAATAATTAGGGTTCGGGTTATTCTCATATTTGTAAATCAGAGGCATAAATATACAACCTCCTCCTATATACAGTAGACTAATAAGCAGTTTAGTATTGTTACTTTGCTTGCGGATAGGCGTTTTTTCGTTGAAAAGCATCATCGTGAGGTATATATTGGCAAGCAAAGTAGCCAAAAGCAGTATATAAACCGAGAAAGGATAAGTTTTTAAGTGAATAAACAGCCACCAAACCAACAAAAAAAGTAAAAATATATGCAATTCCTTTAATCTGATAAGCCTTTTAAACTCAAATAAACAAATAATACCAAAGGATAAAAACAAGAAGTCAAAAGCATCAGCGTTGAGCATAATTGCCGATAGCAATAGAAAAACATAAATAAAGCCTGTAATGGTTCTTTTGAAGAGTTCGTTCATAAATTATTATTTATCAATAGGTAAATCTTCTAAGAGTATCAGGTACGTCCTCTTAGAACTCGTGCCGTAATAGTTGATACTATTCTTCTCAGGGTCATCGGTAAAACTTTGTAGCGTAATGAGCCCCGTAGGAAATTGTTGCGGGTATTTGTTCTTTATACCCCTCATTCCTTCAGGAATATCTCTCACCATCTGACTCGTTTTGGCAAAGACAATAAATATTTCAGGTAATTCATTGATATTCTTATGCCTCAACTGATGCGAAGAGAGCATAATCCCGCCCAAAGTAGTGATAAGATACTCACAATCCGTCAAATACACGTTCGAAGTTTCGATATCAGCAGTAAACAGTGGCGTGTGTTCTTCAAACATCGTTTTAATAGTGTGAGAAGCATTACTACTCATCTTCACATATACGCCCAACTCTTTCAGTATGTGCCGAAAAACCTCTTGCACCTGTATTTCGGTAGTGCAATAAATAAACCTTCCGCCATTTTTAGTAAAGTTCATCGCAAATTGCTCATCAGCAGGAAGCTGTTCATTTAACTTGCGTACTTCATCTTCACTTTTTATATCATTCCCTTTAAATAATCTTCTAAATAAATTCATTGACAATCCGTTTTTTACAATTGGCAATCTAACTAATACTTAATCTTCTTATCCATTGAAAATCAACAAAAGAAGTATTTTATTCTATTCATATCTGCCCAGCAGATAATACAATGAGCCCTATTTTTTTGCAAATATATACAAAATAAATGAATCTATATACTTTTTCTATAAAATTTGTCATTTGCTTTTATTTTCCTACCTTTGTGCCCTTACTGAATATATAATATTTATTTTTTTGCGTTTTTTTCGCCAAAAACGCAATTTTAACATTTTTTTCTCAATAAACTAAAAGCAGCTTTTTTCCGTTTGATATTCAGCTTAATACCCTCTTTCCTTCGCCTTAGCTTCGTCTTAGGTTCGTCTTACCTTCGTCTTAGGTTCGAGTAAAGTAGAGGTAAAGTAAAAGATAAGAACTAAAAACATTCATTGATTATCAACCTTTTGTATTTTTGAGGTGAAAAAACAGAACCTTGTCTTTTTTTGAAGAATATTGGCGAAAAAGCAATTTTTAACATTTTTTTTGCAGTCAATATGGCTATTAATATTAGTATCATAGGAGGAGGCAATGTGGCTTATCACCTCACCAAAGCCCTCTATCAGCTCCCTGAGGTGCACCTTCGGCAGTTGTATAACCGTAGTGAATTTAGCCCTGAGTTTAATGATTTTCAGATAGATAAAATTCACAGCCTTACCGACTTGCGCCCCACCGATATATGTATTATAGCCGTGAAAGACGAAGCTATTAGTGAAGTTTCAGCCTTCCTTCCTTTCGAGGGGCAATTGGTAGTGCACACCTCTGGCAATACCCCTATGGAGGTACTCTCACCCAAAAACCGACGTGGCGTGTTTTACCCTTTACAATCCTTTTCAAAAAGCACTCAGGTCAATTTTTCAAACATTCCTTTTTGTTTAGAGGCTGAACATACTGAGGATATCGAAAGATTTCTATACCCATTAGCTCAAAAGCTTTCTACAAAAGTGTATCTGCTGAGTAGTTACCAACGCAGTATAATGCACCTATCGGCTGTTTTCGTTAATAATTTCACCAATCATTTGGTAACTATCAGTCAAAGAATATGCGAGGCACACGCCATTCCTTTTGAAATATTAGAACCTTTGCTAAAAAATACTTTCGAAAAACTCCAAACAATGCCCGCCCTCGAAGCACAAACAGGACCTGCACGACGCGGCGACACTCAAACTATTGCTAACCATTTAGCTTTGCTTGTAGGTTATGAACGAGAAATATACAATATAATTACAAAATCAATAATAAACACCTATGGAAAGAAAGAACTATAAAGAACGTTTAAAGAACATCACAACTTTTATTTTTGATGTTGATGGCGTATTTACTAATACTCAAGTGTTTGTAAATAACGACGGCGACCTATTGCGCAGTATGAATATGAAGGACGGATTTGCAGTAAAAACAGCTATCGCCAAAGGGTACACCATATGTATCATTACAGGAGGAGGTAACGTAGGCGTACAAAAACGCTTCGAAAACCTCGGTGTAAAAGATATCTTTATGCTCCGTCACCAAAAGCTCGAAACCTTTTTGAAATACCAAAAAGAAAAACATCTTAAAAGAGAACAAATACTTTATATGGGTGACGATATGCCCGATATCCCTCCAATGAAGCGAGCAGGATTGGCTATTTGCCCCGTAGATGCCGTGCCCGAAGTAAGAGCAGTTTCCGATTACATTTCGCATCTTGAAGGCGGACAGGGAGCTGTGCGCGATATTATAGAACAAGTGCTTAAAGTGCGTGACGATTGGACTTTTGAAGATAAATAATCCCACTTTACTTATTATATAAAGGGCTGTCTACCTTGCGGTAGACAGCCCTTATAATTAGATGATAGAATTAATATTTCCTTAATTCTAATTCTTTTTTAGCAATCGGCGAGCAGCTTCTGAGGCTGCTATCAATCCACCTGCCGACATAATAATATCTTTCAATACTAAACGTCCCGCTCCCGATAGATAAGGGAATCCATAAGCAGGCGTAGGCATATCTCCACCTAAGTTAGGCACATACACCTCAGGAGTCGTGATGAGGAAAGAGAGGGTAACTATACTCATACCAAAAGTGAGTAAGCCTCCTATCACCCCTATTTTAGGCGACCAAATACCGAGTAAAGTAAGGAATCCTATCAAACAAATAAAAGCTCCTAAACCATATGAGAACACATAAGTACCGTTCTCTTTATGCCATTCAATATTAGCTTTTACCATCTTCCCTTCAGGATTCTTGTGTAGCTTGTATTGGGCTACTTCTTTACCTTTGTTTGCTTCACCTGTCACGCCGTTCTCATCAATGGCAGTTTTGCCTGAATTGTTGTAGAAGAAACTCATAAACGGGCTATTCGTTACAAAGGGAACAATACCATCGGCTTCGTACTGGCACACTTTAAGTCCACCAATCCAAGCCATTACAATAAAAATAGCGACTCTGATAAAGTTTACAAAGCAACGTTCGCTATCGGCTAAAAATGATAATAATTTTTGCATAGTGATTTAATATTTAAAATTAACTTTTTATTTGCGGGGGCAAAGATACGGCGTTATTTTGTATCTCGAATGGATAAAAAAGGTTATTTCATAGACTTTTCCGTTTTAGGCTGGGCAACGATAGAAATTCCCACCTTTTTTCGGAAGTGTTTGGGTGAGAGACCTACATTTTTTTTAAAGAACCTACTGAAATAAAACTCATCTTCAAAGTTGAGTTCAAAGGCTACTTCTTTAATGGATTTATAGGTGAGATGAAGCAGTTTTTTAGCTTCGAGTACTACACGTTCTTGTATGAGTTTATTGGGTGTTTTCCCTAAAAGTGTTTTTATTTTCTTGCTAAAACTATCGGGAGTAAGACATAATGCTGATGCATAAAAGGACACGTTGCGTTCTGTAATAAAATGGTCTTCCAAGAGTTTTTGGAAGTCGTTAGCTAAATGATGTTCAGTTTTAAGAGAGGTATGCTCTAACAATAGGCTCTTTTCTTTACTTGCTAAAGCCAAAATAAGTTGCAAGTATGATTTGAGTACAGATTCTGAATAAAGGGAAGGCGTTTTACTTTCGTCTTCTATACGTTCAAAAAGAGTTATTATTTCAGCAAAACGTTTATCAGTAACCTTGATATGAGGATGCAAGAAGATAGCGTTAAATAGGAGTCCGTTACAGGCTACTTCTTTCTTATGGTACTCAATACAGTAGAAATCACCGTGGAATTCCAACAGTAGGTTATCATTCGCAGTACCTTCTACCCATTGAAAATATTGATAAGGTGATAGAAAAAGTAGTGTATTACCTTCATAGGGATAGGGCACCGTATCTACGGCAATAGTTCCTTCTCCTCGAAATATAAATACACAATAATTCTCCACACGTACAGGTGTGGAGAATTGTTGTAATGTAATATGTTTAACAGCTATATCCACTATTCACTAAAATGCCTTAATACGGTACATCAAACCAATACTTACTCTATTTTTATCTAACATAGGAGAAAGCGGTTGGTGTTCATAATCATATGCTCGCCCTATATAAGCCAAGAAGAAACGCAAATCTTGCTTTTCAAAAGGCAAATATTCAACCCCTGCATAATAGCCATAAGAACGATAGTTGTTATTATAAGCCCCAGAAGGGAGACTACTATTTTTCACATCAGCCATTTCATACATTCCTTGTGCAAAAATATTCAGTTGTGGAATAGGCTGGTATTCGGCTTTTACTACAAAAGAATTATAGGACGTATCTTCTAAATAAGCAGGAACAGTTACGGCTGTTGTGGTATAAACAGAAGCGTATTGCAAACGGTCTAAGTTTTCATAAGCCATCATATAATCGAAGAAGACTTGAAACTTAGGTAAGTTTAGCTTAGTACCCAACATAACCATCGAATTGGCTATATTTTTAGCCTCTTGCTGAATCCCTGCTCCCCAACGTGTTTGCAATTTATTATCAAAGAAACTACCATTCCAGTTAAAAATATAAGTAAGTGGTGATTTGCTTGCCTCAAAGCTACTTCCTGCGTATAGTTTTTCAAAACTATCATTACGCACATCGGTAATTTGGAAGTTAAACTCGTGATTTTTATTAGGGGCATAAGTAATCATCGCACCTAACATAAAATTATCCATATGGTCTACGAAATCAGAATATTCATAGATGTTCATTGGGTTTAGGTCAAACTCAAAACCTCCCCACGCTTGGCACATTTTACCTGCAGTAAGTGTCCATTTATCGTCTAAACGGAAACCTGCATAGAGCATATCGGTAGCTTTGGCGAGATTATCCAAAGAGGTTGCTGCATTTGATTTGTTCAAACGATGACGGAAGCGGTAGAAAATACGGTCGGTAATATCACCTCGAACCTCCAATCGCAATTGGCGCGCTTTGAATTGAGCAGTCATATCTTGGTCTTTTACTTTTTCAAGATCAAAGCTCGATTGAAAGTTGAAGTACATATTAAACTTCTTATGAATAGGGTTTTCTTCTCCATCTTGTGACATAGGTAGAGGCGCAGGAGCAGTAGCTTTTAACTGGTCAATTTCTGCCCTCAATTGGTTGATTTGGTCTTGCAAATCTTGTTGTGCAGTGGCAACACCTCCTACCAGAAGGCTTATTGCCAATAATATTTTTTTCATAGTATAAATTAGTCGTTAATTGTTAGTCTTTAATCGTTAGTACTTAGCTAACGATTAAAGACTAAATCTTAATATTCATTAAAGTATTTTTGGATTTGTTTCCAGTCTTTGGTTTTAGTGAGTGCTAACATCAATAGAACACGAGCTTTTTGTGGGTTGAGTGCTTGTGCAGCTACAAATTGATATTTAGCATCATCTACTTCGGCATCGAGAGTTGTTGCTCCTGTAGGTACGCGTGAAGAACGCACAAACTGAATGCCTTGTTCTCTAGCTTTTACTGCCAAATCGAAGATAGTGTGATAGAGGTTACCATTACCTACTCCTGCGTGTACAATACCATCGAATTTAGCGTCCATAAAAGCTTTCATTGGCAATTCGGATACGTTAGAATAACTGTATACGATACCTACTTTAGGTAATTCTTTAAGATTATCTACATTGAAAACAGATTGATAAGTGTGTTTGTTTTCAGGAGTGCGATTAAAGAATACCTTACCGTTGTGAATGTATGCCAATTTGCCATAGTTAGCTCCTTGGAAAGTTTCGACAGCAGTGGTATTGGTTTTAATCACATCTTTGGCATCAAGTACGATGTCGTTCATACACACCATTACCCCACGCCCCATAGCATTTTTATCGGCAGCAGTTACTACTGCGTTATAAAGGTTTAGAGGACCATCGGCACTCATACCGGTAGCAGGACGCATTGCTCCTACCATTACCACAGGTTTTTTGCTGTGTACGGTAAGGTTAAGAAAGTAGGCGGTTTCTTCCATTGTATCGGTACCGTGGGTGATTACCACACCATCATAACCTTCTTTATTTAAGAGCTGATTGATGCGTTTGGCAAGGGTGAGCCATACCTCATCGTTCATATCTTGTGAACCGATTTTCACAATCTGTTCACCACTTACATTGGCTACATTCTTCACTTCAGGCACTGCTTCCAAGAGTTGATAAATACCAAGTTCACCAGCTTTATAGTTGGTTTCAGTATTCGATTTACTTACTCCTGCGATAGTACCGCCAGTAGCTAAAATACGAATCTTTGGCTTTTGTTGCGCAAAGACTGCCACAGTCATCATTAAAAGCAATGAGAGGGCAATTTTTTTCATCAATGTCATCATATATAATTTTAGTTATTAGTTTTAAATGGAAAGTTAAGAATTAGAAATTAGATTTTTCACATAAACATAATTATTAGGTAACCTACCGCAATGGCTACAATAGTAGCTACAAAACCAGGAATTTGGAACGAGTGGTTCAGCACGTACTTGCCTATGCGAGTGGTACCTGTTCTATCGAAATTGATAGCAGCTACTACGGTAGGATAATTAGGGATAAAGAAATAGCCATTCACGGCAGGGAACATTGCTATGAGTGCCATTGGGTGAATGCCTAAGGCAATCCCTAACGGATAAAGAGTTCGTACCGTAGCGGCTTGACTAAATAAAAGAACAGACATTACAAAAAGGGCTACTGCAAAGAGGAAAGGATATTGAGTAACTATTTGTTCGATGTGCATTTTGAAGAACTCAATATTGCCATTGAAAAAGGTATCTCCCATCCAAGCAATCCCAAAAATAGCTATCACGGCTTGCATACCTGCAATAAATACCGAACCTTTTACTGCTTTATTGATGTCTACTCGAGCAAAGATAATCATCAAACCAGCGATAGACATCATTATAATTTCGATGAGTTGGGTCATTCCCATTTGTACTTTCTCACCTCCTACTTCAAAAGATGGACGCAAGGTATCAATAGAACCAAAAAGTACGATAGAGAGGACTCCTATAAGGAATATAATCACTGACGTTTTGGCTCTTTGCAGGTCTTTACCGGTCATTTGCGAAGCGGTATGACTTTCTTTTTCTAAAAGACCTTCACGTAAACGGCGTTGGTATTCAGGGTCTTTTTCGAGAGGAACGCCCATAAAACTCACGGCTATAGCACCCACAATTACCCCGATAATCGTAGCGGGGATACACACCATCAGGATATTACCTAACGTAATACCTTTACTACCTAAGAGCTCAGCTGAAAGTAAAGCGGCTGTAGCTGCCGAAATAGGGCTGGCTGTAATAGCCTGTTGCGAAGCTATTACCGATATAGAAAGGGGACGCTCAGGGCGTACCTTGCTATCGGTAGCAATTTCGGAGATGATAGGCAAAAGCGAATAGGCAATGTGACCTGTACCTGAAAACAAAGTAAAAAAGTAGCAGACTACAGGCGCCAAGAAGGTAATCATAGCGGGATTTTTGCGCAGAATTTTCTCGGCTACCTTCACCAAATAATCTAAACCTCCCGCTGCTTGCAAGGTAGCAGCCGCTGTAATAACTGCTACAATGATAAGCATTACATCGATAGGCGGATTACCAGGTTTGAGTCCAAAACAAAAGACCAGAATTCCTAAACCTATCATACCGAAGATACCGAGCCCAATACCTCCTACTCTGGCTCCTACAAAGATAGCGAGGAGCACGATTAATAATTCTATATATACCATATTCAATGAATAATTGACAATAACAATTAGCAAATACTAATTTCGGGTCAAAGATACGAAAGTTTTTGAAAACAAAAAAGAAAAAAAGGATATTTTTTAAAATAAAAAGAACTTTTAAATTTAGGAGATAACTTATACTTAGCTTATAGAAAGCTTATAGGAACCTTGAACGAATCTTGGAAGATTGTTATACAAAAGGTATATAAACACTTGATATACAATAGTTAAAAATAATATAATTTCTATAATTCAGTTAATTTCCATTTTTTGATTTTTTAAGATTTTTGTATATAACATTAAAAATTCTTTTCAATGTCGAACGGAGGACATTCGCAATTATTTGCTACCTTTGCCCTCAAAAATAACATTATGGAATTTACCTACACTTTAGCGGATATCGATACAATTGCGAAAAAACTTCTTCCTCACTTACACTGCAAAGTGTTGATTTTCAAAGGAGGAATGGGATTTGGCAAAACAACACTCATCAAAGCCTTGGTGCGTGCCCTAGGTAGTACAGACAATGTGAGCAGCCCTACTTTTAGCCTTGTGAACTCTTATGAAGGTACTAATGATAAGATTTACCACTTCGATTTCTACCGTATTAAAAACGAGGAAGAGGCTTTTGATATTGGCTTTGAAGAATACCTCTACTCTGGCGATTGGTGTTTTATTGAATGGGCAGAAAAGGTTGAAAAATACTTGCCTGATACTTATACCACAGTCGAATTGATACAAATAGATAAAAACCATAGAAAATTAGTAGTTAGCAATTAGAAAATTGACAAATTGATAAAATGCTTGTGCGGCTCGCACCAAATTATGATTAAACACATTCTCAATTTTAAACGTCCTTCGGGGACATCAAGAGGGGTTCTTACCTCCAAAGAAACCTTCTTTTTAGTAATAGAACAAGAGGGCAAAAAAGGCATAGGAGAATGCAATCTCTTTCGTGGGCTTAGTGCCGATGACGTACCTGATTATGAGGCCAAATTGCAATGGGTAGAACAACACTTACTCTTGGGAGAAAAGGCTTTATTAGAAGAGCTCAAGACTTTTCCGTCTATACAATTTGGGGTGGAACAAGCATTTAGGTCGGTAGCAGCTCCACACTGGTACGAGCTCTTTCCTTCGAACTTTACGAAGGGCAAAGACGCTATACCTATTAATGGACTCATTTGGATGGGCTCTCCCGACTTTATGAAAACGCAGATAAAAGAGAAACTCGCTCAGGGTTTTCGCTGTATCAAAATGAAGATAGGAGCGATCGACTTTGAAGAAGAATATCGCATTTTAAAAGCCTTGCGCAATGAGTTTTCGGCAAGCGATATAGAAATACGAGTAGATGCTAATGGTGCGTTTCAAGCAAATGAAGCACTGAGGTATTTAGAACGCTTGGCTACTTTGCAATTACACTCTATTGAGCAACCTATACGCGCAGGACAGTGGGAAGCGATGGCTGAACTATGTGAGCAAACACCTCTACCTATCGCCCTCGACGAGGAATTGATAGGGGTATTTACAAGGGAAGAAAAACAACGGCTTCTGAGAGATATACAACCGCAGTATATCATTTTAAAACCTTCGCTCATAGGAGGTTATAGAGGTTCTGAAGAATGGATAACCCTCGCCGAAACATTAGGCATAGGTTGGTGGATAACATCGGCTTTGGAGAGCAACATAGGGCTTAATGCCATTGCGCAGTGGACGTACACACTTCGCAACCCAATGCCCCAAGGTTTAGGTACAGGAGCATTGTATACTAACAACTTACCTTTTCCACTCTATGTGAAAAACGGACATTTGGGCTTTAATCCTTGTGAGCGCGTAACATTTCCCTTTTCATAGGCGGTCCTGGTAATCGTTCCACCATAAAACCACAAGCCTGCATTGCACGACGCACAGAGCCTTTGGCAGCGTAGGTTACCAAATAGCCTCCTTGTTTAAGGGCAGTGTACATTTGTTGGAAAATAGCTTCTTGCCACAATTCAGGTTGTACTTGCGCCCCAAAAGCATCGAAATAAATAAGGTCAAAACTATCGACATCACTAATAGTTTCAAAACGTTGTAATCGCTTTTTAAAACTAAAAGAGGGTGATAGGGTAATGAGTTTGTTCCACTCACAACGGTGCATCTGCTCAAAAACGGGCACGAGTGCTGTAGCGTTGAGCATCTGTGGAAAGTTCATTTGCGAGGCTTCGTCACACGAAAGTGGGTAGGCTTCTACCGTTTCGTAGTGAATGTTGAGTTGCAAGGATTCGTGCTCTTTGTAAGTAGCCAAAGCGTTGAGCCCCGTGCCAAATCCAATTTCTAAGATAGAGATGCTTTGATGGTCAAATAGTTGCAGTCCGTTCTTGATAAACACGTGCTGAGTTTCTTGAAGCGCGCCGTGTACTGAGTGATAGGTCTCGTCCAACTGTGGAATATAAAAGCTGGTAGAACCATCAGAGGTTTTTATAAGTTCGTGAGTCATTGTCTAGGTAAAAGATAAAAAGTAACAAGTAATCGTTTAATAGTTAGTGCGTTGAAAAATATAGGTAAAGATTTTTGTGTTTTACGCGACAAAGTTAAAAAATATTTTGTACCTTTGACAAAAATTTAGACAAAATCAAAAACTAAAACAATATGAATTTAAAAATTGAAAAAGTAAAAGAAAGTCGTATTAACCAGATAGACTTTTCAAAACTGAGTTTTGGTAAAACTTTTGCTGACCATATGTTCATCTGCGAATACAAAGATGGACAGTGGCAAAACCCAACCATCAAACCTTATGCTCCTATAACCCTTGAGCCTTCAGCAAGCGTATTCCACTATGGGCAAGCTGTTTTTGAGGGAATGAAAGCTTATAAAGATGACAACGGACACGTTTTTCTTTTCCGTCCACAAGAAAACTATAAACGTATCAACAAATCTTGCGCACGATTGGCAATGCCTGAGTTTCCTGAAGAATGGTTTGACCAAGCACTCCGCACTCTTGTAGATATTGATAGTGAGTGGATAAAACCAGGTTTTGGCAATGCCCTCTATTTGCGCCCATTTATGATTGCTACTACTGCTGGCGTACAAGCGGCTCCTGCTAAAAACTACCTTTTTATGATTATTACTGCCCCTGTACAGGCCTACTACAAAGGCGATGTAAAAGTAAAAATAGCCGACTATTACAGCCGTGCTGCTAATGGAGGTTTTGGTTTTGCTAAAGCAGCAGGTAACTACGCAGGTCAGTTTTTCCCTACTCAGGAAGCTGCCAATGAAGGCTATCAACAAGTAATGTGGACAGACGATGCTACACACCAATTCTTAGAAGAAGCAGGTACAATGAACCTATGGTTCCGTTTTGGTGACACCCTTGTTACTTGCCCTACTAGTGAGCGTATTCTTGATGGGGTAACTCGTAAAAGTATCATTACAGTAGCCGAAAAATTAGGTATCAAAACCGAAATTCGTCCAGTGAAAGTAAACGAACTTATCGAAGCTGCTGAAAAAGGTGAATTGAAAGAAGCATTTGGTTGCGGAACGGCAGCGGTAATTAGCCCTATATCTGGATTTGGCTACAAAGGCAAAGATTACAGCGTAAATCGTCCTGCTGAATTATATACCGATAAAATCAAACAAGCGATACTTAACATTCAGTATAACAAGGCTGAAGATCCCTTCGGCTGGAGAGTGCAAGTAAAGTAAGAAGAAAATAATTTGTGAAAAAGTTGTGAAAAAGTTTGCAGGTTTCAAAAAAGGTCGTACCTTTGCACCCGTAAAACAAGAACAACAATGGCCTCGTGGCGCAACTGAATAGCGCATCTGATTACGGCTCAGAAGGTTACAGGTTTGAATCCTGTCGAGGTCACGAAAAAAGCTCCAACAAAGTTGGAGCTTTTTTATCTTAATGAACGTCGTATAAGGAAAATAAATTTATACAATTTAAATCTTAAAACAAAGTAGTGGCATAATAAACTTTTCCAAGAGCTTTAAGTTCTTGGAAAAGTTTATTTTTATAATGATGTAAATACTTAAAAACTTCCCTCTTAAAACCTAATCTTATTTCTTATAGAGCTCCAAGTATTCCCGTACGATTTCAAAGTCGTCAAAATGGTGTCTAACGCCTTTAATTTCTTGGTAAGTTTCGTGTCCCTTACCGGCGATGAGGATAATATCACCTTTTTGAGCGTTCTTGCAAACAGATTGTATTGCCTGACGACGGTCGGTGATGGTTTGTACTTTGTGGAAGTATTGTGGCTGTACCCCTTGTTCCATTTCGGAAAGAATTGTCTCAGGTTCTTCGTTGCGAGGATTGTCGGAAGTGAGGATTACATTATCGCTGAGGTTTGTAGCTATATCAGCCATTATAGGGCGTTTACCTTTGTCGCGATTGCCTCCACAGCCCACTACGGTAGTGAGGGTCTCGTTGTGAGTGCGTATATCGTTGATGGTTTTCAGAACGTTTTCAAGGGCATCGGGGGTATGAGCATAATCCACTATGGTAATCACTCCCGTAGCCGATACTGCATACTGAAAACGTCCTGCCACAGGTTCTATGGCACTGATAAGAGTAAGCGTTTCGAGTTCGTCAATACCCAATAGAGTAGCTGTAGCATATACCGCCAAAAGGTTATAGGCATTAAACTCACCTATGAGTTTTGTCCATACCTCGTGCTGATTGATGCGCAACAGCAAGCCGTCAAATCTACTCTCAATGATATATGCCTTATAATCTGCGTGAGTTTTGAGTGCGTATGTTTTCTTTTGAGCTTTGGTATTTTGTAACATAAAAGCCCCATTCTTATCATCGTTGTTTACTAAGGCAAAAGCGGTAGCGGGTAACGCATCAAAGAAACGCTTTTTCACATCGCGATAGGCAGCAAAGGTTTTGTGATAGTCGAGGTGGTCGCGGGTGAGGTTAGTGAAAATACCTCCTGCGAACTGTAGTCCTTCAGTACGATGCTGGTCGATGCCGTGAGAGCTCACTTCCATAAAGCAATATTTCACCCCTTGTTCTACCATTAAGTGCAGATAATGATTCAGTTGAAGAGGGTCGGGGGTGGTGTGAGTTGCTTCAAAGCGCTGGTCGTCTACGTATACCGCCACTGTGGAGAGCAACCCCGCTTTTTGTCCTGCTTTTCTAAACAATTGGTAGAGAAGCGTTGCAATGGTAGTCTTTCCGTTAGTACCTGTTACGCCTACTAAGGTAAGTTTTTCGGAAGGATTGCCATAGAAGTTAGCTGCAATCAAGGCTAAAGCACTATGACTATTGGGGACTACTATATAGCTCACATCAGGCAAGGGCTGTTGAGGTAATTGCTCACATACGATAGCAGTAGCACCACTGCGTATAGCTTGGTCTATGTATTCGTGTCCGTTAGATTGCGTGCCCGTGATGGCAACAAACATACTTCCCTTTTCGACCTTGCGGGAGTCGAAGCAAACGGAGGTAATATCTTTATCTTCCACATAAAGGGAAGTTTTTATAGTGATGTTTTTAAGTAATGTTTTTAAGTTCATAATGTTAATTCTCTAATTTGCCACATTGTAACACTACTACTATATTGCGGGGCACTTTAGTACCTTTGGCAATTGATTGTGCGCTTACTTTACCTTCACCAGAGAATTTCACTCGTAAGCCCATATTCTCCAAGAGAGCAACAGCGTCCATTACGTTCATACCGCTAAGGTCGGGCATTATAGTTTTGTACTTAGCAGCTTTGGCGTAGTAATCTTCGTAGTTTGTAGTAGTACTCGCTGATATTTTATCTACATTTTCTACCGTATCCATCAACAGCGAATTGGTATAGATTTTATGAGCAATACTCTTAAATACAGGTCCTGATACATCGGCACCATAGAAACCTACACTCTTATCGGGTTCGTGAATTACCACTATACAAGAGTATTTCGGGTTATCGACAGGAAAGAAGCCTGCAAATGAAGATATATAGCTAAGCTTACTCTTATCGGCACTAGCATAGTTCTTACGGGCTGTACCTGTTTTACCTGCCATTGAGAAATCGGGAGAATGGAGGCGATGTCCTGAACCGTAGGAACGTTCTACTACATTAGCCAATAGTCCCTTGGCACGGTCAGCAGTTTGTTTAGAACATATTTTACCATTGACAATTTCTACATTGAACTTCTCTACTGTTTTATTCCATTCCTTTACTTCTTTTATCATTCGAGGTTTGACCATTACTCCCCCGTTGGCAATTGCATTATAGAAAGCCAAGCTTTGCAAAGGAGTAATCTTTACGGAGTAACCTATTGCCATTGACTCAAGCGTTACCCCACTCCATATTTTGTCGCGAGGTGTAGGAATATAGGGAATCCCTTCACCTAAAATAGGTAAACCTAAGGGTTGATTTAGGTTCATTTGAATGAGCTTGGTAGTAAAATCAGAAGGAGACTTTGAAAAGAGACTATGCACGAGTTCAGTCATTCCGACATTAGAAGAAACCGAAAAAGCTTTGTTCAGACTTATATTTCCTGTAAACCTATGTTGAGAGTCTTGAAAAGTCTTATCGTAATACTGTTGTTTTCCTTCCTTGATATCTACCACATAAGTCGTATCGATATTGCGGGCTTCCATAGCGGCTACTACCGTCATTAGTTTGAAGACTGAACCAGGTTCGTGTGCTTCACCAATAGCAAAGTTATAACGCTCAGAATATGTATCGTTTCTAGTATTCAGCTCTAAGTTAGAAATAGCTTTTATCTCACCTGTATTCACCTCCATTACTATCACACAACCGTGATGAGCCTTGTATTTTTTAAGTTGTGTAAGCAAAGCGTGGTGAGCGATATCTTGGATATTGATATTGATGGTAGACACTACATCGTAGCCGTCCTTAGGTTCGATGATATTAAAACCACTGGCAAGTTTCCACTGTCCTTGTGCTATTTTTTGTTCTACGCGTCGACCTTTGGTTCCTAACAAATAGCTGGCATAAGCACCTTCCAAACCTACACGGGTAGTATAGCCTGTTTCATCAGTACGGGCATAGCCGATACTGCGGTGTGCAATCCCTCCTAATGGATATTCGCGTTTTATATTGCGCTCGACGATGATACCGCCTTTATAAGGACCTTTATTGAAGAGAGGGAATTTCTTGATTCGGGAGTACTCGCTATAACCCAGATTAGTGGCTACGAGCATATAGCGATTTTTTAAGCTACGTTCTTTTTTAAAGAGATTTAAGTAATAGCTATTGGGTTTTCCAAACATACGCGAAAGCGAATCGCTGAGGGGTTTTACATACCTATTGAAATTAGCTCTGGAAGGCGCAATACCGTCCCAACGGATATCATACCGAGTTACCGAAGTGGCAAGTAAGCTACCATCATCAGAATACAAATTACCTTGACTGGGGATAATATCAGCTTCTCGCAAGGTAGTTTCGTCTACTTTGGCGCGATACTCATCACCGTCAATTTGTATTTTTATGAGCTTTACCGCAATGACACCTATCATCAGTAGCATCATAATAGCTACCAAATAAGTGCGCGATGTTATCTTTTTATCGTTTTTTTCCAATGCTTCTTTCTACTTGTATTATCTATTATCTCAAAGATTACTCTTCTACAATTGCCTTTATTTTTTGTGGTGGTTTTTCGGGTTGTTTGAGTCCTTTACTTTCTAATTGTTCTAAAAGCGAAGACTCCAAACGCACTTTCTGCAAACGCGAACGCACATCGACGAATTCACTCTTGAGCTCATTTACTTCGTCGTTGAGCTTAGCTATTTGGTGTACTTTGCGGTCTACCATATGCGAGCTGGCTATCATTATAACTCCCAAAGCAAAAAGGAAGCTTATGAAAAACCAATTTCGGGTAGCTTCTTTACCTTCTACCAAAAATTTTCCTCGCAATATATTCTTTATTTCATCAGTGGCTTTTCCCATTTTTTTTTCAGTTATGAGTTTAAACGTTCGGCGATACGGAGTTTGGCACTACGAGCACGGCTGTTTTGTGCTATTTCAGTATCATCAGGAGTGATGAGACCGCCTACTTTTTTAAAGGGTACTGACACATTGCCATACCAATCTTTCTCAGGAGCTCCTTCTAACTGTCCGTCTCGAATGAAGCGTTTTACACAGCGGTCTTCGAGTGAATGATAGCTGATAAGGCTGATACGCCCTTGGGGCTTGACTACGGTAGGGAGTTGTAGCAAAAATGATTCCAAAGCTTCTATTTCGGCATTTACCTCTATACGAATGGCTTGATAGATTTGTGCTAACACTTTGTTCTCTTTAAATTTAGGCAAGAGAGCTTTTACTGCCTCTTGTAGTTCACTGCCTAAGCGTATTGGCTTCTGCTCTCGGTAACTGATTATGGCACGGGCTATCGCTTTGGCATTTTTTAGTTCGCCATATTGAAAAAAGATATGAGTGAGTTCTATCTCGCCATACTCATTGACGACTTCTTGGGCTGAAAGAGGAGCTTGCTGGTTCATACGCATATCGAGTGTACCTTCAAAACGAGTAGAGAAACCGCGCTCAGCTACATCGAACTGGTGAGAGGAAACCCCAAAATCACCCAAAACCCCATCTACTTGTGTTACTCCATAAAAGCGCAAATACTGACGCAGATACTTAAAGTTTTGCTGAATAAGAGTAAAACGTTCATCATCGATGGTATTATTAAGGGCGTCGGCATCTTGGTCGAACGCATAGAGGCGTCCGTTTTTACCGAGGTGCTTTAAGATTTCGCGCGAATGCCCTCCCCCACCAAAGGTAACGTCGACATAAGTGCCATTATCTTTGATATTCAGTCCCTCAATGCTTTGCGTTAAGAGTACAGGAGTATGATAGGGAGTGTTATTGTTCATTTACTTGCTACGTGATATAATAGAGTGCAAAGGTACGAATTTAATACTCAACCACCAAATTTAAATTAAATGAGAAAATGGGAGAATGAGGAAATGAGAGAATGAGGAAATGGAGAAGGTTTTGAAGGGATTGCAAAGGTGTGTTATCGGAGAATCTCGGAGAGTATCGGAAAGTATCGAAGATAGGGTTATGGTATAGTTAGCTTATAGAAAGCTTATAGGAAGCTTATACGAATCTTGGACGATTAGTATAGAAAAGGTATATAAGTAGTTAAGAATGAGGGATTAAGAGCGAAGGGTGAAGAGTTAAAAAGTGTTAATTAAGCGAAGGAAGAAGACTGGAAAAACGAAAGTATATAGAGACGAAAAAGGAGGAATATAGAAACAGTAAAGGCTGTGAACTGGAAGAGAATGGTATAAAAATTGATGTGTGGGGCATAGATGTATTGGCATTTATGATTATTTTCGTATCTTTGCACCATCATTGGAATGAATTTGAATGAAAAAAACGTATTACTATATATTATTCACTTGTTTATTAACCTTTTGTACTAACCTTTGGGCTCAGAATGACAATAGCAAGACCCGCCGTATCGAAATTATCTACGGGGGGGAATTTACGATTGACAATGAGAAATATCCTGGGGCTACTATCTTTAAATCGGACGGACAACGGGTACAGTTTCGACATCAAGGGTTAGACGTGTGGTGCGATTTGGCAGTGCTCTACGAGGAGAAAAACGAGGTGATTGCACACGGCAATGTAGTGCTACAGCAAGGCGACACACTACAAATGAACAGTCAGTACGTATCGTATAAAGGGAATACTAAAACGGCTGTAGCCCGCGAGAACGTGCTATTGCGCAATGGGAATATGACGCTGGAAACCCAAGAACTCTTCTTCGACCGCAACTCTCAGGAGGCTTATTACAACAATTTCGGGAAAATTACTGACCCTGAAAATGAGCTCACCAGCAAAACAGGAAAGTATTACGTAACGACTAAGAAAAACCAATTTACCAATTCGGTAAAGATTGTCAATAGAGATTTTACGGTTAATTCGCAGGTGTTGGACTATTATCACAATTCGGGCAACGCCTATTTTTACGGCAAAACTACCATTGTGGGCGCTGACTACAAAGTGTATTGTGAGCGAGGTTTTTACGATACGCGTAGACAATTGGGTTATTTTATGAAGCACGCCAAGATAGAATACGACCTAAAAACCTTGGTGGGCGATAGTTTGTATTTTGATAAACGCCGTCAGTTTTCTTCGGGCTCTAACAATATCTTCATTTCGGACACGGTAAACAAGACCTTTGTACGAGGGCATTACGGCGAAATTCACAAGGCAAAAGATTCGATGTTTATCACCAAAAAGGCAGTGGTAATCACATTAGTGGAGAAAGACTCGATGTATATGCACGGCAAGCGCATTTTGGTTACTGGCAAACCGCAACACCGCGTGATTCGCGCTTACCCCGATGCTCGTATTTTCAAAAGTGATATGCAAGCCAAGTGCGATTCAATTCATTCTGACGAGGCTAATGGGCTGACCCAAATGGTGGGCAAACCTGTAGCTTGGACGGGCGAAAGCCAAATGACGGGTGACAATATTCACCTGATTGCCAATACGAAGACCGAGCAATTGGACTCTTTGAAAGTGTTTAACAACGCACTGGTGGTAGAGAAAGACAGTTTGGGCGATGGCTATAACCAAGTGAAAGGTAAGTTCTTGTATGGCAAATTCAAGAAAAATGTTTTGCGACAAATAGACTTTTTGCAGAATACCGAGTCTATTTATTACGTGTATAACGACGCTAAGGAGCTGGTAGGTATCAACAAACTGACTTGTAGTCATATTAAGCTCTATTTAAACAAAGACCAGCAAATACAACAAACGGTGTTTATTACACAACCATCGGGGAATTTATACCCAGACGATAAATTACACGTGAACGACCGTAAGTTTAAGGAATTTATATGGCGAGGTGATGAACGTATCCGCAGTAAAGAAGAGATTTTTAGCGATGCGGAGAAGAAAATAAAACCCAAGAAAATTAAGGGAATGAAGACCCCTGAGGAGATAGACGAGGAGGAGAATCTGCTTGCAAATCCGTCGCTTAAAAAAGAGAATAAGGCAGGGAAAGAGAAGGCTAAAGAGAAACCAAAAAGCAAATAAGACGAAAAGTTGGCATTTTTATTGCACAATAATAAAAAAAGGCGTACATTTGCCTATTGATTAATTTTAAAACATAAACTATATGAAAAAATTTATTATCGCAATGTCGGTGTTGGGATTAATTACCACATCGTGCGTATCCAAAAAGAAGTATGCTGAATTAGAAGCAAGAAACAAACAGACTGAGGATTTGCTAAACACTGCTACCGTAAAACTCAATATGTGTTTAGACGAAAAGAACAACTTGACTCACAAGTTGGAGAGTATGAAAAATCAGAACGACTTGCTCAAAGAAAACAATCAGCAGCTCATCAACAATATGGGTAACCTTACTACGCTTACCCAAAAAGGTGCTGAGAACCTTGAAAAATCATTGGAAAGCTTGCGTGAAAAAGATTTAACTATCAAGAATTTGCGCGATGCTGTTACCCGTCGTGACTCAATAAACCTCGCCTTGGTACAAAGCCTCAAAGGAGTGTTGGGTAACTTAGACGACCAAGATGTAGACATCAAAGTAGAAAAAGGTGTGGTATTTATCAATATCTCTGATAAGATGCTTTTCAGCAGTGGTAGCTACACTATTTCTAAAAACGCAAAGAGCGTACTTGAAAAAGTTGCAAAAGTGGTTAAAAATAAACCTGACTTTGAGTTTATGGTGGAAGGACACACCGATAACGTAAACATCAAAACAAGTTGTATTCGTGACAACTGGGATTTGAGCGTAATGCGTGCTACCGAGATTGTACGTGTTTTACAAAAAGACTTTGGAGTTGCTCCTGAACGTATGACTGCAGCTGGTCGTAGCTATTACGTGCCTTTAGCAAGCAATGGTGATGCTAACGGACGTGCCCTAAACCGTCGTACTCGTATTGTGATATTGCCTAAGCTCGACCAATTCTACACTATGATTGAAGAGGGAATGAAAGACCCTGCTATCGGTGGTAAAGGAAAATAGTGCGATCCGGTGCGAGTCGCACAGACAATTAATGAATTAACAAATGAGATAAGAGTCAGCAGTTAGTGTAAAGCTAATTGCTGACTTTTTTGTATGGAAGATGAAATACGAATTACTTTTAAACAAGATAAGGGGATATATAGCTCTCTCGGGAAAGGACTGTGTTCTTATAGAAGAGCTTTTTGAGCCTTTGTATCTTGCCAAAGGAGAGGTACTACTACAAGAAGGTAAAGTCTGTAAGCATTTCTGTTATGTAAACAAGGGGTTACTGAGGCAATTTATGAATTATGATGGGAAAGAACTTACTATACACTTTAACGAAGAGAATACTTTTGTTTGCGACTATGAGAGTTTTATAACTAAAACACCTTCACAGAAAACAATCATTGCACTTGAAGATAGTGTTTTGCAAATGATTTCTTACGGTAATTTGCAACGGTTTTACAAAGAAATAGAAGAGGGTGAACGGTTTGGTAGGCTACTACTTGAAGAGACTTTTATCAAAGCAGTACAATACATCATTTCGGGACTTACTGATAGTCCGCAAGAACGTTATTCGAAATTTATGAAACAATATAAAAATATTGAGCAACGAGTAGCACAGAAATACATAGCTTCGTTTGTAGGAGTTACTCCACAATCATTGAGCAGAATTAGAAGAAGAATAGCCTATATGTAATTTATTACCCCAAGTTAATTTTTATCTCACCACTTCTGCATTATTTTGCATCTCAGAAATTAAAAACAGAATAACAGATGAAAAGTAAAAATCTTCTTCAGCGAGTAGCTCAATTTATTACTATTGTGGGGCTTAGTTTATTAATAGGAAATATTTCGGCTTTTATAGCGATGAATATGCTTTCTACACCACAAGACACTTCGTTCTTCTTATGGCAACGCCGATTTATAGATGCGATGGTTCAACTGGGAATGATTAAGGGAATGTGGTTGTTCCTTATAGGCAATATTGTAATTTACTTATGCCAAAGAACTCGGAAAAACTTACTATTGCTTATACTTTCAATCGCAGTATTTATATTGGGTGAGTTTTTTATCATACCTTTATCTTACGAAACTTCACTTTTAGCTTTTCAGCAGTACGAAATGAACCAAGTAACTTCTGATTTTCTTACAATAAAACATAAAGAAGACGTTTTGGGAGGAGTCAATCTGCTTATATTGTTGATATATTGTGCGTGCTACACAGGTGTAGTTAGTAAATTAGCAAATGAGATAAGAGTCAGCAGTTAGTGTAAAGCTAATTGCTGACTTTTTTGTATGGAAGAGTGAATAGAAAGTGCGAGCCACACAAGCAGTCGTAGCACGACAGGTATTTTTTTAATTGGTAAATTAGTAGATTTTTAAAGTTGTAAGTTTAGTTAAAAAACAATCAAGCGTTGGTTATTATTTTGTAAGTTCCACTAATAATTGATTAGTTTTTTGTATAAACCACAATATTGTTATACCTTTGCACTCAAAAAGACACAAAATTGATAACTTTTTACAAGAAATAGATAAGTGCTATAAACATCTTATCTTATACTTTTGTACCGAAAAATAAAAACAGTAACATATGAAAAGAAAATGTTTGCTACTATTGTTTTTAGTAGCTACAACTGCTGTTTTTGCACAGCACAAGTACACCCTTAGTGGTTCGATATCTGATGTTTCTAACGGCGAAAAGCTCTTAGGGGTAAACTTTATCATCAAAGAATTGCACACAGGTACCTCTACCAACGAGTACGGGTTTTATTCTATTACCTTGCCCGAAGGCAAATATACCATTACCATTGAGTATATAGGCTATGGTACTCACCAAGAAACTATAGTACTAAACAAGAATATCCGCAAAGATTACAAACTGAAGCCTGAGGCTATTCAGCTTACAGGAGTAGACGTAACTGCAAATACCACAACCCAGAAAACAGCAGTACGCAAGCCTGAAATGAGTGTAGCTTCTATTCCTATTGCTACGGTGAAGAAACTGCCTGTATTGGTAGGTGAAGTAGATATTATCAAAACGCTGATGCAGATGCCAGGGGTGAGCAACGCAGGCGAAGCATCATCAGGATTTAACGTGCGTGGAGGTGCTGCCGACCAGAATTTAGTGCTTCTTGATGAAGCAACGATTTTCAATGCATCACACCTCTTTGGTTTTTTGAGTGTCTTCAACGCTGATGCTATACGTGATATGAAGCTATACAAAGGAGGGATTCCAGCACGCTATGGTGGACGTATTGCTTCGGTTTTGGATATTTATCAGAAAGAGGGTAACAAGAACAAGTTTGGGGCCACAGGGGGCATAGGGGCGCTCTCTTCACGATTACTTGCCGAAGGTCCTATAGTGAAAGACAAAGCCTCGTTTTTAGTAGGAGGTCGCGCTTCTTACGCTCATCTCTTCCTCAAACTGAGCAACAATGAAAATTCGATGTACTTTTACGACCTCAATACAAAACTCTCTTACCAACTGAACCCAAACAATGCGCTGTATCTTTCGGGCTACTTTGGTAGGGACTTTTTTAAACTGAGCAATAACCTCACTAATGCTTATGGTAATGCTTTAGTGAATTTACGTTGGAATCACTTATTTACTGAGAAGCTCTTCTCAAACCTTTCGGTTATTTATAGCAATTACGACTATAAGTTTGACTTTAACTTGCTTGATATGATATGGAGATCAGGGATAGAAAATTTTAACCTAAAATATGATTTCAAAAACTATGTATCAGAGAAGTTTAAATTTACCTACGGCTTTCAAGGACTATATTATACCTTCAAACCTGGTAAAGTCCTCCCTAAATCTCCTGCCTCTACTATCAAAGAAAAGGTTCTTGACCATAAATACGCTGCCGAAACAGCTTTTTATATAGATGCTGAACAGAAATTAGGAGAAGCTCTTACGGTATCGTACGGAGTGAGATTGAGCTCTTTCTATCACTTAGGGAAACGCACAATAAATATGTATAAAGATGACAACCCTGTGATATTTAACACGAGCCGACAAATCTATCAGAAAGCGACTCCTATTGGGACGAAGTACTACGGTAGCAACCGTATTATAAATTTGTACTCTAACTTCGAACCACGCTTTACTATGAGCTATGCTTTCAACGATAATAAATCAATAAAAGCGAGTTATGCACGCACGGCTCAATATGTACATTTGATTTCTAACACAGCTTCGCCTTCGCCTTTGAACGTATGGGCACCCAGTGATGGGTTTATCAAACCACAGTTAGCTGACCAAGTGGCGTTGGGTTATGCTTCTAACTTCTCGGACGATAAATACAGCATAGAGGTCGAAACTTACTACAAGAAAGTGCAAAATCGCTTAGACTATATAGACGGTGCGAACCTCATTGCTAACGAAGCGATTGAACAAGTATTGCTAACAGGGGAAAACAGAGCTTATGGTTTAGAACTGTTATTGCGTAAAAACACCGGTAAACTCACTGGGTGGATAGCTTATACACTCTCAAAATCGGAAATGCAAACTAAAGGACGTACCTCTGAAGAAATAGGTATCAACTACGGCGACTGGTATAGTGCTCCCTACGACAAACCTCACGATGTTTCGATTACGGCTACCTATGAGCTCTCTGCTAAATGGACATTTGGAGCTGTATTTAACTTTCAATCAGGTTTACCTACTAATTACCCCGTAGGACGTTATAACTACTTAGGAATGAGTGTTCCTGACTATAGCAAACGCAACGAATACCGCTTGCCTACTTATCACCGTTTGGATCTTTCGGCTACCTATACACCACAACGCCCAAACAAGCGTTGGAAAAGCGAATGGGTTTTCGGTATTTACAACGTGTACAACCGCAAGAATGCTGTGAGTGTTTCCTTTCGTGAGAACTTAGACACCCATAAAAATGAAGCCGTTAAACTCTCTATTTTTGGTATTATACCCAGTGTAACTTATAACTTTAGTTTCTAATGCTTAAACCTCTATTTACTATGAAAATAAGAAATATCTATATTATACTTCTCAGTGCTTTAGCTTTAACTTCTTGTGAAGAGGTCATAGATTTAAAATTGGACTCTGCTCCTCAAAAGTTAGTGATTGATGCATCTCTCGATTGGAAGAAAGGAGAGACAAAAGCCTATCCTGTAGTGGACATCAGTTATACGGAAGCCTATTTTGGCGATACGCCTTCACCTGCTATTGATAACGCCATTGTGAAAATCAAAGCACATACTCAAACACAAACACAAGAGTACCAACTCTCGTTATGGGACGGTACTTCTACCATTACCACTGATAACGTAGCCACATTAAAAGGCGGTAGCCGTTATGTATTCCCGGCAGGTATCACTCCTGAATTGGGCAAGGACTATGAACTTATCATAGAACTCAACGGACAAACCTATACTGCTAAGAGCAAAATGCTTGAAGCTCCTATAATACCTTCTGACAAAATAGTACAGAAAGAAAACGGAGGCTTTTTAGGTGACCAAATAGAGTTAAAATTCTACTTTGACGGTATTAGTGATGGTGTAGCCAATGCTTATTTAGTAAGGCTGACACAAAGTAGTAGTAAAAAAATTACTTACGGGACTTTGGACGACAACTATATAGCTAACTATAAGTTTTTCTTTATAATGACAGGACTCAATAATGATAAGTTAAACAAAGGAGATATTGTAAACGTAACGCTTTATCGGATTCACCCTCAATACAAAGAATTTGTGCAAATGCTTATAAGACTATCAGAAGGACAAGGTCCATTTACTATTCCTACGCGCCCCATAGGTAATATTGTGAACAAAGGAAATTCTCGTGAGAACCCTCTTGGAGGTTTTCGGGTGGCACAGTATACTACGCTACAATATACAGTAAAATAGTTGCCCGTACGGCTCACACTACCACTTCACTTGTACTAAAAACTCGTGAGAGTTACGCGATTGTAAATTGAGATGTGTTTGAAAGTAGGTTTCAAAACCATATCCCACTGATAAATAATAATTCGGAATATTGAAGAGTACATAAGAGCTAAAAGCCTTATCAGTGCGATAGGTAAGCCCTACCTCAGCACGGTTTAAATAGTCAGTAGCTACTGTGAAGTTTGTTGAGGCTTCTTGTTTTTTAGCAAGACGTATTTGTACACTTGGCTTTAGAGTAAAATCAGAGGAAATGTGCCAATGATAGCCCGCCATTGCATAATATAACATATTCTCAGCAACGGAAGTCATTACATCATTTTCCATACCCACTTTATCAGAAGCGAGCATATTGGGGATAGATAGCCCTACATAAAAGTCACGCAATTCATAATAAACTCCAGCCCCAAAGTTGAATTGGAACTTCCTTGAGATATCTTGCAAATAGGGGTCGTAGCGCGTAGCATTCTGTCCCGTATTGTACAAGTGATTATATGTGCGTATTTGGCTTATATCAATATTAAAAAACTCTCCTCCAAACTTAATTCCTCCTACGATATTAGAATGTTCGTTTATAGGCACTCTATAAGAAAAGTCTCCAAAAACACCCGTTTGTTTCTGAATAAATACTTTATTATTGGTTACTGAAAGTCCTAAGCCCACGCAGTCAGTTATCTTGTGAGTGGTAAAAAAGGTTTGCGTTTGAGGAGCTTCATTCATTCCACGCCATTGGTTGCGAATGTCTGCTGAAATAGTATGCCCCTTTTCCTTACCCACTACAGCTGGATTCACCAAGTTTTGGTGTTGTTGATAAAATATGTACGTAGGGTCTATAGATTGAGCTTGTAGTGCTCCTGCGATAAGCAAAAAAACACTGATAAGTAATCTTCTTTTCATTCTGATAATAATTTCTTCTAATAAAAGATAAGAGCAAATTGTAACTACAAAGCTCCTATATTTGAGTAAAGGCAATATAAACTAACAATTAGAAACAAAAACAACTCAAACACTTAAATTCTGAATTATAATAACACTCTTTATTTCATTTTCACCTCTTAGCCTTACCATTTAAATTGCACCAAAAACTCGTGAGAGTTGCGCGACTGTAAATTCATATGGGTTTGAAAATAGCTCTCAAAACCATAGCCTATAGATACATAATAGTTAGGAATATTAAATAATACATAAGCATTCACAGCTTTATCTGTGCGATAAGTAACCCCTAATTCTGCTCGTTCCAAAAAGTTTCCTGCTACTGTAATATCGGTCGAGGGATATTCGCCTTTGGCTAAGCGCATCTGCAAACGCGGTTTAATAGTAAAATCGGGAGTAAGACGCCAGTAATAGCCTGCTATAGTATAGAAGTACATCGTTTCAGCTAAAGAAGTCATTTGGTCGTTATCCATTCGCACCCTATCGGTAGCAAGCATATTAGGGATAGAAAAACCTACGTAAAAGTTAGGGTGGTCATAATACAGCCCTGCCCCAAAGTTAGTCTGGAATTTTCCTGAAATGGTTTGCAAATAAGGGTCGTAATAATAAGTAGGGTGCATACGTGTGCCATTAGGGTAATATTGGTTATACAAGCCGTTGTAATACGTCATATCACTGCCGTCTATATTATAGAAATCACCGCCAAATTTAATTCCTCCTATCAATCGCGAGTTGTACGAAATGGGTATTGCATACGAGAAATCAGCGTAAATGCCTGCTTGTTTCTGTATAAACACTTTGTTGCTTGCCAATGAAAAACCTAACCCCACGCGGTCACTCAAACGATGCGTAGTAAAAAGGATTTGTGTTTGTGGGGCTTCGGTCATTCCTCGCCACTGGTTGCGTATATCCACCGAAATAGTGTGTCCAAACTCCATTCCCACTGCCGCTGGGTTTATTAGGTTTTCGTGTTGTTGATAAAAAATGTATGTAGGGTCTGTAGCTTGTGCGTGCAAAGCACTTGTGCCTATTACCAACATACTTAATAATATCTTTTTCATAGGATTCTGTGTTTTTCTCTTCTTAATAATTAATGTAAATCCAAAGTTGTTTCTTGTTCTTTTCACTGCCGTCAATGCTGAAAATAGCTACATAGGAACCTTGTGGCACTAAGGTACCATCAGATTTCTTTCCGTCCCATTGGTTCTTATACCTGTGAGCCGAGTATACTAATTGCCCTAAGGTATTGAATATATACAGGGTGTTATTAGGGTATCGTTCAGCGCGCGCTATCACATAAGTATCATTCACCCCATCGCCATTAGGAGTAAAAGCGTTGGAGATAAGCACATAATCCACCTGTGGGTCTTGTGCATTCGGGATTCCGTCGCCATCTACATCGTCATCACAAGCGTCGCCTATACCGTCATCGTCTAAATCAGCTTGGTCTGGATTGTATACATTAGGACAATTATCTTGGTCATTTAAGAAACCATCTCCATCTATATCGTTATCGCAAGCATCTCCTATACCATCGTTGTCAGTGTCTTGTTGGGTAGTGTTAGACACGGTAGGACAGTTATCCAAAACATTTAAAATCCCATCACCGTCCATATCGTCATCACAAACATCGCCTACACCGTCATTATCAGCATCAGCTTGGTCAGGGTTGGCTACAGTCGGACAGTTATCCATACGCGAAGGTATGCCGTCATTATCCACATCGTCATCTTCTTTTACGATGATATTCCCTGCATTCACTGCCAAAAATAGGTTCTCTTCAGCTTTCACCATAAACCTTCCTTGCTGCGTTTTAATAGCATCAGGCACGCTTATTTCAGCTTTCCCATTATTGGGTAAGCCCGTAGCTAAGGTATGCGAAAAAGTAGCTCCTCCGTCAGTCGAAAAGAGTATTTTCACTTTTTCGGCGTTCACAGGTGCTTTATCAGTGTTAGCTACATCCCACTGCAAACTTACTTTTTGTCCTACATACCAGGTGCTTTGCTCGGTATGCGAACTCACTTTAAACGGACCTGCGTCTGCACTCACTACCACATCAATGGTTTTATAAGCTGTATTTCCTGTTTGATTGCTTGCTAAAGGACGGTCGATAACCATAAAAGTCCAATGCAAGGTACGCCCTATGTTGAGCACTGTTTCCCAAGCATCTCCTTTTTTAGGTTTTTGCTGGGTGAGCGTTCCCGCTACTATACGCTCCAAACGCGGGATATAGCGATATGATTGTGCTGAGGGTTTCATAGAGCGTGCCGTAGCTCCTGAACGTATTGTAGGTGAAAAATAATAATTACCCGTTTCTGTATAATTGTCGCTTTCTTCCCACGTATAAAGCAATGCATCGCCATCAGCATCGGTAGCAGTACCTTCTAATAAATAGGCAGTTCCATACGGAATAGTATAACTTTTCAAGTCGGGTATCTCAGGAGGGGTATTGCCCGTAGAAATTTCGGTAGCACAAGACTTGCCTTGTAGGTTATCTGTAATGTCGTAAATAGTGCGGTGATGAAAATAAGGGTCAGCATTCTGTTGCACATCATAATATCGCGTAACTCCTGCGTAGCTCATAATAGTAGTACCACTCCCTGGTTCCATCTGCGACCCCGACCCATCTTCTCTGCGATAAGAAAAAGTATGCCGTGCCCCCAGTTGATGTCCTATCTCGTGAGCTACCACATCTATATCAAAAGCACTTCTATTGCGTACGTAAGCAAACGGATAAGACGAAAATCCCTGTCCCTTGAGGTCGTTGGTACACACGCACCCTATACAACCTGCATTACCTCCTTCTGCGGCATTGTGAAACAACTGCCCTATATCATAATTAGCATTACCTATCTTGTTGTCCAAAACTTCTTGCAGTACACTAGCTTTATTCTCGTACCATTCTTTTTCGTAGTTAATACCCGTAAAAGGGTCAGTATCTTTAGTCTCATATACTATACTATCGTCCGAAACTAACTGAAAAACAATCGACAGCTGTTGCCCATAGACCTCATTTACACGGTTTAGCGTACTGACTATTTGGGCAAAAGCTGAAGCCTTCCCCCAGAAATAATCAGTATATTCGTGGGTGCAAGCAATTGCAATGCGAAAAGTACGTTGCATAGGTTTAGTCTGAAATGAAGGGCGTTGAGCCGCTTTACTTTCCTGCAAAAGAGTAGGCACATCTAATGTTTTACAGTCTATGAATGCTTTTTCAACATCCTTACGACGATAAACCCTGTAATAAACACCTTCTTTATCTTCTGCTTCTATAAACGAATAGCTCAACTCTTCTTCCATAATAGCATCAAGCCCATAATCGCTCCACGTAAAACGAATATGTTTAGAGGGGTCGGTTACTGATTTACCCACAAAAGTTTTAATAGAAGGATATTTGCGTGCAACTGCTTCCGAAAGAACCTGCGTAGGTGCAATGCGATAAGTAATGAGTGTTCCGTTGGCATCAGGTATCTGAACGGTAGCCTCACTGCGTCTACTATCGGTTTCCAAAGCACGTGCAAACGCCTTTTTATTCAGTGTAAAATACTGATAATTTGGGTTATTAGTAGTTACTGCTGCACTGCGCTGAGTCGAGAAATCAGCTTTGCGCCAATAATTCTGTGCCGACCCTTGCAACACCACCAAAATAAATAACCAAAAAATACTATTGTAATTGCTATATCTCAATGTTTAATTCTTTATATATTTTTAATTTCTTTTGCTTCCTCACTTAATATTCACCCAAAAAAATCACTGTCACGTCCTAAAAAAGGTTGTCATAATTAATTATTGTTTTATTAGTCAAATTTTCTCATCTCCCCATTTTCCCATTCCCTCATTTTCTCATTTCCTCATTTGCTAATTAATCCGCCTCCACACACCCAGCTGTGAGCTCTCACTGGCTTTACCTTTTACCTTTTACGTCTTACCTTTTATCTCCCCGTGTGGCTCGCACTATAGTACTCAAACGCCTCGTAAATCTCTTCCTCAGGCACTACACAATCCGTTTTAGGCTTACCTATCTGCTCCAAAAGCACAAAGTGTACTCTGCCCGCTACATTCTTCTTGTCAAAACGCATCAACTCACAAATATCCTCAATATCCTCTTTATGAAAAGTTTGTTTGCTGAAATACTCACCCAATACGCTTTTCACCTCATCGCATTTATCCTTAGGGAAGCCTAACTTTTTCACCGATAGGTAAGTAGCCAACACTATTCCTATCGCAATAGCCTCTCCGTGCAACAAACATTGGCGATTAGGGTTTTCCAAGCAATACGACTCGATAGCGTGCCCCAGCGTATGACCGTAATTCAGTATTTTTCTCAATCCACATTCTTTCGGGTCTTGCATTACCACCTCGTTCTTTATTACCACCGATTCGTGAATAAGGCTGTCTAAATCAGCTAACGAAAGGCTTCTCAAATCACACATTTTGTTCCAATAAGCCTCCGAACGAATAAGTCCGTGCTTAAACATCTCTGCCATTCCGCTACGCAATTCCTCAGCAGGTAACGTTCCTAAATATTGCGAGTCTATCACCACCCCCAACGGATTGTTTATCACTCCTACAAGATTTTTCAAAGGGCCTAAATCCACCCCCGTCTTCCCCCCTACCGAGGCATCTACCATTGCCAGTAAACTCGTCGGCACATTAATAAAGGGCACTCCGCGCATATAGGTAGAAGCCACAAAGCCTCCTAAATCGGTTACCACTCCTCCTCCTACGTTTATGAGCAAGCTCTTGCGGTCGGCTCCTAATTCCGAAAGTGCGTGCCACACTTGCGTACAAGTATCGAGGTTTTTATGCAGTTCTCCCGCTTCTATTTCTATAATTTCTATCGGAATATCAGTAATGAGAGTAGGTAAAAACACAGGCAAACATTTTTCATTGGTATGACTGTCCACCAACAAAAACAGCTTCGAAGGACGTTTTTCCGCAACTATTCGATTGATAAAATCAGTTCCTTCCTCATTAAAATAAACGTTGTAATTTCCAGCTCTGATAACATTTGCTTCCATCAGTACAGAATTTTTGGCAAAAGTAGTAAAATAATAACAATTGTACAAATTCCCCCTTTCAGCACCAAAAGACCGTCATTTACACAACACATTTATTCCTTCCATTCACCTTACATTCATCTTACATTTATTGTTTCTTCGTCCATTCTTCGTCCATTCTTCGTTATTCCTTCGTTATTCCTTCGTTTATTCATCACTGTTGCCCCATTGTAGACCCACTGTAGACCCACTGTAGACCCACTGTAGAGCCACTGTAGAGCCACTGTAGAGCCACTGTAGAGCCACTCATTGTTCGATTATCCTATAAGCTTTGTATAATCCTCTCCCAATTTCACCATTAACCATTAATCATTAACTACAAGCCTTCTTTCAACTATTGTTCGTTCATTCTTTACCTACCCTTGTGGCTCACACCACACTGTACCAAATTTGCTAATTGATAAATTATTCTTACCTTTGCCTCTCAAAAATAAACTATAATGGAAGTAAGCAAACGTTATGCACAACGCGGAGTTTCGGCAGCCAAAGACGAAGTGCATAAAGCTATCAAAAATATCAATAAAGGATTATTCCCCAAAGCCTTTTGTAAAATAGTCCCCGATTACCTTACGGGCGACGACAACTATTGTCTTGTAATGCACGCCGATGGTGCCGGCACCAAGTCGGCTTTGGCATATATGTATTGGAAAGAAACCGGTGACCTAAGCGTATGGAAAGGCATTGCACAAGATGCCCTCATAATGAACATAGACGATTTATTGTGCGTGGGAGCAGTCGATAATATTATGCTTTCGTCCACCATTGGGCGCAATAAAAACCTCATTCCTGCGGAAGTCATTTCAGCTATTATCAACGGAACAGAAGAGCTGATTGCAGAACTCTCTGCCTTTGGAGTGCATATCCATTCTACAGGAGGAGAAACTGCCGATGTAGGTGATTTAGTGCGCACTATCATTGTCGATTCTACCGTTACAGCGCGCGTAGAACGCCGTAAAGTGATTGATAACGCAAATATCAAAGCGGGCAATGTGATTGTAGGACTCGCCTCCTACGGTCAAGCTACCTACGAAAACCAATACAATGGCGGTATGGGTAGCAACGGACTCACCTCAGCGCGTCACGATGTGTTTGCAAAAGTATTAGCACACAAATACCCCGAAAGTTTCGATGCCTCTGTCCCCAGTGAGCTCGTATATGCTGGCACGAAACAACTTACCGACAAGGTAATTGGCAGTCCGTTAAACGCTGGCAAACTCGTTCTCTCTCCTACCCGTACCTATGCACCCATCATCAAGAAGATATTAGAAAAGTACAACAATACCCAAATATGTGGAATGGTGCATTGCAGTGGAGGCGCACAAACTAAAATATTGCACTTTGTAGATAACTTACATATTATCAAAGACAACCTTTTCCCTACCCCTCCCCTTTTCAAACTCATTCAAGAAGAATCTAACACCGATTGGAAAGAGATGTACCAGGTGTTCAACTGTGGGCATCGTATGGAGCTCTATGTAGAGGAAGCCATTGCAGAAGATATTATCACTATTGCAAAATCATTTAATGTAGAAGCACAAATCATAGGTAGAGTAGCTTCATCAGATAATAAATGTCTCACTATAAAAAGCGAATATGGTACTTTTGAATACTAAATTAAACATACGAACTGATGTACGATGGGCATTCACCTATTTCGTTATAGTAGTGTGCTTGGGTATCTTTATGCGCTCGGTACAAGTAGTGGACTATCCTTTCGATTTCAATTATCGAAATATCGTGCATACTCATTCGCATTTAGCACTTTTAGGGTTTGTATACGTACTGCTCTCGGCTATTTTAGTGCGAACTTTCATTCCTCTTAACGCTCAACTTCACAAACGTTACCGATGGCTGTTCTACATCACTCAGTTATCGGTATTAGGTATGTTATGTAGCTTTCCTTTTCAAGGATATGGGGCTGTTTCTATCAGTTTTTCATCAGTGTTTATCTTCTGTACCTATTTTTTTGCGAAGTTTTTTATGAAGTATGCCACTTCCCCTTTTGTAAAAATGGGAATTTGGTATCTTATCCTATCGAGTTTGGGAATATGGCTAATGCCCGTAACCATAGTGAAATATGGCAAGTTCTCTGATATGTATATGTGTGCCATTGCCTTCTTTTTGCACTTTCAATACAATGGTTTTATGCTCAGTAGCCTAATGGGACTCTTTATAAAAAAATACGGTTGGGACGTTCAATATCCTCAGCTCATCAAGCGTGTATTCATTCTGTTTCAAGCGGGAATTATAGGTTCGCTTTTCATCTCTTGGGTAGGCTATTTTAGCTATCCTATTTACTATATCGTAGGAGGAACTTCGGTGCTTATTTGGCTCATTGCGGTAGTGATGATATTGCGTTTATACCTAAAAACTCAACCTAAGAGTTTTTTAGCTACGGTTTTTATCAGTTTCTTTATCGCCAAAGTAGTGATGATGTTCACAGGTGCTTTCCCTGTTCTTACGCCTTATTTGTTTAAAAACATCGACCTGTTGATAAGTTACTTGCACTTTAATTTTCTAGGGATTGTAACCATAGGTCTCTTGCTGTTTTTAGAAGAAGTATACAAAGTAAACCGATGGCTCGTTT
The DNA here is from genome assembly GCF_002998835.1 of Capnocytophaga sp. oral taxon 864. Lineage (NCBI taxonomy): Bacteria > Pseudomonadati > Bacteroidota > Flavobacteriia > Flavobacteriales > Flavobacteriaceae > Capnocytophaga > Capnocytophaga sp. oral taxon 864. The sequence goes on from NZ_CP027232.1 coordinate 992,727, forward strand.
ATTTGTTTCTTTTTGCTTTTATCACCACCGAGATACTCATCACCTACAAAGGCTTTTCAGTAATTGTAAACTATCCTATTTTCAGTAATTTTTATGAATGGTTATGGGCATTCACTGCTCTTTTTTACTTTCCCGCAATAGGGTGGTTCATCGGTAGTTTTAAAATAAAATAAAGTAGAAAGTTTCGTTTTTCCAATATAAATACTACTTTTGCAAATTGGTTAGTGCAATTAGGCACATCTTTTGATATAATAACAGAACGTTTAAAGTTAATAACGAAGTTTATGAATAAAACAAAAATTTGGTCAGTACTTGTAATATTGTTGTTCACGACTCCCTTTTTTGCCCAAAACAATGAGCGCAGAAAGGTAGATGGTGTAGCAGCGGTAGTAGGTGATTATTTGATTTTAGAATCAGATATCGACAAGGCGTATATTGATTTGCAACAGCAAGAGGTAGACACTCGTGAAATCAACCGTTGCCAGATGCTCGGCAAACTGATGGAGGACAAACTCTACGCTCACCAAGCTGTGCAAGACAGTGTGAAGCTCACCGATAGCGAAGTACGTGACCAAGTGAACCAACGTATTGAGTTTTTGACCGCTCAGTTAGGTGGCGACATTAAGAAACTTTTAGAGTTCTATAAAAAAGACGACGAACAATCTATGCGCGACGAGCTTTTCAACCTCCTAAAAGTGAGTATGCTCGCTCAGCGTATGAAACAACAAATTATAAAAGATATAGAAGTAACTCCTGAGGAAGTACGTACTTTCTTCAACGCTATTCCAGCCGATGAACGTCCGCACTTTGGTACTGAATTAGAAATCGCTCAAATTGTAGTCAATCCTGTAGCTCCCAAGAGTTCGGTACAAAAAGTAATAAACCAACTCAACGATATTAAAAAAGATGTAGAGGAAAACGGTATGAGTTTTTCTACCAAAGCCATTCTCTACTCCCAAGACCGCGCTACTGGCGGACAAGTACTCACCTTCAACCGTAACTCTGCTTTTGATAAAGCTTTTAAAGACGTAGCCTTCACTCTGCGGGAAGGAGAAATATCTAAGCCCTTTGAGTCTAGCTTCGGTTGGCATATTATCCAAATGGACAAGATTCGCGGTAAGGAAGTGAGTGTACGACACATCTTGTTAATGCCTGAAATTCCTCAAGAAGCTCTCAACGAAGCTAAAGAGAAGATAGCCAAAATACGCGACCGCATTGTAAACAAAGAGGTTACTTTCGACGAGGCTGCACGTAATTTCTCCGATGAAAAAGAAACCCGCAACGATGGCGGTCAGCTTATCAACCCCGAAGACCTTTCTACTCGTTTCGAGCTTACCCGTATAGAGCCTACACTTTACGCTCGCATTTCAGACCTTAAAGACAATGAGGTATCAGTACCTTTCCTCGACGAAGATAGAACTGGTAAAAAAACTTATAAGATTTACCAAATCACCAACCGTATTGAGGAACACCAAGCCGACTTTGTAAAGGATTACGTAAAGATACAAGATTTAGCTCTGAAAGAAAAACAACTGAAAGCCATCAGTAAGTGGATGAAAGAACATATCGAGAAAACTTACATTTCAGTAAACGGAGAATACAAGAACTGTAAGTTTGAAAACAATTGGCTTAAGAAATAATTAGTAAATAGTGAAAAGCAAGTTTTGTTTTTCACTATTTTTTATTACTTTTGCCTCATCAATGTTTATATAGCTCAGTATATGATTTCCGTTTACAAACTAAAACCTAAATTTCAGCAGTTGCTACACCCTATCTTGCTGTTCTTGCATCGTAAGAAAGTAACTGCAAACCAAATAACGATAGTTGCTATTTTGTTTTCTTTAATAATTGGAGTGCTCTTTTGGCAAGCCTCTGAATGTCGTTACTTCTTCTTAGCCTTACCTATAGGCTTACTCTTGCGTATGATTCTCAATGCACTCGACGGAATGATGGCTCGCGAGTTCCAGCAAACCACTTATTTAGGTGAAATCCTCAACGAATTAGGTGATGTGATTTCCGATGTGTTCATCTTCTTCCCTTTGCTGAAATATCACCCCGAAAGCCTTTATTTAGTAGTTATTTTTATTGTGCTCAGCGTTCTCAATGAATTTGCAGGCGTAATGGGCAAAGTGTTAGGCGGTGAAAGACGCTATGAAGGACCTATGGGTAAAAGCGACCGTGCCTTACTAATAGGCATTTACGGACTTTTAGCTTTCTTGAGCGTTTCTATCACTTCCTACTCAGCGATTGTCTTCGGGATTATAATTGCTTTACTGTCCCTCAGCACCTTTATTCGTCTCAAAAAAGGACTTTATGCCCAACACTAATAGCCATAGTAAGTTTGCCGATGTACCTCTTCGCATTAGGAGTTGGGTATTCATTATTGCTGTCTTCGCAGGGGCTGTATATAATAAACTTACGATGCGTATTTTTATATGTTGGGTGAGTTTTCAATGTTTAAAGGAGTTAGGACAGCTCTTTTCTTTCAATACCCGTTACTTACCTATTGTTATTGCTATACTACAAGGCGTTTTACTTTTCTGTTTTCCTCATTATCAAATTTATTTATTAGGGGCTATAGTTCTGCTCATTATTTCAGTTTTAGGAACTTTCTTTGTAGCCAAAAACGAAGCACCTTATATAGCCCTCTCTTTGGGTATGGTTCTATTTGCTTATCCACATTTGTTTTTTTTGTTTTCAGTACCTAACGGCTTACTATGGGTTATCTTTTTGGTTGTTTCCACCGAACTGAACGACGTGTTTCAATACTTATCAGGTAAATGCCTTGGCAAACGGAAAATACTGCCCGAGGTGAGTCCAAATAAAACTATAGCAGGTTGCGTAGGAGGAATTTTACTCACACCTTTAGTAAGCGTGTGTTTGGCGTATGTGCTCGGTTTGCAATCGTCCCTTCACACGTGGTTGCTCTTAGGGGTAGCTATTAGCTTTTTCGGTTTTTGGGGTGATGTATGTATTTCCTTTCTCAAACGCAAAGCAGGCGTAAAGGATACTGGCAACCTTATTCCTGGTCACGGCGGACTTTTAGACCGTATGGATAGCCTTTTGTTTAACAGTATATGGTTCTTTCTATGGGTACAGTGAAAACATTCCATCGCTCCTTAGTCTTCTCAGGAGGAGGTACACGTTTTGCCCTTTATGGCGGTATGTACAATGCTTTAGATGATTTAGGCAAAACTCCTTCGCTACTGATAGCCTCTTGTGGAGGTGCTTTTGCAACTCTAATCATCAACGCTTTTCCTACACATACTGCTCGCAAAGCCTACCTGCAATCCGAAGAATTTTATAACTTCATCAAGAGCCTTTCTCTCACCCCTTATAGTCAATTATACCGTATAGGCTTTTTAGCTCTAAAAAAACAATACGACAAGAGGCACGCTCCTTATATTGAAGATGTGTCTCATCGCTATTTGGTAACAATGGCACAAGACCTTTCTAACCTATTACCGAGTCTCGCCAAAGTGCACTTCTCCTCTGCCCTACCTACTATTATTGTCGGTTCTAAAATGTTATTCACTCCTGATGAATGTGGCAAACGGAGAGGGGCTCGTAAGCTTTACCAAAAAGTACTCTTTACCGATACAGAAACTGCAAGACATATAAATCTGCAAGCCATTCAAATCTCTTCTGATAACTATTTACAATCGGCAGTTGCTAAAGATATTTTCCTTAAAACAGAGATACCAATGCTCACTGCTGTCCGCATTTCAATTTCTGATATGTTCTACGTAGCTCCGGTGAATATAGCAGATAATGTATTTGCAGGAGGCGCAATAGATTTACTACCTATAGAATTAGCAAATGCTCTTTCGCAAGAAGTGATAAGAGAGGAAAAACAGCCTTATAGTTCTACTGAAGAAGCGTTAGTGCGTGCAGTTTTAGGTTTTAGTGGCAACGAGCGTTTAGCCGAAGTAGCACAATATCCCGCTCGGCTCATCAATACCCGCGATGCTACTATGGTCTTAAAACGATTTTACTCAGAGAAGTATATCAACTGGAAGCGATGTACGGTAGGTATTCACTTCCCAAAAAACTACGCTCACTATCGTGAACAAATAGAAAAACAATGGAACTACGGTTATCAAACTACAATAAACGCTTTTAAACAATGAATGTATTTATCATAGGAGGCACCTCAGGCATAGGGTTAGCATTGGCAAGCTATTATCACCTACAAGGCAATCGCGTAGGCGTATGTGGAAGAGATTTGCAAAAGCTCACTGATGAATCGCGTTTTGAGAAGTACCAAGCCGATGTAAGCAATATAGTGCAATTACAAAACGTTATACAGCAATTCGTAGGTGAGAGGGCTTTGTCGTTGCTCATCAATTGTGCAGGTAGTTATGCTGAAGATGTAGCAGATGATATTAGCTATGAAGAGGCTGTGGCAATGCTTCAAACCAATATTATGGGAGCTGTGAACTGCTTAGAAGTTGGACGAAAAGCAATGTGCCACACAGGCGGACAGATAGTCTTACTCGCTTCTATTTCAGGTATTTTAGACTACCCCGAGTCAAGCCTATACACCAAGACCAAGCGTAGTGTGATACAAATAGCCGATGCTTATCGCCGTGCTTTGCGTCCGTATGGAATCGCAATTACTACCATTGCTCCAGGCTATGTAGATACCCAAAAACTACGCGACCTCAACCACAACGACCTCTCTAAGAAACCTTTTCTTGTAACCGAAGCCCAAGCTGTGAGGGAAATCACACAAGCTATTACTGAAAAGAAAGCATTGCTTCTATTCCCAAAACAAATGAAATGGTTAATGCGCTTCCTCTCATATATGCCCTCTTTCCTACTTTCAAAGATAATGTATAAGAAAGCTCATTATATGAAGAAATAAAATTTATTATCCTTCCGTTGTTGCTTTTGTCTTTAAAAATTGTACCTTTGCGGTATTAAAAATTTAAAACTAAAGAAATACAATGAATATCCAGCAACTTACCGACCTTACTACGCAGGTGCGTAGAGATATCCTCAGAATGGTTCACAATGTAAATTCAGGTCACCCAGGGGGCTCTTTGGGTTGCGCTGAATTTCTTGTATGCCTCTACAACGAGGTAATGGACATCAAACTACCTTTCTCTATGGAAGGTAAAAACGAGGACTTATTCTTCCTCTCTAACGGACATATATCGCCAGTGTTTTACAGTGTATTAGCACGACGTGGGTTCTTTCCAGTAAGTGAACTGAACACTTTCCGCTTGCTCAATTCTCGCTTACAAGGACACCCTACACCTCACGAAGGGTTGGAAGGTGTGCGCGTGGCTTCGGGTTCATTGGGACAAGGGCTTTCAGTAGCGATTGGGGTGGCTTTAGCTAAAAAACTCAACGGCGATAACCACTTGGTATATACCCTCCACGGCGATGGTGAACTGCAAGAAGGGCAAATATGGGAAGCGGCAATGTATGCCGGGGGTAAAGGAGTGGACAACCTCATCGCTACTATAGACTACAACCTCAAACAGATTGATGGACCTACTGATAAAGTAATGCCTTTGGGCAACCTTCGCGCCAAATGGGAAGCCTTTGGTTGGCAAGTAATCGATATTGAAAAGGGTAACGATATCGCCTCTATCTTAAAAGGATTGGCAGATGCAAAAGCTTTAACCGGCAAAGGCAAACCCGTGTGTATCTTACTCCATACCGAAATGGGTAATGGGGTAGACTTTATGATGGGCACTCACGCTTGGCACGGCAAGGCTCCTAACGACGAGCAATTAGCCAAAGGCTTGGCACAGAATCCTGAAACTTTAGGAGACTACTAATAAAGATTAAAAGAGCAAATCAGCTTATCGCTACGAAAGTAGAGGAAAGTCTGGACACCACAGAGCATCATAGCGGGTAACACCCGTCCGCCGTGAGGCGAGGACAAGTGCAACAGAAAGAATGTATGGGTAATGCCATAGTGAAATCAGGTAAACTCTATGAGGTGCAACGTCGCGTAAACCAGCGTTTGAGGGTTGCTCGCCCGATGTTGGAGGGTAGGCGGTTAGAGCTAATGAGCAATCATTAACCGAGATAAATGATAAGCACCTGCTCGGTAAGAGTAGGTACAGAATCCGGCTTATGATTTGCTCTTTTTTATACCCAAAAAGCCAAAGAGCTGTCCTCTTTTGAGGACAGCTCTTTGGCTTTTTCAAGTTTATTTTGTAAATTATCGCTTGTCTCTTAATGACCAACCGGTTTTAAGTCCAATGATGAAGTATACCAATAGCAATTCACCTATTGCTAAGAGTATATCACCTGGAATGCGTAACCAACGTATGGTTTGCATCAAATCGGTGTGCATAAACTCCTCAGAACGCGCTGACCAATAGCCGTTTTGAATAGCTTCTACTGCTTGCATAATACCTATAGGAAGTAAGCTTCCTACCAACATCACGAGCAACCCTATATTTATCAACCAGAATGCCCAACCAAGAATCTTGTTATTCCAGTGACGATCAGGATACAAACCGCGAAGCACAAACAAGATAAGTCCAATACCAAGGATACCATATACCCCAAAGAGGGCTGCGTGTCCGTGAACTGCCGTAGTGTTCAATCCTTGAATGTAGTACAAGGCAATAGGCGGGTTAATAGCAAAACCAAAGATTCCTGCCCCAAGGAAGTTCCAGAAACACATCGCAATAAAGCAATAGATAGGCCATTTGTAGGCTTTTATCCACTCAGTAGATTTAGAAATCTTGTAGTTGTGATAAGCCTCATATCCTATGAGTACCAAAGGCACAATCTCCAAAGCACTAAAAGTAGCTCCTAAGGCTAATACACCCGTAGGGGTAGCACTAAAATACAAGTGGTGGAATGTACCCAATATACCCCCTGCTAAGAATACAATAGTAGAGAACAATACTGAGGCACTCGCCACTTTCAAGCGTAACAAGCCCATACGTGAGAACAAGAAAGCAGCCACTACGGTAGCAAATACTTCAAAGAAGCCTTCTACCCAAAGGTGAACTACCCACCAACGCCAATATTCGGCAATAGCCATATGTGTTTGGCGACCGTACATCAAGCCTGCTCCATAGAAAGCGGCAATAGCAATAGAAGCTAACACAAAAAGCAATAACAAATGGCGGTTTTCGTCTTTCTTTCGTAAAGCAGGTAATAAAGCTCTTACCATCAAGAACAACCACAAGAATAAGCCTACAAGCAATAGTATTTGCCAAAAACGACCCAATTCTAGATATTCATAACCTTGATGTCCAAAGTAGAAGTTTTCTACTAAGCCTAATTTTTGCATCACGCCAAACCATTGTCCTGCCAAAGAACCTAACACCACTATCAGTAGGGCAATAAAGAGTATATTTACCCCCAATTTTTGATATTTAGGCTCGTGTCCTGATACCGCAGGAGCTATGTAAAGTCCTGTAGCCAGCCAAGAGGTTGCTATCCAGAAAATAGCCAACTGTACGTGCCAGCTACGCGAAATAGCCTGTGGAAATATCATATCAAGCGGAATGCCAAAGAAACCTCCTCCTTCTACACCATAGTGCGCTGTAATCACCCCTGCCACCATCTGTACCAAGATAAGTAACGATACTATCCAAATGTATTTAAGGGTAGCTTTCATTGAAGGTGTAGGTTTCATACCGCGCATTGGGTCTTCCGCAGGAAGATGTTCATTTTCTTCTTCCTCTTTGTTGCTTGCGTGATAATACACCAAGAGTCCCACCCCGAAAAGCAACATCAGTACGCTAAATCCTGACCACATTTGTAGTGAAGTCGAGGGGTGATTGCCTATCACAGGGTCATAAGGCCAGTTATTGGTATAGGTTACATCGCTATTAGGGCGATTAGTGCTACATACCCAAGAAGTCCACGTAAAGAATGCATTCATCTGTTGCATACGCACAGGGTCTTTGATAGCATTCTTCGGAATCGCATAATGAGTGCGCGTTTCACTTAGCGAAGGGTCGTCCATAAAGAGTTTGGTGTAATATGTAGCCAACTCTTTAGCCACCTGAGCACGCTCTGGCGAGAAGGTAATCACACCTGTTTCTTGGTTAAAGGTGTTCGTACGCAACTCTTTGCGCAACTGCACTTGGTACTTCGCTTGCTCATCTTCAGGTAGGTCTTTGTACACCTTACCGTCTTTCTGAGCAAAGAGCTCTAATAGCAATACCGATTCGCGGTGTAGATAATCAGCATTCCAGTCGGGTGCTATATAAGCACCGTGTCCCCAGATACTACCTACGGTTTGACCACCCATCGATTGCCAAACATTCTGACCATCTTTAATGTCTTGCCCTTCATAGAGCACTTCCCCATTGGTCGTTACAATCTTTTCGGGGAAAGGAGGTGCTGTACGGTATATTTCTATACCGAAGAGAATCAGCACAAGGAATGAAGCAGCCACTGTTGCCCCAAGCCAAATCCATAATTTCTTAGCTGTCATAAATAAAATATATTAGTGTTTTTGTAATTTCTGGGTGCAAATATATAAAAGATAATTGTATCTTATATATCTTTTGTATTATTTTTTTGCGTCCAATTTTAAATTTTTCTTGCAAAAAAGAAGGTCACCTATTGAAAATCAACAGGTAACCTTTCTTATTTTTTTATGAGTTTTGTACTTCTTCTTTTCTGCTATTCTTCTTTTATTTTATCAAATGCTGTATAGTTTTCACTACCCCCGCCTCGTTATTATCGTATTCAGTCACGTAATTAGCAATAGCTTTCAAAGCCTCTTGGGCATTCTTCATCGCGTAACTCATCTCAGCGGTTTGTATCATTTCCACATCGTTCATATGGTCGCCAAAAACCACTGTTTCCGATGGCAAGACCCCTAATTTTTCTTGCAGACGTCTTACCGCCACCCCTTTATTCACATCACTTCGGGTAATATCAAGCCATATCTCACCTGAGACCACCACATTAAAATCATTCTCATACTTTTTCAAAAGAGGATAGCTATTGATCCTTGAAATTCCTTCATCACAAATAGTTATCTTAAAGATGTCATCATTCACTTCCGAAAAGTTCATCACCTTTGTATGAGCGGGATAATGTCTGGCTATTTCATCAAAAATAGTAACACTATCCGTCTTAATGTAGGCATTCTCTCTTCCACAAAGCGCTACCCCTATCTGCCCAATCTGTTCACAAGTTTCCAATATGGGGCGAATACCATTAGGGTTCAAAGGGTTTTCAAAAAGCGTCTTCCCTTTGCATATTAGCGAAGCTCCGTTATCAGGAGCAAAAGCTATCTCGTCTTTAATAGGTGCAAAAAGCTCGTGCAAACTCTGTATTTGTCGTCCACTCGCCACGCAAAAATTAATTCTACGGGCTCGTATCTCCTTAAAAACTTCCCAAAAACTCTCAGGTACTTCCTTCTGATTATTCACCAAAGTACCATCAATATCCGTTACAATAAGTTTTATCATACATTCTAATTTTCGGCAAATATACAAAATTATTCACACATATTGTTCAAATATGGTTCTCATATATCTCAACCACCTCTTCACTTCCGTTTTAATTCGTTTTATTACCCTCAAAACCACCTCTTTTTCTCATCTTTTAACCACTCACTTTCAAATACTTACACACCCTTTCTATACCAATCGTCCAAGATTCGTATAAGCTCTCTATAAGCTAACCACACCCATCTAATAGCCTTTTTTCATCAAAAACCCTCCCTCCCCTCTTCCGAACTTCTCCGATATCTTCCGAAGGCTCCACACCCTTCTGAACTGTTCGCCCCCTAAGGCATAACACCACTCTTTACATCAAACTGACATTAATTAATATCAATATCATTAAAAAAAATCACATCACAACTTTAAGATTTCACAAAGAATATCCTGCAAATCTATAAAGTTATAGAATATTTTTATTATTTTTAAAAAATATTCATTTTTATCTTTGACGTTATTAAAAACATTTTGTACTTTTGCCCCCAATTGTGAAATACATCTTGAAGTATTAATTTTTTTATACTATTCTATGAACAAAAGATTTTTTATAGCAGTGCTTTTAACAATTTATGGCAGTATTTTGTTAGCACAGGAAAAAACAGTTTCAGGGAAGGTTACCGATGAAGGAGGTATTCCTCTCCCTGGTGTAACGGTTGTTGTGAAAGCTACAACGCGTGGTATGGCAACGGATATGGATGGTAAGTACTCTATCCAAGTGAAAGAAGGAGCTACTATCGAATTTAGTTCTGTTGGTTTTATTTCTCAAAGTAAAAAAATACCTACAGGAGGTGGAAAAACATTTACTCTAAACATTATCTTAAAAGAAGAAACTCAACAACTCGGTGAAGTAGTAGTAACGGCTTTGGGTATCAAAAGGCAAGAAAAAGCACTGAGTTACAACGTTCAACAGGTGAAAGCGGAAGAACTCACCAAAGTAAAAGATGCTAACTTCGTGAATAATCTCAACGGTAAAGTAGCGGGGGTAAATATCCAACGTAGTGCATCAGGAGTAGGAGGTGCTACCAAAGTGATTATGCGTGGCGCAAAATCTATCACAGGTAGTAACAATGCTCTTTATGTAGTAGATGGCATTCCCCTCAACAATGCTTCTTCTGCCTCTGATGGCGGTGACAACGGTATCGTAGGAGGGGGAGAAAGTATTTCAGACTTCAATCCCGAAGATATTGAAAGTATCAACGTACTTACAGGACCTTCTGCAGCTGCCCTTTATGGAGCTGCAGCTGCCAATGGAGTAGTGATTATCAACACAAAAAAAGGAAAAGAAGGTAAAGTAGCAGTAAACTTCAACTCAAAAGTAGAAGTACTTACTCCTTTTATTACACCTGAGTTCCAAAACACCTACGGCAGTAGTGGAGAAACCAGCTGGGGACCTAAACTTGCAACTCCTTCTACCTATGACCCTCTAAAATTTTTCCACACAGGGATAGTACATAACAATGCAGTAGATTTTTCACTAGGATCAGCACAAAATCAAACCTTTGTATCATTCGCTTCTACTGATTCTAAAGGAATTATCCCTACCAATGGCTATTATCGCCATAACTTTATGGGACGCAATACAAGTCATTTTTTTAATAACAAATTACATTTCGATTTCTCGGCGAGCTATATTTTGCAAGGTAATCAAAATATGTATTCGCAAGGAGGCTGGTTTAACCCTCTGACCTCTTTATACCTTTTCCCACGCGGGGATAACTTTGACGAACTAAAAGCGTGGGAGCGCTGGAATCCTTCTCGCAAAATTCACGAACAATATTACCCCTACGTAGGTAATGTATCTAATGGTGTAGTAAAAGAAAATCCTTATTGGAATATATATCGCCAACTCTTCTTTGAAAAAAGAAAACGCAATATGTATTCAGCTTCACTTACTTACGATGTACTCTCTTGGTTAAACATCAGCGGGCGTGTACGTATTGACAACACACAAGGAGAAGGCGAAATGCGAGCTTATGCTACCTCCGACCCAAGTACAGGAGTAGGAAAACGTGGGGAATGGCGCTACACTATGCGTACTATTAACCAAACTTATGCCGATATAATGCTGAACATCAATAAGAACTTTGGTAAATATGTAGACCACGACGGTAACGACCGCAAACTCTTCAACATCACTGCCAACATAGGTTCTTCTTATGACGACAACCTTAATAAAACCGCAGGATTCCGCGGAAATCTTCACACTATTTCCAACTTCTTTGCAGCAAGTAATTTAGACCCTCGCGGAGGAAAAGTACAAACCCATAGTCATACACGTAATATAGCTGTTTTTGGTAGTACTGAGTTAGGGTGGAAAAGTCGCTTATTTCTTACTCTCACAGGGCGTACAGACTGGGCATCGCAACTCGTCAATACCAAAGATGAAGCTATTTTCTATCCTTCAGTAGGACTCTCAGGCGTCATTTCAGAATTTGTAAAAATGCCCGAGTGGCTGTCCTATTTAAAGGTGCGCGGTTCATATACCGAAGTAGGTTCTCCTATTTCACAAGAAGGCTTTACACCAGGTACCCGTACTTTTGGATTTAGTGGCACAGGCATTAGTCCTGATAGAGATTATCCTTTCCCTGACTTTACTGCTGAGCGTACCAAATCTTATGAAATAGGTATGAATGCTAAACTCTTAAAAAATGCTCTCAGTTTGGATGTTACTCTATATAAATCAAATACCTATAACCAACTTTTGTCATATGACTTACCAGAGTCTAGTGGTTATAAACGTTTATGGCTACAAGCAGGTAATATTGAAAATAAGGGAATTGAAGCAGGTTTAGGTTTTAACCAATCTTTTGGAAAATTAGATTGGAGTAGCCATATTACTTTCACACGCAACGTCAACCTCGTAAAGGAATTAGTGCATAACTACCGCAACCCTATCGACGGATCTCACTTCAGTATCACTAAAGTAGGAGGTATACGCGAAGGAGGATCTATGACCGATGTGATTACTGATAAACTCCTCAAACGTGGTGCCGACGGTAAATTAGTAGATTCTGGTAAAGGTACTTACGAAATTGATAATACCCGTGAGTATCTCATAGGTAACACAGCTCCTGATTTTACAATGGGTTGGCGAAACAGTTTTACTTTTATGAAAAATCTATCACTTGATGTAATGATTTATGGTCGCTTTGGTGGCATTGTGCAATCACGTACTCAAGCGTGGCTTGACCAATATGGTGTATCAAAAGCTACTGCCGATGCTCGCGACAGAGGTGGCGTAATGATAGACGGACAGCTATACGATGCCAAAAAATACTATGAGACCATTGCTAACGGAGGAGTGAGCTTGCCCGCTTACTATAGCTACGATGCTACCAATATACGCATTCAGGAGTTATCACTAACCTACCGTTTACCATTAAATGAAATAAACAAAATGAAATGGCTTAAATCGCTAAGTATGTCAGTAACAGGTTACAATTTAGCAATGTTATATCTCAGAGCTCCTTTTGATCCTGAATCAACTGTAAATACAAGAGGATATAGCAATACTGCAGATTTTTTCAGAATGCCCTCTTTACGAAGTTTGGGTATTTCTATTAAGGCAGCATTATAAAAATTATTATCAATTAAAAAATATAAACCAATGAAAAAGATAATATATATCAGTATTTTATCACTCTTCATCTTCTCTTGTACCAAAGATTTTGAGGAGATAAATACTAATCCCACCAACCCCACTAAAAAGTTAGCTGAACGTGATGGGGTAAATGTAGCAGGTTATTTAGGTACTATTCAGAATCAAATTATTCCTACTCGCGCTGTGAATGGAACAAATCTCTACCAAACTTCCATCAATATGATGGGAGACAGCTATGTAGGCTATATGGCTCCTCCTATCAATAAATGGAACAACGGTAGAACTATGATTACAGGTTATATGGCTGAATGGTGGATGAACAATAACTATTCTGGTATGTTTAGTAATATCATCTCTTCTTGGCGCGATATCAAAGCCAATACCATCGATGCCGATGCTAATGATGTTACCTATAAAGCTGTATACCAAATGGCGATGATTTGTAAAGTTTTAGGGGTGCTTCGTGCTACTGATATGTTTGGTCCGCTACCTTACTCAAATCAAGGAAAAGGACTTACTAAGGTACCTTATGATTCAGTAGAAGCTATATACAATCAGCTTTTCAAAGAACTTACCGAAGCTACTACCTATCTAAAAGAATTCAAACAAAGCTATAGTTTGCCAGAAAGTATACGCGAAAATGACTTTTTCTATGGAGGTGATTTAAATAAATGGATTAAGTTTGCTAACTCTATTAGGCTCCGTATGGCTGTGCGTATCAGATATGTAGCACAAGACAAAGCTAAAGAGGAAGCTCAAAAAGCCTTAGACGGAGGAGTAATGGAAGACGTTACTGATATGGCAAAACTTCAAACGAATGAACGCCTCATCATCTTAAATTGCTTAGAAATGATAGCCAATAACTATCAAGATACACGTCTTGGAGCTACTATATTGTCTTATCTTAAAGGATATAACGATCCTCGATTGACAGTATACTTTAAACTCAACCCTACTGAAAAACCTGATGGTTATACTAACCAAACACAGTTACAGGGTATTCGTGCAGGATTTATGGGTAAAAAAGATTATTTAGGTTTTGGTTATCCTAACGTTAAAGAAGATGGTCCCACTTTTGTAATGAAAACCTCAGAAGTATATTTCCTAAGAGCAGAGGCAAAACTCTTTGGACTTACTACTGATGCTAAAACAGACCAAGTTCTTTATGAAGAAGGTATTGCTATGAGTTTTAGAGAAAACGGAGTGAACTCTAATGCCTATACTAATAACAATACTGATAAACCAGCTGATTACATAGATCCTATTGACAGTAAATACAATCAAGCAGCCCCTTCATCAGTAACCGTAGCCTATAATGGTACTAATGAAGATAAGTTAGAGAAAATTATCACCCAAAAGTATTTAGCCATTTTCCCCGATGGACACGAAGCGTGGAGTGAGTGGCGCAGAACAGGTTATCCTCGTCAAATCAAGCCTGTAGAATACAATGCTGATGCGATTCACGGTAACACTATAATGTCTACCGATGGGCGTACCAAAGGAGTACGCCGTGCTATCTATCCACAATCAGAATACACAGGTGAAAACAGAGAAAATGTACTAAAAGGTATTCAATTATTGGGAGCTGGCGCCATTGACGACTGTAATACCCACCTATGGTGGGATGCAAACCCCAATACAAGATAATTGCAAATAACAAAAAGATAAGTAATATTAAAAAAATAATTACTATGAAAAGTTTAAATTATATAAAACATATTAGTCTTTGTTTCTTAGGGTTACTAGTAATAAACTGTGTAAAAACAGAGCCTTTAGATATAGAAAAAGATTATAAACAGCAGCTTACACAACGTGCTCAACAAGAACAACAACGCGAAGCTGAAGCCAAAGCCAAAGCTGAAGCTGAGGCACAAAAAAAATGGGAAGCCTACTATAAAATGCTCACTGAATACAAACAAAAAGCGTGGGCTAATACAGGCGAAAAACCTTTTATTTATATGTGGTGGACAGGCTGGCGTGCCGCTGATGGACTCGAACGTACGTGGTTACAATCTATTCCTGATACTACCACTGCCATTTCTCTATGGGGAGGTTATGGTAAACAACCCGCTGATATGACTGATAACGAGAAATACGACTTGGAGGTATTTCACAAAAAGGGTAGCAAAATCTTTTTGTGTTGGCAAGTATCCAATGTAGGACAAGGATTACCTAATGAAGGAAATAAATCAGGTTTTACCCTTTTCAGAGAAAAATATGGCGAAGAGAAAGATTCTGATAACGAAACCTATCGCTGCCAAATCTACGCCCGTGAATTAGCCCGTTATATTATTGCTTGTGGTTTAGATGGCTTTGATATTGACTGGGAGCCTACTATTGGTAATCATAACTACTACAGTTATAATGAATTTGCTTCTGGTTCTTCTACCAATGGTTATCAAAAGAATATGGATACTTTTATTCGAGAAATAGGTAAATATTTTGGTGAAAAATATTCAGGAGAACAACGCAAGCAGTATTTGCGCGAACTCTTCGATGAAAACCACACAGGTTATCACCAAAAAGAAAAAGAATATATCAAAGCTTACAAACCATTTTTTGAAAAAGGAAATTATGCAGAGAAAAAATACTGTTTGTTATTTGATGGACAATATGAAAAACTTATCAATACAGATGATGTAGATAGCTATATTAGCAAATATATTATGCAAGATTATGGAGATACAAGGGTAGATAAACCTTTTACAAGTAATCCTCACAAAAGTGTTTCCACCTCTGAATTTGAAAAAGGAAGCTACCTTTCTATAATTGTAAAAGCAAAAGCAACAAAAATAGGAAAAGTGGGAGGGGTAGGTTCTTACCACGGCGAGCTTGACTACTCCTTTTCTGCCGAAAGTTCCCTTTTTAAAGGATATATGGAAAGTAATAAAATTAGCGGTCGCAAATACAAACATTACGCTTGGTTGCGTGAGGCAATCCGTATTATAGACCCGCGCTCCAACGAGGAGTATAAAGATTTTAAAGAAGAAATCACCATCAATAAACCTAATAAAAAGTAAGCTATGAAAAAGATTTTAATACTAACAATTGGGGTACTTACTGTTATAGCTTGTGAAAAACTACCTAATACCTCAGGGGTTACTCCTCAAAAAGTAGTTCTATTTGACAATGCCGCTGTTTCTACCATAAAGGTTAAAGACGATAGTGGTAGTGAAAAAGCCACCGAAATAAAAGTCCGCTTAGCTAACCCTGTATCACAAGATACTTACTACCAAGTAACCCTCGATGCCACAGTGATAGATAACTATAATCAGGCTAATAAGGTGGATTATGAATTGTTACCTGCTAATGTGATAGAAATGAGTTATACAGGTAATGGTACTCCTCAAACAGGCAATAGTTTTAAAGTACTTATTCCTAAGGGACAACAGGTCTCCACTGGCAAATTGCAATTTAACATCAAAGCTTTAAAAGATGCACAAGGCAATAAATTATCAGGAGCTAATAACTATGCTGTAGCTGTGCGTTTACACCCTCTTGATGGCAACATCATAGCCCAAGGGGATAGAAAAACCGCTTTATTTTTATTGAATCGTTCATTTAAAACCAAAGTAGCACATCTAAGAAACAGAGCTTTCCACGCTATCTATGGTAAAAATACAGGTAAACAAGAAAGTGGTAAAACATATGAAAAAGATGTAAAACTCACCGCTTGGACAATGCAGTATTCTATTGCTCCTGTAAATGCATCAAATAATGCAGGTTTGATGTACCCCAATGGTCGTGCTGATTCTAATTCAGCTCTATACAATGTGTTATATGGTGGTTCTTTTACTATAATGAATAGCGGTTTGAAATTAGGTTTTAATACTCCCAAGGGTACAGGATTTAAATTTAATGCTGTGAGTGGTACTCCTACTGCCGACAAATGGTATCACATAGCAGTAGTATACGAAGAAAACAACGATAGCCCTTACTTGAAAATTTATGTAAATGGAGAATTGATGTTTGATTCTGTTGCTCCTGCTAAAATACATGATTTTCCTATTCTTTGCTTTGGTAATGGCAATCTCAATGCCTATGTGCGCGAAATGCGTTTGTGGAGTAAAGCCCTTACACAAGGACAGGTAGTTGCAACTCAAAACTTCGTAAAACCTGATAGTGAAGGTTTAGAACTCTATGTCCCCTATAACGAAGACCCTTGGGAAACAGAAGACAATGAAAAAGTAATTAAAAATGCTTCTACTAACCCTCATAAAAAAATGCCTGAAAAATGGTATGTACATAAAATAGGTGTAGAAGAAAAATTACCTACCGTTGATTATAATACAGAAGTAGAATTTTAAAAAAGCTAAAACAATGAAAAGAATATATTTATTAGGGGCACTACTTACAGCTGTTTTAGCTATAAGTTGTACCCCCGACACCAAAGAACTTGATGTACTAAAAGAACCTGCACCCACTGTCCCACAAGTGAGTAACCCTCCTGTTGATCTTTCTAAAACCTTAGTTATCTTTTCGCCTAACGAAACAATAGAAAAGATATTTAGAGATCCTACCTCCAAGACTATCAGTGCTACCACTTTCACTTTCACCCCTAAGTTTGCCAAACGTGCCTTACAAAACGGTGAAGTAATTAATCTAAAAATTGAAACCGAAAAAGTGGGCTATGAGCGTAGTCTCCCTGAGGGATCTTTCACCATTGAAAAAGCTGAATTGAGCTCTGGTACAGTTTCTAAAACTTTTAAGGTAACGCTTAAACCCTATGCCTTTAAAGATTTGGACATCACCAAGGAATATACTTTACGTTTCCGTGTGAAAGTAACTAGTACTACTCCTACTGATTTGCCCGTAGCCACTTCTGACCAAGATTCAGCATATCGTATTAAAATTAGTTTTACAGAAGAAGAGTACCCGCAAGGAGATAATATAGAACTAATAAATGCTGATACTATTGATGACGACAAAAAATTGGATAGTAATAAATATACTTTTGATTCTAATTATAAGTCTGATAGATTAGGAGCTCTTAAAGATGAAAATTATAACACAAATTGGTGGATTAATACTGAAGAAGAAGTATATTTAAAAACAACTTTCACAGAAGAAACAACAGTAAGAGGAGTTATCATTGTACAAAATCAAAGATGGGCAGAAAATAAAACTATTGGGGGAGTAGATATATATGCAACTCCTGATAATATAAAGGAATATTTGCAAGGTACTTACACACGTGATGAACACAGAAAAAAACTTTGTATAAAGTTCAAAGTTCCTATCAAAGTAAGAACATTAACGTTTAAAAACTTTAAAAAATATAATAATCAGTACATTGATGTTTATGAAGTAGAGTTTTTTTAAAAAGTAACCTTTATTGATTATTAATTTTTCTAAAAAACAATGCTTGTTTTTTTAGTAAGCCATAGTAGAAATCTTTTCTACTATGGCTTTTTATTAGTAAGAATTTGTTCAAACTAAAATTTATCGCTCTATTATATTTTGCAATTCATAATTATTTTGTAATTTTGCATCTTGAAAACTATGAAAAGACAATCGTTACACACGCGCATCTTCGCCTTTCTGCTACTGTTTTGTATGCTGAAAGTAGCTTTTCCGGTGGGGGAATTCTTTCATAATCACCACACTCAGGAAGAGTTATGCGCTATAGCTACCGGCGATAAGTGTCATCACAACGCTCACCTTTCAGCGGTAGACACTCATCACGATTGTATTTTTGTACAACTGCATCAGTTCTTTGCTCCTTCATTTTTTATCTATCAATTCTTAGAGCAAAGTACAACAGCAGTATTCTTCTTTATCGAAAAAGGCTTTCCTCAAAACGCCTTTACTATCTTTTCAAGAGGTCCTCCGATGTAATTAGCAGACGACTAAATGAGTAAATTAGCAAAAGAGGAGTCATTCCTCTTCTTACCCAGCTTGCTAATTTTCAAATTCCCAAAATTTCCAAATTGATTTTATGCAAAAGATATTCAGTCTTCTGCTACTCAGTTGTGCATTCTCGCTATATGCGCAAGAAACCTTGCAACTGCAAATAGAAGACACTCAAAAACTACCCTTAGGCAATGCGGTAGTGCATTTCGTTGGAAAGCACTTTATAAGCGATGCCGATGGGAAGGTAACGATAAAAAAACTCAGCAAGGGCTCTTACCCTATCAAAGTAACCTATTTAGGTTATCACGATTACGAAAGTACTGTCATCATTCCACACTCACAACCTCTTGTGATTGTAATGAAAGAAGCAGTGAGCGTACTCGAAGGGACTACCGTATCAGGACATACAACTCAACAGTATGTGAGAGGCTTAACTCCATCTATCATATCCATTTCGCTCAAAAGAAATAGCTTGATAGACAAACAAGGCGACGATTTAGCCAAAGTGCTCACCTCTATATCGGGAGTATCGATGATACAAACAGGCGCGACTATTGCCAAACCGGTAATTCACGGCTTGCACAGCAATCGTATCTTGATACTCAACAACGAAGTGCGCCAAGAAGGACAACAATGGGGTGCCGACCACGCTCCCGAAATCGACCCTTTGGTAGCCGACCAAATAACGGTGGTAAAAGGTGCTGAATCGGTGCGTTATGGCTCTGATGCCTTAGGTGGAGTGATTCTCATAGAACAAAAAAAACTCCCTTATAGCGACGGTCTGCACGCCAACTTAGCTTCTTCGTTTGGCTCTAACGGACGCAAATTGAGTACTACGTTAAAAGTCGAAAGTTCAGTCCCCGAGTTACCTTCTTGGGCGTGGCGTGTACAAGGAACTTTAAAACGTTCAGGCGACATCAGTACAGCTAATTACCTACTGAATAACACTGCTGCTCGTGAAGCCAATTTCTCAGTAGCAACAGGCGTTCAGAAGGAAAAAGGTACTGCCGAAATATTTTACAGTAGGTATGAGAACGAAAGCAGTGTGTTCTACGGTTCGCATATTGGGAATTTAGACGATTTGCTCGCTCGGTTCGAAATTGGAAGACCGCTTACCACCTATCCGTTTTCGTATAGCATCAATGCGCCCAAGCAAAAAGTAGTGCACCACCTGTTAAAAGGTAAAGCGTTCTATTTCTTGCCCTTCGGAGGAAAACTCACCGCACAATACGCTTTTCAGAAAGATATTCGTCAGGAGTTCAGTGTTCGCCGAATGGACAGAACCCGCATCCCAGCCTTAAATATGGAGCTCACTACCCACGCACTCGATGTGTATTGGGAAAACGCTTACAGCAAATGGAAGAGTACCATAGGGGGTAGTTTCAACAAGCAGGACAACTACAACCAACCCGGTACGGGGGTAGTACCTGTAATCCCTAACTATGCCTCTCTTAGTTATGGTGCTTTTGCAATACAACGTTTTCAGCGAGATGCTTGGTTATTAGAAGCAGGTGTACGTTACGACTATAAGTACCTCAATGCCGATGGTTACGATATGTACTCACAGCGTTACGGAGGCGAACACAACTTCCATAATTTCACCTATACCTTAGGAGGAACAATGCCTCTTTCACGAGTTTCACAACTGAAATCTAACATAGGCGTGGCGTGGCGTGCTCCTCAGGTGAACGAACTGTACAGTAGCGGACTTCATCACGGCGCAGGCACTTATGATTTAGGTGACGATAAGCTCGAATCAGAAACAGGAGTGAAGTGGGTTACCTCTCTTTTGCTAAACAATGAGAATAAACGTTGGAATGTAAATCTCGACCTTTATATCCAATATATTAAGAATTACATTTACGATTATCCTACCGGCGAAGTGCAAACCCTCTTTTCAGGCGTGTATCCTATCTTTCAGTACACCCAAGCCAATGCGTTTTTTAGAGGCGCTGACCTCGATGCTACTGTTCGTTTGTTAAACAAAAACAGAGTAGCACAACTAGGCAATCCTACAAGTTTAGACTACCATTTGAAAGCCTCAGTAGTATGGGCTAACGAAGTGAAAACGGGGCGTTACTTTCCGTTTATCCCTGCCCCTCGTTTCAGTCAGTCGCTAGAATATAACAAAACGCACCGCAACAGTTTATTAAGCCGTATGAGTGCTAGCATAGGGCATACTTTTGTAGCCAAGCAAACACGCTTTGAGCCCTCACAAGAGTTAGTACCTACTACACCCGATGCCTATCACCTTTTCGAGGCGAGCATAGGAGGTACTTTGGATATAGGCAAACGCCAAACCCTGGACATAAGGTTATCCGCCGAAAACCTTTTTAATACTGAATATAAGGAATACACCAATCGTTTTAGGTACTATGCCCACGATTTGGGTAGAAACGTATATTTAAGAGTAAATTACAATTTTTAAACACTATTAAAATGAAAAAGATATCTTATTATTTAAAAGCTATTAGTCTAATAGCATTAGTATGTTTTACAATGGGCAGTTGTAGTAAAGACAACACTAAACCCACTTCTCCAAACGATGAAACCAAAGACAGAGGGCACGATATGCCCGACAAAGTGCAGTTTATCATTACCAATTTAGGAACTAACGAGGTGCAAGAGCGCACCGCCAACAAATCAGCTAAAGGAATAGTGTATGACATCACCGAGCCTATAAAATGGCAAGTGGGACACGAATATCGTTTCGAGATTGTCTATTACAACAATGGAGCTCGTATGAACCACGAGTTTGTAAGTGCCAAAATGGCTCCTATTCATCAGCACTTCTTTCAGTTATTTCAAGGAGAATATCCTAAAGATGAAGCGGGAAGAACCGCTATGGTAACGGCTATGAACAAAGCGGTAAGCTATGTATATCAGGATACCGACCCCGAAAATGGTACTTACGGCACACAAGGAGTGAATTTGCGCTTGCGCACTTGGGATAAAACCAACCCTGAGCAGCGCGACCCTATTGGACTTAAAGGCGTCTTTCACATCAAAGACGACGCTACCGCAGGTGATTACAAGTTGCGCATCAAGTTAGCACACTTTCTTATTGCTAATAAGCTCAACCCTAAAACTCAAGAAGAGCGTCCATACAACGTAGTGGAGTATTCTAACGCCTTTCAATTAGACTCCGATATGATACTCCCTATACAGATTATTCGTTAGCTGTGTGTATTATGAACTTTGTCAAAATTTTAAACTTTGGCAAAGGTGATACCTTGCTAATACATTATTTACAAAACAATAACTTTTAATATTAAAAAACGATGAAAAGAATATATTATATCTTAAAAATCAGTTTATTTTTACTATTTGTAACAATAACCCTTAATTCTTGCAGTAAGGACAAAGACCCAGAAAACCCTATTATTACAGACCCTACTGAATTTACGTGGAGCAAACTCGAAGTGCGCTTTACCAAAGGGCATTCTCACGGCTATTTTCACGGAAACCCCGATTACCCTGTGAAATACCTCAAAACAGTACAACGTTTCTATTTTAATAACATAAATGGAGTGCCTACACCTGCTACCGATAACCCTACTGCTATCCGCTGGGAAGGAACTGATGTAGTGGCTGATGATCACCACGATGAAGATGAGGACGAAGATGCTCTCCACAATCATCAGCACAATGCAGGCGTGAGCTTATACGGTATAGAATTGATATTTTACGATAAAGACGGCAAGCGTGTAAATGCACAACTGAGCACTGGTGATGCTCCTAATCACTACCAATTCTTCTTTATCGCAAATAATTTTGCAGCAGTAGCCAGCAATACAACTGTGCCTACCCAAGCTGAAGCACTCGACTACAAATATCGTGATACTAATCCTGAAGAGTTGTACATCAAAGGCGGTGGTTTTGATAAAAACCCTAATGCCCCTAAAGGGGAGCTTAGAAAAGAACAGATAGGGTTAAAAGGTTTCTTTGAAGTAAAAAGAACCTATATAAACTTCGATTTACAAATCGTATTAGGTGTTTTCGCTACCAAGCCCGCAAATCTAACCTATAATACTGTGCCTGCTAATAAAGTGTTAGATGTAAAAATACCTATACATATCTACACAGACCTTTTGCGAGAAGACAAGACGGTAGAAGATGCAATGCGCGAGTTTGGCGTTAGTAAAGCCGAAATAAAAAAAGATCAAGACGACATTATAGCTTCTGATCTTTCTCCTGAAAGCAGTGGTACCTTTTTATAAATTTGTGCATATCACTTAGCAATAATAAAAGAGACTGTCCCTTAAAAAAGAACAGTCTCTTTTTTTAAACAATAAGTAAAGCTAATAAAACCAGTTTATACTCGTTTTACTCCTATTACCCTCCGTTCATTCTATATCTATCCGCGTGTTTTGCAACGTTCATTGTTCGTCTTAGATTCGTCTTAGCTTCGCTCTTCCTTCGAATAAACATTGATATTCAGATACATTTTCCTCCTCAAAACATTTTTCTCTCTTCACTTTTTACTAAAATATCTCAACTTGCTCACAGCATAAAAAGTTATCAAACGAGTTAAAACAATTGTACGAAGTTATAACATACTCTTTACTCTCTACCTTTTATCTTTCACCTGAATTGAGAAATTATCTCATCAAAATTTGCACATTCAAATAATTGTTGTAATTTAGCCGAAATTTTCGAATTGTATCAACAACTAAAAACAACTATACTATGGGAAAAGGATTTTTTAAGGTTCCTAAAGCTACCAACGAACCCGTAAAAAGTTATGCGCCAGGAAGTACTGAGCGTGAGGCTGTACTACAAGCCTATAAAGAATTGTGGAATACTAAAGTAGATGCCCCTCTCTATATTGGAGGTGAAGCCGTACGTACAGGTCAGACAGGTGAAATGCATTCCCCTCACGACCATAAGCACTCATTGGGTGTTTACCACAAAGCGAGCAAAGAACACGTACAACAAGCCATTGAAGCAGCGCTAAAGGCGCGTACTCAGTGGGCTAACCTTGCGTGGGAAGAACGCGCTGCTATCTTTTTAAAAGCTGCCGACCTCATTGCAGGTCCTTACCGTGCTAAAATGAACGCTGCTACTATGATAGCACAGTCTAAAACAGTACACCAAGCCGAAATAGATTCTGCTTGCGAGCTGATAGACTTCTTGCGCTTTAATGTGCAGTTTATGGCTAATATTTATAACGACCAGCCTAACTCTTCCGAAGGCGTATGGAATCGTGTAGAATACCGTCCGTTGGAAGGTTTTGTATATGCTGTCACGCCTTTTAACTTCACCGCCATCTCAGGCAACCTTCCTACCAGTGCTGCCCTTATGGGAAATGTAGTCATTTGGAAGCCAAGTACTTCACAAATATTTTCCGCTGAAATGATAGTAGAAGTCCTCAGAAAAGCAGGTTTACCCGATGGTGTTATCAACGTATTGCACGGCGATGCAGCTATGATTACCGATACTGTTTTAGCAAGCCCTCATTTTGCAGGTATTCATTTTACAGGCTCTACCGAAGTATTCCAAGATATTTGGAAAAAGATAGGTAACAATATTCACCTCTATCGCTCTTATCCTAAAATTGTAGGTGAAACAGGTGGTAAAGACTTTATCATCGCCCACCCAAGTGCTTGCCCCAAACAAGTAGCTACGGCTATTACTCGTGGAGCTTTTGAATATCAAGGACAAAAATGTAGTGCCGCTTCTCGCGTATACTTACCTAAATCGAAGGCAGACGAAACGCTGAAATTGGTAAAAAAAGATGTACTCTCTTTCAAAATGGGTTCTCCTGAAAACTTTGAGAACTTCATCACTGCGGTAATTCACGAACATTCTTTCGATAAATTAGCTAAATATATAGACCAAGCTAAAAAAGACAAAGATGCTGAGATATTTGTAGGTGGTGGATATGATAAAAGCAAAGGATACTTTATAGAACCTACCGTGATTGTAACCACCAATCCTCATTATACCACTATGGAAACCGAACTTTTCGGACCTGTAGTAACTGTGTATGTATATGATGACTCTAAATGGGAAGAAACCTTGAAACTCGTTGATGAAACTTCAGTTTATGCACTCACAGGAGCTGTATTTGGTACTTGTCGTTATGCGTTAGACGAAGCAGTGAAAGTACTCGAAAACGCAGCGGGTAATTTCTATATCAACGATAAACCTACAGGAGCCGTAGTGGGGCAACAACCTTTCGGTGGTGCACGCTCCTCAGGTACTAACGACAAAGCTGGGTCTGCCCAAAACCTATTGCGCTGGGTATCGCCACGCCTTATCAAAGAAACTTTTGTACCACCAGTAGACTATCGTTATCCATTCTTAGGATAATAAATAAAATTTTAACTTTGCCAAAGTTCTCAGCTCGTGTGGCTCGCACCTTTGGCAAAGTTTCTCTTAAATCTATATAAAAACAGTTCCCTTACAAACACTTGTATTTGTGGATTGTCCCTCTTCGGAGGTCGGGAGCTTAATTAATCATTAAACACTAAACATTAATCATTAGACATTAAATGGAATGGCTTTGGAACTTGATGACTAACCACGAGAGTGTGGCTTACACTGTGATAGTGTATAGCGTGGTTATCGCAGTAGGAGTTGCTTTAGGAAAAATTAAAATATTTGGCATCTCTTTTGGTATTGCTTGGGTACTTTTCGCAGGTATCGCTATGGCCGAATTAGGATTCACTGTAAACCCCCATATTCAACATTTTGTAAAAGAGTTCGGATTGATTCTGTTCGTATACACCATCGGACTACAAGTAGGCCCTGGCTTTTTTGCCTCCTTCCAAAAAGAAGGTATCAAATTCAATCTCTTGGCAGTGCTCTCTATTGTGAGTTGTGTACTTACTGTAATTGCTATCCACTACATCACCCAGACCGATATGGGTACCTTGGTAGGTATAATGTCAGGTGCCGTAACCAACACTCCAGGGTTAGGAGCTGCTCAAGCTACTTTAGAAGATGTATTTAAAGGCGACCCAGCTACAATGCCGAACCTCTCTACCGCCTACGCTGTTGCTTATCCTTTCGGGGTGTTAGGAATTATCTTGGTAATGTTAGGGCTCAAAGCCTTCTTAAAAGTGAATTTAGATGTTGAAAAACGTTTAAATTCTGTACGTCATTCTAAAGATCAAGTAGTGATCAATCGATTCGCGATAAAAGTAAGCAATCCTGCCCTCTTTGGTAAAAAATTGAGCGTTATCAAACAAACTCTTGATTTCGACTTTACCATCTCGCGTATGTGTAGAAAAGGAGAGATTATATTAGCTAGTGCCGACACACTGATAGAAGAAGGCGACATCGTACTGATAGTAGCTAACCAAAAAGAAAATGAGAAGTTTTTGACCCTAATAGGTGACAGCGTTTCCATTTTGGATTATTTCCCTGATGTAAAAGATATGCGCTATACTTCACGCCGTATCAACGTTACCCAACGTGCTATTTTCACTAAAACTCTTGCAGAGCTTGATGTACGCAAACGTTTTGGAGTAACCATCACTCGTGTATATCGTGCAGGTATTGAGTTCGTGCCCGCTGCCGATACTAAATTACAGTTTGGTGATACCATTACTGTAATAGGCGATGAATCGCACATACAACTCGTAAGCAAAGAGTTCGGTAATTCTAAACGACGTATGCAAACCCCTCACATAGCTGAGCTCTTTATGGGTATTACTCTTGGTGTATTATTAGGTAGCATTCCATTCGCTATCCCTGGCATACCTGTACCTGTAAAATTAGGGTTAGCGGGAGGCCCTCTGATTGTTGCCATTCTCATCAGTCGTTATGGCGGTAAATTCTCAGTAACTCACTACGTATCGCAAAGTGCCAACCTGATGGTACGAGAGATAGGTATTGTGCTCTTCCTTGCCAGTGTAGGCTTAGACGCAGGAGCTACTTTTATAGAAACTATTTTGCACGGACAAGGCTTGTACTGGATGTGTTTAGGAGCACTCATTACTCTTATACCACTTATTATTACCTCTTTAGTAGCACGATTCAAAGCAAAATTAGACTATTTGGGTATCTGCGGATTACTCTCTGGAGCTTCAACCGACCCGCCAGCTTTGGCTTTTGCTAATGATATGTCGAACTCCGAGATTCCCGCACTCACTTATGCAAGTGTATATCCGCTTACTACATTCTTGCGAATAATGGTAGCACAATTATTGATTGTATTTTTTGTGTGACGTTTCAAAAAAAGTTGTACTTTTGCCCTCTGAAAGAATAAAATATTATGTTTGAAAATATGATGGATATGGTGGACAAACTCCAAGAAATCAAGGACTTTTGTATAGTTACCTTAAACAAAAACATTAAGAGTGCTACCGATAAAAATGAAGCTATCTTGGCTGAAGTAACCAAACAAGGGCTTCCGTTTAACTTTTAAAATATAAATCTATGGGTAAAATAATAGCTATTGCAAACCAAAAAGGAGGAGTAGGTAAAACCACTACTTCCGTGAACTTAGCCGCCGCATTGGGCGTATTGGAGAAAAAAGTATTACTCATCGATGCCGACCCTCAGGCAAATGCTACTTCTGGCATAGGTATTGATGTAGATTCTATTGAGCACGGTACTTACGAGCTTTTGGAACACACTATGGAGGCTAAAGATATGATTGTTCACACCAGCTCTCCTAATCTCGACCTTATCGCTGCTCACATCAACTTAGTGGCTATTGAGATTGAGCTCGTAGACAAAGAACAACGAGAATATATGCTCAAAAAAGCCTTAGAGCCTATCAAAGACCAATACGATTACATTTTGATAGACTGTGCACCCTCGTTGGGACTTATTACCCTGAATGCTCTTACAGCAGCTAACTCGGTGATTATACCTATTCAGTGTGAGTATTTCGCTTTGGAAGGGTTGGGTAAACTTCTCAATACTATTAAAAGTGTACAAAAAACCTTCAATCCCAATTTAGATATCGAAGGCTTACTACTCACTATGTACGATGCGCGCTTACGTTTGTCTAACCAAGTGGTGGAAGAGGTACAAAAACACTTCAGTGATATGGTGTTTAAAACCATTATTCAGCGTAATGTACGCCTTAGTGAAGCACCTAGTTTTGGTGAAACCATCATCAACTACGATGCTACCAGCAAAGGAGCTACCAATCACATCAACTTAGCTCAAGAAATTATAGATAAAAACAAAACTGTATAATGACAAAACCTGCTAAAAAACCTGCCTTGGGGAGAGGTATTTCAGCTATTTTTGGCAATAGTCCCGAAGTGGCTATTAATTCTATCAAAGATAAAAATGCCGATAAGATTGTAGGAAATATCATAGAGCTTGAACTCGACCTAATAGAAACGAACCCTTTTCAGCCTCGTACTTCTTTTAATGAAGAAGAGCTACAAGGGCTCGCTTCCTCTATTGAGGAATTAGGGGTAGTGCAACCTATCACTGTACGCAAACTCGACGGAGAAAACAAATATCAGCTCATTTCGGGCGAGCGCCGTTTCAGAGCTTCTAAATTAGCTGGACTGAAAACCATTCCTGCCTATATTCGCATTGCCGATGACAACGAGTCACTCACAATGGCTTTGGTAGAGAATATTCAGCGTCAAGATTTAGACCCCATAGAGATTGCTCTTTCTTACCAACAGCTCATTGAGCAGGTGAATCTCACTCAAGACCAAATGAGCAAACGTGTGGGCAAGAAACGTTCTACCATTACAAACTATTTGCGTTTGCTCAAACTCGCTCCTATCATTCAAACAGGCATACGCGACGGATTCATTTCTATGGGGCACGGTCGTGCAATAATCGCCATAGAAAACCCTGAACAACAAGCAGAAGTATACCAGCGTATCATTTCCGATAACCTATCAGTGCGTGATACCGAAGAGTTAGTGCGCCGCTTGCAAAACTCCGAAACTCCTAATGTGGTAAGTATTCAAATCCCTAAAAGCAATAGTAAAACTGAAGTACCTACTTATATCAAAGAAAATATGAGTAGTTTTAATCATTTTTTTGGTACTAAAGTTACTGTAAAGATGAGCAAGAACGGCAAAGGTAGCCTTACCATTCCTTTTAGTTCAGAGGAAGATTTCAAACGTATTCAAAGTTTATTACACAAAAAGGATGAGTAGAAAGATTGTTTTGATAATAGCCCTACTTATGGGAGTGGGTATTTCGTATGCACAAGACGATACAGAGGAAGTGGTAAAAACACCCTCAGACTCTGTGCAGATAGCTGTTATGCAAGACAATATGAAAAAAGTTCCTTGGAATACCGACCCTCTTTCGCCTGCTAAAGCTGCCTTCTATTCAGCGGTTATCCCAGGTTTAGGTCAGATATACAACAAGAGCTATTGGAAAGTACCTTTGGTGTATATTGCTATCGGTACCCCAATATACTTCTACATACAAAACTCTAAGGAATACGATCGTTACCTCACTGCCTACAAACGTCGTCAACAAGGATTTACCGATGATGAGTTCTACGGCAATCGCCCTGATGGACAACCTCGTCTCAGTACCGATGGATTAAGACGAGGCATACAGTTCTATCGTCGTAATAAAGAGCTTTCTATTCTTATAGGGATAGGCTTATATGCCCTGAATATCATCGAGGCGAATGTCGATGCACATCTCAAACAATTCAATGTAGATGAACGTCTTACTTTAGAACCTTTTATCCACAACGATTTGCTCACACAACCCCAATTTGGCTTAACACTGACCTATAAATCCAAGAAATAATGGGTACACAAAACTTATTGGAACCCTTGCACCACATCATTGAAATAAGAAAGTATTTTTGATATTGCTTCCAAATACGAAAAAGATACTTTTCAGTATATTAAAAATACAGACACTAAATAATTACTTCGACTGTTTTCTATGAACGTGTGGGGTGATTGTTGGGGTGATTGTGTAGCTAAAACTACCTGATGAGAACAATGTAGGGCATTTATATCACGCTAACGACGATCTTAAGAACTTTTACAACTCTCTTGACCCTACCAATAGCTTTAACCCAGGTATTGGTAAGACCTCTAAGAAAAAAGATTGGAAATAGAAACTCATAGTATTACATATTTAGAGAGGCTACCTCAAAAAGTTTTGAGGTAGCCTCTCTTTTTATTTTTCTTTATCACTTCATACCTTCTCTATAATCACGTGGCGTTATTTTAGTAGCTTGTTTAAAAACTGTACTAAAATACTTAGAAGAGTTAAATCCTACTTCAAAAGCTATATCAGTAACTGTTTTTTCTGTTTGTTTTAAGAGCTGGCAAGCTACTTCTATACGATACTTATTGATATATTCACTGATACCAATGCCTGTAATTTGTTTCATTTTATTATACACCGAAGCACGACTCATTGCCATTGCTTCAGAAATCATTGCTACATCTAAGTCAATATTACTATAGTGTTTTTTGATGATTTCATTAAGTTTTATCATAAACACTTCGTCAGCATTGCTGATAGTAGTAAGTGCAGGTGAAGGAATCAATAGTTCTTTTTCATAACGTTGCTTGATGAGCTCTTTTTGTTTGAGCAAATTACCTATTACTGAAAGCAAAAGGTCTATATCAAAAGGTTTAGAGAGATAAGCATCGGCACCTAATTTATAGCCTATCTTTTGACTTTCGGTATCACTTTTAGCCGTGAGTAATATCACGGGAATATGACTGATTTGCAAATGCTCTTTCACCTCTTTACACAACTGATAACCATTCATTACAGGCATCATCACATCGCTGATGATAATATCGGGCTGGTGCGTTTTTAATAACAACAAAGCCTCCTCACCATTTACTGCTTTTAAAACGCTTTTAAACAACGGACGAAGTTCATCATAAAGATAATTTAAAAAATCAGGATTATCATCTACTAAGAGTACAGAATACATAGAGGTATCCATAGTTACTGCTATCTTCTCTGGGGCTTCAGTTTGTTCTTCTTCACCTTCAAACTTGTGAAGGACGCCCTCAGTGCTATGAGAGTAAGGTAATTCTACATAAAAAACTGTTTGCTCTTCTTCATCTTGATAAGCCCCAATAGTACCGAGATGTTTCTCCACTAATTCTTTACAATAAGCCAACCCTATACCACTACCTCGCTGGTTGTGTTTTCCTTGTTCAAAGCGAGTAAAGAGCTTATCCATATCAATATTATGCAGTCCTATACCGGTATTTTCTACTTGAAAACGCACTTTTTGTTCGTTATAACTACTGCGAATGTGTATAGTAGAATACTCATTACTAAACTTTACTGCATTCATTAGTAGGTTAGATAGGACTACCCTTATCTTAGCACTATCCAACTCTACAGGGGGTAGATTTTTATCGAGATGTAGTTCTAAACTTATATGCTTTGTTTCGAATTCTTGTTCAAAATCTTTAGCACTATCGGTGATAAGGTGATTCAAATCAGTATAGGCTTTGGTGAGTGTATTTTCTAACGAAGTATTACGGTTATAGTCTAATACCCAATTGATAATATTCTTCATAGTAGTAGCTTGACGGAAAGCACTCTCTAACTGGGTTTTCTGTGAACGCGTGAGTTTACCACTCTCGGTATGATTAAGCAGACGCTTTAACGGTGCATAAATGAGGGTAAGAGGCGTGCGCAATTCGTGACTTACATTGGTGAGGAATTGTATTTTATCTTCATTGAGTTCCTGCTGATGCAAAGCTATTTGCCATTTGAGTTGTTGCTTTTTACGACGCAGATAACCCCACATTACACCTGCAATAATAGCCAACAAAAGCAAAGAAACTCCTACCAAAAAAGAAGTGCGCTGATACCACACAGGAAGCACTTCGAAGTTGAGCAATGGGGTATCTTTCGTCCAATAGCCATTTTTAGTCATACAAGCGACTTCTACTTGGTATTTTCCTACTGAAAGCAAAGAGATATCTAAACTATTGTCATAGGTTTCAATCACCGAAGTTTGGGCGTTATTTTTAATCTTAAAACGGAAGAGTATGCGCCTAAACATATCTTTTTCATTCAATCCTACATTTAGTTTTAAGGTTTTGAAATAAGGGGGTACCTCTTTAGGAAAGTTTTCGGCGGTGTATATTTTGCCGTTCAATTCTATATTTTGCAAAAAGAGTAAAGGAGTACTACTCTCTTCGGTGTGAATATTCTTATTTATCTTCACAAAACCTCCGACTCCTCCCATATAGATGTAAGGGGAAGGCAACAACTGTACATAGCCTGTAAGCACATCGTTGTGGAGAAAGCCATCGGAATCGTCCCAAATCATTATCTTCTTATCGGGAATATGATAAGAAAACAGCACATTGGAAGCATTAATCCACAAACGCTGTTCAGTATCGAGTTGCATATAGCTAATTTGGTGGAACATATTGTCGGTTCCTACGGCACTAAGCTTCTTTTGTGGTATTGCATAGCTAAACAAGCCATTGGAAGTAGCAATCCAAAGGGTGTGATGAGCTTTATCATTGCATACTGCGCTAATAGTATACCCCTCATTAAGGGTTAGATAACGTGTTATCTTAGCTTCCGATAACTTCATTTGATAGAGTACATTTCCTTTGGAGAGAAATAAAGTATCACCTTGTTGTGCTTTGAGCTGTAAGGCATTTTTAGGAGTAAGTCCTTCGGCAAAAGAAATTTTATTAAACTCTTTGTTTTGAAGATTATACAGATAAGTATTTTTAGCTGTAATGAGTATTTTATCTTTATCAATGTAATATACAAAGGGAGTAAAGCCTGCGTGACACTCTTGCTGGTCAGTAGCTTCATCGATGAGCAAGAAAGGAGTGTAGGAACGACTCAGAATATTATATATGAAAAGACCTTTGCCATAAAGAGAGACTAACAACTCATTAGGTGAAAAGTAGGTTATAGAAGAGACCTTATCGTTATACGTATTGGTATGATGTACAAATTGTTCTGTTTTGGGATTAAAAGCATTGATGCCTCCTCCATCGGTGCCTATCCATATGATGCCATTGGGAGCTTCGAACAAACTTATCACAGCGCGTTCACTTAACCCATTGCTACTTCCTAACGCACTATCAGTATAAGTCTTGATATAGGTTTCTTTAAAGAGAAAAACGCCATCGCGCACTGTACCTGCCCAAAGGTTATGATTAGGGTCTTCATAAAGCACTGTAATGGAATTGACTGGCAAAGAATGTATATTACCGGCACTATGCTGAATATTGTAAAAAGTATTCTTCTCAGGACTAAAAACCGATACTCCTCCCCCATCGGTGGCTAACCATATATTGCCTTTATAAGGCTTGATATCTAAGATAATATCATTGGACAAAAGAGTATTGTGAGTATCGTAATGCGAGCGCAATTCACCTACAAGGGTAGCACGAAAAAGCCCTTTTTGAAAAATAGAATAATACACTTCTTTGCGTTGTGCATCATAATACAAAGAACTCAGCGGACTTGTATTTTCAATAAACAAACTCAACAGTTCTGAGGTAAGAGAATACTTATAAATACCATCGTTTTCAGTGCCTACAAGAAAGGTTGTATTATCAACAGGACATAGATAGGTAATGAGGCATTCTTTATCTTTTGTTTTAGGTTCTTTCCTCAAAGGCAAACGCCCTATATTTTTAGTTTTGTAGTTATACTGGTAGATAGCACTATATCCACCAAAGTAAACCCCTTGCTCAGTAGCACAAATAGAGAAGAGTTGTTGCTGGATTTTAGAGGTAAAAGTATCTTTATTTGGGTCGTATTGCCATACGCCTTTATCGGTTACAGCCCAAAGGTTATGCTGGGTATCTTCATAAAGATGATAGATGTAAGACTCAGTATACCTTTTGATATGATTACGGTCTACCCTATTGATACCCTGACGAGTACCTATCCACAAAATTCCCTTATGGTCACGTACAATAGCGGTAACGCCCGATTGAGAGAGACCGTGTTCAATGGAAATACGTTTAAAATAGTATTCCGTAGGGTTTTGCCCGTAGATTACCCACGTAAAAAAAAGTAAGATACAAGTGCCAAGCACCGATGATAGTTTTATTATCTTCATTGGGTTATTCAGGGTATTCGATGCGTACGTGATAGATATTAGTAAGTTTGCTTTTAAATATGCGTTTGATAGCTTCGATTTCTTTGAAAGATATATCGGAATTGGCAAACTGATTATCGTCTAATTGTTTTTTGATAATACGGTCTACAAACTCATTGAGAGCTTCGAAGGTAGGATTTTTGAGGCTCTTAGTAGCTGCTTCAACCGAATCAGCCATCATAAGAATAGCAGTTTCTTTGGAGAAAGGAATAGGACCTGGATAACGGAAGTCTTCTTCCTTAGTACCTTCGGGATTTAAGTCTAAGGCTTTGCGATAGAAATAATAAGTAAGACTGCGCCCGTGATGGGTTTTAATGAAATCGATAATGCGTTTGGGCAGTTTGTTTTTATGAGCGAGTTCTACTCCATCGGCTACGTGCTTGATAATCACCTTAGCGCTTTGTTCAGGAGTGAGCTGGTCGTGAGGGTTAAGGCTTGTTTTTTGGTTTTCGGTAAAGTAAATAGGGTTTTCCATCTTACCGATGTCGTGATAGAGTGCGCCTACACGCACCAAGAGGGTATTAGCTCCAATCTCGGCAGCAGCAGCTTCGGCAAGATTAGCCACTTGCATAGAGTGCTGGAAGGTGCCTGGAGCTTTTTCGGAAAGCTGACGCAAGAGCTTGGTATTTGTATCGGAGAGTTCTAAGAGAGAGACATCGGAAACTAAGCCAAAAGTACGTTCGTAGATATACGTAAAGGGTTGCGAAAAGAGAATACCAATACCATTGAGGATAAAAAGAGTAAGTAGAGAGATATCGAGCCCTTTGAGTGTTCCTTCGGTAATGGTGTGGAAAGCGATATAAATAATTAAATAGGCAGCCGTGATGAGCCCCGCCGATACAAAACTGCTCAATCGGTAGTGCATTCCCTTAGGGGTGAGAATGATAGCCATAGCAGCCACAATCTGTATGAATACAAACTGGAAGCTATTGGGCACAATAAAGCCTGTGATGAGTATGGTGCTGATATAAACAAAGAGGACGGTACGCAAATCGAAAAACGACTTGAGAATGAGCACCATCATTCCTACGGGGACAATATAGATATAATCGGGGAAATACCTTGAAATGAGCCCTACGAAAAGAATCATACTGAGCATATTGAGTAAGATAACACTCAATTTAAGGTTGCTTTTATATAATTTATTTTCGTATATTTTTAAGTATAACGCCATCAGTAGCAATACCATAGCTACTAACGTGTAATAACCTAAAAGCGACCAATTATAGTTGTTCTGACTCCACGTTTGGTTTTCGTACTCGTCTCTGAGCGACAACAGGGTATTCAGTTTTTCGCCCTCTACCAATTCACCTTTGGCAATGATGAGTTTCCCTTTATTTACCCAACCGCGCGTATAGACTATCTCTTTAAGGTTTTGAGTAAGCGCTTTTTGAGTGAAATTTTGGTCGATTACGAGATTAGGAGTAAGGATTTCAAAGAAAAGGTCGTAGTAATTTTTGTGATACTCATTATAAGGGGCGGTATCGAAATAGTTTTTAATAGCTGTTGCCAACTGTTGAAGATATAACACACGTTCGGCAGGCACTTCTACTATTTGATTGTTATGCTTGATAATGAAGATTTCAGAAGGGCTAAACGCAGGCTGATTGAGCATCACTCCATTGCGATAGCTTTCCGCTAAAAAAGCCTCAGCTTTTTTCAGCAAGAGTTCTCGTTTATCGTCGGGTAGATGTTTGAAATAAGCGTACTTTTTCTGTTCAAACTTTTGCTTAGCACTCACAAAGGCGGTAGTATCTTGCTTGTAATACACCGTAGATTGGTTGGTTATTTGTTGTTTTTCGGCTTTTATTTGCTCTTCTGTTTTCTTTAAGGGAAAATCAAAAGGGGCATATAGGTTTTCGTGTTGCCAAAGCTCTCCTTTGCGAAATTCGTATTTAAATTTCGCTTTTTCGGGAAATACTTGCAAGATGAGTACTAAGGCTATAGCAAAGGCTAAAACCTTGAACACAAGAGATTTTTTAATAAATGCTTTGATATTTTTGAGCGTTATCATCGTTTTTCCTTTCTCAAATGTAGATGTAAATGCAATGCAAAGATAAGAAATAATTTTTTAATACCAAAAATGCCAATAATACCAGAAATGTCAATAATACCAGAAAATGAGAAAATGAGAGAATGAGAAAATGAGGTGCGAGGTTGAGTTAGAGGAATGAGGCTGTGCCTCAGAAATTAAACAAAATCAAGGCTACGCCTTGTAAACCAGCAGAGGGATTGTTAGTTTATTCAACTTTGGCAAAGTTTAAAACTTTGCCAAAGTTTGAGATGAAAAAGTGATGTACTGGGACTGTTAGGAGAATTCGGAAAGAAACGAAGAAGTTCGGAAGAAGATTAAGAGAGATTTTGATGAAAAAAGGCTATAAGGAGGGTGGGGGTAGCTTATAGAGAGCTTATAGGAAGCTTATACGAATCTTGGACGATTGGTATAGAAAGGGTGTATAAATAGTTGATTCATAATATGATACAACAACGATAAAAATGTTAAAAACGGGGTTTCGAGGCGAAAGAAAGAGGAAGAGGTGATAGGCCTTAGGCCATAGGCAGTAGGGGACATATGACGGAAAAGAGGGAGTGTAGAGACGGAGAAAGTGAAGGTAATGTGGTGAAAACTTCTCGCTGGCTGTCTTCAAAAGAGGGAGTGTAGTGACGAAGAAGTGGAGGAAAGAAAAAAATATTTCGTATTTAATTAAAAAAAATAATGTACATTTGCAAAAAAGAAATACAAGTATAACTGACCTATGTTTATTTATTTGCAGCTATTAAAGGAGAGTTTTAACTTCGCAATCAAATCGTTGCGAGACAATAAGCTCCGCACTTTCCTTTCGTTATTGGGTGTAACGGTGGGAATCTTCTCTATTATATCGGTATTAGCGGCGGTTGATTCGCTGAATAGAAGTATTCAGGAAAGCCTTTCGGGGTTAGACAAGAATATGATAAACGTCTCTAAATTCTCTTTTGCTCCTACCGATGTACCCCGCTGGCAACGCTTGAACTTTCCGCAAGTTAGCTATCAGGAATACGAATTTATGAAGCGTGAAATACCTAATACTGAAGCTGTGGTGTATGAATTGTTTGGGGTATTTTCGACGATAAAATACAATGGCAAAACGATTCCGTCGCCTACTATACAATCTACTTCGGCAGGAGTTGAACAAATAAGTGATATTAGGATAGAAAAAGGTAGGTTTTACAACGAAGCTGAAGCTAATGCCGGCACTGCGGTAGTTATATTAGGGCATAATTTGGCTGAACAGCTTTTTGGTGAGGAAGACCCTATGAATAAAGAGATACGCATTTTTGGTCGCCGACTCACAGTTATTGGGGTACTGAAAAAATATGGCGAACTGGGGGGAGGTCCCGATGATAATGCTTATGTGCCAGCTAATTTCGTAAGAGGATTTATGAATACAGGCCCACAAGGACTACCCAGTGGAGTAGTGTTAAAGCCTAAAAAAGGAGTAGATATGGCGGAGTATGAAGCGGTATTGCGCCAGAAATTCCGTGCTTATCGCGGACTTAAACCTGAGGATATAGATAACTTTTTTGTCAATAAAATATCGTCGTTTACCGATATGATAGACGAGACAATTAGTATGATGAATGTGGTGGGCTGGATTATAGGAGGCTTTTCAATCTTGGTAGGAGGCTTTGGTATTGCTAATATTATGTTTGTGAGTGTGAAAGAACGCACGAGCCTTATAGGAGTACAAAAGTCGTTAGGAGCTAAAAACCAGTTTATCTTGTTTCAGTTTTTGTTTGAAGCGGTGCTTTTGGCTATCATCGGTGGACTTTTTGGGTTGTTCTTTGTGTGGTTACTAACCTTTATAATTCCGAGCAGTAGTGATGGGTTTAATTTTGTGCTATCGTTTAAGAACGTAGCGATAGGCTTAGGAATCTCGTTTGTAGTAGGTTTGCTTTCGGGTATTATTCCTGCATCGTCGGCTGCACGGCTCAATCCTGTGGAAGCGATTAGAACCGGACAGTAATGTAAAGTGATTTCAATATATTTAGTAAGAAAAGAAATTTTATAGGAAGAAAAAGAGAAATATAACTCTCTCATTTTCTACAAGTAAAAAAATAATTAACAATTCATCTTAAAATTTAACACTTTTTTTATGGAGTATGTCAAAAATATTTACTTATTTTGTAGCGAAGAAAGGTGAGAACCTTGCTTGAGAAACTGAGTTTACTAATCAACTAAATTTTTAACCTATGTCTATCAACGCCTTTATTATTTATCTTTCGATAGAGATGAAATATTCTGACCATACAGTTGAGGCTTATAAACACGACCTTAGGAGTTTTGAGAAGTTTATTAAGAGTCTATATGAGGAAAAAGGGGAAGATTGCTGTTTGGAACAAGCTGACCAAGAAGATATAAAGAAATGGATTATACACTTATCGGATGAAACTATTTCATTTAGGAGTATCAATAGGAAGTTATCGGCTTTAAAGACTTATTACAATTTCTTGAAGAAGACGAAACAGATAGAAATAAGTCCGTTTGAGAAAGGCATATTTTTATTGAAAACAGAGAAGAAGCACAAGTTGCCTTTTTCGGAAGCTGAGATTGAAAAGGTGTTGTCCTTTTTTTCATCGAAGGATTCATTTGATGAAGTGAGGAATAGGGCAGTGATTGAGACGCTTTATGCTACGGGTATACGTCGCTCAGAGTTGGCTGGACTGAAAGTAAGCGATGTGGATTTTGAGCAAAAACAAATAAAAGTGCTTGGGAAAGGTGATAAAGAGCGGTATATACCTATTATTCCTGAGCTTGAAAACACTCTTAAAGAATATTTAGTTTTAAGAGAAGAGGTAAAGGATGAAAAAAGCCAGGATTATCTATTTTTAGTAAAGAATGGTAAAAAGATATATTCGACGCTGGTATACAGAATTATTAATTCGTATTTTAGCGTTGTAACAACAAAGAAAGATGTGAGTCCTCACGTATTGAGACACTCATTTGCGAGTCATTTGTTAGATAATGGAGCAGACCTTTATACTGTGAAGGAACTACTGGGGCATTCCAGCTTGGCTTCTACCCAAGTGTATACGAACACCAGCTTGGCTGAACTCAAAAAGCAGTATAAGAAAGCACACCCTCGGGCAAAAGGCAATAGCAATGAGGAAGAATAATTGAATTGTTAAACCTTAAATTTGTAAACATTATGAAAGTACACGTACACCCAGTTGATTTTACAGTCGACCAAAAATTAGTAGACTTTATTCAGAAAAAACTTGATAAGCTCGATAATTTTTACGATAGGATTATCGAAGCAGATGTGCATTTGAAGTTGGAAAATACCAATACCAAAGAAAATAAAATAGTAGAAGTGAAAGTACATATCCCAGGAGAAAGTCTTGTGGTAAAGAAACAGTTTAAGACTTTTGAAGAAGGGGTTGATAGTGCTATCACACCATTGGAAAGAATGTTATTAAAACACAAAGATAAGCACTAAAAACTTATGCAATAGAGAAGAGCAGAAGTTTTAAAGTTTGTTAAAAACTTTTTGAATACAAAAAAAAGTTATATCTTTGCCCCAGTTTTTGTATAATTATAAAATCAGAAAGTAATGAAAAGAAGCATTTTACTATTGGCTTCATTGGTTTTCTTTGGAGTCCAAGCACAACAGAATGACTATAACAAATGGTCTATTGATATAAATGGAGGGTTTAATAAACCTACCACTCCTTTTACAAGTGGGTATAGTACTAATACGCCTAATTTATGGAGCACAAATGCAGGTGTGCGCTATATGGCAAACAACAAGTTTGGGGTTCGATTAGGCGGTGGTTACGACGTTTTTAAGAATGATGACGATACGCCTAATTTTGAATCTAGACTTTGGAATGTAAACCTACAAGGGGTAGCAAACCTTGCGAGTGTTCTTAGCTTTGAAGAATGGACAAGTGACTTAGGATTACTATTGCACGCAGGTTTTGGATATTCACAGCTTAATAGTGATTATATTTCTAAACCCGACCAAATAGCATTTCTTACAGTAGGTCTTACTCCTCAGCTGAGAATTTCTAACCGTATAGCTTTTTTGCTTGATGCCTCAATGTACATCAATAGTAAGCAACAACTTACTTATGACACAAAATCAGCTAATGGACAACAAGGCTTCCAAGGAAACCACTTTACCCTTACTGCTGGTTTAAATATTGCTCTCGGTAAACACGGTAAACACGCCGATTGGGCAGCAACTTCTAAAAAAGACGAATTAGAAGAAGTGGCTCAACGCGTAGCTAACCTTGAAAATAACGTTGCTGACTTGAAGAGCGAAGTGGCTAACAAGCAAAACAAAATGAATGATGCTAATGGCAACAACGTTCCTGATGAAATTGAAAGCTACTTAAACGATAATTACAAAGCAAAAGATAAAGTAGGTGAAAACGGAGAAGTAAAAGATGATGATGTAGTAGCTGACCTCATCAGAAAAGGTTATATCAATGCTTACTTCGATTTTAATTCATCTAAACCACAGATATCATCTTCTTGGGCTGTAGATTTTGTAGCTAAGTATATGAAATCTAATCCTAATGCACACATTAATATTAATGGTTATGCTGATGAATTAGGAGGTACTCAGTACAACCAAACTTTATCACAAAAACGTGCTGATGCTGTGAAAGATTTGCTTGTGAAAGCAGGTATTGATGGCTCTCGTATTACTGCCGAAGGAAAAGGCGTAGATGCAAGTGTTGATAAGAACTCTTCAAGAGCACGTCAGTTAGCTCGTAAAACAACTTTTGAATTGAAATAGTAAGTATAATCGACTTAGAATAATAATGACAAATGCCCCCAAAGGTTAGTACTTTTGGGGGCATTGCTTTTTATGAGAAGGATTATTTATTTTAACAAACAAAGAGAGGACTATAGCATAAAAGGATATGCAACTCTACTTACAAAATCATTGTATTAAATTCTTCTTCACTAATCATCTTCACGCCTAATTGCTCGGCTTTTTCTTTCTTACTTGGTCCCATATTATCACCTACTATCACGTAATTAGTTTTAGAAGAGATAGACGACCCTACTTTACCCCCGTGTTGTTCAATAAGGGCTTTGAGTTCCTCCCGTGAATACAAATGAAAGACCCCAGAGACCACAAAGGTAAGCCCTTTGAGGGTATCAGTTTGACCTTCGGTGGCTTGTTCATTAATCGAAAACTGCAAGCCATAGCCTTTGAGCCTATCGATGAGTTGACGGTTGTAGTCATCAGCAAAGAAGTTTACTATACTGCTAGCTATTTGGTTCCCTATTTCATCTACTTCCACCAACTGTTCGACAGTGGCATTTTCTAGGGCTTCAATCGTTTTGTAGTGGCGTGCCAGCTTCTTGGCAACAGTCTCACCTACATACCTAATCCCCAAAGCAAAAAGCACGCGTTCAAAAGGTATTTCTTTTGATTTCTGAATACCTTTAACAATATTCTCAGCACTCTTTTGTGCCATACGCTCTAAGGGGAGTAATTTCTCTACGGTTACCTCATAGAGGTCAGCATAAGTATGGATAATACCAGCACGGAAGAGTTGTTCTACTGTTTCTTCACCTAAGCCTTCTATATCCATTGCTTTGCGTGAGATAAAATGCTGAATCTTACCTGTAATCTGGGGCGGACAACCATAAGCATTAGGA
Source organism: Capnocytophaga sp. oral taxon 864 (assembly GCF_002998835.1). Taxonomy (NCBI): domain Bacteria; kingdom Pseudomonadati; phylum Bacteroidota; class Flavobacteriia; order Flavobacteriales; family Flavobacteriaceae; genus Capnocytophaga; species Capnocytophaga sp. oral taxon 864. The sequence goes on from NZ_CP027232.1 coordinate 1,034,315, forward strand.
CAGTAGTGTTGTGCTTCGCCTTCGTTACGCACCAATTCAGTACCACATTCAGGACAATGGGTGATATATTTCACGGGCTGAGCATCTGCCTCGCGCTTATCTAAGTTCACGCCTACAATTTTAGGGATAATCTCCCCGCCTTTTTCTACATATACCGAGTCGCCTATGCGAATATCAAGCTTTTCAATCTGGTCAGCATTATGCAATGAAGCGCGTTTTACTACGGTTCCTGCTAATAACACGGGTTTGAGATTTGCCACCGGAGTAATAGCTCCTGTACGTCCCACTTGGTAGGAAATACTCTCTAAAACAGTGTCTACTTGTTCTGCTTTGAACTTGTAAGCCATTGCCCAACGCGGCGATTTTGAAGTATACCCCAACTCTTCTTGCTGGGAAATATTATCTACCTTTACCACTACCCCATCAGTTTCATAAGGCAAAGTGTGGCGTTTGGTATCCCATTCGTTGATAAAGTCCATCACTTCAGCAGTAGAATGGCACAATTTGGAAATATTAGGTACTTTAAAGCCCCATTCGCGCGCTTTTTCTAAACTCTCAAACTGACTCTTTATACCTGTGTTCCCTACCAAAAAGTACAACAAGCAATCCAAACCTCGTTTAGCAACCTCGGCAGTATCTTGCAATTTGAGACTACCGCTGGCGGTGTTACGAGGGTTCATAAAAGGGTCTTCGCCAGCTGCTATACGTTCCTTATTGAGGTTTTCAAAGGCTTTTTTAGGCATTACTATCTCCCCGCGAATGTAAAAACGTTCAGGGTAATCGCCTTTTAGTTGCAAGGGTACAGAACGAATCGTACGCACATTGGCGGTAATATCGTCACCTTGAATACCATCGCCACGAGTAGTAGCTTGTTTAAGCTTACCGTTTTCGTACAACAAATCTATAGAAGCACCGTCGTATTTCAGTTCGCAAGTAAAGTTAATTTGGTCACTGCCCAACGTCTTGATAATACGCTGTTCCCATTCCTCTAAGTCTTCCTTAGAATAAGAGTTATCTAATGAGTACATACGGTATTCGTGTACTACGGTTGGAAAACTTTTAGTAACAGAACCTCCCACGCGTACAGTAGGCGAATTCTCATCGTAAAACTCTGGGTATGCTTGCTCTAAGGCTTGTAGTTCTTTAAGCTTTTGGTCGAACTCATAATCCGAAATCGTAGGATTGTCCAGCACATAGTAGTTATAATTGTGCTCATTGAGTTCCTCCCGAAGTTGTTGTATCTTTTCTTTCATAATTTTCCTTGTTACCTTTTACCTCTTACCTTTTACCTTAAGACCCTATCCGGCTCTTTGTTCTTCTCCCATTTTAGGTCTGAAAGCATTGAGGCTTTGATGCCGATAAAGAAATACCACGAACTGCGATAACCGAACGGAGTAAACTGAAAACTCATACGGAAACTGCTCAAATCGCGCTCAAAACGTAATTGGGTATAGGTGAATCCTTGGTTTACAAAGTCATAACCGCTCGAAACTCCTACCTGCCATTTAGGCGTGAGCGATACGTTGCCTGAGAACATTAGCGAGTTGTTGGATATCTTATTTTCGCGTGCCTGATTGCTATAAGTAAGCGAGTGTGCTAAGGTTATGTCCCAAGGGATAACTGCCTTGTAAAAGGTTTTCTTCTCATCTTTATCCTCGTCTTCTTTGCGGTTCTTATCCATATCCTGCACTTCGCTTAGTGGTTTCGACGACCCAAAGAGGTCATCAGTACGTCCTCCCGCTACGTTACCCGTCTGTTTGTCTTTATTCTTGTCTTTTTTATCTTTGTTCGAGAATGAATAGTTGGTAGAAATATTGGCGTTAGTAAGCCTAAAAAGACTACCGCCGTTATCTATATTCCATTTTTCCATTTGTCGTCCGTTGTTGTCTATTGCATAAGGGTTCAGTGTTGCCCCAAAGTTCACCCCGAGCTTCCCGTTGAAGAACGAAGTACCCCCCGTAATGTTCAGCGGACTAAACTGCTTGGTAATCACGTTGTAGTTAGAACTGAAATTGAGACTGTTCAAGAGCATTACCTTTTTCGGCTCAGCATCAGTGCTATCTTTTTGTTTCACTTTGGCTTCAAAGGTGTTCGCCAATGAGAACCCTATCGATTGCGACTCACCCAAACTTGGCGTACCGTAGATACCCCCCTCAAAACGGGTGTATTGTGAGCGGTTGCCATAAGCATCCGAAATATAATAATCGTAATACTGGTCAAAAGAAGGATTATAACCATAACTCACCGAGGGTCGCATCACGTGGCGAATAGCTTGTATTTTAGCGTTCTTGCCAAAACGGAAAGTACCGTAGATAGTCGTACCGAGACTCGCCCCGAGGTTGTATGTCATAAAACGGTCAAAACCGCTCAGGGTGTCAATGCCCACCTTGCCCGTATTGCTGTTGAAGTCCTTACGGCGAATTGTCTTAAATTGCCACGTCTCGTTTACTGATGAGTTCAACCCTAAGGTAACGTATTTAAATAGCTTAGCAGTTGTACTTACCGGTATAGAGTGTCGCACCCCGTTTTTCGCCTCGTCAAACATTTTTTTAGTAAAGAACAAACTGTCATAGGTCGAAAAACGGTTATCGGCTTGCATACTGTATTGGAAATTCAAACTCTTGATAAGTCCTTTCTTCGTTTGTCCTTCACGGGCAAAAGGATAAATGCGCTCCATACTCGCACGCATCGAAGGGAGTGTCATATCAATACTTTTCGTATTCGTATTTTGTGAATGCGATGCCGATAGCGATAAGTTAATTGAAGGATATGCTGGGAATGTCTTGGAATACGAGATAGACGACATCATCGTGTTGTTCAAAAAGTTCGACGTGTTCGCTTGATTGTAGGATTCTTGATAATATCTACTGTTGCTCGATAGGTTCACCGAAGCCGAAAAGTTAGAATTAGGGTTGGCTTTGCCGTCTTTGGAATGCGACCACTGGATATTGTACATACGGCTACCTGAATAGTCAGGTAACCCCCTCATACTGTATATGTTATTCTCAAATGAAAGATTGAAGTTCCCTGAATACTTGTAGCGCTTCACATAAGCCGATTGTGCCCTAAGCCCATAGCTACCATTGGTATAATAGTCACCCGTAAGCGAAAGGTCAAAATTGTCGCTAATTACAAAGTAATAACCTATGTTTTGCAAAAAATAGCCACGGTTATTCACTTCTCCAAAGGTAGGAAAGATAAGCCCCGAAGTACGTCCCGATACCATAGGATAATAAGCGAACGGAATAGCCAAAGGCGTAGGAATATCCACGATATACATATTGCTAAACCCTGCAATAACCTTCTTCTTAGGCACGAACTTCGCTTTGCGCACTTTGATGTAATAATCAGGGTCGTCGAGGTCTTCGGCAGTAGTAATAATCGCGTTTCTCATAAAGTAAGTAGAGTCATTCTCCTTCTTGATGATTTCGCCTTTTATGTTGTTTTCGTCCTGCTTGGTATAAGCATTGCGGATAATCGCCTTCTGGTTGCGGTAATTAAAACGTATCGAATCGGGCTCTATTACATCACTACCTTGCTTAAATACAGGGTGTTGGGTATATTCTCCCACGCTGTCTTTTAGGCGTCCGGCATACACTTCGCCTTTCTCATAGTTAATCACGTCTATTCCCGCAGTGATGTCAATATCAGTATATTGCACATTAGTTTCGTTGTACAAGATGATTTCGTTCTTCACCTTGTTGAACACAATACTGTCCTTAGCCTTGTATTTCACAATGTCTTCCAAGGCATTCTTAGGTTTTTTAATCGTATCGTTTTTAAGGGAGTCTTTAGCTTTTTCCGAAGGTTTCTTAGGCTTAATACGTCGCCCACGGCGGTCGTTTTTAGGCTCTACAGTATCTTTTTTGATAGTATCGCGCACTGCCCACGGAGTTGTATAGTGAAAACCACCCGACTTAAAGGCGAATGATTCCGCATACCAAAGACAGGAGCTTACCACTAATAAGCTGATAATGAAAGTGAGTTGACGTTTATAATGTAACAAAGTTCTTTCTGTATAGTTTTATTGAGGGGTCAAAAATACAACTTTTTTTTGAATTAACTGCTATCTACGAAAAAATCAACTCCCAAAACACAAGATTTTACAAACAATAGCCCTTCACTATAACGTTGCCACACTCACCCTTTTTTCTTTGTGTCGTTACGCCGGAGATGCTTGAAAAGTCTCAAAATCGCTTTTGCATCGCAAACTTTTCCATAATTTAAAACTTTAGTAAAGTTAAAATCTCCTCCACTTTTCCTCCACTTTCTCTGTCACCACACCCCTACTAAACTCCTCCCACAAATTTGCTAATTTCCAAATTTTCTAATTTGCTAATTCCCTTTTCCGTCATACTCCCCCTATTGTCTATGACCTAAGGCCTATCGCCTCTTCCCTTTTCTTTCGTCTCGAAATCCTCTTTTTACCATTTTTTGCATCGCTGTATTATACTATGAGTCAAATACTTGTATACCCTTTCTATACCAATCGTCCAAGATTCGTATAAGCTTCCTATAAGCTCTCTATAAGCTACCCACACCCTCCTTATAGCCTTTTTTCATCAAAATCTCTCTTAACCCCCTTCCGAATCCCTCCGATATCTTCCGAATCTCTCAACCCTTTCCCATTTGCTAATTTCTCTTTTCCGTCACTACATTCCCCCTTTGAAGGGGGCTAGGGGGATGTTTTTCCTCTAACTCAAGCTCACACCTCATTTTCCAATTTCCTCATTTTCCAATTTCCTCATTTTCCAATTTCCTCATTTTCTAATTTCCTCATTTTCTAATTTCCTCATTTCCTGGTATTATCGGCATTTTTTTAATCTTTTGTTTGCTTGGTATTGATAAAAAGTAGTATTTTTGTAGCCTAAAATGAAACCTTTTTTCCAAATGAGCACTGCAAAACAAGCAAAATCTGCCTTAATATCTGTTTTCGACAAAACAGGATTAGAGCCTATCATTCACAGAATGAAAACCTTAGGAATTACTATTTACTCCACAGGAGGTACTGAAGATTTTATCAAGAAATTAGGCGTAGAGGTAGTTCCCGTCGAATCTATCACCGATTATCCCCCTATTTTCGGCGGACGTGTCAAGACGCTCCACCCTAAAATCTTCGGAGGTATCCTCAACCGTCAGGATAATGCACAAGATACTGAAGAAATGAAGCAATACGCTATCCCTCAAATCGATATAGTGATTGTAGACTTATATCCTTTCGAAAAAACAGTAACCAGCGGTGCCAGCGAGCAAGAGATTATTGAAAAGATAGATATAGGAGGTATTTCGCTTATTCGTGCAGCTGCCAAAAACTATAAAGATGTACTTTGTGTGGCATCGGTAAACCAATATGCTGACCTTTTGTACATCTTAAACGTACAGCACGGTAGCTCTACTTTGGAAGAGCGCCACTCCTTTGCTACTAAGGCTTTCCGAGTATCCTCACACTACGATACTGCTATCTTCAACTATTTTAATCAAACAGAAGAAATTTCTACCTTAGCAATTAGCGAGTGCGACGGACAAGTATTACGCTACGGCGAAAACCCTCATCAAAAAGGAGAATTTTACGGTAATTTCGATGCCCTTTTCGATAAACTACACGGCAAAGAGCTCTCTTATAACAATTTGTTAGATGTAGATGCCGCCGTAAACTTAATGGCTGAATTTGTAGGTGACGACCCTACTTTTGCCATACTGAAACACAACAATGCTTGTGGGGTAGCAACTCGCAAAACTATCCACGAAGCCTATAAAGATGCTCTTGCAGGTGACCCCGTATCGGCTTTTGGTGGCATTCTCATCTCTAATACTAAGATAGATTCAGCTACTGCCGAAACCATTCACTTGCTGTTCTTTGAGGTAATCATTGCTCCTTCTTACAGCGATGAAGCCTTAAAAATACTAGAACAGAAGAAAAACCGTATTATTTTAGTACAGAAGAAAGCCAAAATGCCTACAACAAGTGTACGCTCGTGTCTCAACGGCTATTTGGTACAAGAAAAAGACCTCAAAACCGATAGCATAGAAGATGTACAATACGTAACCGCTGTAAAACCCTCAGCTGAAGTGCTCGAAGACCTCTTCTTTGCTTCTAAAATATGTAAGAATACCAAATCGAATACCATTGTATTGGCAAAGAATAAACAGCTCATTGCAAGTGGCACAGGACAAACCAGTCGTGTAGATGCTCTTAAACAAGCTATTGAAAAGGCTAAAGAATTTCAGTTTGACCTCAACGATGCAGTAATGGCAAGCGATGCCTTCTTCCCCTTCCCCGATTGTGTAGAAATCGCTCACGACGAAGGTATCCGTTCGGTGATACAACCTGGGGGTTCTATCAAAGACCAAGCCAGCATCGATTATTGCGATGCACACCAAATGGGAATGGTGTTCACAGGAGTACGACATTTTAAACACTAAATAAACGCTTTTTAAACAACGTATGAAACACATTGCAGCCGTAGGAGGCTATTTTATAATGCTTTATGATGTCTTTCGCAAACGCACCCGCTGGTCGATAATGAAAGACCTTATCTTGCGTGAGATAGACGATTTAATATTTGGGTCAATAGGTATCGTGACTTTTATCTCTTTCTTTGTAGGAGGGGTAGTAGCAGTACAAACTGCCCTAAATATCGATAACCCTTTTATTCCTAAATATCTCATAGGTTTCGCTACTCGTCAATCTATTGTATTGGAGTTTGCCCCCACCTTTACAGCTATCATCTTGGCAGGAAAAATAGGGTCGTTTATCACTTCCAGCATAGGTACTATGCGCGTAACCGAACAGATTGATGCTCTTGATATTATGGGAGTAAACTCAGTGAATTATTTAGTATTCCCAAAGATAGTAGCCCTAATGTTAATGCCTTTTCTAATTGCCTTAGGTATGTACTTAGGCGTATTAGGAGGCTGGGCTTCAGCTGTGATGAGTGGTTATACTACCTCTGCCGAATTTGTGCAAGGAGTACAATACGACTTCAAACCTTATAGTATGATATACGCTTTCACCAAAACGATAGTATTTGCCTTCTTCTTGGCTACTATCCCGTCCTATCACGGCTATTATATGAAAGGAGGTGCACTGGACGTTGGGAAAGCAAGTACCGTTTCGTTTGTATGGACAAGTATAGTGATTATCCTTTCTAACTCGGTACTCACACAGTTGTTCTACGCTTAAAATGTATCAAGAAAACAAACCACAATATCGCATTTTACTGCTTATCGCCTTAGCACACGGACTCAATGACCTCATTCAAGGGGTCATTCCGTCTATTTATCCTGCTCTGCAAAGCAAATATGCTCTCACAATGGCGCAAGTAGGGGTTATTACACTCTGTTACCAACTATCAGCCTCTATATTGCAACCCTTAGTAGGCAATTATACCGATAAGCACCCTAAGCCCTACTCACAAGTATTGGGAATGGCATTTACTACTATGGGAATCGTGAGTTTATCGCTGGCGAGTAGCTATACAGCTATACTGTGCTCGGTAGTATTCATAGGGGTAGGTTCATCGGTATTCCACCCCGAATCGTCCAGAGTAGCATTTTTAGCCTCAGGAGGCAGACGCTCATTCGCTCAAGCTATCTTCCAGTTGGGTGGTAACTTTGGGACAGCCTTAGCTCCTCTATTGGTGATATTACTATTGTTCAGCAAAAAAGTAATCGACGAACGAGTTGTAGAAGAAAGCCATCAAGGCAATTTAATATGGTTTGCAGGGTTCTCTATCTTTGCAATACTCATACTGCTCCTCATAGGCAAATGGCGTAGCATTCTGCTTAAATTGCTCAAAAAGAAAGCTAAAAAACCTGTAGTGTTGCCCAATCTCACCCGTACACAAATACGCAACTCTATGATTATATTGATGTTGCTAGTATTCTCCAAGAACTTCTATACAGCAGCTATCAACAATTACTTTCAGTTTTATACTATTAAAAAATTCGGATTTAGTAATGCTGAGGCACAGGTATACCTATTTTACTTTTTAGGAGCAGTAGCTGCGGGCTCACTTATTGGAGGTTTTTTAGGTGATAAAGTAGGAAGAAAATTTATTATTTGGTTTTCAATCTTAGGGGCTGCCCCCTTTGCGCTTTGGTTGCCTTACGCCGATGCTACCACTACGGCAGTACTCATCGTGCTGATAGGTTTTATCATCTCATCGGCTTTCGCCTCTATTTTAGTCTATTCACAAGAGCTTTTGCCCCAGAAAATAGGAATGATTTCAGGCTTTTTCTACGGTTTTGCTTTTGGTATGGGCGGATTGGCTTCGGCAGTATTAGGCAAATTGATAGACATAACCAGTATTGACTTCGTTTATAAACTATGTTCTTTCTTGCCTTTGATGGGGCTTATTGCATACTTTTTGCCAAACTTATCTTCTGTATCTCTTTCTCAAAAACAAACACAAGCAACCCCATAAGGGTATTTTGCAATACTCTTACAAATAAACTTTTTCAGTGTTTAAGCTGTATTTCTAACTTATGGTAATGCGTTGAGTTTCTCGATAAGAGCCCCTGCTTTTTGTTCAAAGTCTCTTCTCACTTGTTTGAGGTGAGCGCCTCTGTTTTCCACTGTTTTATCGGCTACTTTATCGATAAGCGTATCAAAATCATTGAGAATTTCGGTTACAAGAGCTTTACCTTCCTCTGTTTGCATCTTTCCTGTGAAATACACTGCATCGATAATATCACCCAACACGTAGTTAATGTCCTTTTTTAAATTGCGAATACTTGCCATACGTTTTTAATTTATTTATAAATTGGTTGCAAAGTTATGAATTATTTATTATCTTTGCAAAAAATAAATGGGTAATGTATGTATATAATTTAACAGTGGTGATAAGCGATGAGGTATTCCCCCAGTGGCAAGAATGGCTACAAAACGTTTATTTACCTACTATAAACACTAATAAAGCCATAGAGAGAATACGAGTGTTTAAAGTATTAAACGTACCTGAAAAACACTATGCCATTCATCACGAAACTACTTCACCCGCACAGTTATTGCATTTCATTGAGCACACTATTCCTAAACTCCTACAACAGTCTGCTGAAACTTTTGGCGAAAAGGTTCTCTTTTGGGGTACCCAACTAAAAGAAGTAAAAAGTGAAGAGTGAGAAGTAAATAGATTTTGGCACAGAAATTGATTTACATTCATTAAGCACTAACCATTGACCACAAACCATTAATTACACACTATTAACTAAAAACGATTGACGATGAAAAAGAATTTTAACCTCAGAAAAACGATGAGATACCTCACCTTAGGTCTGGTAGCCTCATTAGCACTTACCTCGTGCGTAGGTTATTACTATGCCGATGGTATCTATAACGACCCTGTACCCGAAAGGGTAAGATACGTGGAGAGAGAAAGCTATCCTGAACGTTATGACTATCCTCCTGAAAACCGTTATACCCCTAATAAATATAAGGATTTTTTCAGTGAGAAAGCACAACAATATCAACAAAAAACTGACAGTAGTTTTACGCATTTTACTGATGTGAACAGCTATCGCTCCAATGCCTATACAGGCAACTCCTCTTACGGAGGTTGGGGCAGTAACCCTTCACGAGTGAATGTAAATGTGTATAATAACGGTTGGATAAATCCTTATTACGGCTGGAATAACTATTGGGGCTACGGAGCTTGGTATCCTTATTATAGCTATTACGACTACCCTTACTATCGCCCTTATCGCTCTGGCTGGAGCTTTTCCTTAGGTTGGGGCTGGGGTAACTACTACGACCCTTATTGGGGTGGTTACTACGGAGGTTACTATCCTTACTACGGTTACTATGGCTATCCTTATTATGGATATTACGGATACCCATACTATGGATATTATCCTTATGGTGGATACTATGACCATTATTACGACAGAAGATACTATGACAGCGATTATCGTGTAAGAGAAAGAGGTTATAGAAGATCATACACAGGTGACACACCTCGTGATGATAATCGCAGAGACTATCCTTCTTATGATAATCGTTCAAGAAATACCTATAGTCGTCCTTATGATGAAGGAAGGTATCGCAGTAGCAACCAGAATAATAACTACAATCAAAACAATAATTATAATCGGGGTTATTCTTCCCCTCAGTATGATTCAGGGAGAAGTTATGACAGCGGTCGATACAACTCAGGAGGAAATTATGGAAGTGGCAATTCTGGGGGAAGTAACAATCAATCTTCAGGAGCTGGTACTACAAGAAGAGATTACTAACTTAAAAAGTAAAATTATATGAAAAAAATACTATTTACAATATTGTCTTTGGTAGTCTATAACGTATCAGCTCAAAATTATAAAGATGCCTTGCGTTATTCAACAGAAGACCTTACAGGAACAGCTCGTTTTAAAGGAATGAGTGGTGCCTTTGGAGCTATAGGAGGTGACTTTTCAGCTATCAATATCAATCCTGCTGGAAGTTCTGTTTTTTCGGGAGCACAAATAGGAGGTACTTTGCAAAGTAATGTTACTAAAAATAAGATTACTTATAATGGTACTCAAACTAATAATAGAGATACTGACTTTAATATTAATCAGTTCGGAGTTGTATTTCCTATTGAAGTTAGCTCTTCAGGATGGAGAAAAGTCTCTTTTGGTTTTAATTACCAAAATACTAAAAATTTTGATGCTAGTAACTTCTCATTTTCTGGAAGCGCAAACAAAAATTTGGGAGATTATTTTAAATATTTTGCTGATGGTATAAAGCAACAAAACTTGTTATTAGAAACCTATCAAAATAAACGAGTAATAGAGAGAAATACTCTCCAAGATATTTATTTTGATATGGGAAGATTAGCAGGAAATAGAGCTTTCCGTTATAGAAATGCACTGTTAGGGCATTATGTAGGGCTTATTCGTCCACACATAGGAAGAGATGAGGTTAAACCAACAGATTCTGATGCTGTTGCAGATGCTATTTTGCAAGAAACACAGTATGATAAGAATGTAAGTAACGGAGCTGACCAACGATTTGAGCGTGTTACCAGCGGAGGTGTATCAAAGTATAATTTTAATTTTTCAACTCAATACGAAGATTTTCTATACTTAGGACTTAACCTAAATGCACATCGTATCAATCAAAAGGACAAATTATCACATTGGGAAACTTACGCAAGCACTTCTACTATAACAAATGCTTATTTTGAAAATGATTATACTACTACAGGTAGTGGATTTTCTTTTCAGTTAGGAGCTATAGTAAAAGCTACTAAAAGCTTGCGCTTAGGAGTAACTTATACTTCTCCTACGTGGTATACCTTTAATCAAGAGTATACACAATATTTAAGTACTAACAACCGTACTAATTATGCAGATCCAAGAGTGATTGTTACTCTTCCTGACTACAAATTTCGTACACCAGGCAGTTGGACAGCAAGTGCAGCTTACTTATTTGGTAGATATGCTATGCTAAGTGTAGATTATATTTATAAAGATTATAAAAATCTTCACTTTAGGTCTGCTGCAAAAAATGCTGAAAATGATGTTATAGAAAATCAGTTAGGAGAAACCTCTACTGTACGCATAGGAACTGAGTTTCGTATTCCATTTAAAACGGGTGAAACTACCAATTACGTAAGCCTTCGTGGAGGTTATCGTTACGAGCAAAGTCCATATCGCAAAAAGGTGGCTACGGTAGGCGACCTCACTGGCTATTCGTTTGGAGCAGGAGTTACTTTAGGAGGTATTCGTTTAGATGCGTCTTATGACATTGCTAAACAAACAAACCTATACCAAATGTACGAAACAATACTTACCGATAATGCTCAAATAAAATCAACTTACGGTAACTTCTTGTTTACCTTTACTGCACAGCTCTTTTAATCAAATAATTATTAAAGTTACTTTTGCATCATATTGTAGGGGCGAATTGTAATTCGCCCTTCAAAAAGATAAAGTAAAGAGACGGTAATACAAAAATTACCGTCTTATTTTTAGTATAATGAAATTACACAGAAACTTAGTAGATGCCGTAATAGAGGGACTTACCTTTATTTTTAACGAAGGGCAATACGCCGATAAGGCAGTAGAAAAACAACTGAAAAAAGACAAGCGTTGGGGCGCCCGCGATAGGGCTTTTATTGCCGAAACTATTTACGACATTGTGCGTTGGAAACGACTTTATGCCGAGATTGCCGAAGTGTACGAACCCTTTACAGTGCACAACCTACGCCGTATGTTTGCTGTATGGGCGACTCTCAAAAGTATTGCCTTGCCCGATTGGGGAAACTACTTTGAAGATACTCCTGCCCGCCGTATCAAAGGCAAGTTCGACGAACTCTCTAAAGTGAGAAAACTACGTGGATCAGTACCCGACTGGTTAGATACTTTGGGCGCACAAGAATTAGGAGAAACGTTGTGGACAGATGAATTACACGCCCTTAACAGTTTAGCTTCCGTAGTATTGCGTGTGAATACCCTTAAAACTTCTTTAGAACACTTGCAACAGTTTTTGCGACAAGAAGGAGTAGAAACTTATCCTTTGCGCAATTACCCCGATGCTTTGCAGTTAGTAGAACGCAGCAATATCTTTAAAACCCAAGCCTTTGCCGATGGACTGTTTGAGGTACAAGATGCTTCCTCTCAAAAAGTAGCTCCTTTTATGATGATAGATAGCAACGTGAAACGTGTAATCGACACTTGTGCTGGAGCAGGAGGTAAAACCTTACACCTCGCTACCCTAATGCAAAACAAAGGTCAGATTATAGCGATGGATATTTACAAACAGAAATTGCAAGAGCTCAAACGCAGGGCACGACGTAACGGGGTTTTTAACATAGAAACTAAACTCATAGAACCCAAACAGCTCAAACGTATGCACGGCACATTCGACCGCGTACTCATTGATGCCCCTTGTAGCGGACTCGGCGTACTGCGCCGTAACCCAGATGCAAAATGGAAATTGCAACCTGAATTCTTGGACGAAATACACACTACTCAACAAGAAATTTTACAACAGTACAGTAAATTGCTAAAAAAAGGAGGCAAACTTGTCTATGCTACTTGTTCTATATTGCCTAGTGAAAACCAACAACAAATAGAAAAATTCTTAGCCTCAGAAGCAGGAAAAGAATATCGCTTAGAAGCTGAGGAAGTAATTTTTGCCCATCAATCGGGTTATGATGGTTTCTATATGGCAAGACTTTCTCTTTAAGAGGATGTTTTCAAACTCATTTAACCTTTAATCCCATTGTTATGAAAAACATAAACGAGCTAAAAATAGGTGATATATTTTCTTTTTACTTGAAAAGGTGGGGTTTTTATGTGTCGGCACAAATTGTTCTCAAAGATGACAAGAAAGGAACAATAGCTATTGTCTTAAATGCTTTGACCAAAGAAGTGCCAACGCTTGATGCTCTAAAAAATGCAAAATATTTTGTTTTTGACCATCACTATTGGCAAAAGAAAAACTTTTATATCAATGGCGATACATTACTTGCTTTCAATCCTATTCTCATTGGAAATACCCCTCTTATAGATACCCCACCTGATGGATACATAAGCACAGAAACTATGGAGCAGTTTTCTTTGCAATACCAATGGAATCGGTTACCAGAAGATTTTAAAAAGCATTTTAAGGCAAAGAAACCTCAAAACACAAAGTTAAAGATTACTGCTAATAAATCTAAGGACTTTTATACAAATGTACTGAAAGAAAATCCGCTTTTGTATAAGATAGAAAGTAGTATTTTCGATGCTGAATTGCAATCTTTTCTGAAAGAAAAACAACAAGTAAGTGAGTTAGAGCTTAAAGGAACAGATAAAGCTGTGGTAGATGTTTCGACAAGTGGCACAAATTCGTTAAGTATACACAATAGTAATATTGATAAAATAGTGCTAAACAGTTATATGCAATCACTTTCTTTGTTTGGAGATTTTTCAACACTCAAAGAAATAGTATGCCCTTTTGAAGGCGAACTTTTAAACCTTTGTCTATATGATTTCAATAGTGGATTTCTAAAGTTCAAAGGACTTCACAATCTGAGAGAACTAAGAATATTTTCTGCTAAAAAACTTTGTGTAGATATAGAGGAAATTGTCAATACTTTCCCTTACTTAGAGTACTTGATGATTAGTGGAAAAAATGCCTCCTTAAAAAACATAGAAGCATTGGCTAAGTTAAAGTATTTAGAATCGGTTTGGCTCTCGGATCTTTATGGTTTTGATAGTTTTGTAAAGAAGACTGAGATACCTAAACTGAACTCTATTACGTTATGGTCTGTACCCAAAGTAGTCGCTGATAAAGTCAAAAAAGAATTTAAAAGCATTGATGAATTAGAAATTAAGCAAGCCCGTACTGATGAATGGATAAAAGCCAACTTAGATAATCCCTTAGGGGAATGGGATGGCAGAGAAGGTACAAAACTTTCAGTGGCTAAAAAAGCGATGAAGGCATATACCGATGCTTACAAAAAACTATCGAGTAATCAAGACAAGAATGAAGCTGCAAAGACATTACAAAATTTCATAGTAATTTTCAATCAAATTGATGAGAAACACCCTATTGACACTTTGGAAAGAGAGGAGATTTGGGATGCTTTCAATATCTTGGGAGAACTCACTTCACTGACCTTAAAAGAAAAAGAAGAAATATTTGAAAATTTGAGAGATTTTTAAATGTTGTACATATCATTATTTTGTTGTAATTTTGCACTCTAAAATTTATCACTCATAAACTCAATAACGAATGAAGAAAATAATAACACTGATATTCGTAGTACTTGTTGCAACAGCAAATGCTCAAATACATAACCCTGTAAAATGGAAAACAGCGGTTGAAAAAATCAGCGATAGTGAATATTATTTGGTAGCAACAGCTTCCATTGAGGCTGGCTGGAAGCTCTACGCACAAAACATTCCGCCTAAAGGACCTATTCCTACCACCTTTACTTTTGAAAAAAGCGCAAACTTCGAGCTTATGGGTAAGACCGAAGAAAGTAAACCTATACAAAAACACGACAAGGTTTTTGATATGGAAATTGCTTATTTTTACAATCAAGCTGTGTTCAAACAACGCATCAAAATAGTAAAACCTATAACTTCTATAAAAGCAACGGTAGAGTTTATGAGCTGTGACGATAGTAACTGTTTACCTCCTGACACAGTAGATTTAGAGTTTTTCCTTTCGGGAGCTCCCGTTGCAAACAAAGTGGCAACTCCCCAGTTTACTTTTAGTAATAATACCGACGGAAATAATACAGTTCCTACAACTACCGTAAGTCAGACTACAACAACAAAAGCTCCTACTACTACCCCTATCTCACGTCAAGGTCTGTGGACAATATTCTTTATATCTTTTCTTTCTGGCTTTGCTGCCTTGCTCACTCCTTGTGTATTCCCAATGATTCCTATGACGGTGAGTTATTTTACCAAACAGAGCAAAACTAAAGCTAAAGGAGTGAAGAATGCTGTAATCTATGGTATTTCTATCATTGTGATTTATGTGTTGTTGGGATCAGCTATTACTGCTATCTTTGGTGCAGATGCTTTGAATGCTTTAGCAAGTAATTTCTGGTTCAACCTCATCTTTTTCTTAATATTGGTAGTATTTGCCATTTCGTTTTTAGGAGCGTTCGAAATTACTTTGCCTAGTTCGTGGAGTACCAAAGTAGATGCTCAAGCCGACCGCAGTGGTTTTATAGGCATCTTCTTTATGGCGTTGGCGTTAGCTATCGTATCATTCTCGTGCACAGGTCCTATTGTAGGTACTTTGTTAGTACAAGCTGCCTCCGAAGGGGGGATCGCTCCTATTATTGGTATGTTCGGCTTCTCATTGGCAATTGCCTTGCCTTTTGCCTTGTTCGCAGCCTTTCCTGGTTGGTTACACTCCTTGCCTAAATCAGGTGGTTGGATGAACACCGTAAAAGTGGTATTGGGATTTTTAGAATTGGCATTAGCATTCAAATTCCTTTCTAATGCTGATTTGGTATTGCAATACCACTGGATAGAACGCGAAGTATTTATCGCTATTTGGATTGCAGTTTTTGGTGCCTTATCACTTTACCTTTTTGGAAAAATACGTTTGCCTCACGACGATGCCACCGACCGTATTTCAGTAGGTCGCCTGCTATTAGGTTTACTAACTCTTAGTTTTACGATTTATATGATTCCAGGGTTATGGGGGGCACCTCTCAACCTTATCAATGCTTTTCCTCCTCCGCAACATTATAGCGAATCGCCTTACGGTGTAGGCTATACCGCTGACGGAGGTAGTGCCAGTGTAGATGAAGGTGCTCTTCCTGAAGGAGCGCACTTGTTCAAACCTCACAATATCGTTACTTTTGATGATTATGAAAAAGGATTAGCTTATGCCAAACAAGTGAACAAACCCGTATTGTTAGACTTTACAGGCTGGTCTTGTGTAAACTGCCGTAAAATGGAACAAAACGTATGGCCTAACCCCCAAGTGCTCGATGCTCTTAGAAATGAGGTGGTATTAATTTCGTTGTACGTAGACGATAAACGTCCGCTACCCGAAAGCGAAGTGAGACCTTCACAAATTAGAGAAGGCAAGATGATAAAAACCATTGGACAAAAATGGAGTGAGTTCCAAACCCTCCATTACAAAGCCAATACACAGCCCTTTTACGTGCTGATGAATCTCCAAGGAGAGAACTTAGTAGACCCAATAGGATATACCCTTGATACCGATGACCCCGATGAGTTTTACAAATGGATAAAACAAGGGATTACTGCCTTTGGCAAATAAAATTTTTGATGAAAAACAAACACTACATACTCCCCATATTTATAGGCTTAAGTTTAGCATTAGGGCTTGTTTTAGGAAGGCAACTTGCGAATTTCTACATTCCCAAGCCTCCTCCACCTGTACCTATGCCTATTACTGATATAGATACGGTGCAAGAGAATCCTTATAAAGTGAAATTAAACAGACTTATCGATTATATAGAAGAGGACTATGTAGATAAAGTAAATACCGATAGTATTGTAGACCTCACAATAAACAGTATTTTGCGCAAATTAGATCCTCACTCCACTTATATCTCTAAAAGTGATATCCAAGAGGTAGCCGAAACGATGAGTGGTAAGTTCGTAGGTGTGGGTATTAGCTTTTATATGTACAAAGATACCATTGCCGTAATCAAACCTATTGAGGGAAGTGATGCAATGCACAAAGGTATTCGTTTTGGTGACCGTATTTTAATAGCAGGGAAAGATACCTTGTTTAAAAAACACTTAAATACTGATAAAATCAAAAATATTCTCAAAGGAGAAATGGGGTCAAAAGTAGATTTAACTATTTACCGAAAAAGTAAAGATAGTCTTTTTAAGATAGGTATTGAGCGAAAGTTTATTCCTATTAAAAGCATTGATTGTTTTTACAAAGTAAATGATACTTTAGGCTATATACGTATGAATAGGTTTGCCGAAACTACTAATGACGAATTTGACTCAGCACTTAAAGCTTTGGAAAAAGAAGGTATTAACAGTTTAATTCTAGATTTGCGTAATAATTCTGGTGGCTTTCTCAATGTTGGAATTCAGATAGCCGATGAGTTCTTAGCAAAGGATAAGATGATTGTATTTACCAAAAATAATCGCAAAGAAATAGAAGAAACCTATTCTACTGCTGGTGGGTTATTCGAAAATAAACCTATATTTGTACTTGTCAATGAAAATAGCGCTTCAGCTAGCGAAATTGTAGCAGGGGCTTTACAGGATAACGATAGAGGTGTGATAGTAGGACGTAGAACTTTCGGCAAGGGATTAGTACAAAGCGAAATGCCTCTACCTGATGGTTCGGCAGTACGCCTTACTACCGCTCGCTACTACACTCCAACAGGACGCTCTATACAAAAGCCCTACAACTTGCGTCACCAGCGCAGAAGCTTTCAAATAGATAATGCTACAGTCCCCGATTCTTTAAAGTTTACAACTCCTAAAGGAAAAGTAGTGTATGGTGGTGGTGGTATCTACCCAGATGTATATGTACCAGTAGATATGAAACCGGAAACCTATATGGTAAATGAAGTGCTAAACTCAGGACTTACGAACTTCTTTTTGTTTGAATATTTAGATAGTCACCCTTCTCAGAACCATAAGCCACAAAAGTCTTATTTCATAGGGGGATACAAAGTGCCCAAAGAAATGCTCAACGCCTTTTCAAAGTTTTTAAAAGAGCGTAAAATCAACATAGATTTCAAACGAAACAGCAATGATATATCAAAATATCTAAAAGCTAACTTAGCTGAGATATGGTTTAACGATAATGTAGCAGGGCTTATCAGGAATCAAGGAGATTTTTACATAGAAAGCTGTCTACACTACTACAAACAAAAACACCCTAAAAATGGCACTGAAAATCCTACTAAAGTGGTAAGGAGAAAAGCCAAAAAACCTATAAAAAGAGTTTAAAAAATATATGAGCAAGAATTTAACATCACGTAGTGAAGACTATTCTAAATGGTATAACGAATTGGTTGTAAAAGCCGATTTAGCCGAAAGTTCAGGTGTGCGTGGTTGTATGGTAATCAAACCTTACGGCTATGCTATTTGGGAAAAAATGCAAGCAGAGCTCGACCGTATGTTTAAAGAAACTGGTCACAGCAATGCTTATTTCCCTTTATTTGTACCCAAAAGTTATTTTGAAGCAGAGGAAAAGAATGCTGAAGGTTTTGCTAAAGAATGTGCCGTAGTAACCCACTATCGCCTTAAAGCCGACCCTAATGAAAAAGGGAAACTAATGGTAGACCCGGAAGCAAAACTCGAAGAAGAGCTGATAGTACGTCCTACCTCAGAGGCGATTATTTGGAACACCTACAAAAACTGGATACAGTCTTACCGTGATTTGCCTATACTCATCAACCAATGGGCGAATGTAGTGCGCTGGGAGATGCGCACCCGTCTATTTCTTCGCACTGCGGAATTCTTGTGGCAAGAAGGACACACCGCTCACGCTACAAAAGAGGAAGCCATAGAAGAAGCTCAAAAGATGATGAACGTATACGCCAACTTCGTAGAGAACTTTATGGCTGTGCCTGTAATAAAAGGTGTAAAAAGTGAAAGCGAACGCTTTGCAGGGGCTGACGATACCTACTGTATAGAAGCCCTTATGCAAGACGGAAAAGCACTGCAAGCAGGAACATCACACTTCTTAGGACAGAACTTCGCCAAAGCCTTTGACGTGAAATATGTGAGTAAAGAAGGTAAACAAGAGTACGTATGGGCGAGCTCTTGGGGCGTCTCTACCCGCTTGATGGGAGCACTCATTATGACCCACAGCGATGACAACGGATTGGTACTCCCTCCTAAATTAGCTCCTATACAAGTGATAATCGTGCCTATCTACAAAGGAGCAGAACAATTAGAAAAAGTGCGCACACACATACAACCTTTGATAGAAGAACTCAAAAAACACAATATCAGCGTAAAATTCGACGATCGCGATACCCAATCGCCAGGCTTCAAGTTCCACGAGTACGAACTCAAAGGCGTTCCCGTGCGCTTAGCCATAGGGCAACGCGACATAGAGCACAATACCTTCGAAGTAGCCCGTCGCGATACTCTTACCAAAGAGACAGTAGCTAGTGACCAAATTGTAGCTCATATCCAGCAATTATTAGAGGATATACAAGCGAATATCTACAACAAGGCATTACAGTACCGCAATACCCATATTACCGAGGTGAACAGCTATGACGAGTTCAAGGAATTGCTAGAAACTAAAGGAGGTTTTCTCTCAGCCCACTGGGATGGTACTCCCGAAACAGAAGAGCGTATCAAAGAAGAAACCAAAGCGACTATACGTTGTATACCATTGAATATCAATAAAGAAGCGGGGGTTTGCATTTACTCTGGTAAGCCTTCAAACAAGCGAGTGCTTTTTGCAAGAGCTTATTAAGCAAAAAAATATGTTAAATTTTTTGGTAGTTATAATAGAATAAACTACCTTTGTCTTATTAATAATCAAAAAAATTTTACACGATGAAAAAAATCATTTTATCATTAGTAGCAGTTTTTGCTTTTGGTGCTCTATCAGCACAAGACAGTGAGTTCGGTTTTAAAAAAGGAAAACTATTTGCAGAAGGTAACTTAAAAATTGGTTCTACAACTGACAATTCAAGTCCTTCTGAAAAGAAAACCAATACATTTGAATTTACTCCACAAGCAGGGTTCTTCTTAACTGATAAATTTGCTTTGGGAGGTGGGTTAAATATTGGTACTGAGAAAATAAAAGAAGGAGGAAGCCAAACAAGTAAGACAAATGTATTTGGTTTTGATGTTTTCGGTCGTTACTATTTCCTTGAATTAGGACAACGCTTCAAAGTATATGGACAAGGTGGTGTTGGATTAGACTTCGGTAGCACACAAACAACAAGTGGTTCCGATAAAGCAAAATACACTGAGTTTGGTATTGGCGCAGGATTAGGCATTAATTATTTTGTTACCCCTAAACTTGCTATTAACTTTGGTTTATCTGATGTAGTTTCTTTTACTACAAAAAAACCAAAAAATGGAGATGCTAACAACGAATTTAATGTAAACATTAATGAGTTCAATAACTTCTTCGGTTCTCACACTACATTTGGTTTAACTTATATACTTTTTTAAAAAGCAAACGCTTAAAACACACTGCTTACTAAAGCATTACCTCCAAAAAGTTTTCCTTTTTGGAGGTTCTTTTTTGCTTGATAAGTGTATTATTAACAAAATCACATATAAATCATATCTAAAACAAAAGAGTCCAGCAAATTACTGAACTCTTTCTATCATATTAATTTCTTAACTATCTATACCTTCTATGCTTTAAAACTTTTAAACAAAGTTTCCATCTTTTCTTTTTCTTCTTCAGCTAAAGCTGCATCTACCAAGATTCGTCCACTGTGCTCATCAGTAATAATCTTTCTACGAGAGGCAATTTCTACTTGTACTTGTGGCGGAATAGCAAAGAAAGAACCTCCAGAGGCTCCACGCTGAATTGGCACTATTGCTAAACGGTTCATCACACTACTGCGAATACGTTGATAGGCTTTTAGCAAACGCTCTTCAATTTTAGCCGCA
Organism: Capnocytophaga sp. oral taxon 864; assembly: GCF_002998835.1. Lineage (NCBI taxonomy): Bacteria > Pseudomonadati > Bacteroidota > Flavobacteriia > Flavobacteriales > Flavobacteriaceae > Capnocytophaga > Capnocytophaga sp. oral taxon 864. The sequence goes on from NZ_CP027232.1 coordinate 1,055,351, forward strand.
TACTCTTCTGCTTTTTCTCTTAAAAATTCCTCCTCTTTCTCAGTCTCTGCCAAAACAGAATCAAGTTCAGCTTTTTTGTGCTTGAGGTGCGCATCACGTTGGGCTTTGCGCTCATCTACTTGTTTGATAGCCTCTTTCTTTTGGTCTACTTGCGCTTTACCTTCTTTAATGCGTTTTTCTGCCAACTGTACTTCTAACTCTTGAAACTCTATCTCTTTAGAAAGAGAGGTATATTCACGATTGTTACGTACATTCTTTTGCTGGGTAGTATATTTTTTAATAAAGGCTTTTGCCTCTTCAATTTTTGCCTTCTTCTCAGCAATTCCTGCCTGCAATTCGTCTAACTCTTCTTTAAACTTTACGTGACGTTTTTTTAAACCCTCTACCTCATCTTCAAGGTCTGAAACTTCTAACGGAAGCTCTCCACGAGTGTTCTGTAACTCATCAATCTTAGAATCGATGAGCTGTAAATCATACAATGCTCTTAATTTTTCTTCTACGGTTATATCCACTTTTTGTGCCATATCTATGAATAATATTTGATAGGATTTGTATCTACATTTGATATTGAGAGGGCAAAAGTAGGAATTTTTTTTGAAAGATACTCAAATAAAATAAATTTTATGTATTGTTCACTTTCAAAATGACCTATATCTGCTAATAATATTTTCCCCTCAGCCCTGAAAAAATCGTGGTATTTAAAGTCTGCACTCACAAAAACATCTGCTCCTGCTCGCTTAGCATCTTCTATTGCAAAAGCTCCACTTCCTCCCAATACAGCTACTTTTTTCACTTCTTTTCCCCTGAATGCTGAATACCTAATACAGCTTACCTCCATTTTCTCTTTTAAATAAACAAGGAAATCTGCTTCACTCATCGGGGTTTCAAATTCCCCTATCATACCCATTCCTATATGTTGGTGCTCGTTTTCGAGTATATATATCTCATAAGCCACCTCTTCATAAGGGTGATTTTGGCGAAGTGCTTTTAGGATTTGAGATTGTAAGTACTTGGGAAAAATAACTCCTATTTGTGTTTCATCTTCTGTGTGAAATACATTGGGTTCACCAATAGTTGGGTGCGAAGATTCATTGCCCTTATAAGTGCCTTTCCCTTCAAGATTGAAACTACATTCCGCATAGTTGCCAATATTCCCCGCTCCTGCTTCAAAGAGCGCTTTACGTAGCTTTTCAGCATTAGCTTTTGGAACATAGGTAATAAGTTTTCTAATAACATTAGGCTGTGGAATAAGTATGGAGCGATTATGCAATCCTAAACGGTCAGCAATAGAAGCATTCACTCCTAACAGCTGATTGTCTAAAGCCGTATGCATACTGTAAATAGCTATCTGATGTCGAATCGCTTTCATCACTACTCGTTCCACATAGGTCTTCCCTGTAAGCGATTTAAGTCCACTGAAGATAATCGGGTGGAAACTAACAATGAGATTACATTTCTTTTCAATAGCTTCTTCTACCACAGCTTCTAATGTATCCAAAGTGATGAGCACTCCTGTTACTTCGGCATTGGCATCACCTACCAATAAGCCTACATTGTCAAAACTCTCAGCATAATCAAGTGGTGCAAGAGTTTCAAGAACTTTAGTTATGTCTTTTACTTTCATCGTATTCTTTTAATGTTTACATACCTTTTCACAGTTCTTTTAATAAAGATTTTCTCTAATCTTTTTCTATATCTGATTTATTGTGTTAGAGATTTAAAATCTCTCCATCATCGTAATACACTACTCTGTCTCCTATAATACGAGCAGGAGCGGTGTATCTATGAGGTTCTTCCTTACCTATTGCCATAATATGATTTACTTGCCAACCCTTGGCTTTCAAATAATCTGATACCATCGACCTATGACAACGCCACCAAACAGCCTCTGCACACATATAAGCAGTAGTTTCTTTTTCAGCTATAGCAATGAGTTGAGCAATACCTTTCTCAAAATCATAAGTCTCCATATAATCAGCATAAGCTCGGAAGGACTCGTTATGCCAACGAGTATTCTTAGAGTCTTTATGTACTTTACGTCTACCACCTAATAACGTGAGATGGGTATAGGCTATCCCAATTTCGGGTAATACTACCTCTAAGTTTTCTTTATTAAATTGCGGATATTTGTTAGAGCCTGGCAACCCTCTGATATCAACTAAATGTTGTATCTCAAACGATTGTAACATCTCTATAAATTCTTCCAATGTATACGTGGAATGTCCTATAGTATATATTCTATTCATAATCAATTACTAACCACTATCTTACTCTTTCCATTACCTTCCTTCTGTACCACTACTTTCACAGCAATACGCTCTACCATCTCCTGTACGTGAGAGATAACTCCCACTTTCTTCCCTTGATTTTGCAAACTCTCTAAGGCATCTAAGGCTACTGAAAGTGTCTCAGAGTCTAAAGAACCAAAACCTTCGTCTATAAAGAGGGTTTCTACGTTCATTTTGGTAGATGAAAGAGACGACAGTGCCAAAGCTAAAGCCAAGGATACCAAAAACGATTCTCCTCCTGAAAGCGAGTATACCGAGCGCACTTCTGCTCCCATATCGTTGTCTATCACTTGCAGACTAAGAGAATTGGGAATGCGTTGCAGGGTGTAGCGCCTATTGAGGTAGCGCATCTGCACATTAGCATATTGCAAGAGCATATCCAAAGTGTACTCCTGCGCGTATTTGCGAAACGCATTACCTGTACTACTTCCTATCAGGTCGTTGAGCAAGCTCCAACGATGAGCGAGTTTTTCCTTTTCTTTTTTGGCTGTATGCAACTCAACTGCTATTGCTCGCTGTTGTTCATCATTTAAAAGCCGACTCTTTTGAGTGACTACCGTATCGCGCAAGGTATCTTCTTCTGCTGTCTGTTCTGCCAACTGCTGAACGATATCTTCTTCTGTAAAGTTGAGAGGTCTTTTTTCTTTTAGTGTTTCAAGCGCTTGCTGTTTTTCATTCGCAATGGTATTGTATTGTGCAATGCGGCCATTTAAGGATTGAAGGGCTTGGCGCTCTGATTGTAGCCATTCGTGAGAACGATTCGCCCACTCTTGCATTTTGCTTCTTATATGCTCTATTTGAGCAGGCTTGTAGGCTGTAAGCCATTCTTTTATTTTGTGAGTTGCTTCGGCTATATGAGCTTGCGATTGCTGTTGTTGCGTCGCTAAGGTCTCTAAGTTTTTTTCGTTAGCCGTCATCTCCAATAAAATAGCGTTATATTGCTGTTGCGTTTGCTCTGAAAGAGTTGTTAATCGCTCTAACTGCTGCTGGTAAGTCTCTTCTATTACTTGAACCGATTTTCCTTCTAACAATCCCGCACGTTCTTCTTTCAGCGTTTGCAATTGCGCTTGCTCTTTATCGATTGTCGTTGTCAATTCGGTGAGCTCTTGACGGAGTACTTGTTGTGAGGAGGCGAGCTCGGTGCGCTCTTGGGTGAGTTCAGCAAGGCGCTTTTTGTATTTCTCGATACAAGCCGAATGCGCTTCCCAGTCGGTTTTAGCAGTGGTGATTTGGGTTTGAAATTGCACAATATCGGTTTTCCAAAGGTTGAGCCAAGCGTCCGAAAGTTGTAAGCTCTGTAATTGCTGACTGTATTTTTGCCGTTGTTGCTCGTAATTTTCAGCGTCTTTCGCAAGGGTATTCAGCTCATCAGTAAGCGATTTGAGTCGGTTGAGGACTTCAAAAAGACGCTCGTTTTCCGCTAAAAGATGTTCTGTTTTTGCTATCTTATCCGTGATATATTCTTCTATTTTCACAGAAGGATAGGTCGCATAATACACTGATTGCGACAAGCGTTCGCTCTCTTGTTGCCATAAATCCGTACGCTCTGCGTTTTGTGCTGTCTGACTCTCTATACGTTTTTGCAGTTCTTTGAGCTCCGTTTCTTTGGTGATAACCTCTTTGGTGAGCGTTTCTAATTGTTTTTTAGCCGTTAGAAATTCTTCTTGCACTGTATCTATCAGGTGTTCAGCTACTGCCTTATGAGCATTGGGGTGGTGTACCGAACCACATACGGGGCAGGCTTCTCCTTCTACCAAATGTTCTCTCAAAAACGCTACATCTTTGGTATTTTCTATTTGTGCCCTTTGGTAAATGCGTTCCGCTGTATCACAAGCTATTTGGGTGGCTATCTTCTCTGTTTTTAAACGTTGCAATGTTTCCAATATTTGGCTTTGGGTGTTTTGCATCTCTTGTAAGAGCGCTTCTCCCTGAACCTTTGCGTCAGTGTATTGCTTGATATGTTTGGCAATCTCTCTATCCGCCTGATACACTTGCAAGGCGGTGAGATAAGCCTTCTGCTGTTTGGCAAGCGTCTCTATATCAGTTGAGGGGAGTGCCTGTATAGGGTATTGTGCTTTCAGCTCATTGAGTTGTTGTGTAAGGCGTTCTTCTGCTTGGCTATGGGCGGTTAGTTTTTCATTGAGTTGTTGCTGTTCTTCCACAAGCTGTTTGAGCCACAACGCATTGCGGTACAACTGCGCTTCATCAGGGTGAGTGTTGAGCCACTGCTCTTCTTGCTGAATGTACCTCTCCCCTTTCTGTATGTGCTCAGTTACTTTTTCAAGCGACTCTTTTTTAGCTTGCAAAGCACTCTCTTTCGCCTCTTGTTGCTGCTGTTTTTGCTCAAAAATCTGCGTTAGTTCTGCAAGTCTTACGTCCAATTCCTTTGCTCTGGCAATAGCAGGTTTGGCAGTTTCATAAGCCTTTTTGGCAGTAGCCAAATCGTTTTCGGTTAGCAATTTTTGCTCGGATACCTTAGCCTTATCAGCTGTGAGCCGTTCTTTTTCGGCAGTAGCTTCCTTCAAATGTTGCTGAGCGGTTGCTAATAGTTCTTTTTCCCTTTGCTCGGTGAGGATATCCCCTTTTATAGCTTGTAATTGCTCTATGATAGCAAGCTCTCCAAAACGTTCCGCTTGCGAGGTTTTCTCTTGTTCGGCTTTTTCTTTATTGGCAATAGCCTCTTGCCATTGCTGAGTGTACAACTTCTGATTATCAAACCACTGTTGTTGTTCTTTTAAAGTAGCGAGCGAGGCTTGTAAGGTTTTCAACCTCTCTTCATCGGCTGTAAGTTGCTTAGTCAAAGCACTGCGCTCTTCTTCCGTTAAAAAAACAATGTTTTCAAGCTGTTTTTCTAAGAGTTGGAGTTCGTTTTTATGTTGCTTGTTGAGTTCGTACACTTGCTTAGAAATGCGTGTGTAAATCTCCGTACCTGTAAGTTTTTCTAAAATATCCGACCGCTTATCATCATTCGCTTTTAAGAACGACGTAAAGTCTCCCTGTGCCAAAATCACCGATTTGGTAAACTCGTCAAAAGTCAAGCCTACGCATTCCTTTATCTTTTCGAGCACCAATGTCTTGCGGTTCTCAGCAATCAGTTGGTTATCCGTCAGGCAAGTAAGTTGCAAAGTTTCAGGCTGAATTGCCCCCGAAAGTTTGTTATAGGCTCTGCGTACCTGCCATTCCGCTTCATAAGTCTTGCCATCTACCGCCTGAAATACCACTTTGGCATAGCCCGAAATCGCCCCTTTGCGCAAAAGATTCTTCACATTATTCACCTGTACTTCAGCCGAGCCGTCAGCAATAGCAACCGAGTTTTTTGTAGTTGCCAAGCGAGGGGTATCGTTGTAAAGCGCAAGGCAAATAGCATCTAAAATGGTAGATTTGCCTGCCCCTGTCGCTCCTGTAATAGCAAATAACCCCACCGATTTAAGGGGTTCAGCTTCCAAATTAAGCGTAAAGGGACCTTCTATAGAAGCAATATTATGAAGAGAGACCGAAAGTATTTTCATAAGAAAAAAAACCTCCGTGAGGAGGTTTTTAAAAGTTGCTATGTTATTTTTGGAACTTAGCGTATTTGTTTTTAAACTTATCAATACGTCCGGCTGTGTCGATAAGTTTAGATTTACCAGTGTAGTAAGGGTGCGAAGTGCGAGAAATCTCTAATTTTACTAATGGATACTCAACCCCTTCTACTTCAATAGTCTCTTTTGTTTCTACGGTAGACTTTGTGATGAAGATATCGTCGTTCGACATATCTTTGAAAGCCACCAAACGGTAAGATTCTGGGTGAATTTCTTTTTTCATTGCAATGCTAATTTTATTACGTAATTTTTTCAGGGCGCAAAGGTACAACTATTTTTCGAATTGACAAACTAAATAATTAAAATCTAAAACCTTAAAATATAATTCACTGATTATTAAACGCTCCAACAGCCTTTATATAACAATCCCCTAAGATTCATCAAAGTATCAATTGTCGCTTTTGCATCGTATCTCCCCCTTTGAGGATAGCCAGCGAGAAGTTTTCACCACATTCCCTCCGTCATTCATCACCCGTCCCTCGTCATTTCTTCCCTTTTCCGTCATACTCCCCCTAGTGCCTATGGCCTAAGGCCTATTGCCTTTTCCCTTTCTTTCGCCTCGAAACCCCGTTTTTAACATTTTTAGCGTTGTTGTATTATATTATGAATCAACTTTTTATACACCCTTTCTATACCAATCGTCCAAGATTCGTATAAGCTTCCTATAAGCTCTCTATAAGCTAACCCCACCCTCCTCATAGCCTTTTTTCACCAAAATCCCTCTCGACCCACTTCCGAACTATTCTGTTTCCTTCCGAAAGCTCCGATGTGTCATTTTTTTGCGACACACACTTTGCCAAAAAGTTACTTTACAAGGCGTAGCCTTGATTTTGTTTAAATTTTGTTTAATTTCTGAGGCACAGCCTCATTCCTCTAACTCAAACTCGCACCTCATTTTCTAATTTTATAAATTATTTTGTATCTTTGCATCGTTTTGGCGCAGTATTTGATTAACAGCTATGAATTAAAAGTTAATAATAAAAGCCTTTGCGACTTTTAACTCTTAACTCTTATCTTTTAACTAATTATGATTCATATCGACGAAAAAATATACCTTTGGCTCATAGCGGTACTCATTCCGCTATTTATCATCTTTGCCCTTTCAATGCTTCGCAAACGTCGGTTGCAAAGACAATTTGCCTCCTCCCCTGCCCTTAGGCGTTTAGCTCCTGACCGTTCGCGATTCAAACTCTGGGTGAAATGGAGTGTCTTGGCAGTAGTGCTTGTGCTACTGAGCATCGCCCTCGCTAACCCCAAGATAGGCACAAAAATTGAAACCGTAAAACGCGAAGGGGTAGATATCGTCTTTGCTGTTGATGTCTCTAAAAGTATGCTTGCCGAAGACGTAGCCCCCAATCGTTTGGAAAAGGCAAAACGCATCGCTTTCGAAACCATTAGTCAGCTAAAAGGCGACCGTGTAGGTATCGTAGCTTATGCAGCTAGCGCTTATCCTCAGCTCGCTCTCACTACCGACCATTCTGCCGCTAAGATGTTTCTACAAGGTATGAACACCGATATGCTCTCCTCTCAGGGAACTGCCATTCAGGAAGCAATACGTATGGCAAGCAACTATTTCGATGAGAATACTCCCACTGCGCGCTTGCTCTTTATCCTCACCGATGGCGAAGACCACGAAATGGGTGCTACCGAAATCGCTACCGAAGCACAAGAAAAAGGAGTACATATCTACACCATAGGTATTGGCACCGAAAAAGGCGCTCCTATCCCTATTAAAGACGGAGGCGAACAAACGTATAAGCGCGACCGCAATGGCGAGGTAGTGATTACCAAACTCAACCGCGAACTCTTGCAACAGATAGCCATCAATGCAGGAGGTGAATACCTCGACGGCGATAATACCCAAAAAGTAGTAAGCCAAATTAACAAGATATTAGACGGTACTGAAAAAAGTCAGTTCGATACCCAAAAGTTTGTAGATTTCAAAGACCAATTTCAGTGGTTTTTAGGCGGAGCTTTGCTCTTGCTCATCTTAGACCTCGCTATCTTTGAACGCAAAACCCAATGGGTAAAGAAATTGAATCTATTCAACGAAAAAGAAAAAGACAAATAGTGCGTCCCAAACTTTGCCAAAGTTTGAAACTTTGGCAAAGTTGAAAACAAACAATCTACTATGAAAAACGTTCTATACATAACATTATCCTTACTATCCCTCTCTGCTTTTGCACAATCCAAAGCCGAAAAAGAGGCACAAAAAGCAATTGCTAACTCTAAAAAATATACGTACGAGGGCAACACCGCTCTCAAAGGCGATAAACCCGTACAAGCCGAAGTAGAATATCGCAAAGCAATAGCCGAAGATAAAAACAACGCTACTGCACAGTATAATCTTGGTACGATGTACTATCAACAAAAGAGTTACGACGAGGCTTTCTCCCGACTTAAAAACGCCTCAACCTCCGATAAGATAACCGAAGAAGAAAAACACAAGGCTTTCCACAATTTAGGCAATGCCTTTATGAAGAACAAAGAGTACGAAAAGGCGGTACTCTCTTATAAAGAAGCTTTGCGTCATAATCCTAAAGATGAAGAAACCCGTTACAATTTGGCAGTAGCCAAAGAAATGCTTAAACAAAACCCACCTCCACCTCAAAACAACAAAAACAATAAAGATAAAAACAACCAACAAAACCAAAATAATCAACAGAACCAGCAAAATCAGAATAATCAGAATAATCAACAGAACCAAAATAACCAGAATAAAAACCAAGATAACAAGAATAATCAGGACAACAAAGACAATAAAGATAATAAAAAAGATCAAGGCGATAAACAGGATAAAAACAAAGACAAGGGCGACGACCAGAAAGACCCTAACCAAAACAACCAGCAGAATAAAAACCAAAGCGGACAAGGACAAGGTGAGCAACGTCCCTCTTCTCTTTCGCCACAACAAATGGAGCGTATCTTGGAGGCAATGAACAACGAAGAGCGCAAAACCCAAGAGAAAATTAACGCTCAAAAAGTAAAAGGGCAACGCGCTAAAACTGAAAAAGATTGGTAGTAGTAGGGGCGAATGGCTATTCGCCCTTTTAATAAGTAAAAGCTAAAATGAAATACAAGATAATATTCTTTATAAGTTTCTTAATCCAAAGTCTCTATGCACAACAAGTAGAGTTCAAAGCCGAAGTGAGTAAAAATCAATTAGGGGCTAACGAACGCTTGCGCATAGAGTTTTCTATGAATAAAGACGGCGATAACTTTACTCCGCCTAACTTTCAAGGTTTTACCATAGTAATGGGACCTTCGCAATCGGTTTCAAGATCGTGGATTAATGGAGTAAGTAGTTTCTCCAAAACTTATATTTACATTCTCCAACCTACTGCCAAAGGTAAGTTTACCATAGGACAAGCAAGTATAGAAATTGACGGTAGAACATATAAAACAAACCCCATAGCTATCACTGTTACCGAGGCGGTAAAAACTCCCTCAATAGATAGAAATACTAACGATATCGCACGTGAAAACCTATTCCTCCTCGCTGAAGTTTCAAAGCCCAACCCATACCTTAACGAAGCTGTAAGTGTGGTATATCGGCTTTATGTAGGAGGAGAAATATCTCTTAGTAACCTGCGTTTGTTAGATGTACCAAAATACCCTAACTTCTGGAGTCAAGATATACGTCTGCAAAATTATGAGGTAGAAAATTGCTCTTATCAAGGTCGTTCCTACCGTTGTATTGTAGTAAAAAGAATAGTGCTTTACCCTCAAAAAACAGGAGCTATCACTCTCGAACCTCTGTCTGTAGAAGCTATTATCAATGCTCCTACAGGACAACGAGACTTCTTTGGTCGCCCTTTCTATGAAGAAATATCACGCAAAGTAAGCTCTGGCAGTCGTGTTTTAAACATAAAACCCTTGCCTGAGGAAGGAAAACCCGAAAACTTCTCAGGAGCAGTCGGTAACTTCTCTTTTTCCGTAAATGCTACTAAACAAACACTCAAAGCTAATGAAAGTACTCAACTAAAAATAGAAGTATCAGGTAATGGCAATTTTAAACTGTTTGATTTACCTAAGCCTACTTTCCCATCATCGTTAGAAGTATATGCTCCCGAACAAAAAGAAGACATCAACACTTCTCTTAACGGAATGAAAGGACGCTTAGAGCAAACCTATACTATCGTTCCTGAATACAAAGGGAAATATCCTATTTCAGGACTCTCTTTCTCGTATTTCAACCCCAATACTCAGAAATATGAAACTGTAAAAACCGAAGATATTTGGATAGATGTAACCGAAGGTCCTACAGCCGAAAACCAGCCTAATGACACGGCTAATAGTAATAACATTCCTCTAAAACCAGAAGGTCTTCAAACCAATGCCGATCTTCAGCCAATGCACCAACCCGTATTCTTTGGTTCTACAGCTTACTATTTATGGCTGTTCTTGCCTTTGCTTCTTATCCCTATTGTACTTATCTGGTGGCATATCAAAATGCAAAGAGCCGGAGATATCGAAGGTAATAAAGTAAGAGTAGCCAATAGATTAGCGAAGAAATATCTAGGAGAAGCTAAACGTAAATTAGGTGATAAAGGTACCTTCTACGAAGCGTTAGAACGCGCCTTGCACAATTACTTAAAAGCCAAATTAAAAATTGAAACAGCTGAAATGAGCAAAGATAAAATCACTGAACTATTGCTCAGCCGAAAAGCTACTGAAGCTACCGTAGCTCAGTTTATGGCATTACTCGCTAATTGCGAAATGGCACGCTACTCTCAGCATCACACCGATGCTTCTATGGAAAAAGATTTTAGCGAGGCAGTACAAGTAATCTCTGCTCTCGACAAACAAGTGAAAAACAAGTAATAAAATGAAAAACAACATCATCATATCACTCTTGCTGTTGCTCTCTTTCTCTGTTTTTTCTCAAACTAACGAAAATCCTTTCGAGAAAGCAACCCAATATTACGACCAAGGAGAGTACCAAAATGCAATTGACCAATACAAATCAATTTTAAAGTCTGGTAAAGAATCATCAGCTTTGTACTATAATTTAGCAAATACTTATTACAAACTGAATCACGTGCCTGAAAGTATTTATTATTATGAGAAAGCGCTCCAGCTAAACCCCAAAAACCAACAGGCTAAAAACGGACTCCTATTGGCAAACCAAATGAAGGTAGATGCTATTACACCCCTACCTAAAACCTGGTTACGCCAGCTCTCCGATGCTATTACAGGTTTGTTTAGCTTGCAAACGTGGGCAGTGCTCTCTATAATAGGAGTAATGGTATTTGTATTGAGTTTCTTTTGTTACTACTTTTTAGAACAAACTGCCCTCAAACGGCTCTTTTTCACCTTGATGTTCGTATCAGTAGCAGTAGCGGTAGGTACTTATTTCATCGCCGATTTTCATAAAAGGCAAGTAGACGGTGAAAAATACGCTATCTTATTCGATAAAACGGTACGGGTATTTTCTGAAGCCAATTCTTATAGCAATGAAGTAGTGCAGCTTCACGAAGGTACTAAAGTAGAAATTATAGAAAAGAATAATGACTGGATAAAAATTCGTTTAGCTAATGGAAAAATAGGGTGGACTAAAGAAAGTGCTTTAAAAGTACTATAATTAAAAAAATATAAATATAGACAATAAAAAAGACTACTTTATCAATAAAGTAGTCTTATCTTTTTGTGCCTACGACTGGATTCGAACCAGCACGCCCTAACGAGCACCACCCCCTCAAGATGGCGAGTCTACCAATTTCTCCACGTAGGCTTACGCATTTGTGACCTGGCTGGGGCTCGAACCCAGGACCCCAACATTAAAAGTGTTGTGCTCTACCAACTGAGCTACCAAGTCCCTTAAAAATAAAAAAACAAATTGTATAACCCTTGTGACCTGGCTGGGGCTCGAACCCAGGACCCCAACATTAAAAGTGTTGTGCTCTACCAACTGAGCTACCAAGTCCCTTAAAAATAAAAAAACAAATTGTATAACCCTTGTGACCCGGCAGGGGATCGAACCCTGGACCCCAACATTAAGAGTGTCGTGCTCTACCAGCTGAGCTACCGAGTCATTATAACAATTCAGTGTCTTTATTGTTTTGCGGGTGCAAAGATATAACAAATTTCTTATGTAACAAGAAAAAAAGTATTATTTTTGCAGTTTATTTTTAGCATTACATTTCAAACATCTATTATACAATACCTTATATATGAAAATAATTTTACTTGGCTATATGGGAAGTGGTAAGACTACTCTTGGAGAAGCTATAGCTCATCTTAAAAACATTCCTTTTATTGACCTTGATTCTCATATTGCTGAAAGTGAAAAGCTATCAGTACAAGAGATTTTTAGTAGTAAAGGAGAGATTTATTTCCGAAAAAAAGAAACTCTTTATTTAAAGGAGTTATTACAAAAAGAGGAAGACTTTATATTATCCTTAGGAGGGGGAACACCGTGCTTTGGCAATAATATGGCTTTAATAAAAGAAGCTACTTCTTTATCTATTTATCTAAAATACCAACCTAAAACCTTAGCCAAACGTCTTATTAAAGAAAAACCGCATCGCCCTCTACTCTCTGAAATTAATGATGCTGATTTAGAGGATTTCATTCGCAAACATCTGTTTGAACGCAACCCTTTTTATATGCAAGCTAACCATATTATCTCTATGGATAATCTTACTGAAGAAGAAAGTATAAATGAAATTGTAAAAATTCTATAACTCCAAGCTATACGAATTAACAATTAACTACAAGAAAGAGAAAGGGGCTTCTGCAATAATCTTAATAGGCTCTTTCTTTACAGGGTGAACAAAGCTCAGGCTATAAGCGTGAAGGCAGATACCACCATCGGGATTGGAACGTTTAGCGCCGTACTTCAGGTCTCCTTTGATGTGCAATCCTATGGCAGCTAATTGCGCTCTTATCTGGTGATGACGCCCCGTAATAAGGTCAATTTCTAATAGGTAATAACGTTCATACGATTTCAATAACTTATAATGTAATACAGCTTTCTTGCTATACTGCATTTCTTTATTATATGCTACTGACTTGTTTTGCTTTTCATTACGCACCAACCAATGGGTAAGTGTATCTTCCTCGACAGGAGGTTTTGCATCTACCAACGCCCAATAGGTTTTCTGTACTTCTTGTTTGTTAGCAAACATCGTATTAAGGCGCGCGAGAGCTTTAGAAGTTTTGGCAAAGAGCACCACTCCCGTAGTAGGACGATCTAAGCGATGTACTACCCCAAGGAATACTTCCCCAGGTTTATTATATTTTTGTTTAAGGTATTGTTTGACAATATCGCTAAGCGGAGTGTCCCCCGTCTTGTCGCCCTGAACTATGTCGCCTACTCGCTTGTTTACGGCGATAACGTGATTGTCTTCGTAAAGCACGTCTACGTTTTCGGCGTTTGTGATAAGTTTCATAATGTCGTTTATTAGTGAAATAGAAAAAGCGCATTCCGTCGTAGAAAAGACCTAAGAGAAGAATGGCTACCGAAATGAGCAGAGTATATATTGAAAAACCTCGTTCAATATAAAAATACCCCGCACTAAATCCCCCTAGAAAGAAGAACGCAATGATAAAAAGTCTGAGACGAATAGTGTTTCGCAAATGCGTGTGTTGCTGCTCGTAGTGATTACGATTAAGATAAATTCTTTGGGCGAGTTCGATACCTAAATCGGTGAAGAGACCTGTAAGGTGAGTAGTACGCACTACCGAGTTAGAGATTTTAGTCACAAAAGCATTCTGCAAGCCCATTGCAAAGAGCAAGATACAAGCAGTAACATCGGCGGGAATATCACTAGAAGAAAAAGCGTGTAACCCTACTACCGATAACAAAGCTAAACACTCCAAGAGTGTAGGCTTGAGATACTTGTTCTGGGTGCGATGATAATTAGCATTCTCGATGAGCAATCCCGAAGTGAAGGAACCTATGAGGAAAGCGAAGATGTAGAGAAAGTAAATGAGCCCTTTCCAAAACTCAGCTACCGACACATCATAGATAAAATATGCAAAATGTCCCGTAACATTGGTGGTAAGTTTACCCACAAACAAAAAGCCAGTAACGTTCACCATTCCTGCAACGAATGAGAGCACTACGGCTATTTGTAGATTGTGTTTGGCGGTACGTTTTTTACCTTGATGACGGAACATTAATACTGTTCTTTTTCGTTAGGAAAATCGACGCTTTTTACGTCTTCGATGTAATGCGATACGGCATTAGTAATCACTTCTTGCAAATTAGCATATTTGCGCAAGAAACGAGGTTGGAATTCATTGCTCATACCGAGCATATCCTGCATCACCAATACTTGTCCGTCTACTGCACTACCAGCCCCAATCCCTATAATGGGAATATGCACACTTTTGGCTACTTCTTCAGCCAATGTAGCAGGTATTTTCTCTAATACAATAGCAAAACAACCCAATTGTTCTAATAACTTAGCATCTTCTTTGAGTTTTTGAGCTTCGGCTTCTTCTTTAGCACGCAAAGCGAATGAACCAAACTGGTGAATAGATTGAGGAGTGAGCCCCAAGTGTCCCATTACTGGAATACCCGCATTTACGATGCGCTTGATGCTCTCGGCTTCCTCTTTACCTCCCTCCAATTTAATTGCGTGAGCCCCACTTTCTTTCATTATTCTAATAGCTGAGCGCAACGCCTTTTTAGGGTCGGATTGGTAAGTACCAAAAGGCAAATCTACCACTATAAGGGCGCGACTCACCCCACGTACTACTGATGAGGCGTGATAAATCATTTGGTCTAAGGTGATAGGGAGGGTAGTTTCGTGACCTGCCATTACATTGCTGGCGGAGTCGCCTACCAATAGCACATCGATACCGGCACTATCTAATAGCTTAGCAAATGTATAATCGTAGGCGGTAAGCATCGAAATCTTTTCGCCATTGGCTTTCATCTCTACTACCGATTTGGTAGTTACTCGTTTGTATTCTTTTCTAACTGCTGACATTTTGTTGTAGTTTAAAAATCGGGGGCAAAGATACGAATAATTGACAAATTAGCTAATTTGTGAATTAGCTAATTAGGAGAAATAGTATTTTGTCTACTCTTTTATAAACTATCCAATTGGTATAAACCATATTGTGTTTCTTTTCATTTGGATACTTATAATGTATAGTAACCCGTATTTTTAAAGCGGATTGATTTATCAAAATAAAAGTTATTCAACTTTGCCAAAATTTAAAACTTTGGCAAAGTGCATACTGAAAATTAATTCTCGCGTATCTTTTCTATAATATACTCGTAATGAGTGTAGTGTTTTACAAAATCGAGGTCGGTTACATCAATGATAAGAGAATTCATAGCGGTATTCTTCTGTATGAAATCTAAATAGCCATAGTGTATCTTTTTGAGATAATCGGGGGAGATGTTTTGCTCATATGTTCTACCGCGCTTCTTGATGTTCTCAATAAGACGGTCGGTATTTTGATAGAGGAATACATACAAATCGGGTTTGATGATTTGGCTATAAAGAATGTAAAAAAGCTTACGGTACAACACAAATTCATCATCGGTAAGAGTTACCTTAGAAAAGATGAGTGATTTGAAGATATCATAATCGGAGACGACGAACTCCTTGAACAAGTCCATTTGTGCTAACTGTTCACACATCTGCTGGTAGCGTTCGGTAAGGAACGACATCTCCAACGTAAAACCGTATTGTTTGGGGTTCTCGTAGAATTTGGGCAGGAAAGGATTATCGGAAAACTGTTCTAAGATGAGCTTTGCATTGAAGTCTTCGGCTATTTTAGTTGCCAAAGTGGTCTTTCCAGAACCTATATTCCCCTCAATAGCAATGTACTTATAATTCAAGAAAGGTGATTTTTGTGCAGGAAACGACAGCTGGTCGGTAAGGCGTTGCACAGGTGAAGTATCATCGGTAGTGCGGAGGAGTTCGGCAACCGTTTTTTTGAGTACGGGGTGTACTTTGAGGTCGTCGATATTTGCTAAAGGTTTCAGCACAAACTTACGGCGGTGCAAAAGAGGATGAGGCACAGTGAGCACTTCGGTATTAATAACTTTATCGTCGTAGAAAAGAATATCGAGGTCGATAGTGCGTGATTGGTAGCCTTTGGACTGAGGCATACGCTCTCGCCCGAGTTCTTGTTCTATTTGCAAGAGCTGTACTAATACTTCCTCAGGTGAGAGAAAGGTACGACATAGCAAGCAGGTGTTCAGGAAAGCTTCCCCCGAAAAACCCCACGAGGGTGTTTCGTAAACAGGGGCTATATCGACAATAGTACCCACCCGCATCGCAATGCCTTCAATGGCTTGTTGCAGGTAGGCTTTACGATTTCCTAAGTTACTTCCTAATGATATGTAGACATCGTGGTTCAATTAACAATTGACAATTGACAATTAACAATTAAGAGCGCTATTCAACTTTGGCAAAGTATAGGGCGCAAAAGCGACCTTTTTTCATTGATTATTGATTCTGCAAAAATCGCATTATGTTGTCGTAGATGCGGTTCTCTATATCGGAAGTATCGGCGGGGAGGAATTTTTCACCCATAATATTCTCGTAGAGCTCTATATAACGCTCAGAAACGGATTGTACATACTTATCAGTCATCGTAGGTACTTTTTGCCCTTTTTCACCTTGAAAGCCCTTCGAAATGAGCCACTGCCGTACGAATTCTTTGGAGAGCTGTATTTGGGGTTCACCGTTTTCTTGTCGTTCGTCATAGCCTTCTTTATAGAAATAACGAGAGGAATCGGGGGTGTGAATTTCGTCGATGAGCACTATTTCGCCATCGCGGGTTTTACCGAATTCGTATTTAGTATCTACCAAGATGAGTCCGTGTTTAGAGGCGATTTCAGTACCGCGAGCAAAGAGTGCGTAGGTGTATTTTTCCATCAATCGATAGTCTTCCTCGCTTACAATTCCTTTGCGAATGAGGTCTTCACGGGAAATATCTTCGTCGTGCAAGCCTTGTTCGGCTTTGGTAGCCGGAGTAATAATGGGGTGTTGTGGGAACATATCGAACTCTCGCAAGCCTTCCGGTAAGGGGACGCCCGATAGTTTGCGCACGCCATTTTTGTAGAGACGAGCCGAGTGCCCTGCAAGATAACCGCGAATGACCATTTCCACTTTTAGTGGTTCGCACACTTGACCAATAGAAACATTGGGGTCAGGAGAAGCAATAAGCCAGTTAGGTACAATATCTTCGGTTTGTTGCAAGAAACTTACAGCCATTTGATTTAATATCTGACCTTTGTAAGGAATACCTTTGGGTAGAATGGTATCGAAAGCCGAAATACGGTCGGTAGCAATCATAATGAGGGTATCATCTTTAAGTTGATACACATCACGCACTTTCCCTCTGTAAACGGATTTTTGTTTAGGGAATTTAAAGTTTGTTTTTGTTATAGTATTCATTTCTGTAAATGGTTAAAAATCTCTTCTCGGTGCAAAGGTACAAAATAATTACAAATTACGGATTACGAATTATGAAAAAAATGAGTGAAGAAATTGTAATACCTTAAATACCAGAAATGCCAAATAAAGATTAGAAAATTAGCAAATTTGAAAAATTAGAAAATGGGAAGTGTAGTTAATGGTTAATGATTAATGGTTAATGTGAAATTGGAGGAGGATTATACAAAGCTTATGGGATAATCGAACGATGAGTGGCTCTACAGTGGCTCTACAGTGGCTCTACAGTGGCTCTACAGTGGCTCTACAACGAACAAAAGACGAAGGAATGACGAACAGAAAACGAACCTACGATGAAGGTAAGGCGAATCTAAGATAGAGATAAAAAGAAGGTTATTAGTTGGAGTTCAACTTTGGCAATGTTTGAAACTTTGGCAAAGTTCATACAAAAAACGGTGCAAGCCGGACGGGCAGTCGTAGCAGGGCAGGCAAGTAGGAAAAGAATGAACAAAGAAATGATGAAGATTTCTTGTAGTTAATGCGAAGATAGAAGGAAGTTTATTGAAGGTTTTTATTTTTGAGCGGTGAGTTCTTCGTAGCGTTTTAGCACATCTTTTACGTTGCGAATGGATTTCTTTGTCCAATTGATAAGAGTGTTGAGGCGTTCTTCGTCGGTGAGTTGCCAAGCTACTTGGCTACGGCGGAGTTTATCAGTAAGCTGTTGCAGGACAATGGCTACCGCTACCGAGATATTCAAACTTTCGGTAAAACCTACCATTGGAATTTTTAGATATGTGTCAGCTTGTGAGAGTACTTGCTCAGAGAGTCCTTCTTTTTCTGTACCAAAGAAGAAAGCACTCTTTTTACTAATATCGAAGTCGTTGAGGAAATAAGCGTCCTTGTGTGGGGTTGTTGCCACTATTTGGTAACCTTGGGTACGGAGGGCATCGATACAACTTTGGGTATCGTTATAACGAAAGACGTCTACCCATTTTTGAGCACCCATTGCTATTTTGGCATCGAGACGTTTGCCAAATCGTCCTTCTATGCTGTGTGCTTGTTGTACGCCAAAGACTTCGCAAGTGCGCACTACGGCACTGGTGTTATGCATTTGGAATACATCTTCCATCGCTACCGTAAAGTGATTGGTACGCGCACTTATCACCTGTAAAAAACGTTCCTTGCGTTCTTCGGTAATAAAATGTTCTAAATAGGTGAGTAATTCTTGATTCATAGTTTTTTCTCAAAAGCTTTGCGGGGAGTACCTCTGAAAGTAACTTCACCGCAGTACTTATAGCCTAATTTTTCGAATAGGTGTAACATCGGGGCATTATCGAAATTAGTATCGGCTCGCAAAGAAGGAATGCCTTTATTGCGAGCTATTTCCTCTATCTGTTGAAGAAGAAACTTTGCTAAGCCACGCCCCAAATGGTCAGGCGAAATTGCTACGCGATGAAATACCATAAAGTCGGCATTGGTAAGCCATTTGCCCTTGATAACCTCATAAGCAGGTTCGCTGTTGATGAGGAGAGCAACATAGCCTAATATTTCGTTGTCTTCTGTGAGTACATAGCCATATTGATGGGCGATATCGTTAGCTATCACCTGTTCATTAGGGTAGCCGTCTTGCCACTGGTTACTGCCATCGGCTTTGCGACGCTCAATAGCAGCAGATAGGATTGCCCAAATAGTAGGAGTATCCTCAGGCATTGCTATTCTAAGCGTTACATTTTCGTTCACTGTGTTACTTGTTACCTATTAAAACCCTGCAAATGTACAAAAAACTTTGCTAATTGCAATATTTTGACTAACTTGCCCCGCTTTTCAGCTTTTGAGAATATGAGTACACCCCCCAATGCCATCGAGGTAACCCACCTCAGCAAACAATATAAAGAAGCCACCAGCCTTGCTTTAAACGATGTATCGTTTAAGGTGAGAAGAGGAGAAATTTATGGTATTTTAGGACCTAATGGAGCGGGAAAAACTACCCTGATGTCTATTCTTTTTGGGAGTATCAAGCCTACTATGGGGAGTTTTTCTATTGTAGGACTTACTTATAAAGATACAAGCCTTAGGTATAAAATAGGGGTGGTTCCGCAAGAATACGCTTTGTATCCTACGCTTACCGCTCGCGAAAACTTGCATTATTTCGGTAGCCTGTATGGACTCAAAGGCAAACAACTAAAAGCACTCACTGACGAAGCTCTTGAGCGAGTAGCCTTAGCCTCAGTTGCCAATAAAAAGATTGCTCATTTTTCGGGAGGAATGAAACGCCGTATCAACTTGGTGGCGGGTATATTGCACAGCCCTGAGGTGCTTTTCTTAGACGAACCTACGGTGGGGGTGGATGTGCAGTCCAAAAATATTATTATCGATTATTTAAAGGAATTGAACAGAGGAGGAATGTCGATACTTTACACCTCCCATCATTTGCAAGAGGCACAGGATTTTTGTGACCGTGTAGGTATTTTAAACGAAGGACAATTGCTAAAAGAAGATACGCCTCAAAACCTTATTACCGAAGTGCAAGCATTTAATTTGGAAGAAGCGTTTATTCAGGTAACAGGTAAAAGATAAAAGGTAATAAAAAAAGCTACCGAATTGGTAGCTTTTTTTGTTTATATCTTATTTGATAAAATCTTTGTATTGAGGGTTTAATGTTTTATATTCCTCTACTTTCCCGGAAGGGACATAGATGTTGCGCAATAGCGTTTGATTAAATGTCATAGTTCCTATTACAAAAGCATTAGGATTACGTATGATTACGGTATGCAAATTATCACACTTTGCAAAGGCATTATTTACTATATTGTTTACTGTTTCAGGAAGTATAACACTTGTAAGTCTATTACAACCTGTGAAAGCTCTTGCTTCAATAGTAGTAACGCTCGAAGGAATATCTACATTTTGTAGGTGAGTACAATTAGCAAAGGTTTGCGTTTTTATTTTTGTAATCTCTCTTCTTATATTCTCATTCGATACTTCTACACTTGTCAATTTAGTACATAGATAGAAAGCCTTAGCCCCTATATCTTTTACTTTATCCCCAATGACGAAAGTTCTCAACTGGTATGTGAGTTTATTTATTTCTGCATTAAAAGCATTGTCAGCTATGATTTCTACATCTTTTAGCTTAGGGTCAGTATTCATATCGATAAAAAGTGTTTTCTCATTTTTCCATTTTACTAAGGTCTTTCCGTCAGCGCTAAGTTCATAGTCTGTGTCACTCATTTGTTGAGCGGTAAGAGAAATACCGGTAGAAGGCCAACCTATATTAGTTTTAGGTCCATAGAATATTTTAGCCTCAGTATCGATATAGTAATCACCTTCTACTCCTTGACTCACAGGTTTGCCTTGTCCTGAATATATTTTAGAGCCATCTTTACCGGGAAGCCCTTGTGCTCCCGTAGCACCTGTTTCTCCTTTGTCTCCTTGAGCTTTTATATGAGTATCTTGATTCCCTATAAACCAATTACCATTGTCTCCTATATGAGGCGTAAGACCGTTTTGACCGTTTTGACCATTGGTGCCATTAGTACCATCAGTACCTTTTTCTCCTTGGGCTTTAATATGAGTATTCGTTTCACCTATATACCAAAAGCCATTCTTTATTTGAGGTACAGGGGCATCTTTCCCGTCTTGACCGTTAGTACCATTCGCACCATCGGCTCCCGCATCACCTTTTAAACCTTTTAAAGAAATAGGAGTTCCCCAGCCTTTTGCTGTTTTAGCTCCATAAAGATTGGCTGTAGATAGGTCGAGATAATAATCGCCTATCGTTCCTTGAGAAGCATTAGGCACGCCTATTCCTGAGAGGATTAAGTTGCCACGCTCACCGCGTTCTCCTTTAATTTCTACACGTTCTGTGTCGGTTTTGGTACATTGTACAAACACAAGACCAAGGCAACTTAATATTGCCATAAATAAGAATCTTTTCATACAAATTACTCTTCGATTAGCAGATAATATTAAAAATCGGGTGCAAAGGTACAAAATAAGAAAATACAACGATGCTTTTTTAACAATTAAAATCTTTATATTGCAATTATTTTATGCAATATAGTTTGCATATCTGCTATAATAATAGTATGTTTGCCTCCTGATTTTAAGCACTTACCAGATTCTATAAAAACATTACTTTTATGAAGAAAAATCTAATACTTTATCTTCTATTATTCTCTTTTATCTCATTATGGGGGCAACAAAAAGCTACTCTTATTCACGCAGATGCTAACTTGTATAAGGTAGACAGTCTGCTTTACAGAAGTGAACAATTAGTAAATGAAGACAAGAAGATTATCAAAAAGATACCTATTAAAACTATCATCAATCTGCGCTACTTTACACGTTCAGGAGACAAGAAGATTTTCCACGCCTCTGAAGACATCAAGCTTATCAATCACCCGTTACTTACTTGGCGTATCAAAGCTCCTGAAATAGCAAGTGTACTAAAACTAATTCGCAAACATCAAAACGAAGGAGCGGTACTTATTCACTGTTATCACGGTGCTGATCGTACAGGTATTATGGTAGCAATGTATAGAATTATCTATGAAGATTGGAGTATAGCCGATGCTAAAAATGAGATGCTCAATGGACCTTACGGCTATCACAGTGTTTGGAAAAACTTAGAAGCCTTGTTCACCGAAAGTACTGTTGCCGAAGTACGTAAGCACTTAGGAATAAAATAGAAAATAAAAAGAAACTATCCTAGAATGTTTTACGGATAGTCTCTAATATCTTTATCTGTACATCGCCTCTATTTCACGACTATAATTGGCATAAATCACTTTTCTTCTGAGTTTAAGCGAAGGAGTAATCTCATTACGCTCAATAGTGAAAGCCGAAGGCAGAAGCGTAAACTTCTTAATCTGCTCGTAGTCGGGTAGGTCTTTCTGAAATTTTTGTAGTTGCTTACCTATATACTCAATCACTTGGCTATGCTTTATCATATCTGCCGTGTTTTTGCACTTAATATTGAGGTCTTTTAGTGCCTGTGAGAGCATCTCGTAATTAGGTACAATAAGGGCAGAAACAAACTTCTTACCATCAGCAATCACAGCTATTTGTTCTATAAGGTTATACTTCCCTACCTTGCCTTCAATCATCTGTGGAGCAATGTATTTTCCGTTAGAGGTCTTCATCAGTTCTTTAATGCGTTCGGTGATAAAGAGATTGTTATTCCCGTCCAAATTACCCGCATCTCCCGTGCGTAAATAACCATCAGGAGTAAAAGCTTTGGCGGTTTCTTCTGGGTTCTTGTAGTAACCCTTCATCACCATTCCTCCTTTTACCAATATCTCGTTCTCCTCTCCTATCCGCACTTGTACATTAGGCATCACATTCCCTACCGATTGTGGGTTGATACGATCGTCGCCCCAACAAGATATAGTAGCAGTCGTTTCGGTCATCCCATAACCTAATTTCAGGTTAATACCTATCGACTGAAAGAAACGTCCGATACTAGGTTCGAGGTTTGCCCCTCCACAAGGCATAAACTTAATGCGTCCACCAAGAGCCTCTTTCAGTTTCTTATACACCATTTTATCAAAAAGGTTATAAGCTTTCTGTAAGACAAACGGCGGTTTCTTACCTTGTTCGCGTAATGCCAATACTCGTTTACCAGTAGCTATTGCCAAGCGGAAGAGCTTACGCTTTACAAATGACGATGCGTCAGCTCGATCGTGTACGGTGGCAAATATCTTTTCGTAGAAGCGCGGTACAGCACACATCAAGGTAGGGCGTACCTCAGCAAGGGCTTCGCGCACTAAGTTAGTATCATCTAAGTAATAAACAGTAACTGCTTTGTAAAGGCAGAAGTACGTCCACGCGCGTTCAAATACGTGCGATAGTGGCAAGAAAGCCAATGACGTATCAGTGTTATCTACGGTAGATAAGCGCTCGGTATGTCCTACCATCTGGAAAGCTAAATTCTCATAAGTGAGCATTACTCCCTTGGGCTCACCCGTAGTACCCGAAGTGTAGATAATCGTAAAAAGGTCGTCTAAATTGCGTTCTACAATGCGTTTGTCTAACTCTGTATCATACTGCGGACTATTACCGAGTGCCAAAAAGTCATTCCAGTGAATGGAATACTGTTTTTCAGTAAGAGGCACTTCGTTATCACATACCACAATCATTTGCAAGGTGGGGCATTGAGAGGCTACTTCAAGAGCTTTGTGGTATTGCTTTTCATCGCCCACAAACAGCACTTTCACCTCAGCGTGATTCATCACGTAGAGGGCTTGTTCAGCGGTGTTTGTAGTATATATGGGTACCGGAATGGCACGTATTTGCAAGCAAGCAAGGTCGGCAAGCGACCATTGTGGGGTGTTCTGTGCAAGAATCCCTACAGTTTCTTGGGGCTGGATACCCAATGAAAGCAGAGATTTAGATAAAAGGGTTGTGGTACTGCCTAAGGTCTCCCACGTAATACCTTTCCAATGAGAAGAAGCGTCTCTTCCCATCAAAGCGTCTTTTTGTGGGTATTGCTGTACATTATTGCGAAACAGCGATACAAAGTGATAGGCTGTTAAGTCCATTTCGTTATTGAATTAATTAGTCGGGGCAAAAGTATAAAATAATTTTCAATTGACAATCCACGCTCAATAAATAACAAATCCTATGCCACAAAAAAGAGGAATAGAGTCTACCTCTATTCCCCTCTTATCTCTCTCTAATATTTTTATTAGTTAAACAAACGCTCGAAGAAGTTCTTGCGCTTTTCATTCATTGAGTCATCTACTTGGTAAATATCGTCAGATACTGTCACGTTGTTATTATCAACACCCGATACGGTTTCAGCTGTAAATTTAGTTTGACCCTCTGACATAATACTTATCACAAAATCGATATAATCTTTTCCTTGCTTAGCCAAATAGTTTTTAAAGAAACGACTGCTCAATTCTACACCCCCTATTCTCTCCATTTTCAAAAGTGAATCATAGAAAGGTGCCAAATAGTCTTTAATCGCTGCTTCAGGAACAGAACTTCTTCTACCTACGTAATGCGTAATATTACCCGATGCATCACGACGCATTTCAAAATCAGTAACCACCCAGTAGTATTCTCCTGTTTTAGCTAAGTTCTTAATCACACCCACAAAGTTGTGACCCGCCTTTAAGTTATCCCAAAGAAGCTTAAAAATAAGTTTTGGCATATCGGGGTGGCGTATCAAGTTATGAGGTTGTCCTATGAGTTCTTCAGCAGTGTAGTGTGATACCTCACAGAACACATCATTCACTTTGGTAATAGTACCAACCGCATCTGTTTCACTGATGAGTACTTTGGTCTTATCCCACTGTACTTCACGGTCAATAGGAGTAGGTCTTGCAATAGTAGGTACAGCACTTTTAAATTCTGACATATTATTTTAAATTTTTTAGTTAATCACATAGGTTGTTCAGATAGTTATTGCACAAACAATCTACCAAAGAAACTCTTGCGTTTCTCGTTTTGAGCCTCATTCATAGTTACAATATCATCTGAAATCACTTGTGTAGTATCTACTGATGATACTTGATTTTCTTCGAAAGACACATTTTCTCTATTTTCATTCATTATATCTATAATGAAATCAATATAATCCTTGCCCTGTTTAGCTAAGTAGTTCTTGAAAAAACGGGCACTAAGCTCCATTCCACCTATCTTCTCAAGCTTCAAAAGCGTATCATAAAACGGCGCTACATAGTTGTCTATTACTCCTTTGGGCACCGATCTACGGCGTGCAATGTAGTGTGTGATATTTCCTTCAGCATCTCTGCGCATTTCAAAATCCGTGACTACCCAGTAATACTCCCCTGATTTTGCTAAGTTCTTAATTACCCCAATAAAGTTATTCCCCAATTTAAGGTTATCCCAAAGCAGTTTAAAAATCAGTTTAGGCATATCAGGGTGGCGAATAATACTATGTGGTTGTCCTACCATTTCCGCAGCACTATAGCCACAAACATTGCAAAACACATCGTTTACATTGGTAATACGACCATAAATATCAGTTTCACTAATCACTACCAACGATTTATTCCAGTTCACCTCCTTGTCAATAGGAGTAGGACGTTGTACAGTAAGCTTAATGTCTCTATAATCTCTAATCATTACAAAATTAAATTTTGGTTATTATGGCGCAAAAGTAATGTTTTTATTTTAAATAATATGTATTTTTTTATCAAAAATTTTTCCTTACAACTACTATTATTATTTATTAATTTGATTTACAACTTTCTATAAAAAATCATCTCTCACAACGTTTCTCTTCCTCTTTGGAAAAATAATACACATTCAGCATTTTTTCTATCTCTTTTTAATCTTGTATCCTCTTATTTTTGCTCCCCCTCTATCTCTTTGGTATATTTGTTATAGAGGAACGATGCTATCAGTAGCAATACCCCAAGCAGTACAAACACTATGGTCTTATGAAGAGTGTCAAGGTGGGTAGTATCGTAAAAGAATAACTTCAACAGCGTAAAACCTACCAATATAATACCCGATATTCGCTGGTATTTCTTCCTTTTAAAAATACCCAATACTACCAATAAAATAGCATAACCTCCCCATAAAATTGTAAGACCTAATTTATAATTAGCTACCGACTCATATATATCTGTCCAGTGCAGTAATTCACTGCTAGCAACCCACAAAATAACCAGATGCAACAACATTTCCAATACACGCCTTGCTCCTGTTTTAAATTCCAAAAACTTACTGAGGGCATAAATGCTATTGCCTAATGCCACCAGCGAGAGCAAACCCACATATCTAATATTTAAAAACCAAAGTGATAACTGTCCTCCTTCCTGCGCTTCTTCCATATAACGTTCACGCAACTCACTGAAATAATAAAGCCCCAAGGTCATAAATATAGTCAGTAACAAAAAGTTTAAGCCTATTTGTAGTTCTGCCAACAATTTCTTTTTCAGGTACTTCACATTCAGAAAACTATAAGCCGAAATAAACAACACACTGTATATAATATGCCATACCCCTTTAAAAGTGTTCAGGTCTTGATATGCCACATAATGGTTGTAAATCTCAGGGTCTTGATGTAGAGCCCTCATATCGCAAAACACACTTATCTCTCTGTAAAAAGTGCAATACAAAATAAGTACCGAAAAAATATTGAACAAAAAGCTCAACACTTTATTAAGCGTCCCTGTCTCTTTGTATTTATCATTGATATAAGCCATTGCTCCTACCGCCACACTATAAAGTAACCCTGTAATAAAGAGCGAGTTAGCAAAAGGCGTGATATACGCACTCGCGTCTTCCATATCAAAGATACTATAAGAGCCTTTCCCCCAATCTATCAGCAAACTGAAAGTAGCCAAAATCACTACTGCGTATGAAATTCGCTCGTACACAGGCATTTTTTTAGTACGTCCAAACCCAAAGAGTAACGCAGCTTCGGCTATCCAGAAGATAGTTATCCACGTTCCTTTAAACTGTATCGGGATTACCAAAGTAGCAAATGAGAGTGCCAACACCAAAACTAGGTATTTCAAAGCCTGAGAAGGCGCCTTTTTGAGGTGAAAATAATAACCCACCAAAAAGTGAAATACAGCGTTAAGCAATGTAAACATCGCCACAAAAGTCCGATTATTAGGATAATAATCCAATATAAGCCAAACACCCATTGCGTAGAACGACAAGCTACTAAACAAGAACAAAAGTACATCTACCGCTTCCAATTCCTGTACCCTGTGTATTTTCTGAACTATAAAAGCAACATAGAAAGTGAGGAACGTTACCAAATTAAATACAAAGTAAGGCACAAAATCGTCGTACTGATAAGCCGATGCCCACGTCGAGAACAACAATAGCCAAGTGAGGAACAACGCCGAAATGTACAGTGAACGCCATTGCTTATAAAACGAAAGTATCAGCACACCTATATTAATAATTGCTGTATACGCAAATAGGATTTCTACCTGACCCGAGTTATTACTCAAAAGAAAAGGTACCGCATAACCTCCCACAAGCCCTATAATAGCTATCACCACTTGGTTATAGCTCAACGAAGCAAGTACCGTAAAAGCTGTAAAGAGGAACATCAGCACAAAGGCAAGAGATTGCGGGAAATAACCAAAAACAGCATATGCAATAAAGGTGACGAAGTAAAAAATCGTCATTGCTCCACTCACCAAGATAGCACTAAAACTCTCATATTTTTTCTTGAGCATAGCTCCCGTTACAAAAAGCCCTATACCCATTAAGTAACCTAAAACCAAGCGCATTGCAGGGCTGATAAGATTGTGCTGAATAGAGTATTTCACCCCTATAAACACCCCAATAATAATAATCACTATCCCTATCTTGCTAAACAAATTCTCACCGATAAATCGCTCCCAGTTAGTAGATTGCTTCGGCTCAAACGGATTTCTCACCTTCTTTTTAGGCGCAAACGGATTCGTTTTTGTTGTAAAAGTAATCGGAGGGGTCTCTTGTTTCGGTTGTGAAGTTTCTTGCACCGGTTCAGCAACCGCCGCAACAGGCGTTTGCTTCTCTACAACAGCTGCCGTCATCTCCTCAGCCACAGTATTTATTACGGTTTGTTCTTCAACAGGAGTTACCGTTTCCACAGGGGGAGTCTCTGTTACTGCCTCACGTGTGCCCTCAGGCACTGCCGTTTCTGCGGGTACCGCCGAAGTTAATACCGAAGTAGCGCGCATTTGGGCTTTCAGTTCCCAAAGCGTTTGCTTTATCTGCTTCATCTCTTTAATGAAGTCGTACTGCCTATCCACAGCACCATCTACCTGAGCCATTAAGGCTTCTAAATCTTTTTCTGATACCATAACTTATAAGTAAAAGCGAAAGCTAATAAGCAATGAAAGCACAAAGGTAACAAAAAAAACTAATTTACCAAAATCACCCATATAATCCTTACAGCATTCACATTTAACGGATTCTCCTCCATTGAGAATATGCAAAAAGTTTTAAATAGGTATGATTGTGGATTGTCCCCCTTTGGAGGGGGAGCGGGGGAGGTAAGTTATAACACCCCTCCCCTACCCCAAACGCCCTTTACCCTAAATTACGAAAGCGCACCCCTACACCTTAGCTTTCGTTTTAATATATCTTTAACACCTCCTAAATGCCTGTCTCTCAACGTTTAATACAGTCGTTGTATACCAATCGTCCAAGATTCGTATAAGCTTCCTATAAGCTTTCTATAAGCTAAGTACACTAAACCATACCTTCAACATCTTTCTAAATCTTTCTAAAATCCTTCCAAAAACTTTCGTTCCTCCTCAAATTTTCAACCCTTTCACTCCCCTTCCCGAGACTTTCAAAGTCCTCCCGAGATTCTCCGAAAAACTCCGGTGTGTCGCTTTTGCGCTACACACTTAGCCAAAGTTTGAACTTTGGCTAAGTTAATTGGCATTACTGACATTATTGGCATTATCAAAACTCTTATAAAAGAACAAGTAACAGAAAGCATTTTTAAATTCTTCGTAAAAATTTCGTTATATTTTTTTCCAGATTACAAAATTATCCCTATCTTTGCCGATGCAAAGTAAGTACATTCACTTATCAAGACTTTTATTTATTAAGAAATTAACTTTATATGACAACATTAGTAATTTTAGCGGCAGGTTTAGGAAGTCGCTTTGGTTCAGACAAGCAGTTAGAAAATATTCACAATGGCAACGCTCTGTTTGATTACGGTATTTACGACGCTCTACAAGCTGGTTTCGACGATGTAGTACTCATTATCCGTCGTGAAATCGACGATTTAGCACGCCAACACTTAGAAAATCGATTCAATAATGTGCCCATTACTTATGTATATCAAGACGATTTTAACCCAAAAGGCATCGAACGTAAAAAACCTTGGGGTACAGGGCACGCTATGCTTTGTGTAAGAGAGTTTGTAAAAAACCCATTCCTCATCATCAATGCCGATGATTACTATGGCAAAGAAGGCTTTCGTTTAATGTACGAAGCGCTCAATGCTGGTAAAGAAAAAACGTTCTTCTCAGGAGGATATCTACTAAAAAACACCCTTAGTGAAAACGGAACTGTTTCACGCGGTATCTGCGAAGTAGACGCCAATCACCACCTACTCTCTATCAACGAAGCTACCAAACTGCGTAAAATTAACGAAACTACTGCCGTAGACGAAGCTACAGGCACCGAGTATCCCCTAAGCACCTACGTATCTATGAACTTCTGGGGGTTTACTCACGAAGTATTGGATATAGCCGACCGTTATTTCAAAGAATTTGTAGCCGAACATAAAGATGACCCTAAATCCGAATTTTATATCCCTATGGTAGTACAACACGCTATTAAGGATTACGGATATAAATTAGAAGTATTACCCAATCACGACAACTGGTTCGGTATGACCTATCACGAAGACCTCGCAATGGTACAAAACGAAATACAAAAACTCGTAGATAAAGGCGAATACCCTGATAGGTTCTAATCATTTGAAGACTAAAAAGATAACAACTTTCAACTTTGCCAAAGTTTGAAACTTTGGCAAAGTTCAATAATAAAATGTTTAACCCGTAAGAGATAATAAGTTTTTTACTTCTTATCTCTTACCTCTTACCTAAATAAAATGAAAGAAATAGCCAATCAATTTAACTTAAAAGGAACCCTCCTTTCTGTGGAACCTTATGGCAACGGACACATCAACCGTACGTATTTGGTAAAAACCACCGATACAAATTATATCCTTCAAGGGATTAACAGCAATGTGTTCAAAACCCCCGACTGCATTATCAAAAACATCGAACTGCTTTGGGAAACTGAACCCAACAATCACATCATCCTCCCGATGATGAAAGCTAAACAAGGAGGATACTCCGTAAATGCCGAGGGCATTGTATGGCGAGTATTCCCTTTTGCCGAAGGTTACACTTCTTATGAATTCATCGAAGCTCCTTGGCAAGCCGAAAAAGCTGCCACTGCCTTTGCAACTTTTATGAAAACCTTTGCCGATATCGATACCTCTCGATTGCAGGCTACCATTCCTAATTTCCATAACGGAGATTTACGCTTCCAACAACTCGAAGAGGCTTATGCTCAGGCAACACCTGCACGCAAAGACAAAGCTGAAAAGCTATACGAATTTGCGCAAAAACACAAGGTAATTTTCGACCTTATCCAAAAAGAAGTAGACGAAAAGCGTATTCCTATACGCGTAACCCACAACGACACCAAAATCAATAACGTACTCATCAATAAATCCAATCCCGATGATTTTAGAGTAATCGACCTCGATACAGTGATGCAAGGTATCTTACTGTACGATTTCGGCGATATGGTGCGCACTTCGGTAAGTCCTACCGAAGAAAACGAAGCCGATGAAAGCAAAATCGTTTTCAATACCGAGTTCTTCGAAGCGCTCTGCAAAGGTTATTCAGTAATGAACCCTGTGATGACTCCCTCAGAGAAAAAACATATCGTCGACGGAGCCAAATATATGATATTCATTATTGGTATTCGTTTCCTCGCCGATTATTTTAACAACGATGTATACTTTAAAACCTCATATCCTGAGGAGAATTACATTCGTGCCCGCAACCAGTTCGTGCTCTTTCAGCGTTTGGAAGACAAAGAAAAAGAACTCAGAGCAATTGCTAAAAAGTACTTTAAATAGGTAATACAAACTTTTAGTTTGAAACTTTGCCAAAGTTGAAACCAAGCTAATTTTTAATTTAAAATCTATTTTTTTTACTATGAGAAATGTTTTTATAACCTCCCTTTTACTTATTTTGCCACTATCTACGTTTGGACAATCTCCATTCTCAGTGAAAAAAGTAGGAGAAAAAGGAAGTCCTATTTTGTTTATTCCAGGACTTGGCTGCTCCAGCGATGTCTGGCAAGAGACTGTACCTGCTCTGATCTCTAACCACACTTGCTACCTGCTTACCTTAGCGGGGTTTGGAGGAATTACCCCTGTAAAGAATCCAAGTTTGGACTATTGGACAGATGCCATTATCTCCTATATCAAAAAGGAGAACATCCAAAAACCTACAATTGTAGGGCATAGCTTAGGGGGCATCCTTGCTATGAAAATAGCTGCTAAAGCCTCTGACCTACTTGATAGAATAGTGATTGTAGATGCTTTGCCTTGCTTGCCTTTGCTTTCTGATCCTAATTTTAAGATAACACCTAACAAGGATTGTTCTCCTATGATCAAGGAACTTACAGCAATGCCCAAAGAAGACTTTGAGCGTTCGCAAATGGCTTCAATGATGTACTATACAACAAAGGAAGCCAAGAAGCCTACCATCGTTCAGTGGAGTGTAGCCTCAGATAGGGAGACCCTCGCCAAACTTGTGTGTGAAATCTCTAATACAGACCTAAGAGAGGAAATAAAACAGATAAAAGTGCCTGCCTTAGTGCTCTTAGAGTCCGCATTTACTTATTCAAAAGACAACATAAGAGATCAATATCAAAATTTATCTTTGAGAGACCTTAGATATGCCAATAAAGGGCTCCACTTTATTATGTATGATGACTTTGATTGGTATTTGACTCAGCTAAAATCCTTTATAAGATAAGAAATATATTGTTTCTACAAGAATCATATCTATTAGAATTGTCTTTGACAGCACTCCCTTTTTCCATTATATTATTTAATTAAGTAATTTCTAAACAAAACTAATAACTAAAATTAAAACTATATGAAACACTTAGAACAAAAGTTTCAAGAAGTTTTCGGTGCTCCTGCCGAAAAACAATTCTTCGCACCAGGACGTGTGAATCTCATCGGTGAACATACCGACTACAATGGTGGTAATGTGTTCCCTTGCGCTATCGACAAAGGTACTTACGGTCTCGTAAAAAAACGCAATGACCGCAAATTCCGTATGTATTCTGAAAACTTTGCTGACCTTGGCGTAATGGAGTTCACCCTCGACGAACTTACCAACGACAAAAAACACGACTGGGCTAACTACCCAAAAGGTGTGATTAAAATGTTCCTCGAAGCAGGACAAAAAATCGACTCTGGGTTCGATATTCTCTTCTCTGGGAATATCCCTAATGGCGCAGGGCTTTCTTCTTCTGCTTCTATTGAGATGCTTACCGCTATTGTGCTAAAAGACCTCTTCCACCTCTCTATCGACCCTGTGGAAATGGCGCAATTAGGCAAGAAAACTGAAAACCTATTCATTGGGGTAAACTCTGGTATTATGGACCAATTTGCAGTAGCTATGGGTAAGAAAGACCACGCTATCCTCCTCGATTGCAACACACTCAAATATGCCTATGTCCCTGTGGTACTCAAAGACGAAGTAATCGTGATTGCTAATACTAACAAACGCCGTGGTCTCGCCGATTCTAAATACAACGAACGCCGTGCTGAATGTGATGAAGCCTTAGCCGAATTGCAAACTAAATTGCCTATTAAAGCCTTAGGAGAACTCTCTATTGAACAATTTGAAGCCAACAAAGACCTCATCAAGAGTCCCGTTCGCCAAAAGAGAGCTAAACACGCAGTATATGAAAACCAACGCACTCTTAAAGCACAAAAAGAGCTTTCAGCAGGTAATTTAGCTGAGTTTGGTAAGTTAATGAACCAATCGCACATTTCTTTGCGCGACGATTATGAGGTAACAGGCGTAGAACTCGACACTTTGGCTGCTCTTGCTTGGGAACAACCTGGAGTAGTAGGTTCACGTATGACGGGAGCTGGCTTTGGCGGTTGTACTGTAAGCATCGTGAAAAAAGACAAAGTAGACGATTTCATTAAAAACGTAGGCGAGGCTTACAAAAACAAAATAGGTTATGCTGCCGATTTCTATATCGCTTCTGTAAGCGACGGCGCTAAAAAACTATAAACAAGACAAAGTATGATAACCATCAACAAAAGCCTGTTCGGTACTCACAACGGACAGGCTGTCTATCAATATACCTTACAGAACGCAAATGGCTTTCGCGTGTCTGTTTTGAACTTAGGCGGTACCATTACCGAAATAGCTGTAAAAGATAAGCACAACGTACTGAAAAACGTAGTATTAGGTTATGCGCATTTAGAAGATTACATAGGTAATGGCGCCTACAACGGAGCTACTATTGGGCGTACTTCAGGGCGTATTCACAACGCTACTTTCACTATCGACGGGAAAACCTATCACCTATTTAAAAACAATGGTGAAAACTCATTGCACGGTGGTAAAGAAGGCTTTAGCAGTAAACTCTTTGAAGTAAAAGAGCTCGCTAATGGCTTGGAAATGCACTACACAAGTCCTGATGGTGAAGAAGGCTACCCTGCAAAGGTAGATTTCAAAGTGATTTACACTATCACTGATGACAACAGTCTGCACATTGCTTACGAAGCTGTTGCCGATGCCAAAACCTACCTCAATATCACCAACCACAGTTATTTCAACCTTTCAGGTGATATGGAAATGAATGGCGATACCCAAGTACTACAAATCGCTGCTGATAATATTTGTGAATTGGCAGAAGGATTGATTCCTACCGGTAATTACATAGCTGTAGGAGGTACTACTTTCGACCTCCGCAAAGGTAAAGTTATCGCTGAGGGTATTGCTGAAGGTCACCCTCAATTCAAAATCACTCGTGCCTACGACCACCCCTTTGTGCTCAACCACAGCGGACTCAAAGATGCTCCTCAGTTGGTATTGCACTCTCCTCACAGTGGTATTACTATGGAAGCCTATACTACCCAACGTGTGGCTGTGATTTACACTGGTAACTTTTTGGACGATGTACCTGTATTCGATAAGGTATGTACTGCCAAAGAAAAACCATCAAAAAACCCACGATTTGTAGGTGTAGCTATTGAGATGCAAGATTTCCCCGATGGCATCAATCAGCCGAAGTTTGGGGTAAAACCATTAGAAAAAGGGGAAGTGTACAAGCAAGAAACCGTTTATAAGTTTCTTATTAAATAACGAATAGTCTTGTTAATTATTAATTGATAATTATTAATCGTGAAAGTTTATATTGAAGTAGAAAAGCTCATCAGTTATGCGGTACTTCATAACTTGGTGAAGGAAGACGACCGTATTCTTGTTACCAATGCTGTTTTGGAAAGTATTGGTTGCGATAGTTATACCGAGTTTACAAAAGAAGAGCAAACTCAAATCGATAAAGAGGTAGCCCAGATAACTTATCCTACGGAAGTACTCGACCGCTTAGTGCAGTGGGCAGCTAAGAACGGCACCCTCACTACCGATACGCTTACTTTCCGCGACCTACTGAACTCTAAGATTATGGGACAGGTATTGCCTCGTACCTCCTTGATTCGTAAAGACTTTTGGCATACTTACCAAAGGAGCAAGGAGCAAGCTACCCAACAGTTTTATGAGCTCAACAAGCAAAGCAACTACATACGCACCGATAGGATTTCTAAGAACATTCTGTGGGAACACAATAGCCCTTATGGCAATTTAGAGATTACTATCAACCTTTCTAAGCCAGAGAAAGACCCTCGTGATATTGCTGCCCAAAAAGATGTGGTAGCAACTAACTACCCAAAATGTTTGCTTTGTAAAGAGAACGAAGGCTATATGGGGCGCGTAAATCACGCTGGACGCCAAAATTTGCGCACTATTAAGTTAGATTTAGCTAATGAAGAATGGTTTTTCCAATACTCCCCTTACATCTATTACAACGAGCATTGTATTGTCTTTTCGAGTGAGCATCGCCCGATGAAGATTGACAAAGCTTGCTTTGAGCACGTATTGGGCTTTGTAGAGCAATTCCCTCATTACTTTCTCAGTTCTAATGCCGATTTACCTATTGTAGGAGGCTCTATCCTCTCACACGACCATTTTCAAGGCGGACGACACGTTTTCCCTATGGAAAAAGCTACCATAAAAGAACGTGTGAACTTTAAAGGTTTTGAAGATGTAGAAGCAGGTATCGTAAATTGGCCTATGAGCGTATTACGATTGCGCGGTAAGAAAGACCGTCTCATTGCTTTAGCCGATGTCATCTTGCAATCGTGGATAAACTACAGCGATGAATCATTAGGCATCTACTCGCATACTGAGGGCGTGCGACACAATACGGTAAACCCTGTGGCACGTTTTAAAAACGGGAAATATGAACTTGATTTGGCTTTGCGCAACAACCGTACCGATGCCCAGCACCCTATGGGTATCTTTCACCCTTACGAACATCTGCACAATATCAAAAAAGAGAATATTGGGATTATTGAGGTGATGGGCTTAGCGATTTTACCTGGTAGGTTAAAGACTGAAATGGCGAGCATTAAAACCTTGCTTAGTGAAGCCATTACAGCTGGTAACGCTTTCAGCACTGTATATTCCCAAATGAATGCTGACTCTGCTTTGCAAAAACACACTCAGTGGTTAGAACGCTACGTGAGCTCCTCCCCTACTCCACTTTCCATAGAGAACTTAGATAACTTTATTAATAGGAGTATAGGCGATACTTTCTGTGAGGTTTTGGAGAATTGTGGTGTGTTCAAACATACTCCAAAAGGAGAAGAAGGGTTTAGGAGATTTGTTGCTCAGGTAAAGTGCGAGTCGCACAGACAGATTAATTAGCAAATGAGAAAATTAGCAAATGAGAAAATTAGCAAATGAGGGAATTAGTAGATGAGAATATTAGTGGGGCTATGAGTATCTTTAGTAACTCTGAGGAGTAATTGCTAACAACCGTGAATAATTTAGACATTAGTTGTTTGTGGCTAATTGTGCTTTACCTTTTGTATTTTAACTGATAATAAATAACTTATCTATTAAACAATAAAAATAAATGCTAAAATATTTGCATAGTATAAAAAATAGTCGTAATTATGCACCGAAAATAAAGACATATTAAAAGCGTTAGCTTTTGTTCTGTTGTCAGAAATCTGGTACATTTCAAAAAGTAATACAGTAACAAAAAGTTGATGCCTGCGTTATAGCGTGGGTTACACTTTCTGTATTACAAAGTTTACCAGAACTCCTGACAACAGATAGTAAGTAATTCACGCTTTCTGTTTTTATGAAAAAAGCGTTAGCTTTATTCTGTTGTTGGGAATCTGGTACATTTCTACAATTTAAGTAATACAGAATAAGTTAGCTTATGGGGCAAAGGAAGCGCAATTGTGTCTTCCTTTGCCGTATGCAACTTCTCTTCTAAGAATAAAGACTTCTTCGCTTGTCATTAAAAATGAAATTAATTATTAAATATATTTACTAATATGAAACACTTATTATTTTTATGCTTTACATTATTTAGCTTTGTGGCTTACTCACAAGACCTTATTACTACTAAAAAAGGTGAAGATATTCAAGCTAAGGTCTTAGAAATAAATACTTCTCAAGTGAAGTACAAAAAAACAGATAACTTAGAAGGACCTACCTACACAATTCTTAAATCAGATGTTCTAATGATACGTTATGCCAATGGTTCAAAAGATATTTTTGCTGAAAGTCTTCGTACCATTAAAAAAGAAACAATGGAACCTAAACAAGAAGAAATAATAGTAGAAGTTGAGCAAGACACCATAAAAAAGACTATTATCCAAAAAGGTAGAGAGTTTTATCTAAATGGTCAATTAATTAGTGGAGGAGAAATGAAAAGTTTCCTCTATAAAGATCCTGAAGCTAAGAGACAATGGAAAGGAGCACAAGGCTTCCAAACTGGACAAATTATTTGTTCCATATCTTCAGGCATTTGCCTTACTACAAGTGCTATTATGTTATTAGCAAGTGAAACAGAAAAAAGTAGTGATAGTAAACAAAACGAAATGAATTACAAAGCATCTCTATATCCTTTAGTTCCAGCATTAGTTTTTATGATTCCAGCAGGCATATTCAATGGACAAAAGAAGAAGTTAAGATTAAGAGCTATTGAAACTTATAACCGAAATCAAGAAAAAAAGTTTGGAGTTTCTCCTATTATAGGTACTGATAAAGTAGGGTTAGTTGTACGATTTTAAACAACTTTATAATTTTAAAATAATGAAAAAAGTATTGTACTTAGTATTATGTTTATTCATAGGAGTAAGCACTTACGCACAACAAAAGAAAACAGTAAAAAGGAAAGCTGTTAAAAGTTACACAACAGAACAAGCCGTTGTATATGCAGAAGATTATTTTGAGTTTTACGAAGCCAATACTCCTTATAGGTCTCCTCCAATAGCAAGAAAAATATCCAATAATGTATTCCATATAAAAGTAGAAGTTTGTACTTGCTATCCTAAAAGTTATTGCTATAATGATGATGAACGTGATTGTTGGCAAGCAAAAATATACACACTCACCATAGCTAACGGAGGAAAGTATAGAATGGAAGAAAAGTTTAATAACTATTAATTTAAGAAATAATTTCAGATTTACAGAATTTTAAAATTTAAAACATTATGAAATATATATTAACACTTTTATTTATACCTTTATTTTTGTCTTGTAGTAAAGACAATAAAGATGTACCAGATAATCCTAATAACTACAAAGATTTAGGAATTACATACCACAATATCTTTAAAGAAGAAGATGATAAAAACCTAATTAGATTATCAGATTATGAATTAAAAAGAGCTGATAAATTAAATTATGATAAAGATAATGCTTCTTCTCCTAAATACAGAATAGTTATAGAATTAGATAATGAGAATATAATACTATTAGAATATAGAGATGATATAGATGAAGAAGTTCTTGGAAAAAGAGATTTCTCTGGTTTTTTAGCAACTTATATTAAAACATATAAGTTATATGAAAAGAATAGTGAACAAAACTACGATTTATCAAAAGATTTTTATCTTACATTGAAAAAGCCAATAGGAGAAAAAAGAAAAGTTCATTTTTTATCTTTGAAGCGTGAAATAATGCCAAAGAAATGGTATTATATGATGTATGAGTAATTATAAAAATCTTAAAAAAACAATATAAAATATTTTATTAAATAATTTAATTCCTACAAAAAAATCATAATTAAAGTCTCCAATTTAATTTCTGAATAACCTTATTACCAAAGGAAGCAGCGTGTGCTACTTCCTTTGGTATTTTTTTATTATTGGGAAATTAGTAAATTAGGAAGTAGTGGAAATTAGTTGAAGAATTCCGGAGAGACTCAGGTGGTTCGGACAAGTGGGTTAAGCTGAGAAAGGGAATAAGAGGATTCGGAAGAAAACGGAATTTTTCAGAAGTGAGCTGAGAGAGATTTTAGTGAAAAAAGGCTATAAGGAGGGTGTGCTTAGCTTATAGAGAGCTTATAGGAAGCTTATACGAATCTTGGACGATTGGTATAGAAAGGGTGTATAAAAAGTTGACTCATAGTATAATATAGCGATACAAAAAATGGTAAAAACAGGGTTTCGAGGCGAAAGAAAGAGGAATAGGTGATAGGCCTTAGTCCATAGGCACTAGGGGGAGTATGACGGAAAAGGGAAGTAATGACGAGGGACGAATGACGAATGAAGAGGGACGGGGGCGACGAATGACAAAGGAACAATAGACGAAAAATGAGTATTATTTTTTTGTGAAAGGCAGGTCTACAAAAAATAAGAGTCTATAATAATATACAGTAGATTTGGTTTTAGAAAAGTAACATTCTGTATATTATTTTTATTATTTTTTATATCTTTGCATTTTAAAAGTGATTTTATACGATGAAAAAACGCTTCTTACTACTCCTTCTATTCGGTTTAATGCTCTGTCTTACAAAAGTATGGGGGCAGACACACGTGTCGGGTAAAGTGATTGATGAAAACGGCAACCCCGTGGCTTATGCCAATGTGATTTTTGCAAAAACTACCATTGGAGCTTATACCGACGACCAAGGGCGGTTTTCTCTGTATTCGGAGAAAAGACAGAAGGAATTAGAAGTCTCACTTATAGGATACAACACTAGGAAAATACATTTAGACAAAGACAACACCAAGGATTTGGTAGTGGTATTGGTGGAAGGGGAATTACTTGAAGAGGTAACAGTTGTAGCGAAACCTACTAAGGCACTTTCTAAAAAAGAGAACCCTGCCTATACCGTATTGCAAGGTATTTGGAAGAATAAAAAGAAACGTGGACTGCAAAACGCTACGGCGTATCAGTTTAAAAAACATAGTACAACGGAATTGGGGGTGAACAACCTCGATACCATCTTCTTAAAAAAGGCTTTAGGAAAGGAATATGACACCATCAGGCGTATTCTTTCTGAGAAGAAATACAAAGAGACCTTCTCTCTGCCAATGTATCTCACTGAAAAGATAGAAACGGTTTACGGCAACAATCAGTTGGGGAAAAAGCGAGTAGACATAGAAGCTGAACGTGCTCAAGGGATTGTACAACAAGGTTTTGGATTGGAACGTGTAAGTCAGTCGTTTGACGATTTTGATATTTACGACAATACTTATATGATACTGAACAAGCCCTTTGTGAGTCCGCTAGCGGAGTTTGGTTATGGCGTATATCTGTACGTGCTGAGCGATACGATTCAGAGAGACGACCGCTCGTTCTATCGCATCAACTTTTTTCCTCGTGATGACCAAGATTTAGCATTAGAGGGAAAGTTTGAAGTAGACACTAAGACTTATATAGTGAGTTCGATACAGATGCACACTACGGCTAAAACGAATATCAACTTAGTACGTGGACTTTCTTTTGAAAAATACTTTACCATTGCCAACGACAGTATTTACCTTCCTGAACACGAAATACAAGAAGGAGACTTTACGCTCTTAACGAAGAAAGACGAAGAAAAGGGATTGTATGTAAAGAACTACATCACTTTTTCGGATATTGTTCTCAACAAGCCTAAACCTGCTAATTTTTATGACGAGCAGGTGGTAAAGGTTGCAAAAAATCAGTTTTACAAAGACGATAGTTATTGGGACGCAAATACCTTAGGAGGGGCAGACCTCACTAAAACGAAAGTTCTGATTCGGGAAGTGGGGAGCAATAAACGCATCAAGATGATAGGTGATGTAACCGATATTGTGACGTCGGGCTATATTCCTATTGGCAGTTATATGCAGTTTGGCAGGTTTTGGCAAACTTTCTCGAGCAACAACGTAGAGGGTTTACGGCTAAGAGCCGGCTTTCGTTCGTTCTTCTCTACCGATGACCGCTTCCGCACCTATGTATACGGAGCTTATGGGGTGAGAGACAAAGAGTTTAAATACGGTATCAGTGGTAAATACCTTATCTCTCACAGTCCGCGTATTACCTTTGGAGCGGGCTATCAGAACGACAATTTGCAATTGGGTACCTTTGTGATGCACGACGATACCAAATTAGATTTTGAAAATACTACCAACTTTATCATTGCACGTGGTGAGAACTATTATCTTACTCGCAACAGAAAAGTACAAGGTGTTATTAACTATGATATTGTGCCTAACTTGCAGTTTTCGGTATTTGGCACTTACCAAAAACTCACTTCGGCAAGCGAAGAGAACTTCCTTATTGCCTACCGAAACCCCAAGACAGGCGAGGAAATTCACGAATACGACAACTTTTATACAGGGGCACAATTTACCTTTACCCCCAACAGAAAGGTATTTGGCTATGGGGTGGAACAGCGTTATGGCAAAAAGCTCTTCCCGATGTATACCCTTAAATACTCCAAAGGCGTAGACGGTGTATTAAACAGTAAGTTTGATTACGACAAAGTACAAACGATACTCTATAAACCAATTCCGCTTTTCGGGTACGGTATTTTCCACGCTACGGTGGAAGCAGGGAAGGTATTCGGTACAGCACCTCTGATAGCACTAACCCCTACTCCTGCAAACCAATCGTATTCATCAGCTCCTAACACTTTTGCGCTTTTAGATTACTACGATTTCATTACCGACACCTATATCAATGGATATTTTGAGCATCATTTTGATGGTTTCTTGTTCAACCGCATTCCTTTCTTGCAAAAAACACGCTTTAAGAGTTTAATATTTGGACGATTTGCTTACGGAACACTCTCTGACAAGAACAAACAAGCTAATATTACCAATATTATATTCAATTCACCTGAAAAACTGTATTGGGAATACGGATTTGGGATTGAGAACATAGGGTTAGGAAACTTTCGCTTTATACGAGTAGATTTCGTATGGCGCAACGATTTCAATGATGTGAATGGGGTGCGTAATCCTAAGTTTGGCGTACGGATTGGGATAGTACCATCGTTTTAGGTAAAAGGTAAAAGATAAAAAGGAAAAGGAAAAGCGAGCGAAGGCTCACAGTTGGGTATGTGAGCAAAAGGCAAAAAGTAAAAAGTAAAATAGATACTTTCTAATGAAGCAACAAAATATAAACAACTTAGTTCGGTTAGGAGAACTACTTTCTAAAACCGAACAATTCAACGATATATTTGATAAAGCAGAACAGCAGAACAGTTGGTTTACACGTGCTAATGTAATATTTGCCTTCAAATCGTGGAGTGAAGCCCTCAGCGAAAACAATGTACAACAATGGTTGTCGCAATATCAATTACCACAAACTACTTCGCCTAAAAAAATATTGATTATAATGGCTGGTAATCTGCCTTTGGTAGGCTTCCACGATTTGTTGTGTGTATTGGTAGCAGGACATAAGGCAATAGTGAAGCTCTCCAGCGACGATGGCGTACTACTTCCCTACCTTATAAAACAGATGAAGGCTTTTGCCCCTGAATGGGCAGAAGCGGTAGCTTTTACAGATGATAAAGTAACTGAATACGATGCCGTAATAGCTACGGGTAGCGATAATACCGCACGCTATTTTGAGTATTACTTTGGCAAGAAACCCCATATTATAAGGAAAAACCGCCATTCAGTAGCCGTACTTACAGGTGAAGAAACACCTGAGGAATTGCAGGATTTAGGTAAAGACATCTTTTTGTATTACGGCTTGGGTTGCCGAAGTGTTTCTAAACTATTTGTACCCCAGGGTTATGATTTCGACCTATTATTTCAGGCTATCTACCCATATAAAGACATTATTGAAGAACAAAAATACGCCAATAACTACGACTACAACAAAGCCGTTTACCTAATGAGCTTGTATAGACTACTCGAGAACGGTTTCTTACTGCTGAAAGAAGACGAACATTACGGTTCACCTATTGCGACTCTTTTCTATGAATATTACACCAATAAAGAAGCCCTAAAAAAGAAATTAGCAACCGACAGAGAAAAGATACAATGTGTAGTAGGTCATAATTTTATAGATGGAGAAATACCCTTCGGGCAAACGCAGACTCCTAAACTATGGGATTACGCCGATGGTGTAAACACGCTTACGTTTTTACTAAATTTGTAACAACTAAATAAAAAGAATTGTTTACATAGAAAAAACACAGATTAACAACCTACTAACTATAAGACACTTAAGAAATAATTTTATCGTTTTAGTAAAAAAAATGTTCAAAAATATTGCAGGTATAAAAAAAAGTAGTACTTTTGCCACCGCATTAAAGGAGAAGTAGTACTTTAATAGTAGAATGGTCCGTTCGTCTAGGGGTTAGGACGCAAGGTTTTCATCCTTGTAACAGGGGTTCGATTCCCCTACGGACTACAAGCATATATTAAGTTTTTTGGATTAAACAATAATTTTCAAGGTCCGTTCGTCTAGGGGTTAGGACGCAAGGTTTTCATCCTTGTAACAGGGGTTCGATTCCCCTACGGACTACTAAATGCAACTATTAGAAGTATCTTCAAAAGGAAAGGTACGGCGATAAAAATAAAACTAATAAAGGAAAATGGCAAACCATAAATCAGCATTAAAAAGAATCAGAAGAAACGAAGCAGCTCGTTTACGCAATCGTTATCAACACAAGACGGCTCGTAACGCCGTGAGAAAACTACGCGCTTTGGAAAATGTAGAAGAAGCCAAAGCTCTTTTCCCTAAAGTAGTTTCGATGATTGATAAACTTGCTAAGAGAAATATTATTCACGCTAATAAAGCGGCGAATTTAAAGAGCAGTTTAGCTAAACATATTAACAAGTTAGCTAAATAGTCATTTAGGTTTTAGATTTATCACTAATAGCCAGATTTATGTAAGTAAGTCTGGCTTTGGTGTTTTCAGTAATACAAGAGGTTATGAAGTACAGATTTTATATATTATTCAGTTTATTAACGTGTTTCATTTCGTGTAATGACGACAAAGAGACTAACAAAACAAGGCAAGTGCACAAAGTTAAATCAATTGACTTTGAGGAGTTCAAATTGATAGATCTTACCCCTAAAGCTCAAGAGGATATGAAGCATTGGAAGAGTTTTCAATCGCTGATGCAGGTGATTGTTTCGATGGCTCCTGCCAAGATTAAAAACACAGATGATTTAATGCTCTCAAACCCCGATAGCCTCTTGGTGTACAGTAGACTGTACCCTATCAACTCTAAAACTGAAAACATCAATAGCTTAGTAGAACGTGATTGGCGAGCTCCCGCAGAGGCTTCGAAAGACACTGTTTTTAGGTTTGAAAAGAAAAAGAACAATGAGGTAGCCTCTTTACAATGGAGTAGATTTTTGGTAGCAAACATTCCTTATACTTTTTCTGTAGTTTTAAAAAAAGTAAACTATCCAAAAGTAAACCTAAATTTCTCAGAGTCCAACAGCGATGAACTATCGGCAACCTTTGCATTAGATACACTTAACTCCTCGACAAGCAACGTAAAAAAGACCGCCCTAGAAGACGATTGGAACAGATATCAGATTACTTTTTCACCTAAAAAATCAGCTCCTTACACTATAAAACTTTCCTTAGATGAGAATGCTAAAGAGAATGACAATGTAATTCTGTATCGTTCTGTTTTAGAACTTCCTGCTAAATACTTTCACAAAGTAGGACAGTATTCAGACAAGATTGTGGGGGAACATTCGGAAGTAGAGAGCTCTTATTATTCAGTATTCTTTTGGTTGGTACAGATAGAAGATGCTTTACGAGAATTACTCAGCGATGACGCTACCTTCCCTGAAAAGATAAATGTTCCTACTGTAAAGGCACGTCTTAGACTTTTCCAAACACAGATAAAAGCTTTAGCTGACAATGTAAAGAACAATCCAGATTTTAAAGAAGAAGAGCTCAAAAGCAATATTTCGCTATTAGGACAAACGTTTAACAGTGTGATTGCGCGTATCAATAACATCTACGGAAACGACTTAGAAGAACGAATGAAGTTTATTGGTACACAAGACACCGATAGCATACCTAAATAAACCTTATTAATTTTATCATATGAAACGAATACTAATTTTATTTTTCTTTGCACTGACCACACTGTATGCACAAGAGTACGAAGTAACAGGTACTGTTACTGATGACGCTAAAGACCCATTACCTGGTGTTTCGATAGTAATTAAAGGAACTACCCAAGGTACTCAAACTGATTTTGATGGTAAATACACTATCAAAGTAAAGAATGGTGATATCTTAGAGTTTTCTTATATAGGAATGAAAATCAAACAAGTGAAAGTTACTGGACAGAAGATTATCAATGTAGTTTTAGAAGAAGATAATGTTACACTTCAAGAAGTGGTGGTAACAACAGGTTATGTAGGTAAACGTAATAGAAAAAAAGATAAACAAAAGAAAGCTGTTACTTATGACATTTATG
This sequence comes from Capnocytophaga sp. oral taxon 864, assembly GCF_002998835.1. Lineage (NCBI taxonomy): Bacteria > Pseudomonadati > Bacteroidota > Flavobacteriia > Flavobacteriales > Flavobacteriaceae > Capnocytophaga > Capnocytophaga sp. oral taxon 864. The sequence goes on from NZ_CP027232.1 coordinate 1,100,067, forward strand.
AACCCTCTCGCGAAACTTATAAAGCGATAGATGAAAGTGGCTTTAAAAGTACAGCTACAGATCCCGTAACTACTTTCTCTGCCGATGTGGATAAAGCTTCCTACAGCAATGTGCGCCGTATGATCAACTATGGGCAAAAACCTGATGAAGATGCAGTACGCATAGAGGAACTTATTAATTATTTTGATTATAACTATACACCTCCAGCCGAAGGTAGTAAAGCACCTCTCAATGCTACAACAACGCTAAGTAGCTGTCCTTGGAATCCTGATAATTATTTGTTGCGCATTGGATTACAAGCAAAGAAAATAGATCTTACCAAAGCGCCACCTTCTAATATAGTGTTTCTAATAGACACCTCAGGTTCTATGGACTCACCTAACAAGATGCCGTTGCTAAAAGCATCGTTCAAATTGCTTTTGGATAATTTACGTTCAGAAGATAGGATAGCGATTGTAGTTTATGCGAGCCAAACAGGAGTTTTACTGCCTTCCACCTCAGCTAAAGAGAAGAAAAAAATATCTAAAGTGATAGACGATTTAGTAGCTAGTGGGTCTACTGCAGGAGGAGCTGGATTGCAAACCGCTTACAAAGTAGCCAAAAAGAACTTTTTGCCCAAAGGCAATAACCGTATTATCTTAGCAACCGATGGCGATTTCAATGTGGGAATTTCTTCACGTGATAAGTTGCAACGTTTGGTAGAAGAGGAACGTAACAATGGTATATACATTTCGGTATTAGGCTATGGTATGCGAAATTACCGTGATGATATGGCAGAGACTATTGCCGATAAAGGAAATGGTAACTATGCTTATATCGATAATCTTACCGAAGCCAAAAGAGTATTAGTGAATGAATTTGGCGGTACATTTTACACCGTAGCTAAAGATGTGAAATTGCAGTTAGAATTCAATCCCCAATACGTGAAAGAATACCGATTGGTAGGCTATGAAAACCGTGCCTTAGCCAATGAAGATTTTGAAGACGACAAGAAAGATGCTGGTGAAATAGGTGCTGGGCATACCGTAACTGCTTTATATGAATTGGTACCTGCCAAAGGCGCTACAACCGATGGGTTGCGCTATCAAAAACAAGTAGAAAAAGGATTTGCTAACGAATTAGCTTTCCTCAAAATACGCTATAAAGACCCTATAGTAAAAGATGCTAAAAGCGTAGAAGAAAGCACTCCTATCCCTTTTACACTTACTGAGTTCGCTAAAACAGATGATGATTACCGCTTTGCATCAGCCGTAGCTGAATGGGGAATGCTCTTAAGGAACTCTAAATATAAAGCTAAATCCTCATACTCTCAGGTACTTGACTTGGCTAAAAACGCTATAGGTAAAGATGAGGAAGGCTACCGAAAGGAGTTTATCCGATTAGTGGAAGTTTCGGAGAAACTGAAGTAATGAGCTAATGAAAGCCTCACCTCACTTCACATACTCTGCTCTCGCAGACTTCTCCAAAGGAGAGGAAACAATTCATAAAAACGAGTATTTACGGAGCAAAATTGTTCTAACGCTAAGCTATATAATAAAATTAATCTTTATGAAGTATTCAATGACCTTAGGGATACTTTTGCTTGTAACAATTACAGCAAAATCCCAAACGCTCGCCGAGCGTATCAACGCTAAAAATGTAACTTTAATAGATGTGCGTACTCCAAAAGAATACGCCGCGGGGACTGCTGAAGGAGCCATTAATATTCCTTTGGAAGAGATGGGTGCCCGATGGCAAGAACTAAAAGGAAAAGAGAATATTGTCCTCTTTTGCCGTCGCGGTATACGCGCTGGTAAAGCGCAGGACATTCTTAAAATGCACAACATTACGGCTGTGAATGGCAAAACAGTAGAACACGTAAAGTCGTTACAGAAAGTAAACTTAGCCGATAAGCTCACTTTTAAGACTGATAAACCTACTACTTATTTTGTAAAAGATGGTAAAAATGTGAGACAAGTAGCCATAGCTTTAGGTGAAGGAGGAGTGCTGAAAAAACACACTACCAGTATCCCTGCAACCCTTATTATGGTGAAAGGAACTGTACGTTTTCTTATCAATGGAGAAGAAATTGTGCTCAAAGACCTCGATACCTATCAAATACCCGTAGATGTAGAACACGAAGTAATAGGAGTAGAGAAAGAAAATGTATTTATAGTTACTAAGGGGGATTAATCAATTAGCTATTTAGAAGATATATAACTTTGCCAAAGCTCGTAGCACCAAAGACAATTAGAGTTTTGGCAAAGTTTTTTATTACTTTTTACCTAAAAAGCAAGGTTATCAATCAATCTTACTCCCTCGGCGTGTACTACTATAAAAGCACGGTAGTCTTTACCTGCTTCTTTTTTGGTAATAGATTGCAAAGTATGTGCATCGGTAATGGTAAAATACTCTAAGGTGAAGTCGGGCTGTTGAGCAAAGACTCCTTTTACCCACGCTTCTACTTCGGCAGGGCTATGAGTAGCAAAACGTTCTTTGGCAGCGAGTAGAGTGCTGTAAATAATGGTAGCACGCTGTTTCATTGGCTCGCTGAGGAGAGCATTGCGGGAGCTGAGAGCCAAACCATCGGCATTGCGCACGATTGGGCAAGGAACAATGGTTACTGGCAAGCCCTTTTGTCGCACCATTTGCTGAATAATAAGCAGTTGTTGGTAATCTTTTTCACCAAAATAAGCTCTATCGGGCATTACAATCTCAAAAAGTTTTTTAACAATCGTGCCTACACCATCGAAATGACCAGGACGAGAAGTACCTTCCATCACTTTGTCTAATCCTGCAAAGTCAAAAGGTTCAGCGACTACTTCTTCGCCATAAATATCGGCTACGGTAGGGGCAAAAATAAATATCTCTTTACTGAACTGAGCAATCTTCTGAGCATCGGTTTCTAAGGTACGCGGGTATTTCTGCAAATCGGTAGGGTTGTTAAACTGCGTAGGGTTCACAAAAATGCTCACTACCGCTATATCATTCTCTTGTTTAGCTTTTTTTACGAGCGATAAATGTCCGTCGTGTAAAGCGCCCATAGTGGGCACTAATCCAATTGTTTTTCCTTGATTTTTAAGGGTTTCCAATAGGTTATGGAGTTCCTTTTGGTGTGTGTAAATCATCGGTATCAAATCTTTTTTGGGTGCAAACTTATATAAAATTATGGATATGTGCATAATTTTTTGTACTTTTGTGCCTTCTAAGAGCTAATTAAAATAACTAATTACTTTTTATGAAAGATAAAAAAGTACTCTACGTATCGTCGGAAGTGTTGCCTTATTCGCCCTATAGTGAGTTGGCAAAGATGTCATTTGAAGCCCCGAGAATGGTGAATAACAATGGAGGGCAGATACGTATTTTTATGCCCAAGTTTGGTAATATCAATGAGCGACGTCATCAGTTGCACGAGGTGATACGCCTTTCGGGGATGAATATTATTATCAATGACATTGATGTACCTCTGATTATTAAAGTAGCTTCTATCCCTAAGGAGCGCATACAGGTTTATTTTATTGACAACGATGAATATTTCAGGCGCACTGGCACACTCTTTGATGGGGAAAACAATATGTACCCAGACAACGATGAGCGTTGTATTTTCTTTGCTAAAGGTATTGTAGAGACTGTTAAAAAACTCAATTGGTTACCCGATATTATTCATATACACGGTTGGGTATCGGCTTTGTTGCCTCTTTACTTGCGCACCTATTACAAAGATGAACCTATCTTTTCAGAAAGTAAGATAGTTACCTCAGTATTCGATAGCGATTATGAGGGGGCTTTGGACAGTACGCTTATCAATAAAGTGGCTTTTGATGGTATTAGCAAAAAGACGGTAGACCCGCTAAAAAATCCTACTTATTACAATTTGATGCGTGTCGCTATCAAATATTCAGATGGAGTTGTAGTGGTGAGTGAAGATATGCCTGAAGATTTCCAAACCTACCTAAAAAATCTAAGAAAGCCTGTGCTTTACAACAGCGATAAGGAAACTTTCCAAGATTCTTACCGCGAATTTTATACTAAAATATTAAAGAAATAACAAACGAATGAATAACATACAGAAGATTTTATTTTTCGCTACTATAGTAACACTTCTCAGTGCGTGCTCAAGTAATGATTTTAACGAGATAGATGGTGGACTGCTAAAAAATCCTAACTTTGACACTAATGTATTTACAGCTACTATTCAGGTAAGCCAAGTAAAAGAAAGTGCGGTACAAACCAACGGTTTAGGAGGATATTTATTAGGACAGTATAGCCAAGTTCCCTTTGGTACCAAATCGGCTACCATAGTGGCACAAGTAACATTACCAGCTGTTAATCCGACTTTTGGAACTAAAACACAAGCCAATGAAAATAAGGATAATAAACAAGAAAAAGAGAAAGTAACCGAAGCTTATTTATACATTCCGTTCTTTAATCCAAACAGTTCTAATAGTAAAGCTACTTATAAAAAAGATGGTGAATATACCCTAGATTCTCTTTATGGACATAAAAACGCTTCTTTCAATATAGACGTAAAAGAGCTCAACTATTATTTAAGTGATATTGATACAGATCTCAACGCTAAAGTATATTATTCTAATAATACTGACCTTACCAATAATTTGGGAGCATCGATAGTGTCAGGTACTACTACCGCTACCTCTTATACCATCAGTAATAAATCTATCACCCGCTATCAGTTTGACAACCCACGAACTACAGAAGATGAAAGTAAAAAAGTACAAGATGTATTAGCACCAGGGTTGCGTATTCCACTAAGCACAAATTTCTTCCAAACAAAAATTATCAACAAGGAAGGCAGTAGCGAACTTGCTAACGCTAATGAATTTAAAAAATATTTTAAAGGGATTAGTGTCAGTGCTTCTAACTTTTCAAAGGATTTAATGATGCTCCTAAATATGGCAAATGCAAAAATAGAGATTGTATATAGCTATGAGACTTCAGGAACGAATTCTACAACTACAGAAACACGTAAAAATCGTTATGAACTTTCATTGAATGGCATTACAGTAAACTTATTTAACAATTCAGGAGAGAGTTTGACTGATAGCAGTAAAATATACCTCAGCGGAGCTTTAGGACAAACAGCTTCTATTACTATTTCGGATACAGATATTGCTAATATTAAGTCGCAAAAACTAATGGTAACCGATGCAAGTTTATTGTTATATGTGGATAATTCAGTAAGCTATACAAAAGAGCCTGAACGTCTCTTTATCTATAACACCCAAACAGGAGCTGTGCTTGTAGATTATCAGTACGACCCAACATCAAATGCTGATTCGTCTACTTATTCATATCTCTATCATCTAGGAAAATTACAAAAAGAAAACGGAAAAGGAGCTTTTTACCAATTGAGGATTACCAATCACATTTTAAATTTAGTTAATGAAATAGGAACAAATGTACCTTTAGGAATAGTAATAGCTTCTAATGTAAAAAACACTAATTCAGGAGCATATTTGAGAGACACTAATACAAAAGGCAAAATACTATCTTCAGCAGTGGTTACTCCTTTGGGTACTGTTATAAAAGATGTAAAATTGCGTATCAGCTACACTCAACCTAAATAGTGATGGATTTAAGAGATCAGTTAAAATCACTTTTCCCTGACCATATAGAAGAGGAAATACCTGAAGAAGCTCCTTCTAATATTTGGTTGCAGGATGAACCTTTACTATGCAAATACGAAAAACGCAAAGGAAAACCCGTAACCGTAATTGAGGGCTATAATGGCGCAGAAGTCGATTTTAAGATTTTAGCTAAAGAACTCAAAACGTACCTTGGCGTAGGGGGAACTGTGAAAAACGATACTATCCTCATACAAGGTGATTACCGTGACACTATTATGCAACTTCTCAAAGAAAAAGGTTTTAAGGTGAAGCGCATAGACGGTTGAAAACAATTGACAATTCATAATTAACAAATTAGTAATATGAAATTATTAGAAGGAAAAACAGCTATTATCACTGGTGCTAGTAGAGGCATTGGGTGTGGTATAGCCAAAGTATTTGCATCCCACGGGGCAAATATTGCTTTTTCGTACAGTTCGTCAGTGGATGCTGCAATGGCATTAGAGAAAGAATTAGCTACAAAAGGTGTGAAAGTAAAAGGCTACCAAAGCGATGCTTCTAACTTCGCACAGTCGCAAGAGTTTGTAGATACAGTAGTAACGGAATTTGGCACAGTTGATATTCTAGTAAACAACGCAGGTATCACTAAAGACAACCTACTGATGCGCATTAGTGAAGAAGATTTTGATAAGGTAATAGAAGTAAATCTCAAATCAGTGTTTAATATGACCAAAGCGGTACAGCGCATTATGCTTAAACAACGTAAAGGTTCTATTATCAATATGAGTAGTGTGGTGGGAGTGAAAGGCAATGCTGGACAGTCAAACTATGCAGCTTCTAAAGCGGGAATTATCGGCTTTACCAAATCGATTGCCTTAGAGTTAGGTTCTCGAAATATTCGTTGCAATGCTATCGCTCCAGGCTTTATAGAAACCGAAATGACGGCTGTACTTGACGAAAAAGTAGTACAAGGCTGGCGTGATGCTATCCCTCTAAAACGTGGCGGACAACCCGAAGACGTAGCGAATGCTTGTGTGTTTTTAGCCTCTGAAATGTCAGCTTACATCACAGGGCAAGTGCTCAATGTTGATGGAGGAATGCTCACATAATTTTGTTATATCAGAAAAACTTTTTACTTTTGCCGAATGTTAATAAAAAAATATATCATCATCGGTCTTCTGACTGTGCTCTTTACTTCGTGTGGAGAGTATCAAAAAGCCTTGAAATCAAAAGAAGGAAGCGTAAAATACACTGAGGCTGAAAAGCTATATAAGGCTAAAAAATATAAAAAAGCGACACGCCTTTTTGAACAAATAGCTTCAGAATATGCGGGTAAGCCACAAGGAGAACGTATTTATTATATGTTTGGAGATTCTTACTATCAGCTAAAACAATACAGTTTGGCGTCTTATCAGTTTGAACGACTTCAGAAATTATATCCTCGTAGCGAAAAAGCTACAGAGTCGGCTTTCTTAGAAGCAAAATCGCTTTACTTGGAAACTCCTAAATATAGTGTAGACCAAACTTATACCTATCAGGCTCTAGAGAAATTACAATACTTTTTGGATAGATACTCTGATAGTGAATATGCTAAAGAAGCTAACGAGCTAGCCTTAGACTTGGTAACTCGCTTAGAGAAAAAAGAGTTTGAAATAGCTAAACAATACGACCAAATACGCGACTATCAAGCAGCAATGAAGTCGTTAGACAACTTTTTGACCAATAACCCAGGTAGTGTCTTTAGAGAAGATGCGTTGTACACGCGTTTGCATTCAGCTTACGAGTGGGCTATCAACAGTATAGAAACTAAGAAAGAAGAACGGCTCAATACTGCTAAAGAAACTTACGACAACTTATTGCGTGCCTACCCTGAAACTAAATACAAAAAGGAAGCAGAGAATATGCTTACGAAAGTAAACACATCATTAAAAAGTTTTACATCACAAAAATAATATCATTACATTATGGATTTTAAGAAAATAGATGCTCCTACCACTACTGTTACTTATAACAAATCGGCTATAGAAGCACCTACGGGTAATATTTATGAAGCTATCTCTATTATTGCTAAAAGAGCTAACCAAATAAATGCCGAAATTAAAAAGGAATTAGTAGAAAAATTAGAGGCTTTCGCTACTAATAATGATAGCTTGGAGGAAATCTTTGAGAATAAAGAGCAAATAGAGGTATCTCGCTTTTATGAGCGCTTACCTAAACCACAAGCTATTGCTGTAAAAGAATGGCTTGAAGGTAAGATTTATTACCGTGAAGCCGAATAGAATTGGGTATTTATAGATTATTTGTTAGGCTTTAAGCAGTAAGCGTTTGCTTGCCGTTTAGAGCCTTTTTCTAATTATATTTCTGAATTATGAATATCGTACTTGGTATCACTGCAGGTATAGCGGCTTATAAGACACCTCAATTAGTACGCTTGCTCACCAAAAAGGAGCACAATGTAAAGGTAATTCTCACTGAGAATGCAAAAGAGTTTGTAACACCTCTTACCCTCAGTACAGTATCTAAAAACCCTGTGCTAACAAATTTTTCCTCTCCCGAGGGCAATTGGCATAGCCACGTAGAGTTAGCTCTATGGGCAGATGCGATGCTCATCGCTCCTGCTACGGCTAATACCATTGCTAAAATGGCTCACGGTGTATGTGATAACTTACTGTTGGCTACTTATTTCTCTGCTAAAGCACCTGTATTCATCGCCCCTGCAATGGATTTGGATATGTATGCCCACCCTACGGTTACCGAGAATTTAATTAAATTAAAGTCTTTTGGTAATCATATCATTCCCGCAACTTATGGCGAACTCGCTAGCGGACTTGTTGGACAAGGACGTATGGCTGAACCCGAAGATATAGTACTGTTTTTAGAGAATGCACTTACCGAAAATCTTCCTTTTAAAGGTAAAAAAATCCTCATTACTACAGGTCCTACTTACGAGGCAATCGACCCCGTGCGTTTTATAGGAAACTTTTCTTCTGGCAAAATGGGGATTGCCCTTGCTAATGAAGCCGTACGACAAGGAGCTGAGGTACATTTAATATTAGGCCCCTCTACTGAAAAGAATATTCACTCACAAATTCAACTGCATAGGGTGGTAAGTGCTCAGCAAATGTACGAAGCTACCATAAGCGAATTTCCTCCTTGTGATATCGCTATCCTCGCCGCTGCTGTAGCTGACTATACGCCTGAAACTGTAGCCCCCGAAAAAATTAAAAAGAAAGGCGGTAATCTCAGCCTAACCTTAGTGCCTACTGTCGATATATTGGCATCTTTAGGGAAAATCAAAACTACTCAGACGCTTATTGGATTTGCCTTAGAAACTGAAAATGAAGTTGCCAATGCCCAAACTAAATTGGAGAAAAAGAATTTAGATGCTATTGTACTCAACTCCTTGCGCGATACAGGCGCAGGCTTTGGTACTGATACCAATAAAGTTACTTTTATTACTAAAGAGACTCAAAACAGTTTTCCTTTAAAAAGCAAAGAAGAAGTCGCTAAAGATATTTTGACACAGATATTTGGCATTCTTATAGAAAAGTAATATCTTTGTACTTTCAATCTTATAAAAATATAAATAAATGAAAGCATACATCTTCCCTGGTCAAGGAGCCCAATTTGTAGGTATGGGGCTTGACTTATACGAAAAATCTGCTGAAGCCAAAGCACTCTTTGAAGCGGCTAATCGCATTCTCGGCTTCTCCATTACTGATATAATGTTTAGCGGTACTGATGAAGACCTCAAACAAACTAAAGTTACCCAGCCTGCTATCTTCTTGCATTCAGTAATTCTTAGTAAGGTGTTCGGTAAAAATTTTGCTCCTCAAATGGTTGCAGGACATTCGTTAGGTGAATTTTCTGCTTTAGTAGCCAATGAAGTCCTCTCATTTGAAGATGGTTTGCAATTAGTAGCCAAACGTGCTACCGCTATGCAAAAGGCTTGCGAATTACAACCTGGTACAATGGCTGCCGTATTAGGCTTAGACGATAGTAAGGTTGAAGAACTTTGTGCAACAGTTGACGGAATTGTAACCCCTGCCAACTATAATTGCCCAGGTCAGTTGGTGATTTCAGGTGAACTCAAAGCTGTAGAAGCAGCTTGCGAAAAGATGAAAGAAGCAGGAGCTAAGCGTGCTCTTGTATTGCCTGTAGGCGGAGCTTTTCACTCAGTACTGATGAAACCTGCCGAAGAAGAATTGGCAGCAGCGATTGAGCAAACGACTTTCCACAAACCGCTTTGTCCAGTATACCAAAATGTAACTACTACGGCTGTAAGCAATGAAGCTAACATTAAAAAGAATCTCATCAAGCAACTTACTGCTCCTGTGAAATGGACACAAAGTGTACAACAGATGATTGCTGATGGCGCTACCGAATTTATTGAAGTAGGACCTGGCAAAGTACTACAAGGCTTGGTGAAGAAAATAAACAAAGAGGCAGTGGTAGCTTCAGCAGAAATATGATACAAGTAGAAAGTTTACATAAATCTTTTAACGGAACTGAAGTGCTCAAAGGTATTTCTACTACTTTTGAAAAAGGTAAAACGAATCTGATTATCGGGCAAAGTGGTTCAGGTAAAACTGTGTTTCTCAAATCTCTTTTAGGCCTTTTTACCCCCGATTCGGGCGACATTATCTACGATGGGGTGAAGTATGCTGATATGAAACGCAAAGAACGTGTAGCCTTGCGTCAAAAAATGGGAATGGTATTCCAAGGAAGCGCCTTATTCGACTCTATGACGGTGCTTGAGAATGTGATGTTCCCTTTGAAGATGTTTTCTCAGAAAACACCTGAAGAAATACGCGAACGTGCTAATATAGTATTGAGCCGTGTAAACCTAGTAAATGCCGATGATAAATTACCTTCGGAAATTTCTGGAGGTATGCAGAAACGGGTAGCTATTGCTCGCGCTATCGTAAACCAACCCAACTACTTGTTTTGTGATGAACCTAACTCAGGGCTCGACCCTAAGACCTCTATTGTGATAGACAACCTTATCCAGGAAATTACTGAAGAGTTTAACATCACCACCGTAATCAATACTCACGATATGAACTCAGTAATGGAAATAGGGGCTAAGATTGTATTCCTAAAAAATGGTTATAAAGAATGGGAAGGCACTAAAGAAACTATTTTCCGGACCGATAACGAAGCTGTTACTGACTTTGTGTATTCATCGGAGCTGTTTAAGAAGGTAAGGAAAGCTTATTTAGAAGAACACGAGGATTAGATTAATAATTAAATTTCTAAAAAGCTACCTATAAAGTTTATAGGTAGCTTTTTTATTATTAGAGAATTAAGGGAATTTATATTCTAAATCTCACTTAAAAAGAAAAGCTCTCCTTGGAGAAAGGAAAGCTTTCATTGGTTTACTATAAACCCGTGTAAAAATATTTACACAAAACAACACAACTAAATCTTATGAAGCGGTCTGGACGGGACTCGAACCCGCGACCCCATGCGTGACAGGCATGTATTCTAACCAGCTGAACTACCAGACCTTCAGCAAATTTGTGCAATTCATTTCTTCATTGCGGTTGCAAAGGTACTACTTTTTTTATTACTTGCAAATTTTTAGAGCGTTTTTTTAAACTTTTTTTAATCTTTCTTTATAATATATCTGATAATAAACATATTAAAGTATTAGATATTAAAGGTTGTATTGGCTGTTTTTAGATGTAATTCCACTGCTTTACTATCGGTAAGGCTTGTAATATAACAAGTAATGCCCATCACCTTGTCATATAACGAGTCATTTTTGCGATACTTTTCAGGTAACTTTTTAAGCAAAAGTTTATCAAATGATGTCTCACGTCCGTTTTCTTGATTGATAATAGCCGTAAAAAAGATATCTAATAAATGTTGTAAAACCACATAACCCGATACTTCTTTTTCTACTACCTCATCGGATTGATATATACGTTCCACACTACAATCTATTACATCAGTGATTTGGTGGCGATATTTACTATCATATAAAAGCGACTGGTGAAATTCTCCTGCCAAGATTGCATCTTCATTTTGCAAGAAGATGTCGGTAGCATCTTGTATCAAAGCTCCTATAGCAACTGCACGCAAATAAGCAATACGTTCTTCTTTAGTTTGCAGTTTGCTATATTTATGAGTATTTATCTTATCTGAGATGATACCACCTAAATACTCTAAGGCTACATCTTCACTTATAAGCCCTAAGTTGATACCGTCTTCAAAGTCTATAATAGTATAACAAATATCGTCGGCTGCCTCTACCAAGAAAGCTAAGGGGTGACGTGCATAACGCAATTCACCATTTACACTATTAGATTTTAGTCCTAAAGTTTCAGCCATTTCTTTGAAGAATTTTTTATTACCTTGGAAAAAACCATATTTCTTATCAGCTATACGATCAGTAGGACGTACAGGTAGTGATTCTTTAGGATACTTAGTAAAAGTTCCTAAGGTAGCATAAGTAAGCCGTAAGCCCCCCTCTGCCCCCAAACGTGTTTCATTAAGGATTCTAAAGCCATTGGCATTCCCTTCAAAACTACACAAATCAGCATACTCGGCTTCTGTGAGTAAATGTTTGATAGCAGTTCCTTTTTTGAATTGAAAAAACTCTCCTATAGCCTTTTCACCACTGTGTCCAAAAGGTGGATTACCAATATCGTGTGCTACCGCAGCTGCTGCAATAATGGCTCCAAAATCATTAGTTTGGTAACCCAATTCGCGCAAGTGAGGATATTTGGTGAGCACGTGTTTACCCACAGCACGCCCCAAACTACGCCCCACTACCGACACCTCGATACTATGTGTAAGACGTGTGTGTACAAAACTTGTTTTTGAAAGCGGAATTACTTGTGTTTTGTCTTGCAAGCTACGAAAAGCACTTGAAAAGACCACACGGTCATAATCCATATCAAAACTAAGTCGTGTTTCATCTTCATTTTTTCGCAAACGAAGACTAGTATCACCATATTTATTAAGAGAGAGTAAGTTTTCCCAAAGCATTTTTATTGTTTATTTAAGGTACGGGGTCATAGCCACTGCCTCCCCAAGGGTGGCAACTGCATATACGCTTAATAGCCAACCAACCTCCTTTAAAAAAACCGTACTTTTGTAAGGCTTCTAAAGTGTATTGCGAGCAGGTAGGGGTATACCTGCACGTAGGAGGCTTGAGTGGCGAAATGGCTACTTGATAAAAGCGCACTAAATAAATGAAAAGATACTTCATTTCATTAGTTATTAGTCAGTAGTTATTAGCCGTTAGTTTTTTAACTACTAACAACCAATTTCTAACTGCTACTTAGTAAATCGTTCAATTACTTCTTGGCTTACTCCAGTATTAGAGAACCCTCCATCGTGGAAGAGGTTTTGCATTGTTACTTTACGAGTAAGATCGGAGAAGAGAGATACCGTATAATTGGCACAATCTTGAGCGGTGGCATTGCCCAGTGGTGACATAGCATCGGCATAGGCGATAAAACCGTCGAAACCTTTTACGCCTTGTCCTGCAGTAGTAGCGGTAGGTGATTGTGAAATGGTATTCACACGCACTTTCTTGTCTTTACCAAAGAAATAGCCAAAACTACGCGCAATAGATTCTAAGTAGGCTTTATTATCAGCCATATCGTTATAATCAGGGAAGGTGCGTTGTGCTGCCATATAGGTAAGTGCTACAATACTACCCCATTCGTTCATTGCATCATTCTTATAAAGCACTTGGCATACTTTGTGAAAAGAAAGTGCTGAAACGTCCCAACCTTTTTCGGTGTTCACATAGTTAGACTCGGTATAAGGAATGTTTTTGCGCACATTTACCGACATACCGATAGAGTGCAACACAAAATCCAACTTACCCCCTAAAATCTCCATAGCTTTAGTTACCAAGTTTTGGAGATCGTCCATATTGGTAGCATCGGCTGGAATAATTTCAGAGCCTGTTTTTTCGGCTAAGTTTTTTATTTGTCCCATACGCATTGCTACGGGAGCATTGGTAAGTACAAACTTACCACCTTCTTCGTGTACACGTTCTGCTGTTTTCCAAGCAATAGAATTTTCGTCTAAGGCACCAAAGATGATGCCTCTTTTTCCTTTTAATAAATTATACATAATTTTCTATTTTATAAAATGAATTTTGTTCCTATGGGGCAAATGTACAAAATATTTCTGTATAAATAAAAAGCTACCTAAAATATTAGGTAGCTTTTTATCTGTATGCAATATAGCGTATTACTTTTCAAACGCTTTTAAAGCATTGATAATAATAGCAATACACTCTCTTAATTCCGTTTCATTCATTACCAATGGCGGAGCAAATCTAATGATATTGCCGTGAGTAGGTTTAGCGAGCAACCCATTATCGCGCATCTTTAGGCAGATATTCCAAGCAGTGTCACTCTCTTCTGTATCGTTGATAACCACCGCATTTAGGAGCCCTTTACCACGTACTAAGGTAGCTATTTTTGAGGTTTTGATATAGTTGCTGATTTCTTTGCGAAAAATCTCACCCAAACGAGCGGCATTTTCAGTCAAATGCTCATCTTTTACTACCTGTAAGGCTTCAATTGCTACGGCTGCTGCCAAAGGATTGCCTCCAAAAGTACTACCGTGTTGTCCAGCTTTAATCACGTGCATAATACGGTCATCGGCAAGGACTGCACTCACGGGATACACCCCACCACTAAGAGCTTTCCCCAGTACCAATATATCTGGTTTTACATTCTCGTGGTCTACTGCCAAACGTTTCCCGGTACGCGCTACTCCTGTTTGTACCTCATCGGCGATAAAAAGTGCATTATACTTTTCGCATAAGGCTTTTGCTCCGCTTAAATACCCCTCGGAAGGGACGTATACACCAGCTTCACCTTGTATAGGTTCTACTAAAAAGCCTGCTACTGTTGCTTTATTATCAGCAAGAACTTTCTCCAAAGCGACTAAATCGTTGTAAGGAACGGAAACAAAACCAGGTGTATAAGGTCCAAAGTTCTTACGCGCATTTTTATCAGATGAAAAAGATACAACTGTAGTGGTACGCCCGTGAAAGTTCTGGTCACATACGATGATGATGGCAGCACTTTCAGGCACCCCTTTCTGTTCGTAAGCCCATTTGCGACATATTTTAATAGCTGTTTCTACCGCTTCAGCCCCTGTATTCATCGGGAGGACTTTCTCGAAGCCAAAATACTCGGTTACGTACTTTTCATACACTCCGAGCTTATCGTTGTAGAAAGCGCGAGAAGTGAGTGTAAGAGTTTGCGCTTGTTCAGTAAGCGCTTTGATGATACGTGGGTGGCAGTGACCTTGGTTTACGGCAGAGTAAGACGAAAGAAAATCGTAGTAGCGTTTGCCTTCGACGTCCCACACATATACCCCTTGTCCTTTGCAGAGCACGACGGGTAGTGGGTGATAGTTATGGGCACCGTACTGATTTTCGAGTGCCATTGCTTGTTCTGAGGTTAATTTATGTGTTATCATATATTTGTGTTATATACTTTTAAAGATAAAATAATATTCATTCTATTACAAAACTATATTTTCATATTTACTTTGTGTCTAATAGTAATTTTTCTATCGTAAAAAACTTGGACAAAGATACAACAATAAATTAAATAATCCTATATATTCATATAAAAAAACAAGTTTGACGCCTAAATTTTCCTTATATAAAATAGTTAATATCCGTTTTATACTTACAGTATTTTTTCTTTTCACAGAAATAATTCTGCAGTATTTCATACTTTTGAACAATAACTTTATTACAGTGTTAACTATTGATTTTCTTTGTATTAACATTAGATTTTATATTTATCCAAAAAATAGAAAAAAGATTTTTTGTAAAAAATTTCTTTTTATTAAAAAAATATTATACCTTTGCCTCGATTAAAAAATCATAGATTATGGCAGATACAGTATTACAACCAAAAAGTACAGACGTAAAAACAGATACGGAAGTACAACTGACAGGTGCACAACTACAACAAATGCTTGATGCTCACTGTCAAGATATGAAAGCAGGAATGCCAGGATTCCTTTTCTATGGAATTTTGAGCAGTACTGATGGTTCTATCTTAAGTAAAGCTTCTGCTAATGAGGAAGCTTCAAGGATAATTGAGCAAGGCTCTGCTTTTCACCTTACTATTGTTGATCAAGTAAAGAAAGTTGTAGATGGTAATGGTTTAGGAAAATTGGAGTTAGATTATATCCTTATTGAAACAGATAAAATTACGTTTATGCTGATGATTTCAGCTTTAGGTAAATTCTTTTCTATCACCGCTTTAGATAGACCTAAATCAAATATTGGTATCTCAAGAGCTTTACTTTACAAATGTAAAAGAGAATTTGGGACACTATTAGATGATTTTTTTTAGTACTTTTACTAAAAAAATCTATAAAAGCACAAAACAGAAATATCTGTTTTGTGCTTTTTTATATCAATCAAATAAAACTCTTATAATATCTTATTATTAGCATCTATCATCACAGCTCCTACGGTAGCATTGCTGGTCTCATCGATGAGGATAGCACTACCCATTGGAGGATTACTTTGGAAAGTGTCGTATACTAATGGGGAAGCCGTTTTGAGTCGGATTTTTGCGATTTCATTGAGTTTTACACTTTCTACACCTTCAGTTTGGTTGAGGGTATTGACGTCTATTTTATACTCTATTTCCTTCACAATTGCTTTTACAAGTTTACTACGCTGTTGCAACAAGTATTTATTACCTTCGCGCAATTCGCGTTTATCCATCCAGCATACAATAGCCTCGATATCTTGCCCTTGCTGAGGCTCTGCTCCTTGTTTGGCAAAGTAGTCGCCACGAGAAATATCGATATCGTCTTCGATGTGTAGTACTACTGGATCACCTGCCTTTACTTCTGCAACTTCTTCGCCGTTATACTCTATCTTACTGAGTTTTGTAGTAATACCTTCTGGTTCTACTATTATCACATCACCTTTGCGATACGTGCCCGAAATGACTTCTCCCGCATAACCGCGGTAATCGTGTAAAGCTTCGGTTTGTGGGCGTATTACATACTGCACTTGAAAACGAGGTTGGTCATAGTTGTCTTTGCTAATTTCTACAGTTTCCAAAAAGTCTAAAAGCGAATTACCTTTGTACCAAGGCATTGCCTCAGTGGTATTCACGATATTATCGCCTACAAAAGCCGAAATAGGGAAATAGTGCACGCTCTTCAATCCTAAACGTTTAGCAATCTCTTCGTACTCTTGCTTGATATTGTTAAACACCTCTTCGCTATAACCTACCAAGTCCATTTTGTTTACGGCTACCACTACCTCTGGGATATTGAGCAGGGAGGCGATGATTGAATGGCGACGAGTTTGTTCGGTTACGCCATTGCGAGCATCTACCAAAATGATTATGAGCTCGGAATTAGAAGCCCCCGTAATCATATTGCGGGTGTATTGGGTATGACCAGGAGCATCGGCGATGATAAATTTGCGTTTGGGAGTAGCAAAGTAGCGGTAGGCTACATCGATAGTAATCCCTTGTTCGCGTTCAGCACGGAGCCCGTCGGTGATGATAGCGAGGTCGATACCATCGTCGTTCTTATTTTTTGATTGTTGTTCCAATGCTTCGAGCTGGTCGGCTAAAATACTTTTGCTATCGTATAACAATCGACCTATAAGGGTACTTTTACCGTCGTCTACGCTACCTGCGGTGATAAATCGTAATATATTCATTTGCTTTATTTCTGTTGAGTAAATATAATTTGGTGCAAAAGTACAAACTAATTGGCAAATTAGCAAATTTGGAACTTAGTAAATGGGGCACGAACTACAAGAAATGCAGTAGCAGAGGCGGACTTGTAGAACGGGGGTCAGACAGGTGGGAGGTGCGAGTCACGCGGGCGATAGAGGGTTAGAGCTATCGGAAGAAAACAGAGAAGTTCGAAAGTGAGTTAAGAGTGATTTTGGTGAGAAATGGTCGTTAGGAAGGTATGGTTAGCTTATAGGGAGCTTATAGGAAGCTTATACGAATCTTGGACGATTGTTATAGAAAGGGTGTATAAAAAGTTGATTAACACTATAATACAACAATGATAAAAATGTTAAAAACGGGGTTTCGAGGCGAAAGAAAGGGAAAAGGCAATAGGCCTTAGGCCATAGGCACTAGGGGGGAGTGTGAAGGAAAAGAGAATTGACGGGTCGGGAAATTAGAGAATTAGAAAATTTGGAAATTAGCAAATGGAGTGAGAGGTTCTGGACTATAGGTCATAGACATTAGGAGGAAGTATGACGGAAAAGGAGGAATTAGTGATAGGAAAGGCGAATGAAAAATGGAATTTTGTTATATTGAATTGATGTTATTTAACTCTAAGGGGCGAAAGAACAATCAATAATAATTCGTATTAAAAGTTTTACTACAAAAAACTTTACTATTAATACCAAATTTTATATTTTTGCGCAAAATAAATCAAAGCTAAAAACGTGCTCATCGCTTAACTAAAATAAGAAAATGAGCCTCTGAGACAATTAAAAGATTATAAGGTAAAAGGTAAAAAAGATGACAAGTGATAAAATGAGAATTGTATTTATGGGGACACCTGACTTTGCGTTGGCGTCGCTAAAAGCATTAGTAGAGAACCATTACAACGTAGTAGGTGTAGTAACGGTAGCCGATAAACCTTCGGGACGCGGACAGAAGCTACACCAGTCGCCAGTGAAACTCTATGCCGAAAGCAAAGGGATACCAGTGTTACAACCCATAAAACTAAAAGATGAAACTTTTGTAAATGCACTGAAAGCCTTACAACCCGATTTGCAAATAGTAGTAGCCTTCCGTATGTTGCCCGAAGTGGTATGGCGATTGCCTAAATACGGCACATTCAATCTGCACGCCTCTCTTTTACCTAACTATCGAGGAGCTGCTCCCATCAACTGGGCAATTATCAACGGGGAAAAGGAAACAGGGGTAACGACTTTCTTTATAGACGAGAAGATTGATACGGGAGCTATTATCGCACAAGAGGTTACACCTATTGAGTCTCACGAAACAGCGGGTACCTTACACGACAAACTAATGGTGCAAGGTGCTGAATTGGTACTAAAAACCGTAGATAGCATTGCAGAAGGTTCTTGCTCTACCCAACCACAAAACAAAGAAGTAACTTTTGCCGAAGCTCCTAAGATATACAAAGAGACCTGCAAGATAGATTGGCAAGCGGAAGGAATGACAATAGAGCGTTTAGTGAGGGGAATGAGCCCCTACCCTACTGCGTGGACAGCGTTTGTACAAAAAGGAGAAGTGTTAAATGTAAAAGTATATGATGTTCTTTTCGAACCTGTCTCTCATCAATATCCTATTAGGGAACTCTTAGTAGATAAAAAAGGACTGCGTGTAGCTGTAAAAGATGGTTATATAAAGCTATTAGAATTGCAATTACCTGCTAAAAAACGTATGAAGACCAAAGACTTGCTAAATGGATTCAGCTTTGATAATACCACAATACTATAATGACGAGTCGTAGCACGACAGACAATTAAAAAACTTTGGTAAAAATTGATTCTCTAATCAGATAATTGACAAACTGGCTAATTGGTTAATTAATTTTTCGATTTCTTGTTCGGTATTAAAACTGTGCAAGCATATTCTCAACCGTTCTTGTCCCGCAGGTACGGTGGGCGCTAAAATCGGTAATACGCCTATATCTTGGGCTTGTAGTACTTCGGCAAGTGCTTTCACTCGTTCATTGCCTGCTACTACTATAGCTTGAATGGCTGAATCAGAAGGAATAAAACCTTGTATTTTGTATTTGGCAATTTGCGTTTTAAAATACTGTATATTATGATGCAGTTGTTCTATTGATTTAGTTGTCTGTAAGGTCTCATATCCTGCCCTAATAGTTGCCACACTATGTGGACTCATAGCAGTAGTATATATGAAAGAACGTGAAAAGTTCACTAAATACTGTATCACCTCATTTGAAGCTAAGGCAGCTGCTCCGTGTGCTCCTAAGCCTTTCCCGAAGGTAACGATGCGGGCAAAAATTTCTTCTTCTAACCCCAATGCTTGCACCAATCCACAGCCGTGTTTGCCAAATACTCCTATGGCGTGAGCTTCGTCTACCGCTATATAAGCCCCATACTGTGTTGCTAATGTTACCAAACGCACCAAATCAGGGCTATCACCGTCCATTGAAAAAACTGTTTCAGTAACGATGAGCACCGTTTTATCAGGGGTAGCAAACTTTTTTAAGAGCTTTTCTAAATCGTCTAAATCGTTATGTTTAAACTTATAGGAGTTAGCTAAACTCAGTGAAATACCGTCGCGTATAGAAGCGTGGCTGTAACTATCGTATAAGATAATATCACCTCGCCCTACGATACAGGAGAAAAATCCCACATTGGCATCATAGCCCGAATTGTACAAAAGAGCTGTTTCGGCGTTATGAAAATGAGCTATATAGCTTTCGGTTTCGGAAAAGATAGGCAAGTTACCCGAAAGCAATCGCGAGCCTGTAGCCCCGTGAGGTGCCGTTTGCTGAGGGAGTAATTCAGAGATGCGTTTAGTAATCTCAGAATTTGTACTGAATCCTATATAATCATTGGAGTAGAAATCAATAGCAAAATGGCGTTGTTTGAGACTGCGTAAAGCATTGTGAGCCTCACGTTCAGCTAATTTTTCTTTGATGTGTTTCATTTGAATATTCTTTTATTCTTTCTCCCTTACAGGAAAGAAAAAGGCTCTGGGATGTTCTTTAAAGGCTCTCCACACACAACGACCTAAATATTTTAGTTCTGAAGCAGGGACTTCGCGAGAGCGCAAGGCTATCCATAACGACAGACCAAAACTCACAATAAAGTTACCTAAACCAATGATACCTATCCCTAAGATACACCAAAAAATATTCTCTAAGCTAATGATAAAATTCATACCATACAAGCCGTAAGCTAAATTACCACTGGCAAAGGTGATGTGGCGTATATCGAGTGGTAAGCCGAAGAAATGACCTATTGCCCACGCACTTCCCATAAAGACTCCAAACCAAATATTTGAGACGACACTCGGCCACTTTTGTTGCATCCAGTTAGCAACGCGTTGCATACGTACTTTACCAAAGAAGCCTTTAAGAAAGGGGTGTTCAGAAAGACGATAATAGAAGTTGTTAAAATTGTTTACACTAGCTACGTTACCTGCTATAATACCCGATAAGAACAGAAATATCCCTGCAATACAAGCGTGCAAAAATACGGGGGTATGCCATATATTCAGGTCTTCCAAGAGATGTAAACTTTTTTTAGTAGCGATATTGTAACCACTGAGATAACTCATTCCTATCGCCAAAAGCATAGACACAGGGAAAGCACCAAACACGTTGCCCACAAAGGCGATGAACTGCGAACGAAACAAACGCGTGAAGAGTGCTGAGAACTCGGTGTAGTGTTTCTGTTTTTCTTTATTGTTATCGTTGTCGCTGAGGCTCTCTAAAGTCTTAGCAATCGTAGAAGCCGTCATTGCAGGTTGCTTGGTAGCCAAAGTAGACCCTGTGAGGTAGATGAGTACAAAACCAATAGCGTAGTTAAAACTGTAGTTTAGGGCACGAAAAAAATCACTTTGGTCAGGTTGCATCGACATATAGAGTTTTACCAAACACATAAACCCCACGATAACGCCACCCCACAAAGCTGTTTTAAGCATCTTGAAGTACTCACCAGCAGTAGAAGTAATATAGTGTTCACCGGTCTTGCCGGTATAGTTCGTAATCTCGTAGGTAATGTTATAAACACTATCATCTATCAGTTTTCGAATATTGTTCTTCTTAGAATTAGTTTTCACCATATCTAAGTAGAAGGCAATCGTTTTTTCACATTTATCAGCTTCTTTTTCTATAAACAGGTAGTTATAAAGTCGCTTGATGCGTTTTATTTGCTGACGAATGAGCAAAAGAGTTTGGTTCACACTGAAACTCACCCCATATTTAGAAGTATTGGCATCAGCTTTGTTTACGAAATCCTCACACTGACCAGCTAGGATATTCAGCTGTTTATAATCGAGTTCGTGGTCTTGTATGTATAGATAAGGGTTATCTTCCTTGGAAAGAGTACGTGCAAGATTGTTCAGCTCATCGTCGAGAGCAATAAAGGGACTATTGAGGTGAGCATATTCAGGCACCATACGGCGCACATCAGTTTGCAAGGCGAGCCCTCCCATACGTTGGGAGAGAATCATTATCGCCAAAAGGATTTGCTTGGAAGTAGTTTTGCTCTCACTATCCTCATAGAAAGTAGATACAGCAAGTATTTCAAAGAGTTCTTTCCAGTTATCTAAAGGAATTTGATGTAC
This sequence comes from Capnocytophaga sp. oral taxon 864, assembly GCF_002998835.1. Lineage (NCBI taxonomy): Bacteria > Pseudomonadati > Bacteroidota > Flavobacteriia > Flavobacteriales > Flavobacteriaceae > Capnocytophaga > Capnocytophaga sp. oral taxon 864. Next base: position 1,121,929 of record NZ_CP027232.1, read on the forward strand.
CCATTTCACATCGGAAGGACGGTAGAAGAGTTGGTTGAGTACGTATTGTATATTCTCTTCCGAAGGCTGGTCGGGCAAAAGCTGACGACTGATACGGCGACGCAATTCTTTGAAGAAAGAAACACTGTTCAGCAGACCTGCGTCAGTAAAAAGAATTACTTTTTGTTTATTAGCAAATACGTTGTGGAGCTTTTCCTTGAAGAAAGCGATGCACTCGGGTTTGTGTTTGATTTCAACGATGAGTTCATCAATATTGAGGGGAGTCTTTTTGTTGTTACTCTTACGGCGGAAGTAGTTCACTACATCAAACACGAAGTCAATATCTTCATAGTCTGATGAGTGCATATAAGTCTCAAAGATTTCATAAATAGATTTATATTCTTTTGCGAATCGTAACATATCTTACAATGAATAATTAAGAATTGATAATTAACAATGAGGGAGCAAAGGTATGAAAATTTTGCTAATTTGTGGCATTCACCAATAAAAAAGCTACCCAAATGAATGGATAGCCTTTGTTAGCTGTTACTCAGATTCAGCCACTCCTGTTCGCTGGTTTTACCTGTTTAGAAGTTGTAACGTACTCCAAAGCTAAAGGTACGACCATCGCCAAAATATACACGGTTAGTAACATCAATACCTTTATAAGTTTTGCTTGTATTGGTAACGTGATTACTGGTATAAGACTCTAAAATATAGTAAGTATCGAGTAAGTTATAAGCGTGAGCTGAGAAAGTGAGCCGTTGACTATCTGTAAGTTTCCATCTATAAGAAGCTGATAGATCAAACAAGTTATAACCTGGCAATTTAACTGCTCCTTTATCGGCTTCAGCTTTAGTAGTAAAATTACCTATATTAAGATTTGAATACAAATTATCTACATAACGCCAATCTAAATCTATATTAAATCCTTTAACAGGCAATACTGATACCCCTAATGAAGCTGTAGTTTGTGCTGATTCACCTACTTTCACACCATCCAAAAAGAGTTTAATTTCGGCAGCGCTTCCTGCAGGCACTTCATTCCCTTGGAAATCTACAGGGTTATTATTTTCATTTGTAAGAGTTCCCGCAGCATCTCCTTTGTAGAACCAATCACCCAAAGAGAACATACCGTTGAGTTTTAGGTACTCAGTGATATTAGCTTTGAAATCTAATTCCACTCCTTGGTGTACTTCTTTAATACCTAAAATATTAGCATAAGCTGTGATGGTATTTCCTCCTACGTGCAAGTTATTTGATTTGCGGAGGTAACGATCTTTCCAAGAAGTATAGTAAAGATTCAAGTTTGCATTCAAGAAGTTAGACTTAAATCCATATCCAGCTTCAACACCAAATATTTTTTCATTGGTAAGAGCAGGGTTTACATAGTTCAAATAGTTAGGATATACAGCGTTAAACAATGGTTGTTTAGAATAATAGCCAGTGTTTGCATATATGTTATGATGTTCATTAATATTATAGTTCACACCCCCTTTGATGTTATAACCTACAAGATTTTTAAAGCCTGTTTTTGTAGACATTGCTGTATTAGGATTATTTTTTACAGCCAATTTACCTGGTTTGATAAATTCGTCTATACGTTGATATGACTGCAAAGAAGTAGATCCTTGTATGAAGGCTGAAAAATGATCATCAGAGTATTCAAATTGAGAGAAAAGACCATACCATTTTACTTCTCCATCGTTGCTATAACCTATTCTTTGATTTAAAGGAGCTACAGTGCTAAATGGATTCCAGTTAAGATTAGTAGATTTAGCAGAAGTAATAAGATTTGGCGCTGTTAGATTTTCATTTTTACTATCAGCATAGCTATCATTCCCTAAAAGGTCTGTAACAACTTGGTGGTGGTAACCATAATAGTAACGACCATCTAACCCCATATTCACAGTGAAGTGGTCATTAATTTGGTGTTGTAAATTTGTAAGCACTCCATACCAGTTGTGTGAATTTACAGAACCATTCATAATATAACCTTGGTTACTAGCTTTAAGAGTTCCTCCTCCTGGTTTAGGTATAGACACACTTTTTCCGGCTTGTTTTGGATTTTGCATAGGCAAAAGTCCTTCTACAGCCTCTCCGTTATTGTATTTCACAGCTTTGTCAAAATCGATAAGTCCATCAGCTGTACGAAGTGAATTTAAGAAATGGCGTTGCAATTTACCACCTGCTATTGAATGAGCTTCACCGGTAGAATTCACTCCCATACCACGACCTAAAGAAGCATAAAACACAGTACTGAGAGAGGTTCTTTCATTCATTGTCCAATCCCAGTTGAGCATTGCTACTGGTTTGTGATATATATTTTTTCTAAGTGAATATTCATCACCATTTAAATACCCCCAATCAGGATTGTATTTGCGGTTAGGTTTATCTTCTGTTCCTCCATAACGTTGAGCATCAGCAATACTCGGACTTGAAGAACGTTGGTTATGCCATTGAGGAGCTCCTGTAAAGGTAAATTGGAAGCTATGTTTTTTAGAGGCTTCATAGCCTAATGCAAAATAGTAGCCATAACCATCAAACTGAGTGCCATCAGCATATTTTTGTCCCCAATTTTTGCTAAATAATACTGAAGTAGACCAGCCTGTAAGGCTTTTACCAGTGTTGTATGAGGCTACTGCTTTATATTCTTGATTAGTTCCATAGCTTGCAAAGAGGCTACCGCCCTCTTGCATATCCGAAGTGCGCAAAATAAAGTTCATTGTACCTCCTACAGAAGCTATAGCCAATTTAGAGGCACCGAGCCCGCGTTGTACCTGCATAGCAGAAGTTACATCTGAAAGCCCTGTCCAGTTACTGAAGTATACAGTACCACCTTCCATATCGTTTACAGGCATACCATTTACCATTACAGCAATGTTTTTACTATCAAAACCACGCATATTGATTTTAGAGTCGCCGAAGCCACCACCCCCTTTTGTAGCATAAACAGAAGGCGTTCTATTGAGTACTTCAGGAAGTTCTCGTGTACCTAATTTTTCTATAATTTCGGTAGCTTGAATAGTAGATACCGCCACAGGTGTTTTACGCTCTTGTGCAATGTCTAACAAGGTGCTTTTACCTGTTACTATTACCTCTCCTAGGGTTTGTTGGTCGCTTGTAAGGGTAATTCGCACGTGCGCTTTACCATTCACAAGTTTATAGGAAACTGTCTTGGTAACATATCCAAGATAAGAGAACTCTAAGGTTCCAGTAGGTGAGTCTACATTCAAGGAATACTTACCGTCCATATCAGTAGAAGCTCCTTTGGTAGTCCCTTTAACCAAAACATTTGCTCCCATTAACGGAGCGTTGTAATCACCATCAATTACTTCCCCAGTAATGACTCCTTGCTGAGAGTAAAGCATTGATGTGAGAAAAAGTACGGCTACATTTAAAAACCAGCTTTTCATTATATTAGTTAAATTAGTTACGAGTGGTTATGGTCAGTAGTGAGCTAAGTAGTACTATTTATTCGGAGCAAAGTTACTAACTTTTTTGATATCCCCCAACAGATTTGTCAAAATATTTTCTAACATATTTATTAACAAGGATTCTACTTACACATAAAACACTAAATACAAGTATGTTGTACGTTTTAAGTTATGTATACAATAAAAATAAAGTGTTAAATTTTAACTATTTTTTAATCTTTTGTAGTAGATTTGCGCTCTAAACCGAGCTTATACAGCAATGAATAGACAAAAGAAACATACCCAAGCCTTTGTTCTGGTAGCACTTTTATTCTTACTTTTTGGAGGTTTAACAGTGCTCATACAGCTTTTATTACCTCATCTTCGTGATGTGTTTCAGTTGCATTATTCCAATGTAGCCTATATTCTCCTATCTTTCTTCTTGTCTTACTTATTTTTTTCTATCCCTGCAGGTTTTATTCTCACTAAAATAGGCTATCAGCGGAGTATTATCTTAGGTCTTTTGCTCATCTCCTTAGGCGCTTTGCTCTTCTATCCTGCTGCCGGGGAACGCTTATATTGGATATTCTTAACTGCTATCTTCGTATTAGGCTGTGGCGTTACTTTCCTCCAAGTGGCTATGAACTCTTATGTGGTAATCTTAAGCGATGAAGCCACTACGCCTCGTCGGCTCACTTTCTCTCAAGCTTTCAACGCCATAGGCACTACTATTGCTCCTATATTTGGAGCCGCTTACTTACTGAGCAACGAGATAAAAAAAGAAGCTGAAATAGAAGCCTTAGACACTACAGATAAGCTTATTTATTTTCGTGAAGAAGCCTTTTCTATACAATTACCTTTTTTGTATATAGCCTTATGGGCACTTGCTTTAGCATTTGTTTTTGCAGTAGTTAAATTACCTTATGCTTATAGAATAAAAGAAGAAGTAAATAAAGACAGTTATTGGAATCTTCTCAAGAAAACTCCCTTACTGTTGGGGGCTATAGGTATCTTCTTGTATGTAGGTGCTGAAGTAGTGATAGGAAGTTATGCAGTAAACTACTTCATCGATATGAACATCACTAAGGATATTTTAGAGAGCCCCTCTATTTGCTTTATTGTAGAAACGCTTGGCTCATTGGCAGGAAAACCTCATCTAACCTCAGCCGACCCCAAGGCTATTATAGCTGTTTTTCTCACTTTCTACTGGGGAGGTGCTATGTTAGGACGCTTTATCAGTGTTTATCTCATCAAGTGGATTGCTCCCGCCAAAGTTCTCATTACTTTTGCTATAGTTGTCATCTCTCTTATTTTGTTTTCTATCAATACTGGTGGTTTGCTCTCAATGTGGACTTTATTAAGTATCGGCCTCTTCAACTCTATGATGTTTCCCACTATCTTTGCGCTTGCTTGTGAAGGGATAGACGAACTCAAAACTCAAGCTTCAGGTATCCTTTGTACGATGATTGTCGGTGGCGGACTCTTGCCTATTCTGTACGGTTCTCTTACCGACTATATAGGTTTCCGCTTAGCATTCCTCACCTTAGTAGTTTGCTACGGTTATATCGCTTTCTTTGGTTTTTACAAGAACAATAAATAATTTATTAAAGGTTAATGGTCAATAAAAGACTTTGTCAGAGTCCATAATTTACTAATTTTCAATTTTGTTAATTTGCTAATTCCACGAACAGTTCTTCTCCTTCTTTTACTACTTTCGCTACTTTCTTACTGGTAAGACCTTTAATGGCTTTATCCCATTTCTTGTTAGAAAATGCCGTTTGTGTTTTTAGAGCATCTAAAAGCAGTCTTTCTGAGGTTTTTAAAAGTTCAAACACTACTTTCTCGTCTTCCGAAAGCTCTACTTCTTTCTTCTCAGGACGCATTTGTGGGAAGAAAAGCACTTCTTGTATGCTCTCATTATTGGTGAGGAACATTACAAGTCTGTCCATACCGATACCCAAACCTGAGGTAGGTGGCATACCATATTCAAGAGCGCGCAAGAAATCTTGGTCAATGAACATCGCTTCGTCGTCGCCTTTTTCTGAGAGTCGCAATTGTTCTTCAAAGCGCTCACGTTGGTCAATAGGGTCGTTCAATTCCGAATAAGCATTGGCAATCTCCTTACCGCATACCATTAACTCAAAACGTTCAGTAAGGTCGGGGTTGTAGCGGTGTTCTTTGGTCAGTGGCGACATCTCTTTGGGGTAATCAGTGATGAAAGTAGGCTGAATGAAGTTACCTTCGCATTTCTCACCAAATATTTCATCTATCAGTTTGCCCTTGCCCATCGCCTCGTCTACCGCAATACCGATAGACTGTGCAAAGGCTCTCAATTCGTCTTCTGTCTTTCCAGTGATGTCAAAGCCTGTGAACTGTTTAATAGCATCAGTCATCGTAAGGCGTGGATAAGGAGCTTTGAAATCTACTGTATGTTTACCAAAGGTCGCCTTAGTAGTACCATTCACGGCTATAGCGCAATGTTCGATTAAGCGTTCAGTGAAGTCCATCATCCAGTGATAATCTTTGTAAGCCACATAAATTTCCATAGCCGTAAACTCAGGGTTGTGAGTTCTATCCATACCCTCGTTGCGGAAGTTCTTAGAAAATTCATACACTCCGTCAAAACCTCCTACAATAAGACGTTTTAAGTAAAGTTCATTGGCAATACGCATATACAGCGGAATGTCCAACGCATTGTGATGGGTGATAAACGGACGTGCACTAGCTCCCCCTGGTATAGCTTGTAGTATTGGCGTCTCTACTTCCAAATACCCTGCATCGTTAAAAAACTGACGCATAGCATTGAAGAGTTTAGTGCGCTTGATAAACACTTCTTTCACTTGTGGATTTACTACCAAATCTACATAGCGCATACGGTAGCGTTGTTCAGGATCGGTGAAGGCATCGTGTACTTTACCATCGGCATCTATCTTAGGCATAGGTAGCGGACGCAATACTTTTGAAAGTAGCGTAAAGTTCTTTACCAACACGGTTTTCTCACCCATTTTAGTGATGAAGAGCGTTCCTTCAGCACCTATAAAGTCACCTAAATCCAATAACTTTTTAAACACCTCATTGTAAAGCGTTTTATCATCGGTAGGGCACATCTCATCACGGTTGAAGTACAATTGCATCGTGCCTTTACTATCCTGCAAAGTAGCAAACGAGGCTTTTCCTTGTACACGCAACGACATTAATCTACCGGCTACAACCACTTGTTTACCTTCTTCATAATGGTTGGCTACGTCCTTAGAGGTAGTATCAACCGGGTATAATGGAGCGGGATAAGGGTTTATCCCCAATTCTTTCAATTTAGAAAGTTTTTCTCTACGAATGATTTCTTGTTCTGATAACATCTTTTTTAATGATTAACGCTTAATGATAAATGGTTAGTGGCTAGTGATTAATTGGAATACTTTTAGGGTGCAAAAGTACGGCGTTTTTTTGACTTACACAATAGTATTCGCAAATAAACACGACGTTCATATTTAAAGTTTTAAGAGTCTTCTCCCTTACAATCCTATTTATTCTGTAAAACAATTCTTCATAGTGTGTTTTTGCTAGCAAAGATACTAAGTTATTTTTAAATGTGAACACTGTGCATTGAAGTACTTTTATATTCTCTATACAACATCCGTAATACACAAAGAGAGAGACTAAGAAGTAACTACGCTGATGTTCACCTATAAAAAAGACTGCCTAAAAAATTATATTTAGGCAGTTTTTCGTATATGATGTATCGTTTTATGCTATCCAAAAACGTGTAAAGCTTCAAAACTTACCAAAGTAAGATAACCTAACACAAAACCTAAAAGGGCTATCCATAAGATGTTTTTCACATACCAAAAGAAATTAATCTTCTCCATACCCATAGCTACTACTCCCGCAGCCGAACCGATGATAAGCAAACTACCTCCTGTGCCCGCTGCATAAGCGATGAAGTGCCAAAGACCACTATCCATAGGTTCTTGGAACATACCCATACTGGCAGCTACTAATGGTACGTTGTCTATTATAGCAGAGGCGAAACCTAAGAGCAAAATCACTACGTTTGTACTTGGGATAGTCTCATTCAATGTTTGTGCAAAGTTAAAAAGCGTACCGATAGTTTGCAATGAAGCCACTGCCAAGAGGATTCCTAAAAAGAATAGTATGCTGGAAAACTCGATACGGCTCATCGCACGGTGAATACTGAATTTATCCTTATCAGTTGATGAAAGTTCTCTAATAGGTTTTAATTTTTCAGAAATAAACCACATAGTAGCCAATGAAAAAAGCATCCCTATATAAGGAGGTAAGTGTGTAATCGATTTAAAAATAGGTACAAAGATAATAGAGATAAAGCCTATTACCAACACAGGCATACTGCTCTTGTAAGTAATACTCTCTTCGCTGTTAGAAGTGTCTATTTTCCCTTTGAATACAGGTAAAAACGAAGCAACTAACAAAGGTACTATCAAGCATACAATAGCAGGAATAAGTACGTATTCTACTAATTTAGCAGCGGTTACTTTGTTTTTTACCCAGAGCATAGTAGTTGTTACGTCACCGATAGGAGACCAAGCCCCTCCTGCATTGGCAGCGATCACAATGAGGGAAGCATACCAAATGCGCTCTTTTTGGTTAGGTATGAGCTTACGTACAATGGTTATGAGAATAATGGTAGTAGTAAGGTTGTCGATAATAGCAGAGAGAAAAAAAGCAATAACACCTATAATCCAAAGCAATTTTACTTTGCTTCTGGTGCGAATCATCCGCTTGATGATTTCAAACCCACGGTGCATATCAATGATTTCTACAATGGTCATTGCACCGATTAAGAAGAAGAGTATTTCGGAAGTTTCAGCTAAGTGATGTCGTAGTGCTTCATCAATAGCATTACTGTTGTTAGCTATATCTACAGGCACTAACACTCCGTTGATCACTTCTAGTACATCAAGATTAAATACTTTAAGTATCGTCCAACAGATGACAGCCATAGCTAAGGCTGAAATGGTTTTGTCTACCTTTATTTGGTGTTCGGTAGTAATACAAAGATAGCCAATGAAAAAAATGGCAATAATCCACGCTTCCATATAATAAATTCTATTTTAAAAATTAACGTGGCGCAAATGTACTAAAACTTCTCGTTATATACCAAATCTTTTTAAAAATTTTTATTCGCAGATAGGGCTTGGTACACCACTCCTTGTATCTTTTGGCGCACCAATCGGTTTACTAAAAGTTTATTGTCAGAAGAGGGATAAGTGCGGTTCGAGAGGATAACTATTACTATTTCATTAGTGGGGTCAGCCCACGCAAAAGTACCCGTAAAACCAGTATGTCCAAAGCTATCCATTGGCACACAACCACAAGTAGGACCTGATTTGCCTAACTGTGGTTTATCGAATCCTAAACCTCGACGGTTACCTTCTGGACAGTAATTACAAGTGTTGAAGATTTTTATAGCCTGAGGTTGCAAGAACCACGTACCACCGTAATACCCTTGTTGGAGGTACATTTGCATCACTTTGGCTACATCGTCGGCAGTTCCAAAAAGTCCTGCGTGTCCACCAACCCCTCCTAAAAGGGCTGCTCCTTGGTCGTGTACGTACCCTCGAAGCTCCTGAGAACGAAAGGTCTTTTCATCTTCGGCAGGTGCAATATTTACAGGAGAGAAGCGTTGCAAAGGAAGAAAAGTAAGCTGGTAGGCTCCTAAACCTCTATAAAAGTGCTTCTGAACGATTTCTTGTAGGGGCTTCTTGTTTTTTTTTTCTATGTACTTCTTGAAATAATAATAAGGGAGGTCGCTATATAAATATTTTTTATCTTTGATAAGCTCACTCTCGTCAATTGTTTTATAAATACTGTCAGTATACCCTTCTCTAAGATATAAGTCTTTGGCTACCTCAGTAGGGAAAGAATCACTTTTGGTAGTGCTGTAATACTCAGGCGAAGGCTTTTTATCAATGTCTAAGGTTTTTCGGTAAAAAGGAATCCACGACTGGAACTGAGCATAGTGCGAGAGCACATCTTTCATTGTCATATCTCCCTTGTTTGTATGTTTGAGCTTGGGTAGCAAATCCTCAAAAGTATCTACGGGTTTGAAATCTCCACGCACATAAAGGCGCATCAGTTCAGGGAGAGTAGCCAATATCTTCGTAAGCGAAGCGAGGTCGTAAATAGTGTTGTCGGTCACTTTATTGGCTGGATTGTAATCTAAAGTACCAAAATTCTTGCGATAAACTACCTTTCCTCTTTTGGCAACCAATACCTGCATCCCTGGCGTCATCTTTTGTACTACGGCATCAAGAGCAATACTGTCTATCTCTTTTAGTTTAAGAGAATTGAGTCCCACGCTTTCAGGTAAGCCGTAAGCTAAGCGTCCTATTCTAGGAGTAGCAATTGAAGTGCCTACGGGTAAGTTAGGGTGTGCTGTTACAGGCAAAACTCCTTTGCCCTCAATAGCACCAAAGATGAGTTGAGCAGCTTTCTCTTGCGCTACTTTGTGGTTTTGGTAAGCAAATACAATAGCTTTAATAGAAGCTATATTTTTCACGTCGAGCATCGCATAGGGTCGAGTAAACACTGCGAGGATTACCTTCTTTTTCTTAGCAATATGCTCTAACCATTTCAGTTCGTTCTCTGTAAACTTGTATGCGTCCCAAGGGGTCTTATCTGGTTTGTGCAACCCGATAATAATCGTGTCAAAAGATTCAACTGCTTCATATAGCTGTGCCTCATTCTTAGGCTCAATAAGCACGGTCTCTGCGTATTTGCGTAAGGTGGAATAAAACGCCCAACCACTGTCGTTGCCAAACTTCACATAGGCTATTTTTCGCTTGTCTAAGTCTTTTATAGGCAGTATATTTTCCTTGTTTTGCCCTACCGTAATCGCATTTTCAAACAGTTCCTCAGTGAGCAAATCATCTTCTACCGTGTGCAAAGTCGAGGTTACAGTGCTTTCGTCTAGCTGTTTAAAAGATGTGAGCCCCACTTTGTATTTAGCCATTAGTATTTTCTTTACTGAATGTGCTAAACGTTCCTCACTGATGCGTTTGTTCTGGTAGGCTTTCTTCATTGCCTCAAAACCCTTAGCTACATTAGCTGGCATCAGCAAAATATCGTTACCCGCCAAGAAGGCTTCTACTTCCACTTCGCCTACGGGCAAGTATTCCGATACCCCTTTCATACCAAGTGCATCGGTAAAGATAAGCCCTTGATAACCTAATTTCTTTTTGAGTAAATCAGTGATAATAGCACTTGATAACGAGGAAGGTAGCCCTGTTTTAGGTTCTAAGGAAGGAATATTAAGGTGCCCTACCATTATGCTAGCTACTCCTTCTCTGATGAGGGCTTTAAAAGGATAAAGTTCTATCTCGTCAATACGGTTAGCAGCAAAAGATATAAGCGGTAGAGTTTTATGAGAATCTTTAGAAGTATCACCGTGACCAGGAAAGTGTTTGGCACTGCCCAGCACCCCTACCGACTGCATTCCGCGAGTAAAAGCAAGCCCTTTTTGGGTTACATTCTCTTTATCCTCGCCAAACGAACGATTTCCTATAATAGGGTTATTCGGATTTGTGTTAATATCAATATCAGGAGCAAAGTTAAACTGCATACCCAATTGCTTGCAGTGTAACCCTATACGTCTACCGGTACGTTCTACAAGATAGTTATCTTTGATTGCCCCAAGGGTCATATTCCACGGGTAAGCATAAGTAGAGTCCAAGCGCATCGCCAATCCCCACTCGGCATCCATTGCCATAAAAAGCGGAATTTTAGAGAGTGCTTGGTATTCATTGGTGAGCTTTGCCTGACGCTTCGGCCCTCCTTTGGAGAAGATAATCCCTCCAATGTAGTATTTCTTTATGAAGTCTTTTACCTCCTCGGCTTTTTTTGTGCCTATATGGCTTGAAAATACCGATACCATAAACAGTTGCCCAATCTTTTCATCAAGGCTCATTTTGTTATAAGTGTCGTTCACCCACTGCTGTTGTGCTTGGGCATCGGTAGTTGTTAAAGGAGATTTATTTTGGGCAAGTGTAGTAAATAGTGATAGGTTAAAAAAAGTAATTAGTAAATAAGTCTTTCTCATTTTTTAAGATAAAAAGTAAAAGGTAAGAAATAACAGATAAGAGGCGTTTTACTTGCCTTTTACCTTGTTACCTCTTACCTTTTACCTATTAAAATTCGTCTATGTTATAGGCTTTAAGTTTGTTGTAAAGTGTTTTACGTGTAAAGCCTAACAGCTTAGCTGCTTCTGTTTTATTATTATGGGTCTCGTGTAGCGCACTAATAATGAGTTCACGCTCGTTTTCTTTGGTTGAAAAAGAAAAACGCTCGGTAGGGAAATGGCGTGTTTCGGTAATTACAGGCTCTGGCAACTCATTTTCGGTAATATAATCACCTTGTGTGAGTAGGGCAGCGCGTTTCACCGTGTTCGATAGTTCGCGCAAGTTACCTCCCCAAGTGTATAAAAGCATCTTTTGTACCGCCTTTTCAGTAAACCCTTGTACGTTCTTATGTAGCTTTTCATTTGCTTTTTCCAAGAAGTATGAAGCAAATATCATCAAGTCGTCTTTGCGCTCACTTAGCGAAGGTACTTTTATCGAAAACTCATTCAATCGGTGATAAAGGTCTTCGCGAAACTCTCCTTTTCCTACTGCTGCCAATAAATCTTCGTTGGTAGCTGCCAATACACGAATATCAACTTCTATTTCCTTAGAACTACCAATAGGTTTAATACGGCGCTCTTGTAGGGCACGTAGCAACTGTATTTGGTTGTCATAGCTTAGGTTTCCTACCTCATCAAGGAAAATAGTACCACCATTTGCCTCTTCAAAGTGTCCTTTTTTATCGGTAATTGCTCCCGTAAACGAACCCTTTACGTGACCGAAGAACTCACTCGATGCAATTTCTTTAGGAATAGCACCGCAGTCCACCGCAATAAAAGGCTTGTTACGACGCTCACTTTTCAAGTGAATAGATTTGGCTATCACCTCTTTACCCGTACCACTTTCACCAGTAATGAGTACCGACATATCCGTAGGGGCTACCAAACTGATAAACTTATTCAGCTTTTTAGAAGCGGCACTTACACCTTCTATATATGAATTTTCGTTAGTAACAACAGGCTGAGCAGCTTTGCCTGGGCTGTTGTCCGCCTTCACATTTTCCTTCTTAGGTAACGAAGCCGTACGCGTACTGCTTTGCGCATTCTTAATAACATTCAGTACGTCCTCTTGTTGGAACGGTTTCGATATATAATCAAAAGCACCCAATTTCATTGCCTCTACCGCAGTCGATACTTCCGCATAGCTGGTCATTACCACTACAGGCAAATCTGGATATACTTCTTTCACCTTTTTCAAGAAATTGATACCGTCACCATCGGGCAAACGTAAATCAGTGAATACTAAACTTAGCGATGCATTTAGGCTTTTCTCCGCTTCTTCTAAATTATAACATCTTACTACTTCATATCCATTGCGCTCCAAAAATTTACCTAACATTTTGGAAAAAACTACATCATCTTCTACTAAAAGAATTGGATTCTTCATACTTTATATATGTCTTTTTAAATTAAAAAATATACTGTTTTTAGCCGTTCTATCACTTATCATCATATGATAAAAATATGAACATCAGCTTTGTGCGTTTAAAAAGCGCTCTTTAAAACAGGACAAAAATTTTGCAAATATACAAAACTTTTCTAATAAACATACTATATTAATAAAAAAAGACTTTCTTTTTTCAAGAAAGTCTTTCTTCAATGCATATAATATAAATACTACTACTAACTCCCAATATTTGTTAGTACTTTAAGCTAGCTTGGCTAAACTTAAAGGAATGTCTTAAAATAGTTTAATAAATGATTGTGTTTAAACAATTAAAATTTTAGCAATGTTCTTAATATAAAAGTTGTTTCCCAACAACACAATGAAATGAAATTTAATTTTTAACAACAGTTTTGTTTAATGATTCTTATCTAACAATGTTTCTTTTAGCAATTTTTTCAGTAATTTAATTTTTAACCATTTTCTGTTTGTGACAAATCATTTATTTTATTACTATGCACAATAAGTTCTATCAACTTACGCCTACTATATAGAAAATTCCGTGCCAAAATACCGCAAATCTGTTCATAACTACATTAAATCACTTATTATCAACATAATAAGTTATTAACAACCTATTGATAACTTGTTAGTATCCCGTGCGTAACCTGTGTACAAAGTGTGTAGTTATACACAAAATGTGTAAATATGTAACCTTTTACACACTATCGTTCCTCAGTCCAACCCCTCCTATACAATACTATCTCCTCCCCTTCTCTTCATCTTATTTTTATCTTAACCTCAATTCAACCATCAGATTCATCTCACAAGTGCTACTTATCCCACAAGTCTGAGTGTACAAAAGAACTATTTTCCCCACTACCCTTCTACCAATTCTCTACCAATTGCCCGTACAGCTCGTCTCTACCCGCCGTGCTACACCCTCACATTACCTTCACCATTCGTCCCTCGCTATTCGTTATTTCTTCGCTTTCCCGTCGCCACACTCTCCCTTTTCGAGGTAGCTAGCAATAGCTGGGCCTGTGCACCGCGATAGCGGAGTATGTGTAAAAGATGAGGTTTGTCTCCTTTTCCAGCTAGTCCCCCTTCGGAGGTTCGGGGGCTTACCCAATAAATGACTCGCCACAGTTCCCCCTTTTGAAGATAGCCAGCGACAGCTGGGTATGTGAGAAGGGAGATATTTTCATCACATTACCTTCGTCATTCGTCATTCGTCCCTCGTCATTAATTCCTCTTTCTTTCGCCTCGAAACCCCGTTTTTACCATTTTTTGCATTGTTGTATTATATTATGAATCAATTATTTATATACCCTTCCTATACCAATCGTCCAAGATTCGTATAAGCTTCCTATAAGCTCTCTATAAGCTAACCCCACCCTCCTTACACCCTTTTTTCACCAAAAACGCCCTTAACCTTCTTCTGAAAATCTCCGTTTCCTTCCGAATTCTCCAATCCCTCCTCTAACCTGTCCGACCCGTCCATTCCCCTTGGTGGTATTATCAGTATTTTTGGCATTTTTGGTATTTACCCCATTCTCTAATTTGCTAATTTCCTCATTTCCTCATTTCCTCATTTCCTCATTTCCTAATCATTTCTTCATTCGCAATTATTTATTATCTTTGCCCCCGTATGAAAATCCTGATTATAGAAGACGAAAAAGAACTGCGCCTCACCCTGCGACAGTTCCTCGAACAAGAACACTTTTTGGTGGAAACAGCGAAAGACTACCCTTCGGGGCTAGCTAAACTTGCCGACTACGACTACGATTGCATTCTCTTGGATATTATGTTGCCCAACGGTAGCGGTATGCAATTGCTCGACGAGCTTAGGGCGATGAAAAAGAACCATTCGGTGCTTATCATCTCGGCGAAAGACTCAGTAGAGGACAAGGTGCTCGGACTCGAAAAGGGTGCTGACGATTATCTTGCAAAACCTTTTCACCTCGCTGAACTCTTGGCTCGCGTCAAATCAATTATACGGCGCAAAAACCAGCAAGGTGAGGAAGTGATTACCCTCAAAAACGTACAGCTCTTCCCCGAAACCCGTACCGTGAAGGTAGGCGATACAACGCTTACTCTCAACCGAAAGGAATACGACCTGTTGTATTACTTTATCATTCGTCCTGAACGATTGGTAGAGAAAACCACCCTTGCCGAAGCTGTCTGGGGAGACTATATCGACCAAGTCGATAGCCTCGATTTTATCTATTCGCAAATAAAGAATCTCCGCAAAAAACTCAAAACTGCCGAAGCCGAAATAGACCTGCAAGCGGTTTATGGCATTGGTTATAAATTGGTATAACTATGAAAATATCACTGAAAAACTACACCTTGCGCTACCTCACACTCACCTTTTTGCTCATCTTGGCGGTGTGGGCGGCGGTGTTCTACGCTTATATTTTAGATGAGGTGTACGACAATATCGATGACGGACTGAAAGACAAGAAGACGCTTATTATTCAAAATATCCTTCGCCACCCCGAACTGTTAAAGATAAATGAATTTGGTATCGAGGACTTTAGAGTGTACCCTTCGCAAGAAGATTTCTCCGACCACAATATTCTTAGTAATGCCTTTTTCTATATGCCTTTTGATGATGAAGACGAGCCATACAGGGTACTCAAAACGAGCTTCTACGACCGCGATATGAACCCTTATACGCTTGAAATACGCACCTCTACGGTAGAAAAAGACGATTTGTTGTTCAATTTAGCCATTGCGTTAGGGGTATTGTATGTGGTGTTGGTACTCTCAATGTATCTTGTCAATCTGTTAGTTATCAACAAAATATGGAAACCTTTCAAGGGGATACTCACAGCTATTCGCCAATATGAAGTAGGGAATAAAACCAAACTACAGCCCATCGTTACTGATGTAATTGAGTTCAACGTGTTGCACGACAATATCCAGCAAATGTGGCAACGAAACGAAGTGGTATTTGAAGAACAGAAAGTGTTTATTGAGAACGCTTCACACAAATTGCAAACACCCTTAGCTATTACCCTCAACAAATTAGAACTATTAACCGATGACCCTTCACTGACCGAAAAGCAATTAGTTCAGCTCAGCGAAGTCAAGCAGTCACTAATGCGAATGACTCACTTAAACAAGTCGCTACTGATGCTCACCCGCATAGAAAATCACCAATACAAGCAAGCCGAGAGCATATCGTTTCAAGCACTCACAGCAACTATTATAGAAGATCTCAGTGATTTAATAGCCTTTAAAGAATTGGAAATTACGGTGAAAGAAGATAGTGATTTTCAAGTGGAAATGAATAAGGATTTGGCAACGGTACTCGTGTCGAACTTATTGCGTAATGCCATTAAATACACCGAAAAGGGAAGGGAGATACAAGTCCGTTTAGAAGAAAACTGTTTTCAAGTGAAGAATACTGCCAAAGACGGAATACGCTTACACCCTAGCAAGATTTTCCAACGCTTCCACAAAGGGCAACAGGAAGCTACTTCCACCGGCTTAGGCTTAGCTATTGTAAAGTCTATCGCTGATAGTTATCAATTGCAGGTGAAGTATAGTTTTGAAGAGGAAATGCACTGTTTTACTTTAAAGAAGAAATAAGAAACAAAGGCTGTCCGAAAAACTATAACAGCATAAACTTTTCGGACAGCCTTTAATCATTAACCACTAATCATTAATCATTAATAAGATAGGACAGTGGTCGCTGTGTTTAGCCTCGGGGAGAATAAGCGCGCGCTCCATACGGTTTTCTAAGGGAGCAGATACCAAGTGATAATCGATACGCCAACCCTTATTGTTGTTGCGAGCATTCGCGCGATAGCTCCACCACGAGTACTGATGTGCTTCTTTGTGGAAATAGCGAAAACTATCAATAAAACCACTCTTCATAAACTTATCCAACCATTCGCGCTCTATCGGAAGAAAGCCCGATACATTGGCATTTCGTATGGGGTCGTGAATGTCTATCGCCTCGTGACAGATGTTATAGTCACCACAAATAACGAGGTTAGGCACCTTCTGTTTCAGTTTGTCTATGTACTTTTGAAAGTCAGCCATAAAAGTCAGTTTGAAGTCAAGGCGGTCAGGGTTTGTACCTGAGGGCAAGTACAGACTCATTACTGAGAGCGTCTCAAAATCGGCGCGAAGCACCCGTCCTTCCTTGTCCATATAGTCGATACCCGTACCTACTTCCACGTGCTTAGGTTCTATTTTAGAGAGTATCGCTACGCCACTATAACCTTTCTTCTCTGCACTGTGGTAATACTGATATTTATAGCCCAATTCCGAAAAAACTTCCGTAGGGATTTGGTCTTCTGTAGCTTTAATCTCTTGCAAGCACAACACATCGGGGTTAGCACTTTTCAGCCAGTAGGCAAAGCCTTTCGTAAGCGCTGCCCTAATGCCATTTACGTTATAACTGATAATTTTCATTAGTAGCCCGTTCCTTTTTCTCCTTTTAAGATAGCAATACCGTTCGATGTGCCAATGCGTTGAACCCCTAAGTTTACGTACTGCATAGCTGTTTCGTAGTCGCGTATACCTCCTGAGGCTTTTATTTTTGCCTTGTCTTGCACACATTCTTTCATTAGTTTCACATCTGCAAGGGTAGCCCCTCCTGAGCCAAATCCTGTAGAGGTCTTTACAAAGTCCGCTTTAGCATCAAGAGCCATACGGCAAGCCAAGCGTTTTTCTTCGTCAGTGAGGTAGCAGGTTTCGAGGATTACTTTTAGCACTCTATTCTCACCTACACAGCGTTTCAGCGATATAATTTCGTCTAACGCTTTGTTCACTTCACCAGATTTTAACAAGCCTACGTTTAGCACCATATCAATCTCGTCGGCACCATCGGAGAGAGCTTCACCCGTCTCAAAGTATTTTGCTTTAGCCGACATTGCTCCTAAGGGAAAGCCTACCACGCTACACACCTTGATATCAGTGCCTGCTAAAAATTTCTTAGCTGTTGTTACATAACAGCTATTCACACATACCGAATAAAAATCGTACTCCACTGCTTCTTTGCAAAGGGTCTCAATATCCGCAATGGTAGCCGTTGCTTTTAGAAGCGTGTGGTCAATTAGTTTGTTTAATTCCATATTGTTTTAGTTAAAAGTTAAAACTAAAAAGAATCCAACCGATTCTTTCCTTATTGTCAATTCTTATTTGTTCTTACACTCGTGTTATTACAACTTTCTTCTTAATAGTTGTAAGTAAGGGGAAGTCTAACGCACTTATTTCTGTTTGAAATCTTACAATTTCCGCCTGAGTAGCTTTAAATATTTTTGGCAAAGGTAGATATTTTTTTTCTAACAACAAAGATAGTAAAGCGAATCTAAGAATTAAAAAGAGTGATTATCTCTGATTAACAATATCGTGATTGCTTTTGCGTCACATCTCTCGTCATTCATCATTTGTCATTTCTTCCCTTTTCCGTCACACTCCCTTCTAGTGCCTATGGCCTAAGGCCTATCACCTCTTCCTCTTTCTTTCGCCTCGAAACCCCGTTTTTAACATTTTTAGCCTTGTTGTATTACATTATGAATCAACTTTTATACACCCTTTCTATACCAATCGTCCAAGATTCGTATAAGCTTCCTATAAGCTCTCTATAAGCTAACCCCACCCTTCTTACACCCTTTTTTCACTAAAAATCCTCCTAACTCACTTTTTATATTTTTCGTTTTCCTCCGATAACTCAGACTAGTCCAATTTGTCCGACAAGTCAGACCCGTCAAAAAACCTTTTTTATCACTACCCATTTGCTAATTTCCAAATTCTCTCATTTTCTAATTTTCTATGCCCGTCGTGCTACGACCTTTGCCAAAGTTAAATAAACTGACAATCCCTCCGCTAGTGCGTTTCTTGTAGCCTCCACCTCATTCTCTCATTTTCTCATTTTCTAATTTTATTTATCTATTATAAAATTTGCTCATTAATAAATTAATTCATACCTTTGCACCCTTGATTCGATATTAAAATTATGGCAGAAGAATTATATAACGAACAACAAAATTTAGCTGAATATTCAGCAGACAATATCCAATCCCTTGAAGGAATGGAACACGTGCGTATGCGCCCCTCAATGTATATCGGCGATGTGGGTACGCGCGGGTTACACCACCTTGTATACGAGGTGCTCGATAACTCTATCGACGAAGCGCTCGCAGGCTATTGCGATACTATTTCGGTAACCATTAATGAGGATAATTCTATCACCGTGGAAGACAACGGTCGCGGTATTCCAGTAGATGTCCACAAGAAAGAAGGCGTTTCTGCCCTTCAAGTGGTAATGACTAAAATCGGTGCCGGAGGTAAGTTCGACAAGGGTTCTTATAAGGTATCGGGTGGTTTGCACGGGGTAGGAGTTTCCTGCGTAAATGCCCTTTCCGACCATCTTACTGCTACCGTATACCGCGACGGCAAAATATGGCAACAAGAGTACCAACGCGGGGTAGCGATGTACCCTGTAAAACAAGTGGGCGACACCGATAAACGCGGTACTAAGGTTACTTTCCACCCCGATGAAGTAATTTTTGAACAAACTATTGAGTATAAATACGATACCCTCGCAGCCCGTATTCGCGAGCTCGCTTATTTAAATAAAGGAATTACTATCACCCTTACCGACCTTCGCAACAAAGACGAAAAAGGTAACTTTATCACCGAAAAATTCTATTCACAAAACGGACTAAAAGAGTTCGTTAAATTCCTCGATGGCAACCGTATGCCTATCATCGGAAACGTGATAGCTATGGACGGAGAAAAGAACGGTATCCCTGTGGAGGTCGCTATGATTTACAACGATTCATATAACGAGAACCTACACTCTTACGTCAATAATATCAATACTTCCGAAGGAGGTACTCACCTACAAGGTTTCCGTATGGGGCTCACTCGTACCCTCAAAGCCTATGCCGATAAATCAGGCTTGCTCGAGAAGATGAGTAAAGATAAAAAAAACCCTGTGGAGATTGAAGGTGATGACTTCCGTGAAGGGCTTACCGCTGTCATTTCGGTAAAAGTAGCCGAACCTCAATTCGAAGGACAGACAAAAACCAAACTCGGTAACCGCGAAGTAACCTCAGCCGTATCTCAAGCCGTAGGACAAATGCTCGAAGATTATCTCGAAGAAAATCCTAACGATGCCAAAACCATTGTCGAGAAAGTGATTTTGGCTGCTCAAGCACGTCAAGCAGCGCGCAAAGCTCGTGAGATGGTACAACGTAAGAGCGTAATGAGTGGTGGAGGTCTTCCTGGTAAACTCGCTGACTGTTCTGAAGAAGATCCAGAAAAATGCGAACTTTTCCTTGTCGAAGGAGACTCAGCGGGCGGTACAGCTAAACAAGGACGTAACAAAGATATCCAAGCGATACTACCCCTCAGAGGTAAAATCCTCAACGTCGAAAAAGCAATGCAACACAAGGTGTTCGATAGCGATGAAATTAAGAATATCTATACCGCTTTGGGTGTAACTGTGGGTACTGAGGAAGATGCCAAAGCACTTAATTTGAGCAAGCTCCGTTACCACAAAGTAATTATTATGTGTGATGCCGATGTAGATGGTTCGCACATCACTACTCTTATCCTTACGTTCTTCTTCCGCTATATGCGAGAACTTATAGAGAACGGACACGTGTATATTGCCACACCACCGCTCTATTTAGTAAAAAGCAAAAATAGCAAACGCGAAGAGTACGCTTGGAACGACAAACAACGCGATGCGCTTTCTGCTGAAATGGGCAATGTGAATATCCAGCGTTATAAAGGTTTGGGTGAAATGAACGATCACCAGTTGTGGGATACCACTATGAATCCCGAACACCGCACCCTTCGCCAAGTAACCATCGACAACGCTACTGAAGCCGACCGCGTATTCTCTATGCTGATGGGTGATGAAGTACCACCACGTCGTGAGTTCATCGAGAAAAACGCTAAGTACGCTAAAATCGATGCGTAGTTATAGTATAACAAGCAATAAAAAAGCGCAACACTTGTAACCAAGTGTTGCGCTTTTTTTAACCATTAATCGTTAACTTCTTACCATTGTAGCAAGTTTTTCTCCCGTATATTCATCTATTTGAGTGAGTACTTCGTCTATTACCGAAGACTCTTTGCCATCTTCGCTCCACAAACCTCCTTTGAAGTAGAGTTTTTCATCTTTAAACTCAGCAAAAGCTCCAATAGGTGCGGTACAGCCACCTTCTAAAGCGCGAAGAAAATCGCGTTCTAATTGAGTAGCTATATAAGTATAATCGTCGTGGAGAGGAAGTAGTTTTTTCTGCAAGGCTACGTTATCCTCGCGCACCACCACTACGATAGCTCCTTGCGCAGGTGCAGGTAGCATCCAATCCAGCACCAAGTGTTTTTCAGGTAATTTATTAATGCGCTCCAAGCCCGCAGCAGCAAAGATAGCCCCATTCCAAGGGTTATCGGTGAGTTTTTGCAAGCGGGTATTTACATTCCCCCTTAAATTCTCTATCTTATGATGCGGATAGCGGTGTAACCATTGTGCCTTGCGTCGCAAACTGCTGGTGGCTATAGTTGCTATTTCTGCCTCCAAAAACGAAAGGTCACCCTTGTATACTAATACATCGTGAGGATTTCCGCGCTTGAGCACTGCTCCTACGACGATTCCTTCAGGCAAAGCCGTGGGTACGTCCTTCATACTATGTACGGCAATATCTATTTCGCCATTGAGCAAGGCAATATCCAGCGCTTTGGTAAAGATACCGGTAACTCCCATTTCGTAGAGCGGTTTGCTTAGCTCTATATCTCCGTGAGATTTAGTGCTTACTATCTTAGTGGGATAGCCTAAAGTTTTTAATTGGTTTTGTACCGTTTTAGCTTGCCAGAGAGCCAACTCACTATCGCGTGTACCTATGCGTATGGTGTTCATTGTATTGAATTTAGAGCGACAAAAGTACAAAATAATTATCAATTAGCAATTGAGAACTGATAAATTTGCTAATTACCAAATTATTTGTATCTTTGCCCAAAACAAGACAATATCAATATGCTAAAATTACATATTACAAACGAAACTGATCAATTAGAAACTGTGATTTTAGGCACAGCTACTAGCAATGGTCCTACGCCAAAGCTCGAAGAAGCCTATGACCCTAAATCGGCGGAGCATATCAAAGCGGGTACTTATCCCATAGAAAAAGATATGGTTGCTGAAATGGACGCTTTTTGTGCAGTACTCCAAAAATACGGCGTAACCGTTTATCGTCCTGAAATCATTACTGACTGCAACCAGATATTCACTCGCGATATCGGTTTTGTGATTGAAGATACTTTTATCAAAGCTAATATACTACCCGATAGACAAGAAGAATTTCAGGCTATTGAGTACATCGTAAACCAAATAGACCCTAAAAAAGTGATAACCCCTCCTGCTGAGGTACATATTGAAGGGGGCGATGTAATGCCCTGGAACGACCATATTTTCATCGGGACTTATAAAGGGGAAGATTATAAACAGCAAATTACAGCTCGTACTAATGTAGCAGGGGTGGCTTTTATCCAAAAGCTCTTTCCTCAGAAAAAGGTAAAGGAGTTTGATTTGGTGAAATCACAAACTGAGGCGCGCGATAATGCCCTCCACCTCGACTGTTGCTTCCAACCGATTGGTAAAGACAAAGGAATTATCTACAAAGGCGGTTTCCGTTGTGAAGCTGATTATCAGTATTTGGTAGACCTCTTTGGCAAAGAGAATCTCTTTCATATAGAGCGAGAGGAAATGTACCATATGTTTAGCAACATCTTTTCTATCAGCTCAGAGGTGGTGGTTTCTGAAAAGAATTTTACACGCTTGAATAACTGGTTGCTCTCGCAAGGTTTTACCGTAGAGGAAATTCCGTATGCCGAGATTGCCAAACAAGAGGGATTGCTAAGGTGCTCTACTTTGCCTCTCAGTCGCTGTGCCAATTAACAAATAGACAAAATGATAAAAAGACTAATTATTTAGATTGTTTACATATTTTATTTTTTTAGAATAAAAGTTCGTCGTATCTTATGTGATTTACGGCGAACTTATTATTTTTGCGCTTGCGAAACACAACTACTGATAGTATCAATTACTAAAAAACTATGTCACAACCTACTATATCTAAGAATAAAACCTTTTACTGCATTGGGCTCAGCTACCAGAAAGCTGATGCAACGATGCGTGGAATGTTTAGTCTTACCCCTGAAAACAAAAACCAATTGCTCTCCCAAGCTAAAAGTGAAGGCTTTGAGGAGCTATTGGTGATTTCTACTTGTAATCGTACGGAGCTCTATGGTTATGCCGAACACCCTTTTCAGCTGATACAACTGCTCTGTGAAAATTCTAATGGGTCGGTAGATGATTTTCAGAAAGTGGGTTACGTAACAAAGAACAAAGAGGCTGTGCATCATCTTTTTGAAGTAGGTACAGGTTTAGATAGCCAGATTCTTGGGGACTTTGAGATTATAGGGCAGATAAAACAAGCCTTTACCCTCTCACGCGACAAAGGTCTCGCCAATGCTTTTTTGGAGCGATTGATGAATTCTGTTATTAACGCCAGCAAGCGTATCAAGAACGAGACGGCGCTTTCTTCAGGAGCAGCCTCAGTATCGTTTACGGCGGTGCAGTATATTATGCAGAATATACCTGAGGTGTCGCAAAAGAATATTCTTCTCTTTGGTGTAGGCAAGATAGGTCGCAATACGTGCGAAAACCTCATCAAGCACACTCAAAATGAACATATTACTCTTATCAATCGCACACGCGAAAAAGCAGAACAAATAGCGGGTAAGTTTAATGTAATAGTTAAAGATTTTAACGAGTTACGAAATGAAATTAGCAAAGCAGATGTACTCATAGTCGCCACAGGGGCTGCTACTCCTACGGTGTATAAAGATTTTATCAATCCGGCTCGACCGATACTCATTTTAGACCTTTCTATTCCTAAGAACGTGGAGGAACAAGTGGCAACACTCCCCAATGTAACCCTTTTGCATATGGACGAGCTTTCTAAGCGCAAAGACGAAGCCTTAGAGCGTAGAAAAGAAGCGATTCCAGAGGCTTTGGAGATTGTAGAAGAGGTAAAAGAAGAGTTTTTCCAATGGTTAGACAACCGCAAGTTTGCGCCTACTATCAAAGCGTTAAAAGCGAAGCTTGAAAGCCTTAAAGAAGCTGAAATGGACTTCCAGCGAAAGAAAATTGAAAACTTTAACGAGCAACAAGCTGAAATGATAAGTAACCGCATCATTCAGAAGATAACCACACAATTTGTAAACCACTTGAAAGATACCTCGTCAATAGATGAAAGTATCAGTTGGGTACAAGAGGTGTTTCAGTTAGAAGTATAAGACATCTATATAAGAAAAATAAAAAAGACTGCTACATAGCAGTCTTTTTTATTTTTTAAGTATTCAGATAAGGATAATCAAAATTTATTTAGAAGACGGATTCGTCGTCAATAAGTTTTAAAACATTTAAGTATTTAGAGGAGCTGAGGTATTTTGCATCGTTGTAATAAGCAAAAATCATTGTTTTTTCTTTGATAGTTTCAATGACTTGTTTATATATATTTTCGGGCAATACAGGGCAACCTAAACTTCTGCCCATACGCCCCGTACGAGCTATGTAATTTTCATTGGCGTAATTGGCAGTGTGGATAACTACTGCACGTTTAGCTAAGTTACTATTATAGCCTTTCTCATCGCCGTACAACATTAGGCTAAATCCTTTGCTACCGATGTAAGTGGTACCTGTAATGTAAAAGCCTATACTGCTTTTGTTAGATTCCATCGCATCTGAAAAAGAGGAGGACTTTATTTCTCCACTATTTCTACCGTGTGCTACATAGGTGTAATACACTATCTTCATCTTCTCTAAGTCGATGGTATAAAAGCGCTTAGAGCTACTATCTTTTGTAAAATCAATAATAGAGAAGAGGTCTTTTTCGTTTAAGCGGTGTTGCTTTCTGAGAGATTGATAGCCTATATAAGCGTAGCGAAAAGCTTCGAAGCTAAGGTCGTATTGGGCGGCGTTTAGCTCGTTATACAAATCTTTAATGTTAAGTTCGACTTTTTTTAAGGCTAATAGTTTTTCTTTGCTAAGATGGGAATTTTGGGCGTGTACGAAATACAAAAAACTGCTTAATACAAAAATAAGGAATAAGAAAAAATACTTTTTGTTCATAGTGTTGTTGTTCGAAACATTTTTTAATTGTTAAATAAGAATTCATTGCGGGTGCAAAGGTAGTATATTTTTTTTACGTTGTATCAGAAAGGTGACATTTTAACATTTATTTAACACGTTTGAATAATTTCCACAATACCCATAAGAAGTAGCGTAATAGCCCTTGTGATGGTTGATAGCAGTATTTTTCAGCCACACCATAACGCAATAATTGTACCAATTTGATGTTGATAATGCCAAAAATTAGAAAATGAGGAAATGAGGAAATGAGAGAATTAGTAAATGAGAAAATGAGGTGGAGGCTACAAGAAACGCACTAGCGGAGGGATTGTCAGTTTATTTAACTTTGGCAAAGGTCGTAGCACGACGGGCATAGAAAATTAGAAAATGAGAGAATTTGGAAATTAGCAAAAGGGTAGTGATAAAAAAGGTTTTTTGACGGGTCTGACTTGTCGGACAAATTGGACTGGTCTGGGTTATCGGAGGAAAACGAAAAATATAAAAAGTGAGTTGGAAGGATTTTTGGTGAAAAAAGGCTATTAGGAGGGTGGGGGTAGCTTATAGAGAGCTTATAGGAAGCTTATACGAATCTTGGACGATTGGTATAGAAAGGGTGTATAAAAAGTTGATTCATAATATAATACAACAACGCTAAAAATGTTAAAAACGGGGTTTCGAGGCGAAAGAAAGAAAAAAGGTAAAAGGCCTTAGGCCATAGGCACTAGGGGGAGTGTGACGGAAAGGAGAAGGGATAATTAGGGAATTAGCAAATTTGAAAATGAGAAAATGGGTGGTGTGGAGTCTTAGGGCATAGGTAATAGGGGGGGAGTATGACAGAAAAGGGGGAGTGTGGCGAGGGAAAAGGCGATAAATGACGAATGACGAGTGACGAATGGCAAATGTGGACTTTCTTCAAAAGGGGATTGCGGTGGTGGTAAGACGATGCGAGTCATACGGGCAGGTGATGAATGAACGAAGGCGCAATGAAGATAAGGTAAAAGTACAATAAAGATAAAGCGGAGGCACAATGAAGATAAAGTGAAGGTACAATGAAGATAAAGTGAAGATATGATGAAGATAATGTGAAGGCACGATGAAGATAAAGCGGGGGTAAGATGAAGGAGGAAAGAAGCTATTTTAGTGTGTTTGGGTATTTTTTCAGTATATCTTTTTTTGCTTTTCAATTTTATTCGTATCTTTGCACGCTAAGTCAGCAGTAAAGAACTCATTCTATCAAAAGATTACGAAAAATACTTGTCCGTTTCTTTCTTATAACCCTTGTGTTACTTGGGGTTACGGCTCTGCTTTTGACCTTACCCGCCACCCAAACCTTCATCGCTAAAAAGGTGGTGAACTACCTGAATGAAGATTTTGATATCGACCTGAATATAGAGCGCATACATCTGAAAATCAACGGGGATGTGGATATTAAGCGAGTGCTTATTCGCGACCACAGGCAAGATACGCTTATTTCGGCAAAGAAACTCACGACTTCTATTTTAGATTTTAAACAGCTGTTTGACGGTAATTTGTACTTTGGACACATAAAGGGTGATAGTCTCATTTTCAATATGAAAACCCATAAGGGTGATACTTTGTCTAACTTGGACGTGTTTGTAAACAAATTCGATTCGGGGGAACCCAGCACGGGCAAGTTTGTGATGAAGGCAAAAAGCATCAAGCTAAAAGACAGCTATTGCCGTATTTCGGACGAGAATAACGCTAACCCTTCTATCTTGAAAGTAGACCATCTGAACACTAAGCTAAATGACTTTAAAATCTTGGGTAGCAAAGTGTTTTTTGAGATGCAAGAAGGGAACTTCCGCTTTGATGACAAACTGAATGTTACCCACCTAAATACACAGTTTAGCTATACCGATAGCTTGATGCAAGCCAAGGATTTGCGACTGCAAACGGCATTGACGGACATTCAGGGTACTATAACGATGTTCTCTCACAACGGCAGTTTTGGCGATTTTGTGAACAAGGTAGTCTTTGACGTTAATCTGCCCAAAGCTACGGTAAACACTACCGATTTGAACGCTTTTTACAATGGTTTCAACGGAGGTAGAAACATTGTGTTAGAGGGCGTAACGATGAAAGGAACGCTGAACAACTTCACTATTCCGCAGGGAAAAATATCTTATCAGAACACGCTTATAGAGGGAGATTTAACTTTCCAAAACCTATTAGCAAAACACGCTAATATAGCCGTGATAGGCAAAGGTGTATATGCCGAGAGTATTTATAACGATTTGGCTTACTTAATGCCTAAGGATTTGGGTGAAAATATTCCAGCGGAACTACAAAGGTTAGGAATGTTTTCAGTAGAAGGTGATTTTGCTTACAGAACTACTTCGCTACAAGCTAATGTACTGCTGAAAACCAATGACGGCGAAGCACATATCGACGGCTCTTTGGAAGACCTTACCCATACCGATAAAACGGCTTTTAGAGGTACGCTCACTACGAATCAGTTTCATTTGGGCAAGATTTTAGACGACCCGACTATGGGTGCACTCACTGCCGATATGACAGTGCGCGGACAAGGATTGAACTTTAAAACTATGCAACTCTACGCCAATGGCACGGTTCATTCGGTGGGCTATAACGGTTATAACTACCAGCGCATAGGTATTAATGGGGAGTTTAGTAATCAGGTGTTTAACGGTAAAATAGACGCAAAAGACCCGAACCTTACAATGAACTTCAACGGACTTGCTGACCTATCGGGCAGAAACAACAAATTTGACTTTCAAGCGGATATTGCTATTGCCGATTTGCACGCTTTACACTTTATGGAAATGGACAGTGTATCGCAGTTCTGTGGTAAGGTAGTGATAGACATTTCGGGCAATCAGTTGGACGATATTGTGGGTAAAATATCATTTAAACACACCAATTACATCAATTCAGCAGGAAGTTTTACCTTTAAAGACTTCGAGGTCGTTTCAACCTTGAACAATGGAGTGAAAGAAATCACTATTAATTCGCCTGATATTGTGAGCGGGAATGTAAGAGGAAAGTTCAAGTTAGCTGAGCTAAAAAAGGTGATGCAAAACGCGGTGGGGAGTATCTATGCCCAATACAACCCGTATAAGATAGAGAAAAACCAGTACGTAGACTTCCATTTTGATATTTACAACAAGATAGTAGAAGTGTTTGTGCCCAAAGTGAAGATAGGCAGAAACACTTTCATCAACGGGAATATAGATGCCGATAAAGGGAGTTTTAAGTTCCAAATGAAGTCGCCCAGCGTGAATGCATATGGCACTCAGATAGACAGTATCAGTCTTGAAATAGACAATAAAAACCCGCTGTACAATACTTATTTTGAAGTGAAGAAAGCCGATTTTGGGGTGTATGCCATTCAAGATTTTAACCTAATTAATACCACTATCAAAGATACGCTTTTCTTCCGTACTGAGTTCAAAGGAGGCGATACTGGTAAAGATACTTATGAGCTGAATTTCTACCATACTTTGAACAAGAAACAAGAGTCGATTATAGGGATTAAGAAATCACTGATAAACTTCAAAGGCAATGCGTGGTATATTAACCGCGAGAATGCGATGAATGAGTACAACAAGATTGTGCTCAACCGTACTGCCGATACGATTAAGGTGAGCAACTTCAAGATGGCGCACCAAAACCAATATATGAACCTCAGTGGGCTCATCACTACCAAAGATTATAAGAACCTGCACTTAGTTGCGCATAATGTAGCGATGGACAAGATAGTACCCGAAATCAAAGGGCTTAACCTCACGGGAACGCTCAATGGTAACGTGTCGCTCACTCAACGCGGGAACTTATATTACCCTTCGGCAGACCTTTTTATACGCTATTTTAAACTGAATGGCTATGACTATGGCGATTTGGAAGTGGGTATCTTTGGTAACAGTGATTTGTCGTCGTTTGATGTAGGGGCGTTTTTCTCTAACGGGCGGGCTCTTGGCTTTGCTACGAGAGGGAAAATTAACTTAGACAAGAAGCGGGGTACTTTGCTCGACCTTACGGCTTATTTTAGAGACTTTGAGCTCTCGCCTTTTAATCCGTTCTTGGAGGGAATCTTCTACAACCTTAGAGGCACGATGTCGGGGCAAGTGAAGATAGACGGTAGCGTAACCGACCCACTGATGGACGGCGAACTCACCTTGCACAAAGCAGGTGTGGGGATTACGTACCTGAAACTCAATACCGATATTCAGGAAGGTGCACGGATAAAGGTAAATAATAAGACGTTTGATATAGACAACTGGCTACTGACCGATACCGCTTATAAAACACAAGCCAAACTGAATGGTTCGATTAGGCATAACAAACTATTAGATTGGTTTTTAGACCTAAGATTGCAAACCCTTGGCAAGCGCTTTATGGTGCTCAACACCCCTTATACTGATGATGCGCTGTTCTACGGGACTGCCTTTATCAAAGGGAATGCGAGCATTAAAGGAGCATTGGACGAAATTGCGATTAAGGTAAATGCGAAGACCGAAGAGGGTACGTCCTTCAAAATACCGCTCAGCGATAGTGAGAGCGTGGGCGATGACTCGTTTATCACTTTTGTAGAGAAGGGCGATAAAAAAGTAAAAATTAACCGAGAATTGGAGTCTATCAAGGGGTTAGAACTGAACTTTGAGCTTGATATCCTTCCTACTGCCGAAGTGGAAATTGTGATGGATAGAAAAACGGGTAGTAACCTTGTGGGGCGTGGAGCAGGTACGCTTCTTATTGAAATTAATACCAACGGCAAGTTTAATATGTGGGGGGACTTTATCACCTATTCGGGCTTTTATAATTTCAAGTACGAAAACATCATCGACAAGCGTTTTACGGTACTCCCAGGGGGGTCTATTTCTTGGAGTGGCGACCCGCTAAGAGCTACTTTGCGCGACTTGAAAGCGGCTTATAACCTGAGTGCGAACCCAAGTACGCTATTGGAAAGCACCCAGTATAACCGGAAAATCAACACTCAGGTAATCATTAAATTAGAGGGAGAATTGATGCGCCCCGAAACCTTGTTTGACATTACTTTCCCTGATAGTAGTCCGAGTTTGGTATCGGAGCTCAACTACAAGCTTGAAGACCAAGACCGCAAGCAGTTGCAAGCCTTTTCGCTCTTGGCACAGGGTTCGTTTATGAGCGAAAAGAATACCGACAACCGTTTGGTAGCTTACAACCTCTTTGAAACGGCAGCAGGCTTGTTTAACCAATTGCTCTCGGACGAAGACAACAAGCTGAACTTGGGAGTATCGTACGAAGCGGGGATTAACGACGGTTCGTCCGACATCAACAGCGACCGTTTGGGCTTTACTGTCTCTACCCAAATCACCGATTGGGCGAGTGTGAATGCCAAAGTGGGTATCCCTGTGGGAGGAGTGAGCCGTACGGCAGTGGCGGGTAACGTAGAGGTACAATTCCGCTTAAACACCGACGGTAGCCTCACAGCTAAAATATTCAACCGAGAAAACGAATGGCAACAGTATATGCTCGACCGTATAGGGTATGCCCAAGGGGTAGGACTGACCTATTCGGTAGATTTCAATACCTTTAAAGACTTGATGCAAAAGATATTTAAAAAGGGAGGCAAAGTGATAGAACCCAAGACAGAGAAGTAAAAAATATATATCGCAATAAAACTTTGGAACAATAATTGCTATTAGACAGAGACAAAATCATTAAAAACACTAGAAATGAGAAGAATATTTATTGTAGCTTTTGCTTTATTTTTAGGCGTATTTCAGGCACATAGCCAGCAAGTAGACAAGGCAAAAAAGCTATTGGACGAAGTGTACAACAAGATGGTTGCTTACAATAATATCTATATAGATTTTAAGTATAACCTCGATAATATTGCTGAAAATATCAATCAGGAAACTAAAGGTAATGTAACCATTGCCAAAAACAAGTATGTGCTAAATTATCTGGGAGCTACTAAAATATACGACGGTCATAAGACCTATACCATAGTACCTGAGAATGAAGAAGTAACCATAGAGAAAAACACCAATGACGACAATGCCATTACTCCTTCAAGAATGCTTACCTTCTATAAGAAAGGTTATAAGTACAAATGGGATATACAGCAAAATGTGCGCGGGCGCAAAATACAATATGTAGAGCTAAAACCGCAGAAAGCTAATACTGATGTAAAGCAAATTCTGTTGGGGATAGATATACAAACTAAACACATCTACAACCTTATTGAAATAGGAAAGAACGGTACTAAAACCACTATCACAGTGAATACTTTTAAAACAAACCAGCCTATTTCGAACAATATCTTTAAATTCGACCGCGAGAAGTACAAAAAAGACGGCTATACTATCAGTGAATTATAGATGAAGATATTAGACCGCTACATTATCACTCAGTTCCTTACTAACTTTTTAGGAGCACTCTCTATACTTGTTCTTATCTTTGTATTCCACACAATCTTTACATACATTGATGAGCTAGCGGGGCGTGGTTTGGAGTTATGGATTATATTCAAGTTTCTAATTTATTTTATTCCGCAACTTATCCCTATCATTATGCCCTTGGCAGTGGTAATAGCCTCTATTATGACCTTTGGGGCATTTGCCGAAAACTATGAATTTGCTGCGATGAAAGCCTCAGGTATTTCGCTAATGCGCGTAATGCGTCCGCTGATTATACTGATGGCATTACTGAGTTTAGGCACTTTCTTTTTAGCCAATAATGTAATTCCAGTAGCTTATCGCGAGGTGTATACCCTTAGATCGAACATTGCCAAAGTGAAGCCTGCTATGGCTATAGCCGAAGGAGTATTCTCTAACATAGGGGAGGATATAAGCATAAAAGTAGGGAAAAAAAGAGGTGATAATGACGAGTTTTTAGAGAATGTGCTCATTCACAAAAAGACTCCCGATAAAGTAAATCGCACTGTAATCAATGCCAAGCGAGGAGAACTGAAGAGTTCTAAGACTAATAGTAACTTCTTACAGCTTATTTTGGAAGACGGGACTTATTACGAGGATATTAAAACCAACTCTTACGAAGCCCAACAAAAAGAACCTTTTGCCAAGGTATACTTTAAAAAATACATCATCAATCTTGACCTTTCGCATTTGAACAATGTAGATTTTAACGAGAAAACCGATGCTACTACCTATCGTATGATGAATGTAGGACAGCTTAATTACGCTATCGACTCACTCCGCACCGATTTTAAACAGAATATTACTGACTATGGCAATAATATGTTTCGCCGTACAGGTTTCTCAGTAGCCCCTCCGCCACCCCCTTCTGCCGAAGGGGAAAAACAAGAGAAACCTAAACCTGTTAAGGAGATTACTTCGGTGAGAGAGCTCTTTAACAAACTGAACAACACACAAAAATCAATGGTACTTGATATGGCTATCAATACCAACCAAGCTCAGTTAGACAATGTGGAATTCCGCCAAAGCGACCTTGAATATCGGTATAAACTAATGAACTTACACATTTTAAATCTCAGTGATAAGTTTGCTCTCACGGTAGCTTGTTTTGTTCTCTTTTTCGTAGCGGCACCTTTAGGAGCATTCATTCGCAAAGGAGGGATTGGTATGCCTTTGGTAATAGCAATGATACTGTTCTTAGCTTATTATTTTATAGGAATGTTTATGAAAAATATAGCTGAGAACAACACTATCAACCCAGCCTTAGCACCGTGGATACCTGCTTTGATACTTCTGCCTTTGGGTATTTACCTCACTACAAGGGTTACTACTGATAAAGAAGTGTTCAATTTCCCTATTACCAATAAACTAATGCGCTTTGTAGAAGACAAAGTGAAAGAAATTAAAGGGAAAATTAAAAAGAACAAGTAAAAATAGATAATATCTAATTATAAGTTCATCAATGGATATTCAGAGTATTGAGTATCCATTGATTTTTTATAACATCACAATACCGAAAAAAAACAATAATACCAATCATCAGAGGTAAAGATAGCGATAAGTTAGGTATGAGAGTAGAGAAAGAGCTATATTATTTAGATGTAATATAAATTAATATCCGTTTTCTACTTTTCTTTTGGTATATTACTCATATAGTGTACTTTTGTCGCATATTTCACTAATTAAATTACTCGACATATGGAGACAGAAATTTTAGCACGGGTGCAGTTCGCACTGACGATTGCCTTCCATTACATCTATCCGCCTTTAAGTATAGGGCTTGGATTACTAATGGTAGCCTTTAAAGGTATCTACCTACGCACTGGTAAAAAAGAGTATGACACGCTCGCCCGCTTCTGGACGCGCATCTTTTCACTTACCTTTGGCTTAGGAGTCGCTACAGGGATTGTAATGGAATTTGAATTTGGTACCAACTGGGCTACCTATTCGCGTTATGTAGGTGATATCTTCGGTAGTGCTTTGGCGGCTGAGGGTGTTTTTGCTTTCGCTTTAGAGAGTACCTGCCTTGGTATTGTACTTTTCGGTTGGAACAAAGTAAAGCCTATATGGCACTTCTTGGCTACCCTTGGGGTGTTCTTAGGCTCTATGTGTTCTGCTATCTGGATAGTAATAGCCAACAGCTGGCAACAAACCCCCGCAGGTTATGTAATTGCAGGCGAAGGTATGCAAGCTAAAGCCGTAATCACCGACTTTTGGGCGATGGTGTTCAACCCCTCAAGCGTAGACCGTATATGGCACGTATGGCAAGGAGCGTTCTTGGCTGGTATCTTCTTGGTATTGAGCGTTCACGCTTGGTATTTACTCAAAGGTCGCCACGTAGAAATCTCTAAAAAAGCCTTTAAAGTAACTCTTATCATCGGTACCATTGTGTGCCTGTTGCAATTGGTTTCAGGACACAGCTCAGCTGATGGTGTAGCTAAAAACCAGCCTGAGAAATTAGCTGCTATGGAAGGGCATTTCAAAACAGGGCCTGGTGATGCTTACATTATTGGTTGGGTAGACAAAAAGAATGAGAAAACTCACGGGTTGAGTATTCCTAAAGGGCTTTCCTATATGGTGCATTTTGATGCTGATGCCCCCGTAACAGGTCTTGACCAATATCCATTGGAAGACCGTCCAGGACAAGTGAATGCTGTATTCCAATTCTATCATATAATGGTAGCCATTGGTATGTTTCTCATTGCACTCACTCTCTATGCTTCTTTCTTATTGTGGAGAGGCAAATTATACAACAAACGTTGGCTCTTGCACATTTTCGTATGGAGTGTATTGTTGCCACAAATAGGTAATCAAGTAGGTTGGTTTGCAGCCGAAATGGGTCGACAGCCTTGGATAGTGTACAAACTCTTGCGCACGAGTGAAGCCCTTTCTAAATCGGTATCGGCTAACCAAATACTCTTTGCGATTATCTTATTTACTGTTATTTATATTATCCTCTTCGCTCTATTCATCTACTTGATGAACAAGAAAATCGTTCACGGTATAGATGAACACGAAACTCAAGAACAATTACAAACAGCATAACATTATACAGATATGGAAACATTTTTAGGAATCGACTACCCTACGTGGTGGTTCATCATTATAGGATTTTTGATTACAGGCTATGCTATTTTAGACGGCTTTGACTTCGGAGCAGGGGCGTGGCATTTGTTCTTCGATAAGAAAAAAGAACGCCGTGTAGTTCTAAACGCTATCGGACCAGTATGGGACGGTAATGAAGCGTGGTTAGTAATTGGGGGAGCAGGTATTTTCGCTGGTTTCCCATTAATGTATGCCGAATTGTTTTCGGCTATGAACACGCCTTTTATGCTTTTCCTCACCTTTATTATTTTTAGAGCGGTAGCTATTGAGGTACGTGGCAAAGAGGACAGCGACCGTTGGCGCAACACTTGGGATACCGTATATAGCGTGTGTAGCATCGTATTGCCTGTACTCTTAGGCGTGGTAATAGCCAATGTACTACAAGGGCTTCCATTAGACGAGAACTTTCAGTACACCGGAGGAGCGCTCTTTACTTTCCTTACTCCTTATGCACTACTTGTAGGGGTAATGACTTTGTTGCTCTTTATGGTACACGGAGGTTTGTATTTGCTTCTCAAAACTCACGGTGATATGCACCACCGCATAGAGAAACGCATTAACTATGCATACCTCGGCTTTTTGGTAGTGTTTACAGCAGTAGCAATTTACAGTATGCTCACTCCTCATTTAGCTGAAAATATTGCTAATAGCACTGCATTGAAAGTATTCCCTGCGTTATTGCTCCTCAGTATCTTAAGCGTAGCTTTCTTTATGAAGAAAAAAGACTATAAAAAGGCTTTTGTGGGTACTATTCTCACCATCGTTTTTTTTATGGTGATAGCAGCACTGAATTTGCACCCTACTTTCTTGAGAACTACTTTAGAAACAGGCAATAGTATTACCGTATACAACGCAGCAGCTTCTCAAAAATCATTAGAGATTATGCTCACTATTACCGCGATAGGGGCGCCGTTATTGCTTCTCTACACTTATTTCGCCTACAAAGTATTCTGGGGCAAAGTAGAGATTGATGAAAACAGTTATTAATACAAGCCTTATAAGCACTATAAAATAAGAAAGAGAGAAAAGGTTTTAAAACTTTTTCTCTCTTTTATTTTGGTAGGTAAAAAATAATTCGTACTTTTGCGCCCGATTTAAACCATTATTAAATAACAAAGCTATGTATGCAATTGTAGAGATAGCAGGGCAACAATTTAAAGTTAGCAAAGACCAAAAAGTGTTTGTTCACCGTTTGCCTAATCAAGAAGGAGAGAAAGTAGCGTTTAATAACGTACTCCTTTTAGATAACAACGGAACCATCACCGTAGGCGCCCCAGCTATAAATGGAGCTTCCGTAGAAGCAAAGGTTTTGAAACATTTGAAAGGCGACAAAGTGCTCGTGTTCAAAAAGAAAAGACGTAAAGGTTACAAAGTTAAGAACGGACATCGTCAGTTCCTTACACAAATTGTAATTGAGAACATCGTTGCAAGTGGTGCTAAAAGTACCCAAGCAAAACCTAAGACAGAAAAAGCTCCTGTTAAGTCAGCAAAAGCTGATGATTTGAAAAAGATAGAAGGTATTGGGCCTAAAGCAGCAGAAGCCTTAGTAGCAGCAGGGGTAGACACCTTTGCTAAATTAGCTAAGAAATCAGTTGAAGAAATCAAAACCATTCTATCAGAAACAAGTTCAACCTTGGCACACTTAGACCCTCAAACTTGGGCAGCTCAAGCTCAATTAGCCGCTGAAGGCAAATGGGACGAACTTAAAAAATGGCAAGACGAGTTGAACGGTGGTATCGTAAAATAATTGTTAAACCTAAAAATCTAAGAAAAAATGGCTCACAAAAAAGGTGTCGGTAGTTCTAAGAACGGTAGAGAATCTCACTCTAAACGCTTAGGTGTTAAAATTTTCGGTGGTCAAGTTGCCATCGCAGGAAACATTATTGTTAGACAACGCGGAACTCAACACAATGCTGGCGAGAATGTGTATATTGGTAAAGACCATACTCTGCACGCTAAAATCGATGGTATCGTTAAGTTCGAAAAGAAGAGAGATAACAAATCATTTGTTTCTGTTATTCCATTAGAATCATAATAAAGTTTTTTAATGTTACAACAAAAAAAGCCTTTGGAATTCCAAAGGCTTTTTTTGTAAATAATACCATCTTATTCTACTATAATAGTGTATTTAGGGTCTATATTAGTACGCAGGTCAAAAACAAAATCAAAAAAAAGCTGCATCATCTTTCTTACCTTGTCTTATCCGCTACTTTACTTTGTTTTTCCTTCGTTTTATTTCCCTCAAAATTAGTATTTTCTCACCATCTTTAACTATTCATTACCAACTACTTATACACCCTTTCTATACCAATCGTCCAAGATTCGTATAAGCTTCCTATAAGCTAAGCACACCCTCCTAATAACCTTTTTTCATCAAAATTGCATTCCAGCCTCTTCTGAAATCTTCCGTTTCCTTTTGAATTTTCCGACCTTCCATCACCCATCAGTATTTCTGGTATTATGTTAACGTCAGTTCGATATGTACAATATTGATTTACAATAGTATTTGTGTTATAATCTGTGAAATCCAGCAACGAAGTTGCCAATCCGTGCACATCTCATTTGTCAATTATCAATTGTCAATTGAAAGACTATCCGTGTAATTCGTACGAGACTTTCAGGCAGCTTGCTACCTATTTGTTTGATTTTTTTAAGATTTGTAAGATTTCTGTAGCGTAAGCTACACTTTTCTTACATCGAACTCACGTTATATTATTAAAAAAGGTCAGCAAAACTCTTCTTGCTGACCTTTTTTTTCTGTTTTTATTATCCTAATCTTTACTGTATCGTAATCGTATTGAGTTTGTTATAACCTGTTTGAGCTTCCCATATGCCTTTGTTAGCCAAACGAATGCTGTATTCCGGACGATGAGCAAGACTTTGGTAAGGGTCTGGTAAATTCAAATAAATGTCATAAAGCCCTTTGGAAAGATGCTGAGGTAAAGTAATATCTGCTTTCACTTTCACAGTCTTACCTGCAAACCAACGTCGAGGGTCGTCATTGAGTTTAAATACTTGTTTTTCCGAAGTGCCTTTTCTCACTAAAACAATCTGCACATCACGACGATTATACGGCGAAGCAAAGCCCTCATTCTTGAGTTCAAGCTCTATTTGCAAATGTCCTCCAGGCACTGGGTTGCCCGTAAATTTACTGTAATTAAGTGCAAAACGATAGCCTAATTTTCTTTTCATATCGTCCATACACCTGTTTTTCCAACTATTAATAGTACCCTCGTGAAAGTCCATATTAATATAACTCCAATGGTACAAAGCCATTTCTCTTAAAGCATTGCTACATTCTGTAAAACTATTAGGCGAGGTGCAAGTCTCTCCGCCCATCACCACATACTGGGTCTCCCGCTCTATATACTTGCGGTAGTTTTCATTAGGATAAGTACCCATATTAGGAGCATCAGCTAAAAAACAATCGTTATGGAAGCCTATGCGTGATAAGTCACTGCCATTATAAGCATTTCCCTCTGTAAGATTCGTGTGCACATTGATGTTTTGGGTAAATATCTTTGCCATTGGGTAGCGCACACACACCATTCTATCCTTAGGTAAAATGCTCAATTCTTTTGCTAATACCTTTCTGCGGGCTTCATAAGCTCCTGCGTTTTCTTTGGGTTCAAAGCCGTAATGATTGGTGTAATACCATTCGCCCCAAACACCCACAAAACCTGCTTCCCATACAGCTATGATATCGGCATTTTCACGAATTATTGGTGACAATTGGTTAAGGTGTCTTTCCGTCCAATACCACGAGGTATCTCCTCTACCATTGTAATAATCACCTTGGTCTTTTGAATAAGCAAAGCGTAAAACCACCTTAGAGCCTCCTTCGCGAATGACTCGCATATTATTCCGAATCCGATTTAAAAAGTACTCCGGAATGTCTTTCTCTCGAAAGTTATTCATATAATAAATCGTGAGAATAAGACTTATCCCCTCCTGATTTCGCTTTTGTCTCACCCAATCTGCATTAAGTGTCCAATCACCTTCCCCTTGGTCTTGATGGGTTAAAAAACCTCTTTCAGGATTTAAAAACACCTCATTAGTACCTTCATATCTCACTGTCTGATTGAGAGAAGGAACTGCTGGGGGGGTAACGGGTGGTATAGGGGTGGTAGTAGACGTAGTAGTAGAGGTTTTGGTAGTAGGTGACTGTGTACCTCCTCCATTGTTAACGTCATCTTCTTTGCTTTGGCAAGAGATTATGGTGGTTAGTAAAACAAAAAATGTTAAAAGATATTTTTTCATAGGATTTTAAGTTTACAATGCATAATTTATTACTTAATCTTTACAAAATAAGGCAATCGCTCCAAAGGTACTTTTAGGGTGTGTTCTTTGCCTCCTTTGTACTTTTTGCCTTGTTCATCCTGCCAAGTGCCTTTGGGGAGTTTTACCGTGCGAATATCGCTTTCGGTCATTACAGGGGCTACTAAATACTTATCGCCCAGCATATATTGGTCTTTGCAATTAGCGAAACCCTGATGAGGAAAAGTATACTCCATACTGCGCACAATAGGTTCTCCTGTTTGTGCCGATTTTTTAGCTTCGGCTATGATATAGTCACCTAATTGTTCGTGCCATTTGGCGTATTTGACACAGATAGCCAAATTCTCTTTCGATAGAATGCGCCAAGGAGCTACTGAAAATTGCATCATAGGCATCATCGAATGTATTTGGCAAGAGCGCACTATGAGTTTCTGATTGAACTTAGTAGGGTCTACATTCAAGAAACTGCCGTATTCCCCTCCGCCTATCATATCGGGGCAAGCAAATGCATAACCGTTGAGTCCTGCGGCTATCATATCGGGGACTAAACGGGCTACACCGTCCCAAGAGTAACTCTTGTCACCCAAACGCTGTACCAAAGCCTGTCCGCCCAATTTCCAGCAAGCGCGGAACTCGTTGTAGGGGAATTCTAAGCCTAATTTACCCCAGAGATAGGTCTGTTCAGTATCGTAAGATTTTTGGTCGAAAACCTCTACATCTTCCGCCAAATAACGCTCTGGGTCACCTGCATCAAACTTAAATCCATCGATGCCGTATTCTTTTTGTAGGTCTTTAAGCATATTCACAAAGTAGGCAAAGGCTTCGGGATTGCTGAGGTCGTAGCAAGCGCTGAGCCCATTCCACCAATCGAGGATAGCAGGGGTGTCAGCTCCTTTTTTCTTCACTAAATAGCCTTTGTCGCGCAAAAAGCGGTACTCTTGGCTATCGGGTGATACAAATGGGCATACCCATACCATCACTTTGAAGCCCATTTGGTGGAGTTGGTCTATCATTTCCTTAGGCGTAGGGAACTTATCGGGGCGGAATTGCCATACGCCATAGTCTTTTTGCCAGTTGTCATCAATCATTATTACTCCCGTTGGCATTCCGTTGTCCAGAATGGCTTTGGCGTAGGCTAAAACGTCTTTTTCGTTCTGATTGTAAATAAGTTCTATCCAAGTGTTGTATTGTGGTTTGGTAAAGAACACTTCGGGGGGGATTACCCCAGAAGGTGGAAAATATTGTTTACTCACTGCCTGATAGGCACTTTTGAGGGTAGAGCCTGCTGTGTGGCAACTCACCTCAGCCCGTGAAGGAGTGATAAGTATCTTTCCTTCTTTAAATTGGTAAGCAAAAGGAGCTTCCGAAGCGATATAACGCCCTTGATTAGAGTACAGAAAGGGTACCGATTGGTTGTTAAAATTCTCGGTGCGCAAGTTGTAAATACGCTCCGATGGTTGGTAAGGCATCTCTTTGCCTACGCCCGTAAAGCCACCCCACCATTGTTCATTGGGTAGTAGGGTGATTTCAGTGGGCTGTTGTGCGCTCGCCCATAGCGAACTGCACAAAGTAATAAAAGCAAATATTCTTTTCATTTGTATGTTTTTAGTCGTTAGTTATTAGTTCTTAGCCGTTAACTTTTTACCTCTTACCTAAAATAAATTCTGAGGGTGATACCCCAAATTGTTCTTTAAAAGCTCTTGTGAAATACGACGGACTATCGATTCCTACTTCGTAGCACACTTCACTGATGAGTTTATCGGTAGTTTTAAGCAGTTCGGCAGCTTTGTCTAAGCGTATTTTGCGAATGTAGTTCGCCAAGGTAAGCTCGGTAGCTTGTTTGACAAAGCTGTACAACTTAGTGCGGTTCATACCGAGTTCAAGGCAGAGATTATCTACCGAGAAATGTGGGTTTTGCATATTGGTCACTACCAAGTGAGTGAGCTTGTCTAACTGTTCTTGTTGTTTTTTATCAATTACCTTCTGACGGATATTCTCAATAGGAGCGTGTTGTTTGCTCTTGTTGAGCAAGTTGCGCACATTGGTTTTGAGCAGTTTCACATCAAAAGGTTTGGTGAGGTAGGCATCAGCTCCTAACTCAATTCCTTCTATCTGCGACTCTATTTGCGATTTCGCCGTGAGCAATATCACAGGGATAAAGCACGTTTGCAGGTTCTTTTTCAGGATAGCACAAAGCTCAAATCCGTCAATTTTAGGCATCATCACATCCGATATGACCAAATTAGGAAAATGCTGATTACACTTCTCAATCGCTTGTTCGCCGTCGGAGGCGAGAATGATGTTGTACTCTTTGATAAAGATGTTTTTGAGTATCATCAGTACCTCGTGATTGTCGTCTACTAAAAGCAAGGTAGGTTTATCTTCTTGGGGCAAATTTAACATTTCGTCCTCTTCTTCGCCTATGTGTTCATACTCAACCGCATAGTCCGATAAGTATTCTTTCAGCTGAAAAGCACTGTCCTGTAACTTCTGTTCGGGCAATAAGTAACTATCGTCCATAGGGAAGGTGATGATGACTTCGGTACCTACATTGGGCTTACTGCTAATGATAATCCCACCGCGATGCGCTTCAACTAATGATTTTACCAAAGAAAGCCCGATGCCCGAACCTACTCTTTTTTGTCCTTGTCTCTCTACACGGTGAAAGCGTTCAAAGATTTCGGATAAGGCATTCTTCTCCAACCCTATGCCTTCATCTTGCACTTTTACCACCAACTGTTTGCCTGGCAAGGTATGCGCAGTGTTCTCAAAGGTGCTCTTGTAGAGCGGTGTGAGCTCGCTCAAATTCTCTACCGAAATCGATAAGCGTATAGTGCTTCCCGCATTGGAGTACCTAATAGCATTAGAAAGAATATTCGAAAGTATCTTGCTAAAATACTTCTCATCTAACCACAACTTCACTTCTTGTTCAGGCAGTGTTAATTGCAAGGTTATAGCCACTTTGCTTGCCCACTCCTTAAACTCGTTGTAAATGGCTTGCACATAGCTATTTGCCGAAATATAATTAGCTTTTAGCTGAGGTGTATACACGTCCATACGATGTATTTCAAGCAGTTCGTTCACCATATTACTGAGCTTACCCGTATTGCGTTTGAGGGTATGCACATACTTATTGGAAGGCATTTCCTCTTCCATTTCAGTTACTGCGTGGCTCATTAGGGTAAGTGGTGTACGGAACTCGTGTGAGACGTCTGTAAAGAACTGCATTTTCATCTGCATTAGCTCTTCTTTATGTCGCTCTTTTTCCTCTTGTACAGCTATGGTATGCTTCATTTGCGTCCATCGCATAAAGTACCTGAAACCTATGTACAGCAAGCCTGCAAGGCCAAGTGCATAGAGGGTGTATGCCCACCACGTAAGCCAAAAAGGAGGCTTGGAGACCACTGTAAGCTCGGTCTGCGCTCCGCTCCACTGTTGCCAATCGCCTACCTCTACTAATAGTTTGTAAGTACCATAAGGGAGCTTTTGGTAAGTGGCGTGTGGGGCAGGGTCATTCACGGCTATATAATGCCAATCAGTGTCGTAATCCTCCAATTTATAACGGTAACGCAACCGCTGAGGGGCATTGTATGACAAAGTGGTGAAGTACACCGAAAAATCGTTGTTCGGGTACGCTATCGAAAGCGCATCGGTAAACTCTATAGACGAATTGACTACTTTGCCGTTGTTTTCAAACCTGCTAAAATGTACTCTTAGGTGGGCTGACGAAAACATTTGCGCTTGTGGTTTAAAATAGTTAAAGCCGTGTGAGCCCCCAAAGTACAGATTTCCCTCAGCATCTTTGCAAGAGGAAGCCGTCCCGAAACTGTGTCCTTGCAAGCCATCGTTGTTGCTGAAAGCCGCAAAACGCTTCTGCTTTGTATCAAAGAAACTCAAGTAAAAGCCTCCACACCACACATTGCCAAAAGCATCTACTTCCACACTTTCAATATCGTTAGAGGTTGCCCCTTCTTCTATACCGTAATGTTCGGCAGTATAAGTGAGTTTGCCATTAGCGTTATCAGTGAGAACCACCTTGTTGAGTCCGCTACCCATAGTGCCTATCCAATAAGTATCTTTGTC
Source organism: Capnocytophaga sp. oral taxon 864 (assembly GCF_002998835.1). Classification (NCBI taxonomy): domain Bacteria; kingdom Pseudomonadati; phylum Bacteroidota; class Flavobacteriia; order Flavobacteriales; family Flavobacteriaceae; genus Capnocytophaga; species Capnocytophaga sp. oral taxon 864. The sequence continues at coordinate 1,164,899 of NZ_CP027232.1, forward strand.
TTTATCAATTGCCCAAAGATAATTACTACTTAGGCTGTGTGGGGTTTTAGCGTCGGCAGCGTATTTGAGCACACGCACTACCTCGCCTTTGGCATTGAGTTGCAATCTGTTTAAGCCCATTACCGAGGTTATCACCAGTTCGTTCTTAGCTTTATCCACATATATTTTGTGGAGCTTGTTAGTAGATAACCTACGAGGTTCAGGCGTTGTTTCGGTAAAGGTGTAGACGTTTTGCCATTGTCCTTTTTGCTCTTCAAAGCACTCCAATCCTGAATAGGTAGTAATCCACAAACGGTGAAAGGTATCGAGCTTGATATCAAATATATAATCGTTGCACTGTGTTGCAAACGAACCGATAATGCGTCGGCTTTGCTTGTCTATCACCCATACCCGTTCGCGAACCGATACGTACAAGTGTGCTTTATCGCTCTGAATACTCGTAACGTTAGGCGAAAGCTCAGGAGCATTACAATAGTGCTCGTCTAACTGCTGGCTCTGGGTGTGAAACCTAATCACTCCGCCGAACTTATTGCCTATATACACATAGCCATCGGGGTCGTAGTGCATCGTGCTTACAAACTCCGAACCCACTTTGCTCTGGGGTTTTATCCATACCGTCTTGAAGAACGCATCGCGCGTACTGCTGTACGATACGCCATTAGACCAAGCCGATACCCACAAATTGCTCTCCTTGTCTAAGAACACACTGTTGATATGATTGCTTGCCGAGTACGGATTCAAAGGCGAGTGACTGTGTTCTTTCAGCAGAGAAAGACTGTTTTTATCCAACTGGAAGATACTTTCTTCATTCACTACCCACACGTATTGCCCGCTCAGTGTAAGAGAAAGCAAATGTTTGTTCAGGTCAAAATCCTTTTTAGCGACTATCGTATAGGTGTTATCGGGCTTACAGGCGTACTTCACTAAGCTATCTCGGTAAATCACCCACAAATAGCCATCGGCATAGAGCATCTTTACGATACCCGAACCTATGTTGTTCACCTTTTCAGGTAGGGCTTTTAGTCTGCCCTTGTCAGGAACGTAAGCCGATAACCAAGGGAACCCCGAAAGCCACACTTCTCCTTTTTCGCTCACTGCTATTTGCGGATTGAGTTGCGAAGTAGTGAGTTGTGAGGCAGAGCCAATAGGCAATGTTTTTAGCGTAAGTGTCTTCTCTCGCTGATTCCACACTACCTTAGCACGCCTAATTTGGTTTTCGCTCAAAAGCCAAAGTTCATTGTTTGTGCCTTTTTGTAAGAGTTTTACTTTGGTATAGAAAGCCAAATCAAGAGGGTCGTCTATTTTGAAATTGACAAACTGTTTGAGCCGAATATCAAAACAAGCTACTCCTGCTTCGGTAGCTACCCAAAGGTAACGCCCCATAGGTTGCAAACTGTACACACGGTTGTAGTACACCGAGTTGATAGGGTCTTGCTCGTACTTGTAGGCATCGAGGGTATAGCCATCGAAACGGTTCAGCCCTCTGTGGGTGCCTAACCAAATAAAGCCCAACGAATCCTGAGCAATGCAAGTAACGTTGTCGTGCAACAGACCTTCATTGCGCGTAAGATGGTGGAAAAGGAAAGTTTCTTGCGCTTGAATTCTCACCACCAACTCTTCTGTGAAAGCGATAGGAAAGAGAAAATACCACAACAGCAGGATTCGCAGGAGCTTTATCGTTCTGTTCATTTGTCAAAATTTCATTTAGAGGGCAAAGATATAAAATCCTTATCAAAAGCTCAAAATACCCAAATCTAAAAACTGATAAGTAACCTTCATTTCTTCATCTTAGATTCGCCTTACCTTCATCGTAGATTCGTCTTTTGTTCGTCATTCCTTCGTCTTTTGTTCGTTGTAGAGCCACTGTAGACCCACTCTTCGTTCACCTCTTCTTCGTCTTTTCTTTACCCTATTCGTACAGATTACACCTCATCACTATCTTATGGGGTTACCGTAATTTTGATAGTGCGGTACTCAGTGTTGTACTTGTACTCGTCAGCACTTACAGTTCCTACATCAGTTTTATAGCCGTCTTTTGAATAGCTTTTAAAACCACTGCTACTGCCCACTACCACTACCTCATAAGTTCCTGCTTTGTCATACGTATGAGTATATTTGGTTACCCCAGAATCATCGGTAATGGTAATACCTTTTCCTGTATCGAAAGCCTTATAGTCAATAGCTCCAAAGTTAGCCGATTCAACAAAATAATCACCTATATAGCCAATGCCAGCACCCACGGTAGTAAACAGAATCTGAATATAAGAAAGCGTTGCCATTTTTTTGTTTACAGCACTTTCCCACGCTGAAATGGTACGACCAATATCAAAAGTGTAATCGGTATACTCAGTTTTGGGTTCTACAAATAAATCCCAAACGGTTTCTTTTTTGAAAGTGACTGCTGTTTCTCCTTCAGCAATTCCTCCTAAGAATATCACGATAGGGAACTTTGTTTCTTCGGGGTGTTCGCTTTGGTCGTTAGTACTTTTCAAAGTAGTTGTCGCAAACTTCATTCGTAAAGTCATCTTCTTGTCGCTTCCTACTTTGGTGTTTACATTAAGGCGCAAAGCTTCATACCACCAGTTAGGGTGTTGGGCATTCACTTTCACTACATTTTTACCTATGGTAGCATCGGTTACTACTTCGGCTTGACTGCCAACTAAGTTATCACCGCTATTGGCGTTGCGCACTTCAAAAGCGCCATTGGCTAAAGTAGTGCTCCCTACTTGTGTAGAAGTAAAGTCTACTTTGTAAGGTTTCACATCAGGGTCGGTAGGGCGATAGTTTTTACCTTGTAATTCCTCTGAAGTCTTCCCTTTGAGTACATTGTCTATACTCTTTTGGTAATCGTGCCCTTCATCACCGGTGTAAATAGCCAAAGCATTTACATTGTGATGAATAGTAAAAGTTACGGGGTCGCCTACCTTCACTTGGGTTTTATCAGCTGTTACTGATAGGTCTACGTCTTCAGGTTTGTCCTTAGTACAAGCACCCAAAGCCGTGAGTAGCAAACTGCTAATGAGTAATATATATGTTTTCATTTTAATATCCAGGATTTTGAGTTAAATTCTTATTTGCGTCCAATTCGCTAAGCGGAATAGGTAATAGCTGGTGATAAGGGCGAACATTCTCAGGCGCAGCAGGTGCTGGAATACGGCGTTCCTCCCCACTGATAAACGGATTGTTGATACGCCAGTTTTGGAAAGCTTGTACCAAAATGCCACGGCGTACGAGGTCGCACCAGCGGTCAGTAGTTTCTCCTACAAGCTCACGAGCGCGCTCGTTCAGTATTTCGGTGCGGAAAGCAGTATAGTCATCTCTGTAATGTTTGGCTGTCCACATAGCAGTACCTGCATAGTCATAGCCATAAGAGGAGGTTTTCCAATCGGGTACTACGGTATTTACATCGTTGATATGAGTTTTATCCAAATCACGAGGCAATACATCACGGTGTACGATGCGTCCGCCTGCTTTGTTAGAGATACGAGCGCGTTTGCGCACTAAGTTCACTGCATCGTAAGCGCTTTGCACGTTGGTGCCATTCATTGTTAAAGAAGATGAGGGTGTGTAGGCCCCAGGTGAATGGTTTACCTCGTTATAGGCTTCGGCATAGATGAGAAGTACATCAGCAAAGCGAAGTAACGGTTCATCCATACCAAAGTTCTTGTAGTTATACGAAGAGGTATCAGCTAGTGGGAAACGGCGGAACTTACCGATACTCCACATTACCCAGTTATTGTTTTCGGTAGCCTTACTAAGAGGTTGGTCTACACGGGTATCTTTATAAATATTGTAGTCCCAACCCCATAACTTACCATTGTCGAGCACTTGCACACGTGGGCAGTTCCACAATCGGCGAATAGAGTCGGAGGGTTCATAAATCATACGATGGTAATCGGAACTGGAGATGTTATCCCACGAACCTCCTAAGTTCTCATTCCCTCTCATTCCGTAAAGCATTCCTGTGAGGGTACCGGTATCGTCACCTGTAAGACCTTGTACGCACCAAATAACTTCTTTTGGAGCTTCGCTTATTTTGGTTTTAGCGTTGAATACATCGGGATAGTATTCTACTAATTGGTAGCGACCGCCTTGTATGACCTCTTTGGCATAGTTCATTGCTTTGGTGTAGTTTTCAGTAGCCGAACCAAGCACTTCACGTCCGTCGCGTTGTGCTACTGAAGCAAGCCACAAGTGTACTTTAGCTAAGAAACCGCGACAAGCATCTTTGGTAATACGTCCGTATTGGTAACCATTGCCTGTATCGCCTTTTTCGGCTACGTGAGCCATTGCATAAGTAAAGTCGGCAATGATTTGCTCAAACACCTGCTTCTGTGGAGTACGAGGCACTTTGAGGTCGTCGAGTGATTTGGTTTCTTTCACAACCAAAGGCACATCGCCAAACCAACGCACCAAATCGAAGTACAAGTAAGCGCGCACACCACGAGCTTCGGCTACATAGCGTTCCCAGTTATTGATGCGACCTTGGTGTTCGGTTACATTATCGATTACCGAGTTGCAGTTCTTAATGGCAGCATAGTGTTGTTGCCACATTTGGGTAATATAATCGTTGTCTGACCCAAACTTGTAGTTGCGCAAGCCTCCCCCTTCGTCCCAATCGGCGCGTTTAGCAAGGTCGGTACTGATTTGTTTAGTGCCGTGTCCTGTAACATACACATCGGTGAGGTAACGGTAAGTACCGTTCATCGCTTGGCGAGCATCCAATTCATTTTCATAGAAAAATTGAGATGTAGGGGTGCTCTTGGGGGTTTCTTCCAAGAACTTGCCACAACTGCTCAATCCGAGGCTTACCCCTATTGTTATAATGGTGATAATATGTAATTTCATAATCTATATCTTTTAAAAACCAACTTCTACTGAGAATAAAACCGATGTGGGTCGTGGATACGGACTCATATCGAGACCTGGGGCTAAGCGGGCAATAGTTCCATAGCCAGTATTCGCTTCGGGGTCAAACCCTGAATAACGTGTCCAAAGCGCAAGATTGGTACCGGTAACGCCTACACGCAATTTGTTAAGTTTGTAAGGTTCTAATACTTCTTTAGGCAAGTTGTAACTAAGAGTAACAGTTTGCAAACGCAAGAAAGAACCGTCTTCTACCAAGTCGCTGCGGAAAGCGTTTTCAGCCCAGAAACCACCTCCAAAGAGCGGGAAGTTACGGTCGGGGTGTGCTTCTGACCACACGTTGTTATAAACGCTTTGTGTGATATTGTCGATATTCTTAGTGCCTGTGAGGTAGTAAGCATTACCGTTTACTACATCGTTGCCATACGACCAACGCAAGAAAGCGTACAATTCCCAACCTTTATATGAGAAAGTGTTACCTATACCACCCGTGTGCAATGGGTTTACATCGGCTACGGGCACACGGTCGTTAGTATCGATTACACCATCGTGGTTGATGTCTTTCACACGTAAACCGCCTAAAGCTACGTTAGGCCCTGGCTGAGCGTTATCCACTTCGTTTTGGTTGTGGAATACACCATCAGCTACATAACCGTAGTAAATACCCACTGGCATACCTACGCGCAAGAGCACATCACTTTTGATTTTGGAGTTGATACCTCGGTCGTAAAATTGTTGATACTGACCTTCGTCTAATGAAAGGATTTTGTTTCGGTAGAAAGAAATATTGAAATCAGTTGTCCATTTGAAATCGCTTTCTCGCAACCATTGTGCATTGAAACTCACTTCGAGACCTTTGTTTTCCATTGAACCTGCATTCTTCCACGCTTTTTGGAATCCCGAAGTAGAAGGGATATTCACTTCCAAAAGCATATCGTCTATGCGTTTGTAATACAATTCAGTAGAAAGGGTGTAACGGTTTTTGAGGAAGGACAAATCTAAACCGATATTGTATTGCTTTTGGCTTTCCCATTTGAGGTTGTCGTTAGCAATATTGCTGGTATAACGACCGATTTCTACTTTGTTACCGTCTAATACTACTTTGTTTTTAGCGAGTTGCGCTAAAGATTGGTAAGATGGGATTTGGTTGTTACCTGTCATACCAAAACTACCGCGCAAACGCAAATTGGAAATAGCTTCTATTTTCTTGATAAAGTCTTCTTCGTGAGCATTCCAAGCCAAAGAAACGGCAGGGAAGTAACCGTATTTGTTGTTCTTACCAAATTTAGAAGAACCATCGGCACGCAAAGAAGCGTTGAGTACATACTTGTTGTTATAACTATAAGTAGCCCTACTGATGTAGGATACTAATTGGTTGCCATCATAAGTGTACAAAGGCGCATAGGTTACTAACCCTTGGTTGATACCCCAAATGCCTTGTTTGGTATCCTCGAAGTTGGTAGACTTATTGTAAGTATAATCTGTCCAATACTTATTGGCTTCAAAAGCGCCCATTATAGAAAAATAGTGCTTATTGATGCTCTTAGAGTATTGCAAACGGGCTTCATATACCCAGCTGTTCTCATTGCGATGAGAGAGTTCCATACGTCCGCGTTCTGACTGTCCAAACCAAGTGTCAGGTCCCCAAAAACGGTCTTGACCAATAGTGTGTAAACGGTAAGAAGCACTGGTGTTAAAAGTCAAATCTTTAAGCAGTTGATAGCTGAGGTATACATTGGCGTTGAGCTCGTTATATTTGGTATTGATATCCACTTGGTCTACTGCTACCTTAGGGCTCATCGTACGAATATTAGGATAGCTCATCAGGGTACCAAAACCAGGGTAGTCTAAGAAAGGAGAAGTTTGCAAAGCTTTGAGAACCACTCCATTTTGAGACCAATCGCTTACGGGATTTTTATCCTTAGAAACGGCATAAGAGAGGTTGATACCTGCATTCATCTTATCGTTAATCTTCTGAGAGAGGTTGAGGCGTGAAGTAAAGCGGTTGAAAGCAGAACGTTTGATAAGTCCTTCTTGGTTCAGATAGCCCACTGAAAGCATATAGCGGGTTTGGTCGGTACCACCCGTGATACTACCGTTAGCTTCGTTTTTAGTACCTGTTTGGGTAACTTCTTTCAGCCAATCTTTTACGGCAGGGTGATTCCAGCCTTTTTCGGCAATCATTCGTTGCCAAAAGTCTATTTGAGGTTGATTGCCCCAAGTGCCATAATCGAGCATTTTGTGAGCATAATTTTCAGCATTGAGCACCTTCAAAGGGATATTAGGCATCATTTCAATAGAACTTGCATAACTGAAGTTAAATTTAGGTTTAGCGAGCTCTTTTCCTTTTTTGGTGGTGATAAGCACTACCCCATTAGAACCGTTAGACCCGTAGATAGCTGCTGCTGCGGCATCTTTGAGGATTTCCATTGACTCAATGTCGTTAGGGTTTAAGCTGAGTAGCGGATTGGTAGCCACATCTTCATTGGTGTTGGTTACCCTTTGGGTAGGCATAGGCACCCCATCAATAACAAAGAGCGGTTGCGTACCTCCTGTGATGGAGTTCACCCCGCGAATTCTAAATGTGAGTCCGCTGGAAGCAGAACCATCGGAAGAGATGATTTGCACCCCACTCACTTTACCTTGCAACGCTTGCAATACCTGCGATGGACTGCTTTGGGCGATATCTGCCATTTTCACCGAAGCTACTGCCGTAGAGATATCGCTTTTGCGCTGTGTACCGTACCCTACAAGTACTACTTCATCAATCTGAGTGACCTCAGGTTCGAGAGATACATTGAAAGTACGTGTTTTACCTACGGCTATGGTTTTGGAGCGATAGCCCATAAAGCTCACTACTATTTTATCGGTAGGAGCTACACTTAGGGAGAAACGCCCTTCAAAATCAGTAGCCGTACCTGAATGCGCGTGCTCTACGGCAACGCTTGCACCAGGGAGGGGTTGTTTGTTTTCATCGGTAACTACCCCCGTAATAGTTACTTTTTGCGCCAGCATTGGGATACTGAACAGCAAAATACAAATGCTAATGATGCTTTTCATTATATAAAATTTAAAGTTTTTTCTTTGGGACAAAATTAAGGAATACTTAACAAAAAGCACTTTACTTATTGTACATTTTTCTTTACTAAAAGTTATTTTTCTGATAAAAACGTAAGTAATCAATAAGTTAACGTGAGCTTAAGGTAAGAAATATCGTAGTATTTATGTTACGAAAAATATACAGAATAGAGGCACAAGGACTTTTTAAAAGGAAATAAAAAGGAATTATAAGTAACTGGAAAAAGTGTTTTTTGATTGAAAAGAGCTTGAGTTAGCTTATAGAGAGCTTATAGGAAGCTTATACGAATCTTGGAAGATTGGTATAGAAAAGGTATATAAGTAGTTGATTAATACTATAATACAACGATTAAAAAGTGCTAAAAATGAGGTTTCGAGGCGAAAGAAAGAGGAATAGGTAATAGGCCTTAGGCCATAGGCAATAGGGGGAGTATGACGGAAAAAGGGGAATGTAGCGACGGAGAAGGGGGAATGTAGCGACTCACTTATTCGGTAAGCCCCCGAACCCCCGAAGGGGGACAAGCTGAAAAAGGTGACAAACCTCTCTCTTTACTCATACCTAGCTGTCGCTGGCTATCTTCAAGGGGGAGTGTAGGTACGAATGACGAGAGACGAATGACGAACAAATGACGGTCGAGCCACACAGGCGGATAAAATTAGTAAATGAGTTAATTAGCAAATTAGCAAATGGGGGCGGGAGAATTAAATAATGTAGATTTAGAGAGCTTATAGAAAAGACGAACAAAGAACGAGCAATGAGTGGCTCTACAGTGGGTCTACAACGAAGAAAAGACGAAGAAATGATGAACAAAAGACGAAGAAAAAGTGAAGGTAAATTAAAGCTAAGATAGGGATATGAAGAAAGTTCGGTTGTATTTATCAATACAAAAAAAAGGGGATACCAACGCAAAAGCGAAGGTATCCCGTTTTTTAATATATTTAATGATTAAAAATCGATAGAGGTATCGTCTTCTCCTGAGCCTTCTTCTTTCTCCTTGCTACAATCTATTTGGATTTGTACATTCTGAGGAGCAGGGAATGCTGCTTTGGAAACAGCTAAGTCAGTATCGGCATAACACTTTTTCATATAGTATCCCCAAATAGGTAGAGCCATTGTAGCCCCTTGTCCATAAGCCATACTACGGAAGTGTACTGCACGGTCTTCGCCTCCTACCCATACGCCTGTTACAAGATTAGGCACCATTGCGACAAACCAACCATCGCTGTTGTTTTGGGTAGTACCGGTTTTACCAGCTATGGCATTGGTAAATTGGTAAGGATAGCCAGTCATCACATTTTTATATACAGCGTTGTAGCTATCAGCTCCTTTGGTACGCAATCTCGCCCCTGAACCGTAGCGAGTAACACCTTCCAAAAGATTTACTACGGCGCGAGCTACTTCGGCATTTACTACATCGTGAGTTTCAGGAGTGTTTTCGAAGAGTACAGTACCGTTTTTATCTTCAATACGGGTAATCAGTACAGGTTTTACATATACGCCTTCATTGGCAAAAGTACCGTAAGCACCTACCATTTGGAAAACAGTGGCATCAGCAGTACCTAAGGCGATGGAAGGAGCTTGAGGCATATTGGAAGTAATTCCTAACTTTTTCACTAAGTTAATGACAGGAAGAGGACCTACTTTATCCATTAAATTCACCGTAATAGAGTTCACAGAGTTTGCTAATGCATATTTGAGAGTCATCATCTTACCGGTAAAGTTACCTGTGGAGTTACGCGGACACCACGCTTGCAGGTTACCATATTTATGAGCTTCTACACAAGTTTGTATATCGGGCAGCTCTAAACAAGGAGAATAGTGGAGCTGGTCAATAGCTGTGGCATAAACAAAAGGTTTGAAGGTAGACCCAGTTTGGCGAGCTCCTTGTATGACTTGGTCGTACTGGAAATGTTTGTAGTTAATACCACCAACCCAAGCCTTGATATGCCCTGTTTGGGGTTCCATAGACATCATTCCTGTGCGCAAAAAAGCCTTGTAGTACAGTATAGAATCGCGAGGGGTCATTACAGTGTCTTTCTCACCTTTCCAACTGAATACGCGCATATCGGTCTTTTTATAGAAAGAGTCGCGGATTTCCTTTTCGGAATAGCCTAAATACTTTAAGTGAGCCCAGCGATTAGAGTTTTTCATTGCCTTTTCAATTAGGGCTGCGTACTCATCTTTTGAGACCTTCACGAAAGGGAACATAGGGTTCTTTTTAGGGTTATTTTCGGCGTCGAAAGCCTTTTGTAGTCGTTGCATATGAGCTTTAACGGCAGCCTCAGCGTAGGCTTGCATCTTAGAATCGATAGTAGTGTAGACTTTTAGTCCATCGAGATATAAGTTGTGCTTGGTACCGTCTGGCTTAGGATTGTTTTCAATCCAGGTTTTCATATAAGTACGCAAGTATTCGCGGAAATAGGTAGCCAAACCGTCGTTATGGCTCTCAGGAGTGAATTTAATTTTTAAAGGCAGTTTTTGTAGAGAGTCTTTTTCCTCTTGAGTAATGTAGTTGTTCTTTGCCATTTGGGCAAGTACTACATTACGCCTATTGGTGACGCCTACTTTATTTTTCACTGGATTATAAAGAGCGGAGTTTTTAAACATTCCGACCAGCATTGCCCCCTCTTCTATCTTGAGATTTTTAGGTTCTTTATCGAAGTAAATTTTGGCAGCAGAGCGTATACCATCGGCATTGTTATTAAAGTCGTAGACATTAAAGTACATTGCCAATATTTCTTCTTTGGTATATTGTTTCTCGAGACGAGTAGCAATGACCCATTCTTTTATCTTTTGAGTATAACGCCCTAAGCCTCTTTTCTTTTCTTTATGGAAGAGTTGTTTAGCTAACTGTTGGGTAATAGTTGAAGCCCCTCCTCTGCTACCGAAGAAAAACATTGCGCGCAAGGTGCCACGTACATCGATACCTGAATGCTCGTAAAAGCGTTCGTCCTCGGTAGCAATAAGCGCATCGACTAATGATTTGGGCAAATCTTTAAACTTAATAGGGGTACGATTCTCGTCTAAATAGAATTTTCCTAAGGATTTACCATCGGCGGTAATTATTTCGGTAGCCAAATTGGTTTCGGGATTTTCTAAGTGTTTGAAGTCAGGCATCTCGCCTAATAGTCCCAAAGACGCTGATAAGAACAGCAACATAATTGCTACAATTCCACCAGCAAAGATATACCAAAACCATTTTACGACGGGGCTTATACCCTTTTTGGTTTGACTATTGTTTTCTGTGTCGTTTGTTTTTTCATATCTTATTTATCAGTTTATCAATGAAAGTTTACTTTCTGTTTTTTACTTCCTCAACTCTTAATCCTACTTCAGTAATTCCTTTGAGCACAGGCACGCCGTTGTTATCGCCTATTTTTCGCATTGCTTGTTCTATTTTTATGAGATATTTACCTTTAGTAGGGAATGTGAAATTCTCTTTATACCACAATTTACTCTCTTTTACGGCTGAATAGCCATAGCCTAACCACTTACCTTCGGGGGTAGCCATTTCGTACTCCAAAGTGTCTACAATTACTTTATTGCTGTTAGGCAATTCCATTTTAGTAATGAGAAACAGATTGCTGAACTCATAATGTTCGTCATTTCGGAGCATTATAAAAAGGTTTTTCTTTGCTACTGTGTCGTTTTCTTCTAATTCAAAAAACATAGGTTTATGCTGTTCCCAACCATTGGGTAGGGAAACGTATTGGCTATATTCCACCCCACTATGGCAAGAAATAAGCAAGGTAAAGAAGGTTAGCAGGCTAAGAATTTTCATCTTTTGGTGTATTGTCGTTATTATTAACTTTTTGTTTGTTTTTATAATTAGGGTTCTTTTTGTTATTCCCATTGGTATAATGAGTATTTTTAGGTTTCGCTTGTGGCTTTTGAGCTTGTTTTTCGTTTGCTACCTCTGCATTGTTATTGTTTTTCTTAGCTCCTTGATTGGACTGTGATTTCAGTTGTTTAGAGGAGTTATTATTGTTACTTTGAGCAGATTTAGCATTCTTTTGACCTCCTTTATTGTCCTTTTTATTGTTACGTTTGTTCTTTTTACGCTTAGGAGTATCGAAACGGGTGATGCTATCTTCTTCTACCGGAGTGAGTTCGATGCCCTCATATACTGAGGTACTCTTACGAGAAGACAAATCGGTTACAATAGCGTATTCTTCGAGTTCCTCGATAGGTTCGCCTTTTTTATTAATTTCTAAGATTTCTTTTACACTGTCTACAGATAGTTTGTGCCAAGTAATAGGGTTTTCATCATAAGTGAACCACATTAATCGCTTAAAGATGTCTATCTTTTGACAAGTAGCCATACCGCGTTGTGTATGGAGTTTTGTATCGGTTCTTGGGAAGTCTTGCAGAGCATCTAAATAAGTATCGAGCTCAAAGTTCAAGCAACATTTTAGCTTACCACATTGCCCTGCTAATTTCTGTGGATTTAAAGAGAGTTGCTGATAGCGGGCAGCCGAAGTAGAAACACTTCTAAAATCGGTAAGCCAAGTAGAGCAACACAATTCGCGCCCACAAGAGCCTATACCGCCCAAGCGAGCTGCCTCTTGACGGAAACCTATCTGGCGCATTTCTATACGCACTGAAAAGGCTTTTGCCATATCCTTAATGAGTTGGCGGAAATCTACGCGTCCTTCAGCTGTATAATAGAAAGTAGCCTTAGAGCCATCACCTTGAAATTCGACATCTGAGATTTTCATTTCGAGCCCTAAGGCAATAGCCAGCTCGCGTGATTGTTTTTGTACTTCAATCTCTTTGGCACGTGACTGTTGCCACACATCTATATCGTGCTGATTGGCTTTGCGGTATACGCGGGGCAAGTCGCCTTCCCAATCTATTTTTCTCTTCTTCATTTGCGAACGCACCAACTCACCTGTGAGCGTTACTACCCCTACATCGTGACCTGAGGGAGCTTCGGTAGCTACGACATCTCCTATTTGCAGAGGGAGCTTGTCGACATTGCGGAAGTATTCCTTTCGACTGTTTTTAAAACGTACTTCCACGCAGTCGAAAAACTCTTGTCCACCAGCTAATTGAGTATTAGCAAGCCAATCGAACACTGAGAGTTTTACACTCCCAAAGCTACTGGCTCGACAGTTGGATATACACCCTTTTTTTGTATGATTGATTGTGCAACTATTGCAACTCATTTTCCTGTTTATTATGTTAATAGTGTTTAGGTAGCATACTACCTCAATCGGCAAAAATACAAAAAAATATAATTAGAGCAACAATGTTTAGTGATTATTTTCTTTATTTTTAGGATTATTACCCTAATATAGTCTGTTATTTTAGGTTTATAGACAGTATTTCTAAAAGAGATTTTACAGTAGGAATCGGAGGGAGGATTATATTTTCAGTTTGGTTTTTTAATCTGTTTTTTACGGCTTCGGCAGTAGTTTTACCTATACAAAATATTTGTTGTTCAGCGGTAAGGGTGTTGCGCGTGCAGTAGCTTTCTACTCCCGACGGACTGTAAAAGAGAATAGCACTTGCGTTCTCTTTTATCTTAATAGGAGTATATTCAGTTTTATAAGCGGTGATTTCTTTTACTTTTAAATTGTTTTCAACAAAGAAGTTGGGAAGAGTATTAAGGCGTTGAGTACCTGCAAAGAATGCGATAGAGGTAAGTTTTTTTAAGGAAGTTAAGTTTTGCTGTAAATATTGAACCAAATCAGAGGCATAGTGGGCAAAATGCAATACATTAAACCCGTTTTGAGTGAGTAGTTGTTGAGTTTGCTCACCTACACAAAGAACTGGAGTCTCTTTTAAGGTAGTTGCCAAAGGGTTTTGTGATAGGCTCTTCACTGCATTTTGACTGGTAACAATAAGCAAGTCGTAGGGCGGTGTGAGGCTCATTGTTATAGGGCTTACGGTGATAAAGTTGTGTTCAATAAGGTGTATAGGAAGAACCGAAAGGATTGCTTTCTGTTCTTGGGATAAGACTTTTGTAGAGACGATGGTTTTCATATTTGTTATTTAATAAAAAAACTCGGTGAGTATTGCTACGCACCGAGTTTGGTAATGTTAAAGAGGGGTTCCTTCGTTGGTTTTGAAGCGATACTCTAAATAAGTATAGGCATCGCGCGGTAGGATTTTTATCCATCGCTTGTATTTCAAGAACCATTTGAAACGGATAGAGCTAAATAGCCCTTTGGTTAAATAAGCTGCTATGAAAGGGTGCGCATTTAGCACGATACGTCCTTTATAGGCTTCCTCCTTAATAATGCTTTCAAGTTCTATATTGATTTTATCAATTAGAACGATAGGCGCTTCGATTTCGCCTTCTTTGCTTGGATTCTCTTCTTTTGTTTTGATGTTTAGTTCTTGGCGCACTCGCTGGCGTGTGATTTGTATCAGACCGAATTTGCTCGGGGGCAAGATTTTGTGTTTAGCACGGTCTTCAGCCATTTCGTTGCGCAAGTGATCAAATAATACACGGCGGTTTTCGCTATTGCCCATATCGATAAAATCGACGACGATGATACCACCCATATCGCGCAATCGGAGTTGTCGTGCGATTTCGGTAGCAGCGATGAGGTTTACGGATAGAGCGGTGGTTTCTTGGTCGTTATTTTTATTGGAATGGTTGCCACTGTTTACGTCTATCACGTGTAAGGCTTCGGTGTGTTCTATTACGAGGTAAGCTCCTTTTGGCATCGATACGGTGCGACCGAAAGCCGTTTTGATTTGTCGTTCTATATGGAACTTTTCGAATATAGGCACTGATGAGTGATAGAGTTTTACGATATTCTCTTTCTCAGGAGCAATTTCTTGTACGTATTTTTTTATCTGTTCATAGAGTTGCTCATTATCTACGTGAATACCTGTAAAGGAATCGTTGAACATATCGCGGAGGATAGCCCCCGTTTTGTTCACTTCACTCATTACCTTAGAGGGAAAAACCGCTTTTTGAATTTTTCGGCACATCAAAACCCAACGATTGAAGAGACTTTGCAAATCCTTGTCGAGTTCCGCTACTTTTTTACCTTCGGCTACGGTGCGTACAATCACACCAAAACCTTTGGGTTTAATGCCTTGCAAGAGTTTACGCAAGCGTTCTTTCTCGGCTTTACCTTCTATTTTCTGAGAGATAGAAATGCGGTCAGAAAAGGGAACTAGCACGAGGTAACGACCTGCGATAGAGAGTTCAGAGCTGATACGAGGACCTTTGGTGGAGATAGGTTCTTTTACTATCTGTACCAGTATAGGTTGATTAGGTTTAAGTGTTTCGGCTACAGAACCATTTTTATCGATATCGGGTTCTAAGGGAAAATCTTTAAGAGAAAAGTCTTTTAGTTTTCCAGAGATTACCCATTTAAGGAACTTCAGTAGAGAAGCTAATTGGGGGCCTAAGTCGTGATAATGCAAGAAGGCGTCTTTTTCGTGACCTACGTTTACAAAAGCTGCATTGAGCCCCTGTATAGGTTTGCGTACCTTAGCGAGCATTATATCTCCTACTCCTAAGCCGTTAGTATCTTCTTCTTTATGAAGTTCGATGAGCCTACCGTCTCTGAGCAAAGCAAAATCTACGTAAGAGGAACCAGAACGAATGATTAATTCTTTGTCCACTTTGTTGGATTTTAGTTAAACAATACTACTTTAAAGAGAAAAAGTAGTTAAAAACTACTTTTTCTTTTTGTGGCGATTAGCTCTCGCTCTTTTTTTGCGTTTGTGGTTAGCCACTTTATGTCTTTTTCTTTTTTTTCCGCTTGGCATAACTTAATTATTTAATATATTGTGATTTATTAATACAATGTTATTTTTTCGCTTTTTTATCAGTTTTAGCTACTTTTACCTTAGCTTTAACTCCTTCAACGAATACTTTTGCAGGCTTAAATGCAGGAATGTTATGAGCGGGAATTTTCAAAGTGGTATTCTTAGAGATGTTACGTCCAGTTTTTTCAGCTCTAGTTTTGATAATAAAGCTACCGAAGCCTCTAAGATATACGTTTTGGCCACTTTCTAATGTGTTGATTACTTCGTTCATAAAGTTTTCAACCGTTAGTTGAACGTCGTTTTTATCAAGACCCAACTTGTCGGAAATCTTTGATACAATTTCTGCTTTTGTCATCTTTATATTGTTTTAATTAATAATATTCTCTAAATCCTTTCAGCGTGCAAAGGTACAAATTAATTATTTAATAAACACTATGTTAGAGCAACTTTTTTTAGTTTTTATTTTTTAGTATCTGATAATTAGCTGTTTAAAATACTGTTTTCTAATATTTTACAACTAAAATATACTTTTGTCGTATCGTGGTAGATTTTTATGTTACTGATTGAAAATAAGTTTTAACTATTATCTTTTAACTGTAAGCTGGGCTACGTCGTGCCAAAAAGAGGGATAGGATTTGCTTACGACTTCTTTATCGGCTATTTCGAGGGTAGTTTTTAGCATCAAAGGTGTGAAAGCCATTGCCATTCGATGGTCGTTATAGGTAGCAATGCTAATGCCAGAGCGCAAGTGTGGGCAAGGTGCTAAATGCAAGCTATCGTGAGTAATACTTACTTCTGCTCCTAACTTTCTCAGTTCGGTTTGTAATGCTTGAAGGCGGTCGGTTTCTTTGATTTTAAGAGTGTGTAAGCCTGTTAGATGGCACTCTAAGCCCATTGCTACACAAGTAACGGCAATGGTTTGTGCTATATCAGGGGTGGCATTTAGGTTACACTCAAAACGCTTTTCTTGAGGTTCAGCTACTTTTTCAATAGTTAATTCATTACCTTTGAATGAGGAGTGCACTCCAAAAAACTCATAAATAGTTTTTAAGGCACTATCGCCTTGCAGGCTATGAGGCCTAAAATAGGACAATGAAAGGGTGGTGCCTATGGGCGATAAGGCAACAAAAACATACCAATAGGAGGCGGAAGACCAATCGGATTCTACTTCCCAACTGTTATGTAGTAAGTTTTTTCCTTTCATTGTGTTTACCTTTATAGTATTGGCTTTGAACAACACTTGCTCTTGTCCTATGCAATGAGCTAAGAGATTGGTAGTCATTTTTAAGTAAGGCAGAGAGGTAACTTCGCCTTCCAAATGCAAGGTGAGTCCGTTAGGCAAAGTAGGAGCAATAAGCAATAAAGCTGAGCTGTACTGACTGCTGACGTTGCCTTGGATATGTACTTCGTTGTTAGTAAGCTTTTTGCCTCTTATATATATAGGTGGAAATCCTTCTTTTTCAGTATATGTAATATCGGCGCCTAACTGTTGTAACGCATTTACTAATAGGTTTATGGGTCTTTCTTTCATTCGGGGAGAACCTGTGAGGAGCACTTCTTTGCCCTGTTGTATTGCAAAATAAGCGGTGAGAAAGCGCATTGCAGTACCTGCGTGATGAATGTCTACAACTTCTGTATGAGAGGTAAGGGCTTGTTGTAGCAGTAGGGTATCATCGGCAGTGGAGAGGTTTTGCACAGTGAGTTCAGGGAAGAGCGCTTGCAATATAAGTGCTCTATTGCTTTCGGACTTGGAACCTGAGAGCAACAAATGTTTTTCTGACTGTAATGTGGAATGAGGTAATTGTATGTTCATAAGGTAAAAGGTAAAAGGTTAATGGGTGATAGGTGTTTAATAGGGTGCAAAGGTAGGGAATAATGCTGATAAAACCAAAAATGCTGATAATACTAATAATTAACTTTGCCAAAGTTTGAAACTTTGGCAAAGTGTGTGCCGTAAAAAGTGACACATTGGAGGATTCGGAAGGAAACGGAGATTTTCAGAAGAAGGTTAAGGGCGTTTTTGGTGAAAAAAGGCTGTAAAGAGGGTGGGGTTAGCTTATAGAGAGCTTATAGGAAGCTTATACGAATCTTGGACGATTGGTATAGAAAGGGTATATAAGTAGTTGACTCATAGTATAATACAACAAGGCTAAAAATGTTAAAAACAGGGTTTCGAGGCGAAAGAAAGGGAAAAGGCACTAGGCCTTAGGGCATAGGCAATAGGAGGGAGTGTGGCGGGGAAGCGAAAGAAACCTTCCCCTTTACACATACCCAGTTGTTGCTGGCTATCTTCAAAAGAGGAAATGTAGCGAGTTACTTATTTGGTAAGCCCCCGAACCCCCGAAGGGGGACAAGCTGGAAAAGGAGACAAACCTCCCCCCTTACACATACCCAGCTATCGCTGGCTACCTCCAAAGGTGGAATGTGGTGGCGGGGATTATAGCTATAACAGAGATGCAAGTATTTTATATTTACCCTCTTAGTAACTTTTAACTGAAAAAAATTGCACAGTTAAAAAATATGTTGTACTTTTGTGGCATAAATAACATATAAAATTACAACATTATGAAGAAATTTTTATTCTATTTGGCTATTATTGGGTTAGCCTTAGCGTCTTGTAGTAAAGACAAGGACTGCAACTGTGATAACAACGGCAACGGTAATAATGGTAACGGTACCGCTACTCCTACCGTGAAAACTAACCAAATTATTTTGGGATTTGATAAAGACCTTAAGAAATTTGATATTCCAAGATATATCCTGTAAACTACTTTGATTGGTATATTGAAGCAGAATACCGTTTACCTGGATGCCCTATTCCACTTATAGAAAGTAACTTAGAGAAAGGTAATAAGCTATTAGATGACTTTTACAAAAAATTTATGATTGTAAATAGCGATTTAGCTACTATTACTCACGATGAATTAGGCGAATTTATTTCTGAGGAAGATAGAGAATCCTATATAAGACGCCCTTATAAGTTCTATTCCTGCACAGGTAAAAAAGGAGAAACATTTGAGAATGAACGCTACGGATTATTTGAAAAGAAAAGAGCTGTGATTATATATTCTACAAAACCTTCTCCAGGTCGTTATTCTACTTATGATTATATAAACGGAGGTCAATATCGTTATATTGCTACTTCTTTTTACGTATTTCCTACAGATGAAGCTTATAGAGAATATGTGAATTTATTAAAATCTATGTATGATGATGATTTTGAACCTTATTATTTTTTAAATGTAGAAGAGACTCTTCCTCTAATACTTATGGGCAGAGAACAAGATCAAGTTCCTCCTTTTATTCCTAAAGTTATTGATGTAACATATAGTAATAAAAAAATCCAAGAAAAGCCTTTTACTTTCTTTAATTCTTCAAGAACAATAGAACAGCTTAACACTCAATATTCTAACTATAAACTATTTTTAGGAAGATTCCGTTATGAATATTATTATAAAGAGTTGTATTATTGTTACGGTGCGACTTTAAAAGAACCTTTTACAATAAAAACAGAAGATTTAGGTTATTATACTCGTCATTATATAGAATTTGGGGGCAAAGATCGCAGAGAACATATTACTACTAATCTAGGTGAAAATACAATAAAGTTAATTCCTAAACATAATGCCATCGGATTCTATGGAAAATCACTTGAAGGAAAAACAGAATTAGTGTCTTTTGTTGTATGCTCTGAAGCTACCGCTTATAATGAATATGTAAGGATTCTTAAAGATATTATTAGCAATAAAGAAGCACAAGACTATGTTTTTGTAAAAGATTAGAGATATAACTGTTCTCAGTAAAAAGGTATCCAAAGATTGGATACCTTTTTTGATTAATATTCTCCCAATCACATACTCTCCTATTCGGAGACTTCTCCCAAGGAGATGGAGAGTGTAGTAATGTTTATTTGATAACATCCCCCCTACCTCCCTTCAAAGGGGGAATGTGGTGACGGAAAGGGGAATATAGTAGCAGGGATTATATCGGTTGTGGTTTTACCTTTTAGCTTTTACCTGCGTAAGCTTTGCGTTAAACATTCTTAAAAGATTCTTAATTGATGCTTAAAATTTTACAGGAGTAGCGCGATGGCATAGGGAATATGAAGGAAAATTATATAGTGAAAAGAGTTTAATTTTCAGAAAGTTATAACACAAAGCAGGTAAGGACGTTGAGTAAAGGTGACAGGGGAGTGTAAAAAAAATGGACAATTAATTTTGTGTAGATATTTCTTTTTCGTATCTTTGCACCGTGTATAGTACCCAGTGGGTATGATTTATAGTATTTTTAGCAATGTTTTAATTCGTATTTTAAAATGAAAGTAAGCAATTTTTTTAAATACATAAGTGTTTTTCTGCTTTTATACTTCTTTGGTATAGAAGGAGTGCAAGGACAAGATAATAAACTAGTTTCTGCAAAAACAAATTTTTCTTTTGTTTGTGCAAGTGCTACTAACAATGGGAAACTTCAGCCAAACAATCCAAAAGATGATTCAGGATTTAGAATTAGTGTACGTTGGTCACCCCCTCTTCCAAATGCTGATAATAAATATATATTTGAACTTTCCGATGCTAATGGAAGTTTCAATAACCCAACTGTACTACAAACTCAGAATGAAAAATTTTGGCCTGGAAAGACATTAAATACAGCCCAGACCTTTGAAGCCTATGTAACTTTCCCTAAGACTTTAAAGGGTAAAAAATACCGGATTCGCGTACGTTCAACCAACCCTGCGAGCGAAATAATAGCTACTATTGGTAGTAGTCCTAATCAGGAATTTGAAGGTTCTTATATGAATGTAGCACAAGCTTTAAAAACTACTCCTTCAGGTAATATAAATCTTTGTCCTGGACAGTCATTAGAAATATCAGTAGCACAAATTTTTACTAGTGTTGGAAGTACCAATATTTCTGACTACAAGTATGTTTGGTATAGAAAACCTTTTGACCCTTCTTACCACGGTAGTTCTTGGGGAATTAAAATACCTAATCAAACAGGTCCTAAACTTACTGTAACTGAAGAAGGAACATATATAGTAGCT
Organism: Capnocytophaga sp. oral taxon 864; assembly: GCF_002998835.1. NCBI lineage: Bacteria > Pseudomonadati > Bacteroidota > Flavobacteriia > Flavobacteriales > Flavobacteriaceae > Capnocytophaga > Capnocytophaga sp. oral taxon 864. Next base: position 1,185,622 of record NZ_CP027232.1, read on the forward strand.
ATCGATTACGGCGATAACTGCTTTGACCGAAATTATTCAAAGTCCAACAACATCACTGTAAAAGTTACAGGCGGTGGGCAGTCGCTAGTGCTTAGTAGTTCTGCTACTGAGATATGTAGCTCAGAGAGCTTTACCCTTACTGCTACCCCTGCGGGCAATGAGACTTATACGTGGTATCGCGACAATACTAAGTTGGGCGAAACTAACGGGGTGGCTACCTATGTGGTGTCGCCCCCCAATAATCTTCCAGGTAAATACCGCGTGCAGATAGGCAACGGCAGTGCCTGCGATGTGCGCTCCAATGAAATAGAAATAAAACATAAAGATGCTATTAAAGCTAATATTACTACCACAGGGGGGAATGTATTGTTACCCAACAAACAGCGTACCCTCAGCGTAAATACCACTGCCCAAAATCCGTCGTACAAATGGTTTAAGGACGGGGTGGAAATACCGGGGCAAACTGCCAATACTTATGTAGCCACCAGCGCAGGCAAATACAAAGCCCAAGTAATCCAAACGGGCAGTTGTGCCTCGACGGTAGAAACTGAGGAGTACGAACTTAAAGCCCCTGATAGCTTCAAGGTGAGCATCAAGCCTAAAACTTCTTATCAGCCTTGCGAGACGAACAGCATAGACCTCACGGTAGACAAAATCACAGCCGTATCGGGTGCTACTGAGCTTGCAATAGACCCGAGCGACTATTCGTTTTTCACTTTTCAATGGCAAAGAGAAACGGGCGGTGCATTTACTAATATCAATACCACGCAAGAAATCACCCTTAACAGCGCTACCCAAAACGGTAAATACCGCTTGAAAATAACGGCTTCGGGGTTTCCTTCCATTCCTGAATCGAATGTATTAGATATTCAATTGCAGGACAGCAATGCATTGCGCATTAACAACAGTGTAGATAATGTGGATTTTTGTGGAGAGGTGTATACGCTCACGGTTACCACTGGTGCCGACCCTACGGCTACTTACACTTGGTTTAAAGACCGCGCACAGATAGCGCAAGGGGTAGGAATGACCCAATATGGAGTAACTGCCACAGGAGTGTATTACGCTACCATAGGCGGTACGGGCGGAGGTTGCCCTGCTACGTCCAACTCGGTAGTGGCAAAGCGCACCGTTATCACAGCACGTTGGGCGGAAGATATGAACACTCGCGAGATTTACTACCCTGCAAAAACTACGGTACTGAAAATATCGCACAATATGACCAACCCCACTGTGGAATGGAAGAAAAACGGCACCGTAATAGCAGGCGTTACGGGTGTGGAATACACGGTTACTGATACGCCTGTATCGGCTGACGTATACGAAGCAAAAATCACCGATGGCGGTAGTTGTGGTACAAGTATCAGCCTTACTCCTATTTACTTTGAAACCATTGCTGATATTAAAGGCGTGAGAGTAGGAACGGTAGCATCTACCAACTGTGAAACCCGTACACAAACCACTCTTGAAATACAAAAGATAACCGTACAGTTAAGCAGTAGTGGGGAACAGGTGGAAGTAAAGAAAATAGATTACCAATTCTTTAACTTCCAATGGCAAAAAGACAGCAACGATGTGCCTGGCGAAACCCGACAACAGTTTGTCGTGTCGCGCGCAGGCAACTCAGAATCGGCTAAATATTCAGTGCGGGTTAGTTATGGTACGATTATCAAGACTTCGGACGAAAAACCGGTAGCGTTTACTCCTATCCCCGATTTTGAAATATCGTCGGCTGACGGTGCGAAAGGAACCGTATACCTTTGTCAAGGAGGTACTATTAGTCTTACCGTAGCTGCTGATAGCTTCGACCCTAACTCATCAGTAGCCGATAGTTTTTCATACGTATGGAAGAAAGTAACGAGTGCCAATTACACTAACGACACTCCCATAGGCAGTGAAAACCCTACGGCAAGCGTGAACGAAATAGGCGAATACTATTTAGAAATTAACAACGGCGGTTGCCCTAAACGCGCTCATATACAAGTGAAGAACTACCAAGTAGGCGGTTTGAAATTGAGTTTAATGCGCGACAGTCAAGGCACTGCTCCTGTAAAACAAGTATACCAAACCAGTACAGCACGTGAGCGCAAGTTCGACGTGCGTATAGGTGATAGATTAGTTGCCGAAGGAGGTAATAAATTCAGCTGGACAAAAGACGACGGCACGGTGAAATACGGCACAACTTTGGAGGTGACTTCTGAGGATATGTCGGGTTCTTATACACTGAAAGAGGAGTCGTGCGTGGCAGCAGGCGAGAACATATTGCCTTTTGAACTGAATATCTACCAAGTGGTGGAAGTGCCTAATGTGGTAACTCCTAACGGCGATGGCATTAACGATAAGTGGGAAATACCGTCGATATACCTCACTCCGAAAGTGAAGGTAACGATATACTCACAAGAAGGTAAAGAAGTACTCTCGACAAACAACTACCAAAATAATTGGCCTGATGAGCGTACTTTCAATGACCTTGGCAAGCGTGCGCTTATCTATATCTATACCCTCAAAGGTGAGATTACCGAAAACGGCGAAACGAGAAGCGTGGATAAGAAAGGAACCATTACAATACTTAAATAAGAATTGACGATGAAGATAGTACATAACATAACGATAACAGTGTTGGCGCTTAGTGTTCAGTTTTTATTTGCACAAAGTGATGGTAATTACCTACCCTACGAAATGCCTGGACATACGGCTGTAAAATACAACACCTACCTAATGAACCCTGCGTTTCCAATATTTAGCAAGAATGAGTCGCAAATTACCTTCTTTCATCGCAACCAGTGGATGGGCTTTAAGGAAGATAAGTTCAATACCTTTGGGCTCTCTTATGGCAAGAAGTGGGGTGGTGATGCAGGTAGAAAGAATGATTACTACGATGGCAACAATATGGCTCACGGGTTGGTTTTTCAACGTACAGCAGGTATATTTGCCAATATAGGTATACTAGGAAACTACGTACACCAAGTAGAGATATCAGATGATAACTTTTTGCGCTTAGGGCTAAACGTAGTGTTTGCCCGCAGTAGTATCGACAGAAATAAAGTGCGCGTAAACGTGCAAGACCCCTTGATAGAGAATGCGAAACCTACGAGTATCATCAACTTACAACCAGGGGTAGACGTAAACTTTAACTTCTGGCATTTTGGTATTACCGCGGAGAACCTCTTAGACTATTCGTTTTCGGCAGGAGAAATGGCAGTGCCTTTTAATGAAAAGTCGCTCACCGCTCACGTGATGTATCGCAAAGAGTTAGATTCTCGGAGTGATTTCTTAGAAGATGGTTTTTTCAGTATATATGCTAAAGCTAAAAGAACCAAAGATAATTTTCAAATGGGCGGGCACGTGATGTTGGACGTTCCTCTGGGTTGGGCTTACGCCGGTTATGACCAAAAATATGGAGCTTTCGGTGGCTTAGGCTTCAACGTGACTAACCACTTGAGCGTAGGATTTGGCTACGAACAAACTATTGCTAATTATGTAGCTGAATTGGGTGGTAGTTATGATGTGGTAGTTTCTTATCAGTTTGGTGGCAAACATCACATTAAGAAACCAATTAAGACCACTCCTCCTGAACCTACTGTGGTAACACCTCCAACGCCTAAGGTAGTAACTCCTACGGTAACAGAAACAGAAACAAAAACACCTACGGTAGAAACTCCTAAAACAACAACTAAAACACCTACTGTTCAAGAAGAATTAGACAAGCGCATAAGAGTGGTAGAAGACCCAAAAATAGAGGGTATAGCACAAGGCTATTATGTGATTGCAGGAGTATTCCAAAACCCTAAAGGAGCTTACCAAATGAGACGAGATATAGAGAATTTAGGTATCAAAGTATTCACATTTAAGAATAAAGAAAATGGTATGCACTATATCTATATTGATAGAGCTTATGAATCGCGCGGAGAAGCAGGTGAAACATTGCTCAACTTGCTGAAACGTCCTGAATTTAAAAACTCTAACATTTGGGTACTAAAAGTAGGTAACTTATAAAGCATTTTAAGTAATATAAAAACGATGCTTTGCAATAGTAAAGCATCGTTTACTTCTAGAAAAGAAACATAAACTAAAAAAGAAAATATATGAAGAGTAACTTTTTGAAAATAGCAATATGCCTTATAGGACTATTAGCTTTACAGGCTTGTAGCACTGTAGATAGCCATAGATATCCTCACGGGAAAAAAGCAGCTACAAAAACTGCGAATATAAAAACAGGCATATATAAGACGAATGTAACAGCTACCTATTATCACGATAAGTTCAATGGAAGAAAAACTGCTAGTGGGGCTGTATTTAGCAATAGTAAGCTCACCACGGCACACCCCTCGTTGCCTTTTGGTACTCAACTAAAGGTTACCAATCGGATAAATGGCAAATCAGTAGTTGTTACTGTTACTGATAGAGGCCCCTTTACCAAAGGGAGAGAACTCGACCTCTCTAAACGCGCCTTTATGGAAATCACTGACAATAAAAACAAAGGATTGATACAGGTAGATATAGAGATTGTAGAATAAGGAGTTTTACTCCTTATTTTTTTGCATTATTAGAAATAAGCAAATAAAAAAAAGAGCAATTCTGATAAAGAATTGCTCTTTATAAGAAGGCGGCGACATACTCTCCCACAACAAGTGTAGTACCATCTGCGCTAAAAGGTTTAACTGCTCTGTTCGGAATGGTAAGAGGTGAGACCTTTGACTATAACCACCTTAAATCGTTTTAGGTAAGAGGTAAGAGGTAAAAGATAAGAGCTTTTTTTAAACTACTTTTTGTATCTTAACTTAAATACCTATTCCTAATTATATTTTAACATATAGGGATAAAAAACATATTTTTAACTAACAACTTCTTAAGAGATTGATAATTGATAAAACATAAGTAGTATTACACTTTCTTATCTCTTATCTCTTAACTCTTATCTATAAAAAAGAATACTGCGCGAAAAGTCTACGGGTGATTAGTATTACTCGGCTATGATGTTACCACCTTTACACCTGTAACCTATCAACGTGGTCATCTCCCACGACCCTTAAAAGAAATCTCATCTTGTGGCGGGTTTCGTACTTATATGCCTTCAGCACTTATCCCATCCGCACTTAGCTACTCTGCTATGCCCTTGGCAAGACAACAGATACACCAGTGGTGCGTCCAACTCGGTCCTCTCGTACTAGAGTCAGATCCACGCAAATTTCTAACGCCCACAGTAGATAGAGACCGAACTGTCTCACGACGTTCTGAACCCAGCTCGCGTGCCACTTTAATGGGCGAACAGCCCAACCCTTGGGACCTTCTCCAGCCCCAGGATGTGACGAGCCGACATCGAGGTGCCAAACCCCCCCGTCGATGTGAGCTCTTGGGGGAGATCAGCCTGTTATCCCCGGCGTACCTTTTATCCTTTGAGCGATGGCCCTTCCATACGGAACCACCGGATCACTATGCTCTACTTTCGTACCTGATCGACTTGTAGGTCTCTCAGTCAAGCTCCCTTATGCCATTGCACTCTTCGCACGGTTACCAAGCGTGCTGAGGGAACCTTTAGAAGCCTCCGTTACTCTTTTGGAGGCGACCACCCCAGTCAAACTACCCTCCACGAATTGTCCTTTGCCTTTAGCAAAGTTAGACCTCAGATAAGCAAAGGGTGGTATTTCAACAACGACTCCACAACTACCAGAATAGCCGCTTCGCAGTCTCCCACCTATCCTACGCATCACTTATCCAAGACCAATACGAAGATATAGTAAAGGTGCACAGGGTCTTTTCGTCCCACTGCGGGTAATCGGCATCTTCACCGATACTACAATTTCACCGAGCTCATGGCCGAGACAGTGTCCAAATCGTTACACCATTCGTGCAGGTCGGAACTTACCCGACAAGGAATTTCGCTACCTTAGGACCGTTATAGTTACGGCCGCCGTTTACTGGGGCTTCAATTCAAACCTTCGTGTTACCACTAAGCTCTCCTCTTAACCTTCCAGCACCGGGCAGGTGTCAGACCCTATACCTCATCTTTCGATTTTGCAGAGTCCTGTGTTTTTGATAAACAGTCGCTTGGACCTCTTCACTGCGGCCTATCGCTAGATAGGCGACCTTTCTCCCGAAGTTACAGGTCTATTTTGCCTAGTTCCTTAGCCATGAATCTCTCGAGCGCCTTAGAATTCTCTTCCCAATCACCTGTGTCGGTTTACGGTACGGGCATTAATCTTCGCTTTTCTTGGAAACGTTGTCACCACTCTATCACCTCGACCGAAGCCTCAGTGTACTATCAAAGCTATAACTGCTCCTTTAACGTACTATTCCGTCAGTACGCGGTAGTTATCTCGTTCCGTCACTTTTATTAGATTAATGGTACAGGAATATTAACCTGTTGTACATCCACTTCCCCTTCTCGGGTGCGCGTTAGTCCCCGACTAACCCTCAGCTGATTAGCATAGCTGAGGAAACCTTGATCTTTCGGCGGGCAGGTTTCTCGCCTGCCTTATCGTTACTTATGCCTACATTTTCTTTTCTATCAGCTCCACTATGGCTCACGCCTTTAGCTTCCACGCCTATAGAATGCTCCCCTACCGGTAGGTACTTCTGTACTACCCCATAGCTTCGGTAATATGCTTATGCCCGTTTATTATCCATGCCCAACCGCTCGACTAGTGAGCTGTTACGCACTCTTTAAATGTATGGCTGCTTCCAAGCCAACATCCTAGCTGTCAGTGCAGTCAGACCGCGTTTGGTCAACTTAGCATATATTTGGGGACCTTAGCTGATGGTCCGGGTTCTTTCCCTTTAGGATATGGACCTTAGCACCCATACCCTCACTGCTGATGAGCATTTAATAGCATTCGGAGTTTGTCAGGAATTGGTAGGCGATGAAACCCCCGCATCCAA